>NZ_PZJX01000007.1 GCF_003034915.1 Mesorhizobium helmanticense | reverse complement strand
CAGTCGGTGCCGGCATCGTCGTCACCATCAAAGAGTAATTGGACTTAAACCGATCTGTCGCGGGCGCGGGATGCCCGCGCCGCGCCAGAACAAGGAATTGACGAATGAACGGTCAGAATATCCGCATCCGCCTCAAGGCGTTTGATCACCGGGTGCTTGACGCCTCGACGCGCGAAATCGTGTCGACGGCCAAGCGCACCGGCGCCAACGTCCGCGGCCCTATTCCGCTGCCGACGCGGATCGAAAAATTCACGGTCAACCGGTCGCCCCACGTCGACAAGAAGAGCCGTGAGCAGTTCGAGATGCGCACGCACAAGCGTCTGCTCGACATCGTCGATCCGACCCCGCAGACGGTCGATGCTTTGATGAAGCTCGATCTGGCCGCCGGCGTCGACGTCGAGATCAAGCTCTAAGGGATTGAGAGCGCGGTAGGGGCGGTGCCCCGGCCCGGAACTCTAAAGGAATTGAACCGATGCGTTCAGGTGTGATTGCAAAGAAGGTGGGAATGACCCGCATCTACAACGATGCCGGGGAACATGTTCCCGTCACCGTTCTCCAGATGGAGAACTGCCAGGTCGTGGCGCAGCGCACGCAGGAGAAGAATGGCTACACCGCCGTTCAGCTCGGCGTTGGCCTTGCCAAGGTGAAGAACACGTCGAAGGCGATGCGCGGCCACTTCGCGACCGCTTCCGTCGAGCCGAAGGCCAAGGTTGCCGAGTTCCGCGTCTCCGCCGACAACATGATCGATGTCGGCGCCGAGATCACCGTCGAGCATTTCGTCGCCGGCCAGAAGGTCGATGTGACGGGCACGACGATCGGCAAGGGGTTCCAGGGCGTCATCAAGCGTCACCACATGGGTGGCGGCCGCGCGACGCACGGTAACTCGGTGTCGCACCGTACGCACGGCTCGACCGGCCAGCGCCAGGACCCGGGCAAGGTGTTCAAGGGCAAGCATATGGCTGGCCACATGGGCGACGTCAGAGTCACCACGCAGAATGTCGAGGTTGTTTCGACCGACGCCGACCGCGGCCTGATCCTGATCCGCGGCGCGGTTCCCGGTTCGAAGGGCGCCTGGATCCTGGTCCGCGACGCCGCCAAGGTTGCGCTGCCGGCCAATGCGCCGAAGCCTGCCGCGATCCGTGCAGCTGCCGAAAGTGGCGCCAAGAACGATGCCCCGGCCACAGAGGGAGCGGAATAATGGACCTCAAGATCACAACGCTGGGCGGCAAGGACGCCGGCAAGGTGAAACTCTCCGAGGAGATTTTCGGCCTTGATCCGCGCGAGGACATCCTGCAGCGCGTCGTGCGCTGGCAGCTCGCCAAGAAGCAGCAGGGCACGCACAAGGCCAAGGGTCGCGCCGAGATCGCGCGCACCGGCGCCAAGATGTACAAGCAGAAGGGTACGGGCCGCGCCCGTCACCATTCGGCACGCGCTCCGCAGTTCCGCGGCGGCGGCAAGGCCCACGGCCCGGTCGTTCGCAGCCACGAGCACGATTTGCCGAAGAAGGTGCGGGCCCTCGGTTTGAAGCATGCTCTTTCGGCCAAGGCCAAGAGCGCGTCGATCATCATCATCGACGAGCTGAAGCTGACCGAGGCCAAGACAAAGGCGCTGATCGCGAATTTCGCGACGCTGGGCCTGTCCAACGCCCTGGTGATCGGCGGCGCCGAGCTTGACAAGAATTTCAAGCTGGCGGCGACCAACATCCCCAACATCGACGTGCTGCCCATTCAGGGCATCAACGTCTACGACATTCTGCGCCGCGGCACGCTGGTCCTTTCGAAGGCCGCCGTCGAGGCTCTCGAGGAGCGCTTTAAATGACCGACCTTCGTCACTACGACGTGATCGTCTCGCCGGCGATCACCGAAAAGTCGACCATGGCTTCCGAGCAGAACCAGGTCGTCTTCAACGTCGCCAAGAAGGCGTCGAAGCCGGAAATCAAGGCCGCCGTCGAAGCGCTGTTCGGCGTCAAGGTGATGGCCGTGAACACGCTTGTCCGCAAGGGCAAGATCAAGCGCTTCCGCGGCACGATCGGCCGCCAGAGCGACGTCAAGAAGGCGGTTGTGACGCTGGCCGACGGCCAGTCGATCGACGTCGCGACGGGTCTCTGAGCAAGGCCGCGAGGACAGGACAATGGCACTTAAAAAATTCAACCCGGTAACGCCGAGCACCCGCCAGCTGGTCATCGTCGACCGCTCGGGCCTCTACAAGGGCAAGCCCGTCAAGGGCCTGACCGAAGGCCTGACCAAGTCGGGCGGCCGCAACAATTACGGCCGCATCACGGCCCGCTTCATCGGCGGCGGTCACAAGCGTACGTACCGCATCATCGACTTCAAGCGCCGCAAGTTCGACGTCGTCGGCACGGTCGAGCGCATCGAGTACGATCCAAACCGCAGCGCCTTCATCGCGCTGATCAAGTATGACGATGGCGAGCTGTCCTACATCATCGCCCCGCAGCGCCTTGCCGCCGGCGACAAGATCGTGGCCGGCGAAGCGGTCGACGTGAAGCCGGGCAACGCGATGCCGTTGGCCTCGATGCCGGTCGGCACGATCGTCCACAACATCGAGCTGAAGCCGGGCAAGGGCGCCCAGGTTGCCCGTTCGGCGGGCGGCTACGCCCAGCTCGTCGGCCGCGACCAGGGCATGGCCATCCTGCGCCTCAACTCGGGCGAGCAGCGTGTCGTGCACGGTTCCTGCATGGCCACCGTTGGCGCTGTGTCGAACCCCGACCACGGCAACATCAATGACGGCAAGGCAGGCCGCACGGTGTGGCGCGGCAAGCGCCCGCACAATCGCGGCGTGACCATGAACCCGGTCGACCATCCGCATGGCGGCGGCGAAGGCCGCACCTCGGGTGGCCGCCATCCGGTTTCGCCCTGGGGCAAGCCGACCAAGGGCAAGAAGACGCGGTCCAACAAGGCGACCGACAAGTTCATCCTGCGCTCGCGCCATCAGCGCAAGAGCTAAGAAGAGGTAACGCCAAGTGACTCGTTCTATTTGGAAAGGCCCCTTCATCGACGGCTACCTTCTCAAGAAGGTGGACAAGGTTCGTGAAGGCGGTCGCAATGAGGTGATCAAGATGTGGAGCCGTCGCTCCACCATCCTGCCGCAGTTCGTCGGCTTCACCTTCGGTGTCTACAACGGCCAGAAGCATGTTCCCGTTTCGGTGAACGAGGACATGGTCGGCCACAAGTTCGGTGAATTCGCTCCGACCCGGACCTATTACGGTCACGGCGCGGATAAGAAGGCGAAGAGGAAATAATCATGGGCAAGGCCAAAGCTCCGCGCAGGCTTGCTGACAACGAAGCGCGCGCCGTGTTGCGCACGATCCGTATCAGCCCGCAGAAGCTGAACCTGGTTGCCGCGCTGATCCGCGGCAAGAAGGTCGCGACAGCGCTTTCCGATCTCGAATTCTCGGCCAAGCGGATTTCCGGCACGGTCAAGAAGACGCTGGAATCGGCGATCGCCAACGCGGAAAACAATCACGACCTCGACGTCGATGCGCTGATCGTGGCGGAAGCCTATGTCGGCAAGTCGATCGTCATGAAGCGGTTCCATGCCCGTGGCCGTGGTCGCGCCAGCCGTATCGAGAAGCCGTTCTCGCACCTCACGATCGTCGTTCGTGAAGTCGAAGAAAAAGGGGAGGCCGCATAATGGGCCAGAAAGTCAATCCGATCGGTTTGCGTCTCGGCATCAACCGCACCTGGGATTCGCGCTGGTTCGCGAACACCGGCGAGTACGGCAAGCTGCTGCACGAGGACATCAAGATCCGCAAATATCTTGAGAAGGAACTCAAGCAGGCTGCGATCTCGAAGGTCGTGATCGAGCGTCCGCACAAGAAGTGCCGCGTCACCATCCATGCGGCGCGCCCGGGCCTGATCATCGGCAAGAAGGGCGCCGACATCGAGAAGCTTCGCAAGAAGCTGATGGAGATGACGAAGTCCGAAACGCACCTCAACATCGTCGAAGTGCGGAAGCCCGAGATCGACGCGACCCTGGTCGCCCAGTCGATCGCCCAGCAGCTCGAGCGCCGCATCGCGTTCCGCCGCGCCATGAAGCGCGCCGTGCAGTCGGCGATGCGCCTCGGTGCCGAAGGCATCCGCATCAACTGCGCCGGCCGCCTTGGCGGCGCCGAGATCGCGCGCATGGAATGGTACCGCGAGGGCCGCGTGCCGCTGCATACGCTGCGCGCCGACGTCGACTACGGCACGGCCGAGGCGCATACGGCTTACGGTATCTGCGGCGTCAAGGTCTGGGTGTTCAAGGGCGAGATCCTCGAGCACGACCCGATGGCTTCGGAGCGCCGCGCGACTGAAGGCGATGCGCATGGCGGTGGTGGTGAGCGCGAACGCGGTCGCCGTCGCGAAAACGCGTAAGACATTTAGGAATTTGGAGTTAGAACGATGCTGCAGCCAAAGCGCACAAAGTTCCGCAAGCAGTTCAAGGGCCGCATCCACGGTACCGCCAAGGGCGGCACCAACCTGGATTTCGGTGGTTTCGGGCTGAAGGCGCTTGAGCCGAACCGCGTCACCGCGCGCGAGATCGAGGCGGCCCGCCGCGCGATCACCCGCGAGATGAAGCGCGCCGGCCGCGTGTGGATCCGTATTTTCCCGGACGTGCCGGTGACGTCGAAGCCGACCGAAGTGCGCATGGGCAAGGGCAAGGGCGCGGTCGACTACTGGGCGGCCCGCGTCAAGCCAGGCCGCATCATGTTCGAGATCGACGGCGTCAACGAGGAAACCGCCCGTGAGGCGCTGCGTCTCGGCGCGGCCAAGCTCTCGGTCAGGACGCGCTTCGTACAGCGCATCGCAGAATAAGGACGGGCTGATCATGAAAGCCGAAGACATCCGGACCAAGACCCAGGACCAGCTGACCGACGATTTGGCCAGCCTGAAGAAGGAGCAGTTCAACCTGCGCTTCCAGAAGGCCACCGGCCAGCTCGAGAAGACCGCGCGCGTGAGGCAGGTCCGCAAGGACATTGCGCGCATCAAGACCATCGCCGCGGAAAAATCCGCGGCCAAGAAGGCTTAAGGACGAAAACCATGCCAAAGCGCATTCTGCAGGGCACCGTCGTCAGCGACAAGAACGAGAAGACGGTTGTCGTCAAGGTCGAACGGCGCTTCACGCATCCCGTGATGAAGAAGACCGTGCGCATGACCAAGAAGTACAAGGCGCACGACGAGAACAACGCCCACAAGGTCGGCGATCAGGTGTTCATCCAGGAATCGAAGCCGATTTCCAAGGACAAGCGCTGGATCGTCGTGGCCTCGGACCAAGCCTGATTACTGGGCGTAACGAAACGAATTTTGGACAGACCGGGGAAGGGTGAAGAACCCGTCCCGTTAGAAAAGAAGAAGGCGGCCAGTCATGATTCAGATGCAAACAAACCTCGACGTCGCGGATAATTCCGGCGCCCGTCGTGTCATGTGCATCAAGGTGCTGGGCGGCTCGAAGCGGAAATACGCTTCCGTGGGCGACATCATCGTGGTGTCGATCAAGGAAGCCATCCCGCGCGGCCGCGTGAAGAAGGGCGATGTGATGAAGGCGGTCGTGGTTCGCACGGCCAAGGACATCCGCCGCCCGGACGGCAGCGTGATCCGTTTCGACAAGAACGCGGCCGTTCTCGTCGACAACAAGAAAGAGCCGATCGGCACCCGTATCTTCGGACCGGTTCCGCGCGAACTCCGCGCCAAGAACCACATGAAGATCATCTCGCTCGCGCCTGAAGTGCTGTAAGGAGCCGGACCAATGCAAAAGATTAGAAAAGGCGACAAGGTCGTCGTGCTGGCCGGCAAGGACAAGGGCCGTTCGGGCGAAGTCCTCTCGGTACAGCCGAAGGACGACACCGCGCTGGTGCGCGGCGTCAACATGATCCGTCGTCACCAGAAGCAGTCCCAGTCCCAAGAGGGCGGGATCATCACCAAGGAAGCGCCGATCCAGCTGTCGAACATCGCGCTGGCCGATCCCAAGGATGGCAAGCCGACACGCGTCGGCTTCATCTTCCAGAAGGACGGCAAGAAGGTGCGCGTCGCCAAGCGCTCGGGAGAAGTCATCAATGGCTAAGGCTCAAACCAAGCAGGCGACTGCCCAGAACACGCCGCGTCTCAAGCAGGTCTACAACGAGACCATCCGCAAGGCGCTGCAGGAGCAGTTCGGCTACGAGAACGAGATGCAGGTCCCCCGCATCGACAAGATCGTGCTGAACATGGGCGTCGGCGAAGCGACCGGCGATTCGAAGAAGCCTTCGATCGCGGCGGAAGATCTGGCGATGATCGCCGGCCAGAAGGCCGTCGTCACCCGGGCCCGCAATTCGATCGCCGGCTTCAAGGTCCGCGAGAAGATGCCGATCGGCGCCAAGGTCACGCTGCGCAAGGAACGCATGTACGAGTTCCTCGACCGCCTCGTGAACATCGCGCTGCCGCGCGTCCGCGACTTCCGCGGGCTCAATCCGAAGAGCTTCGATGGCCGTGGCAACTACGCCATGGGCATCAAGGAACACATCGTGTTCCCGGAGATCAACTACGACAAGGTTGATCAGATCTGGGGCATGGACGTCATCGTTTGTACGACTGCGAAGACGGACGACGAAGCCAGGGCATTGCTCAAGGCCTTCAACTTCCCCTTCCGCCAGTAACGGCAGCGAGAAAAGGAAAAATCTGAAATGGCAAAGACCAGCTCAGTCGAGAAGAACAACAGGCGCCGCAAGCTTGCGGACCAGTACGGTCCCAAGCGCAAGGCGCTCAAGGCGATCATCATGGATCAGTCCAAGCCGATGGAAGAGCGCTTCCGCGCCCAGCTCAAGCTTGCTGCCCTGCCACGCAACTCGGCCAAGATCCGCATCCGTAACCGCTGCGAAGTCACGGGACGTCCGCGTGCCTATTATCGCAAGCTCAAAGTATCGCGCATCGCGCTTCGTGATCTCGGCAATAACGGCCAGATCCCGGGCCTGGTCAAGTCGAGCTGGTAAGGAGGACATAACATGTCATTGAGCGATCCTCTCGGCGATATGCTGACCCGCATCCGCAACGCCTATGGCCGCAAGAAGTCGAGCGTTTCGACGCCGGCCTCGCGTCTGCGTACTCGCGTCCTCGACGTGCTGAAGGCTGAAGGCTATATCCGCGACTACAGCCAGACCGACTTCGACAACGGCAAGTCCGAAATCGAGATCGAGCTGAAGTATTTCGACGGTGCGCCGGTCGTGCGCGAAATCGCCCGCGTCTCGAAGCCGGGCCGTCGCGTTTACGTTTCGGCCAAGTCGATCCCGCACGTCGCCAACGGTCTCGGCATCGCCATCCTTTCGACACCGAAGGGCGTGATGGCCGACCACGAAGCACGCGAACAGAATGTCGGCGGTGAGATCCTCTGCCAGATCTTCTGATCTGGCAGCTCATCGCAAAGTGGAATCCGGTCTTCGGATCGTTCCCGAAGACAGAGACCTGAAACAAGAGAAGTGACGAGGACAAAAAATGTCTCGTATTGGAAAGAAACCCGTTTCGCTGCCGCAGGGCGTGACCGCGACCGTCAACGGCCAGACCGTGACGGCGAAGGGCCCCAAGGGCGAGCTGAAGTTCGTGGTGAACGACGAAGTGCTGGTCAAGATGGAAGGCTCGGAGATCGCTGTCCAGCCGCGCGACCAGACCAAGACCGCCCGCGCCAAATGGGGCATGTCGCGCACGCAGATCGTCAACATCCTGCAGGGCGTCAAGGACGGTTTCGAAAAGAAGCTCGAGATCACCGGCGTCGGCTACCGCGCCGCCATGCAGGGCAAGAACCTGCAGCTCGCGCTTGGCTTCAGCCATGACGTCGTCTATGAGACGCCGCAAGGCATCACGATCACCGTGCCGAAGCCGACGGAAATCACCGTGACCGGCATCGACAAGCAGATGGTCGGCCAGGTCGCCGCCGAGATCCGCGAGTATCGCGGTCCGGAGCCCTACAAGGGCAAGGGCGTGCGCTACGCTGGCGAGAAGATCGTCCGCAAGGAAGGCAAGAAGAAGTAATTTTAACGCCGCGGGGCACGGCCGCGGGAGGCGCTTTCGCCTACCGCATATGGTTGTCCCCGTTTTTTGAAGGCAAGGAACTGACATCATGGGCTCGAAAGAATCCACCCAGCGCCGCGCTCAGCGCGTCCGCCGCCAGATCAAGAAGGTCGCGGGCGAGCGTCCGCGTCTGTCCGTCCACCGCACGTCGAAGAACATCTACGTGCAGGTCATCGACGACGCCAAGGGCCACACCATCGCTGCCGCCTCGACGCTGGAGAAGGACCTCAAGGGTTCGCTCAAGACCGGCGCCGACACCGCGGCTGCCGCCGCGATCGGCAAGCTGATCGCCGAGCGCGCCTCGAAGGCAGGCGTCAAGGAAGTCGTCTTCGACCGCGGCCCGTATATCTATCACGGCCGCGTCAAGGCGCTGGCCGAAGCCGCCCGTGAAGGCGGTCTCAGCTTCTAAGAAACTTTCGCCCCCGGTGGCCCACAGAGGCGCCGGATATCATCATCAACCGTGCTTCCGGAAAAAAACAAGGAACAGGATATGGCACAGGAACGTAGGGATGGCGGCCGCGGCCGTGATCGCGAAGAGCGCGACGATGGCATGGTGGACAAGCTCGTCCACATCAACCGCGTCGCCAAGGTCGTCAAGGGCGGCCGTCGCTTCGGCTTTGCAGCACTCGTCGTCGTCGGCGACCAGAAGGGCCGCGTCGGCTTTGGTCACGGCAAGGCGCGCGAAGTGCCGGAGGCGATCCGCAAGGCAACCGAATCGGCCAAGCGCGACATGATCTTCGTGCCGCTGCGCTCGGGCCGCACGCTGCACCACGACGTCGAGGGACGCTGGGGCGCTGGACGCGTGCTGCTGCGCGCTGCCAAGCAAGGTACCGGCATCATCGCCGGCGGCCCGATGCGCGCCGTCTTCGAGACGCTCGGCATGCATGACGTGGTCGCCAAGTCGATGGGTTCGTCGAACCCCTACAACATGGTTCGCGCCACCTTCGACGCGCTGAAGAGCCAGATGCATCCCAAGGATGTGGCCGCAGCGCGCGGCATCAAGTATTCGACGCTTCAGGCCCGCCGCGGCACCGCCGTTGCGGCCGAAGAATAGTCGATCTGACCAGGGATTTTGACCATGGCCAAGAAAGCAACAAAGACCATCACCGTCGAGCAGATCGGTTCGCCGATCCGCCGGCCGAAGGAGCAGCGCGCGACGCTGGTCGGCCTCGGCCTCAACAAGATGCACAAGCAGCGCACACTGGAGGATACGCCCTCCGTGCGCGGCATGATCGCTGCCGTCCAGCATCTCGTCCGCGTCGTGGACGAGGGCTGAGCAAAAGCGCAGGAGAACGAAGATGAAACTCAACGATCTGCGTGACAAGGACGGCGCCACGCATTCCAAGAAGCGTCTCGGCCGCGGCATCGGTTCCGGCTCGGGCAAGACCGCCGGTCGCGGCGTCAAGGGCCAGAAGGCGCGCTCCGGCGTCGCCGTCAACGGCTTCGAGGGTGGCCAGATGCCGCTCTATCGGCGCCTGCCGAAGCGCGGCTTCAACAACATCTTCGCCAAGAGCTTTGTCGTCGTGTCGCTGGCCCGCATCCAGGCCGCGCTCGATGCCAAGAAGCTCGATGCGAAGGCGACGGTGACGGCCGAAGCGCTGGTCGCGGCCGGCGTCATCCGCCGCGTCAAGGACGGCGTGCGCATCCTCTCCGATGGCGACATCAAGGCCAAGCTTGCCTTCGACGTGGCCGGCGCCTCCAAGGCGGCAATCGAGAAGATCGAAAAGGCCGGCGGTTCGGTGAAGCTGCCGGAAAAGGCAGCCGCCGAGTAACGACGATTTGAAGCGCGATCGGCAAAGGTGCGACCCGGTTTTGCTTTCGATTGCGCTTTGATTTGACCAATATGGCGGCCGCGTCAACGCGGCCGCTTGCATGTTTACGGTCCGGAGCTTATCTCGTGAGTTTCGGTGATACGCGCCGCCTGTCCTGCGGGCCTTTGAGCGTGACATAGAAATCAAAGAAGTAGAGCATGATGTTACCCGAAAACCGCTTCACACTTTTCGGCATCATGCTCTAGCGGAGAATCAGGCATGGCTTCGGCTGCTGAACAACTGGCCTCGAATCTGAATTTCTCGGCCTTCGCCAAGGCGGAGGATCTGAAGAAACGCATCTGGTTCACCATCGGCGCGCTGCTCGTCTACCGCCTCGGCACCTACATTCCGCTTCCCGGCATCAATCCCGACGCTTTCGCGCAGGCCTTCCAGTCGCAGAGCAAGGGCGTGCTCGGCATGTTCAACATGTTTGCCGGCGGCGCCGTGCAGCGCATGGCGATCTTCGCGCTGGGCATCATGCCTTACATCTCCGCTTCCATCATCATGCAGCTGATGACCTCGGTCATCCCGTCGCTGGAAGCGCTGAAGAAGGAAGGCGAGCAGGGCCGCAAGATCATCAACCAGTACACGCGCTACGGCACCGTGCTGCTGGCGCTGGTGCAGGCCTATGGCATTTCGGTCGGGCTGGAGGGCGGCAACGGCATCGTCAGCGATCCCGGCATGTTCTTCCGCATCTCGACCGTCGTCACCCTGGTTGGCGGCACCATGTTCCTGATGTGGCTCGGCGAGCAGATCACCGCGCGCGGCATCGGCAACGGCATTTCGCTGATCATCTTCGCCGGCATTGTCGCCGGCCTGCCGCATGCCATCTCCGGCACGCTGGAGCTTGGCCGTACCGGTGCGCTGTCGACCGGTCTGATTCTCGCGATCATCGTTCTCGCCGTCGTCGTCATCGCGCTGATCGTGTTCTTCGAGCGCGCCCAGCGCCGCTTGCTGATCCAGTATCCGAAGCGCCAGGTCGGCAACCGCATGTTCCAGGGCGACACCTCGCATTTGCCGCTGAAGCTCAACACGGCCGGCGTTATCCCACCGATCTTCGCCTCCTCGCTGCTGTTGCTGCCGGCGACCGTCGCCGGCTTCTCGCAGACGACCAACATGCCTGCCTGGGCCAGCACCATCCTGGCAGCGCTCGGCCATGGCCAACCGCTCTATATGGCGTTCTACGCGGCGATGATCGTGTTCTTCGCCTTCTTCTACACGGCGATCGTCTTCAACCCGAAGGACACCGCCGACCAGCTCAAGAAGCATTCGGGCTTCATTCCGGGCTACCGTCCGGGCGAACGCACCGCCGACTACATCGACTACGTTCTCACCCGCATCACCGTCGTCGGCGCCGTCTATCTGGTGCTGGTGTGTCTGCTGCCCGAGTTCCTGATTTCTGCGACTGGCGTACCATTCTACCTCGGTGGCACATCGCTTCTGATCGTGGTCAGTGTAACGCTCGATACGGTGGCGCAAATTCAGGGTCACCTGATCGCGCACCAGTATGAGGGCCTGATCAAGAAGTCGAAGCTGCGCGGGGGGAAGAAGGCCAGATGAGGTTGATATTGCTTGGGCCGCCAGGAGCGGGCAAGGGGACACAAGCACAAAGACTGGTAGAAAAGCACGGCATACCCCAGCTTTCCACTGGCGACATGCTGCGCGCGGCCGTCCAGGCCGGCACCGAAGTCGGCAAGCGCGCCAAGGCTGTGATGGATGCCGGCGAGCTGGTTTCCGACGCGATCGTCAACGCCATCGTGGCAGAGCGCATCGACCAGGCCGATTGCGCCAAAGGCTTCATCCTCGACGGGTACCCACGCACACTGGTGCAGGCGGACGCGGTCGAATCGATGCTCAGGGAGCGCGGCCTCTCTCTCGACGTCGTCATCGAACTTGTCGTAGACGACAAGGCGCTGGTCGGTCGTATCGTCAAGCGCGCCGAGGAGACCAAGGCCGCCGGTCAGCCGGTGCGCAAGGATGACAATCCAACGGTGTTCGAAGAACGCCTAAGGGAGTACTACAAGAAAACGTCGCCGCTGATCGGCTACTATTACGCCAAGGGCAAGCTCAGAGGCGTCGACGGGATGGCCGGTATCGATGCGGTCACCGAACAGATCGAAGCAGTGCTTAAATCAGCCACCCAAGAGGCTGCTTAGAGAAAGTAGACGATTGCGCTTGACTGGAGCGGTCCGCTGGGGTATGGCGGCCCGTCTTCCTATCAGGCATGGGCTTTGCTTGTCCGCAAGGGCAAGGCAGCCCGCTTTGAACTGGAAACTCCCGCAAGGCCGGCCTCCACCGGACGCGGGGCAACTTTGATAGCGCCGGGCCTACCTTGTTTCTAAGGGTTGGCCGGCCCACATGGAGAAGAGAAGAACATGGCTCGTATAGCCGGCGTCAACATTCCGACCAACAAGCGCGTTGTCATCGCGCTTCAGTACATTCACGGCATTGGCAAGAAGTTCGCCCAGGAGATCGTCGACAAGGTCGGCATCCCAGCCGAGCGCCGCGTCAACCAGCTGACCGACGCCGAAGTCCTGCAGATCCGCGAGACGATCGACCGCGACTACCAGGTCGAAGGCGACCTGCGCCGCGAAGTGTCGATGAACATCAAGCGGCTGATGGACCTCGGCTGCTATCGCGGCCTGCGCCATCGTCGCTCGCTGCCGGTTCGTGGCCAGCGCACGCATACCAATGCACGCACCCGCAAGGGCCCGGCCAAGTCGATCGCCGGCAAGAAGAAGTAATTTAGGGCAGTAAGGGAGTAGGGCAGTAAGGCAATAGGATCGGCAGACATACTGCCCTACTGCCATATTCCCCTACTGCCTTCTCCCTGGTGGAGCCGCTGGCATTACGGCGGTGTAGAGATCAACTGAAAGGACTACCATGGCCAAGGAAGCCGCTCGTGTTCGCCGTCGCGAACGCAAGAACATCTCGTCGGGCGTTGCCCACGTCAATTCGACCTTCAACAACACGATGATCACCATCACCGACGCGCAGGGCAATTCGATTGCCTGGTCGTCGGCCGGCGCCCAGGGCTTCAAGGGTTCGCGCAAGTCGACCCCGTTCGCCGCCCAGATGGCCGCCGAGGACGTCGCCAAGAAGGCCCAGGAACACGGCATGCGCATGCTCGAAGTCGAGGTCTGCGGACCCGGCTCCGGTCGTGAATCGGCGCTGCGCGCCCTGCAGGCGGCCGGCTTCACCATCACCTCGATCCGTGATGTGACGCCGATCCCGCACAATGGCTGCCGCCCGCGCAAGAAGCGCCGCGTCTAAAATTACTGAACGCCGCGCGAGCGCCACAAGCGTTCCTCCGCGGTTTTCCAGGTCGCCCGCCACGATTGGATGGTGGCGGGTCAACGGAAGGAAAGCATCATGATCCAGAAAAATTGGCAGGAACTGATCAAGCCGAACAAGATCGAGTTCTCGTCGAAGAAGAAGACGCTGACCACGCTGGTCGCCGAGCCGCTGGAGCGGGGCTTCGGCCTCACGCTCGGCAACGCGCTGCGTCGCGTGCTTCTGTCTTCGCTGCGCGGCGCGGCTGTGACCGCCGTGCAGATCGACGGCGTTCTGCATGAATTCTCGTCCATCGCCGGCGTGCGCGAGGACGTGACCGACATCGTCTTGAACATCAAGGAAATCGCCATCCGCATGGAAGGCGACGGCCCCAAGCGCATGGTCGTGCGCAAGCAGGGACCGGGCGCGGTTCTCGCCGGCGACATCCAAACGGTTGGCGATGTCGAGATCCTCAACCCCGACCACGTCATCTGCACGCTGGACGAAGGCGCTGAGATCCGCATGGAATTCACCGTCGACACCGGCAAGGGTTACGTGCCGGCCGAGCGCAACCGCGCCGAGGACGCGCCGATCGGCCTGATCCCGGTCGACAGCCTGTATTCGCCGGTCAAGAAGGTCTCCTACAAGGTCGAGAACACCCGCGAGGGGCAGGTTCTCGACTATGACAAGCTGACCATGACCATCGAGACCGACGGTTCGATCTCGGGCGAAGACGCGGTGGCTTTCGCCGCCCGCATCCTGCAGGACCAGCTCGGCCTGTTCGTCAATTTCGACGAGCCGCAGAAGGAAGTCGCCACGGAGGCCGTCACCGAACTGGCCTTCAACCCGGCACTGCTCAAGAAGGTCGACGAACTCGAGCTTTCGGTGCGTTCGGCCAACTGCCTGAAGAACGACAACATCGTCTATATCGGCGACCTGATCCAGAAGACCGAAGCCGAGATGCTGCGCACCCCGAACTTCGGCCGCAAGTCGCTGAACGAGATCAAGGAAGTCCTGGCGGCGATGGGCCTGCACCTCGGCATGGAAGTGCCGGACTGGCCGCCGGAAAACATCGAAGACCTCGCCAAGCGTTACGAAGATCAATATTGAGGCGTTTGCCTCTGAACCCGCAATGAAGGAGAAGAGCCATGCGCCACGGATTTAAAGGCCGCCGGTTCGCCCGTAGCATAAGCCATCGCAAGTCGATGTTTGCCAATCTTGCCGTGTCGCTCATCGAGCACGAGCAGATCGTCACCACTCTGCCGAAGGCGAAGGATTTGCGTCCGATCGTCGAGAAGCTGGTGACGCTCGGCAAGCGCGGCGACCTGCACGCCCGCCGCCAGGTGATCGCCCAGATCGGCAATGAAGGCGTCGTCAAGCGCCTGTTCGACACCATCGCGCCGCGCTACGCCACCCGCAACGGCGGCTATCTGCGCATCATGAAGGCGGGCTTCCGCCACGGCGACAATGCCGCGATGGCGGTCATCGAGTTCGTCGACCGCGACATCTCGGCCAAGGGCGCGGGCGACCGTGCCCGCATCGAGGCCGAAGGCACCGACGAGGAAGCCGCGGCTGCATAAGGCTCGGTTTTCCTGAGTGAGTTCAAGGGGCCTGCGGGCCCCTTTTGCTGTCACGAAGGCTCCCGACGAGCGCTTGCTTGCCTTTGGCGGCCGGTTTTGTCGCGGATTGCCCAAAATAATCAGATTTCAGCGCCTTAGCCTTTCATTCTGCACAATCGTCGGGACAATGCGCCCGAACTTGCCTTGGAGGATTCGGAATGCGCATCAAACGGCTGTCCCTTGTTCTGTTCTGCGCCATGCTGGCATTCACAGCCGCGCCGGTGATCAGGCAGGCGCTGGCCGAAGACGCCGCCAAGACGGATCCCGGCCTGTCCGACGTGCTGACCGACCTGCTGCACGGCGTCGAGGGTGAGAACGCCACTTCCGGCCCCGACAAGCGCGTGCCGTTCGGCCGCGAAGAGGTGCAACTGTCCTTCGCGCCGCTGGTCAAGCAGACGGCGCCGGCCGTGGTCAATGTCTATGCTTCGCAGACCGCCAAGGTGGTGTCGCCCTTCGACGGCGATCCGTTCTTCGAGGAGTTCTTTGGCCGTTCGCAGCCGCGCGCGCAGTCTTCGCTCGGCTCCGGCGTGCTGGTCGACCCGACCGGCGTGGTGGTCACCAATTTCCACGTCGTCAAGGACGCCGATCAGGTCAAGGTCGCGACCGCGGACGGGCGTGAATTCGATTCGAAGGTGCTGCTCAAGGACGAGACGCTCGATCTCGCCGTGCTCAAGATTTCCTCCGACAAGCCGTTTCCGGTGATCGCCATCGGCGATTCCGACGCGCTCGAGGTCGGCGACCTTTTGCTGGCCATCGGCAATCCCTTCGGTGTCGGTCAGACCACCACCAGCGGCATCGTTTCGGCACTTGCCCGCAGCCATATCGGCGTTTCCGATTCCGGCTTCTTCATCCAGACCGACGCCGCGATCAACCCTGGCAATTCCGGCGGCGCGCTGATCAACATGGGCGGTCAACTGGTCGGCATCAACACGGCGATCTACAGCCGCAGCGGTGGTTCGATCGGCATTGGCTTTGCTATCCCTTCCAACATGGTTCGCGCTTTCGTCGATGCCGCCAAGGCCGGGCTCACCTTTTTCGAGCGGCCCTATGTCGGCGCCGAATTCGAGCGTGTGACGCCGCAAATCGCCGAATCGCTCGGTATGGAGAAGCCGACCGGCGCGCTTGTTTCGTCGGTCGAAGAGGCCGGACCGGCCGCCAAGGCCGGACTCAAGCCCGGCGATGTCGTGCTGTCGCTCAACGGCAAGCCGATCGAGGGCATCGAGGCTTTGGATTACCGGATGGCGACGCTGTCGATCGGCACCAATGCCAGCTTCGCCGTGCTGACCAAGGGGCAGCAGGCGACGATGGACATCGCGCTGGAGCGCGCGCCGGAAGGTGCCAAATCCTCGGAAGTGACGCTGCGCGGCCGCAGCCCGTTTTCGGGCGCCAAGGTTGCGGAACTGTCGCCGCGACTTGCCCAGCGGCTCGGCGTCCGCACCGACGTCAAGGGCGTCACCGTGGTCGACATCAATCGCGATTCACCCGCGGCCGATTTCGGCTTCCAGCCGGGCGACATCGTTCGCGAGGTCAATGGCACGACCATCGATACCGCCGCGACGTTGGCGCAAGTAGCCCAGCAGGATACGCGCTGGTGGCGCTTTACCGTCGAGCGCGGCGGGCAGATAATGCGCCAGGTGTTGCGTTACTGAGCCCGATCTCCGCCTCTCTGAACGAGATCGCGCTCCAAACCAAAAGAAGTGCATGGCCGATCTGTTCAGTGTCGATGAACCTGAGAAGGCGCCGCCCGGCCGGCCGCTGGCCGACCGCCTGCGTCCGAAGAACCTAGGCGAGGTCGTCGGCCAGGAGCATCTCACCGGCCCTGACGGCGCGCTGACGCGGCTGATCGGTTCGGGCTCGCTCGGCTCGATGATCTTCTGGGGCCCGCCCGGCACGGGCAAGACGACGGTCGCGCGGCTGCTTGCCGGCGAGACCAGCCTTGCCTTCGAACAGATATCGGCGGTGTTTTCCGGCGTCGCCGACCTGAAGAAAGTGTTCGAGGCGGCAAAGTTGCGCCGCTCCAATGGCCGTCAGACGTTGCTCTTCGTCGACGAGATCCATCGCTTCAACCGCGCTCAGCAGGACAGTTTCCTGCCCGTCATGGAAGACGGCACCGTCGTGCTGGTCGGGGCCACCACCGAGAATCCGTCCTTCGAACTGAATGCCGCGCTTCTATCCCGCGCGCGCGTGCTCGTCTTTCATTCGCTCGGTGAGGACAGCATCGCCAAACTCCTGGCGCGGGCGGAGGAGACCGAGGGCAGGGCGCTGCCGCTCGACGATGACGCAAGGGCGATGCTCATCCGCATGAGCGATGGCGATGGCCGTGCCTCGCTGACACTGGCGGAGGAAGTCTGGCGGGCGGCCAAGTCAGGCGAGGTATTCGGCGCCGAGGGCCTGCAGCGCATCGTCCAGCGCCGCGCGCCGATCTACGACAAGGGCCAGGACGGCCACTACAATCTGATCTCGGCGCTGCATAAATCAGTGCGCGGCTCCGACCCGGATGCAGCGCTCTATTATCTCGCGCGCATGTTCGACGCCGGCGAGGATCCGCTCTATCTCGGCCGTCGGCTGGTGCGCATGGCGATGGAGGATATCGGGCTTGCCGACCCGCAGGCCCTGGTCATCGCCAACGCCGCCAAGGATGCCTACGACTATCTGGGCTCGCCGGAGGGCGAGCTTGCCTTCGCCGAAGCCACCGTCTATCTCGCCACCGCTCCCAAATCCAATGCCGTCTACACAGCCTTCAAGGCCGCCACCGGCGCCGCCAAGGAATTCGGCTCTCTGCTGCCGCCCAAGCACATTCTCAACGCACCGACCAAGCTGATGAAGGAGGAGGATTACGGCGCCGGGTATCGGTATGACCATGACGAGCCCGAAGCTTTTTCCGGCCAGGACTATTTCCCCGAAAAGATGGGCCGGCGCACATTCTACGATCCGCCCGAGCGCGGTTTCGAGCGCGATATCAGGAAGCGTCTCGACTATTGGGCGAAACTGAGAAGCGAGCGGGAGAAGTAGACCGCTTCATTCGGCCGGATCGGCAAAGGGCACGTTTGGATCGCTGACATAGAACAGAACCATGCGTGCGGTTTGCCCCGCATCCAGGTTCCGTCCAGTCATCTTGACCAAGGGCGGTTCGACAAAGATCTCGCCGGCTTTCACCGTGATCGCTTCACGCCCGTCCAGTTCCAGGGTGAAGGCGCCCTCCAGCATGTAGACCGTTACCGGAAAGCGGTGCGAATGATAGGGTGTGCAATCGCCTGGATCGAGCGTGGCCAGAAGTACGCGTATTTCTTGGTCGGGTGCTTTGGGCATTGCCGCTGTCGCTTCGCGATGCAGTACCTTCAGTTTGGCGGCGCCCGTTTCCCGCGCCGAAGTGGTGACGCCGACCGTGAGGCCGGAGATCGCCGAGCCGATTTCTGTCGTTTTTTGCATTGCCGTTCTCCATTTCATCACGCGGCCGAGCTTAGTACCGGTGTTGCGCACGCTGCAGCAGCAAGGTTGCAGAGCGAGCGTGCAAGGATGCATAACATCGGCGATGTTCGACTGGAGCGACCTTCGCTACTTCCTGGCCGTCGCGCGCCATGGCAGCACGCTTGCTGCCTCAAGGGCGCTCGGCGTGAATCAGTCGACGGTGCATCGGCGCATTGCCGAGCTTGAGCGGCGCGTCGGGGCCTCGCTGATGTTGCGCCACCCCGCCGGTTACCGGTTGACCGAGTTCGGCGAGGCGCTGCTACCGGCGGCCGAGGTCATCGAGACGTCCGTGATTGAACTCGAACGCCAGATCCTCGCCTATCGCAGCGACCTGGCCGGTACCATTCGCCTGACCGTTCCAGAACCACTTGTTTCACGCCTCATCGGCTCGCCGCTGCTCGACATGTTTCATGCGCGCTACCCTGTGTTGCGCATCGAATTCGTGATGAGCGACCGCTATCTCGATCTGTCCAAGGGGGAGGCCGACATTGCCCTCAGATCCGGCGAGCCGGATGACGAAACCCTGGTCGGCCGGAAGATCGCCGACTCCATCTGGGCCGTCTATGGCAGCCGCTCCTATGTCCAGCAATACGGCGCCCCGCAACGTGTTGAGGATATCGGCCGTCACGCGATCGTCGGTTTTGACGGCATGCTGATCAATCACCGGGCGGCAAAGTGGCTTGCTGCGATAGCACCAGGTGCCAATATCGCCGCGCGCAACAACAGCGTGCTCGGTGTCCTGCATGCCGTCAAATCGGGAATCGGCATTGCTCCGCTGCCGATAGCGATCGCCGATATGGACGAGGATCTGGTCCGGGTCCTGCCGCCGGTGCCGGAACTGACAAGGGGCTGGTATCTGCTGACCCACCCAGAGCTTCGGCAAACGCCACGCGTTCGCGCTTTTTTTGATTTCGTCGTCGAAAAACTGGACGTGGTCCGTCCGATCCTGATGGGATGATGGACAACCTGATCGATGGGACCGTGAACCGGACATGGGGTATTTTCGCCTCGATTGCTCTTCACATGCTGCTGGTTGCCATGTTGGCCTTGATGCCCGCGCCGAAGCGCCCGAAACGGCCGCAGGAAGAACGCATGTCGGTCGACATCTTGTCGCCGGAGCAGTTTGAGGCCGAGACCAATCCGCGGCCCGCGCCACAAGCGCTCAAGACGCCTGTCGCTCCGGCCTCGCTTTCTCCCGGCAATGCCTTGGTGCCCGAGACTGTCGTCCCACACGCAGGATCGCCGGCCATGATCCGTCCGACGGAAATGCTGTCGGCAAAGACGCTCGCCGATCCACGCAGCAGGCAGGCGCGCGCCGATCTTGCGACATTGGCCTCCGACGAGCGCATGGTGCAGCTCTGCAATCTCGAAGCGATGGACCAGATCCGCAAATGGCGGGCTGATTTCCAGCCGGAACGGGTGGTGCCTTACGCGATGGTCGAGGAGACGATCTCCGCAACCTCCATCACCGCCAACGGAGCAGCCTTCCGCAGTCGCAGGAACTGGTATGCGCTGAAGTTCACATGCGAACTGGCACGGGATGGCGAAAGCGTCACCGGCTTCGCGTTCCTGGTCGGCGATCCCGTGTCCCGTGAAAAGTGGGACGAGCTCGGCCTGCCAGCGGTGCACTGAAATCTATTCCGACGCTGCAAAAGTCGGATCTGAGCCGATCACCAGCGGTGTCGCCGGCGAGTCACAGTAGTGTGATGTGTACGAGCTAACAAAAAATTCTATCACAACGCGCGAACGGACCGGGGGGTGCCGCCAGATTTGGCCAAGAACATTTTTCGAAGAAGGATCGCGCATAGCGCGTGGAAAAATGACCAAGAAACTTCGCAAATCCCTTCGGCAGTTTGCTATTGCCGTTCCGCTGCTTGCGCTCGGCTTCTACTTCATTCCGATCCTGACCACGATCTGGATCGTCTGCGGCCTGATCGACGTGCTGCGCAATCACAATAAGAATCTGTCGCTGTTCCGCGGCTATTTTCTCGGCAATGGCATCTTCACCTGGCTGCTGTCGCCCTTCAACCTGTTGGTCGATCTGCTGTGCTACAGAAACCCGGGCGTCTGGAAGCTGGAGCAGTTTCCGCCGGACTATCAGCGCGAAGTCAACGAGGTTCTCGACGTCTTCAAGGCGCGCAAGGATGAGATCATCGCCGATATCGACGCCAATTTCGGCACCGGCCGGCGCGGCATGTATGTCTACCAGTGGTACGGCAAGCACAAGATCGACAATGTCGCCGAATTCAACAAGGACTTCAAGTACATCAAGACCATCGCCGTGTCGGTGTTCAAGGGCAAGGAATCGACCTCCTGGCATTTCGGACCGCTACGGCTCAGCCTGCGCATTCTCTACAATCTTCTTCCGGTGAAGGCCGAGGTTTTCGTCGAGTGCAACAACGCCAGGAACTACTGGCACGACAATCCGCTCTATATTTTCGACGACACGCTGCTGCATCGCTCGGTCAACGAATATGATGGGCGCCGCTACTGCGTGTTTATGGACATCATCCGGCCATCGCCGTTTCCAGGCCTGATCTCCGCCGTTCTCGCCATCGTCTCGGTCAGCGTCGAGCGGATCAATTCCATGTTCTACAAAAACTGGAAGATGATCGGCTCGAGCAAGCCGAAGAAGGTCGAGGCGAACTGAGACAGGTAATCGGCGGAACGGTTTCCGCCGCCAGCAGCAGGGATTGACCCGGCGATCGGGCAGGGGCAGTAGACGGCAATGTTCAATCTGATTCTCGTTGTCGTCGGTGGCGGAATTGGCGCCGGTATCCGCCATCTCACCAACATGGGTGCGCTGCGCCTTGTCGGCCCGAATTATCCCTGGGGCACGATGGCGATCAACATCGTCGGCTCCTTCGTCATGGGCCTGTTCATCGCCATCATGATGCGGCGTGGCGGATCAGCCGAACTCAGATTGTTTGTCGCCACCGGCATCCTGGGCGGCTTCACCACCTTCTCGGCTTTCTCGCTCGATTTCGCGACGCTATGGGAGCGGGGCGCTGCGCTGCCGGCGTTCGGCTATGCGCTCGCCAGCGTCATTGGCGCGATCATCGCCCTGTTTCTGGGTCTTTGGCTCGCAAGAAGCCTGCCTTAATGCTATTGCCCCCGTTCTAAACGGGGTAAAGCGAGAAAAATGGCAGGCGTTGAACAGATCACAGTGGAGGCCGGTGAGGCGGGCATGCGGCTCGATCGCTGGTTCAAGACCCATTTTCCGGGCCTCGGCTTCGGCCATCTGCAAAAGCTGCTGCGTTCCGGCCAGATCCGCGTCGACGGCGGTCGGGTGAAGGCCGACACCCGCGTCGAGCCGGGGCAGATGGTTCGCGTGCCGCCGCTCGAAGTCGACAAGAAGGGCGAGAGCCCACTCACCGGCCACTCGATCCGCAACCAGGGCGATGCCGACGTGCTCGCCAAAATGCTGATCCATGAGGACCCGAAAGTCTTCGTCTTCAACAAGCCGGCGGGCCTCGCCGTTCAGGGTGGCTCCGGCGTCACCCGCAATGTCGACGACATGCTCGAAGCCTGGCGCAATCAAAAGGGCGAAAAACCGCGACTGGTGCACCGGCTCGACCGCGACACGTCGGGCGTGCTTGTCGTTGCCCGCACCAGGCTTGCGGCGATGAAGCTTTCCGAGGCGTTCCGGGCGCGCGAGACCAAGAAAACCTATTGGGCCCTGGTCAAGGGCGTGCCGCCGAAGCGCGAGGACAAGATCTCGACCTGGCTGATCAAGGAGCCGACGCCCGACGGCGACCGCGTGCGCGTGGCCGCGCATGGTGAGAAGGGCGCCGACCACGCCGTGTCCTATTATCGCGTCATCGAGCAGGCGGCACAGACGATGACCTGGCTGGAAATGGAACCCTATACCGGCCGCACCCATCAGCTTCGCGTCCATGCCGCCTATATCGGCTGCCCGATTATCGGCGACCCCAAATATTTCGAGGCAGATACCAATTGGGATTTTCCCGGCGGCATTCAAAACCGCCTGCATTTGCATGCGCGCCGCATCGTCATTCCGCATCCCGACAAGGGCTTCATCGATGTAACCGCGCCGATGCCGCCGCATATGCGCCAGAGCTGGAACCTGATCGGCTTCGACGACGCCAGCGCGGAGGACTAGGGCAGTGGGCGTCGCCACCGATACGCTCGACCGCCGCGACGCGGTTGATATGGCGGCGGCCGCGATCATGGTCGGGCTGACATTTTCCTGGGGCCTGAATTATGTCGCCGCCAAGGTCTCCTACGCCGGCTACGATCCTGTTTTCCTGTCGGTCGCGCGCTCCATCATCGGTGGTCTTTGCGTTTTTGGCTGGTGCCGCTGGCGCGGCATCAAGCTGTTCACGCCCGACAAGACCCTTGTCGCAGGCATTGTGGTGGGTGTGCTCTTCGGCATCGAGTTTCTGTTTCTCTATGTCGGGCTGGAACACACAACCGTTGCCCGCAACACGCTGCTGGTCAACACCATGCCGTTCTGGGTCCTGATCGGCGGTCATTTCCTGCTGGACGAGCGCATAACCGCGCGCAAGCTCCTCGGCCTTCTCTTGGCTTTCGCCGGTCTGGTCGCCGTGTTCTCCGACAAGGTGAGCACCGGCAACGGCGTGACACTGACCGGTGATCTGCTCAGTCTTGGCGCCGGCATCCTCTGGGCTCTGACCAGCATCGTCATCAAGCGCTCGAAACTGGCCGAGACCAGTGCCGAGAAGTTGCTGCTCTATCAACTGGCCGGCGCCATCCTGGTTGGCGTTCTGGTGCTGCCTTTCGCCGGCCCGCCGGTCCGCGACTTTGCCGCCTTGCCGACATTGGCCCTGCTGTTCCAGGCCGTCTATGTCGTCGCCTTCACCTATGTGCTGTGGTTCTGGCTGCTCAGGCGCTATCCGGCATCTGGCCTGTCGAGTTTCACCTTCCTGTCGCCGGTGTTTGGTGTGCTGTGTGGCGCCGTCATCTTGAACGAGCCGCTGACCGTCCGCATTTTCCTGGCACTCGGCCTCATCGCCGCCGGTCTGATCATCGTCAACCGGCCGGCGCGCAAGCTGGCGCCGGTGTAAGAGAGACCTTCCATGCGCGATATCCTCAACGACCTTGAAGCGGGAAAGCAGCTTTCCGACCCGGATCCGGTGCGCCGCGCCCAGATCCAGATGAAGACGCATTTGCCGAAGCGCTTCTACAAAGCCGTCTCGGTCGCATCGGTCGACGACGGTTTTGCCGTTCATCTCGATGGCAAGCCGGTGCGCACGCCGGGCAAGGCGCTGTTGGTGCTGCCGACCGAAAAGGCTGCCCGCCTGGTCGCCGACGAATTCGCTGTGCAGGGCGAGACCATCGACCCGGTGACGATGCCGGTCATGCGCCTGGTCAATACGGCCATCGACGGCGTCGCCAGCGACCCGCAGGCGGTGCTGGAAGACATATTGCGCTTCGCCTCGTCCGACCTGCTCTGCTATCGCGCCGACGCACCGCAAGGGCTGGTCGACCGGCAGAACGAGCATTGGGATCCGGTCATCGACTGGGCGCGGACGGCACTCGGGGCGCGGTTCCATCTCGCCGAAGGGGTGATCCATGTCGAGCAGCCGCGCGAGACAATCGCCGTGCTGGGCGTCCATCTTGCCCAGCGCAAGGATCCGCTGCGGCTGGCGTCGATCCACGTCATGACCTCGTTGACGGGATCGGCGCTGCTGGCGCTGGCGGTCGACTTCGGCGAACTCGACGGCGAGGCGGCCTGGGTAGCCGGCCATGTCGACGAGGACTGGCAGGCCGAGCACTGGGGCCAGGATGCGGAAGCCGTCGCGCGCCGCTCGGGGCGCAAGCGCGACATGATGGCGGCCGTAAGCCTGCTTGAGGCGCTCAAGGGCTGAAGGCGCCCGCCGCGGCGCGGGCTTCTCGCGCCGATGCATTCGACCAAAGTCATAATCCCAAGGTTGGTCTGCCGCCGGACGGCACTTTCTGTCATTTCTTCCGCCGATGGCCGTGCTGCCGTATCCGCTTTCGGAAGAGAACGCGGACATTGATGCGCAGCATCGAGGACAGACGGGATCTCATGGGAGGACATATCCAATGGCAATGGCATCGACCGCCGGCGGCATAAGCCGCGGCATGACGCGGGAGGAGAAGAAGGTCATCTTCGCTTCCTCGCTCGGCACCGTTTTCGAATGGTACGATTTCTATCTCTATGGCTCTCTGGCAGTGTTCATTGGCTCGACTTTCTTCAGTCCAACCATTCCGGAAGCCACGCGCAATATCTTCGCGCTGCTGGCGTTCGCCGCCGGCTTCCTGGTGCGTCCGTTCGGCGCACTGCTATTCGGCCGCATCGGCGACCTTGTCGGCCGTAAATATACTTTCCTTGTCACCATGACGATCATGGGCCTGTCGACCTTCCTGGTCGGCTTGCTGCCTGGATATGCGACTTTGGGCATCGCCGCGCCGATCATCCTGATCATCCTGCGCATGCTGCAGGGCCTGGCGCTCGGCGGCGAATATGGCGGTGCGGCAACCTATGTCGCCGAGCATGCGCCGGACGACCGCCGCGGCTACTACACGTCGTGGATCCAGACGACGGCAACGCTCGGCCTATTCCTGTCGCTGATCGTCATCCTGATCGTCCAGGGTTCGATGGCCAAGGAAACCTACGCCGCCTGGGGCTGGCGCATTCCTTTCATCGTTTCCTTCCTGCTGCTCGGCATTTCGATCTGGATCCGGCTTTCATTGTCTGAATCGCCGACCTTCCAGCGCATGAAGGATGAGGGCAAGGGCTCCAAGGCGCCGCTGACGGAAGCCTTTGGCCAATGGAAAAATGCCAAGATCGCCATTCTGGCGCTGCTCGGCCTCACAGCCGGTCAGGCCGTGGTCTGGTACAACGGCCAGTTCTACGCGCTGTTCTTCCTGACCAACGTGCTCAAGGTCGATGCGCAGTCGGTCAACATCATGATCGCGATTGCGCTGGCAATCGGCTCGATCTTCTTCGTCGTCTTCGGCTGGCTTTCCGACAAGATCGGCCGCAAGCCGATCATCATGGCGGGTCTTGCGCTGGCGATCGTCTGCACCTTCCCGCTGTTCAAGGCACTGACCTGGGCCGCCAATCCAGCGCTTGCCACCGCGCAGCAGAACACGCGTGCGACGGTGACGGCGGCACCCGGCGACTGCAGGTTCCAGTTCAATCCGGTCGGCACGGCGAAGTTCACGACATCCTGCGATATCGCGACTTCGTTCCTGACCAAGAACTCGGTGCCTTATGACGTGGTGGCAACGGCCGCACCCGGAACGGCCGCGTCGGTCAAGATCGGCAACGAGACGGTGGAGTCCTACGACGCCACGGCCGCCGGCGATCAGGCCAAGGCCAAGGACGCCGCCTTCGTCAAGGCCGTCAACATGTCCTTGCAGGACGGTGGCTATCCGCTGAAGCGGGCGGCAATCAAGGTGCCGGACCAGAAGCTTGACGGTTTCGTCGCGGCCAATCCGGAACTGAAGCTCGATGCCGCCGCCATCCGCGCTGGCGAGAAGGCGACGGTTCCGACCGACCAGGCGATCAAGGACAAGCTGCTGACTGCCGACGAGGCAGCGGGTGCGCCCGAGGTCACCGTCTACAACATACCGGGCGGTGGCGCCTTCGCCATGTTCGCCGACCCGGCCGCGGTCAACTGGCCGATGACGATCGGTATCCTGTTCATCCTCGTCCTGTTCGTGACCATGGTCTATGGGCCGATCGCCGCGATTCTGGTCGAGATGTTTCCGACCCGCATCCGCTACACCGGCATGTCGCTGCCTTACCACATCGGCAATGGCTGGTTCGGCGGCCTGTTGCCGGCGACGGTATTCGCGCTCAGCGCCTACAAGGGCGATATCTACTATGGTCTCTGGTATCCCGTAATCATCGCGGCGATGTCGCTGATCATCGGCATGATCTTCGTCAGGGACACGCTGGGAACCGACCTGCACGCCAAAGAGTAGGCGACGGTTCCGCATTCAAAGACAAAGCCCGGCGCGAGCGATCGCGCCGGGCTTTTGCGTTTTCAGGATACGATAATTCTGCGGCTTCAACTCTTTCGAGTTTGTTTGGCTTCGTCCTCGATGGCGGCCTCGTGGTACCAGGCGTCGCCGAAATCCGTGCTGACACTGCGCAAAGAGGCAAGCTCTGCCGCGAACTTAGCCTTTTCGCTTAAATTTAAGGCAGAAGCGCGCGCTGCCACCGGGAACATCAGGATCTTGGCCGAGGGACGGGTCGGAGTGATTTCCATTGCCGGTCTCCTTTCTTCTGCCGAACGATATCGATTCAATCTTTCCTCAAGATAGGTGCTGCGATCCGTTTAAGCAATATGCCTATGAAAAGATCAGTATTTGCCCAAGATTTGTGCAATATCTGCTTTTGATTGATCTTGCCGCATTGCTTAGGCGGCTTGGCGGGTTTGCCGGGTTGTCGGGTCATTTTTGCCGCACCTCTCGAGCCGAGAATGGCACACGATTTGCATTTTAATGAACCGGCAGGTCGGCTGCTGGGTGGTTCGGCGCGCGCCGGCGTCATCCAGAAGTTCGGTTTATCAAGCAACGAGAGGTCAGAATGACGAAGTACAAGCTCGAGTATATTTGGCTCGATGGATACACCCCGGTTCCCAACCTTCGGGGCAAGACCCAGATCAAGGAATTCGCCGAGTTTCCGGCGCTCGAGCAGCTTCCGCTGTGGGGTTTCGATGGCTCTTCGACCATGCAGGCCGAGGGCCACAGCTCCGACTGCGTGCTGAAGCCGGTCGCCGTCTATCCGGATCCGGCGCGCAGCAACGGCGTGCTCGTCATGTGCGAGGTGATGATGCCGGATGGCGTTACGCCGCATGCATCCAACAAGCGCGCCACCATCCTCGATGACGAGGGCGCCTGGTTCGGCTTCGAGCAGGAGTATTTCTTCTACAAGGACGGTCGCCCGCTCGGCTTCCCTGAGAGCGGCTATCCCGCGCCGCAGGGTCCTTACTACACCGGCGTCGGCTACTCCAATGTGGGCTCAGTCGCGCGTCAGATCGTCGAGGAGCATCTCGACCAGTGCCTCGCGGCCGGCATCAACCACGAGGGCATCAACGCCGAAGTGGCCAAGGGCCAGTGGGAATTCCAGATTTTCGGCAAGGGCTCCAAGAAGGCCGCCGACCAGATGTGGATGGCCCGCTATCTGATGCAGCGCCTCACCGAGAGATACGGCATCGACATCGAATATCACTGCAAGCCGCTGGGCGACACCGACTGGAACGGCTCCGGCATGCACGCCAATTTCTCGACCGCCTATATGCGCGAAGTCGGCGGCAAGGACTATTTCGAGGCGCTGATGGCGGCCTTCGACAAGAACCTGATGGACCACATCGCCGTCTACGGCCCGGACAACGACAAGCGCCTGACCGGCAAGCATGAGACCGCGCCGTGGAACAGGTTCAGCTACGGCATCGCCGACCGCGGCGCCTCGATCCGCGTGCCGCATTCCTTCATCAACAATGGCTACAAGGGCTATCTTGAGGATCGCCGCCCGAACTCGCAGGGCGACCCCTACCAGATCGCCTCGCAGATCCTGAAGACGATCGCCAGCGTGGACACGGCGGCGAAGAAGGCCGCTGCCTGAGCATTCCCCACGGCGCAGGCGCTCCGCGCGTCTGCGCCGTGACGCAGCTCTGTCCTGTCGGCGGCGCTGGTGGCCTGGCTCTTATGATAGATGACATGAAAAAACCCCGGCGCCGCGACGCCGGGGTTTTTGTTTCTGATCGATCCGGTTCAGATCGAATAGTACATGTCGTATTCGACCGGATGCGGGGTCATTTCGAAGCGCATCACTTCGGCCATCTTGAGCTCGATATAGCTGTCGATCTGGTCGTCGTCGAAGACGCCGCCGGCCTTCAGGAAGCCGCGGTCCTTGTCGAGGCTCTGCAGGGCTTCGCGCAGCGAGCCGCAGACGGTCGGGATCTTCTTCAACTCCTTCGGCGGCAGATCGTAGAGGTCCTTGTCCATCGGCTGGCCCGGATGGATCTTGTTCTTGATGCCGTCGAGGCCGGCCATCAGCATGGCGGCGAAGGCGAGGTAGGGGTTCGCGCCCGGATCGGGGAAGCGGACCTCGACGCGCTTGGACTTCGGCGACGAGCCGAACGGAATGCGGCAGGAGGCCGAACGGTTGCGCGCCGAATAGGCGAGCAGCACCGGCGCTTCATAGCCCGGCACCAGGCGCTTGTAGGAGTTGGTCAGCGGATTGGTGAAGGCGTTGATCGCCTTGGCGTGCTTGATGATGCCGCCGATATAGAACAGGCAGCTTTCCGAAAGGCCGGCATACTCATTGCCGGCGAAGGTCGGCTTGCCGCCCTTCCAGATCGACTGGTGGACATGCATGCCCGAGCCGTTGTCGCCGAACACCGGCTTCGGCATGAAGGTGGCCGTCTTGCCATAGGCGTTGGCGACCTGGTGCACGACATATTTGTAGATCAGCATCTTGTCGGCGTTGCGGACCAGCGTGTCGAACTTGATGCCGAGCTCGTGCTGGGCGGCTGCGACCTCATGGTGGTGCTTTTCGACGCGCACGCCCATTTCGGCGAGCACGGTCAGCATTTCCGAGCGCATGTCCTGCGCAGAGTCGATCGGCGGCACCGGGAAATAGCCGCCCTTGATGCGCGGACGGTGGCCGAGATTGCCGGTCTCATAGTCGGTGTCGTCATTGGACGGCAATTCGGTGGAGTCCAGCTTGAAGCCGGTGTTGTAAGGGTCGGCCTTGTACTTGACGTCGTCGAATACGAAGAACTCGGCTTCCGGGCCGACGAAGATCTGGTCGCCGATGCCTTCCGCCTTCATATAGGCCTCGGCCTTCTTGGCGGTGCCGCGCGGGTCGCGGTTGTAGGACTCGCCCGAGATCGGGTCGAGGATGTCGCACAGGATGACCATCGTCGACTGCGCGAAGAACGGGTCCATATGCACCGTTTCAGGGTCGGGCATCAGCACCATGTCGGACTCGTTGATCGCCTTCCAACCGGCGATCGAGGAGCCGTCGAACATGACGCCATCGGCAAACATGTCTTCCTCGACCTCGACGACATCCATCGTCACGTGCTGCAGCTTGCCCTTCGGATCGGTGAAGCGCAGATCGACGAACTTCACGTCGTTGTCCTTGATCTGCTTCATGATGTCTTTGGCTGTCGTCATGTCATTTCTTCCCTGTGTGGTGACGTTTCGAGGAGACGGTAATCTGAAATCAGAAACCTCAGACGGCGTCCATCCCTGTTTCGCCAGTGCGGATGCGCACGACCTCCTCGATATTGGAGACGAAGATCTTTCCGTCGCCGATACGGCCGGTCTGGGCCGCCTTGCGGATAGCCTCGATCGCGCCTTCGACCGCGTCGTCGCCGAGCACGACCTCGATCTTCACCTTGGGCAGAAAATCGACGACATATTCGGCGCCGCGATAAAGTTCGGTATGGCCCTTCTGCCGGCCGAAACCCTTGGCTTCGGTAACGGTGATGCCTTGCAGCCCGGCCTCCTGAAGCGCTTCCTTCACTTCGTCTAGCTTGAACGGCTTGATGATCGCTTCGATCTTTTTCATGTAATAAGTGGCCTCCACTGCCAAAAAAGACGGGTTGTGAGCCCCGCTTGCGCCTCCTTCAAGCACGAACTGTGCCAATTGAGAGGGTTAGAAGCGGCATTACGCGATTTCAATGCCATGTCGCGCCGGGATGCAAATTCGCGTCATCCGCTGCATTGGATACGTCATGGGCGCCCAGAACCTACACATTGCCAATCACTGCGTCCGCACAATAATAGGGCAAGCAGCACATTTCATAGGCACTTACGCACAGCGTTGGCTTTGAACGATGCATTGGCGGATCGTGTTGTCTCTTCGATGTTTGCCTCAAACCGAAAACTGGACAATGCTTGCGCAAATGCGGGTCGGCAATCCATGAGCAATGAACTTTTGTCTCCGGCCGAGATGGCCGAGGCCGATCGCCTGGCGATTGCGGCCGGGCCACTCGATGGCTTCGGCCTCATGCGGCGCGCCGGCGAGGCGGTCGCGGCCGTGGTGCTGGCTCGCTATCCCCAGGCGAGCCGCGTCCATGTCCTGTGCGGTCCCGGCAACAATGGCGGCGATGGCTACGTCGTCGCGGGCATTCTGAGGGACAGCGCCGTCGACGTCCTGCTTTGGGCATCCGGCCCGCCAAGGGCCGGCAGCGATGCGGCTCTCGCTGCTTCGCGGTGCCCGGTCAAACCTCGTCCGCTGGCCGAGTTTGTTGCCGAGACGGGCTCGATCGTGGTCGACGCGCTCTATGGGGCAGGGCTGTCCAAGCCGCTCGCCGACGATGCCGCGAGCGCGGTCGACAGGGCGACGGAGCTGGGCCTGCCCGTCATCGCGGTCGATCTGCCCTCGGGCGTTTCCGGCGCAAGTGGCGAAGTCCTCGGCCGGGCATTCCGCGCCGAGGTCACAGTGACGTTCGCGCGCAAAAAGCCGGGGCATTTGCTGCTGCCGGGGCGCCAAATGTGCGGCGAAATCGTGCTTGCCGACATCGGCATCGGCGACGGCGTCATTGCGCAGCTTGAACCACGAACCTTCGAAAATACCCCGCCGCTTTGGGTAGGGAAGTTCCCGGTTCTCGCCGTCGACACCCACAAATACAAGCGCGGCCATGTCGGCGTTTTTTCGGGCGGGCCGAGCGCAACGGGTGCCGCGAGACTGTCGGCGCTTGCCGCGGCCAGAAGCGGGGCAGGGGCCGTGACCGTGCTTTCGCCGGCGAATGCCATGCAGGTGAATGCCGCGCATCTGACCTCGATCATGCTGCGCAAGGCCGACACCGTCGCCGACATGCACGATTTCATAGGCGAGCGCCGGCCGTCGGCCTTCGTCCTCGGCCCGGGCTTTGGCGTCGGTGAAAAGGCGCGGGATTTTGCCCTTGCCGTACTAAGTGCAGGACGGCACGGCGCCGCTGGCGGGATCGACGGGCTGGTGCTTGATGCCGACGGCATAACCTCGTTTCGCGAGGCGCCTGAGTTGCTGTTCGAAGCCGCTCGTCTGCCGGACGCCCCCGCCCTGGTGCTGACCCCGCATGAGGGTGAATTCGCCAGGCTGTTTCCGAACATTGCCGGGGACAAGGTCCTGTCCAAGTTGGACAGGGCGCGCGCCGCTGCCGAGCGCGCCAACGCCGTCATCATCTACAAAGGCGCCGACACGGTGATCGCAGCACCCGATGGCAGGGCGGCAATCAACGGCAATGGCGCGCCGTGGCTCGCCACCGCCGGCTCCGGCGACGTGCTGGCAGGAATCATCGCCGGACTGTTGGCGCAGGGCATGCCGGCTTTCGAAGCGGCCTGCGCGGCGGTCTGGATCCATGCCGAGGCCGGCAGCCATTGCGGACCTGGGCTAATCGCCGAGGATCTGCCGTCGGCGCTGGCGCCGGTGCTGCGCGAGCTTGTCGACAGCGGCATCAGGACCGCGCGATGAGCCTCCGGTCTGCTCTGCTCGCGGCGATCGGATGGCGGTAGCGCACGGTGATCGAAGTTTTCGGTTCATGTCACCGTTTTCTCCGGCGTGACCGAAAGTACAATATGCGGATTTTCGGGCGAACTGCATTCTCACGACTTCGGAATTTCGGGCCGCTTTTTCCGTATGTTACACGGGTGGAGGAAGAGCGGCCAGCCGGAGCGCATGCGCCGCATCGGCGACGGAACGACCAAGGTATTTGCCCAGGGAGGTTTCATGTCGGAAGTATCGTTGACGGTCAACGGGAAGCGGGTCAGCGGCGTCGCCGAAGACCGCACGCTGCTGGTTCATTTCCTGCGGGAGAATCTCGGCCTCACCGGCACGCATGTCGGGTGCGACACCTCGCAATGCGGCGCCTGCGTGGTCCATGTCGACGGCAAGGCGGTAAAGTCCTGCACGATGCTGGCGGTGCAAGCCTCCGGGTCGACCGTGCTGACGATCGAAGGTCTGGCCAACGGCGCCGACCTGCATCCGGTGCAGGCGGCGTTCAAGGAGCATCACGGGCTGCAATGCGGCTTCTGCACGCCGGGCATGATCATGGCGGCGACCGACATGATCAACCGCCACCCCGAAGGTCTCGACGAGGCCACGGTGCGCGTCGAGCTCGAAGGCAATATCTGCCGCTGCACTGGCTACCACAACATCGTCAAGGCGATCCTCGCCGCGTCAGTGACGATGTCCAAGGGGGCGAAGGGCAAGGCCAAGCAAGCTGCGTGAAGGACTTAAGGGAGTAAGGGAGTAGGGCAGTAAGGCAGTAGGGAACCAGGAGCCAATTTCCCTACAGCCTTACTCCCTTACTGCCCTACTCCCCTTCAATTTGGGAGGAATTTCTGCGATGGGCATTGAAGGCGTTGGCGCTCGGGTGGCGCGCAAGGAAGACAAGAGGTTCATCACCGGCGCCGGCCGCTATGTCGACGACATGGTGGTTCCAGGCATGAAGCATGCGGCCTTCGTGCGCAGCCCGCACGCACATGCGCAGATCAAGAAGATCGACGTCAAGCAGGCGCAAGGCATGCCCGGCGTCATCGGCGTTTTGACCGGCAAGGAGCTCAAGGCAGACGGGATCGGCAATCTCATCTGCGGCTGGATGATCCATTCCAAGGACGGCTCGCCGATGAAGATGGGAGCGTGGTCGCCGCTGGCCTTCGACAAGGTTCGCTATGTCGGCGACGCGGTGGTCGTCGTGGTCGCCGAAACCAAGAGCCAGGCGCGCGACGCGGCCGAAGCGGTCGACATCACCTACAAGGAGTTGAAGGCGGTCGTCGATGCGCCGAGAGCACTCGAGAAGGGTGCGCCGCAGATCCATCCGGAAGCCGACAACAATCTGATTTTCGACTGGGAACTCGGCGACGGCAAGGCAACCGACGCGGCAATCAAGGCCGCTGCCCACGTCACCCGCATGAAGATCGTCAACAACCGGCTGGTGCCCAACGCCATGGAGCCGCGCGCGGCGCTTGGCCATTACGACAAGGCGGAGGATCACTATACCTGCTGGACGACCTCGCAGAACCCACACCTGGCGCGCCTGGTTATGAGCGCCTTCTACAATGTCGCGCCGGAAAACAAGCTGCGCGTCATCGCGCCGGATGTCGGTGGCGGCTTCGGCTCGAAAATCTACATCTATCCCGAAGAGATAGTCTGCCTGTGGGCCTCGAAGAAGACCGGCGTGCCGGTCAAATGGGTGGCCGACCGCACCGAGAGCTTTCTCACCGACGCCCATGGCCGCGACCATGTCTCGACCGTGGAGATGGGCTTCGACAAGAACAACGTGATCACCGGGCTGAAGGTCGACACCATCGCCAATCTCGGCGCTTACATGTCGCTGTTCTCGTCCTGTGTGCCGACCTATCTCTACGCGACGCTGCTGTCGGGCCAGTACAACATTCCGGCCATCCACGCCAATGTGCGCGCCGTCTACACCAACACGGCGCCGGTCGACGCCTATCGCGGGGCAGGGCGGCCGGAGGCCACCTATCTGCTCGAACGCACAATGGAGACCGCCGCCCGCGAACTGGGCGTGTCGCCAGCCGAGCTTCGGCGAAAGAACTTCATCACGTCCTTCCCGCATCAGACGCCGGTCATCATGAACTATGACGCCGGCGACTATGCCGCCTCGCTCGACGCGGCGATGAAGGCATCCGACTATGCCGGCTTTGCCGGGCGCAAGGCGGCCGCCGCCAAGAGAGGCAGGCTGCGCGGCATCGGCATGAGCAACTACATCGAGGCCTGCGGCCTCGCGCCGTCGGCGGCTGTCGGCAGCCTTGGAGCGGGTGTCGGCCTTTGGGAAAGCGCCGAGGTGCGCGTCAACGCCGTCGGCACGATCGAAGTGTTGACCGGCTCGCACAGTCATGGCCAGGGCCATGAGACGACCTTCGCGCAATTGGTCAACCAGCGTTTCGGCGTGCCGATCGACAGCGTCTCGATCGTCCATGGCGACACCGACAAGGTGCAGATGGGCATGGGCACCTACGGCTCGCGCTCGGGTGCGGTCGGCATGTCGGCCGTCGCCAAGGCGCTCGATAAGGTCGAGGCCAAGGCCAAGAAGATCGCCGCCCATCTGCTCGAGGCCGACGAGGGCGACATCGTCATCGACAACGGCACGCTGAAGGTGGCGGGCACGGACAAAAGCGTGCCGTGGTTCCAGATGGCGCTCGCCGCCTACACCGCCCACAATCTGCCAGGCGGCATGGAGCCAGGGCTGAAGGAGACGGCGTTCTACGATCCGTCGAACTTCACCTTTCCGGCCGGCTGCTACGTCTGCGAGGTCGAGATAGATCCGGAAACCGGCACGACCGAGATCATCCAGTTTGTCGCCGCCGACGATTTCGGCAATATCATCAATCCGATGATCGTCGAGGGCCAGGTGCATGGCGGCATCGCGCAAGGCATCGGCCAGGCGCTGCTGGAAGGCGCCTTCTACGATGCCAGCGGCCAGTTGCTGACGGCGAGCTACATGGACTACACCATGCCGCGCGCCAGCGACCTGCCGTCGTTCAAGGTCTCGACCTCGAACACGCCATGCCCGGGCAATCCGCTCGGCATCAAAGGTTGCGGCGAAGCCGGCGCCATCGGCTCGCCGCCGGCGGTGATCAACGCCATCACCGACGCCATCGGCATCACCGATATCGCCATGCCGGCATCGCCGTCCACGGTCTGGGCAGCGATCCGGGCGACGAAGCGCTGAGGAGGAATAACCATGTATTCGGTCAATTATCACCGTGCCGCCTCGGTCACCGATGCCGCCAAGCTGGTCAAGAACGGCGATGCGAAGCTGTTATCGGGCGGCATGACGCTGATCCCCGCGATGAAGACGCGGCTGGCCGCCCCCTCCGATCTTGTCGACCTGTCGCGGATCAAGGAGCTGCAAGGCGTCAAGGTGTCGGGCAAGACCATCACCATCGGCGGTGGAACCACGCATTATGAAGTCGCCAGCGACGAGAAGCTGAAAAAGGCCTGTCCGGCGCTTGCCCATCTGGCGTCGCTGATCGGCGACCCGGCGGTGCGCCACAAGGGCACGATCGGCGGTTCGATCGCCAACAACGATCCGGCGGCCGACTATCCGGCAGCGCTGCTGGCGCTCGACGGCACCATCGTCACCAACAAGCGTGAGATCGCCGCCGACAAGTTCTTCAAAGGCCTGTTCGAGACGGCACTGAAGGACGGCGAGATCATCACGGCGGTGACCTTCACCGCGCCTGCCAAGGCTGCCTATGAAAAGTTCCGCAACCCCGCCTCGCGCTATGCGATCGTCGGCGTGTTCGTGGCCAAGGGCAAGGATGGCGTCAGGGCTGCCGTCACCGGGGCCGGCGACGACGGCGTCTTCCGCTCGAAGGAGATCGAGGCGGCACTGGCCAAGAATTTTGCGGCCTCTGTGCTGGACGGCATGAAAGTGCCGGCGAAGAATTTGATGAGCGACATCCACGCCTCGGCCGACTACCGCGCCAATCTGATCGCGGTGATGGCCAAGCGCGCGGTGGCCGCCGCCAACGCCTGACGTCAGCCATATCCTGATGCATTAGGGGCCTTGCGGTCCCTTTTTGCATCCTTGTTCAGGGGTCCGCATGTCGCCCTTGTGGCATCCGCTGCGGCGGTCCTTCTGTTCATTGATCCGGTGCCGACGCCGATCCACTATCTTGTCGCCGTGCCACTGCTGGCGCTTGCGGTCAATTCGCTCGACTTCAGCGCTCGTTACCTGACAGGGTTCTTGTCCTCCCGACCGATGGCGATGCTCGGGCTGTGGTCGTATTCGCTCTATCTGTGGCAGCAGCCCTTCTACAAATTCGTCTATTCGCAGGGCAGTGCGCCATTGCCCATGCTGGCCGGCGTGTTCGCCTGCGCGCTGTGCAGCTACTACATCGTCGAAAAGCCGGCGCGGGGCTGGCTGAATCGCAATTGGTAGGGCTGATCAGATCGTTATCTTTCGCTCGTAGTAGCGCACGGCCTTCTTGCCGCCGTGGATCACCGCGTCGCCGACCTCGACAAAGCCAAGTGCCGCGTGAAAGGCGTCCGAGGCGGGATTGGGCGGCTCGGCATTGACCTCGCAAGTGACGATGGTCTGGCCGGCACGCGCAACCTGGTCGAACAGATCCTCATACAGCCGGCGGGCGTGTCCTCGGCCGCGCGCGTGGCCAGCGACGACGACACGGTCAACATAGACGAAGCGCTTGTAGCGCTCGCGGAACCACAGGAAATTTGGGCTGTCGTAGTTGGCGTCCTGGTCGAAGGTCATGATGAAGGCTTCGAGCGCGCCGATGCGGCGCGCATAGAATGCCTCGCCGAGAAGGAAGGACAGGCGCGCTGCTTCGAGCCATGACAATTCGGCTGCGTGCTCGTTGTTGAGGGCGAGGATGGCGGGTTCGTCCTCAGGCGCAACCCTGACGATCGGCGAGGGCGTGTTCGTCATCAGGCCCGAACCGCCGCGATCGTCGCTGCCACCAGCGCTCCGTCGGTGACGGTGGTGCGATACTCGCGATCGAGGTCGTCACCGCCCATGCCGACATGGGGATTTCGGTAGCGCATGGTGCTTGGCACATCCTTGAGTGCGGCGAAATGCATTTCTGTCAGCCCGGTTGTTCCCGCCACCTCGGCAATGTTGTCGGGATCAAGCGCGCCGCAGCCGAGAATGATGATGCGGTCGCCGGCCTGCCGCACGAGATCCGCCAGCAGCGCCGCTCCTTGCAGCGCCGTATCGCGCTGGCCGCTGGTCAGCACCCGGCCGACCTTGCAGCGGATCAGCGCTTCCAGCGCCTCGGCCGGATCGCGCGTCATGTCGAAGGCGCGATGGCAGGTGACGTTCAAAGGCCCGGCCGCCCGCACCAGTTCGCTCATGCGTTTTTCGTCGATCGTGCCGTCGGCGTTCAGACAGCCGACGACGACACCGGCCACGCCGAGTTCGCGGAGCGCGCGTGCATCGGCGAGCATCGAGCCATATTCAGTGTCGCTATAAAGGAAGTCGCCACCACGCGGCCGCACGATGACATGGAACGGGATCGTCGCCAGTTCGAGGGCCGCGCGGACAGTGCCGAGGCTTGGGGTGATGCCGCCTTCGATCAGCGAGGCGCACAGCTCGACCCGGTCGGCGCCGGCTGCCTGTGCGGCGAGCAGCCCGTCTATGCCTTCGACGCAGATTTCGATCAAGGGCAGGCGAGGGCGTTCGATGTCGGTCACGGGGCGGTCCACTGATGGTTAGAGATCGCGCAGCCCTAGCATCAGCTCAGTTGCCGCGAAAGCCGGAACCATTGGCTAAAGGCGCTCCAATTGTCGCTGCAGCTATAACCAGCTTCACTAGGTGGGCCGCGTCAGGAGCATGCTTACCTACTGGCGCAACACCGTGTTCTTGGTGCCCTCTTCGACCTGGTCGATCACCAGCAGCTTGACCGGATCGGTCCCGACATTGGTGGCCTGGTGCCATTGGCCGATCATCTCCACGATGAAATCGCCAGTCTTGTAGGTGTTGCTCTTGCCGGTCTCGACATTGGTGACCTGAAGCGTCCCGGCCTGGACATAGGCGTAGCGGGGGAAGGGGTGCTTGTGGACCGGCAAGGTTGCACCCGCCGCAATGTCGTAAGTCGAAACCAGGACCTGGACGTTCTTCTGCGGCAGCGTTATCGGCTGGCCGGATGCTGTCTCCGTGCGTGATGCAAGCGGCGTTACGACCACCGGCATTCCGCTGCTGTCCAGCGCCTGAGCAGCGTTTGCGAATAGCGCTGCCGCCAGCAGCGTCATTGATGTCAGAATCTTTCGCATGGTTCCTCCCAAGCCTGGTGATACCATTGCGCAGGGGACGTCCGCGCGCAAGCACCGGGGTGGCCACCATGGCGTGTGGACGATTTCCGGGGCTTAATCCCAAGCCTGCGACTGGGTGGGCGCCCGAGTCATAAAACATAGCCAATTAGCTTTCTATATTGACTTGCGCTAAGTTCCGCGATAGATAGCCATATGGCTAACTTTAATGCGCAACTGCCAACGATTTTCGGAGCGCTCTCGGACCCGACGAGGCTTGCCGTGGTGGAGCGGCTGGTGACAGGACCGGCCTCTGTTTCCGAGCTGGCAAAGCCTTTCGATATGGCCGGGCCATCCTTTCTCAAGCACCTGAAAGTTCTTGAGGACGCAGGTCTTGCTCGCAGCGAGAAGAAGGGCCGGGTGCGAACGGTAACACTCAGCCCTGATGGGCTGCATTGGGTCGAGGAGTGGGCTCTGCGGCATCGCCGGCTTTGGGAGCATCGCTTGGATAATCTTGGGAACTTCCTGGTGAAAGGCAACAATTGATGGAAAGCAGGTCGCAATACCACGACAGCTTTACGCTCGAGCGCGTGTACCCAAATCGCAAGGCTGAAGTCTGGGCCGCTTGGAGCATTCGAGAGAAGAAGGCCGAGTGGCTGGGAAATTCCGCGCTCGAAATGGATTTCCGCCCCGGTGGATTCGAACGTGGCGCCTATCGCCACGCGACGGATGATCATGTCAACGAGACGCGATATTTCGAGATCGTCGAAGGCGAGCGTATCGTGCTGGCCTATTCCATGGCCGTGAACGGTCGAATCCACACGGTTTCTCTGGCGACCATTACGTTCACGGATGAGAATGGCCAAACGCGCCTGCGCTATACGGAGCAGATGTGCATTATCCCGCCGAGCGATGGTCTCCGAGGCCGGGAGCACGGTTGGAGCGCGTTGCTCGACGCCTTAGGTTCCTGCCTCGCCGGGAAAATTCGCAACGATGCGAAATAGCTCTGAAGCCCGCGCGGCACAAAACAAAGCTTGTGGCTGTCTATCTTGATTTGCGTTGGGATTTAAAACGAAGTGCCTTGAGTCGTGTCTTGTGCATGTCGCGCCTCGGCTCCATGCTTCAACGGGCTCTGCGGAACATGCCGGGCGACATGCCGTGCGCGGCGCGGAAGGAGCGTGTGAGATGGCTCTGGTCGGCAAAACCCGCCGCAAGGGCGGCATCGGCGAGGCCGAGCCCTTCTTCGATCAGGAGGCAAGCGCGGCGTAATCTCCGGTCGCGGATATAGGCCGCGGGTGTCAGCCCGATCGTCTTCTTGAAATCCCGTATCACCTGGAACCGGGTGACACGCGTGGCGTCGGCAAGCCGCTGGAGGTCGAGCGGCGAGCCAAGCCTGCTTTCGATCAGTTCCTCGTAGACAGGGAATCGTCGACGCCATCCCGCGCTTTCGACCTCCCCGACCCGCCCGTTCCAGTCGCCGTGCCGAACGATGAGACGCCCCAACGCGGCGAGCAGGGACGCCTCGGCTCTCGTTGCGTCCTGGGATGTCGAGCCTTCATGCGCCGCCGCCAGCGCCGAGGCGAGATGATGGTCTTCGATGATTTCGCGCGAAAAGACCGGGGCGCGGTCCCGGCCCAACTCGCGGGCGAGCGCCGTCATCAGCGGTACGGTGGGATAAAAGGTCCGGTAGGCCCAGCCCTCATCCGTGCCCTGTTCTCCGTCATGCCACTCCTCGGGATTGACGATGGCAACGGTGCCGGCGGGGGCGATGACATTGCGGCGCCCGATGCGGATGCGCTCGCAGCCAGCTGTGATCAGGGCAATCACATAGGTCGGGTGTGTGTGCAACTCGTATCGATGCCGCGTGAAGCGCGCCTTGAACAGGCCAAGGTCGGGGAAGCATGGATGGCGCCAGTATCTGCTGGTTTCGGTCGCGTGCACGTCTTTCGTCCCGGCTGCGGTCAATCTGGTTCAAGACGCCCCTTGTCCGGCCTTCTATTCCAGGGCGATGCCAAGGAGCGGACCATGAACGCCCTTTGCCGCCAATGGGGAGAACATCGTGCTGCACAATGACCCGATCGCCGCGCTGACGCCAGAGGTCATCGAATGGCGACGCCATATCCATGCCAATCCAGAACTCGGATTCCAAGAGCACGAAACGGCACGTTTCGTCGCCGACAAACTGCGCGCCTTCGGCTTCGATGAGGTGCATGAGGGGATCGGCGGCACCGGGGTTGTCGGCGTCTTGCGCAGCGGCACCAGCGCACGCGCCATCGGTCTTCGCGCCGAGCTGGACGCGCTTCCGGTCGTGGAGAGGACCGACTTGCCCCATGCCTCCAGGAATCCGGGCGTGATGCATGCCTGCGGCCATGACGGCCACACCGCCATGCTGCTCGGCGCCGCCAGGCTGCTCAGCCAATCGCGTGCCTTCGACGGCACCGTCTGCTTCGTCTTCCAGCCGGCGGAGGAGAACGAAGGCGGCAGCATGCGCATGATCGAGGACGGCCTGTTCAAGCGCTTCCCGGTCGAGGCGATGTATGCCGTGCACAATTGGCCGGGCGTCAGGCTGGGGACGATCGCGGCGCGCGTCGGACCGCAGATGGCGGCCGTCGACACTTTCGAACTGACCTTCGAAGGTCTCGGCGCGCACGCCGCCATGCCGCAACTCGGCGACGATCCTATTCTCGCCGCCGGCGCCTTTGTCCAGGCCGTCCAGCGCATCGTCAGCCGCTCGGTCGATCCGCAAAGCGCGCTTGTCGTCAGTCTCACCCAGATCCATGGCGGCAATGTCGGCAACATCGTGCCGGGCAAGGTCTGGCTGCAAGGCACCTGCCGCTTTTTCGAGCCCGGCCATTCCGATCACTGCGAGCGGCTGATCGGCGAGATTGCGCGGGGCATTGCCACGGCGCATTCGCTCAACGCCACGCTCGATTACAAAAAGGGCTATCCGCCGCTCATCAACACCGCGGCTGCGACGGCCCGCGCTGTCGAGGCGGCTGCCGCCACCGTCGGCAGGGACAACGTCTCGACGGAGTTCAGCCCGAGCCTCGGCTGCGAGGATTTCGCCTTCATGGTTCGCGAGGCAGGCGGCTGCTACGCCTGGATCGGCGTCGGCGATGTTGGCCCCGGCGAGGGGCTGCATGGCGATCGCTACGTCTTCAACGACGAGATCGTGCCGACCGTGCTGTGCTATTATGTCAATCTGGTCGAGCAGACGCTTCCCGGCAAAGGGATTGAGGCGGCGCAATGAATTGGCTCAGTATGGATGGTTGTTCTCAGGAGGACATAAATCCCGGCTTGAAATCGCCCTGCTGGAGACGAGCGCTCACCGTTGCCGGGAGATCACGGGGCCTGAACAGCCGGTCAAGGCGCAATGCTGGGAAGGTGGCCGGCGCCACTGTGGGGGGCGTTGGGGTAGGTTGCCTGATGGGCGCCGGCCAGGCGGAAATCAAATCCGCACGGAAAGGAAGGTAGCAAATGTCACAGGTCAGGGTATTGCGTGATCGCGGAAGGTGGCAGCCCGGTCCATCAGGGGACATGTCCGATGGAGCCAGTCATGCTCCACCCGCACGGGTTGCGCCAGGTTGAAAATGCCTGGGATCACCCGGTGCGTCGATGAGCCGAAACATTGTTTCCGTCCTCGCCTGCCTCGTCCTGGCCGACCCACCTTTGCGACGATGCTGGCGGCAGTTCGAACAGGCTGGCGCCGCCCACCGGCTCTCGCTCGACATAGCCGATTATTCGAAACCATTTTGCGACGTCAGGTCTCCGGAGCCAACTGGTTGAGTGAATGGGGAGGTTGCCGGCAAGCGCCTGGATTTGGCGAATGTGCCGCTTGCAGAAGCGGATGGTCGCGGCGCTGAAGAAATCCTCGCGCGCGGCGAACAATGTAACCGCGGCGTCGCTATGCTCATGCCAGGCGATGATCGCGACGGTCTTGTCATCCTGAACAAGTGCGTGGGCGCGACCTTCCTTGAGGTTCATCATCAGATTGTCGTACGCGATCTTGGGATCCTTGCCGGCCGCGACATACTCGTCGGACATGCGCTTCGACAGATCACGAAAAACGTCTTCCAGATCGCCGACCGTGGCGGTGCGTGATTTCATCTCTCCTCCTGAAGCCCGCCAGGGAGTTTGCCCTATGGATGCCGGATCACCAAGCAAATCCAGTTCACATCTGCCCGAACGCGAGCAATCGCGTTTCGCTGGCGAGACGCACTCGGGGCGGCGTGATAGCCAAGGCATGGCGGAACGCTCGATGGTCAGAGCCGGTAGGCAGGCGCTTTTTGTTAGCTCAGTCGTTCCATTGATTTTGGCTTTCCTTACGCCAAAACCATGTTGACCGGCCGTCGGGGCGAATAGGGCAGGGTTGGTGCGTAGCCAAAGCGCATAATTATGTCGGGCCGCCTTGTTTCGCCAACCAATCCTGCCATTTCAGGACGCAGACGGGTGACCTCGGCGGGCTGGTTGATGAACGCAAGCTTTAGCCCGAGACTTGTCCCCATGAGCGCGAAGCGCTGGCATGCTTGCCCCACCCTGATCCAATGCTCTCGATCCTCCCGATCGCCAACGAAGACCGCGATTCCAGCGGAGGAGTCGATGTGACGCGCGTATTTCTCCCCTTCAGATCTTGCATCGAAGAGGTTGTCGAATGCGAGCCTTCCCAAGGCCGTGGGTATCGAGGGGTTGCCGGTTGCGGCCGAGAAGAGGCCATCGCCCGAAGCCATGGCGCTGCGGGGGTTGAAACGAAGCCAATGCTTGAGTTCGGCCATGAAGGCGGGATCGGCCATCTGTTCGTCGTTGCCGGCCACAACCAGGTCGCGTACCCTGCCGATCCTCGCGCGATCTACGACGAGGATCAGCTTGACGCCCGGAATGGCGGCGGCTCGTTCGAGCAACGCCAGGTCGGCGGTCGAAACGGAGCGGCGGTCATATTCGCTGCGGGTCGACTGGCGCTTCGCAATGGCGGGGAGCAGCGGCTCCTGTCTCGCTTGGCCAGTGACAAACTCGTAGCGGATGCTGCCGTCCGGCGCGACGGCGATTTCACCGAGGCGCCCCGACGAGGCGGCCGCAATAGCGAGATTTGCCGCCGCGCAGCCGAGGCTGACGAACAGGTGGTGGTCATCAGGATCGACCGCAGGCGTTCTTCTCGACAAATCCGGCAGGATTTCGATCACACGATCCTTCGCGCGGAAGTACCAAGGCTGCGTATTGTGGCTGTTGGCGGCGAGACTGGCGTAGCGCACGACATTGCCGATGTCAGGCAGAGTCAGGTCGCTTCGAAGGCGAGCGGTGTAGGCTTGATACTCGGCCGCCGAGCCGACCGAGGCCTTCCAGGCCACCGCACCAGCACTAGCTACCACAAACGTGGCGCCAGCACCCACCATCAAGCTCCGCCTGTTCATCGCCCACCTGTGTCAGTAAATGGAGAACAAGAGCCATGCCTTGCCGCGGCGATCATTGATCCCGGTCAATTGAACACCCCGACCCGCGCCAGGGCGGCAGGAAGAACCGCAACGCGCGGCGGCGCCCCGATGATCTCCGCCGCTAGAACGTACAGTTCGCTCAATGTCCGAGTAGGCGCGTTGGGCGCATGCCTAGCCTGTCGCTATTCGACAAGGTCGAGGCCGCCACCGGCGATGCCTTGAACCTACCGGAAGCAGGGGAAGGGCGGAAGTAACACGACAATGGCGTCATGCATCCGTGCAGGAACTTGGCATGACGCCATGTCCGCTTCTCAATGATCTCCTCCAGAGATGGTGGGCCCCTTGGGTTGGTGCTCGCCAACGTTTGACAGGCCGATGCGAGAGCCGCATATGCGGAAAATGCGAGCAACGTGGAACCGGCATAGGTAAAACCAAAACGTAGCTGAGTCGCGACCGCCGGCCGCATATTGTTCCCCCATCGCGTTACCACGACGGGAAGAATCATTATCTTGGAAACATTGTCCGAAAAGATTTGACGCTCATCGCCAACTATTCGCGAGTCGGCCAAGCAGATCAGTCGATCACCGTCAAGGTAATGGCAGACCACCGTCATAATTCTTTCCCTACGCGCCTTGCCACTGTATCGGTCCTTCCGCGGCGCCGGATGATGCCGCCCTAAATGCGCAAGCTCGCGAGATCATCGAGGCGGCCGGCGCATGCCTACGCTGTCTTCCGCCCTACTCGCCGGACCTCAATCCGATCGAGTCTAAATAGGAGAACGTCCTTTCAGCATACCAACAAGAGCCTTCCCGTCCGTATAATAAGGATCCCCACCGCCGTTGCGGCCGTCTTTGGTGGCGCCTCTTCCGGAAATCTCGTAACTGGAGGAAAGCTGTCCGGCTGCCGTCAGGTCGCTGATGACCAGATCGCGTTCCGCGTCGACATCGGAGCCTATGTGGTGGGTGATTTGGCCGGTGTCATGGCTAAGTCCGACGCCGCGATCGAAACTGGCCGAACCCAGCCAAAGCGGACGGCCATCACTGCCCAATTTCTTGGTTAGCCAGAAACGGACATGATTGCGCTGGTCCGCGCTGTCTCCGACCGGTTTTTCGAAAGCCAGGTCTTGCTTCCTTCCCTCAAAAAGCAACGCGCTGACAGGAGCATCCAGATCGGGTCGGTGGAGCACGACGCTGAGACCGATATCGATGGAAGAACGAAGCGTGATGGGGTCGGCAGGGTCCCAGTCAGCTGCCACGAATGCACGAATGACCTCTTCCTTTGTTCCGACGAGCCCGACGTTGATCGGATCGCCCGGGATATCCTGCTCGGTATGCGTGAGCATGCTGCCGAAGTCCGATACCCGTGAGGCATCTCGAAACACCCAGATTTCCGGGACGACGAAATAGGCGAGGAGCAAATAGATGATGGCCAGACCTAGTACGACCGTGTTGGCAGTACGTGTTTTGGTTCGACGCCACATCGGCATTCTATCCTCTATTTTGCTGCGGGCTGCGGTGGTGCGGCAGCACCTCGCCAATTCCTACGCTGCCAGTCACGGAGAGGGCGGCGCTGCGCCCACTGACTTGTAGTCATGGTTCTGGGTCAGTCCCTTCAGGAGGCCCGCGATCCCTCAGATCCTTGGCCCGCACTTTGTCGAGTTTGCCGAAATCGGTCATGATGCTTACCAGAACGCTCCCCGTCCAACCGAATGTGAACAACCCCGACATCGCTATGATCGGTCCGACCAAACGCCATCGATCAGGCAAACTAATGCTGCCCTCGCCGAGCGTCGTATAGCTCTCCAGGACGTAGTAGTAGCTGTCACGCATTGACGGGATTAATCCGGCCAAAAATATAGGGATGGCCCAGAGGAGCGTTTCGGTGAAATGCAAGGCTGCCAGAGACCCGATGGTGACGGCGAGCAACAGGTTGAGGCGCCAATATGCCGTGGTGTCATTCACATGAACCCAAGCCTCGCTGAAGCGCTGATTGATTGTCCGAATTCCCGCGCCGTGGACGAAAATGATGACAATCATTATCAACGTGCCGAAAACAATTTCCAAAACCGGCTTGGGAGCTGATCCTTCGTCCATCGAGTTGGCTTTCTAGGCGAGTTCGACTGCTTGAAGGAAGCACTCTCGTGGGGATTTGGCCGTAGTTGCCAGTGCGGCAGCGCGATCGGGAGTGCTAGCCGGGTGCATCAGGCTCCGCCTCCTGTCCGCGATTGGAGGTTGGTTGCATGTCGTCGGCCTGACTTAGAAGGCGCACACCCGGCCCTTTACGTGTGTCGAACCAGAAACTTGCATTCTCCGTAATTCGATGAATCCGGCAACCCGCGAGACGAACCAGATGCCATGTCGGCGGTGTTGCGCGACGGTTCGGCTGCGCGCTCGCCCTCAATAGCACGGCGCGTAAGGATAATATCCGCAATAGGGCGGATATGCGTATGGGGCGGCGGCGGCACCGACGGCAGCGCCAAGAGCGGCCCCGGCAACTGCGGCCCCTGCGACAGCGCCAGCACCATACCAGGCGCCGTGATAGACAGGAGCATGCCAGTAAGCGCCGCCGCCGTGATAGATGCCGCCGTAGCCGCCCACATGGGCGAATCCACCGCCGCGCGGTCCACGAAACGCAAACGCATCAATGAAAAGAGCTGCCGGACCGCTCGCGCTGTCGAGACTGCCTTCCAGAACGGCAACGTCGAACGTTAGTGTGTTTCCCTCAAGTTTCGGAGCTTTGAGCGTAACGACGGCGTCGTTCACCTCCGAGCCGTCGCCCCCAAGAACAGAGACGGTCGCGTTCGGGGGGTCAATCGCGAAGTTATCCTTGCCCTCATCCCACTGCATAATGAATTGCTCGGTCGCAACATGACCTGCGGCGCGCACGGGACGATCTGCAAAGACGATCGAGGTTTTCGAAACGCCCGTCAGGACAAGCTTGCCGCCTTCGAGCGTGGCGCCCTGCGCATTGAGGACCGCCAGGGACGGTATCGGACCGGTCGGAGTAACCGCGCCGATGGTCTTCTCGAGCGGGACATGCGGCTTCTTGGTTGTATCCTGGGCGACGGCTCCGGTGGTTGCCAGCCCCAGGCCTCCGACAAAGAGCATCAGACGTGCGGTGTGATTGAATGTCATGGCAAATCTCCTCAGATGTTAGCCGCCTTTGGCGGACCTGATGTCACTACACTGGACGCCAACGCCCAGTATGAACGAGAGTAGCTGCACAGCACCTCCAGATCCCCCGCGAAGCTACTTGACCAACCCAATATTGAGCAATTGAACCCGACGGTTGTCCGCTGCCTTCGGATTGGCGGGGTCGACCGGCATCTCTGATCCCACTCCGATTGAGAACAAGCGATTCGGTGCCACCGAAAAGGTCGTCCCCAGCGCTTCCGCAATGGCTTCAGCGCGCCGTGCACTGAGGTCAAGGTTGCGCTTGGCATCGCCGGTGGCATTGGTGTGCCCAACGACGAGAAATTTGTAGCGGAGCAGCAGCGGATGATGGAGCGCGTCCGCGATCAAGCCAAGCGTCCTATAAGACCCGGGTTCGATTGCGACGGAGCTGTTCTCGAAGTTGATCTCGACAAAGAACTGCGGGAGGGTCGCCAGTTGGCTCCAGTGGGGCAGACTGGCAATCCCCTTGCCCTGATTGGCAGCCAATTCTTGCGCAAGCATCGCCACGTCGACGGCTGATGCGGCTTCGGCGACCTGTCCTAACGTGTTGACGAGTTGATGTTCGCTCAACTGCTGAGCCCCGGCGTCGCCGGCGGCGGCCAGTAGAACGGTCAGCGCCAAGGTATTGCGAAACCGACGAATAGACACTTTCTTTTCTCCTGGTCTCAACATGGGTCACCGCCATCCAGCATCGGTGATGGCCTGACTGCATTTAGCGCCGACGATACGCGTCGCCTTCAGGAGACATCCAAGGATATGCGCCTTGCCCGGCACCACGCCTCTGCACGCCCGGGCCGCATCACGCGCACAGATCTTGTCGACGCTTTCCTGCGCCGCCAGCCGTTGCTGGATCGAGGCGATCACGCCGGCCATGGTCGAGGTGCAGGCCGGTGAGACCTTAGCCTGATGCTGCGCAAGGCAGTTCTGGATTCGCCCATTGCCGAGATTGAGGCCTTTGCAGAATTTCTTGACGTCGGCGCCGCACTCCTTGGCAAGCAATGTTGCGGCGTCGGCATAGCTGATGGTTTGCGTCTGCCCGACCCCGGTTTGGACAAGAACAGCAATCAGGACCGTCCCGCTAAGAACGCTCAGTCTATTGGTCATGCGTCACTCCATCTCTTGGCTGATGTCGTTCAAAAACTTCGCCCCACCGCAGTCGCTAGATCACGGCGCCGGTTGGCGCATTCCCAATGAACGTTGGCCCATTACTTGACCGGACGGAACGTAACTAACTGTGTGCTACAGGCTGAATTGCAGTCGTCCCGCAAGGGCGAGGCGAGCCCACGCCAGAATTCCGCCCACCCGCGCTTCTGCCTAGTACCTACTGACCGCGCGGCGCCGTACCGTGCGCCGCGCTACGCCAGCCACGCTGAACGCGTGAGCGGCCCGCTCGGTTCGAGCTTCGGCGGGCGACACAAGACCGCCAAAGCCGGGAAGCGGCAAGAACTGTGCTGGTAGTTTATCGATATCGACGAGATCCTTGAGGTCGATCTACTTGGCATCGGCCGGGGCCTTGAAGGCGAAAGTCGTCCGCGGGAACATCAGAACCGGTCTTCCAGTGGCTGAACTGGATGCTATATTGCGGACCCTGGTCGACCGCATTGGACGTTCGTCTCACCGAAATATGCTTGCTGCTCTTGAGAATGTGCCGACGCCTGGATCAGCAAGAAGGCAGTCGAGGCCAGCAATCCGGTACGTCCAGATTGTGCCGATTTTGAGCGGCAATCGCTTACCGCAGCCATTGAGCCTTCGCCCGAAGATCGATCGAGCGGATGGAGCACCATCCGCTCGAATTGCACCGAGCGACGCCTTCAGGTTGTTCCGGCGAGAACCAGACTGTCGTCGTGCCATCGGCGGCTGCTTCCGCGGCTGGTGACGGATAGCTCTGACTGCCCGCGCGTGGACAGCGCTGCGGCGTATCGAGCATGGAGCGCGTCTGATTGTCGTAGGCAATGAAAGACCAGAAGTTTGCCTACGGAATATCCTTCGGCAGTGTCACCTTGTAGGTCTTGGCGCCGTCGAAGGGCTGCTTGTCTGCGTCGACCAATGTCCACAGATACTGCGAGCCGATGCCGGGCACACGCATGGCCATCCCGGGCGTGTTGCCGGTGACGCCGTAGAAAAAAGCTGTTCGCGAATCCAGCAAGCGGTACCCGGTGGGCGGATGGGGCTTGGCGCCTGGTGCGCGAGGTAGCGTTGGCCAGGGCGACGGCTTCGGTGAGTATCTTCTTCATCCGGGATCCGGCGCGAACGGTTTGCCTTTGACGATGCCGATGGCGGCGATCGGGCCCATCAACTCGGTGTCGAGGGCCGTTGCAGGCTCCTGTTGCACGATTTCGTTGAGTCACTCGTAATAGGAGTAGTCGTTGGGCGGGATGATGTTCATCACCACACCCGTGCCTTCGTGGAACACAGTCGGCGGCGGCGGAGTGATCGGCCCGAGTTTGGTTTTACCAGCAAGGAATTCGGCAACAGGCGTGCCGTAACCGCCGGCCTGGTGCGGATAGACCTTGAGTGTTTCTTGATCTGTTCGACCACCGGCTTCGGATCGTTGTTCTCCATGAACGCGCGAGCGAACTACACAACGAAATTGGTGCGGGCGCGGGCCACAAAGTAGCCACCGTCGGGCACGTTACCCTCGTAGCCGGGCGGCAGGATGAGATACCTTCCTTTGGGCGCTTGCTGCAATCGCGCCGGCGAGGAAAGTCGATGCCGCAAGGCCCATCGTCAGTCGGTGAAGCCTGCTGTGGATCGGTTTCATAGGTCGTCCTCTGTTTGGCTCCCTAGGTCCTGACTAGTCGCGGCTCGAAGGCCTGGTACAAGACCGTCGGCCGAATGAGTGCCTCGCCAATCGCGACGAGCCCTCAGGCCGCCGCCGCACAAACCGCTATTTCGCCGCAACGATACCGGGTGGCTGCCAGCTGCCTTCGCCGGCCGGCAGGATCGAAGGCGTTTCTGTCTTCGGCCAGTACAGCCGCATCACCAGATAAATCGTGTCGGCCGGCGCCGGAAGCCAGTTTGCTTCCTTGTCCGCACCGGGGCTGTCTTTTTGGAGATACAGCGTCAGCGAACCGTCCGCCGCCTTCTTCATCCCCGGCAACATCGGAGAGTTGATGAGGTAGCGATTGATCGGGTTCTTGATCAGGAACTGGCTCTTGCCGTCGTACATCGTAACGGACCAGAACGCATTCACCGGCGGCAGTTGGCCCGGTGCGAAGGTGATGGTGTAATTATACTTGCTGCCGTCGAGTGTCGCGCCGGTCGCATCCGTCCTGGTATAGGGGTACATGGCTTCCACGGCATCGTTGCCCAGGAGACCGCCCTTTGCCGCCCCGGCGCGCATCAGCCAATCGCCGTTGTAGAAGGCCTCGTCGCCAAAGAACGAGCCGACGTTCCAGCCGTTGATGACTTTGTTTCCGCTGGCCAGCCATTTGTCGACCTTGTCGTCACCCTGCTTCATGGCTACCAGGATTTCGGCTTTGTGTTCGAGCGATAGTTCCTTGAAATCGAAGGTCTTGCCGGGGCCGATGCCGATCTTCGCAAGTTTCGCGCGAACAGCCTTGTCCCTTGGCGTCTCAGGGACAAATTGCAGGGCTGCGTCGAGATATTGGAAGAAGTTATCCTTGATACCGGCAGTGGTGGCAGGGAGGAACTCGATATTCGGCGCTGCGGGCGGGGCGGGTTGTTTCAGGAAAGCGGAAAGCGGCTGCGCCTTGTAGCCTGCCTGGATTTTCTCGACGTTCGGCATGTCGTCGGGGTTGAAGAGCTGCGTGCGGATAAGCGCGAGCGGGAACGGTGTGGTCGATTGGAAGACCTTCTTGATCCCGGCGGGCGTTTCACCTTTCCAGTCGGGGCCGACCACCAGATAGTCACCCGGCTCGGTCCCCGTGGCGCGGGTGCCGATATAGCCGAAATTGTAGGTGTTGCCGTCAATCAACTGAACCGCGTAATAACGATCCTTTCCGACCGTAGGCACCGAGACAACCATTGGTTCAGCGCGCAAGTCCAGCCAGAGGAACGAGTAAGGGGTGTCGCTGTTCGGCGTGATAACTGCCGTGTCTTCGGGGGTGGCGACGTGGTGCATGCTGTTGATTTCGTTGAACGGCGCCTTGAACTGCCCCGAGTTCTTGTCGACCACGAACTCTTGCATAACCGCGTAAAACATGACGAGTGGCAGGCCGTAGATGAACCCTTCCTCGGCGATGTCCTTGGCCTCGATGATGCCGGGGTAGCTCTGCGCCATCAGCAGGCTTGGCTTCGCAATCGCGGCGCCAGCGGCAATCGCCGCGGCTGAGCGAAGTAAATCTCGCTTTGTCAACATTTGCCGTACTCCTTTGTCATTCGATGAGTTATCGAATTCGTGTGTTTCATAAGGTTCGCGCCGGCAGGCGGCGCCGGTCTTCTCACTTTTTCGGAAACAGCAACGTGATCCCGGTGCGAAAACCAAACCCGTCAGGGCCGCTGTCGGGGCTTTCAGCCCAATAGCGAACACCGGCGAAGAGGCTGATTGGCTGCTTGTCGACGACGACCAGCTTCGCGATCTGGAAGTTGATTGGAACCGACCATGTCTCCGCCTCCCAATTGTAGCTGCTCTCGGTGTTGAGAGTGAAAGTCCAGGCGTCCTTCGTCGTGTAGGAAACGAAGGGCTGCAGGAAGGTCGAACTGATGTCGTTGCGGTCGCTGTCGCCAGCGAAGGACCAGATGTGGTTGGCCAGCATCCCGACCGTCCATCCATGGCTCTGCTTCAGCACGACGGCGGTCGGACCTGCGCCCCATTTGCCGCCGCCGAGCAAGTCGTCTGTGGCGGTCGGAACCAGGAACACCGGTCCGACGCCCCAGACGATGCCCGATTCGGTCGGTTTTGACGGCGAGAAGAACAGGCTCTGGGTTATGTCGCCGAGGCCGGATTGCTCGCCCGACGGGCCGGCTACGTCGTTTTGCCAGATCACGGGCAGGATGGTGCGCGAGATCATGTTCCAGTCGGCATTCAGCGAGACGGGGATGACCGGCTGGATGTTGACATAGGCCTTCTCGCCGTCGTTCGGGCCGTAGCCGCTGTCATAGTTGAACTGGAACGGCACGCTGATCAGCGAGGCGATCGGGTTCGACAGCTTCTTGGCGAGTTCCTGCGTGTCGTCCTGGGCCGACGCTGCTCCACTGAACAACAACGCCGGAAACACGAAGGCTGCAACTAGCAGAACCCGAGTAGTAGATCGAATATCCATTTGCCCCCTCAAGTCGGTGCGGAATAATGTCGGGCGTCACCGAACGCCCGGTGCTTGCCATGCTACGCAGATATTAAATTCAACGCTCGACCCCGGGGCCCCGCGGTCGTGAGTGCTAGCCAACGGTTGCTGGCGTAGAATAAGGCAGCCCATACTCCATAGGGCAAGTCGCGGGGGTGTAACTTACGTGGGCAACTGTAGTCCGGACGGCAGCAATCGTCCTGAGGACGATGCAACCTGACCATGTAAAGATCGGCAACGGGTGGATAGTGTTGAAAATTGGCGCTGCCCTTCACAGGTGAAGACCCATGGGGCCTCATGATGCTTCTGGAAAGGGCCGGCGATACGTATCCTATAAGATCACTTGTGCCGTGCGGTTTTTACCATTGCGGCGACGCCAGACGCAGTGACGAAGAAAAGGCTTTGACGCCCTCAAGGTTGCACAAGGCAACGTCACTGATCTTGCGCAATACCATCGAGGACGAATCGGAGAATTGAATCAAGATGCTTGGCTGGTCACTGACTGATACTAGCTTTCCAAAGCCGCGTATTAGGGCAACTCGGAGCGTCCGCAAAATGCGCTACTTCGGCCATGTGCCAATATTGAGTGAGTGTCCGCAAGGGGTCGGCTACTGCCGCTCGACCTTGATCGCGTTAACAACCGCTCCTGGCGCTCCCTGCTCGTTCCATAGCCGGCACAGTAGACTGCGAGTGACCGGGCGGCGATCATAATGATCGCCCACCAAATCAGCGTTTGTTCTCGTTAGCGCTGTTTAACGCGAACCTCTCAAACATGGACGCCGAGTTAAGGCGCGGGCGTCCAAGTTACCTGGCGCGGAAGCCGGTCCTATCCTTTCCACATCGTCGAACGGAGAAGAGCCTGCATATGCTCTGCCAGATCGTGCTCACCGCGCGCCTCCGATCTTCAGAAGATATCCGGCCTTGGCCCGGCGATCACCCTCCCTGACCGCAGGATAGCCGCATACAGCCAGCAGCGCCCTTTCCTCAGTCCGGCTGGCTCTGTCGTGGTATCTGTGTATTGCCTTGCCGAACGCCGTGTAACCTGCCTTGTGCGCCTTTTATGGGCGTTCATGCCGACCGCGCTCGCTGCGGGATGTTCAGCAAATACCCCGTCACCCACGTAACTTACTTTCCGCTACCGCCTCCATGCGATAGGCTACTGCGGTCGCTGGAAACACGAATTGCGCCATGAGGATGGAAGACGAACCGCCTGATAGACGAAGAGCGGTCTCGGCTGCAGTGCACCAGTTTAGGCTTTCGCCGCCTTTTGAAACAGTTTGGGGGCACGGAGCAGCGGCGCTTCGCGAACTGCGTGCCGCGTGCCAAGGAGAGCGCAATGAATAGCGGTCCAAGATCGTTGTGGATTCGATCCCTCGCCATGCCCGTTCTCTTATCGGTTAGTCTCGGAGGTTCTATTGCGACCGCCACAGCCCAAGACCAGACCGCTGACGTAAGGATCGTTGGCGACCAGGTCCGAAGCCAGGCTTTTCCTTGCGACAATCCAAGCTCGGCTGAGCGTATCGAAGCGGAGTCCGCCCCCAATCACACCGTCTACCTGCTCAAGTGCGAGGGCGTGACCTACCGGGTGGTTCTGATTCCAGACCAAGCAGCTCAAGTGACCGAAGCTAACTAAACCCGCCCCTGGCGGCGCGCTCCTGCATGGATCGATGCTTGACCGGCTCGTAGTCCCTACAAGATCGTACACGCCTTGCAGGATCGCGTAACCGGCCGACTGCATGCATGGGCGACAATCTCCGGCTCACCCTGTTTGTTGCTCAGCGCTCGACCATGGACAACAGTCCAGAAAACATCGTGGTCGCGAGGATCGTTGGGAGCAGGGCTGACATGCTCCAGATCGCCGCCGCCATCGTGCGGAGCTGCGACACCGCCCGCACCGACGCCAGCGGCACGGAAGTAGCCAACGCGTTCCTTGAGTTTCTGGAAGCGCCGAAGGGCCGTCATTGAGCCTCCGCCAATTGGCAGACCCAGCCCGCTGCCAAACGGTGGCGGGCTCTTTTTACTGGCACTATTCGCCGTTGTTGCGGACAAAATGTCGTTGACGTAACGTTAGCCAGGCGCAATCATTTTCGGATTGTGCAGGGGGAGGGCGTGTCAATGAAACTCGTTGTCTTTGGCGTAGCAATGGTATTGGCCGCCACCGGAGCAGCTGTTGCGAAAGAGAAGAAAAAGGTGGCCACCGCTCAGGCTAGAACCTCGTGTTCTGCAGCTCATATGAAGGCTGGCAGCAAGCCGACCCGGAAACCGGATTGTAAATCGACACGCACCGTTGTTGCGCGACCATCAAATGGGGGCGCAAACTTCCTGGATCATTATAGTCCGCCTAATCCGCATAATCCGCGCTTAGGGTATGAAACCAGTCCGTGGTTTTTTAACTGGCTATAATTGATGGCGGCTTCCGGGACCTTTTTCGGCCAGACTAATGCCGACACCGAGCGGGAGCAGCCGGACACCTACTAAAAGAAAAAGCTGTAAATTTACAGGATTGGCCCGCTGCCTCACGGTGGCGGGCTTTCGTCTCCTTCTCCTTCCTCAGGGAAATAATCCTCAGGGCGAAGTAGCATGAAGTGACATTTGTCTCTCCCAAAAAAGCTGAACGCAGTTTGGCCTTAGGCGCCTACTCGCCGTGGCGCCAATATGGGTGACACTACGGCTGGGCTGGGGACGCGCCGCGCCAATCCTTTGCGATGCTGTCCAAAGCCATCCTGATGTCGCCAGGATTGTCGATGCCGCCGCTGAAAAGGGCGATCAGGCGGCGGGCTAAATGCTCCCGCGCCGGGTGAGAGCCCTCAATGCCGGATTGTTCGCAATAATCGTCTAGAATTCTGGTGAGTGTTGCCAACTGTATTTCGTCAGCCGTGCCACGAAAGGCCATCTCGCGTACTCCCTTTTGGGCGAAAGCGTGATCGACTCTTTCAAGCGCTCGTTGCCGTTGAAGACCGAGCGACCTAGGAACTGTACGCTTCCGCACGTGAATAGCGAGTCATTTCCCCCGACCGGAACTATGCCTGCCTGGTACCGTTACGTCACCCAAAGGGGATTGCAGATGACTGACGAGCGGGACAAAGCATCCAATGACGCTAACGACTTCGTTGTTCGGCGATTGGTCAAAGAGACCGGCATTACCGAGGGGCAAGCCATCGAGCTTGTCGGCTTCCTTGGGCCGCACAATTGGTCATCGCTGGTTCGGGAAGCGCACCTGCTGAAGAAGCCTTGAGCGAAAAAATGACCGACGCCGAGTCTGTGGGATGTCGTCTGAAAGCGTCGGCCAGGCGGTTTTGGGTTTCCCGCCGCGGCGCTTGTGTAGCTGAGTCTTTACGCTACGTCATGAGGCCAGCGCGATGCCGGTTGGGCAATTGCCTGAGGTTCGCGCTGGCCGTGGCTGCGACTGGCATCGCCTGCCACCTACGAAAATTAGTGCGGACTAAAATTCTGAAGAATGGTGCGATCGCGTAGGGGGGGCTACTGCGCGCCTAATACTAAGGGTTAGTTGCAACAATCCACGAGCATCCCGACCTTATGGGGCGGACCTACTGTCCGAGAGATTTTTGCTTGAATATCGAGCCGCTTTGTTGAGTGAAGATCGTGAGAAGTCTAGCCCATGCCGCAACCGTGATTGCATCGATAGCTGTGGCTATCGTGCTGACCTTTATGGCAGCAAAAGGATTTGAGCTAACGGCGCCAGATCCGTTCGTGGCTCATACCTTCGAGAGGAATATTTGAGGAGCACGAGGCGCTTCCCTATCTTCAACTTCGCTCATTTCATCAACCGCGCACCCGGCCCGCCGGCGACCGTCGGCAGCTTCTAATCCCACTCATTGGCGTGCCGTATCGCCCGTTGCCATTGGACCATCTCGGTACGCTAACGACCGACTATGGGCGGCTTAACGGACCTTAAGCGCAACACTATCGCCCAGTTAGTCACGGTAACTATGATCGCTATTGGGCAGATACGAGCAATTACTATAGAGTACATTAGTATATGTACTATGAGTACATTGATTTGCGCAAGAAATTAGTGTAGCATCTCAAGTGTAAATTAATCCACTGAAGGAGCGTAGATATGGATACGCAGGGCACCGAAACCTGGCAATTCGAAATCGGCAGTTGGATCACTCACCGCGACCAGCCGATGCCATCGCTGGTTATGACGAGACAGAGGGCGGGGCGACTAGGTGAGCTGTACGGTGTGCGGTCATTCGCCCTAGTGGATCCGAACAGAGACAGGATGATCCTGGCGGACAGCATCAAGCCGATCGATGACGCTGCCAAGGCCATTTGTCTGGCTCACCAATCCGGCTTGGCCTGACCGTTCCGCACCACAAACGACAAAGCCCGCCTCGCGCGGGCTTTGAATGAAGAGGGCGTGACGGCGGAAAAGAACTGGGGGGTCCTACATTCGCCTTGAGGGAAGCGTTGATGCTCCGCCGTCACTAGCTTTCAACTGTCTCACAGAGGGGAGGTTCCCCGCTTCGGCGGGGTTTTTCTAACTGACCGGAACGGCCAAGGTCTGACGCCGTTATTGTCGCGATATCAATCAGGAGAATCGGACATGGCCACCAAACAAGGCAAGAAGGACAATCGCCTCTCGGACAAGGAGGCCATGCATATTGCCGAGACTACGGACGTTTCGCCAAAGCAAGCCAAGGACCTGGCCGAGAAGCTCGGCAAGGAAAAGGGCAAGCAGGAGGCGAAGAATTTCAAGGCCGAGGGGTAGGAGGTTCGGGGCCTGTGGACCCACGTCCGGAAACAAGGCCCGCCTCGCGCGGGCTTTTTGTTGTTAGCCTCAAAAGCGGGGAGAAAAAGAGGGGATGGCAGTCTGCGTGTTTTATAAAATCTAATGAAAACAATGCGCTAGACAAGCAAAATGGCTCCCCGGGCCGGATTCGAACCAGCGACCAACCGGTTAACAGCCGGTTGCTCTACCACTGAGCTACCGGGGAACAGAGGCTCTCATGTGAGTGGCGCAGCCTATAGCAAACCCGTTTCGGCTTTGCAAAGAAGCATTTCGTATTTTTTCGATGCTTTTTCGGGCGGCGATTTCTCGCAATCGCGCATTTGCATCCTCATATGAGCCGTCCGGCGGGAACGCGGAACCGAAAAGGCGGTTGCGGCTTTCGTCTGCTGGTGTCTTTATTTCGTCCGAGCGGATCATCAACCAGACATGAGCGCAACAAGCGACAATCAGGTGCAGGCGCGGAAAATATCGGTCTTTGGCCGCGAGTTCAAAATGCCGCGTTCACGTGGCCGCAGGATCGCGATCGGGGCCGTCCTGATCTTCGGCGGCATTCTCGGCTTTCTGCCCATCCTGGGTTTCTGGATGGTTCCGATCGGATTGCTGGTGCTCTCCTACGAGTTTGCCCTGGTACGCCGCCACCGACGCCGGTTCGTCGTCTGGTGGGAGCGACGGCGGCGCTCGAAGTGAGAAGCTCGCGCCGAAATGGCAAGCCAGCAAGCCTCTGAAGAAGCTGGCTCGATTCATCACGGCTGGTGCGCTGAGCGTTGCTCCCAGTCGTGGCAAATCTCCTTGAGCGTGGTGAAGCCTGCTGCCCACCCGACGCGAGGTTCAGGTTCAGGGCTTCCCTTCGCCATATTTGGTGTTTAACAATTGTCTAATATACTAATCGTAATATGCGTATCGACGAGACATGGCATATTGAGACAGGGGCACGATGGCCCAGGGGAAACCGTCCGGAATGCACCATGGCCGCTTGACGGCATTTTCGCCGCAACCTATTGAAACCCGGTGGAACGCCGGGAGCAATGAGGCCTCGTGGCGGAGTGGTTACGCAGAGGACTGCAAATCCTTGCACCCCGGTTCGATTCCGGGCGAGGCCTCCAGGCGCCCAAGCTCTCGCGCGCCAGCGCCAGGGGCCAGGGTTCCTGTCGAAATGAGCGGCGCTTCCTGGCGCGGCAAATGGATTGGTTGGATGATGAGCGCTGATTTTGCCGAACGCCGGGTGAAGATGGTCGATGGCCAGATCCGCACCACCGACGTGACCAGCGCGCCACTCATAGATGCCATGCTTTCCGTGCCGCGCGAGGCCTTTGTCGCCCCCGGGCAGAGCGCTCTTGCCTATATCGACGAGGACATCCGCATTGCCGATGGAGCGGACGGCCCTCGCTATCTCATGGAACCTTCGCCGCTGGCAAAGCTGCTGCAACTGGCCGAGATCGTTCCGACTGATTCGGCGCTCGATGTCGGCTGCGGCACCGGCTATGCGTCGGCGATCCTGTCGCGGCTGGCAAAGTCCGTCGTTGCGCTGGAAAGCGATTCGACGCTGGCCGAGACCGCCATGTCGACGCTTTCGACGCTGGGCTGCGACAATGTCACCGTGATCAAAGGACCGCTGCTGGAAGGCCATGCCGCAGCGGCGCCATACGACGTCATCCTTATCGGCGGCAGTGTCGGCAAGGTGCCGGCGCCGCTGCTTGACCAGCTTGCGGAAGGCGGACGTCTTGTCGCGGTCGAAGGTCAGGGAAATTCGGGCGTGGCCCGATTATTTTTTAAAACCGGGGGCATTGTAACGGGAAGACGCGCATTTAATGCGGCAATAAAGCCACTACCCGGATTTGAACGCATCCATGCGTTTGAATTCTGAGTGGTTTTGCCTTGCAGCAAAGGCGTTGTCATGATCGCTTGCGTTTGAACAATCGTTGTTGATCGCGCAACCGGGCATTCTGGGGGCTTTCAGCGGGGGAACGATACAAACGCGGCGCCGGCTGATCACAAAGAGAGGCTTGCGTTGCGCGGTTCCCGTGCAAAACGAATGAGGGAATATAACGTGCCGTCTGTACGAAAGAGCCTTTTTGCCGCCGTCCTCGTTTCAGCGACCGCGCTTTCTCCGCTGGCCGCCTCGGCGGAAACCATCACCGGCGCGCTTTCAAAGGCCTATCAGAACAATTCGCAACTGAATTCGGCCCGCGCCGGCGTCCGCGTCACCGACGAGAGCGTCGCCATTGCCAAATCCGGCTGGCGTCCGACCATCAACGGTTCCGCGAGCATCGATTACTCCAGCAGTCACCTCAACGGCTCTAACCGAAGCGTGGCCTTGACCACGGGCAACTTCGGCATCCAGATCGACCAAACCCTGTTCGACGGCTTTCAGACCAGGAACAATGTCGCCGGAGCCGAAGCCCAGGTCCGTGCCTCGGTCGAGACCCTGCGCAACACCGAAGAGAACATCCTGTTCAACGCGGCAAGCGCCTATATGGACGTCATTCGCGATCGCCAGATCGCGGTGCTGACCGAACAGAATCTGCAGTTCCTGACCGAGCAGGCACGCGCGGCGCGCTCGCGCTTCGAGGTCGGCGAGGGCACCCGCACCGACGTGGCGCAGGCCGACGCCTCACGCGCCTCGGCCGTGGCACAACTGGCCGCCGCCCGCGCACAGGTGCTGGCAAGTGCCGCGACCTATCACCAGATCATTGGCGACGAGCCCGGCAAGCTTAGGGGTGCTTCACCAGTGTCGAAGCTCTTGCCCCGGAGCCTTGATGCCGCGATCGGGATTGCGGCGAACGAGCATCCGGCCATCCTTGCTACCCAGCATCTGGTCGACGCCGCGGCATTTTCGGTGAAATCGGCCGAAGGCGCGTTGCTGCCACAGCTTTCCGCTTCCGCCGGTGTTTCAAGCGCATATCGCAACACCGTGCCTGGCGCCTTCGCCACGCAGGATGGCACGACCAATTCGGCCAGTGTCGGCGCAACGCTGACCATACCGATCTATTCAGGTGGCCGCACATCGGCCATTGTGCGCCAGAACAAGGAATCGCTCAGCCAGGCCCGGATCGAGGTTGACGTCAACCGCGATCAGGTGCGCCAGGCCGTCGCCTCGGCCTGGACGCAATACATCGCCGCCCAGCAGACCGTCGCTGCCAACCGGCAAGTGATCGACGCCGCGCAACTGGCGCTTAACGGCGTCATCGAGGAACGCAATGTCGGCCAGCGCACCACGCTCGACGTCCTCAATGCGCAGGCGACCGTCATCACCGCCAAGATCAACCAGGCCAGTTCCGAGCGCGATGTGGTGGTGGCCAGCTATGCCATCCTCTCGGCGATCGGCCGCCTGTCGACAGAGCGTCTCGCCCTTCCGGTGACGAAATATCGGCCCGAAGAGCACTACAATGCCGTCAAGGACAAGTGGATCGGCCTGCGCACGCCGGATGGCCGCTGATTTCGTCGGCGGTTTAGATCTGCCCACGACCGCAAAAGTCGGTTGGATCACTATCACTTGCTAATCAAGGCATTGGAGCCCGCGCGTCGGAAGGACGCGCGGGCTCTAGGCTGTTGAAATCCAAGACGCCGTCAGATTGGGGATTCTCCCAAGGCGATCCGTGGGTTACGCTATCAGCATGATTCGCAACCGGCTTTGACCGGTTGGGAAATCTGCAAGGTGTCACAAGGGCGGCGGATGTGACGATGGCGACGGCAAGCAGCGTACAGCGCGAACCTTCCATGGAAGAAATACTGGCTTCCATCAGAAGGATCATTGAGGACAGCGACACCGGGCGCAAGCAGCCGGGCGAAGCGGATGACCTGTTGCAGGATTTGGCGTCTGTTCCCGTGCCGGCGGCGGCAAGCAAGGCGCCATCGGAGGCACGCGGAGAGCGGCCCGAGGCACGCGGCGCGTGGCCCGAGGCAGGTGAGGCGCCGCCGGAGGTAGCCGGGGCGGCACCTGAGGTAGCCGGGGCGGCACCTGAGGTAGCCGGGGCGGCACCTGCCGTGGAAGCTTTTCGCGCTGAATTGCGGCCGGGACTGGATGCCAGGAGGCCGGCCACGCGGGCGGAGGTGCAGACAACCGACCCCGTCATCGCACGCATGGAGCCGCCGGTACGATCCGATCCGGCTTCGGCCAAAGCTCCACTGACGCTTGCACAGGTGAGTTCCAGGGTTGCCGCCGAGCCGGCTCCGGCCGCCAGGCCGGATGCGCCCGCGGCAGCACGGGTTGCAGAGACGACCGACAGCATTGTTGCCCATTGGAGGCAAGAGACCGCCCCAGTCGAGGAAGCCGTGACCAGACTGAGCAGTGCCCCGGTCAGTGCCGAGACGGATCGACCGCCGGAGGGCGAATCGAAGGCCGAACTTGTCGATGAGGACAAAGTGACGGCCGAACCTGTTTTCGAGCCGGCTCCACCGCGAAGCGAAATGGCGCATCCGGTGACAAGCGAGGCGCTGACCTCTCGTCCCGCGATCCTTTCCGAGCATACGGGCCGGCAGGTTGCCGCTGCCTTTGGCGAACTTTCCGACGCGTTTGCCAGCCGCAGCAGGAAAACCTTCGACGAGATGGCCGAGGAGATGCTGCGGCCCATGTTGCAGGATTGGCTGGACAACAATCTGCCGACACTGGTCGAACGGCTGGTGCGCGAGGAAATCGAGCGCGTCGCGCGCGGCGCGCAGTAAGTTTCAGGAAACCAGGGCCAAACGCTGCTCCCGGCGGCGTTTTGTTGAACTGGGTTGAAGTCGGCGCTGCCGTATAGTGACGGGTAGAAGGGGTTTGTCGCGACGCTCGGCGCCTTTCTCTGCAGTGCTCGCGATTGGCGAAAGCTTTCAGTGCAGACCTGAAGCGATTGCCCTTCACGATAACTTCCGCGAGTTGCACCGAGCCATCTCGGCGCTATGTATTGGCCATGCCCTATCTATTGGCCATGTCATCCGCGGCTGGTTGACTTGCCAACTGCCTTCCGATTTACACCAAACCCAACAAATCCCGACAACTCGGACGCCTTTCCATGCTTGAAAAAACCTACGACGCCAAAACCGTCGAGCCCAAGATCGCCAAACTCTGGGAAGAGGCCGACGCGTTTCGCGCCGGCGCGGGGGCCGAGGAGGGGGCCGAAGCCTTCACCATCGTCATCCCGCCGCCGAATGTCACCGGCTCGCTGCATATGGGCCATGCGCTCAACAACACGCTGCAGGACATATTGGTGCGCTTCGAGCGCATGCGCGGCAAGAACGTGCTGTGGCAGCCCGGCATGGACCATGCCGGCATCGCCACGCAGATGGTGGTCGAACGTCAGCTCATGGAGAGACAGATCCACCGCCGCGACCTGACGCGCGAAGAGTTCATCGAGAAAGTCTGGGAGTGGAAGGCCGAATCCGGCGGCGCGATCCTCAATCAGTTGAAGCGGCTCGGCGCGTCGGCCGACTGGTCGCGCGAGCGCTTCACCATGGATGAGGGCCTGTCCAAGGCCGTGCTCGAAGTGTTCGTGACGCTCTACAAGGAAGGGCTGATCTACAAGGACAAGCGCCTTGTGAACTGGGATCCCAAGCTCTTGACCGCGATTTCCGACCTCGAGGTCGAGCAGCAGGAGGTCAATGGCAATCTGTGGCACTTCCGCTATCCGGTCGAGGGCGTGGCCTTCGATCCGGAAAACCCGAAGACCTTCATCACCGTGGCGACGACGCGCCCCGAGACGATGCTGGGCGATACGGCCGTTGCGGTGCACCCTGACGACGATCGTTTTCGGCACCTGGTCGGCAGGAACCTCGTGCTGCCGATCGTCGGCCGCAAGATCCGGGTGGTGGCCGACGAGTATTCCGATCCGGAAAAGGGCTCGGGCGCAGTCAAGATCACGCCGGCGCACGACTTCAACGACTTCGAGGTCGGCAGGCGCCACAAGCTGCCGGCAATCAACATCCTCACCGTCGAGGCGGCGGTGACCCTCAAGGACAATGAGGATTTTCTGGCCGGACTGGAAGTCACGCCCGAGCGCCAGGCGGTCTGGGACGAGCTCGATGGGCTCGACCGTTTCGCTGCACGCAAGAAGGTCGTCGAATTGATGGAGGCGGGCGGGTTCCTCGCAAAGGTTGAGCCGCATCGTCACGCCGTGCCGCATGGCGATCGCGGCGGCGTGCCGATCGAACCGCTCCTGACCGAACAATGGTATGCGAACGCGGCGGAACTGGCCAAGCCGGCAATTGCCTCGGTGCGCGAGGGCCGCACCAAGATCATCCCTAGCAACTGGGAGAAGACTTACTTCCAGTGGATGGAAAACATCGAACCCTGGTGCATCTCGCGCCAGCTCTGGTGGGGACACCAGATCCCCGCCTGGTACGGGCCGGACGGGCGTGTCTTCGTCGAGAAGACCGAGGAGGAGGCGCTCGCAGCCGCGGTTGAATATTACCTGGCGCTGGAGGGGCCGTGGAAGGCCTGGGTCGAGGACAAGCTCGAGAACTTCCAGCCGGGTGAGATCCTGACCCGCGACGAGGACGTGCTCGACACCTGGTTCTCGTCGGCGCTGTGGCCGTTCTCGACGCTTGGCTGGCCGGACCAGACGCCGGAGCTGAAGACCTACTACCAGACCGACGTGCTGGTGACCGGCTTCGACCTGATCTTCTTCTGGGTCGCCCGCATGATGATGATGGGCCTGCATTTCATGGGCGAGGAGCCGTTCCATACCGTCTACATGCACGCACTGGTGCGCGACAAGAACGGGCAGAAGATGTCGAAGTCGAAGGGCAACGTCATCGACCCGCTCGATCTCATCGACGAATATGGCGCCGACGCGCTGCGCTTCACGCTGACGGTGATGGCGGCGCAAGGGCGCGACGTGAAACTCGATCCGGCCCGCATCGCAGGCTACCGCAACTTCGGCACCAAGCTGTGGAACGCGACGCGTTTTGCCGAGATGAACGAGGTCGCGAGAAACGACGATTTCTGGCTGAACGACGCCAAGCTGGCGGTCAACCGCTGGATCCTGACCGAACTGACGCGCGCCGCGCGCGAGATTACCGACAGTATCACCTCATATCGCTTCAACGAGGCGGCGGGTGCGGCCTACCGCTTCGTCTGGAACCTGTTCTGCGACTGGTATCTGGAACTGCTGAAGCCAGTCTTCATGGGCACTGACGAGGCCGCCAAGGCCGAAAGCCGGGCTTGCGTCGCCTTCGTGCTTGACGAGATCTACAAGCTTCTGCATCCGATGATGCCGTTCATGACCGAAGAATTGTGGGCTGAAACGGCCGGCGAGGGCCAGGAACGGCCGTCGCTGCTTTGCCATGCCGCATGGCCGTCGCCCGACTTCGAGGATGCGGCAGCGGCCGCCGACATCAACTGGCTGGTCGACCTCGTCTCGGGCATCCGCTCCGTGCGCTCGGAAATGAATGTGCCGCCGGCGGCAATCGCGCCGCTGGTGGTGATCGGCGTCAGCGAGGAAACGCGCCAGCGGCTCGAACGCCATGCTCCTGCCATCAAGCGATTGGCGCGGGTCGGCGATATTTCACTGGCGGACGCAGCCCCCAAGGGTTCCGCCCAGATCGTGCTCAACGAGGCGACCATCTGCCTGCCGCTCGGCAGCCTGATCGACCTCGCCGCGGAGGCGGCGCGGCTGCAGAAGGAACTGGCCAAGGTGACCGAGGAAATCGCCCGCCTGCACAAGAAGCTGTCGAATGAGAAATTCGTCGCCAACGCGCCGGAAGAGGTGGTGGAGGCCGAGCGCGAAAAACTTGCCGAATATCGCGAGGCGCAAGAGAAGCTTTCGGTGGCGCTGGCACGGGTTCGCGATGCCAGTTGACAGGTAGCTTCGCGTGTCGCGAAAGCTGCCTTGAGCCTACAGAACCGCGCGTCCGTTTGGACGCGCAAAGGATGCTGTAGGACTTGATTTTACGCATGGTCCTTTCCAAAAACCGATTCCGTTTTTCGGGGTCATGCGCTGGCCCTCCTGCCTCAAAAACAGGCATTCCGCAGCGTTAATTTTGACGTAAACGGAATGTTTTGGCCCCATTGTTGCCATAATGTAACAATTGGGCTCAACTTGCCCAAAATACCCTGTCTTCGCGCCATTTTGAGCGGTTTTCTCTGATTTTTTTCGTCGATTTGCGACCAGAAGACCGGTTTCCGGTGTCATGGCGAACGCGTGGACTTTGTCGAAAATGCGTTCGATCGAGGCGTACGCGTATGGTCGAAAATTCGTTGTTGCACCATTAACCTGAATTGGTTCTAGCTTGACCAAGTAATATTCGGGGAGGACATTCATGAACAATTTCCGTCTGAAAGCACTGTTGGGGGCGGGGTGCTTTTCGCTCGCTCTGATCGGGACGGCGCATGCCGGCGGTCTCGAGCGCGGCGGCTACAATATCGATCTTTTGTTCGATCCGTCACAGGTCACCGGCGAGGTTTCCGGCACCTATGTCATGCCCGACCGGACGCTGAATAACGTTGTTGATATCGATCCGTCCGATGGCATCGGGACGACCGGATTCGGCGGGGGAAAGACCGACGGCGTCCATGAAACAGAAGACTATTTTTCGCCCCGTCTGGGTATCAAGGTCGGCATCGGCCAGCATGTTGACTGTATGGCCGACTATTCCGAGCCGTGGGGTGCCCACACCAATCCGGGCAGCGACTGGATGGGCGTCAACAACAACATCGAAACAAAGATCGACAGCGAGAACTATGCCGCGACGTGTTCCTACAAAATGGATGTCGGCAAAGGGCAGCTTCGCTTCATTGGCGGCGTTTTCTACCAGGAAGTCAGCGGCTTCAAGCTGAGGCAGGTTGCACCCGCATTCGCCTCCATCGGCAACGGAACAGGGTTGCTGGAACTTGCCGGTGACGGGGTTGGCTGGCGTATTGGCACGGCTTATGAAATTCCTGATATCGCGCTGCGCGCCAGCCTTGTCTACAACAGCGCTGTCGACCTCGGCGACATCACCGGCCAGGTCGACCTTTCGCAGGTCAATGGACAGGTCATTCCGGTTTTCGGCAACCAGTCCATGCCGCAATCGGTCGAGTTCAAATTGCAATCCGGCATAGCGCCCGGCTGGCTCGCCTTCGGTTCGATCAAATGGGTCGACTGGAGCCAACTCCAGCTTGTCAGTTTTTGTTCGAGGCAGATTCAGGGTATTCTGCCCTGTACCTATGAAGGCCCAGGCTTCGTTACCTCGCTTGATCTGCTCTATCGCGACGGCTGGACTGTTTCCGGTGGCATCGGCCACAAGTTCAACGAACAGTGGAGCGGCGCGGTCACCTTGACCTGGGATCGTGGCACCACCACCGGCCTGGGCACGCAGACCGATACCTGGACCGTTGGCGGTGGCGCTTCCTTTACCCCGTCGCAGAACGTCGAACTTCGTTTTGGCGGCGCGATCGGCCTGATGACCAGCGGCGAAGTCGGACCGGAATTCAATGGAACCGACATTTCAGGCAACGACGTGACGTATACGTTCGGCAATGATCTCGTCACCGCGCTTGCGGCTTCCGTCAAGGTCAAGTGGTAACCACTTGATATTAATAACAAAAGGCTGGGCATTGCCCGGCCTTTTGTTATTAATGGAGCTTGCGGGCGGCGTTGCCACAACGACCGCGCTCCGCCGGCGTTGTAAATACACCGCACGCCGTCACCTCTCGCGATTGTGACGTTTCGGCAACAGTTTCTGAACATCCTGTAATGTAGAAACCTCGCCGGGACCATTGCCCATTTCCCGCCATAAACCCGGCGCACCTCAAATCCGTCTCGGGACACATGCCAAAAGGCCAGGCGATGAGGCAGGCCGCCCGCCCGCGGCAAGGAAGAGTATGGACGCCAGAGTCATCTCCAAGGCCAAGCTGCCCAGCCGCCATGTGACCGTCGGTCCGGCGCGTGCGCCGCATCGCTCCTATCTCTATGCGATGGGACTATCGGCGGCCGAGATCGCGCAGCCGTTGGTCGGTGTGGCGAGTTGCTGGAACGAAGCGGCGCCCTGCAACATCTCGCTGATGCGTCAGGCGCAAGTGGTCAAGAAGGGCGTCGCCGCCGCCAACGGTACGCCGCGCGAGTTCTGCACCATCACGGTCACGGACGGCATCGCCATGGGCCACCAGGGCATGAAATCGTCGCTGGTGTCGCGCGAGGTCATCGCCGATTCGGTCGAACTCACCATGCGCGGCCATTGCTACGATGCGCTGGTCGGGCTTGCCGGTTGCGACAAGTCGCTGCCCGGCATGATGATGGCGATGGTGCGGCTCAACGTGCCGTCGATCTTCATCTATGGCGGCTCGATCCTGCCCGGTTCCTACAAGGGCCGGCAGATCACTGTCCAGGATGTATTCGAGGCGGTCGGCCAGCACTCGGTCGGCACGATCGGCGATACTGAACTTCTCGAAATCGAGCAGGCGGCCTGTCCGTCGGCCGGCTCCTGCGGCGCCCAGTTCACCGCCAACACCATGGCCACCGTCGCCGAAGCGATCGGTCTGGCGCTGCCTTATTCCTGCGGCGCGCCGGCGCCCTATGAGATGCGCGACCGCTTCAATTTTGCCTCCGGCGAAAAGATCATGGAACTGATCGCAAAGAACATCCGGCCGCGCGACATCGTCACGCTGAAGGCGCTGGAAAATGCGGCAACCGTGGTTTCGGCCACTGGCGGCTCGACCAATGCGGCGTTGCATCTTCCGGCGATCGCGCATGAGGCGGGGATAAAATTCGACCTGTTCGACGTGGCCAGGATCTTCGAGAAGACGCCCTATATCGCCGACCTGAAGCCGGGCGGCAAATATGTCGCCAAGGACATGTTCGAGGCCGGCGGCATTCCGCTCTTGATGAAGACGCTGCTCGACCACGGTTATCTGCATGGCGATTGCCTGACGGTGACCGGCCGCACTTTGGCCGAAAACATGGAGCACGTTGCCTGGAATGATAGCCAGGATGTGGTCCATCCCGCCAACCGACCAATCACCCAGACCGGCGGTGTCGTGGGCTTGAAGGGAAACCTTGCCCCCGAAGGCGCGATCGTGAAGGTCGCGGGCATGGCGGAGCTGAAATTCTCCGGTCCGGCGCGTTGTTTCGATTCGGAAGAGGAATGTTTCGAGGCAGTTACGCATCGCAACTACAGGGAAGGCGAGGTTCTCGTCATCCGCTACGAGGGTCCCCGCGGCGGCCCGGGCATGCGGGAAATGCTGTCGACGACAGCGGCTCTCTACGGCCAGGGCATGGGTGGCAAGGTGGCCCTCATTACCGACGGACGTTTTTCGGGCGCGACGCGCGGTTTCTGCATCGGCCATGTCGGGCCGGAAGCCGCTGTGGGCGGCCCGATCGGGTTGCTCAGGGATGGTGACGTTATTTCGATCGATGCAGTGAACGGCACGATCGAAGTCGATCTGTCCGACACGGAACTGGCAGCGAGGGCGAAGGCCTGGAAGGCGCGCACGACCGACTATCAGTCAGGCGCGATCTGGAAATATGCACAAACGGTGGGACCTGCCCGCGACGGCGCGGTGACCCATCCGGGCGGTGCCAAAGAAACACATTGTTATGCGGATATCTGAGTTGTTGAGGTCGTCTGTCTTTTCGGCACTGGTCGCGATCGCCACTTTTGGCGCGACCTTGGGCGCCGTGGGCCAGGCCATGGCCTTCGACGACAAGGTGTTCGACGACAAGACCGGCGTGAAGCCGCAGTCGAGCCCGTGGGCGGTGTTCCAGTTCGGCTTTTCCGCCTACAAGAACGGCCACAAGGAGCAGGCTGCGGAAGCCTATAAATACGCCGCCGAAAACGGGCAGATCGGCGCCACCTGGAAGCTTGCGCGCATGTATGCCGAGGGCGATGGTGTGGCGCGCGACGACTATGCCGCGTACAAGTTCTTCAGTGAGATCGTCGACCAGGATGTCGAGCCCGGCTCGCCGGAAGAGAGCTATGTGTCGGACGCGCTGGTGGCGCTCGGCGACTATCTGCGGAAAGGCATCCCCGGCAGCCCGGTCACGGAAAACGAAGTCGCGGCCCAGGAATATTACATGCGCGCCGCCGCCAACTACCGCAACCCGAACGCCCAGTTCGAGATGGGCCAGATGTTCCTGAAGGGCGAGGGCGGCGTCAAGGCAAGCGTCAAGCAGGCCGGCCGCTGGTTCCAGCTCGCCGCCGAAAAGGGTCATGCCGGCGCACAGGCGACACTCGGCAACCTGCTTTTCCAGAGCGGCAAGATCGTGCGCGGGCTGGCAATGATGACCGCGGCGCTCGAACGCGCCGCGCCGGCCGACCAGCCATGGATACGCGGCATGCAGGAAGAAGCGTTTGCCGCCGCCGGCGAAGCCGATCGTCGCACCGCGATTTCGCTGGCCGACGACATCCTCACCAAGGGCGGCGGCGATCAGTAAGCGGGATTACCGCTTTCCACTTATCGGAAAATCAGTTCTCGGTGGGCTCCGCAGGCACCAGGCTGGGTGCCGGCGTTGAGATCGGCGTGGCGTGCGGACGTGGCGCCGGCCTGTCTCCCGGGCACTCGTCATCCACTCTCGTCCACGACGTGTTGTTGAGCACCATGTCGCAGCGGGCGAGGTGGCTCCGGCCGGAAAGTGTCAGGCAGGCGACCTGGCCGATCTCAAATGATTTTCCGTTGGCCAGGCATTCCGCATCGGCAAAAGCCGGCGTCGCCATGGCCATCGCAAGCGCGCAGCCGATCGGGCACAGAGCGAATCGAATAGTCATGGGAACCCCAGCCACCATGATGATTTCTCATCAAGCGCGCGATTTGTGGCGATAAGAGGTCAACTTATGGCTGTGCCGTCGGCATGGTCGATCAAGCAGGCTGCAGCGACAGTTGGATGGCCACCGGCACGTGGTCGGAGGGTTTTTCCCAGGCGCGCACATGCTTTTCGATCGAGGCCGACGAAAAGCGGTTGGCGGCCTCCGGCGACAGCAGCAGGTGATCGATGCGGATGCCGTTGTTCTTCTGCCAGGCGCCGGCCTGATAGTCCCAGAACGTGTAGGTGTCCGGCGCGTCGGTGACCGCGCGCACGGCTTCGGTGAAGCCGAGATTCATCAGCCGGCGGAAGGCTTGCCGAGTCTGTGGCTGGAACAGCGCGTCGCCCAGCCAGTTCTCCGGGTATCTGGCGTCGATCGGTTCGGGGATGACATTATAGTCGCCAGCCAGTACCAGCGCCTCTTCGAGCAGAAGCCTCTCCTGCGCCCAACGTTCGAGCCGCGCCATCCACGACAATTTGTAGGGAAACTTCTTCTCGTCATCGATCGGATTGCCGTTCGGCAGATAGAGCGAGGCGACCCGCAGGCTTCCCTTGTCCGTCGAGAATACGCCCTCGATGAAACGCGCCTGCTCGTCGGCGTCGTCGCCCGGCAGGCCTCTGATGACTTCGTCGAAGCGCAGTTTCGACAGGATGGCGACGCCATTGAAGCCCTTCTGGCCGTGTGTTTCGACATTGTAGCCGAGCGCCTCGACCTCGGCGCGCGGAAACTGCTCGTCGACGGTCTTGATCTCCTGCAGGCAGGCGATGTCAGGCGCGCTTTCGCTCAGCCAGTGGGTGAGATTGCCGAGACGGGCCCGGACGCCGTTGATGTTCCAGGTGACGATCTTCATGACGGCCTCATTGCTGCTCAGGCGGATGGCGTTCGACGAGGCCGATCGTATTGCCTGCCGGGTCCTTTAGGAAGGCCATCCATTCGCTTTCCCCCGCTGCGCCGAACAGGCCTTCGGCGTCGCGGTGGACGAGCATTGGCGGCGCGGTGAAGGGGACGCCGGCGGCTTTTGCCGAGGCGTGGAAATCGTCAAGACCCGCTATGTCGAGGTAGACCGTGCCGGCCGGCACGCCATCGGTGAACAGCAGGCGCACGTCGCCCGCCATGATGAAAGCGATGCCGGGCGGGTCGAAACGCGCATGGACGCTCATGCCGATGACATCGCGCCAGAAGGCCAGAGTCGCGTCGAGGTCGCGTCCGGCCGAAAGCGCGACCTGACGGATCGCGCCGATGGCAGGCATGGTCTAAATAGAGAAGCTGGTGCCGCAGCCGCAGGAAGCGACCGCATTCGGATTCTTGATCTGGAACGACTGGCCCATCAGATCGTCGACGAAGTCGATCACCGAGCCGCCCATATAGACCAGCGAGAGGTCGTCGATCAGCACCGTGGCGCCGTCCTTCTCGATGGCGACGTCGTCATCGTTGCGGGCATCGACCAGGTCGAATTTGTAGGAAAAGCCGGAACAGCCGCCGCCTTCGACCGAGACGCGCAGCGCCGTCTTGCCGGCTTCGCCGGAGACGATCTTAGCGATCCTTCTCGCGGCGGCGTCGGTCATCTCGACTTTCATGGCAGTCTTGGCATCAGCGCCCATGGCCGTCACCTTGCTTTCGGTTTCATATGATAGGTATGAAGCGCGAGGGGGCAAGTCAACTGCGGCCAAGGTTATGACAGTGAGTTGGGGGCAATGACCAGTGAGTTTGGCGACATCGGCTTCGGCTATCGGCCGCGCGCGGCCTATGCCAGCGATCCGGCCAAGTCGCGCGGGCGCCTGTTCGATGAGGTGGAGAGCCCGACCCGCACGCCGTTCCAGCGCGACCGCGACCGCATCATCCATTCGACGGCATTCCGCCGGCTGAAGCACAAGACGCAAGTGTTCGTCGCGCATGAGGGCGATCATTACCGCACCCGGCTGACGCATTCGATCGAGGTGGCGCAGATTGCGCGCGCCCTGGCAAGGGCGCTGCGCGGCGACGAGGACTTGGCCGAGGCCGTGGCGCTGGTGCATGATTTCGGCCACACGCCCTTCGGCCATACCGGCGAAGAGGCGCTGAACGAGAAGATGGCCGGATGGGGCGGCTTCGACCATAATGCGCAGTCGCTGCGCGTGGTGACACGGCTGGAGCGGCGCTATGCCGAATTCGACGGGCTGAACCTCACCTGGGAAACGCTCGAGGGCCTGGTCAAGCATAACGGGCCATTGTCCGATGCCCAGGGGAAAGGCCTGAAGGGGCCGGTGCCGCAGGCGATCCGCGACTATTCAGAGTTGCACGACCTCGAACTCGACCGCTTCGCCGGCATCGAGGCGCAGTGCGCGGCGATCGCCGATGACATAGCCTATAACACCCATGACATCGACGACGGCCTGAGATCCGGTTTCCTGACGCTCGATATGCTGGAGAAGATCTCGCTGCCGGGGTCGATCCTGGAAGCCGTGCGCCAGCGCTATCCGGCGCTGGACGATGTGAGAGCAGGGCACGAACTCATGCGCCGGCAGATCACGATCATGGTCGAGGACGTCATTGTGTCGACAAATGCCAACCTTGCGCGCATCAAGCCGGATAGTGCTGAAGCGGTGCGGGCGGCAGGCGAGACGATTGTCGGCTTTTCCGCCGAAATGGCCACGCTCGAAAAGGAGTTGAAGGCCTTTTTATACAAACATCTCTACCGACACAGCGAGGTCATGCGCGTGCGCGTCGACGCCGAGCAGATCGTCAAGGACCTGTTCGATGTCTATTTCGCCGATCCGCGCGCCATGCCCGAAGGCTGGCGCGAAGGGCTCGACCGGGCCGAAGACAGGATCAAGGCGCGGGGCGTCGCCGATTTCCTGGCAGGCATGACGGATACCTACGCTTTGAAGGAACACCGCCGCTTGTTTGACCATACGCCGGATTTGAGCTAGGGCGGGCACGATTTTGCCGGCCCAATGAGCCGGGTTCCCTTAAAGCCGCCAGAGCCACACCAATGAACATCTTCGCCGATTTCACCGCGCGAGTCACAAGAGCTGTCGAAGCACTTGATCTGAAGGACGGCGAGGGCGCCTCGCCTGATCTGTCGCGCATCGCCGTCGAGCCGCCGCGCGACGCCAGCCATGGTGATCTGGCGACCAATGCGGCGATGGTGCTGGCCAAGCCGACCGGCCAGAACCCGCGCGCGCTGGCTGACAGGCTTGCGCAAGCGCTGCGCGCCGATCCCGATATCGCCGCCGCTGATGTCGCCGGTCCCGGTTTCGTCAATCTCAGGCTCGAGGACAGATTCTGGCAGGCGCATCTGACCGCACTTCTCGGCGAAGGCCGCAATTATGGGCGCTCGACGGTCGGCGGCGGCAGGAAGGCCAATGTTGAATATGTCTCGGCCAATCCGACCGGTCCGATGCATGTCGGTCATTGCCGTGGTGCCGTGGTGGGTGATGCGCTCGCCAATCTGATGGCTTTCGCCGGCTACGACGTGACCAAGGAATATGTCATCAACGATGCCGGTGCGCAGATCGACGTGCTCGGCCGCTCCGCTATGCTGCGCTATCGCGAGGCGCTCGGCGACGACATTGGCGAGATTCCGGCCGGGCTCTATCCCGGTGACTATCTCATTCCGGTCGGCCAGGAACTGGCCGGCGAATTCGGCCGGTCCCTGCTGCAGATGCCGGACGAGGAAGCGCTTGCCATCGTCAAGGACCGGACGATCGATGCGATGATGGCGATGATCCGCGAGGATCTGGCGCTGCTCAACGTGCATCACGACGTCTTCTTCTCCGAACGCACGCTGCATGCCGACAACGCCCGCAAGATTCGCTCGGCGATCAATGACCTGACGCTGAAGGGCCATATCTACAAGGGCAAGCTGCCACCGCCCAAGGGTGAGAAGCCGGACGATTGGGAGGATCGCGAGCAGACGCTGTTCCGCTCGACAGCGGTCGGCGACGACCTCGATCGGCCGCTGGTCAAGTCGGACGGCACCTTCACCTATTTCGCCGCCGATGTCGCTTACCTCAAGGACAAGGTCGATCGCGGCTTCGTCGAGCTGATCTATGTGCTTGGCGCCGACCATGGTGGTTACGTGAAGCGGTTGGAAGCGCTCGCCCGGGCGATCGCCGACGACAAGGTCAAGCTCACTGTGCTGCTTTGCCAGTTGGTGCGGCTCTTTCGCGACGGCGAGCCGGTGCGTATGTCGAAGCGGTCGGGTGACTTCGTGACGCTGCGCGAGGTGGTGGAAGAAGTCGGCCGCGACCCGATCCGCTTCATGATGCTCTACCGCAAGAACGATGCACCGCTCGATTTCGACTTCGCCAAGGTGACCGAGCAGTCGAAGGACAATCCGGTGTTCTACGTGCAGTACGCTTCGGCGCGCTGCCATTCGGTGTTCCGGCAGGCGAGCGAGCAATTGGGCGAGGCCAATTTCGACCGCAACCGGCTGGCCGCCGCGACCGCTTCGCTGACTGATGTGGGCGAAATCGCCTTGATCAGGAAGCTCGCGGAATATCCGCGACTGATTGAATCCGCGGCCCTTGCGCTCGAGCCGCACAGGCTGGCATTCTACCTCTATGATCTCGCTTCCAGCTTCCACGGACATTGGAACCGGGGCACCGAGAATCCCGACTTACGTTTTGTTAAGGTTAACGACCGACAATTGACGCATGCCAGACTAGGGCTGGTGCAGGCTGTTTCGGACGTTTTGACGTCCGGCCTGACGCTGATCGGAGCTGAAGCGCCCACCGAAATGCGTTAGGTTTGACTAAAACACCTGTCACCTTTTGCCCACATTGCGCTGGTAAGGGCCAACCCTGCGCGACGTCCATGGCGTCCGAATGAGTGCGAGTTCGGGAACGATAATGGCAGACAGAACCCATCTGAGAGCAGCCGCCAACAACGATATCGCTGACGATGATCCCTTCGCGGAATTGACGAGGATCATGGGGTTCGACCCGCGTCAGCCAGTCAGGCCGCAGACACCTAACCAGCCGAAGGCGGCTCCCGCCGGTCAGCCGGCGGACGAGGGCGATTTCGACATCGACCTTGAGAAGGAGTTGATGGGCGAATTTGGTGCCGACGACAATGATCGCTCCGCCGAGGTTCGCGAGCCGGCTTTCGAAGCCGCCGACCCGATGAACGCCGAGCTTGCCGCCTCGCTCGAACAGGATCTTCTGCTGGACGACGATGCGACGGACGAAACAGCTCATGGCGTTTCCGCCGACGACATCGATTTGGCTGCCGAACTGTCCACGCCGGCGGTCGAGGCTGCTTTCGATCATGATTTCGAGGATGCGATCGCCAGTTCGCTGGAAGACGTGTCGCCATTCGAAGACGATTTGGACGACAAACTTGCGGATAACAAGCTTGCGGATGACGAACTTGCCGCCTCGCTCGAACAGGATTTCCTGCTCGACGACGATGTGACGGATGAGCCCGGCGCGGTTGCCGCCGAGACTCTGGCGGCGGCCGTACAGCCTGACTTCGACGACGAATTCGGCAATGCGATAGCAAGCTCGCTGGAAGACGAGCTGATGCTGGACGAGCACGTGCCGCCGGAGCAGCAGGCCACCGCTGCCGGAGTCTCCGCGCCGGCCGCCGAACCCGACTTCGATGATGAATTCGACAACGCCGTCTCGAGCTCGCTCGAAGACGAGCTGATGTTGGACGAGCATGTTCCGATGGGGCAGGCTGCCGTCGAGGTTTCTGCTGCGCCTGTTCAAGCCGTTTCGAACGAGGCCGATGAAGACCTTGCCGGCCACTTCGACGAAGCCATGGCCGATGTCGACATGGATTTCGACGTTCGCGCGGACGAATCCGCCGAAATCGATCAGCCCGAAATTGACGAGCCGGAGGTCGCGGCCGACGAGTTGTCCGCTGCCACCTCGAAAGATGCGTTCGACGACGATTTCGATTTGAATTTCGATGATGCGCTCGTGGATGATGTCGAAGAGCCGGTTGCGCAGGTCGCCAGCGTTGCGCCCCAGCCGACCGCGCCAGCCGTTGCCGCGGTCCAGCCGGCGGCCGCCGTCGCCGACGAGCGAAGCCTGGAAGACGAGTTGAACGCGCTGCTGGGCGCCATGAGCACACGTTCTGTCCCGTTGGCTGCTCCCATTGCTGCCAACGCTGCAGCCATCGCGCCCAGGGAGCCGGTCATGGCTCAGCAACCCGTGGCAGCGGCTGAAAAAGCCGCCGGGAAGCCGGCGGACCCTGTCAGCGAGCTGGACTGGGATCTTGATGAGCATGCTGCCGTGGAGCCTGCGCACCCTGACGAGGTTCAGGCCGCCGACGCCGATCTCGACACGTTCCTCCTTGATGAACTCAAGGATCAGGATTTTGGCGCTGAAGATGCCGCCGGATCGCAAGATGTCGATTTCGACAATGACGACCTCAATGCCGCTTTCGCCAGGGATATCGGCCTCGATCACGATGCCGCCGGCGACGGGATTGCGGCTGACGCCGAGAAAGAAGAACTGCATGATTCGCTCGGCTGGCGGACGCCGCGCTCGACCCCGCCCGAACCCGCCCGCTCCTGGAGCCGCGTGACGCCGGTCGCTAATACTCAGCCCGCTTTCGCAAGCCAACCGGTGGCCTCAGTGAAGCCCGCACCCACGCCGCCGCCAGCAATGGCTGCGGCGCCATCCCGCCAGGAAGAGCCGACGGCCGTGGCTGATGCCGCCTATGCAGCACCGGCGCCGGCAGAACAGCCTTCGGCATATGACGAGATGCCCGATGTCGAGACGGTCGATGTGCCGGAGCGCGTCGTGGCGCTGGCGGACGATCTCGATATTCCGGAGATCAACTTCGAGGAAGACGAGCCAGCGGCACCCGCCTATGACGATCTCGACTCCGATTTCGCCAATCTGCTCACGGAAATGAACGCCGTGGATGTCGCTCCCACCCCGGTGCGGAGCGTGGCCTATGACGATGAATCCTACAATGCAGGGTTCAACTCGGGCCACCAGCGCGACCGCGTTGAAACGCGGACCTATGCGGCGAGACCTGCGGAGACGCCGGCCAGCGCGGCCTATGCAGATGCTGCCGGCGGCTTCGATCTGGGTGAATTGCCCGGCGGCGGCAAGCCGGCCTCGCAGGCCGATGACTTTGCCCTGGACGAACTCGACTATGATCCCGAGCTGGACGAAGCGATGTCGGTTCCGGGCCTGGCCGAGCAGGACAGGCAGCCACGCAGCCGCGGCCTGTTTATTGCAATGGTCGTCGGCGCGGTGGCGATCGCCGGGGGACTCGGCGCCTTTGCCCTGTCGTTTGGCGGCAGGGGCAGCGGCGACGCGCCGGTCATCGTCAAGGCCGACAATGCACCGATCAAGGTCAAGCCGGAAAACCCGGGCGGCACTGTGGTGCCGAACCAGGACAACAAGGTCTATGACGCGGTGGTCAAGGGCACGAAGCCTGCCGAACCGGTCCAGGAGAAGCTGGTCACCAACACCGAGGAGCCGGTGGATGTGACGGCCAAGGAGCCGCAGAGCGCCGTTGTCGATCTTGGCGACACCAACGCGGTCGAAGGCGCGCAAGCGGCCGACGACACGCAGCCGGTCGGCGGTACGCAAGCGGCTGGCAATGATGTTGCCGCCGCTCCGGCACCCAAGTCCGAGGATCGTATCGCTCAGGTTCTGCAGGAGGCCGAAAAGTCCGGGAATCCCGACGTCGTGGCCGTTGCGCCGCGCAAGGTGAGGACCATGATCGTCAAGTCGGATGGTTCGCTGGTGGCGCGCGAGGATCCGGCGCCCGCGGCACCGCAGGTGGCCGCTGTCGAGCCTGCCGATCCAGAGCCGCAGCGTGTGGCCCCATCCGCCCAGGCTGACAATTCGGCGCAGACCGGCACCGTGCCGCTCGCAAGCGGCCAGGCAACTGAAGACCAGGCGAGCAGCAACCAGGCCGAACCCACCCAGCCGGAAACGGCCAAACCGGCCGCCGCAGCCAAGGCCGAATCTGCTGACACTCAATCTGGCGATACCCAGTCAGCCAACACGCCGGAAACGGTTCCATTGGCGCCGCAACGTCCGTCCGACCAGCCTGTCGATGTTGTCGGCGAGGTCAAGCCCGACCAGGTTGCGTCCATCCCAACGACAGCCTCGACCGGCGGCGGTTCGTGGTCGATGCAGATCGCGTCGCAGCCGACAGTCGAAAGCGCCCAGTCCAGCTATGCGGACCTGCAGCGCCGCTATGGCAGTGTGCTTGCCGGCCGCACCGCCAACATCGTCAAAGCCGAAATCGCCGGCAAGGGGACCTTCTACCGCGTCCGCGTCCCGGCACAGTCGCGCAACGATGCGATCAGCCTGTGCACCAGCTACAAGGCCGCCGGCGGCAATTGTTTCGTGTCGCGCTAGCTGCTCGAAAGCTTCAACTGAAACCCGGCGCGGCCGTCAAGCCGCGCCGGGTTTCGTTTGTCCAAATGCATATAGCCGGATGCGATTCCATTTGTCCGCGCGAAGCCCTAAACTGACGGACATGACCGAATCAAAATCCATGATCCTCGGCTGTGCCGGGAAATCGCTGACGCGCGATGAAATCAATTTCTATCGCAACGAATGCCCGTGGGGCTTCATCCTGTTTGCGCGCAATATCGGTGAGACAGAGCAGATCCGCGATCTGGTCGCCGCGATGCGCGACTGCATCGGGCGCCCGGACGCTCCGGTGTTCATCGACCAGGAAGGCGGCCGGGTGCAGCGCCTGCGGCCGCCGCTGGCGCCGAATTACCCGGCCGGCGGCGCGCTCGGCGCGCTGTGGCGCAACGACCACGACGCCGGCGCCCGTGCCGCCTGGCTGATGGCGCGCCTGCATGCTTTCGACCTGCTGCGCTTCGGCATCACTGCGGACTGCCTGCCGGTGCTCGATGTGCCGATCGAAGGCGCCAGCGACGTCATCGGCGCGCGCGCCTATGGCAAGGAACCGCGCGCCGTCATCGAGCTTGGCCGCGCGGCGGCTGAAGGGTTGATGTCGGGCGGCGTGCTGCCGGTCATGAAGCATATTCCCGGTCATGGGCGGGCTTTTGCCGATACGCATTTCGAGCTGCCGACCGTCGATGCCTCGATGAGCGATCTGCAACGGCATGATTTCGCGCCGTTCAGGGAACTCAACCATTTGCCGATGGCGATGACGGCGCATGTCATCTACAGCGCGATCGACCCGAAGAACCCGGCGACTACCTCTGGCAAGGTCATCGATGAGATCATTCGCGGCGAAATCGGCTTCGACGGGCTGCTGATGAGCGACGACACCTCGATGAAGGCACTTTCTGGGGATTTCCCTTCAAAGGCGGCCGCGATCCTTGCGGCGGGCTGCGATCTGGTCCTTCACTGCAACGGTGTATTCGAGGAGATGGCCGGTATTGCGTCGCGCACCACGGGCTTGGAGGGCAAGTCGCTGGAGCGTGCCAAACGAGCGCTGACCTATATAAAGGATCGCGACGCGGCTGAAGAAACCGAGATACGCGCCGAGTTCGCCACCTATTTCGACGCTGTGGCCTAGCACCAAAGGGAAACGGGAAGTGGCGGAAACATTGGATAGTAAGGCCGGCAAGGCCGCACCGATGGACCGCTTGTGGGCCGAGAACGATGATTCGCGGCTGACCGGCGATCCCGCTCTGGTCGTCGATGTCGCCGGTTTCGAAGGCCCGCTCGACCTGCTCCTGCATCTTGCCCGCAACCAGAAAGTCGATCTGTCGCGCATCTCCATCCTGGCGCTGGCCGAGCAATATCTGGCGTTTGTCGAGAAGGTGAGGGTGCTGCGGCTCGAGCTTGCCGCCGACTATCTGGTGATGGCGGCGTGGCTGGCCTTCCTCAAGTCGAAGCTTTTGATCCCCAAGCAACCGGGCGAGGAGGGCGAAAGCGGCGAGGAACTGGCGGCGGTGCTGCAATTCCGGCTGAAGCGGCTGGAAGCCATGCGCGACGCGGCAGCCCGGTTGGTCAACCGCAATCGGCTCGGGCGCGACGTATTTGCGCGCGGCATGCCGGAAATGGTCATCGTCGAGAAGCGCAACACTTACTCGGCCTCCCTCTATGATCTGTTGACCGCCTATGCCCAGCAGCGCCAGAAGCAGGCGATCACCAATGTGACGATCGCCAAGCGTGGCGTGTGGTCGCTCAAGGACGCGCGCGATGTGCTGACCAGGCTGATCGGCTCGCTTGCCGACTGGACGGCGCTCGACAGTTTCCTGATCGAGTATCTGTCCAGCCCGGAAGAGCGCCGCACCGCGGTCGCAAGTTCCTTTGCCGCAACGCTGGAACTGGTGCGCGAAGGTAAAATGGAGATGCGGCAGGACGAGGTGTTCGCGCCGCTCTATCTGCGCGGCCGCGCGCCAGGCACTAGAGCAGTCGAGGTGGCATCATGAGCGAACGCGCCAACGCTTCGGTCATTCCCTTCAAGGTCGATGAAGAAACCGAGGAGCGGCTGCCGGCCGAGAGCCCGGCACAGGATATAACCCAGAACCTGTCCCAGAATCCTGGTGAGCGGCTGCATATGGCCGAAGCTGTCCGCATGGCCGAGGCGATCGTGTTCGCCAGCACCGAGCCGGTCAGTGAAAAACAGCTTGCCGCGCGGCTGCCCGACGGCATCAACATTGCCGCGGCGATGGCCGATTTGCAGCAGATCTATGCGCGGCGCGGCGTCAATCTGGTCCGCGTCGGCGATGGCTGGGCATTCCGTACCGCCGGCGACCTTGCCTTCCTGATGAGCAGGGATACCGTCCAGCAGAGGAAATTGTCGCGTGCAGCACTCGAAGTGCTGGCGATCATTGCCTATCACCAGCCGGTGACGCGCGCCGAGATCGAGGATATCCGCGGCGTCGAAACCTCGAAGGGCACGCTGGACACGCTGTTGGAGACCGAATGGGTGCGCATGCGCGGCCGGCGGCGTACGCCCGGCCGGCCCGTCACCTATGGCACGACCGACATCTTCCTCGACCATTTCGCGCTGGAGGAGATCCGCGATCTTCCCGGCATGGAGGAATTAAAGGGCGCCGGGCTGCTTTCCGGCCGCATGCCGTCGAATTTCTCCATCCCGCAGCCGCCGGCCGATCCGGATTCGCTGACCGACGACGAGGATCCGCTGACCGACATCGACCTCGAGGAACTCGGCCTGTTGACGCCGCGCGGCACGGAGGATTGACCGCGGACCTGGCGAGGCGTTCGAATTTCGCCACACTTTGGAGCAACGCAATGAGCGCGCGAACCGCGCTGCGCCGATTGGTAGCGGGACAATTGCGCCGAAACTGCGTGACTTCTGCCACTCATTCATAAACTCTGTCGCGGTTGTGTTTGAATCCCAACGCGAAAACGCATAGATCATCGTCAGGGAAAACATTCGAGAGAGATTTGCTATGGGTTCATTTTCGATTTGGCACTGGATGATCGTGCTGGTGATCGTGCTGCTGGTGTTCGGCCGCGGCAAGATTCCAGAGCTGATGGGCGACATGGCCAAGGGCATCAAGAGCTTCAAGAAGGGCATGGCCGACGACGACACCGCCGAAGACAAGCGCACCGTCGAACACCGTGCCGACGAAACCGTTTCGGCAGTGAAGGAAAAGGCCAGCAAGAGCTGAGCCCACGCTTTTAGTCGGAACGTATAGCCATGTTCGAAGTCGGCTGGACCGAGATGCTGGTGATCGCGATCGTCATGATCGTGGTCGTCGGACCCAAGGATTTGCCCAATATGCTGCGTACCTTCGGCCGTACGACGGCAAAGCTGCGCGCCATGGCGTCCGACTTCCAGAAGCAGTTCAATGAGGCGCTGAAGGAAGCCGAGCTTGACGATGTCAAGAAATCGGTCGATTCGCTGCGAGGCCTTAACCCGGCTGCCGAGATCAGGAAGCAGCTCAATCCGTTCGAGCAGGCGGCGGCCGACGTCCGTTCGGGGGTTGACGCGGCAATGAAGCCAAAGCCGGCGGACGATCCCGCCCAGCCCGCCGCTTCGACGCCACAGGCCGCCGAGCCGCTGAAGAATGGCGCAACGGTGCTGCCCGGCGTAGATGCGCCGGAAGCGACGCCGGCGGCGCCGATCTTCCCGGTGATGACCGACAGTTCGGTGGTGGCACAGGCATCAGCGGCCGAGCCGCCAAAAGCCTCGGCGAGGAAATCAGCGAAGGCGGCGACGCCAAAAGCCGGCAAAGCTGCTGTGCCCGCGCCGGCAACCAAACTGGCATCCGCAAAGGTCATGGCCAAGGCCGCGCCGGCTGCCAAGGCGACTGCGGCCGTTAAGACGACTGGGGCGGTGAAACCGGCGGTGCCGGCCAAAACCGCCGCCAGCCACGTGCCGACAGCAGCCAAGTCCGCAAAAGCGGCACCGAAACCAACTGCGACCACGCCGAAGACACCGGCTGCAGCCAGCAAAAAGACGGCGGGCAAGTGAGTATTTCCGACACGGAAAAGGACGAGATCGAGAAATCGTCGGCTCCGCTGATGGAGCATCTGATCGAGCTGCGCCGGCGGCTGATCTGGTCGATCGGCGGGTTCTTCGTTGCCTTCCTCGTCTGCTTCTTCTTCGCCAAGAAGCTGTTCAACCTCTTGGTGATCCCGTTCAAATGGGCGACCCAGTGGGCAGGGCTCGATCCGCACAAGGTCGAGCTGATCTATACGGCGCCGCAGGAATTCTTCTTCACCCAGGTCAAGCTCGCCATGTTTGGCGGCATGGTCATCGCCTTTCCGCTGATCGCCACGCAGATCTACAAGTTCATCGCACCCGGCCTCTACAAGAATGAGCGCAACGCCTTCCTGCCATTCCTGATCGCCTCGCCAATCCTGTTTTTGCTGGGCGCGTCGCTGGTCTATTTCTTCTTCACGCCGATGGTGATGTGGTTCTTCCTCGCCATGCAGCAGGCCGGTACCGACGACCAGGTGCAGATTTCGCTGCTGCCGAAAGTGTCGGAATATCTCAGCCTGATCATGACGCTGATCTTTTCCTTCGGCCTGGTGTTCCAGTTGCCGGTGGTGACCAGCCTGATGACGAGGGTCGGCATGCTGTCGTCCAAGGCACTGGCCGAAAAGCGCAAATGGGCGATCGTCATCGCCTTCGTCGTCGCAGCCATACTGACGCCGCCCGATCCGATGAGCCAGATCGGGCTCGCCATTCCCACCATCATTCTCTACGAGGTGGCGATCTGGGCAGCACGGCTGATCGAGCGGGATCAGGAAAAGCAGCGGGTGGCGCGCGAGAAGAAGGACGCTGCTGAAGAGGCGGCCGAGAAATCGGCGGAAGCGCCTTCGGAGAAGGTTCCTTCGTAGCGGTAGCTCTCTATCTTTTCAACATCCGCAGGACAGCAGGGCGTGAAGGAACTCGGCCTGACGTCTTGCATCGATCAAGGATGCGGTTTACGCCCTCTGCCCTAGCTCAGGAGCGTTCAAGACCATGCTTGATATCAAATGGATTCGCGACAACCCGAAGGCTTTGGCCGAGGCGCTCAAGAAGCGCTCGTGGTCGGCTGAGGATGCGCAGTCCACGGTCGACGATCTGATCGCCAGGGATGAGGCGCGGCGCGAACATCTGACCGAGCTGCAGACCAGGCAGGAGCGCCGCAACGCCGCCTCGAAGGAGATCGGCAACGCCATGCGCTCGGGCGATTCCGCGCTTGCCGAAAAGCTGAAGGCCGAGGTCGGCGAGATCAAGGCGTTCATCCAGAATGGCGAGGCGCGCGAGCGCGAACTCGACAAGGCGCTGAATGACGCGCTGGCGGTGCTGCCCAATGTGCCGCTCGATGACGTCCCGGTCGGCAAGGACGAGCACGACAATGTCGTCAAGCACGTCGTGGGCAAGGTGCCAACGCGGCCGAACTGGGTGCGGGAGCATTTCGAGATCGGCGAAGCGCTCGGCATGATGGATTTCGAGCGGGCGGCGAGACTGTCGGGCTCACGCTTCACGGTGCTGAAGAGCGGGCTGGCGCGCATGGAGCGCGCGCTCGGCCAGTTCATGCTCGACCTGCACACGACCGAGCACGGCTACGTAGAGATCCAGCCGCCGCTGATGGTGCGCGACGAGGTTCTCTACGGCACCGGGCAGTTGCCGAAGTTCGAGGAAGACCTGTTCTTTGCCCCGCACGGAGACGGCAGGCTGGGCTTGATCCCGACCGCCGAAGTGCCGCTGAGCAACCTGGTGCGCGAAGAAATCACGCAGCATGAAAAACTGCCGCTGCGCTACACCGCGCTGACGCCGTGCTTCCGCTCGGAGGCCGGTTCGGCCGGGCGCGACACGCGCGGCATGCTGCGCCAGCACCAGTTCTACAAGGTCGAACTGGTCTCGATCACCGATCAGGAATCGTCGCTCGCCGAGCACGAGCGGATGACCGAATGCGCTGAAGCGGTGTTGAAACGGCTGGAATTGCCATTCCGCACCATGACGCTGTGCACCGGCGACATGGGCTTTGGTTCGCAAAAGACCTACGACATCGAGGTCTGGCTGCCCGGCCAGAACGCCTATCGCGAGATTTCGTCCTGTTCGGTATGCGGCGATTTCCAGGCGCGACGCATGGATGCCCGCTACAAGGACAGGGATGGCAAGGGCAACCGCTTCGTCCACACGCTGAACGGCTCGGGCACCGCCGTCGGCCGCGCTCTCATAGCCGTCATCGAAAACTACCAGAATGAGGACGGCAGCGTAACCATTCCTGAAGCGCTGCGGCCGTATATGGGTGGCCTTGCGAAGATCGAATCGAAATAATGCGCATTCTCCTGACCAACGATGACGGCATCCACGCCGAGGGCCTGGCGTCGCTTGAGCGCGTCGCCCGCACCTTGTCGGACGATGTCTGGGTGGTGGCGCCGGAACAGGATCAGTCGGGCTACGCGCATTCGCTATCGATCTCGGAGCCGCTGCGCCTGCGCAAGATCGGCGAGAAGCATTACGCCGTGCGCGGCACGCCGACCGACTGCGTCATCATGGGTGTGAAGAAGATCCTGCCCGCACCACCCGACCTGATCCTGTCGGGGATCAATTCCGGCGCCAACATCGCCGACGACGTCACCTATTCGGGCACGGTCGCCGGCGCCATGGAAGGGGCGCTGCTCGGCGTGCGTTCGATCGCGCTCAGCCAAGGTTACAGCTATGTCGGCGAGGACCGCGTCGTTCCCTATGAGACCACCGAGGCGCTGGCGCCGGCTTTGCTCAAGAAGCTTGTCGCGACGCCGTTGCCCGACGGCGTGCTGCTCAACGTCAATTTTCCGAACTGCCGCCCCGAAGAAGTCGCCGGCACGGTGGTGACCTCGCAAGGCAAGCTCGTCCACAGCCTGTGGGTCGATGAGCGCCGCGACGGGCGCGGACTTCCCTATTATTGGCTGCGCTTCGGCCGCGAGCCGGTCGAGGGCAAGAAGGGCACGGACCTCTACGCGCTGCGCAACCGTCTGGTGTCGGTGACGCCGCTGCAGCTCGATCTCACCGCTCACGAAATCCGCGATCAACTGACCAAGGCGCTCGCATGAACCTGAACCACGGTCCGGTCGACGACCGCGAAGGCTTTGCCGCTTTCCTGCTTCGCTTGCGTGGCAGGGGCACAGTGCCGAAGGCGCTGATCGCCGCCTTCGAGGCGACGCCGCGGCGTGGTTTTCTCGCTGCTCACTTCCATCCGATCGCCTGGTCGGACCGCATGCTGCCGATCGAATGCGGCGAGGCGATCGAGGGCGCCGACCTGCAGGCGGCGGTGATCGCGGCACTTGCCATCGAACGGGGCAACCGCGTGCTCGAGATCGGCACCGGCTCGGGCTATACCGCGGCGGTGATGTCGAGGCTTGCCGGACGGGTCGTCACCATCGACCGCTACAAGACGCTGACCGAGCAGGCCAAGCAGCGCTTCGAGGCGCTCGGCATCGGCAACGCCATCGCCCGCCAGGCGGATGGCTCCAACGGGCTGGCCAATGAAGGACCGTTCGACCGCATCGTTGCATGGGCGGCTTTCGACAGCCTGCCGCGTTTCCTGCTCGACCAGCTGTCGAGCGGCGGCATCGTCATTGCGCCGATCGGCCCGGAGGAGGGCGAGCAGGTGGTGGCCAAGCTGACTAAGGTCGGCAGCCGTTTCGAACGCGAGGATATCGGCATCGTACGCCTGCAGCCGATAATGCGCAGCGTCGCGGCGGTCATCTAGGGTGTATTGATATTCAGGTGAGGCCGGCCTGCAAATGTCGGCTTCCTGCGCTTCCGGTGCTCACGTACTTTAAGTACGCTCCGCTCCGGTTCTCGGAATCCACCATTTTCGGCTTGTCCTGACCTGAATCTCAGCACACCCAGCGCTCGATCATCAAATATTTTAAGAAAATTTGCGTCGGATTCTAATGGGTTAACCGACCAGTAACATTAACGCGCTTTAATCACGCTCAGTTTGTACCGGGTCTGTGTGCGGGTTAGTGCGATGCAATTCAGTGTTTTGAAGGCAAACGGACGCAATCTGGCGCGTGGCTGCGCCGTCCTCATGGTCGCGGGTGCCGCCGCAGGGTGCAGTTCCCAGGTGGCGCGGTTCAATGGCGTCGACGACGTCTTCACCGCCTCGACCAACAATCAGCGCGCCATCATCGACAAGCAAGACAATGCCCAGCCCTATCCGGGCGATGCCCCTGTCGCTGCAGCTCCGGTCGACGGCACCTACACCCAGTCGGTCAGCCGCTCCAGCCTCGAGCCGGTGACGACGCGGCAATTGCCGCCGGTCAGTCAGGCGCAGCCGGCTCCGGCGCTGGCGCCTGCCGCAAATCCGGTGCGTACCGCTACTGCGCCGGCCATGGCGCCTGCCGCGCCTCGGGTCGACCGCACTGCAACCGGCACCGTCGCGCCGGCGTCAAGGCCGTTCAAGGACGCCGAGCCCGATGCGCCGCGCATGGCGACGGCGGGCGGCAAGCCGCATGCGACCGAGATCATCGTTAGGGATGGCGAAACCATTTCCGGTCTGTCGCGGCGCTATGGCGTGCCCGCCGACGCCATCATGAAGGTCAACGGGCTGAGCGAGACCAAGGGGCTGAGGAGCGGCCAGAAGCTCGTCATTCCGGCCTATGCCTATTCGAGCAAGGAAGCCGCCCCGAAAATCGCCGACGCAAAGCCCTCGAACGGCACCAAGCATGACGTGCCGGCAAGCGCGCCGGAGAAGGTGGCCGTGCTGCCGCAGCAGCCGAAGCTCAAGGAAGGCAAGTCAGTCGCGCAGGTGGATACGTCGGCCGCGGCAGGCCAGCCGAAAGACGCAAAGGCCGCGCCCAAGGCGGCCGGTGCCGGCGGCACCTACACGGTCCAGCAGGGCGATACGCTGTCGGCCATCGCCAGGAAGACCGGTGTCGGCGTCGTTGCGCTGAAGCAGGCGAACGGCATGCAGGATGGCCTGCTCAAGATCGGCCAGATGCTGAAGGTTCCGGCCGGCGGCACGGCGACTGTCGCCAGCGCCAAGCCGGCGAAGGTCGATCCGGTGACGACGGCCACCACCCCGCCTGCGGCGAAGACCACGCCGTCGGAAACGCTCGCCTCCTATACGCCGCCAAAGAAGGACGCAAAGGTCATCCAGCAGGCCGAGGACGACGACGCGGTGGCGCCCAATGCCACCGGCATCGGCAAGATGCGCTGGCCGGTGCGCGGCCGCGTGATCTCCGGCTTCGGCGGCGGCAAGGACGGTGTCGATATCGCCGTGCCCGAGGGAACGCCGGTCAAGGCGGCCGAGAACGGTGTGGTCATCTATGCCGGCGACGGCCTCAAGGAATTCGGCAACACGGTGCTGGTGCGCCACGAGAACGGGCTGGTCACCGTCTACGGCCACGCCAGTTCGATCGAGGTGCAGCGCGGCCAGAAGGTCAAGCGCGGTCAGGAAATCGCACTGTCCGGCATGAGCGGCACGACCGACTCGCCGAAGCTTCACTTCGAAGTGCGCAAGAACTCGGCGCCGGTCGATCCTTCGACCTATCTTGAATAAAGAAGAGCCGATTCTTCGACCTGTCTCGAATAGAAGAAAAAAAGATTTGCAGGCCGCCTGACCTCCAGTCCGGCCTGCCGGCTTAGCCCGCCCTGCCAAGGGGCGGGCTTTTTCAGTTGTCCTTGAGGGATTTGCCCAGCCTGCCAGCCAGATCCTGGGTGAACTGCCAGGCGACGCGGCCCGAGCGGCTGCCACGCGTTGTCGCCCACTCCAGCGCCTCGGCGCGCAGCGTTTCGGGATCGATGGCAAGCTCGTGATGGCGGACATAGCCGTCGATCATGTCGAGATATTCATCCTGCGAACATTTGTGGAAGCCGAGCCAGAGGCCGAAACGATCGGACAGCGAGACCTTTTCCTCGACCGCCTCGGACGGGTTGATGGCGGTCGAGCGCTCATTGTCGATCATGTCGCGCGGCAGCAGATGACGCCGGTTCGAGGTGGCGTAGAAGATCACATTGGCCGGGCGGCCCTCGACGCCACCCTCGAGCGCTGCCTTCAGCGACTTGTAGGAGGTGTCGTCATGATCGAAGGAGAGGTCGTCGCAAAACAGGATGAAGCGATAGGGTGCTGCTTTCAGCAAGCCCATCAGCTTCGGCAGCGTGTCGATGTCCTCGCGGTGGATTTCGATCAGCTTGAGCGGCAGGTCGAGCTTCGCCGATCCGTTGACGGCTGCGTGCACGGCCTTGACCAGCGACGATTTGCCCATGCCGCGCGCGCCCCACAACAGCACATTGTTGGCGGCGTAGCCGGCGGCGAAGCGCTCGGTGTTGTCGACCAGTATGTCGCGGACGCGGTCGACGCCACGGATCAGGCCGATGTCGACGCGATTGACCTTGCGCACCGGTTCGAGATAGCCGGGATCGGCTTGCCAGACGAAGCAATCGGCCCCGCCGAGGTCGGTTTTTGGCGCCGGCGGGGGGGCGAGACGAGTGACCGCCTCGATCAGGCGGTCGAGCTTCTGGTTCAGGGCTTCGAGGGTGCTGTCGGTCATTTCTTGTCTTTTTGTTTCGCTTTCAGGGAGGCATGACGCGGAACCCATTCGATTCCGGCGGTTTCGGAACCTGTTCCAACCTTTTGTTAGAGCATGATCTTTTCCTGAAACCAGGCTTCGTTTTTCGCGATCACGCTCTAGCACGGCTCAACAGACCGGAAAAGCAACTGAAATGCCTGGCAGCGCAGTTGCATTGGCAACTTTACCGACTATATTCCGGCCAAATTTCGCGGGGCCGCCATGAGGCGGCTTTTCACCATTCAGGAGGACCTCGATGTTCGTTACACCGGCATATGCCCAAGGCGTCGGCGCCTCTCCCGATATGTTCATCAGCATTTTGCCGTTTGTCCTGATTTTCGTGATCATGTATTTTCTGATCATCCGTCCGCAGCGCACGCAGTTGAAGAAGCGGGGCGAGATGTTGGCGGCGGTTCGCCGCGGCGACACGGTCGTCACCGGTGGCGGCTTCGTCGGCAAGGTGACCAAGGTGATCGACGACAATGAGCTCGAGATCGATCTCGGCGGTGGCACCAAGGTGACGGCGCTGCGCTCGACGATCGCCGATGTGCGCGTCAAGGGCGAGCCGGTAGCGAACCAGAACGCCAAGAAATAAGCTCAGGAGATAGCCGGGCTTCGGGCGGCACGGTCCGCCAGCAACGGACAACGCCATGTGGTTTTCGCGCCTCACCAAGACTCTTATCTGGCTGGCTGTTGCCGTCATGGTGGTCTTTGGCGTGATGCTTGGCGCGCTCGCTATGAAGCCGGACGGTACGCTCGAAGACCTTCTTGCCTGGCTGCCGAAGCGGCAGGCGAGTTTCGACCGGCAAGGCGGTTCGCAGATCCTGCTGGAGGTAGACAAGGATGATCTGATCAAGAATCGGCTGGAGACGGTGCGCGATGACGTTCGCTCACTGCTGCGCGATGCCAGGATCGGCTATACGGGCCTTGCTGGATCGGGTCGCGAGGTCAAGGTCCGCATTTCGGATCCGGCTCAGATCGATGCCGCCAAAACAGCCCTGAGAATATTCACCGATCCGGTTGCCGGGGCCAACCCGGTCGAGGAGATAGCGCTTGATGAGCCGGAACCCGGATTGCTCAAACTCACAATAACGGATGCCGGCGTCAAGCTCCGGACATCGATGGCGCTGGTGCGGTCGATGGACGTCGTCAAACTTCGGGTCAGCGAGAGCGGCGCTTCCGAACCGATCGTGCAGCAGCAAGGCGATGACCAAATACTGGTGCAGGTGCCCGGCTTGCGGACCCCAGTCCGGTTCAAGGACATTCTCGGACGGACTGGCAAGTTGACATTTCAAATGGTCGATACGTCGTGGCCTGTGCAGGATGCGCTCGACAACCGGCCGCCGCGGGGCTCTTCGGTGCTCTATTCGCAAGACGATCCGCCGGTTCCCTACCTAGTCGAAGACCGTGTAGTTGTTTCCGGTGACAGCATCGTCGATGCCAAGGCGACCTACAATTCGGCCATGAACGAGCCGGTCGTATCGTTCAATTTCGATTCCAAGGGTACGACACGTTTTGCTCAAGCGACCTCGCAGAATGTCGGCAAGCCGTTTGCGATGATCCTCGACAATCAGGTGCTGTCGGCGCCCGTTATCCGCGAGCCGATCCTTGGCGGCTCCGGCCAGATATCAGGCAACTTCACCAATGAGAGCGCCAAAGATCTTGCCGTGCTTTTGCGTTCTGGTCCGTTACCGGCAAGACTGAAAATAGTTGAAGAACGCACGATAGCGCCTGGCGGCGGGCAGAATTAGAATGAGGCCGGAAATCAGCCAATTGACGCCGGAACCGATCCTGGCGGCGGCGCCAAATTGACTGTACCGCGCTCGACAATTGACGATGTGCAGGTTAAGGGCGAGCTGGTGGCGAACCGGAATGCCAAGAAATAACCGAATTGAAGGCGGAACGCAGCCGCTTGTACGCCTGAACGGACGATAACCGATGCTTTATTTTTCGCGCTTCAAGATGATCCTGATCTGGCTGGCCGTGGCCGCCACAGTGATCCTCGCAGCGCCCAATCTGTTCTCGGCAAGCACATTGGCCAAGCTTCCCGATTGGGTGCCGAAGCGTCAGATGACGCTCGGCCTCGATCTGCAGGGCGGCTCGCATATCCTGCTCAGGATGGATCCGAACGATCTGATCAAGGATCGGCTGGAGACGACGCGCGACGAGATCAGGACGCTGCTGCGCGACGCCAAGGTCGGTTATACCGGCCTTGCCGGGTCGGGCCGCACCGTGCAGGTCCGCATCACCGATCTGGCTCAGGTCGATGCCGCCAAGACTGCATTGAAGACATTGACGGAGCCGGTGGCGGCCGGCCTGTTTACCGGCGGCTCGATCCAGGAGATGACGCTGGATGATTCCGAGCCAGGCCTGCTCAAATTTACCGTCACCGATGCCGGCATCAAATACCGCACGTCGACGGCGCTGACGCAGTCGATCGAGGTCGTCGACCGGCGCGTCAACGAACTCGGCACGACCGAGCCGATCGTGCAGCGGCAAGGCGACGACCGCATCCTGGTCCAGGTGCCGGGTTTGCAGGATCCGCAGCGGCTGAAGGAAATCCTTGGCCAGACCGCTAAGCTGACCTTCCAGATGGTCGACCAGTCGATGCCGGTGCAGGACGCGCTCAACGGCCGCCCGCCTGCGGGATCGTCGGTGCTTTATTCGCAAGACGACCCGCCTGTTCCCTATCTGATCGAGAACCGCGTCATCGTTTCGGGCGAAAACCTCGTCGACGCCCAGGCGACATATAATTCGCAGAACAACGAGCCGGTGGTTTCGTTCCGATTCGATTCGAAGGGTGCTGCGCGCTTCGGCCAGGCGACCTCGCAGAATGTCGGCAAGCTGTTTGCCATCATCCTTGACAACCAGGTCATCTCGGCGCCGCAGATCCGCGAGCCGATCCTTGGCGGAACCGGCCAGATTTCGGGCAATTTCACCGCTGAGAGCGCCAACGATCTCGCCGTGCTGCTGCGCGCAGGCGCGCTGCCGGCGACGCTGACGGTGATCGAGGAGCGTACAGTGGGTCCGGGCCTTGGCCAGGACTCCATCCATGCCGGCAAGGTCGCCGGTATCATCGGCTCCATTCTCGTCGTCGCCTTCATGTTCGTCGCCTACGGCTTCCTCGGCTTCCTCGCCAATATCGCGCTGGCTGTGCATGTGGCGATGATCATCGGGCTGTTGTCGCTGCTCGGCGCGACGCTGACCTTGCCGGGCATTGCCGGTATCGTGCTGACCATCGGCATGGCCGTCGATTCCAACGTTCTCATCTACGAGCGCATCCGCGAGGAGCGAAGAGCCGGCCGCTCGGTCATCCAGGCGATCGATATCGGCTTCGCCAAGGCGCTGGCGACCATCGTCGATTCCAACGTCACGTCGCTGATCGCTACGGTGGTGCTGTTCTGGCTCGGCACAGGGCCGGTGAAGGGCTTTGCCGTAACCTTCGCCATCGGTATCCTGACCACCGTCTTCACCGCCTTCACTTTCACCCGGCTGCTGGTCTCGATCTGGCTGCGCAGGGCGCGGCCGAAGGAGTTGCCGCGCGCGCCGGTGACCTTCGTTCCGCCTGGCACGAAAATCCCGTTCATGGGCATCCGCCGCTGGACCTTCGCGCTGTCGAGCGTGCTGTCGGTACTGTCGGTCGTGCTGTTCATGACCGTCGACATCAACTACGGCATCGACTTCAAAGGCGGTTCGCTGATCGAGGTAAGGGCCAAGAATGGCAATGCCGACCTTGCCGACATCCGCGGCAGGCTTTCGGAACTCAACATCGGCGAAATCCAAGTGCAGCAGTTCGGCGAACCGAACGATGTCTTGATCCGTGTCGGCACGCAGGACGGCGGCGAGAACGCCGAGCAGACCGTCGTCGACAAGGTGCGGGGCGAGTTGCAGGACAACTACGATTTCCGCCGCGTCGAAGTGGTGGGACCGACGGTTTCCGGCGAACTCGCCAAGTGGGGCACTATCGCCATGTTGCTCGCGCTGGTCGGCATCCTGGTCTATGTCTGGTTCCGCTTCGAGTGGCAGTTCGCGGTCGGCGCCATCATCGCCACCGTGCACGATGTGGTCATGACTATCGGCTTCTTCGTCGTCACCGGACTGGAATTCAACCAGTCGTCGCTGGCGGCGATCCTGACCATCATCGGCTATTCCTTGAACGATACGATCGTCGTCTACGACCGTGTCCGCGAGGATCTGAGAAAATACAAGAAGATGCCGCTGCCGCAGCTGTTGAATAACGCCATCAACGAGACGCTGTCGAGGACGACGCTGACCTCGGTGACGACGATCCTGGCGCTTCTGGCGCTGGTGCTGTTCGGCGGCGAGGTGATCCGTTCGTTCACGCTGGCGATGCTGTTCGGCGTCGTCTTCGGCACCTATTCGTCGATCTTCATCGCCGCGCCGCTGCTCATCCTGTTCAAGTTGCGGCCGCAGGCCGCAACCGCCGACGAGGAGAAGTCGGTGAGCGGCGGCAAAGCCCTGGCGACCTGACGCCGCCCGGCCGTGGCAAAAGGCATCGTCATCCGCGAGGCGCACTTTCCCGGCCGCGCCCCGATCGAGGCCTATGGCAATGGCGGTTTCCGCTTCGCCGACATGTCGCATCGCGGTTCGCTGCTCTGCCTGCCGTCCGGCATCCATGGCTGGGAGCCGGCCGACGCTACCGCGCTGACGACGGCGGATTTCGAAAGACTGTTCAATGAGGCCGACAAGGTCGAGATCCTGCTGGTCGGCACCGGCAAGGATCTCAGACCATTGCCGGCGGCGCTGCGTGCCGCGCTGAAGGCGGCGGGCATTGCCTCCGATCCGATGTCGACTGGTGCTGCCGTGCGGACCTACAATGTTCTTCTGGCGGAAAACCGCGCGGTGGCCGCCGCGCTCTTTGCCGTCGACTGAGATGATCGACGACGCCAAAATCGTCATGGAAGCGGTGCGCGCCGCTGATCACGACCGCTATCTCTCGGCGCTCTATGCGCCAGCGGACAAGCGCGACGCGCTGTTTTCGCTTTATGCCTTCAACGCCGAGATATCGGGCATTCGCGACCGCATCCATCAGCCGCTGCCAGGCGAGGTGCGGCTGCAATGGTGGCGCGATACGATTGCCGGAGAAGCGGACGATAGGGCAGACGTCGGCCATCCCGTCGCCGACGCCTTGAAGGCCACGATTTCGGCCCACCGCCTGCCGAAGCCGGCATTCGACAACATGCTCGAAGCGCGTATTTTCGACCTTTACGACGATCCGATGCCGTCGCGTACCGACCTTGAAGGCTATTGCGGTGAGACGGCGGCGGCGCTCATCCAGCTTGCGGCGATGGTGCTCGATCCGGTCGAAGCACCGCGTTTCGCCGAACTGGCGGGCAGGGCGGGCTGCGCGCAGGCAATGACCGGTCTTCTGTTGCTGTTGCCGCTGCATCGCCGGCGCGGCCAGTGCTTCGTGCCGGCGGATGTCCTTGCGGCAGCCGGCTCCTCGCCGGAAGAGTTCGTCAAAGGCGATGGCGGCCCTGGCGCGCAACGCGCCGTTGCGGCGATGCTCGCGCTGGCGCGCGAGCATCTGGCCGCCTTCGAGCAGGGCGCGCCGGCCCTGCCGCCTGCGCTGCGCCCGGCCTATCTGCCGCTTGCCCTGACACGCGCCTATCTCGACAGGATGGAAAGCCGTTCGCCGCTCGATCGCGTGGTGCGGCTGTCAGCCTTGCGCCGGCATTGGCTGCTGCTGCGCCGTGCATCGAAGGGCTGGCCACCCATTTGACGTAAACGTCAATCATGGTAGGACTTGTCCTGGGTCGAAGCCGAGTGCGCCGGCCCGGAGGAGATAGCGGTTCATGAGCCTGCCCGTGCTGGTCGCACTTGTCGTCTTCGGCATTGCGTTGTCGGTTGCGGCCGTGCATTTCACCGGCGGCACAAGGACGGCGACGCTCGCCGGCGCGGATCAGGCATTGAGCCGTTTCGCTGAGGATTTTCCCGATGAAGCGGTGACGGCGATCCGCCTCACCAAGGACGGCAGGACGGCGTTTCTTGGTCTTGAGCAAGCGCGCACCGGCATCGTCCACAGCGTTGGCGACTGTTTCTTGACCCGCATCGTCACGGCCGGCGATATCGTTGCCCTGAATGTCGACGATGGCGGCGCCATCACGCTCAAGCTCGCCGACTTCACCTGGAAAGGCGGGCGTTTTGCCTTCGCCGACAGAAGCGATGCCGAGACCGTCGCGGCCGCACTTGGGCTGTATGATCCGAGCCTGGCGAAGGAGGCTGCATGATGGACGACTACAATTTCCCGCAAGTCACCCAGCTTGCCATTCCGTTCTTCGTCGGCGCGATCCTGATCGAGCTCTGGATGGTACGCACCGGCCGCGCCAAGGGATCGTTCGAGACGCGCGACACGCTGACCAGCCTGATGATGGGCACCGGCAATGTCGTTGCCGGGCTGCTGCTCGGAGTCGTTTCCTATTGGGCGCTGCTGTGGCTGTGGCAATTCCGCTTCTTCAACCTCGGCCTGTCGTTCCCGGTGTTCCTGGCCGCCTTCCTGCTCGATGATTTGCGCTACTATGTCTACCACCGCATCGCGCACCGGGTGCGCTGGGTGTGGGCCGAACACGTCAACCATCATTCCAGCCAGCACTACAATCTGTCGACGGCGCTCAGGCAGAGCTGGACGGGACTGTTCACCTTCATGTTCGTTCTGCAGGCGCCGCTGGTGCTGCTCGGCTTCCATCCGGCGGTTATCGCCTTCACCTTCGGTTTCAACCTGGTCTGGCAGTTCTGGATCCACACCGAAACCATCGGCAAGATGTGGGGCTGGTTCGAGTTCATCTTCAACACGCCCTCGCATCACCGTGTCCACCACGCCACCAATCCGCGCTATCTCGACGCCAACTTTGCTGGCACGCTGATCATCTGGGACCGCATGTTCGGCACCTTCGTCGAGGAGCTGGAGGAGGATCGCCCGCGCTACGGCATCGTCAAAAACATCGGCACCTTCAACCCGCTGAAAGTGGCCTTCCACGAGTGGATCGGCATGTTCGCGGATGCGTTGGCGCCGGGGCTCACGCTCAGCGACCGCCTCAACTATCTGATCAAGCCGCCGGGCTGGAGCCATGACGGTTCGCGCGAAACCTCGGAGAGCCTGAAGGCGGCCTATGTCAGAAGGAATCCCGGCGAAGCGGGCAAGCCCGGTTTGCCGGTGGTTACCCTCGGACCGGCTGAGTAGCTATTCGGCCGCTTCCGCCCGCTCGGGCAAGCCAAGCCATTGGCGGCAATCGGCCAGCGCCCGCGACGTCACGGCGCGCCGCTTGGCGACGATCTTGTCCTTGCCGCGCAGGCGCTTGCCCTCGGCTTTCGGTGCTTCCACCGGCGGGAACAGGCCGAAATTGACGTTCATCGGCTGGAAGGATCGCTTGCCCGGCTCATCGTCGGACACGATGTGGCCGCCGGTGATGTGGTTGAGCAGCGCGCCGAAAGCCGTGGTCAGCGGCGGCAGCGAGGCCTGATGGCCGAGCCGCTCGGCGGCGGCGAAGCGTCCGGCCAACAGGCCGATGGCGGCACTCTCGACATAGCCCTCGCAGCCGGTGATCTGGCCGGCAAAGCGCAAGCCGGGCCGCGACTTCAACTGCAGCGAAGCGTCGAGCAGCGTCGGCGAGTTGATGTAGGTGTTGCGGTGCAGGCCGCCGAGCCGGGCGAAATCGGCGTTTTCAAGGCCGGGAATGGTGCGGAACACGCGCACCTGCTCGGCATGCTTCAGCTTGGTCTGGAAACCGACCATGTTGTAGAGCGTGCCCAGCGCATTGTCCTGGCGGAGCTGGACGACGGCATAGGCCTTCACGCTGGGATTGTGGGCATTGGTCAGCCCCATCGGCTTCATCGGTCCATGGCGCAGCGTCTCGACGCCGCGTTCGGCCATCACCTCGATCGGCAGGCAGCCGTCGAAATAGGGCGTGCCTTCCCATTGCTTGAATTCGGTCTTCTGGCCGTCGACCAGCGCCTGCACGAAGGCGAGATATTGCTCGTTGTCCATCGGACAGTTGATGTAGTCCTTGCCGGTGCCACCCGGGCCGACCTTGTCGTAGCGCGACTGGAACCAGCAGACGTTCATGTCGATCGTGTCGAAATGGATGATCGGCGCGATGGCGTCGAAGAAGGCAAGTGCGTCGGCGCCGGTCGCTTCGCCGATCGCCTGGGCAAGCGAAGGTGCGGTCAGCGGTCCGGTGGCGATGATCGCCTGGTCCCAGTCCGCCGGCGGCAGGCCCGGCACTTCCTCGCGCTGGATGGTGATCAGCGGGTGGGCTTCTAGCTTTTTGGTCACAGCCTGCGAAAACCCGTCGCGGTCGACGGCCAGCGCGCCACCTGCCGGCACCTGGTTTGCATCGCCGGCGCTCATGATCAGCGATCCGGCCAGCCGCATTTCGGCATGCAGCAGGCCGACCGCGTTGGTCTCGGCATCGTCGGAGCGGAAGGAATTGGAGCAGACCAGCTCGGCCAGCCCCTCGGTCTTGTGCGCATCGGTGCCGCGCACGGGCCGCATTTCATGCAGCATGACGGGAATGCCGGCTTCCGCGGCCTGCCATGCGGCCTCGGAGCCGGCGAGGCCGCCGCCGATGATATGAATGGGATTTTTGATCATGCGCCGGAATAATCGCTTGTAGCTGCGATTGCAATTGTACCGGGGTTCGCCCCCAGCGGATAGGTGTCCGCCGCACTCGCATGACGCTGCAGATGCTGCCCGACCTGCCAAGGGTGGCATTTCGAGGCATGTTTTTGGCAGCTGCAAGCAAGCGCTGGCGGGCCGTTCGAGGTAATCCCCAGCCCGCACGGATCATCGGAAGCAAAGGGGCTGTGCGGGCTGCCTGCAAAACAGCCTTAGGGCTTGGCGCTCGCGTTCGCCTACGCCTTTCTAGATCTTTCCATTCACCGCTCGCGACGGCCATCCGGCCGTACCGCGTGAGGGCCGGCGGCGCGCGACCTAAGAAGAACAAGGCAACCCGCGCCGCCGTGCCTTGTGCCAATGGAGTGCGCTAATTCTGGGCTGATTACTATCAGAGAGGGAATCCGAAGGAGGCTGAGCTTGCCGGATGTCACTGGCAGCCGCTTGACAAGGATTTGCGCTGGGTGCCCCATAAGCTGATAATTGGCTGGCTTGTGTGTGGGGGGCGCATGACAGCGGAAAAAAGCGAGACAATTTCTCAGGGCCTGGCCGCAGGTCCGACAGCAGCAGGTTTGGCTGCTCGCTTGGCCGTGGAAGAGCTCATAAGGCACGCGGTTGACCCTAAGCCATTGCTCGCGCGCTGTCGTCTGTCCGCCGCCGCTCTCAGCCGCCGCGACCGCATCAGGGTTAAATCGCAGATCGAGTTTCTTGAGCTGGCTTCGAAGGCCGTGCGCGACCACCATTTTGGCCTCTCCCTGGCCGAGTCGGTCGATCTGCGCGAATTGGGGATACTTTACTACGTAGCCGCTTCATCCCAGCGTCTCGGCGATGCACTGGGCCGCCTTGAGCGTTTTGTGCGGGTGGGGAACGAAGCCCTGATCTTACGGATTCGCAAGGGGTCGCCGTGCCGGATCAATGTTGCTTATGCCGGCGTGTCGCGTCATCTCGACCGGCACCACATGGAATTCCTGACTTTGATCTTATTGCGGCTATGTCGTCAGCTCGTCGGTCAAAAGTTCTCGCCGCTTGGAGTCAAGTTTGTGCATCACCGGCCATCCGATCCACCGACCAGAAAGCTGTTGGGTTGCGATGTTCAGTTTGGCGCCGACACCGACGAGTTGAGTTTGGAACCCGCATTGCTCGATTTGCAGGTGGTGGGAGGCGATCCTTTTCTGCATGAGCTGATGTTGAAAAACTGCGAGGACGCGATCCGGGCCCGTCCTTCCAATGCGAGCGCCTTCCGAACTGTTGTGGAGAATGTCATCGCGCCAGCCCTGCCTCATGCTGAGGCGGACATCAAAACAGTCGCCAGGCACCTTGGAATAAGCGAGAGGACATTCGCGCGCCGGTTGGCTTCCGAAGGACTGACGTTCAGCGAGATACTCGATGGACTGCGGCGAGATCTCGCCGTCCGCTACCTGGAACAGAGGGATTTGCAAATCTCGCAGATCGCCTGGCTGCTCGGGTTTCAGCAACCCAGCGCGCTAAGCCATGCTTGCCAGCGCTGGCTAGGCACGAGTCCGCTGGAATACCGACGCCATAGGCTGACACAGGCAACTATTTAAGCTGCCCTGTGCCTGTCAAGCTGGCCGACTGGTTCGGCCATCGTCGGCTTCGCGTGGTGGTTTCTCGTCCGGTCTCTAGCCGCCGACCTCAATGTTTTCAAACACAAGGATTTCAGGTCCAAAACAACAACACCCGCCGGGGGAGGAGGTCCGGCGGGTGTCGTTTTGGTGGTCGATCCTCGGGAGGAGGTGAAGATCGACCGTATTCGTCATCGCCGGGGAGGAGGTCGGCTTTGACGAAATTCCTTTCGCCTGATGAAAGGGGGCGAAACCCCTTGGGACGAAATTCTTTCGCCCTGGAAACAGCGCCCGCCGCGGGAGGAGGTGCGGCGGGCGCCGTTTTGGTGGTCAACCCTCGGGAGGAGGTGAAGGCTGACCGTATCCGTCAGGGTCGGGGAGGAGGTCGACCCTGGCGAAATTCCTTAACTTCAGAAACTTCAGATCGCCTTGCGGGCGATGATCTTGATCTCGTCGCGGATGATGCCGAGATCATGGAGCTGGCGGTTCGAAAGGCGACCCAGCTCGTTAACCGTGTCGCGGTAAACGCGCCAGTTACGATAGTTGCGGATCAGGTTCATTGTCGTTCTCTTTTCAAAACTGGTTCGGACCATTTGCGGTCCGAAGGGATTAGACCGCCCTGCGAGCGACGTAGTGGATGTCGCTGCGGCTGATGCCGAGGTCGGTCAGTTCGCGGTTGCTCAGGCGGCTCAGCTCGGAAACGGTGTCCCGGTAGCGGCGCCAGTTGCGGTAGTTGCGGATCAAGTTCATGGTATTTCTCGTTTCGTCTTTCTTTCGGATCATTCCGTCTTTGTGTACGCCGTGAAGATAGGTGGGGTTATATCGGTTTAAAAGCGCTATCGCTGCATGGCAGCAATGCAAATTGTGCAATGCAACATCACGACGCGCTCACGGCTTCGTCACAAAGAAGCCCGAATTGGAAAATGCCGTTGCGCCAACGGCTTGTCTGGTTCGGCTGAAAAAACGACCAAGCAATGGGGGAAAGGCATGGCGAGCTATTCGTCACGGGTGAGGGCCGATATCGCACGATGGGCGCAGGCCGGCCTGATCGATGCATCGACGGCCGATGCGCTGGCGAGCGACGTCGAGGCCAATGAACGCAAATCGCTGAGCTTCGGTTCGATCCTGGCGATGATGGCGGCGCTGCTGTTTGGCGCGGCCATCCTGATCTTCGTCGCCGCCAATTGGGAGGCCATTCCGCGGCTGGCACGGGTGGCGGCGCTCTTCGCCATCATTCTGGCCGGTTATGTCGGCGGCGCGGTGTTGAAGATGCGCGACCATGCGGCGATCGGCGAGGCGCTGTGGATCGTCGCCGCCGCTGCCTTCGGTGGATCGATCGCGCTGATCGGCCAGATGTACCATCTGTCCGGCGACGAGGCATCGGCGCTGATCACCTGGGGTGCGGGCACGGCGCTGGCGGCCGTCGCGCTGCGCTCAAACCCGCTGACCGTCGCTGCCGTCGGCATCGCCGATGCCTGGCTGTTCCTGAAGGGGTTCGACTATTTCCGGCGCACGGAATTTCCGCATCTCTTCGTCATCATGGCAATCGTGCTGTTTGCCATTTCGTTCTGGACCCGCAGCCAGGCGGCGCGGCATCTGATTGTCCTGTCGGTCATCTTCTATCTCGTGCTGTTGGCGATGGATTACGAGACGCTGCACGTCGCCATTCCGCTCGTGGTCGTTTCGGCGCTGCTGTTCGCGGCGGCGATCTTCGCCGCCGGTCCTGTCGACAGGATCCTGCAGCTTGGCGGCCGGCTGCCTCTGCACGCGCTGATCGGCTTCCTCACCGGCCTGGCGATGATCCAGTTCCAACTGGCCAATGAAGCGAGCTACAGCAGCGGCTTTGCCATGGCCTCGGCCGTGGCGCTCGCTGGCATTGTCGCGGCAATCGTGCTCGGCGGCCGCGAGAGCAGGGGTTTGCGCTGGGTTGCCTATGCCGGCTTTGCCTTCGAGCTCGCCATTATCTATGTGGTGATGCTGCAATCGATGCTCGATACGGCTGGCTTCTTCCTGGCCGCCGCCGTGCTTCTCGGCATCCTGGCCTTTGTCATCATCCGCATCGAAAAGCGCATGAAGGCGCCTGGCGTGGAAGGAGCGAGAGCATGATGACCGGGAAAAGACTTGTCATCTCGGCGTTGGTGCTGGCGCTCGTCCAGATCGGCTTTTTGAGCTGGATCATCGCCGGCCGGGCGGCGATCCTGCGCGACGGGAAGGAGGTTCTCCTGAAGGTCGAGCCGGTCGATCCGCGCGACCTGCTGCGCGGCGACTATATTCGCCTCGGCTCCGATATCTCACGGATACCGGTGAAGCTGATCGCCAACATTCCGGCCGGCAAGCTCTCGAGCGACGACACGCCGATCGTGGTCAGGCTGAAGCCGGGCGCCGACGGCTATTGGCAGCCGATTGCCGCGTGGTTCGGGCAGGCGCCGGCGCCGGCCGCAGCCGACGAGGCCGATATCGTCGGGCACGTCGCCGCGGGCTGGGATCTGAGCATGCCAGAAACGACGATCGCGCCGGACTACGGCATCGAGCGGTTCTATCTGCCGGAAGGCGAGGGGATAGCGATCCAGAACGACATGCGGGTGCGGCCATTCGGTATCCGTGTCGCGCTCGCCAGGGATGGCACGGCGCAGATCAAGGCGCTGATGGACGGCGACAAGACGCTGTTCGAGGAGCCGCTTTATTAGCACGCATAGGTGTCGGCGTTAACTGCTGGACAGTGCGCCGTCCTCCTTCGCCAAGGCTTCGGAGGACACCCTTCGCTTTGACGAGCTTCAGGGTGGCCCGCCACCCGAAGCTCGCCAGAGCGAAGGGTGGTGCGGATGAAGGGACTCGAACCCCCACGCCTTTCGGCACTGGAACCTAAATCCAGGGCGTCTACCAATTCCGCCACATCCGCATTGCCCGGCCAATCCCATGTAGCCATCATTCTGTCAATGTCGCAGGCCACATCGGGTCGTTGGCTGGCGCATGATCGTGAAAATCGAAAAATCGATTTCGGGAAGGGTCATGCGCCAAGATCAGGGTGCTACAGCGTCCTTTGCGGGTCCAAGAGGACGCGCGGCGCTGTAGTTGCGAAGATGGTTGAAAATCGGCCGCGCCTGTGACAAAAGGCGTGTCGAATGTGACGGGACGCGACGATCCGCTTCTGCTGAATGTGATAAGAAGTAGGAAAAACAAAGACTTATTCACATTTTGGAGCGTATTTCCTGAGGATTTGAGCCGCGTTGGGCGGGCAAAACCCTGAAGTCCCGCGCCAAAGCCATTCCCGGCAAAGATCATACCGGCAGGTTGTAACGGCAGAAGCCGTTTGGCGGCCTCATTGGTGGAAACAAAGGTTTTATGATGCAGGTCACCGAAACGCTCAACTCCGGTCTCAAGCGCGAGATCAAGATCACCGTGCCGGCCGGTGACATGGAAGCCAAGCTGATGGCGCGGCTTTCCGACGCCAGGAACAAGGTCCGCATCAACGGCTTCCGCCCCGGCAAGGTGCCGGTGCAGCACCTGCGCAAGGTCTACGGCAAGTCGTTCATGGCCGAAGTGGTCAATGAGATCCTCAACGATTCGACCCGTTCGATCATCACCGGGCGCGGCGAAAAGGCCGCCATGCAGCCCGAAGTGATCATGACCGAGGACGAGAAGGAGGCCGAGAAGATCCTGGCCGGCGGCGCCGACTTCGAGTTCCGCCTGAACTACGAGATCATCCCGGAGATCGAGATCAAGGATTTCTCCGACATCAAGGTGACGCGCCAGGTGTTCGACGTGCCTGACTCCGAGATCGACGAGCAGGTCCAGCGCGTCGCCGAATCGGCACGCAGCTACGAGCCTAAGACCGGCAAGGCCGCCGAAGGCGACCGCGTGAGCATCGACTATGTCGGCAAGATCGACGGTGAGGCATTTGCCGGCGGCGCCGGCACCGACCAGCCGCTGGTGCTCGGCTCCAAGGAATTCATCCCGGGCTTCGAGGATCAGCTCATCGGCAGCAAGGCCGGCGATGAGAAGCAGGTCACCGTGACCTTCCCGGAAAACTACCAGGCGGCGCATCTGGCCGGCAAGGAAGCCACCTTCGACGTCACCGTCAAGGAAGTCTCCAAGCCCGGCGCGCTGGAGATCAACGACGAGACGGCCAAGAATCTCGGCCTGGAGTCGCTCGAGCGCCTGCGTGAGGTGGTGCGCACCCAGATCGAGAACCAGTTCGGTTCGATGACGCGCCAGAAGGTCAAGCGCCAGCTGCTCGACCAGCTCGACGCGGCCTATTCGTTCGAGGCACCGTCGAAGCTCGTCGAGGCCGAGTTCTCCAACATCTGGAACCAGGTCACCCGCGATCTCGAAGCTGCCGGCCGCACCTTCGCCGACGAGGAGACGACGGAAGAAGAGGCGCGCGCCGAATATATGCGCCTTGCCGAGCGCCGCGTGCGCCTTGGCCTGGTTCTGGCCGAGATCGGCGAGAAGGCCGGCGTCACCGTGTCGGACGAGGAATTGCAGCGCGGCCTTTTCGAGCAGGTGCGCCGCTATCCGGCCAACCAGCAGCAGGAAGCGTTCGAATTCTACCGCAGCAACCCCGAGGCGCTGAACACGCTGCGCGCGCCGATGTTCGAGGAGAAGGTCGTCGACCATCTGCTCGGCCAGATCTCCGTCACCGACGTCAAGGTCAGCAAGGAAGAGCTGATGGCCGACGACGAGGAAACCGAGACGACCAAGGCGAAGCCGGCGAAGAAAGCCGCTGCGAAGAAGGCTGAGAAGGCCGACGACGGGGAAGAGCCCAAGAAGAAGGCCGCGCCGAAGAAGAAGGCCGCCAAGGACGACGAATAAACGCGGTATTCCACCGAATTGCGAAAGGCCGCCCTCGTGGCGGCCTTTTCCTTTTTAGGCGACTTGCAGATCGTCGGCGGCGATGTCGAGCAGCCGGTTCATCGCGGCCCTGGCTCCGGCGGTGTCGCGCATGCGGATCGCCTCGAGCACGGCCTGATGCGCGGCAAGCGCCCGCGACTGCGCTTCCATCAGCCTGTTGGTGACGAGGAAGGACGCGCTCAGTGCCGCCTCCAGCATCCCGATCAGTCCCTTCAGAACGACGTTGTGGCTGGCCGCGATCACGCTGCGGTGGAAGGCAAGGTCCGCCCGGCAAACGCCGTCGAGGTCATGCGGGATCGAATCGCGCATGGCGTTGAAGGCCGCCTCGATCGCGGCGAGATCGGAGCCGGTGCCGCGCCTGGCGGCGAGCTCGGCGGCTGCCGGTTCGAAGATGCGGCGCGCCTCGATCAGGCCGGAGATCAATTCGCTGTCGTTCTGGATATCCGGGTGCCAGCTCAGCACCACCGGATCGAGCAGCCGCCAGTCGTCGCGCGACAGCACGCGCACGCCGACCCGGCGGCGCGCCTCCACCAGCCCCTTGGCCGACAGCACCTTGACCGCTTCGCGCACCGAGGTGCGGCTGACGCCGAGCATGGCACAGAGCTCTTCCTCGCGCGGCAGCACTTCGCCCGGCCGATAGGCGCCGCCAAGGATGCGGCTGCCAAGCACGTTGACCACGGAATCGTGGATACGGCTGCCACCACCGCCTTCGGTCTCGACGCGGCGCAACGAACCGTCTTCAGCCACGCCAAGATCAGACGCCATGATTTCCCGACCCTTCTCCAGCCTGCAACTCATAGGCGCGACCGGCGCGCCGCGCAACGACGCGGTCAGTCATGATAGAGCACCGAGCGGCCGCCATCGACGACGATGCAGGCGGCGTTGAGGAAGGGCGCCTCGTCGGAGGCGAGGAACAGCGCCGTCATGGCCACCTCCTCGGGTTTGCCGATGCGCTTTTGCGGATGCAAATCATAGGTACGCCGCCGCTCCGCCTCGGGGTCCGGAAACGTGTTCCAGTAGTCGACGGCGATCTGCGTCTCGATGTAGCCGGGCGCGATGGCGTTCACCCGCACTCCCCTGGCCGCGTAGTCGATGCCGAGCGCGCGGGTAAGGCCGAGGAGCCCGTGCTTGGCGACGGGGTAGGGGAAGCAACCTGGGATGATCGAAAAACTGTGCGTGGAGGCGATGTTGACGATCGAGCCGGCGCCCTGGTCGAGCATGGCCGGCAGCACGGCCTTGCTCATGCGCCAGACGCCGTCGAGATCGATGTCGAAGCAGCGCCGCCATTCGGCCTCGCTCGTCTCCAGCGGATCGTGGAAGACGTTGATGCCGGCATTGTTGACGAGGATGTCGATCCGGCCAAAGCTCTCTTTCGCCAGCGCAGCGACGGCTTCGACGGAAGCGGTCTGGCGGACGTCGCACGGCACAAACAGGACGCTTGTCCTGTTTGGCGAAAGATCCTTTGCGACCGCCTCGCCGGTCGCCTCGTCGATCTCGGCGATGACGACCTTCGCGCCTTCGCGATGGAAGACGCGGGCAATCGCTTCGCCGATGCCGCGCCCGGCGCCGGTTATGATCGCGACCTTGTCCTGCAGGCGTCCAGTCATTTCGTCCTCACCAGTCGACGATCGTGCCGTCCGGCATCACGGCGTTCTGCGTGTGCAGCACCTCGGGCGCGAAGGGATGGCGCGCGCAAGCCGCCTCGTCAACCTCGATGCCCAGACCGGGTGCGTCCGGCACCTGCCAGAAACCGTCGACCATGCGGATCGGACCCTCGACCACGTCGAAATACCACGGCACCGCGCCGACCATTTCCTCCTGGATGACATGGTTTGGCGTCGAGACGGCGAAGTGCAGGGCGGCGACGCCGGCGATCGGCCCGAGCGGGTTATGAGGAGCGACGCCGACGCCGACGGCCTCGGCATGGGCCGCGATCTTCTTGGCCTCCGAGAGGCCGCCGCAATGGCAGATATCGGGCTGGATGATGCTGACCGCGCTGGCCGACAGCAAGTCGACGAACTCCGCGCGTTCGACCAGCCGCTCGCCGGTCGCCAGCGGCACCGAGGTGCGGGCGGCGAGCGCCTTCAGCCCGGCCGTGTCGCCGGGCGGCAGCGGCTCCTCGACAAACATCGGCCGGCCGGGGGCGAGGGCGTCGATATAGGCAAGTGCCGCGCCAACCGACGCCGGGCGGCCATGAAAATCGACCATGATCTCAATTCCTGGGCCAACCGCCTTGCGCAGCGCCTCCATCAGCCGCGCCACCTTATCCACATCGGGCAGCGGCGCATGGTAGTGGGTGTAGGGAATGAACACCGCCTTGAAGGCGCGATAGCCTTTCGCGACCACGGCATGCGCGCGCTCGACCAGCGGATCGGTCTCCATCGTCTCGTAGACGGCACGCATGTCGCCAAGGCCGAGATGGGTATATACGCCGACCTTGTCGCGCACCTTGCCGCCAAGCAGACGCCAGACGGGCACGCCGAAATGCTTGCCCATGATATCCCACAAGGCCATCTCGATGCCGGAGATCGCACTCATACCGATGGCGCCGAGCCGCCAGAACGATTGTTTGCGCATGACCCGAACGGCCTGTTCGATGTCGCGAGGGTCGCGCCCGACGATCAGCGGCGCCAGATCCTCGACCGCGCCGACCACGGCCCTTGTCTTCCATTCCAGTGTCGCTTCGCCCCAGCCATGCAGCCCCGGCTCATCGGTCAGCACCTTTACGAACACCCAGTTTCGCATTTCCGCATTGACCACGCGGGTCTCGATGCCTGTGATCTTCACCTGGGAACTCCCGCGCAATCGCTTAATAGATCATATCTATATCGCACGTTAGTCGACTTTGATGGTGCGTTCAACGTCAATTGTGATGCTGCGATGCAGCAAATCTGGCGCAATCCTGCTCTATGGTGCCCCAGAAAGGCGTTGACAGCCGCGCCAAACATAGTATCTATAAATCAGTTTGATCCGATCTAGATGCTAGCGTCGATCTCGGATTGGGCAAGTCCCGTAGGAATAGGTTGCCCGCAGTCCGATTTGGCTGCGGCGCCGCGACGGGCGCAATTCACCATCCGTTGGGAGGACGACATGAAATCCATAAAGCAGTTTGCAATTGCAGCACTTGCGGCGGCCACGTTTGCCTCGGCGGCCGCTCCGGCACTGGCCGATTCGACCGGAGTTGGCGCCATCTATCTCGACGACGTCGGCTTCTATGCCGCCGTGCGCAAGGGCATCCAGGACGGCGCCAATTCGATGGGCAAGAAGATCGACCTGCTCGAGACCAATGCGCGCGCCGATCCCGGCGCAGAAGCCTCTTTCATCGACCGCCTGATCTCGGCCGACGTCAAGGCGATCATCCTGTCAGCCGTCTCCGCCGACGGTTCGGTGCGCGCCATCAAGCGGGCGCATGAGGCCGGCATTCCGGTCGTGTGCTACAACACCTGCATCAACGACGCCGACATGAAGAAATATGTCTATGCCTATGCGGTCGCCGATCCGACGGAGTTTGGCCGCCAGCTCGGCGACGTCGCGGCCGACTATTTCATCGCCCAGGGCATCAAGGAGCCGAAGATCGGCGTGCTGAACTGCGAATTCGTGGAAGTCTGCGTCAAGCGCCGCGAAGGCTTTGAGGCAGCACTCAAGGCCAAGGTTCCCGGCTATGTCATCTCGGCGAACCAGCGCGGCACCGTGCTCGATGATGCCGTGTCGGTGAGCGACCAGATGCTGTCGGCCAATCCCGACATCAACGCTTTCTTCGGCGAGGGCGGCGATGCCGGCACCGGCGCGGTGCGCACCATCAAGCAGCGCGGCCTGACCGGAAAGGTCGTCGTCTTCGCCGCCGACATGACGTCCTCGGCCGCGACCGAACTCGCCGATTTCTCGGTGATGAAGGCAGTCGCCGACGTGTCGGGCCAGGGCATCGGCAAGCTGGCGCTCGAACAGGCGCTGAACGGCGCCGAGGGCAAGAAGGCCGCCGATATCATCGTGCCCATGGGCATATCGATCTTCAAATCGGCCGACGATGCCAAGAAGTGGCTCGAAACCCACAAGGACGGCCTTTCCTGATCGCATCCTCCCCAACCATGCGATGCTGGCCGCCGCATTGCGGCGGCCAGTCCTTTCGGGAACTGACAACTTTTCGGGAAACCGACAATCTCGGATACTGCCCGCGGCCGAAAGAGCCGGGGTCCGGAGCCTGACCATGCCAAAGATGCTTGCCGCCTACCTGCCAGGCAATTCCACTGTCGACCTGCGCGAGATCGACCGCCCGCAGCCGGGCATCGGCCAAGTGCTGCTGAAGATGAAAGCGTCCGGTATCTGCGGCAGCGACATCCACTACATCTACCACAAGCATCTCGGCGACGATCCGCGCACCTCCTATCAGGGCGTGGTGGCGGGGCACGAGCCGGCGGGTCAGGTGGTCGAGCTGGGCGCCGGCTGCCGGCATTTCAAGCCGGGCGACCGTGTCGCCGTCTATCACATTTCCGGCTGCGGCTTTTGCCGCAACTGCCGCAAGGGTTTTCAGATCTCCTGCACCGATCCGCAGCGCGCCGCCTATGGCTGGCAGCGCGATGGCGGCCATGCCGAATATCTCGTCGCCGACGAGCGCGACCTCGTGCATCTGCCCGACACACTGTCCTATCGCGACGGCTGTTTCATCTCTTGCGGCGTCGGCACCGCTTACGAGGCTGTGCTGCGCGGCAATGTTTCGGGCAGCGATGCCGTGCTCGTCGTCGGCCTCGGGCCGGTCGGCATGGCCGCGCTGATGCTGGCCAAGGGCCGTGGTGCGCGCCTGGCAATCGGTGTCGATACCCAGCCCGATCGGGTCGAGACGGCGAGGAAGCTCGGCCTGCTCGATCACGGCCTCGTCGCCGGGCCGGAGGCGCTCGGCGCCATCAATGAATTGACCAAGGGCGGTGCAGCGGTCGCCATCGACTGCTCGGGCAATCCGCGTGGCCGGGTGCTGGCGCTGCAGGCGACGCGCACCTGGGGACGCTGCGTCTATATCGGCGAAACCGGCAAGGTCGAGTTCGACGTCAGCGACGACCTTCTGCACCGCCAGCGGACCATCTACGGCTCGTGGGTGACCAGCGTTCACAATATGGATCAGTGCTGCGAGGATCTCGACGCCTGGGGCCTGCACCCGCACGACATCATCACCGACGCTTTCCCGCTGGAAAAGGCGACCGAGGCCTATGCGCTGATGGCAGGCGGACGCTCCGGAAAAGTCATCGTCGAATTTCCGGACTGAGCGATGGCCGATATCGAAATCGCCAACGAAGCGCTGAGCCTAACCGTCACCACCACCGGCGGAGTGATCTGGCGGTTCCTTTCCCGGTCGGACGGCGTGGAGATGCCGCTGTTTCGCGAGCCACCGCAAGGGCGGGAACGCGCGGCGTTGAAATCGGGCTGCTTTCCGCTGGTGCCTTTCGGCAACCGGGTGCGGGGTAACCGCTTTACCTTCGAAGGCCGTGAATATTCGCTCAAACCCAACATGGACTGGGACAGGCACTATCTGCATGGCGACGGCTGGACCAGCGAATGGCAGATTGTCCGCCACATAGGCACGGAGATCGCACTTGCATTCAGCCATCGCGGCACCGGCACGCCGTACGCCTATGATGCCGAACAACGCTTTTCGATCGACGGCCCCACGCTGACGACGACGCTGTCCGTCACCAACCGCGGCGAGTTCGCGCTGCCGTTCGGTCTTGGCTGGCATCCCTATTTTCCGCTGACGAAAGGGACGACGCTCAAGGCTGCCGCTCGCTCCTGTTGGGACGAAGATTCCTCCTGGCTGCCGACTGTCGAGCATCCGGTCGCCGGCGACATCGACTTCGCCCAGCCGCGCGGCGTGCCGCGCCGCTGGGTGAACACGGTTTTCGAGGGCTGGAACGGCAGGGCTGATATCGACTGGCCGGAGCGCAGGCTTTCGTTGGAGATCGCTGCCGACCCGATCTTTTCCCGCTATCTGGTCTTTGTCTCCGATCCGGCCTTCGATGCCGGCTACGACTATGATTTCTTTTGTTTCGAACCGATGAGCCACAGCGCCGACGGGCATAACATGGCCTCCGGCGGCGGGCTGGTGAGGTTAGGCCCCGGTGAAAGCCTCACGGGCTCCGTTCGCTATACATGCCACCGGCCTTGACGAGGAAGACTGCGATGAGCGCGACCACAACCAACCATCGGCGCGGCTTTCGCCTGTTCGCGCTCGATATGAACGAGATCGGCCTGATCGTCATCCTGCTCGTCCTCTATTTCGGCTTCGGCGCGACCACCAACGGCTTTCTGTCGGCCAACAACCATCTCTCGCTGTTGCGCGACGCTGCTTCCATCGCGATCGCCGCCTGGGCGGTGACGCTGATCATCATCGCCGGCGAGATCGACGTCAGCGTCGGGCCGATGGTCGCCTTCACCTCCGTCTGCCTCGCCTTCATGCTGAAGGCCGATGTCAACGTTGCGCTGGCCATCCTGGCGGCGCTCGCCATCGGCGGCGCGCTCGGCACCTTTGCCGGATCGTTGCGCGCCTATTTCGGGGTGCCGTCCTTCGTCGCCACGCTCGGCCTGTGGAGCGCGCTGCGCGGCATGTCGTTCTTCACCACCAACGCGCTGCCCGTCACCTTTCCCGACAACGCCTTTCTCGACATCCTTGCCGATAACATGTTCGGCATCCCAACCTCCGCCATCGTCATGCTGGTGCTGTTCGCAATCTTTTCCTTCGTCAGCCAGAAGACCGCCTATGGCCGGTCGATCTTCGCCGTCGGCGGGAATGCCAATGCCGCGGAACTCTGCGGCATCAACGTCGCGCGCATTCGTGTGCTGATCTTCACCACGTCGGGCGTGATGGCGGCACTTGCCGGCGTGCTTTTGACCGCGCGGCTCGGCTCCGGCAATGCCGGCACCGCCTCCGGCCTCGAATTCGACGTGATCGCCGCCGTCGTCATCGGCGGCACGGCGCTGTCGGGCGGGCGCGGCTCGATGCTCGGCACGTTGCTCGGCGTCTTCGTCATTACGTTGATCGGGAACGGGCTGGTGCTGCGCGGCATCAATCCGTTCTTCCAGGAAGTGGTGCGCGGCGTCATCATCGTCGCAGCCGTGCTCGCCAATATCCTGGTTACGCGCTATCGCGAACGCCGCATTTTCGGCGCCTGACGGATCGGGAGGACCAGCGATGCAGACCGCCCGCCAGCAGGACCCGCAGCCCTTGGTAGCCGCGGTGCGTGGCGCCACCAAGCGCTATCCCGGCGTGCTGGCGCTGGACGATGTCGATTTCGAGATCGGCCGGGGCGAAGTCCGCGCCTTGCTCGGCAAGAACGGCGCGGGAAAATCGACTCTGATCCGACTGCTGACCGGGGCCACCATGCCCGATAGCGGCGAGGTAACGATCGACGGCGCGGCACTGACTGGTTCTGGCACCCAGCGCACGGTCGAAGCGGCCCGGCTCGGTGTGCGGGCCGTCTATCAGGAACTCAGCCTGATCGTCGGCATGAGCATTGCCGAGAACCTGTTCCTCGGCCGCTGGCCGTCCAGCATGGGCGTGCTCTCCCATGGCGAAATGGAGCATCGGGCGCGCGAGACGCTGGCCCGGCTTGGGCTGACGCTCGATCCGCGTCGGCGCGTCGCGACGCTGAGCCCAGCCGAACGACAACTCGTCGAGATCGCCCGCGTCATGATCGGCGAACCGAAGCTCGTCATCCTCGACGAGCCGACCAGTTCGCTCGCGGCCGCCGAGGTCCAGTTCCTGTTCAAGGCCGTGCGCAGCCTGGCCGCCGCCGGCATCGCGGTGATCTATGTCAGCCATCGTATGAGCGAGATCCGGCAGATCGCCCAGGCCGCCACGGTGATGCGCGACGGCAAGGTGGCAGGGACTGTCGAGGTCGCCGGCGCCGACACCGCCGAGATCATCCGGCTGATGCTTGGCCGCAGCGAACAGGAGGATCGCCTGGTCGGCGAGGCGAGGGGAGGCGATACCGTGCTGTCGGTGCGCGATCTTGCCGTGCCGCCGAAGCTTTCGGGGGTCTCGTTCGATCTGAAGCGCGGCGAGGTGCTGGGTTTTGCCGGCCTGCTCGGCTCAGGGCGAACCGAGCTGCTGAGGGCGATCGGCGGCCTCGATGGCGTGCGCGCCGGCGCCGTGCTGCTCGATGACAAGGACATCACCCGCGCCTCGTATGGCGAGCGGGTCAAGAGCGGCATCGGCATGACGCCGGAAAGCCGCAAGGAGGACGGCATCATGCCGCTGCTCGGCGTCGACGAGAACACTGTCGCCACCGATTTCTCGAAAGTGGCGGTGAGCGGCGTCATCTCGGCATCGAGAATGGCGGAAGCGGCAGGTGACATCGTCCGCCGCATCGGCATCAAGACGGCGCGTATCGACACGCCGGTCGGCACGCTCTCGGGCGGCAACCAGCAGAAAGTGGTGATCGGCCGCTGGGTCTATGCGGGCAGCCGTATTCTGCTGCTCGACGAGCCGACCCGTGGCGTCGATGTCGAAGCGAAGTCGCAAATCTATGCCATCATCCGCCAGCTCGCCGCGGAGGGCAAAAGCATCATCTTCGTGTCCAGCGAGATCGAGGAACTGCCGAAGGTCTGCGACCGGGTCCTGGTGTTGAAGGACGGGAACTTCGTCCAGGAATTCTCCGCACCCGGAATCGAGACCGACACGCTGATGGCCGCCTGCCTCTAACGGGTTTTCGAGGGCGACGCGGCGGAAGAATCCAAGAAGAAGCCAGCACCTGAAGCTACCAAGAGACTGAAATGACACGGCATGATTGGCTTCTGCTATCTGCCGGCCAGATTCTGTGGTATGCAAAATGCCGTAGTTACAGGGAGGAGAAGCGATATTCCGCTTCGTCGAGCAAGGCGCATGCCGGCTCAAGCATCGGCACGCGTGGATCGTCCATATCTTGGCGATCGGTGAGGAGATGCCATGCGCGCAACTGCGTTTTTCGCCGTCATGTCCGTTGCGACTTTGATCACGGGCCAATGCCAGGCGCAGGATGCCGCGGCGGGTGAGAAGGTCTTCACCAAATGCAAGGTCTGCCACGTCGCGGACGAGGACAAGAACAAGGTCGGCCCATCGTTGAACGGCGTCATTGGCCGGACGGCCGGCACGCATCCGGATTTCAAATATTCCGAAGCCATGGTGGCGGCCGGCAAGTCGGGCGTTGTATGGGATGAGCCTACGCTGACAACCTATCTTCACGATCCCAAGGCCATGGTCAAAGGCTCGAAGATGGCGTTTCCCGGCCTCAAGAAGGACGAAGACGTCGCCAATGTCATCGCCTATCTGAAGCAATTCTCAAAGTAACCCGGTTCTTCCGCAGGAAGTAACCCGATTTCATTAGTGGTCGCCTGGAAATGTCGACTAGGGAAAGCCGCCTTGGGGATACCAGCATCCGCCTCTCGGAAGCGACTGCAGCCGATTTCTTCGCGCTTCTGAAACCACGTGTCATGGCGCTGGCTGTCTTCACCGCTTTCGTCGGGCTGATGGTGGCGCCGGAGGCGATGAACCCGGTCATCGCCCTGGTTGCAATCGGCGCAATTGCCGTTGGAGCAGGAGCGGCCGGCGCGCTTAACATGTGGTACGACGCCGATATCGACGCGCTGATGTCGCGCACGTCAAAGCGACCGATTCCGTCAGGCCGCGTCACGCCGGGCGAAGCTCTCGGCTTCGGCCTGGTGCTTTCTGCACTTTCGGTCATGACGCTCGGGGTGCTGGTGGGGTGGCTTGCGGCATCGCTGCTGGCCTTCACTATCTTCTTCTATGTCGTCATCTATACGATGTGGCTGAAGCGCTCGACGCCGCAGAATATCGTCATCGGCGGCGCCGCCGGCGCTCTTCCTCCGGTCATCGGGTGGGCGGCCGCCACTGGCGGCATCGGCATTGAAAGCGTCATTCTGTTTCTGATCGTGTTCCTGTGGACGCCGCCGCATTTCTGGGCGCTCGCGCTGTTCAAGGTCGGTGATTACGCGGCGGCCGGCATCCCGATGATGCCGAATGTCGCCGGACAGGCTTCGACCAGAAAACAAATCCTTGCCTATTCGCTGCTTCTGGCGCCAGTCGCCGTGCTGCCCTGGGCGTTCGGATTCGCGAGCGGATTCTACGGAATCGTTTCGGCTGCATTGGGCGCGGGCTTCATCTGGCACGCCTGGAAGCTTCTGGTCTTTCCCGATCAGGAGACAAAATTCGCAAAAGCGCTGTTTGCCTATTCGATTTTCTATCTTTTTGCGATCTTCGCCATGCTGCTTGCCGACACCATCGCGATGCGCGCGGTCATGTCTGCCGGAAATTGACGGCACGACCAGTCTTTCCTTGGGTACCTGCTGCTTCGAGGCCGGCAGTTGCCGCACGGAAGACATGGGCCGGGGCTCATACGTCACACCGGCAGCGCACAGAATCCCAGCAGCAGCAGAATAACTATGCCGAGGCCCAGTATGAGAACAGTCTTTCCGTCCATGAGCTCTACCTTCGACACGCAAAGAATATCGAAGAAAGGCTTCCAGAGCTAGCCTGACGATATCAAACCTCTCTGACAAAGGGCGACAAATCTCCCGCAAGAGAGTATGTTGATCATGGTGCGGTCGCGATTGTGCGTGGCCAATCACGCCGAACGGTAGCACCATTGAAACTCGCGACCTCGCCGGACCTGATCTGGAGGAATGGTCATGGCAAGCTTTCACGTGATAGCAGGCGCCAGCGAGACGCTGGAGCATACGAAAGTCAGAAAGATCGGTGTTTCCGACCTCTTCGACGCGCTCAGGCGCGGCGTCGACGATTTCATGGTCAAGCCCTCGCATATCGTCTTTCTCTGCCTGATCTATCCGCTCGTCGGCGTCGTGCTCGCGGCCTGGACATCGGGCGCCAACGCGTTGCCGCTTCTGTTTCCGCTGGTGTCCGGCTTCGCGCTGATCGGTCCGTTTGCGGCGATCGGCCTCTATGAGATAAGCCGCAGGCGGGAGGCCGGGCTCGATACGTCCTGGCGGCACGCTTTCGAGGTCAGGAATTCTCCGGCCTTGCCGGCGATCGCGGCGGTCGGGATCATGCTGCTGGCAATCTTCATCACCTGGCTTTTGACGGCGCAGTTGTTCTACCAATATCTCTTTGGCCCGGCTCCGCCGGCATCGATATCCGGCTTCATCAATGAGATATTCGCAACCGGTCGCGGCTGGACGCTGATTATCCTCGGGCACGCCATCGGCTTCGTCTTCGCCGTGGTGGTGTTGTGCACAACGGTCGTCGCCTTCCCGCTGCTGCTCGACCGCGACGTCGGCGCTTACGAAGCCATTCACACTTCAGTGCGGGCGGTGCTGGCGAACCCGATCACCATGGCTGTCTGGGGATTGATCGTCGCCGTCGCCCTGATCATCGGCTCGGTGCCGGTGTTCGCGGGGCTGGCGGTCGTGCTGCCGATCCTCGGTCACGCCACCTGGCACGTTTACCGCAAGGTCGTGGAACCGCCGGCGTCCGCCAGACCGGCGACCTGAAAGAACCCTGCCTTGCCGCATCGGCGAGAGCGCCGGCGCGGCAGGCTGGTTCGAGCGGCGAAGAGCGTCGATCCGGACGCGCCGCGCGTCAGGGGCCGGCGCCGAAGAATGACAGTCGCGTGAGCAGCGTGTAATCCGCTTCGAAGACCATCATTGCCACGAACACCAGCACCAGCACCGGCGGCAGGATGATCGCATAGGTCAGCGCCAGCCGCTCCCAGGCCATATGCATGAAGACGGCAACGATCAGCCCTGCCTTCAGCATCATGAAGATCAGGATCAGCGACCATCTGAGATAGCCGTGGACGCCGAAATAATCGACCATGTAGGAGCAGGCGCTGAGGATGAACAGCCATGCCCAGACCACCAGATAGAGCTTGATCGGATGCTCTTGATGAACCTCCGCTTGGGCGACCCCGGCCGCTGGCGCTTCATGCGCCGCGTGAAGTGCGTGTTGCCCCAGGCCGTTTGCGGTTGCTTCAGCCATATCTGCCTCTCACCAAAGATAGAAGAATGCGAAAATGAACACCCAGACCAGATCGACGAAATGCCAGTATAGCCCCATGATCTCGACATTCTCGTAGTGGCCCTTGCGGCTGGTGAAGAAGCCGGGTCGTCCGGTGTCGTAATCGCCGCGCCAGACCTTTCTCGCCACGATGACCAGGAAGATCACGCCGATCGTCACATGCGTGCCGTGGAAGCCGGTGATCATGAAGAAGGATGATCCGAACTGCGCGGCGCCCCAGGGGTTGCCCCAGGGGCGCACCCCTTCGGTGATCAGTTTGGTCCATTCGAAGGCTTGCATGCCGACAAAGGTCGCGCCGAGCACCGCGGTCAGAAGCATCAGGATCGCCGTCTTGCGGCGGTCGCGGCGATAGCCGAAGTTGACCGCCATGGCCATGGTTCCGCTGCTCGAGATCAGCACAAAGGTCATGATGGCGATGAGGATCAGCGGAACGTTCGAGCCGCCTATATGAAGGGCAAAGACCTCGCTCGGATTGGGCCAGGGCACCCGCGTGGACATGCGTGCGGTCATGTAGGAGAGCAGGAAGCAGCCGAAGACGAAGGTGTCGCTGAGCAGGAAGATCCACATCATGGCCTTGCCCCAGGACACGTTCTTGAACGCGCGCTGATCCGACGACCAGTCGGCGGCGATGCCTTGCCAGCCGGCGGGGCGGGGCTCTGTTTGGCCGATATGCGTCAGTGTCGTCTCCGTCATCAGCCCGATCCCCTTAGGTCAGCAACTGCCGGCAAATGTCGATGAACGTCGCCGCCCAGCCGGCCAGAAGCGCAAAGATGGCGAGCCAGACGAAAAGCAGGAAATGCCAATACATGGCGCAGAGTTCGACGCTGAGGCGAAGCCGCTGCGGCCGCGCGCCGTTCCAGGCGCCGGCGGTCGTTCTGCCCAGCGCCACCAGTCCTCCCAGTATGTGCAGGCCATGCATCCCGGTTATCAGGTAAAAGAAACTGTTGGCCGGATTGGCGGTCAGCAGATAGCCGTCGGCGGTCAGTTCCCGCCATGCCACGAGCTGTCCGACCAGGAAGGCGAGCGCCGTGAGCCCGGCGGTGGTAAGGCCGAGCCTGACTGTGTCGATCTGGCCCTTGCGCGCGGCGACCGAGGCGCATTGCAACGCAACGCTGCTCAGCACCAGCACCCCGGTGTTGAACCAGAGCAGGCGCGGGATCGGCAGCGGCTGCCAGTCCGACAGCTCCATGCGCATGAAGTAGGCGCTGGTGAACAGCGCGAACAGGCAACCGACGACGGCGAGGAAGACGCCAAGGCCGATCTTGGCGGTCGGCAGCGCCGAGCCTTCCATGCCGACAAGGTCCCCGATCACACCTTGTTCGAGCCATGGCTTCGCCATCAGCCGCTGATGGGAAAGCCACCATCCGCCAAAGCCGGCGATCACAGCCAAGAAGACCAGGATGACGCTCATGCCGGCTCCCTGGAGGTGCCGAAGGCGCCCGGCATGTTCTGCGGGATGAAGTCCTCCTTGGCGCCGGGCACGCTGTAGTCATAAGCCCAGCGATAGACGATCGGCAGTTCCTTGCCAAAATTGCCGTGGGCAGGCGGTGTCTGCGGCGTTTGCCATTCGAGCGTCGTCGCCCGCCACGGGTTGCCGCCGGCCTCGCGGCCATGGCGGATGCTCCAGATCAGATTGAACAGGAAGACGATCTGCGCAAAGCCGACAATGAACGCCATGATGGAGATGAACGAATTCAGATGCTGCGCCGACTCCGTCATGACAGTCACGTCGGTCAGTTCGTTGTAGCGCCGCGGCACGCCCATCAGGCCGATATAATGCATGGGGAAGAAAATCAGATAGGCGCCGAGGAACGTCACCCAGAAATGGAACTGGCCCAGCCTCTCGTCCAGCATCCGGCCGGTGACCTTCGGGTACCAGTGGTAGATCGCGCCGAAGATCACGACGATCGGGGCGACGCCCATGACCATATGGAAATGGGCGACGACGAACATCGTGTCCGACAGCGGAACGTCGACGACGACATTGCCGAGAAACAGCCCGGTCAAGCCGCCATTGACGAAGGTGACGATGAAAGCCAGGGCAAAAAGCATCGGTATTGTGAGGTGGATGTCGCCGCGCCACAGCGTCAGCACCCAATTGTAGACCTTGATGGCCGTCGGGACGGCGATGATCAATGTCGTGGTGGCGAAGAAGAAGCCGAAATAGGGATGCATGCCGCTGACATACATGTGGTGCGCCCAGACCACGAAGCTCAGCGCGCCGATGCCGATGATGGCCCAGACCATCATGCGGTAGCCGAAGATGTTCTTGCGTGCGTGGACGCTGATCAGGTCGGACACGATGCCGAAGGCCGGCAGCGCGACGATGTAGACCTCGGGATGGCCGAAGAACCAGAACAGGTGCTGGAACAGGATCGGGCTGCCGCCGCTATGCTGCAATTGTTCGCCCATCTCGACGATCGCCGGCATGAAGAAGGAGGTGCCGAGCGCGCGGTCGAACAACATCATCACGCAGGCGACGAACAGCGCCGGGAAGGCAAGCAGCGCCATGACGGTCGCGGTGAAGATGCCCCAGACAGTCAGCGGCAGGCGCATCAGCGTCATGCCGCGCGTGCGGCCCTGCAGCACCGTCACGACGTAGTTCAGGCCGCCCATCGTGAAGCCGATGATGAACAGGATCAGCGAGACCAGCATCAGCATGATGCCCCAGTCCTGGCCGCCTGGCGTGCCGGTCATGATGGCTTGCGGCGGGTAGAGCGTCCAACCTGCGCCGGTCGGTCCGCCGGGCGCAAAAAAGCTCGCCACCAGAACCAGCACGGCGAGCAGGTAGATCCAGTAGCTCAGCATGTTGACATAGGGGAAAACCATGTCGCGAGCGCCGACCATCAGCGGGATCAGATAATTGCCGAAGCCGCCGAGGAACAGTGCCGTGAGCAGGTAGATCACCATGATCATGCCGTGCATGGTGATGAACTGATAGTAGGCTTCCGGGGTGATGAAGTCGAACGTGCCGGGGAAGCCAAGCTGCAGCCGCATCAGCCAGGACAGCACCAGGGCGACAAAGCCGATCGCCGTCGCCGTCGCCGAATACTGGATGGCGATGACCTTGGCGTCCTGCGAGAAGACATACTTCGTCCACCAGCTATGCGGATGGTAGAGTTCCATTTCCGCGACTTCGGCCGGCGGGATGGCATCTGCAGGCGTGACATCGACCATGGGAGCACCTCCGTGCCCTTTTCAGCGAGACCCGACCGTTTCGAGCTCTGCTGCAATTTCCTGACCTGACGCGATCGTCTTTCCCGGTATCTGGTCGGCCGAGCCCGTCTGCTCAGGCGCCGTCAATTGCGCGAAAGTCTGCTGTTCACCGAGCCAGGCCAGATAGTCTTCCTGGCTATCGACCATGACCACACCATGCATCAAGGAATGCCCCTGGCCGCAAAGTTCGGCGCACAGGACCTGGAAGGTTCCGGTCTTGGTCGGGGTGAACCAGAAATAGGTAACGGAGCCCGGGATCATGTCCATCTTGGCACGGAATTCCGGCACATAGAAATCATGCAGCACATCGATCGAGCGGAGCAGCATCTTGACCGGCTTGCCGACCGGCAGGTGCAGATCGGCCGCCTCGACGACGACATCGTCCTGGCCATTGGGATCGCTGGCGATCACGCCCAGCGGATTCTCGGGCGTGACGTCACGGGTGTCGGATGTGCCGAGCTTGCCGTCCTTGCCGGGCAGGCGGAAACTCCACTGCCATTGCTGGCCGACGACTTCGACATCGGTCGCGTCGCTCGGAACATTGACGAAGCGGTTCCAGACGAACAGGCCCGGAACCAGCAAGGCGGTGACTCCAGCCGCGGTGACGACCGTCAGCCACCATTCAAGCCGCTTGCTCTCCGGTTCATACGCCGCCCGGTTCCCTTCACGATGACGGAAGCGGAAGACGCAATAGGCCATGAATAGGACGACGGCGGCGAAGACGACGCCGGTGATCCAGAAGGTAATGATGATGGTGTTGTCGATATAGTCCCAATTGGAAGCAATCGGCGTCCACCACCATGGGCTCAGGAAGTGGAACAACACTGAGCCCACGACAATCAAAACGAGTACAAGCGCTATGGCCATGTCCCGTTCCTCCCGACATTTCAGGGGGCGCGAAGCCGTCCCGGGAAAATGCCTGTTGCATCATAGCTTGATTTGCCGTCGAAATTCTAGTGCGGTCTTCGGATCGACCGAAAAAGCATAGCAATGATGTGGAAAAGCCTGGGAAGGCTACATCGAAGAACAGGTTGCCAAAGACCGCCTTCTTCGTTGTGGCGCCGCGGCAACAGGCATCCGGGCAAGTGAGAGGTAGCGACTGGCGATACGAAGCCTTGATCATTATCTGCGCTGTGTTGCGAAGCGCAGGGCTGCTGGAGGCATCGTTGAGGTTACTCGTTGGTATCGGAGGCGCGATCGCCACGGCATTGCTGCTTGCCTCGGTCTGCGGCGTCGCCCAGGCCGGCGCCGCGCTCGACAATTGGCGCTTCGACGAGGGCAGCGACGGCCTGGTCACGGCCTCGCTCTATGCCACCAACAAGCTGATCACCGGCGGCGGCGCCTTGAGCTACAGCCCGGTGCTGACCATCGCCTGCCGCAAGGACGGTGAACCGCGCTGGAGCGAATGGCTGCATGTGAACGATGCCGTCTCCGCCAGAGGCACGATCACCATGTCGGTGACCGCCGACCAGGGCAAGAAGGTCAGCGAAAGCTGGGCGGTCGGCACGCGCGGCAGGATGCTGGTCCGCGATGGCGCCGACGGCGTCAGGCGCCTGGTTTCGGCGAACCGGCTGCTGCTATCCTGGCGGTTCGGGCTGCTGTCGGGGCGAGGCGAGGCCGATTTCGACCTTGCCGGGGCCAGCGAGGCCGTCGGCCAGATCGCCGGCACCTGCAATGCTGAATTGCCTTGAGCAACTCGGCAGCGGTCGCTTTCACTTAGGGAGATTGCAGCGATCGATGCGCCGCGATGACCACATGGGCACGGAGCACTACAGGAAGGTTTCCGCAATAGGCACCCATCCGGCCGCACCGTGGCTGGTGAACTGGGGTATGTGAGCGAGGCTGTGGAGCAGCGCGCAATCCGCTCCCAGCGCTTCCTGCCAGTCGCGCGCCTCGGTGAGGATGACGCCTATGCCGACGACATCGCCACCGGCGCGGCGTACCAGTTCGAGCGCTCCCTTGAGGCTGGACCCGGAAGCCACGACGTCGTCGACCACCACGACGCGCCGGCCCGCCAGCAGCGGGATTGCCTCCCTGTCGAGAAGCAGGCGCTGCTCGCCCTTGGAGGTGATCGACGAGATGCGCTGTTCGAGCGCGTCGGTCAGGTGGATCTTGGGTGATTTCTGCAAGATAACATAGTGATCCTGGCCAAGCGCCCGCGTCACCTCGATTGCAACCGGAATGCCGAGAGTGGCGGCGCCGACGATGATGTCAGGCTTCAGCGGCGCCAGCCTCGCGGCAAGCTCGCGGCCGACATGTTCGCCGAACCTCACGCCGAGATCGATCACCATCATCAGGGAAATGGCAAAGTCGGGCTTGATCGGCACAATCGGCAGCTCGACCGGATAGCCGGCGACATCGACCGTCCAAAGCTGGTGGGCGGCAAGCTCCGATTTGTCAGGTTTCATCATTGGTGTCCTTCCAGGGGAAGCGAGGTTCGACCATCAGGCCGACATTGCGCCACGTCGTGCGGTTGCGCTTGAGGTCGAACCCGTAGATGGCGAGGGAAAAGGAAATCGCATGCGCCATGCGGATCGCCTGCACCAGCAGCGGCACGCCGCGCGCCAGCGCGAAGCGCAGCTTCGTCGGCAAGGCGACGTCGTCGACTTCCATGCCACGCGCGCGCTGGGCATCGGCAATGCGCTCGAAATCGTCGCGCAGCATCGGAATGATGCCGAAGGTGAGGGACAGGACCAGGGTCGCTATCGGCGGCAGCCGCGCGGCGCTGGCGGCGGCGAGGATCGACCCCGGCGAACTCGTCTCCATGACGAAATAGAACGCCGCCGTCGTGGCGATCAGCCGGGCAGCCATCGCCGCCGCCACGGGCAGGGCGTCGCCGATGCCGACGCCCTGGAAAAACAGATTGACCAGCCAGCTCGCCATGACCATGGCGGTGAGCAGCAGCGCGCCCTTGACGTATCCGCGCAGGCCAGGGACGCCTATCGCCCATAGCACCAGCACGCAGAGCACGGCAAAAGGCACGCCGAACCGCCAGCCCGGTACCAGCCAGGCCACCGCCATGACCGCGAAAGCAAGCGCCAGCTTAACGAAGAAGTTGAGGTCGTGCATCTGGCTCATGCGACACCTCCGAGCTTCGGTGTGGCGTAGGGCTCGGCCCAGCCAAGGGCTGCGAAGGTCGGGCTCTTCCAGCCGTCCATCACCGCGCCGTCAAAGGCGATCCCGCCGTCGTCCAGGATCATCAGGCGCGTGGCGACATCGTCCACCAGTTCCAGATCGTGCGAGATCAGCATCACCGCGCGGCCGGAATCGAGCATGGAGGAGAGAAATATATCGAGCATGCGGCGCCCTTCGACATCGCGCGCCAGCAGCGGCTCGTCGACGATGGCCACGGGTGCGCCGGCGGCATCGGCGCAGGCCAGGCCGAGCAGCGCCAGCTGGCGCGCGGACAGTGCGAAGGGATTGGCTTGCGCAAGTCCGGAAAGGCCGTAGCGTGCCAGCATGGCGGCGGCCCGATCGGCCACTGCCTTGTCGGCTGTCGTCGCGGTCGAAGCGGTGATGGAGAACACGACCTCGCCGATCACCGTCATGTTGAACAGGATATGGCGCATGTTCTGCGGCACGTAGGCGACCTTGCGGGCACGCCGGGCGGCGGTCCAGCCGTCTGCGTCGGCACCGTCAAGGAGGATCGAGCCGGAGGCGATCCTGGCAAGCCCGAGGATGGACTTGAACAGCGTCGTCTTGCCCGCACCGTTGCGGCCGATCAGCGCGACGGCTTCGCCTGCCCTGATCTGAAAACCGACATCCCTTAGCACCGGCTTGCCGTCCGATCGCGCCAGCCGCGTCGTCAAGCCGGATATTTCAAGCAGCACCGCGCCGGGATTAGCCGGCTTTCGCTGCGAGCGGGTCCGGTTCGGCGGCAGGATGCCTGCCTCCAGCCAGGGCCGTTCCAGCGGCAGGATGTCGTCGCGGCGGTACGGCGCCGACAGCCGCCTCTCCTTCAAGAGGACGATGGTGTCGACGACGGAACGCAGGGAGGCGGGGTCCTGCTCCGACACCAGAAGAGCCGAGACCGAGGCCGCCGCTTCGCGCAGCGTGCGCGACAGCCTTTCGCGCGCCTGCGGATCGAGCCCGGTCGTCGGCTCGTCGAGCACCAGCAGGGCCGGGTTCGACGCCAGGGCCGCGGCGATTGCAACCATGCGGCGTTCGCCGCCGGACAAGGTCAGCACGCGGCGCCCCAGAAGCGGCGCCAGCCTGAGGCCGTCGATCAGCTCCTCAAGCCGGGCGCGGATCTTCTCCTTGTCGATGCCGCGGTTTTCCATCGGAAAGGCAATGGCGTCCTCGACACTGAGATCCCATAGCTGGTCCTCGACATTCTGCGACACGAAGCCGACCGTGCTGAACAGCTCGTCCTTGGCGATGGTGGAGACCGGACGCCCTCTGAGGGTGACGTCTCCGCTAAAGTATGGGATCGCCAGCAATCTCGGGATGAGGCCTGCCGCTGCATTCAGGAACGTCGTCTTGCCGCTGCCGGCCGCGCCGCAGATCAGCAGCCGCTGACCGTCCGCCACGCTGCATGTGGCTTCGGCGACGACCTGGGCGGGCCCGCCGAAACCGAGGTTCAGATTCGCGATATTCAGCACTTCGATACGCTGCCGCCGTTCAGAAGCGTTTGAAACCCGCCGGATGAGCGGCTTTCAGAATCTTCAGCGCCGGAACGATCAGCAGCGGGGTTCCGATGACCATCGGCACGATGTCGGAGAGGCCGATATAGCCGAACGCCCACCAGAACGGGAAGATGCCGAGATAGGCGAGGCTTGCCGACACGGCCGCCACCATCACCACTCCAACGACCAAGCAGACCAGGGCGATCCTGATCAGCACGCCGCGGTCGAACGTCAATTTCGACGGATCGAACAGCATCCCCGGGATCAGGCCGGTCAATCCGACCATTATGCCGTCGACCAGCAACGAATGGGCAGGGATGAACGTGCCGGCCAGAAGAGACCAGACGATGGTGCCGAGGTAGCCGCAGATAAAGCCGCTGCGCCAGCCGAGCAGGATGCCGATCAAAGGCGGCAGAAAGGCGAAAATCCGCCATTGGATTACGCCTGGCACCAGTTGGATCGGGTTGGCATACGCCCACAGGACGCCTGTCGCCGCGGCTGCGACGATGGAAAGCACGATCGGGAAGAGGGTGTTGCCTTCGTCTTGCGATATTGTTGATGACTGCATTTGACTGTTCCCCTTGTTTGCATTTGTCAGGACATACCCGGCAGAGCCGGAGTTAACGCAACACGCGACCGGAACAGCGAGTGTCCCGATCGAAGTCCTCCCATCCATTGTTCGTAAGACAGGCCGAACCGCATGCGTTCAGCCGCCTTCTTCTTTTTGTTGAAACGCTACCGTCACGCCGGACACGATTTCATTCTTTTCACACCTACCTTGACGCAGTCCTGGCCAATCGTGGCGCGCCGCCAGGCCACGCGCCGCTTTCGGTCGCCGGATCGGGCGTCGCCACGCCATCCACGACATCGAACTGAGGAATATGGCCGAGGCTTTCGATCAGTTCGGCATCCTTGCCGAGCGCGTCGCGCCAGGAATGACCCTCGGTGAGAATGACGCCGGCGCCCAGCACCTCGGCGCCGGCACGGCGCACAAGGCGGATGGCGGCGGCCATGCTCGAACCGGTCGCCACCACGTCGTCGACCACCAGCACGCGTTTGCCCTGCAGAAGCGTGATCGATCGCCGGTCGAGCAGCAGCCGCTGCGGTGTGGCCGTGGTGATCGAGCGGACGTCCTCGACCATTGCGTCGGCAAGATGGAACTTCGGCGACTTCTGCAAAATCACGTACTGGTCCTTGCCGAGGCGGCGCGAAACCTCGATCGCGATCGGAATTCCCAATGTGGCGCTGCCGACGACGATGTCGGGCTTGAAGGGCCCGAAATGCCGGGCGATGGCCTCGCCAACGATATCGCCAAAGCGCACGCCCATGTCGATCACCATCAGCAGGGCGATCGCCCGCCGGTCGTCGAGCTGGATGATCGGCAGGCTGAACGCTTCGCCGGCTATTTCCGCCTGATAGAATTCGGGCTTGGCGATCAGCATTCTTGGTAGCCTATCCTTGGGCACCCGATCCTTGGGCATCCGCGTCCTGGGCACCTGACGTTTGGCGGCAACTGGCCTTGACGGACAAGCATTACGGGCGGCTTCCTTCTTGTCGGCCGGGAGACCCATTCATAGTGGGATACGCCGCAGATTCGAGGCGCAACGTGATAGACGGCGATTGGGCGCATCATTACAAACGAAAAAAAACGTGTTGAGCGTTCTCTTTTTCTTGACGCTCGGAAAGGCGCTCGATGCGGCGAGTTCTGTTTTCCCGGTTCGCCAATTATCTGGACGAAATCGCCCGGTTGGGGTCGATCCGTAAGGCCGCGGATAAGCTGAATGTGTCGGCTTCGGCCATCGACAAGCAGCTTATCCATGCGGAGGAAGCGCTAGGGGTCGCCCTTTTCGAACGCTTGCCGCGCGGAATGCGGCTCACCTCGGCAGGCGAAATCCTCCTGCACGGCGTGCGGAGCTGGCAGAGGGATCTTGCCCGTGTTCGCTTCGAAATCGAAGAGTTGAGGGGCCTGCGCCGAGGCGAGGTGAAAATCGCGGTGTCTCAGGAAACGGTGTTCGATTTCCTGCCGCGTGCCCTGGCAAGCTTCATGAAGGATCACCCGCGCATCGCCAACCATGTCGCGGTTGTCGAGCCGGACCGGATACGCCAGATGGTGCTGGACGGTCAGGCCGATTTCGGCCTTACCTTCAGCCCGCCACCTCTGCCGGGGGTAACCGCCACGCGCTCGGCGCGGTTTAACGTCAGGGCGGTCGTGCCTGCCGAGAACGACCTGAGGCCCAGAAAGTCCATATCGCTGAGCGAGTTTTTTCAGCGTCCAACCATCGTTCCAGACGCCAGCGTTCACCTGCGCGACATCGTCGACATCGCCGCCGCCAAGAGCAGGGCCCGGCTTCAGCCAATCCTGACGACGAACAATCTGGAACTGATGAGGTCGATGGTGCGGGAAGGCTGCGGCTTCGGCCTGACCGCAATTTCCGACAGATCATCGACCGACACCAAGGACGGCCTCACATATCTGCCGCTTGGCGACAAGAGCATTCCGCCGCTGACATTATCCCTGATCGTCGCCCCGGAGCGAAAGTTCTCGCTTACCTCGATCCTGGCGCGGCGTTATTTCGAGGTCTATTTCGACGACCTCGAACAAAACGGCGGCAAATAAGGACCGCGCTCTCACCGGCACCATTGCTCAATCGCCAGTGCGATCGCCTTCGTGCAATCGATGAGATCACGCACCGACACGCGCTCGTTGGGCTGATGCGCCTGGGCCGGATCGCCCGGGCCGAAATTGACGGTCGGGGTTTTCCCCAAGCCCGTCGGCAAACCGATATCGCTGTGCGCGCCGAAACCCGACAGGACCGGCGACAGGTTTGCTCTCTCGACCGCGTCCTGGAAGACGCCGACGAACGGGCTGTCGGCTGGAATTTCGGCGCAGTCGGCATCGAGGATCCACTCCACACGGGCGGGATGTTCGCGCAGATAGGGATCGGCCTGGCAGATGTTCAGGACATGTTCCTCGATCTCGCGCTTGACCTTGCCGCCGAGGCCGAACTCGTCCTTTTCGCTCGGCAGATATTGCGCATCGATGACGATCTCCGCCCGGCCGGCCATGGAGGAGGGATGTTCTCCGGCGTTCAGCTGGGTGACGATGATCTGGTTGGGCAGGTCCATGAGAGGATGGTTCTTGCTTGGGTCGAACATCCAGCGACGGTTCAATATGTCGATGCCGTCGAGCATCTGCCTGCACAGTTGAATGGCATCGACCGGACCGCTCGAATACCAGGCATTCGGTGTCAGCTCGGCATGGCCGCCGATGCCGTCGATGATGATCCGTCCCCAGAGAATACCGTGGCACAGGGGCGCGATCTTGTTGGCCGTCGGCTCCGTCATGATACCGGCATCGGCGCGAAAGCCGCGGTCGACCATCGCCAGCGAGCCCATGCCGCCGATCTCCTCGTCAACCACGGTCGTAAAGACGATGTCGCCCGATAGGGGCACCTGAAGCTCCCTGAGGATTTCCACGGCCATCAGCATGCAGGCGACACCGCCTTTCATGTCCACGGTGCCGCGGCCATGCAGAAAGCCGTCCTTCAGGACGGGCTGGAACGGGTCGGTCGTCCAGTGTTCGGGCGCACCCGGCGGCACGACGTCGATATGGCCGGTAAGCATGATCGAGCGGCCGCCGCCCGTGCCTTTGAGCACGCCGCCGAGATTGGGCCTGCCTTCGAAGGTCCGGCCCTTGTTGGCGCCGGGACGCCCTTTGTATTTTTCGTAAAGTGCCGGCCCGTCCGGATCCCAGAGATCGGTGGTGAAGCCCAGCTTCTCCAGCCTCTTTTGCAGATAGAGCTGGCAATCCCGTTCGCCTGGGCCGGCGTCTTTCGGGTTCGACTTGACGATGGACGGAAACGACACGAGGTCGCTCAATGTTTGCACGATGCGATCGGCTTCCGCCTCGACCCGCTTGGCAATGATGTCCTCGAAAGACGGCATGAATTATCTCCAATTTTGGGAAAGTCGATCGGCCAGAAGCACGAACACCAGGAGAGCGCCGACGATGCCCACTTGCCAGACGGTGTTGACGTTAAGCTGCAAGAGCCCGGTCTTGAGCGTTACCAAGAGCATGACGGCGGCAAAGACACCGCCGACGCCGCCACGGCCGCCCAAGATGGCAATGCCGCCCAGCATCGCGGCCGTCAGCGATTCCAGTTCGAGGTTTTGCCCGATATTGGGCCGGCCGCTTCCGAGCCATGCCAGCGAGATCAGGGCGGCGGCTCCGGAAAGCACGCCGCTCAAACTGTAGAGGATGAGCCGGGCGCGATCGACCGGAATGCCGACCAGACGCGCCGAGCGCTCGTTGAACCCCATGGCGTAGATCCAGCGGCCCCAGGCCGTCCACATCAGCACGATCCCGGCGATGGCGAAGACAGGAATTGCGATGGTGAGGAAGGGAACCGGAATGCCGGAGAAAACGCCGCGCCCCCAGATCAGCAGCCAGCTCGGCACACCCGATTGCGCCGCGCCTCCGGTCAGCGCCAACGCCAGGCCCGAATAGACGAAGAACGTGCCAAGCGTCGCGATCAGCGGCAGGATGGACAGCTTGGTGACGAGGACGCCGTTGAAGGCGCCGAGGGCGGCTCCGGCGATTATGCATGCAGGCGGCAGGAGAAACGAAGGAAGCCCGAGTTTCATGGCCAGCATGCCGGCTATGGCCGACAGCGAAACAATGCCGCCGACGGAGAGATCGATGCCGGCTCCACCAGCCAGGATGACGATCGCCTGTCCGAGAGCGACGAGCGCCAGGATGGTCGAGAACTGGAGGATCGTCGTTACCGTCCCCAGGCTGAACACGGACGGCTTCAACACAAGCAGGACGAGGATCACGATGATCCATAACAGGGCCAACAAAGCGAGAATGAGCGCTGGCCCTTGCAGCTTGCGGATGCGGTTCATTTGCTGGCCCACCCAAGCCGTGAGAGGGACAGACGATTGGAAAGGACCTCGAAACCGAGTACGCCGATCAGCAACGAGCCGGTGACCACCGGTTGCCAGAGCGAAGGAACGCCTGTCAGCAGCAGCCCGTTCTGGAGGATCCTCAGGAGCAGCACGCCAAGGACAGTGCCGACAAGACTGCATCTGCCGCCCAGTATGCTGGTGCCGCCAAGCACCACGGCGGCGATCGCATCAAGCGCCAGCGTGCTGCCAACTGTCATTTCGACGTTGCGATAGTTGGCGACGTAGAAGGTGGCGGCGAGGCCGGTGAGGGCGCCGCTGACGATGAAGGTCGCAAATCTGATCTTGACGACCGGGATGCCGGACAGCCGCGCCTTTTCTTCCGAATTGCCGATGGCCAGAAGATGCAAGCCAAAGGGCGTTCGCCTCAGCGCGATCCAGACGGCGAGATAGGCGAGCGCGATCACCCAGGCGGCGACCGGCAGGCCGAGAATGGTCGTGCCAAGCAGCAGCGTCAGGCCGGTCGGCAGGCCGGAAAGCCATTGGCCGCCAAGCAGGACGAAGATCGCCGTGCGGTAGACACCGAGAAGACCAAGCGTGCCGACAATGGCGGGGACCCGGCCAAGCACGATGACGGCGGCCGTCAGCAGGCCCAGCAGCGCACCTGTCAGCGGGCCGACAAAAGCAGTGAGAACGGGATCGACGCCGGCTCCGAGCGCCCTGCCAACGCCGATCGCCGCCAGGCCCATGACGACGCCGACGGACACGTCGATGCCGCCCATGGCCAGCAGCAGCATCATTCCCAAGCCGACCAGCAGCAATTCGATGCTGTTGCGCAAGACCGTCCCGGCATTGCCTGAGGTGGCGTAGTAGGGCGATGCGACAGAAAAGACGATGATCGCCAAGATACAGGCGACGAGCAGGGACCACTCGCGCCCATTCAAAGAGAAAACACCGTTCCTGAGCTGTCGCATCGTCCGTATCGGGCTCAGAAATCAAACTTGTCGACATTCTCGGCCGTAAACACAGCCGGCGGTCCGAGCAGGAGAATGCCTTTGGTGGCATCGTAAGTGACGGGGTTGTCGAAGCCCGGAACCTTGTTTTCCGCTTCGAATGCCTTTCCGTCGATCAGCTGCTTTCCAGCCCAGACAGTGAGATAGCCGAGCTGCGCCGGGTCCCACAGTACGGTGAAGCCGAAAGCGCCGCTCTTGAGGTAGGAGCGCGCCGTGTTCGGGCTGCAATAGCCCGCACCGATCACGCTGCCGATCTTGCCCGCGGTCTCGATTGCTTGCGCGACGCCGGGGCAGGTCGTGGACGCAACCGCGATGATGGCCTTGATGTCGGGGTTGGCGGCCATCAGATCGCCGGAGATCTGCGCGGCGCGCTCTGCCGTGCCGCCGGCATATTGCGGCTCCAGAAGCTTGAGCTTCGGATATTTCGCCGCTGCCTGCTTCTGCATGAAGCCGATCCAGGCATTCAGGTTGGAGGCCGTCGCTTCGCCGGAAACGATGCCGATCTTGGCGTCCTCGCCGACGCGCTTCACCAGCTCGTCGATGATGGTGTTGCCGAGGCCTTCGTCCGTCGCCTGAGCGACATAGACCGCGCGGCCGCTGTCCGGCGCATCGCTGTCGCTGGTGAACAGCTTGATGCCCTTGGCCTTGGCGGCCTCGACGACGGGGGCGATGCTGGAGGCGTCGAGCACGCTGACCGAGATCGCGTTGACGCCCTGGTCGATAAGGTTCTGCACGATCTGCAACTGGTCGACAGGATTGGTGTCGACAGGGCCGCTGTAGATGAAATCGACGCCGAGTTCCTTCGCCGCGCGGTTGCCGCCGGCTTCCATGGCGTTGAAATAGGGGATGCCGATCAATTGCGGCACGAAGGCAACTTTGGGCTTGTCCTGGGCAAAGGCGGCGGTCGAAACGGCAAGAGAAAGTGCCGAGATCGCAAGAGCTTTCCTGATGTGCTTGAGCATTTGGTTTGAACCTCTCTGGAATTTGACGTGCATTTCTAGTTGGCTTTTTCGAGCGCCCGCACGTCGGGATGAGCGCCTGTTATGAAGGAAACGATTTCTTCGGGATTGGTCTCGGCACGCAGCCGCTCGGCCACCTTGCGGCCGCGCCGGAACACGACGATGCGGTCGGCGACCTCGAAGACTTCGGAGATGTTATGGCTGATCAGCACCACGGCGCAGCCGCGCTCGGCCAGGCGCCGCGTCAGGGCCAAGACCTTGCGCGTCTCGGCCACGGCAAGTGCCGCGGTCGGCTCGTCCATGATCACCAGCCTGGCGTTCAGATTGAGTGCGCGGCAGATGGCGACGGCCTGGCGCTGGCCGCCCGACAGGCTGCCGACCGGGGCTTCCGGATCGGAAATATGGGCGTCCAGCTCCTTGAGCAGGCCGTCGACACGCTGCCGCATGTCAGCGCGGCGCAGAAACGGAACGCCGAGCACCGAGCGCTTGAGTTCGCGGCCAAGAAACACATTTTCCGAGATCGACAGGTTTTCGGAAAGCGCCAGTTCCTGGAAGATCGTTGCGATGCCCGCAGCTGCCGCATCCTTCGGCGAGGAGAATGCCACCGGCACGCCCTCGATGACCAACTCGCCATCGCTTGCCGGATGCGCGCCAGCCAGGATCTTGATGAAGGTCGACTTGCCCGCGCCATTGTCGCCGAGCAGCGCCAGCACTTCTCCGGAGCGGATTTCCAGATCGACGCCGGAGAGCGCCGTCAGCGCGCCGAAGCGCTTGGCTATCCCCTTGGCAACGAGAAAAGGAGCGGTCATGGCGACAATCCCATAGGGTGAATTGCTAGGCGGCCTTGCTCACCCAACTCAGCACGTTTTTCCAAAGGCGCGCGTAACCGGGCCATTCGACGAAGCTGTTGGGCAGCCAGTGCGGACCGATGTCGGAGGTCCAGGCCACCGTGCGCCCCTTGCCGTAGCGACCGGTCACAAGCAGGGGATGGCCGCCTTCATCTTCCGGCAGCGATGCCAAGACCTCGACATCGTCGCGATCCTTGGTGATGACCTCGTTGGCGCCGAGAAGCAGCGGCCATTCCCCTTCGATGCCGGCAAGGATCGGGTGGTCCTTCGAACCGGTTATCGAGGGGCGGAACCCTTCCGGTATTTCGAGGCGATCGTCGTTTGGCAGGCATGTCACGGGCAAAGCCTCTTCGACAGCCGTGCGATGCCAGCGGGCTTTGCCGTCGATGCCCTGGAAACTGAAATAGCCTCCGACCATGACCAGCCCGCCGCCGGCCCTGGTCCAGTCCCGCAGAAGCTTCAACCGGTTCGGCACCGTCTTGCCGTGCAGCCAGACGTCCGGATGCAGCAGCAGCGAGTTGGCGCCGATGTCGGAGAGGATGATGGCGTCGTAGCGGGACAGGCCTTCGATAGTGAACGGCAGCTTTTCCACCGCCTCATGCGCCGGCATGTACTCCAGCTCGAATTCGCTGTCCTTCAGCGCCTTGACCAAAGGCTCGGCGCCAAGATGAAACGTCACGCTGCCGAACTGATCGAAGCCCTTGTAGTGCGTCGCCGCGCTGACCCAGCTCTCTCCGACCAGAAGCACCTTTGTCTTGCTCACTGCATGATCTCCTTATGACCGGCGGCATCATCCGGCAGCCGCGATGTTGTCCGGCGTCAGTGCCGTCTTCAGTTCCTCGAAATCGGCGATGTGTCCCTGCGCGCCTTCGGCCGTCGTCGTCAGGCTGGCGCCCACCGCGGCGTAGCGAGCGGCCTCTTCCAGGGAGGCGCCGTGCAGCCACAGGCTGAGAAAGATGCCGGCGAAACTGTCGCCCGCTCCGGTGGCGTCGACCCTGTCGACGGGAAGTGCTGGAACCTCGATCTGCGGTCCGCCGGACTTGGGAAAGACGACCGCGCCGAACTCGCCAAGCGTCACCACCACGGTGCCGCGCTGCTTGATGCGGGCGAGGGTGTCGCGGGTCTGCTGGATCATTGTCGCAAGCGGTGTGCGGAGATCGAAGATCTCGCGCAGCATGACATCGTTGATGAAGGTGAGATCGACCCGCTTGACCATTTCCACGAAGGCGTCGGGGTTTCTCGAACTCCGGGGCAGGCCGGCCGAATGCAGGCTCACTTTCCAACCTGCCTGATGAAAGCGATCGATGGAGCCGATCATGCTTTCATAGTGGAAGCCCTCGATGTGAAGGCAGGCGGGACGAGCCTGCGTCTGGACATCCATATTCGCAGTCAGATCGACTTCGCTGAGTTCGAACGGTTCGCTGATGATCGTGCGGCTGCCGTTGAGTTCGATGATGACAATCGCCTGCGAGAGGCGATTGTTGAATGTGCGCCTGATCGGCAAGGCGTGGACGCCGAGCTTCGAAAGCTCGGCCAGAGCCCAGTCGCTTTCGGGATCGTCGCCGACGGCCGTCGCCAGTTCAACATCGAGGGCAAAGGGCGCGCCGACGGCTGCGGCGGCGACAGCAAGATTGGCGGCGGGACCGCCCAGGGCTTTCTCGATATGGCGCGCGGTGATGCGGTCGTCGCGGTGCGGCAGCACATCGACACGGCAGAGAAAATCGACGCTGACACGGCCGACGACGAGCAGTCGCGGCAAGCCTTCGACATCCCTGGATCGGCGTGGAGCCTGGCCCGGCAGCGAGCGCGCAAAGGCACTTGGCCGGTACATCAGGTCGGAAATCGCTTTCTGGATGCGTTCGCGCGTGCTGTCCTTGACGACAGCCGTATCGTTGATGAAGTTCGACACCGTGCCGATGGAAACGCCGGCGGCATGTGCGACATCTGCAATGGTAGGGCGCTTGCGTTGCACGATGATCGACCCAATTGAAGCGCTTCAACGCTAGCAAGCGAAGTGCCGTCATCTCAATAGATTCTCGTTCTAATTTTGAGTTGCAGCGGCGGAATGGGCGCTCGATTGGAGGCCTCTTTGGAAATCTGTTCTTCGCGCGGTCGGTTTTTGAAATTCCTTCAATTGCGCTGCAGGTGATTTGCAAGCCGTCATGAGCGCAATGTTGCTAAAGCCGGGCAGTGATCCGACAGGTGCGATTGATGCCTTAACTTCCCGTTAACCGCATGCGCGGGGAAAATATCCGATTAACCGCGGATGCCTATTTTCGCGGCTATATATCGATGGTTGCGGTTCACATGAGTCTTGGGAATGTGCGGATTCGGGGGCTATTTCGGTTCTATCCGGGATGCGGAAGCTTTGCTCTCGCGCATGATAGTGGCGATCGCCCATCGTGGACCGGATGAGAACGGGAAATTCGTGGCGCCCGACGCCGGGCTCGGGCATGCGCGGCTGTCCGTGGTCGGTATCGGTGACGGCCAGCAGCCGATGTCGGACGTGTCAGGCGATCTGACGATTGCGTTCAACGGCGAGATTTTCAACTACGTGGAACTGCGCCAAGGGCTGCTGGCCAAGGGCCGGCGCTTCCGTACGTCGAGCGACACGGAAGTCATCCTGCAGCTTTATGACGAGATGGGCGAAGACTGCCTGTCCCTGCTGAACGGCGATTTCGCCTTCGCGCTATGGGACAACAGGCGTCGGCGCATGATGCTTGCGCGAGACCGGATGGGTGTCCGGCCGCTGTTCTACACCAGCAAGGACGGGGTGCTTTACTTCGCCTCGGAGATCAAGGCCCTGCTGGAGGTGCCCGGCGTCTCGGCCGAGATCGATCCGATTGCACTCGACCAGATCTTTACGCTGTGGGCGCCGATCGCCCCGCGCACGGCTTTCCGCAATATCAGCGAGTTGGAGCCGGCGAGCGTCATGATAGCGGCGCAGGGGCAGGTCACGATCAAACCTTATTGGCAGCTGGACTATCCGCATCGGGACTCGCAGCAGAAGGTCACCAACGAGGATCAGGCGGCTGAGGAACTGCAGGCGCTTTTGACCGATGCGGTGAAGCTTCGCATGCGGGCGGACGTGCCGGTCGGCTCCTATCTTTCGGGCGGGCTCGATTCCTCGGTTGTTTCGGCGCTCGCCACCGGCATGACGCCTCGGAAATTGCAGACATTTTCCGTGGCCTTTGACAGCGCCGAGCATGACGAAAGCGCCTTCCAGACCGAGATGGCGTCAGCAATTGGCGCTGATCACCGAACCATCCTCAGCCGTGCTGGCGATATCGCCCGTGTCTTCCCCGAAGTCATCCATTTTGCCGAAAAGCCGATCATCCGCACGGCGCCGGCGCCGCTCTATCAATTGTCCGGCCTGGTTCGCCAGGCCGGTCTGAAGGTCGTGCTGACCGGCGAGGGCGCCGACGAGGTCTTCGCTGGATATGACATCTTCAAAGAGGCACGTGTTCGCCGGTTCTGCGCGCGTCAGCCGGCATCGCGCATGAGGCCAAAGCTGTTCCGCAAGCTATATCCCTATCTGCCTGGTCTGCAACAGCAATCCGTCGAGTATCTGTCCGCATTCTTTGGTGTTGATAACGCCTCTCTCGACGACCCACTATTCTCGCATCGGCCACGCTTCAAGACCACGTCGGCGGCGAAGATATTCTTCTCAGGCGATCTGCGTGCGATGTTGGACGGATACAACGCTGTCGAGGAACTGGCCGACCGGTTGCCAGAGGCATTCTCGCTCTGGCACCCGCTGCATCAGGCGCAATATCTCGAAACCCGCTTCCTTCTGCCAGGCTACATCCTTTCCAGCCAAGGCGATCGCATGGCCATGGCGCACGGCATCGAGGGACGGTTCCCATTCCTCGACCATCGTTTGGTGGAGTTCGCAGCAAGGCTTCCGCCGGAAATGAAGCTGAAGGGGTTGGTGGAAAAGCACATATTACGCAAGGCAACCGGGCACCTGCTTCCGAAGGCGATCGGGAAGCGCACCAAACAGCCTTACCGGGCCCCGGACGCCAGCTCCTTCGTGGGAGCCGGAGAATTGGATTACGTCCGCGACGCTTTGAGCGAAGCGAGCATCGCCGCCGGCGGACTGTTCAACGCCAAGGCGGTCGCAAAGCTTCATGAGAAATGCCGCACGCAGCCTGCGTCCGGGTTTCGCGACAATGCGGCCTTCGTCGGCATCCTGTCGACGCAACTGTGGCAGAAGAATTTCACCGGCCAAGAGGTCGGCGCGGCACGAGCAGCCTGAGAAGGGAAGGAAAGAAAAATGGTTACAGTCAAGGACAAGGTCAGAACTTTCATCGTCGACAACTTCCTGTTCGGCGACAAGTCGTACCAGCTTGCGGACACAGACTCGCTGATCGAGAACGACATCATCGACTCGACCGCGGTGCTGGAACTGGTGGCCTTCATAGAGGACGATTTCGGCATAGCGATGGTCGATTCCGACGTCGTGCCGGCCAATCTGGATTCGATTGAACGTCTCTCATCCTTCATCAGTGCAAGAGCAAAGGCGCTGGCAGCGTAATTGCGGTCGGCGAGGAGGGGTTATGCGGATCGAACATTTCCTGGCCGCGAAGGCCGCTGCCCATCCCGCCAAAACGGCATTGATCACCAAGGACAAAAGGCTGCGCTACGAAGAACTGGACGATCTTTCCAGCCGCCTGGCCGCCGCTCTTTTCGCGAACGGCGTCAGGCGCAACGACCGGGTCCTGATCTTCATGGACAATTGCTGGGAGGCCGCGGTTTCGATTTTCGCGGTCCTCAAGGCAGGGGCGACGTTCAGCCCGATCAACTCATCCACCAAGGCCGACAAGCTTGCCTATATCATCGGCGATTGCGACGCAGCCGCGATCCTCACGCTAGCAAAACTGATGCCCGTCGTCGCTGAAGCCTGTGGATCGGGCGGCAAGACCGGCATCTTCGTGGCTTCCACCGTTGGCGCCGACAACCAATGCCCGGCAGGGGCGACGTCCCTGGCGAACTGCCTGACGTTGGAAGCCAGAGAGATAGACCACCGCGGCATCGACATCGATCTTGCGATGCTGATCTACACCTCGGGTTCAACGGGCCGGCCCAAGGGCGTGATGATGACCCACCGCAATTGCGACGCGGCCGCCGACTCCATCACCACCTATCTGCGCAACTCGCCGGATGACGTCATTTTGAATGTTCTTCCGCTTGCTTTCGACTATGGTCTCTATCAGTTGCTGATGGCTGTCAGACTGGGCGCCACGCTCGTGCTCGAAAAGTCCTTCGCCTTTCCTCAAGCGATCTTCGAACGTATCCGCGAGGAGGGCGTCACCGGTCTTCCGCTGGTGCCCACGATGGCCGCGATGATCCTGCAGATGCGGGACCTGACGCCGGGCTTCCTGCCCAGTCTTCGCTATATTTCCAACACGGCGGCGGCCTTGCCGCAGGCTCACATAGAACGCCTGTGCTTCCTTTTTCCCAGTGTCAGGCTGTATTCGATGTATGGCCTGACGGAATGCAAGCGATGCACCTATCTGCCGCCTGAGGAGCTCGATCGCCGGCCGGGTTCGGTCGGAATAGCCATTCCGAACACCGAAGCCTTCGTCGTCGACGATCACGGGCAAATCGTGCCGCCGGGCGTGGCCGGTGAGTTGGTCATTCGCGGGCCGCATGTCATGCAAGGTTACTGGCGAAACGAAGCTGCGACCGAGCAGGCCCTGCGGCCAGGACCGAACCCCTGGGAGAAGGTTCTCTACACCGGCGACCTGTTCAGGACCGATGAGGACGGCTTTCTCTATTTCGTCGGACGCAAGGACGACATCATAAAGACGCGGGGCGAGAAGGTGGCTCCGAAGGAAGTGGAAGCCGTGCTTCACGCCCATCCGGGCATCGCGGAGGCCGTTGTCGTCGGCGTGCCCGATCCCGTGCTTGGACATGCGATCGGCGCAGTCGTCATACGCTCGGATCCGACGCTCAGCGAAAAGGATGTCATGCGCCACTGCGCACGTCATCTCGAGGATTTCATGGTTCCCAAGGTCATCGAATTTCGCTCGGAATTGCCAAAGACGGATACGGGCAAGGTAAGCCGCCGGCTTGCGGCGGAAATGATGGAGGCCGCGCAATGAGTGTCCGTCCAAGCGAGGACGCGAAGGCAATTTTGGCGCAGGCGCTGGCGATAGACCCCGCCGCCGAGACGGACAGGATCGTGACCGCCTTGCGCCAGCAGTTACGCGGGATTCGCAAGCGGGGCCTCGTGCTCGGTCTTTCCGGCGGGATCGATTCAAGCGTTTCGGTGGCGCTGGCCGCGCGAGCCGCGGGCCCGCAGAATGTCTTGTGCCTGTTCATGCCGGAAAACGATTCCGATCCGGAAAGCCTGCGGCTCGGCCGCCTTGTCGCCGACACGTTCGGTGTCGAGGCCATTGTGGAGGATATCGGCCCGGCTCTGCGCGCGATGGGCTGCTATGAGCGTCGCGACGCCTTCTTCCGCGAACTGGTCCCGGAATACGGCGAAGGCTGGGCCTCGAAGATCGTGATCGCGAATGCGCTCGAGAGCGAGGGCTACAATATTTCGTCGCTGGTGGTGCAGGATCCCAAGGGCAAGCGGACCAAGACAAGAATGCCGCTGCCGGTCTATCTCGGTGTCGTCGCCGCCACCAACATGAAGCAGCGCACCCGCAAGCAGATCGAATATTATCATGCCGATCGCCTGAACTTCGCCGTTCTTGGAACGCCGAACCGGCTGGAATATGATCAGGGGTTCTTCGTCAAGAACGGTGACGGCGCCGCCGACGTCAAGCCGATCGCACATCTCTACAAAACGCAGGTCTATGCGCTGGCGGCCTATCTCGGTGTCCCAGAGGAAATCCTGAACCGGCCGCCGACCACCGATACCTACTCGCTGGCGCAGACGCAGGAGGAGTTCTACTTCTCGCTTCCCTATGACCGCATGGATATCTGCCTCTGCGGCCTCAACAAGGGCATGGCGGCCGAAGTGGTCGGGCAGGCGGCGGGACTGGACGCCTCGCAAGTGGAACGCGTCTGGGCCGACATCGCCGCCAAGCGAAAGGCCACGCGCTATCTGCACCTGCGCCCGCAACTCGTCGACGAAGTCGAGGAAGTCGGCACCTAAGCTGCTTCGACCGGGCCTTGAACAGCGTTTCAGGTGAAGCGGCCGCCAATGAGCTGGCTCCACTGCTCGCCCGCAAGCCCATTGAGGAAGACTTGCGCGTTTTTCATGGCATCCATCAGCGCGGGATCGCGTGAATGCACGACGGTCGAGGCAACGGGCACGAAAGCTATCCGCCGTCCGAGCATTGCTTCCAGAAGCGCGGGTTGGATGCGGCCGCGCAGGCCGCAGACACGGCGCGCCGCGGCATGATCGATCAGGCAATCGATCACCGAGCCCACCTGGCTGGGAAGGGCGAGGATCTGCAGCACGCGACCTATCCTGTCCGGTCGTGCGTAATAGGCGAAAGCGCCGACATCGGCGCCGATCGGCGATGACACGGAAACATAGACAAGCTCGCCCAGATCCGGCTTTTGTGCTGCGTCGGTCAAGATATGATCGAGTTGGCTTTCCGTCCAATCCGGGCGCAGCGCGAAGTGAGCGGTAAACGGCTCGATGAGTTTGGCAAATGCGCTGCTGTCGATGTCTGCCGTTCGAAATGCGCCATGGCCTGCGCCGTCCGCCGCCACGCCGGACCAGCGCCGCTCGTTGTGGTGCATTCCCCTGCAGTAGAACCGGTCCACGGCACGTGCGAACGGATTGAGTATCCGGGCAAACCCGGTGCGATTGGCGAGAAGGCTGACCATGAAGGTCGACGGACGCATGACGCGCACCCAGTCGAGGCTGTATTGCGGCAGAACCACGCCGCGCAGCCGGGTCCACAATCTCGCGGAAATATCATTGGCCGTCTCGCTGAAGGAGATGTCCTGCGGACCATCCAGGAAAGCCTTCAGCAGGCGGGCCCCGGCCATGGGGTCGCGCTCATGATCCTCGACCATCAGCGAGCTGCAGGCCGCGGCGCGCAGTTGCCGGCCGCTGAACGTCATCGGTAGCGTATGAACGCCGACAAATCCGGAAACGCGACCGGTGTCGTTGACGTGGACAAGCGATCGGAGGTCACTGTCGCCACCGGGCGCGTCCAGATAGAATCGTCTCATGTACTCGACAAGGGAGGCCGATGCTTCGGTCCGGTCCTTGCGCAGCACGCGTTGAAACATGCCCGCGACGGCCTGAAGGTCGCCAGCTTCCAGAGCGCGGATGGTGCTCAAGCCCAGATCCCGGCGCCGAGGTCCCGCCCACGGGTCATCGCAACCCGGGGTTTCTCATTGGCTATCGCGACGGACGTCAGGCGTTCGCAGGAAAAGCGGTGCAATATCAACCAGTTGCAATCGCTGCTGCGGCTGACCGGTGAATTTTGATGCTGCAGCAAGGCAGGCCCTTTGCTAGGCGGATGAAAACCAGCAGTTCTAGCTGTTACCAATTTCGGGTAAACCGAGATTAAAGTTCTTGTAGCGAATTGAGTTTTGTCGGCTCGGATCACAAACGCGACGCGCTTAGAGCAACGCTTCGTATTGATCTCCGATCCTTTCAACCTCGAAATCGGCTGCTCTGCTCTTCAGCACGGCGACGGGGGTCGGATGGTCCAGCATCTCGGCCATCGCCTTGGCCAAGGCAGCGGCATCGCCAACCGGCACCAGGGCGCCGAAACGGCCGTCGGCAAGAATCTCCCGCGGGCCATGAGGCGCATCCGTCGAGACGACAGGGACACCGGCGGCCATCGCTTCGACCAGCACATTGCCAAAGCCCTCGCTCGTGGATGAAAGGACGAACAGGTCGGCCGCGGAATAACAGGCCGCGGGATCGTTGACATAGCCGGCAAAGAGCACGTTGGCGCGGATACCGCATTCTTCGGCATAGGCGCGCAACTCTGCGGCCAGCGGCCCTTCGCCAAAGATGACAAGCCGGGCGGGGCGGCTGGCGCGCAGGAGAGCAAAGGCCCTGAGCAAGGTCAGATGGTCCTTGACCGGCACCAGGCGTCCGGCGGTGGCGATGACCGGGCCGTCACCCATCGTCGCCAATTCCGCCTGCCAGGGATATGCCTGAGGCACTGCTGCCGGGGGCAGGGGATTGTGGATGACGACGACCTTGGATTTGGGGAAGCCGCGGGCCATGATATCGCGGCCGACACCCACTGAGACGGTGATGGCTTTGGTTGCGCGCGCTGCAACCAGCGCTGAAAGCCAGATCGCCATTCTTGCGCCGAGGCTGCCCGAAGGCAGGGAGGCGGCCGCGTGGAAGCTTGGAAAGAACTTCGCCCGGCTTCGCGCCAAGAAAAGCGCCAGCGCCACGACCAGATTGGCGAATTCCGGGGCGCTATAGACCGCATCGGGATCGAGCGATCTGAACAAACGCGCGCTTCGCAAGAGGCCTTTCAGCGTTGCCAGTTTGCCGTAACCCTCACCCCGGATGGGAAGGCCGAAATCGACCAGATGCACGGCAGGGGAGCGCAGCGCCGCGTTAGGCCCTGCCGCGTTCCAGGTGAAAAGCGTGACATCGTGCCCACGCGACGCCAACTCATTTGCCATGAGGACGAAGACGCGCTCGGCGCCGCCGCCCCTGAGACTGGCAACATGAAAAATGACGCGCTTTCCCATGCCTTGGGGTTCAGGCTCGCCTGGCGCCAACGCCCGATCGGTTCGGTGGCTGCCATATGTCGCGCATGATGCCCATGGCCAAGGCAAGCAGCATGCCGAGTGCAAAGCCAGCGAACGCTCCCGCGCCTATCACCAAGGCAGTGCGGGGTGGCCAGGAGCGCGCCTTTGGCGGCACCGCGCTGGAAATCACCTGAACATTGGTGGTGTCGATCTGCTCGCGCCCGGCGATCTGGCGCGCCCGCGACAGGAAGCTCTCATAGATCGCCGTTTTCGACGCGGCGTCGCGTTCAAGCTCACGCAGAGCCACCTCGGACTCGTTGTCGGAGAAAACATTGCCCTGCAGATCATTCATCTTGGTATTGAGAGAAGCCCACGAGGCTTTGGCTCTATCAAGGTTGGCTCTTGCCGTGCCGACGGTGCGGGAGAACTCTGCGTTGAGTTGAGAACCGACAGTTGCCAATTCCGTCTTTAGCCTGACGATCGTCGGATGGCGTGGCCCAAAGGTCATGGACTGCGAATCGATCTGCTGCCGCAGGAGGTTTGCCTTTTCGCGAAGCGCGGCGAGCGCCTCAGAGACAGCCGGATCAGGGTTGGAGCCATTGACACCCGAGGCAACCAGAGCGTCGTAGCTCGCCTGCGCGGCGATGACGCGTGATTGCGCCTCTACGATTTGGCTGTTGAGCTGCGTCAGCGTTTGCGAACTGACGAGCTGGCCATTGCTGGAAGACAGATTATGGCTGCGCCTGTAGGCTTCGACCTTCTCTTCGGCCGTCTGCACGTCGCGCTTGAGCTGGCCGAGCTGAGCGTCAAGCGCAGCCGCGGCACGACTGGCCCCGTCAGCCTCGGCCTTGGCCAGCTCTTCCTTGAAAGTCTTGACTATGGCTTGCGAGATCTCGATCGCCTTGCCGGCGGTTTCCGCCGATACCGAGAGGGTTGTGACAAACGACGTTTCATCGGCGGTGGTGCTGACCCGCTCATCCAGGTTCTTCAGGGCGATAAGCTTCGGATCGGATTTGCTGCCGCTCACGCCAGACGAGGCGCTCCGATCCGGGTCGACAAATTCCGGATCGCTGGTCAGGTTGAGCTCGTCCACCACACGCGAAAGCACGTTGCCCGAGATCAGGATGCGCTGCTTGCTGCGCGCGTTGAGCAGTTGGCCGTCGATCTGGCCCGACTGCGAGTAGAGATCGTTTTCCACAACCTGCAAATTGGCGGGATTGATGAGGATTTCCGTCGCGACGGTGTAGCGCTGTTTGCTCAGCAGGGCATAGGCGCCACCGACGACCGCGCCGACCACCGCCAGCATGCAAGCCAGGGCAAGCCCGGCCCGCAACCAGACAAACAGGCGTCGAAAATCGAGTTCGAGGAAATCGCCGATCTTGTCCAGCGTCACCGTCGCGACTGGCTCTGACGCATGTGGTGGCACGACCGGCCCGGCGACGCCCGCCGTGGATGGGGCGCCGCTTGGGGCGCCTTGTTGCGCCATTGCCCTGCGCCGCGCGTTGGCGATCCGTTCGAGTGCGCTGATATCGGAATCCGCCGCGGACGGGGAGGATGGGCCGGAGGCGGCAGGCATGATGCAACCCTGTTATTCGTTACGCGTGCCCTGCTTACAGAAACATCGTTAACATCTCATTTTCCAAGTTGGCTTATTTACCATTTCACGCGCCACATCCGTTCATTGAATCTTGAATGAACGTCATTGGCCGGGATGCCTTTGGGATGCCCGCTTGGATGGCCATGAGCTCTACCGCCACCGGATCGGAACGATTGCTGTCCAGCCAGGCTCGCCGCCAGAACGCGCTGTCGATTCTGTTTTTCCTGTGCGCGGCATTCGCGTTCCTGCTTCGCTTCACGGTGTCGCCGCAGGTGATGAACATGGTCGTCGACTATACGGCCCAGGGCGGCTCGTTTTACGAGAAACTGCATTTCGGCACCTATGCCATCTTCCTCTTGCTTGCTTTCGTTCTTTTCAGCCGACCGTTTTTGCTGCGGGGCGAGGAAATTGGACTGTTCAAGGCGCTGATGCGCTACTCGGCGCTGATGTTCGCGCTGGTGCCGTATCTGTTCATCACCGGTCGTGCGGGCTCTTCCGGGTTCATCATCGATACCTATCTGGTCGCGGGCGCCGCGGGCCTTTTGATGCTGGCATTGAATCCAGATGTGCGGCGGGCGTTGGGAGACGTGGTACTTGGCATGGCGATACTAAGCGCCGTGATCGGCACGATCGAGGCGCTCACTCAACACCGGCTTCTGCCTTACGGTCTGAACGAACTGCAGTTCAGGCCAACCGGCCTGTCGGCGCACCCACTGGCACTGGGCGCGCTCTGCGCCACAGCAATCGGATTTGTGCCGCTGACGCATTGGCGCATATGGGTGAGGGTGACGGCGATCCTCGTCCTGCTCGTCGGTTGTGCAGCGTCAGGCGCTCGCGCCGCCCTGATCCTCGCTGCCTGTGAAACCCTCATTCTACTGCTGTTCGTGCCGTGGCCGCGCCTGACGCCCAAGCATCAGCGGCAGGCCAAGTCCGTCGTGCTGCTGTTCGCCCTGGCGGTCGGCGCGGTGCTGGCGACCGTGCTGGTTTCGGGCGGCCTGCTGAACCGCTTCAGCAAGACGATCTTCGACGAAAACTTCATGGCGCGGGTGACGATCTACCAGGTGTTCGGGCTTGTCAGTTGGAAGGACATATTGTTTGGCATGAACGTTGATGACCTGCTGGCGATCGTCAACGAGAAGCTGCATCTGCCCTATATCGAAAGCGCGCCGGTGGTCATCGTCATGCTCTTCGGTTTGCCGATAGCGCTGCTTTTTACCGCGCTGATATTCTGGTTCATTTTTCGGCTGCTGCGGGGGACGCCGATGCCGGCATGGATCGGCACCATAACTTTCCTGCTTGCTTCGCTATCGAACAACGCGCTCTCGTCAAAGACGCCGGAGATAACGATCATCGTGGTGCTGCTGCTTGCCTATAGAAATCCGCCGGTGGCCGCGGCTTCGGCCGCTGTCGCAGCCAGGCCGAAACTGGATCGGGTTCGATAGGTCTCGGGAAACAGTCAGCCAGCGCTGTCCACAACTTCGACATTGCCGGCGCGATTGAGCGTGTGGATGCCGGCGCGGGCCCATGCCGTCCCCGGCTCAATCGGGCGGGGCGGCGTAAAACGGACGTCGAAATCGTCAAGCCGCTCCAGCCGCATCAGCCCCAGTCCGCCGCCATAGGCTCTTGACCCGTTTTGCACCGGTAGCACCAGAGCGTGGCCCTGCCGGATAAAGGCGCCGCCGGGTCGAGTGGCCGAGTGATCGACGGCGATGGGATTGAGCTGATGGGCGGTCCACGGCCCGCGCAGCGAGGGCGCGGAATAAACGGCCATCGTGTCCGACGCGCTGCCGTGACCGAACCACTCCGTCCCCAGCAGCCAGAAGCGTCCATCGGATTCGAGCAGCGTGGCGTCATTGAAATTCCTGTCCGCGATCAGCACGGTGTCGCGTACCCAGCGATCTGGAAATTGCGCGGCACGGTAGAGCACAACTTCGCGCGCCGCGCTGCTTTCGGGGATCATGAAAATCTCGCCAGCGTGGGCGAACACCTGCGGATAGGACAGATGGTGCGCTTCTTCCAGCACCACCCTCGGCACGTCGAAAGCGCCGTCGTCATCAAGTTCAGCGACGGAAATCACGCCGCGACCCGTGGCATAGGGAAATTCCTCGACAAACAGATAGTGGCGGCCATCGCGCTCGAGGACGAACGGGTCGGCGTAGAAACGCTGGCCGTCGTCGGCAAGCACAGTGAACGGGGTGCCGTCGAGTTGTCCGGTTTCGGCTACGCCTGGCCCGTCGATCAGCCGATAGGCAACCTGCCAATAGAAGGGGCGGCGTCCAAGTCTGATTTTTTGCACGACGCGTTCGGCCAACCCCTTGCAGAAAAAGGGCAGATAGCTTCGGAAAAAACCGCGGCTCCTTGGGATTGGCGCTGGGCTGTCGGCAATTGGCACAAGTTCGCCCGCAAAAAAGCGGGCCACACTTTGAGCAACCAGCGATATGGCCCCGGCGAGCAGGTCGTTGCAGCTGCGAGACAGCCAGAGCCGATCGCTGAGCATAGGCCGTCCCCTGGCGACGGCAACGCCATCGAGGCGAGCGGCGAGTTCGGGCGATCGGTCGCTCGCCAGCATCTCGGCCACGCCGGCGGGAAAGGCGCCGTGGCCGCAAAACTCGAGCGTCAGAACCGGCGTGTCTCGTCGCGCGGCAGTGGCAGTGAGATCGACTATGAGGTCGACCGGACCTGGCTCGCCCGACGGCAACGGCACTGAGCGGCTTGCCAGTGAGGGACCGAAGCGCCGGCTCTCGATATCAAGCACCTTGTCCAGCCAGCGCGCGGCGGGCACGGGCGCGGGCGCGAGGCCACTCGAAACCACGTGACCAGCCGCCTTCAATCGCCTCAGAAGTTCATTTTCCCAGCGCCGGGATCCGTCGGCGTGACCGATGATTAAAATGTTACTCAATCGAATATGTTCTTTTTCAAGACTGTCCTCGTAGACTACCTATCTGCCTAGACTTTCAAAAGGCTTATCAGGGGAGAATAAGAGGGTCTTGGCTGTTAATCATATATTAAGATTTGGCACCACGAAGCCGCTTTCTGCCGCTATTAAGGGTCTTGCAGCCGCCCAGGATCAGCATCAGCAATGAACGTCCTTTCGCATCCAAAACTGCCTTCCAGGCAGAAACTGCTGATCGTATTCGGCACGCGGCCGGAGGCGCTCAAGTGCTTTCCGGTGGTGCGTGCGGCACTTGCCCATCCAGGTTTCGTCACCGAAACATGCATCACCGCCCAGCACCGCGAGATGGTCGACCAGGTGATCGAGCTGACAGGCCTGCCGGTGCATTACGACCTCAACATCATGCAGCCAGGCCAGACGCTGTTCGACGTGACCTCGCGCGTGCTCCTGGGCATGGCCGAAGTGCTGGAGAAGGCGAAGCCCGATATCGTCCTCGTACAGGGCGACACGACGACGGCGATGGCCGCCGCTCTGGCTGCCTTCTACAAGCGCATTCCGGTCGCCCATGTCGAAGCGGGCTTGCGCAGCCACGATATCAACTCTCCCTTTCCGGAGGAACTGAACCGCAAGATCGCCGGCAATATCGCGACCTGGCATTTCGCGCCGACCGATCAGGCGCGCGACAACCTCATCGCCGAAGGAAAGGCCGAGAACACCATCTTCGTGACCGGCAACACGGTGATCGACACGCTGCTGCATTTTTCCAGCGCGATCGACGCCGACAGGCTGATGAGCGCCGGGCTCGCCGCCCGGTTTCCCTTCCTCGATCCCGCCAAGAGAATGATCCTGGTCACCGGTCATCGCCGTGAAAATTTCGACGGCGGCATCCACCGCATCTGTGCGGCATTGAAGGGGCTGGCGGTACGCGGGGACGTGCAGATCGTCTACCCCGTCCATCCCAACCCCAATGTGCGCTCGGTGGTCAACAGGGAATTGGAAGGCGTGCCGAACATCCATCTCGTCGACCCGCAGGACTATCTGCCGTTCCTGTACCTGCAGAAGCAGAGCTATCTGGTACTGACCGACAGCGGCGGCGTGCAGGAGGAGGCGCCCTCGCTCGGCAAGCCGGTGCTGGTGATGCGTGAGAACACCGAGCGGCCCGAGGGGATTGTGGCGGGCACCGCGCGTCTCGTCGGCACCGATATCGAAAAAATCCTGTCCAATGCCAATAGCCTGCTTGATGACCAGGCGGCCTATCGCGGCATGGCGGAACGACACAACCCATATGGCGATGGCCGGGCCAGTAACCGGATCGTTGAGGAATTGCTGCATCATGGCTGACATCAAGACCGTTTCCGTTATCGGCATGGGCTATATCGGCCTGCCGACCTGCGCCATTTTCGCCAGTCGCGGGCTCGACGTGATCGGCGTCGACGTCAACGAGGCGGTGGTCGAGAAGGTCAACCGCGGTGAAATCCATATCGTCGAGCCGGACCTCGACGGCCTGATCCAGAAGGTCGTCGCCAACGGCAAGCTCAAAGCATTCAACACGCCGCAGCCGGCGGATGCCCATATCATCGCCGTGCCGACGCCGATGACCGAAGACCACAGGCCGGATGTGAGCTACGTGCTTGCGGCGGCAAGAAGCATCGCCCCGGTGTTGAAGCGGGGAGACCTTGTGGTGCTGGAATCGACATCGCCGGTCGGCACGACGCGCATCATGACCGGGCTGCTTGCCGAGTTGCGGCCCGATCTCAAGTTTCCTCTAGCGCATGGCGAGGAGGCCGATGTCCTGGTCGCCTATTCGCCGGAGCGCGTGTTGCCGGGAAAGGTGCTGACCGAGCTGATCAACAACGATCGTTCGATCGGTGGACTGTCCCGCAAATCGTCCGAACGGACCGCGACCCTTTATTCAACCTTCGTTGCCGGCGACCTGTTCATGACCCAGGCCGAAAGCGCCGAACTGGTGAAGCTGACCGAGAACGCATTTCGCGACGTCAATATCGCCTTCGCCAATGAGCTTGCGGCAGTATGTCAGGATCTGTCGCTCAACGTCTGGGAGGTGATCGATCTTGCCAACCGGCATCCGCGCGTCAACATCCTCCAGCCGAGCCCGGGCGTCGGCGGTCATTGTATCGCGGTCGATCCGTATTTTATCATCGACGCGGCGCCCAACAGCACGCGGCTGATAGCTTCAGCGCGCCGGATCAACTCCGAGCGCCCCATGTCGGTGGTCAGGGACATCCAGGCTTTGCTCGACCCTTCCCGCAAGCAGACGATCGCTTGCCTGGGCCTCAGCTTCAAACCCAACATCGACGATATGCGCGAGAGCCCGGCTGTCGAAGTGGTGAAGCTTCTGTCCGATATCCCCAATTTGAAGATCGTCGCGGCTGAACCCAATGCCCATGCGCTGCCGCATGAGCTGGAGGGCAGGGGCATCGTCTTTACCGACGCACTCTCCGCCATCGACAAATGCGATATCGTCGTCCTTCTGGTCGATCATCGGCAGTTCAATTTTGTCGACCCCGAGGCCCTCAAGGACAAGAAGCTCGTCGACACAAGGGGTCTGTGGACATGGCGCAAGGCACGCAAGCCCGACGCCCGCATCGAGGGGAAGAAAGCACAGGTCGAACGCCGGGCACTCCCAGCAAGCAGGGATGAGGCAGCATGAATGCGCACGACTCCGCATGGGCGCAGCATTCCCTGTTGGCGTCACGGCGCCGGGAGTTCCTTGGCGCTCCGCTCCATGCTCTGACCATGGCCGAGACGCTGGCAATCGCCGATGAGGCGATGACCCTGCGGCGGCCGCTGCATCATGTGGTGGTGAATGTCGCCAAGCTGGTGAACATGCGCAAGAATGCCGAATTGCAAGAGGATGTTGCGACGGCGGATGTTATCAACGTAGACGGCATCGGCGTGCTTTGGGGCGCGCGTCTTTGCGGCGTCGAGTTTCCTGAGCGGGTCGCCGGCGTCGACATCATGATCAATCTGCTCGACCTCTGCGCGAAGCGTGGCTACAGACCTTACCTCCTGGGCGCCGAACAGCACGTTCTCGATGCCGTTGCAAAGCGACTTGCCAAGGATCATCCGAACCTCGTTGTCGCCGGCATGCGCAATGGCTATTTCAGGCCTGAAGACGAGGCCGCTGTCGTCGAGGCGATCAATAGCTCTGACGCCGATTGCCTGTTGGTGGCGATGCCGACGCCGCGCAAGGAACGCTTTCTCAAGCGCTATCGCAACGAACTCGCTCCGAGTTTCGTCATGGGTGTGGGCGGCAGTTTCGACGTCTATGGCGGCAAGGTCGCGCGGGCGCCGAAACTGATCCAGGCGGCCGGTCTGGAGTGGTTGTTTCGCGTTGCACAGGAGCCACGCCGCCTGTGGCGCCGCTACTACGATACCAACACCGCCTATGCAGGGCTGCTGTTTCAGGAATTTTGGAACCGTCAGCGGCGCCGGAACGTCAACTCATAAATTCCGCGTTGGGCTGCTGACCGGCCTCAAAGGCGGAACCGCTCGGCGCTGGCGCCGTCGCGGTCTATGCGGTCCGTAGCCGCGCCCGGAGCTTGCCGACGAATTGCATCGTGGCCGCAGGGTGGAACAGCCAGGTCAGCCCAAAGAAAACCACCGCGCCAGCAGTGCCGCCCCCGACAAGCGAGAAGATCGTCGGCACATCGGCGAGCAAAGCGCTGGCAATGCTCGCGGCCAGCCCGGTGGCAAACGATATGACGACTGAGACGCCGATGTCGCGCCATGGCACCGGCACTGGCGTGAGCCGCTCACTGATGACGATGCAGGCTGCCAGACCCACCAGCGATCCGCCTGCCAGCGCCAAAGCGGCGCCGACCTCCGCCATCCGTGGGATCAACAGCAAAGACAGTCCAATGGTCGCTGTCGAGCCGAAAGCGTTGGCGATGATCAGCAGCCACGGCCGCTTGTGCGCGTGCACCACGACGCCGTAGACAAAGCTCGTGAGGTTGGCGCACAGCACGCTGAAGGCAATGATCGGAAACAGCAGGCCGAAGCGCCCGTGGTACTGGGCGGGCAGCATGAGCTGCGTGATATCGTTGCTGAGCGCGATCAGCATTGCTGCAATCGGCAGGCAAAGGCGGACCATCAAAGCCATCAATTGCGACAGCAGCCGGCCCGAAGCCGCGGGCCCTTCCTCATCGAACCGGCTGACAACTTCGGGGAAGGCGCCCATGTTGATGGCATTGGCGACCATATCGATCGGTTGGCGAGCCAACGCATAGGCCGCGGCGAAGATGGCCACGGCGCTAGCATCGTAATAGACCTTGAGGAACAAGCGCTCCGCGCTGTTGAGGCCGAAGCCCACCAGCGCCATGATGACCAGGGGCACGCCGAGAGCGAAGAACTCCTTCTGGGTGAAGCGCGGCGGGCCGGTAACGACGCGCCGGGACGCCATGATGCCCGCCACGATACCGGCAATCAAAACGCCGAGGCTCGTGCCAAGCGAAACCGTCAGAAAGGAATCCTGGAACAGGACGATGGCGCAGATCGGCAGCGCGAGCTGCAGCACCGCGCGCAGGAATTCCAGCATCGAATAGACCGAATGACGCTGCTGCATCTGCAGTACCGTCAACGCGAAGCGGCCGACGGCGCCGGCAATGAGATAGCTGCCGACGGCGATCGAAAACTCGACCCAGCGCTCCGGTACGATCAGTGCCGAGGCGACCACGGATACAACTAGCGCCAGCGTCGTGGAGGCAAGCAGCACCCGTCCGGCCAGCATCAGGCTGCCACGGCTGACATCGCCCTTGCCGCCAAGCCTGAGCAAGGCGATGCGCAGCCAGTTGGTGACGGCAATGTCGGTCATTTCGCCGACGGTCACCACCAGGGTCAGCAGGCCGTACTCGGTCTGGTCGATCAGACGCGTCACGATGACCAGCAAGAGCAGCGCGGAGATACGCGTCAGCAAGATCGCCGGAGCATAGATGAGCGTGGAGCGGAGCAGCAAAGGGGGACGTCCCTGGGTAATTCAGCTTCGATTAACTGTCGACCGGCGGAAAAGCCAGCGCGATGACGGCGAAGGGTGAACAGATTCAGTTTGAGACAAGAGATTTGTCGTAAACCTTATGGGGAACCTTAGCTTTCCAGTTACGCGGCTTGTGCTATCCGAAACACCGTCATGCTCCAGCGTCTCATTCACAATCGAAAAGTACATGTCCTGGTCGCGACGCCCTCGGGCGTTTCGGGGCAGGGCGGCATCGACCGCATCATGGCCACGCTCAATCACGGGCTCAAACGGCGGGCGAGCCCCGATATCGACGCCCGTTTCCTTCCCAGCCGCGGTTCGGGCCCGGTCGCTTTGTCGATCTTCTATATGACCGGCTTTTGCCTGCGGATGCTGGCCGCACGCATCGCCGGGCATGCCGATGTCGTCCACATCAACCTGTCGGGATATGGCAGCACCTACCGCAAACTGGTGATTGCCAAATGCGCGCGGCTGCTCGGCATTCCCTATGTGCTGCATCTGCATGGAGCGGAGTACCAGACGTTCTGGCATGAAGACCGCAGCTTTATCAGCCACCGCATCCGGCAGATGTTCGAGCATGCCAGCCGCGTTGTGGTTCTCGGCCGCATCTGGCGCGACTTCATCGCAAGCCGGGCGCCAGGCGCTGCCGACAACATCGTGATCGTGCCCAATGCCACTGAAGTTCCATCCCTGGCGCATGTCGGCGGCGGAGACAGCGTTCACATCCTGTTCCTGGGCCGTATCGGCGATCGCAAGGGCGTGCCGCAATTGTGCGATGCGCTGCACCGCATGAAGGCCATCAAGGGCTGGCGCGCCACGATCGCCGGCGATGGTGAAGTCGAGACGGCACGAACGAGATCGGCCGAACTGGGCTTGGCCGAGCGCGTCGCCTTTCCCGGATGGGTCGGGCCCAATGAGGTCGCGTCGCTGATCGCTTCGGCCGATATTCTGGTGTTGCCCTCCTTTGCCGAAAACCTGCCGGTCTCGGTCATCGAAGGGATGGCCGCCGGTCTCGCGGTGGTGACGACGCCTGTCGGCGCCGTGGAGGATATCGTCACCAATGAGCAATCCGGGTTGCTGGTGCCGCCCGGCGACGTCGCGGCGTTGACCAAGGCGCTGACACGGCTGGTCGACGACAAGACCTTGCGCGAGCGCCTGGGCGCCGGCGCCATGGCGGTGCATCGGGAGCGGCTCGATCTCGCACCATTTGTCAACGCGATCTGCGATGTCTGGAGGTCGGCCGCGTCGAAGACCGTCCAATCGGTCAAGCGCTGACGCTGACCCTATGGCGTCACTGCGGCGCTCCAAGCTCGAATTCGCGGTGGAATATCTCCAAGTTCAACAGCGCCCATATCAGCTTTTCGTGGTCCGCGGCGCCCTTGACGTGTTCCGAGACAATCCGGTCCAGCTCCTTGGCACTCAAATAGCCACGGATGACGGAATGGGAGGAGCAGAGATGGTCGTGCACGTAGTTCCTCATCGACCCGCGAAACCATTCGGCGACAGGGACCTTGAAGCCGATTTTGCGGCGATGGAGAATTCCCTCGGGAAGCATGTCGGCCATGCTGTCGCGCAAGATCTGCTTGCTGTGCCGCCGGCCCAGTCTGTAGCGATCGGGCAACGAACTGACAAAGGCAACCAGATCGCGATCGAGGAAAGGCATTCTTCCTTCGATTGAACCGGCCATCATCATCCGGTCGCCTCGTTCCAGGAGATTGTCGGGCAACCACGACGTCTGATCGAAAAACAGCACGCGGCGAAGATGGGACGCCTGCGCGCTCGAGGAGAACGGGAAGTTGTTGCGTTCCTTGCTGAAATTGGCGGACGCGCCGATAAGGCGATCGTGTTCGCGTGCTGTCAAAGCTCCAAACCAGGAGATCATCCGGGCGGCAAAGTCCCTTTCACCCGCGCTTCGCGCAAATGTATTGAACTTGGCCGATGCGCCAGGCATGGCGCGTATCAAGGGGGCGATAAGATTGTCATGGAGGAGCGCCGGAACAAGCGACCGGTAGAGTCCAGCCAGCGTCTCCGCGCGATGCTTGGGATAGCCGCCGAGAATTTCGTCGGCCCCTTCCCCTGTGAGCACCATCTTGACGTCCTGCGAGGCCCGCTCCGACATGAGATAGATCGGGATGTCCGTACTTTGCGAAACGGGTGCACCCCGATGGCGCACCATCTTTGGCAGGTAGTCCATCAGGTCGTCGGCCTCGATGACGAGCTCGCAGTGATCGGTCCTGAAATGCTCGGCGACACGCCGGGCGACAGGAAGTTCGCTATAGGCCGCTTCGTTGAACCCGACCGAAAATGTACGAATGGGCTTGTCGCTGTGCCTTGTCATCAGGGCCACGATTGCCGAGGAGTCGAGCCCCCCGGAGAGAAAGACGCCGAAGGGTGCATCGCTGCGCATCCTGATCTCGACGGAATGGTCGAGCAGTTCCAGAAATTTTCGCCTGGCGGTTTTTTGGTCGATATTCTCGGTCCGATCCACTTGATCGGGCGGTGTATAATAGCGCGTTTCCGTGACTGTCCCTTGCGACCAGACAGCGTAGCTTCCGGGGTTGAGTTTGCGGATTTGCTTGAACAGCGTGCTCGGCCCCGGCACATAACGCCACTTCAGATAGTCGTGCACGGCGCCCAGATCGAGTTGCTGCGCGTCTGGCTGCGACGACAGCAACGCGTTGATCTCCGAGGCAAACGACAGCAATTTCTCGCTTTGCATGAGGTAAAGCGGCTTTTCGCCGAAGGGGTCGCGGCCGAGGATCAGTTCCTGGCTTTGAGCGTCCCACATCGCAAAAGCAAACATGCCGCTCAATCGATCAAACATGGACAGGCGCCACTGATCATAGGCTCTGAGCAGCACCTCGGTATCGGAGCGCGTTCGAAAACGATGACCGAGGCCGATCAATTCCTGGCGCAGCTCGATGTAGTTGTATATTTCGCCGTTGAAAATGATTCTGAGGCGGCCGTCCTCGATCTGCATGGGCTGATTTGAATCGGTGTTCAGGTCAATAATCGCCAGGCGGCGATGCACCAATGCCAATTGATCTTCGCCGTTGTCCAAGTCCAGGAGCTCGATGCCTTCAGCATCGGGACCGCGATGCCGCAATGCGATTGACATTCTGGCAGCGCGGTCTTGTGGATTCTCAACTCTCTGCCCGATCCAACCGGCAATTCCACACATCGTCTCTCCCCCGGATACGCGTATTCACGACGCCATTAACACCGAATGTATTAAACACTTGGTGGCTGACAGGCCGGATCGTTAGGAACCGCCAGGGGATTGAAGCCAAACTTGGCCCGCGAAGCGAGGTTACGGCAGGCCCAGCGCTTGCAGCATCTCCGGGTCCGGGACCGCCGGCCCATCGGGCAGGATGAGAGTCATTCCATAGGGATTGGAGAATTCCCAGACAGACCACGGGATCGCGAAGCGTTCGGCCTCCCGGCGCACTGCTGAGAGATAGCGCAGACGGTCGGCATCGTGTGCTCCCATGCGACCGTCCGCAGACATGAGGATGACGCCGAATTCGCCCATGAAGAGCCGCCGGCCCGGAATGCCATGTCCCTCAGCCCAATCGAGCGCCTGGCGGAAGCTCGCCTCGAGTTGGCCCTGGCCCCAGTCCTGCGCGAAATATCGGGTGATCGCTTGTTGGGCCGTGGTCATATTCATCACCTGCTCGACCTTGCTCAAGCCGGCCGCCTCCATGCGGATTTTGAGCAATTCGCTCACCGCTTCGGGCGTACTGCTGCTGGCTGGCCAAGGAAGGCCCGAGGCAAAGGCGTTCGCCTCGTCAGACCGCTGGTGCGTGAAACTGTGCGGCTCGTACATATGGAAGCTGTAGTAGAGGTTCGGATCGTCAAAGCTGGGGGTGAGGTTGACCAATCCGGCAATGCTGCCGCCACAGGCTCCGGTCGCAACGATGGTGAGTTCGCTGCTGACCATGCGAATGTCGTGGACCGTGCCGGCCATGATCCGCTGCCAGTCATCGCTTCCGCTCGAATCGCAGGGGTAATATGCCGGCTCGTTATACGGTTCGAGGGCTACCTTGTCGGTGCCGATCTTGACCAGCATAGTGGCGACCGCCACGACCATGTCGCGATAGTGGGCGACACCCTTGCTGTCGGCGCCGCCATAGATCATCTCCATGCCATAGGCCGGAACCTGAGTGACGCCATGCAGGTCGAAGACCACCTTGAGGCCGGCCGATGTTACCCGCTCGACCGCGGCGGCAAGTATGTCGAGCGCCTGCTGTCGTTTGGCGCCCTCGCTGGCAAGCAGAGGACCGGGGTCGACGCTCAGCCGGATGAAGTCGAAACCCATCGATCGAATGCGCGCAAATTCGTCGCCGCCCGGCCAATCGGTGAGCGGCCTGTGTCCCGCCAGCCATTCCTGCTCGCTGCGGTAGGGCGGCCAGTTGTAGGATCCATCTTTGCCTACCGGCGACCAGTTGAGCCATTCATGCACGCCAACGCCGCGCTCGAGGTGAATCGGCGCAGCCTCGGTCGCTGTCGCAATGGCGAGCAGCCAGGCCAGAACGCAGACCACTTTTTTCATCGCCACTCTCCGCATCATGGGTCGAGATATTAACCGCAGGTGCGCAAAAGAGGATTGCCGCGGCGCGGCTTTTCGGCAGCATGGTATACAAGGATCGAAACCTTGGCGGAACGCGTATGAGGATCGGCTGGTACATCAACCGATTGCGCAGCATGGGGCCGGCCGAGGTGTTGCACAGGCTGGACGAGCAGTGCCGAAGGATCGTTTCGCGACGCCGTGACGACGGCCGGGAGCGGTATCCTTCACCCCCGTTGCACCAGGTGCTGCGTGGACTGCGCGATGCCGTGCTGGCCGCAACACCGGCGCAGCGGCAAGCCATAGCGGCGGCGGCGCAGAATAGGCTTGGCGGCGAATTCTCCGCACTTGGGCAAACATGGCCAAGGCGCGACCGCGATCAGCTGTTTGCTCCAGAGCTTTGGCGTCTCGATCCGGTGACCGGCAAGCTTTGGCCAGGCCTCGAGAGCCACACTTTCGATATCGATTTTCGCCATCGCGATGACCGCGGCGACGTAAAATACGTCTGGGAGATCAACCGGCTGCAGCAATTGCCGCCACTGGCCGCCCACCTTCTCCTCGCCAGCGACGATCAGGCAAGGGCTGCGATCGAGGCGGCGATCGACAGTTGGCATTCCGCCAACCCGCCATTCCGGGGAATTGGCTGGGCCTCCGGCATCGAAGTGGCGTTGCGAGCCATCAGCCTGATCGTCACTCTGGACCTCGTCGGCGACCGACTTGGCGCGGCGACACGGCAGCGCGTTGGTGAAATACTGGCGGCGAGCGCCTATTGGCTGCCGCGGTTTCCGTCGCGTTTTTCCTCCGCCAATAACCATCTCGTCGCGGAACTGGCCGGCCAGTACCTGATCAGCCTGGCGCTCGGGACCGAATCCGCTGCTGCCCGCAACGCTCTGCTGGCCGAGGTGCATAAGCAAATTCTTGCCGATGGCGCCGGCGCCGAGCAGACCCCGACTTACGCGGCCTTCACCGCCGAACTCATCTTGCTGTGCGCTGCCGCGGCGCGACAGGCAGGCAAGCCCTTTCCACCGGCAGCGGAAGCGCGTCTGGCGGCGTTCGCCGATTTCGTGGCTTGGCTGCCACGGAATGCCATCAGCTTTGGCGACGACGATGAAGGCCGCGTCCTGACATTGGGAGACGAGCCGGGCTATGTCCGATCCGTCGCCGCCGCCATCCATGGCTTGCTGGGGATGCCCGGGAATATGCCGGAGCCCGACGATTTTCGTTCGCTTTTTTTTGGGGTGCCGCAGGGACCGGCGCCGGCGGCGCAGGGATTGCAAACATTCGTGCAAGGCGGGCTCTCCATCTGGCGCGGAGAGATGAATGGCCGCGATGTCGAGCTGACATTCGACCACGGCCCGCTTGGCTACCTCTCGATAGCGGCCCACGGCCATGCCGATGCGCTGTCGCTCACACTGTGCATCGATGGCGAGCCGGTGCTGGTCGATCCCGGCACCTGGCTTTATGGTTCGGGCGGTGGCTGGCGCGACTGGTTCCGGTCCACGCCGGCGCATAACACGCTGAACATCGACGGCAAAAGCCAAAGCATCATGACCGGGGCGTTCAACTGGTCGCACAAGGCGGTCGCGACGTTGGCGCAGAGCGAGCGGAGACCGCATTGGAAGCTGCGTGCCCGGCATGACGGATACAAGAGCCGCTTCGGCGTCGTGCATCAGCGCACCGTCGCGCAGCAGGCGGACGGCATCCTGGTCACCGACCAGCTGCTTGGCGGCCGGCGGATGGCCGAAATCGTCTTCCAGCTCGCCGCCGGCCTCCGCGCCGACCGGGACGGAGACACGGTCATGGTGTTGCGCAACGAGGAGCCGCTGTTGGCGATCCGCTTTCCGAACGCGGCGGTCGACATCCGCGCCGGCGGTGAGGCACCGGGGCAGGGCGGCTGGGTTTCACCACGTTTCGGCGCCAGGCAGCCGGCCGAACGCCTCGCCTGGCATGGCGAAGTGGGAGAGGGCGGCATCCAGATACACCTCGCCGCAATCGCCCGTTCGCAACGATAAGACCGGCGTCCGACGCAGGGCTGGCTGGCGGGTGTCCAGCCACATTCGATATTAATTGCGTTGGGACATTTAGCGGTTTCGTTAGGGTTGATCTGCTAGTCTGGCGCAAATAATCCGGCATGCTTTTGCCCGTCGCATCCGCAGAAGCCGCCGCTGGTTGCAGGCAACATGCAGTGGGTTGGCACTTTTCTTGCTCCGCAGTTCGCCGGATAGCCATCTCACGGACCCAGGGCCACCACACCGATGTTTTCTGAATTCACCAGTGCGATTGTCGAAAAGCTCTCCAATATCAATATGTTGACCCTCGGTCTGCTTTTTTTCACGGCGCTGGGGAGCGCGGTGATCGCTTACTGGCGAACCGTCGAACATAAATCCTTCAGGGACTTTTTCGATTTCGCTTTCCCGGCAGAAGTCATCCTGCATCCGTCGGCGCGAGCGGATGTCCTATTCTGGGTCACGAAAAGGGCGATTATGCCTTTCCTGCTCATTCCTGCCGGCGTCACCTTCGTTACCGCGGTAGGCTATGCGACACATGAGGCGATCGGCTGGCTTTTCGGCATCCAGGCGCCGTTCATCGGCGGCCCGGCCGGACCGGTGACGATCGTCATCTTCACCGCAACCATGCTGATAGCCTATGATATTTCATACTATCTCTACCATGTCGCCCAGCACCGCTTCCCGTTCCTGTGGGAATTGCACAAGGTGCATCATTCGGCCGAGGTGATGGTGGGGATCACCAAGGACCGGGTTCATCCGCTGGACGATCTGATGAACCGGATGTGGGACGGCGTCATCCCGGGTATCTGCTTCGGCATCTGGAGCCTGATCGCGCTCGATCCGGTAGAGGTCGCCATCTTCGGCATCAATGTCTACGTCATCCGCAATATCCTGATGATGGACTTCGTTCGCCATACGCATCTCAAGATTTCCTTCGGCCCGCTGAACAAAATCATCTTGTGTCCGCATTGGCACCAGGTGCATCACAGCATCGATCCCCGCCACTACGACAAGAATTTCGGCCTGCTTTTTTCGTTCTGGGACCGTCTCTTTGGAACGCAGTTTGTGCCTGATCCAGAAGAAGATCTGAGATTTGGCCTGATAGATCGCGATGTGCGCGATTATCAATCGCTCTTCGGGCTCTACATCCTGCCACTCAAGAAGATGGGGAGGCACGTCATCCGGCTGTTCCACAGGCGGCCTAATATAGTCGCCCAGCCACAGGACAGTTCACCATCATGAACACCTTTGTTTCGATCGATGCCGTGGGCACGGAGCGCCTGGAAATTGTACGCTCGGCGGATCGCCTGGCTGCGGTCGAAGCCCAGTGGATGCAGCTTTGGCATAGCGCCGACGGTCTGATCTTTCAGAGCCATGCCTGGGTTTCGGCATGGTGGAGCACGGTGGCGGACCGTGACCAGCGCGCGCTGCGCATCGGCCTGGTCTGGAACGGTGACAGGCTGGTTGCCGTTATTCCGCTGGCGATCGGCAAGCGCAAGGGCTTGCGGTTTCTTGAATGGGCGGCCAGCAGCTATACCGATTATGGAGATATTCTGGTTGCTCCGGAATGCTCATTGTCGGCCCTGCAGAACCTATGGGCCCAGCTCTGTGACGCCGGAGGATTCGATCTCGCCTTTCTCAATCGTCTTTTGCCGGATGCGGCGGCCCGCAAGATCTTCACCGCGGGCGCTTCCAGCGGCATCAGGCTTCGTCCCAATCATAGGGAGGAAGTCAGTTATCGCGTCGCCGGACCGTGGAAGAGCGGAGCGGCATGGTTTGAGGATCAGTCCAAGAAGACACGCCAGAACTATCGGCGCGGCATCAAGACATTGGAAGAAACCGGAAAAGTGAAATTTCGGCTGCTTGCGCCCGATGAGCCGCTGCAGCCGGTATTGGACCGGCTCTCGGCCCTGAAGCGCAGATGGCTGGTGCAGCACACGCGTGAATCCCAACTTTTCGAGGAGGGAGCGCCTGTGCTCGCCGCACTTGTCGACGCGCTGGCGCGTGCCGGCGTGCTGCGCATTTTCGTACTTGAATGCGATGGCGTCATGGTCGCGGTCTCCATCAACTTCGTCCAGCGCCAGGTCATGATGGCGTTCGTGACCACCTTCGATCCAGATTTCAGCCGCGCGTCGCCGGGCATAATCCTGATCATGGACTACATTCAGTGGTCGATCGATCACGGCCTGGGCATGGTCGATTTCCTCTGTGGCGCAGAGGCCTTCAAGAACAAGTTCGCGACGCAGGCCGTTACCCTGCAATCCGTTCTTGGCACGCGCACGGCGCAGGGCACGCTCGCTTCCGTCGCTGACGGTATCCGTGAGAGGATCAGGCATGCACGTCAGCGCAAACTGGCGCCCTCACAGGATGCGGCTTGATCGGCGCCACAGCACCTCAGAGGCTTCAGCCAATATGCGCAGGCTTTAGATCAGCAGCAGGCCCTTCATTGAGGCATGGCCCTTCTTGCCGATGATGAGGTGGTCGTGCACGGAAATGCCGAGCGGTTTGGCCGTTTCGATGATCAGCTTTGTCATCTCGATATCGGCGCGCGAGGGGGTCGGGTCGCCGGACGGATGGTTGTGCACCAGAATGATCGCCGTAGCGGAGAGTTCGAGCGCGCGCTTGACCACTTCGCGCGGATAGACCGGAGTGTGGTCGACGGTGCCGACCTGCTGCACTTCGTCGGCGATCAGCGTGTTCTTCTTGTCGAGGAACAGGATGCGGAACTGCTCGCGGTCCTCGAAGGCCATGGCCGACCGGCAATATTCGAGAAGCTGCGTCCAGGTCGACATCAGTTCGCGGCCGATGATTTCGCCACGCGCCATGCGTTGGGCCGTGGCGGCAACGATCTTCAGGTCAAGCGCCACCGCTGGACCGATGCCCTTGACCTCCTCAAGTCGCGCGGCGGGCGCGCCAAGCACCTCGGCCAGCGTGCCGAAGCGCGCCAGCAGCGCCTTGGCGACGGGCTTGGTGTCGGCGCGGGGAATCAGCCGAAAGAGCAAGAGTTCCAGCAATTCGTAATCAGGAAGGGCGCTGGGTCCCGCGGTGGCAAAGCGCTCGCGCAAACGGTCGCGGTGGCCGTGGTAGTGCGGTTTTTCGGTCGATCTGGCCTTGGCGATCGATGGTATCGGACCTTCGGCCAAAAAAATCCGCTCGTCGTCGCCGCCGGTTTTTGCCACCCGCATTCCCCTAGTCCGCGTTCACCCTGGCCGGCAAAAATCCGGCGCGGAAAGATTATGCCGGCAGGCCGGGGCGGTCGAGTTTTTTTGGCGACAGCGTGAAGATCTCGCATCCGGTCTCGGTGACGCCGATCGTGTGTTCGTATTGCGCCGACAGCGACCGGTCGCGCGTCACCGCCGTCCAGCCGTCCGACAGCACTTTAACATGCGGCCGGCCTAGATTGATCATCGGCTCGACAGTGAAGATCATGCCCGGCCGCATCTCGACGCCCTCGCTGGCGTTGCCATAGTGCAGGATGTTCGGCGCATCGTGGAAAAGCTGGCCGACGCCATGACCGCAGAAGTCGCGCACCACCGAGCAGCGCTCACCCTCGGCATAAGTCTGGATGGCCGCGCCGATGGCTCCGGTGCGGGCGCCGGGCCTGATCGCGGCGATGCCGCGCATCAGGCATTCATGGGTGACCTCGAGCAGCCGTTCGGCGGCGCGCTTGATCGTGCCCACCGGATACATGCGCGAGGAATCACCATGCCAGCCGTCGAGGATATAGGTGACGTCGATGTTGACGATATCACCCTCCTTCAACGGCTTGTTGTCGGGAATACCGTGGCAGACGACATGATTGATCGAGGTGCAGGACGATTTGGTGTAGCCGCGATAATTGAGCGTCGCAGGCAACGCGCCGTGGTCCATGCCGAACTCGAAGACGAAACGGTCGATGGCTTCGGTGGTAACGCCGGGTGCGACCATCGGCACCAGTTCATCGAGGCAGCGCGCGGTGAGATCGCAGGCCTTGCGCATGCCGGCAAAACCTTCCTCGCCATAGAGGCGGATCTGGCCGGTGTTTCTGAGCGGTGCCGTGGCGGCGTCGAGATAGGTGACCATTTTGTCCGTTTGCCGGTGTAGGTGGGCTCCCGATCGAGCCCGCGCGAAAAAAATCCCACCAGATTTGGCACCGGACGGCGCAAGGTTCAAGGACGAACTGCCGGCTAACAGCGATCGTTCGCGGTATTCATGCGTTGTGGCCCATATTGCGCCTTCGCTGGCGACAGCCCTTGGTTGCGACGCTTTCCTTTTTCGGCTGGACACGATAGGGCGGTGACAGAGTTCGGAGACCTTGCCTCTCGATGGCATCGAAGCGCGCCAGCCCATTCACTTCGCCCATAAAAACAGCCTGTTCGGGCCTGATCGCCCTGCTGTTGCTGTCGCTGTTGTGCATGGTCCAGTCGGAGGTGGCTGCTTCGACGGCCGCCGCTTCGGGCGGCGGCGGAATCATCACGGCGCGGCAGGACGACGCGGTCGCGCCGCTGCGCGGCAAGGCGCAGCCTCTCGAAATTCGCTCCGGCCGGCTGCTACCGATCAAATTCGTGAGCGGCAATCCCGGCGCGCTTGTGCCGGAATCCGCTTTCTTCCGGCTCAATTGGGGTTCGCCGGTCCGGGTGTCGGCCGTGTATGCATTCGTATCTGCGCCGCAGGCGAGTGCCCACCAGCCCCGCGCGCCTCCGTCCATCTGACCTGAGCGGTCTCGCACCGCGCCTATCCAGCCCATTCACATCTTTTTTCGCGTCGCGGCGCGTGCGGCGGCTGTCTGCCGTCCACCGGCCGCGCGGCGCTCACTTCCGGAATTCTTTCAATGCAACGTATCAAAACAGTCAAAACGCTGACGCGCGCGGCCTCGGCCGCTTTGTTCCTCGTCGTGCAGGCGCTTATCTGCATCGGAACCGTTTATTGGGCGATCGCCGAGACGCTCGGCATGGCGGGAACCGCGGCGCTGGTCCTCGGCGGCATTTTTGCCGTGCCGTCCTTACATGTCATCATTATAGCCGTTCGCATGGCCTATGAGGCGGAAACCGACCCGGCGAACCAATAGACTTCCATACGAGCTTCACTGGGTCGGCGTCCGCACTGACGACACATTTTTGGGCGAAAAGCTGGTCAAAGCAACTTTTCCGTTACGAACGGCGTGGCCGCGGCAATGCCGTTCGGGAGAGAAACGAATGGACAGATTGCAATTCGAGGTGCCGGTGCGCATCACGACTGCGCCTGGCCTGCCGGTCGAGGAAATCTACAGCGTCGAACAGGCGCTGGATTTCCTGCAGGACTGGCCGGTCCGCCGTCAAGGCCCGGTCTATCAGGCTGCGTTCAATGCCTGCTTCGGCGCCACGGTCGACCTGGTCAAGACCGAGGATGCCTGCCGGGCGTTCATGGCGTTCTGCCGGGCGAGCCGCCTGCTGGCCCGAGACATGATGGTTCGGAGCAAACGGGGTAGCGAGGCGAGGGGGCTTAGAGCCTAGCGCCAGCCGAGCTCCAGGCTTTTCAGGAAGCGGTCGAAGATCGGGTCGAACCGGTCCGGCGAATCCCAGAACGGCGCATGGCCCGATTTGCCGATCAGGTGCTTCTTGCCTTCCCACAGGTTTGAGAACGGGATCGTGTCGACGAAATCGGTGTCGACGAACGGTTCGTCGGCGCCGTTGAGCACGGCTATCGGCGGTGTCTTGCCGAGGATTATCTGGCTCTGATCATTGCCAAAGCCGGAGGCGAACTTGCCGAGCATCAGCGCGCGAGCACGACCATCGGTGCGCGCAACGGCATTGCGGAGCAACTGGTCATAGGGCTCGCCGCAGGTCGAGTGCGCATAGGCGTCGATATCCTCCTCGGTGAAAATCTCCTGGCCTGCGAGGTTCATATGCGGGCTGGTTTTGAAGCCCTTGCTGAGATCGGCTGCGGCGATCGGCGGTGTTCCGGTGATCATCAAACCGAGCATGCCGGGATAGCGGTCGATCATCTCCAGCCCGATATGACCGCCCAGCGACCAGCCGAAGACCGCGGCCTTTTCGATGCCGAGCCTGTTCATGACCTCGGTCATTGCATCGGCATAGCCAGGCATGGAGTAGCTACGCTCCGGGTCGACCGCATTGCCGGACTCGCCGTGTCCAGGAAGATCGGCGGCGATCAGATGGTAGGTCGCGCCGATCCTGCCGTCGAACTGATTGCGGAAGACGGCGCCCGACGACGAATTGCCGTGGATCATCAGCACCGGCATGCCGGTGCCGCCACTCTCGCGCGCGGCGATCGTGCCGTGACTTGTTTCGATCGTCCTGACCGTAGTCGCCATCCCTGTCTCCACTGTCCGCCTTCGCTTGCCGCTGCATCCCGGCAAACTGCCTGAAAATGCTTCACACGGTTTCGCACGTTTAATGAGTAGGCAAATCCGCGTGTCTGCTCATGAAAATATCTTTTCAAATTGGCCCACCTGTGCATTATTTGTCAATCATCCAACCATCGCCAGGACAAACAGGGGAACAGGGACAATGAAAACAATGTCGATGAAACGCCATTTCAGGCACATCCTGCTTGGAACCGCGCTGGGCGTGATGCTGAGCGCTGCGCCGGCGCTGGCCGACGTGGTGAAGATCGGCCTGCTGGCGCCGCTGACCGGCCCGGCGGCGGCCGACGGCCAGGAATTCCAGCGCGGCGCGCAGATGGCGATCGATGAGGCAAACAGCGCGGGCGGCATTGACGGCCATACGTTCGAACTGGTCGTGGGCGACGTGAAGGATCAGTCGGCTGCGAACGTCACCAGCGCGGTCGAGCGCCTGCTCGGCGACCAGGACGTGCATTTCATGCTGACCGGCTATGCCAGCCTGACCAATTTCGAGATCGACAACATGGCCGAGGCGGAGATGCCCTATATGCTCGCCGCCACGTCGCAGCAGACCAAGGACATCATCGCGCCCGATCCGGAAAAATACGCTTGCTGCTGGTCGCTGACGCCGTCCTTCGATGCCTACAACACCGATGTCACCAGTTTCGTCGAGAAGCTGGCGGCCGAAGGCAAGATCACGCTGCCGACCAAGAAGGTCGCGATCATCTCGTCCGACAATGCCTATTCGAAGACCATCTCCGAAGGCATGAAGAAGACCTTCAAGGAAAAGGGCTGGACCATCACTGTCGACGAACTCGTGCCCTTCGGCGAAGTGACCGACTGGCGTTCGATCCTGGCCAAGGTGCGCGAGGACGTGCCGGATGTGGTCATCAACACCGACTACCTGCCGGGCAATTCGGCCTCGTTCCTCAACCAGTTCCTGGAGCAGCCGACCAAGAGCCTGGTGTTCCTGCAATATGCGCCGAGCGTTCCGGAATTCGTCGAACTGACCAAGGAAAAGTCGAACGGCGTCATCTATGACCTTCTCGGCGGCGCTCTGACCACGCCGAAGAATCCGCGCGCAGATGAAGTGGCTGGCAAATTCAAGGCCAAATTTGGCGTGGAGAGCGGCACCTACGGCGTTGCCCTTTACGAGATGGTCAATGTCTATTTCGACGCGCTGAAAAAGGCAGGCGATCCGAAAGACCATGCGGCGATCATGAAGGCGCTGTCCGAGACCGACAAGCAGGTCGCCGAAGGCCGCCTGAAATTCGATCCGGCGACGCATCTTGCCATGCAGGGCGACGACTACATCCCGATCACCTTTTTCCAGATATGGGACGGCAAGCGCACCCTGATCTCGCCGGCCAAATACGCGACCGGCGAGTTCCAGGCGCAGCCCTGGATGAAATAGCGGCATGCCGCTGCTCGAAGTCGAGGGCGTATCGAAGGCGTTCGGATCGCTGAAGGCAGTCGACGATGTTTCCCTCGCCGTCGAGGCGGGGGAAATCTTCGGCATCGCCGGGCCGAACGGCAGTGGCAAGAGCACGCTGTTCAATGTCATCACCGGCATACCGTTCGGCCCCGACAGGGGCCGGATACGATTCGACGGCACGGACATCCAGGCGCGGTCCGGCAATGGTATTGCACGGCTGGGTCTTGCCCGGACCTTCCAGCGTGAGACCAGCTTCGACGGGCTGACCGTGTTCGAGAACGCGCTGATCGGCGCTGGCTACGGCAAACCCGGGCGAAGGGCAGCCGAGGCGCGGAGCCGCGCCGTCGAGGCGCTGGAGTTCGTCGGCCTTTCGAGCCCGGCCTTCGGGCGCCTCGCCGGCGAATTGTCGGTGTTCGACCGCAAATGCCTGATGCTGGCAACGGCGATCGCCACGGAACCGCGCATGCTTCTGCTCGACGAGCCGGCATCGAGCCTGACCAAGCCGGAGATCGAAACCTCGATCGGGTTGATCCGGCGGACGGCCGAGCGCGGCATCACCGTGGTGCTGATCGAACATGTGCTGACCTTCCTGATGAGCCTGTCGCAGCATCTTCTGGTGCTGAACCAGGGCCGGGTGCTGGCCGCGGGTGAGCCCAAGAGCGTGATCGCCGACCCGCGCGTGGTGGAAGCCTATCTCGGCACGAGGAGATCGGCGGCGTGAGCGAAAACCCGATCCTAAGCGTCGAGGCGGTGACATCAGGCTATGGCCGGGTGACCGTCCTGCACGACATAACGCTGGAAGCCGGTCGCTTCGGCAATGTCGGGCTGTTCGGCCCAAATGGTCACGGCAAGACGACGCTGCTCCGGACCATTTCCGGCCTGGTCGCGCCGAAATCCGGCCGTGTCGCCTTCGACGGCAAGGACATTACCGGCTTGAGTGCGCGCGCCATCGTCGCCACTGGCCTGATCCATGTGCCGCAGGGCAACAAGCTGTTCCCGGATCTGACGATCGGCGATTGCATGGCGCTTGGCGCCTATTCGCCACGGGCACGGCCGCACGAGGCCGAGAACCGCGAAAAGGTGGTGAAGCTGTTCCCCAAGCTTGCCGAGCGCTGGCGGCAAAGGGTGCGCACGCTTTCCGGCGGCGAGCGCCAGATGGTGTCGATCGGCACGGCGCTGATGAGCCATCCGCGCCTGCTGATCCTCGACGAGCCGACCCTTGGGCTGGCGCCGAAAATCAAGGACGAACTCTGCGCCGCCGTCATGGACATATCGAAGGGGGGCGTGCCGCTGGTCGTCGTCGAACAGGACATCGAGTTCCTGCTCGAGCTCAGCCGGCAGCTCTTTCTTGTCGATCACGGAGCGGTCAAGACCGAGATCCGGCCGGGCGAGAGCCTCGAGCACAGTGAAATCATGGCCATGTATTTCGGGCATTGAAAGCGGGAATGGACAGGACATGAGCGTCTTTTCGGACATCGTCTTCGGCGGCCTGTTCCAGGGCTCGCTCTACGCCATGATGGCGGTGGGGCTGGCGCTGGTCTGGACGACGATCGGCGTGTTCAATTTCAGCCATGGCGTGTTCATGATGCTGGGCGCCTATTTCGCCTGGCAGTTGGTCGCCTTCGGCCTGCCGGTGGTGATCGCCTTCCCGCTCGCCGTCATCGTCATGGCGGGCGCCGGCTGGATCCTGCAGGCTTCGGTGGTGCGGCCGCTGATCGGCCGTCCCAACATCGTGCTGGTCGTGGTCATCACCACGCTAGCGGCGGGCTCGCTGATCGAGAACGGGGCACTGACGGTCTGGGGCCCGCGCTCCAAGCAATTGCCGAGCCTCATCGAGGGCAACACCACCATCGCCGGCGTCGGCGTGTCGCTGCACCAGATCGCCATCATCGTCATCACGCCGCTCATTCTGGCCGCCCTGTGGTCGTTCCTCAACCGCACGCGGCTCGGACTGGCGCTGAGGGCGGTGGCGCAGAACGAGGATGCCAGCCAGCTCGTCGGTCTCAATGTCACGGCGCTTTACGGGCTTGCCTTCGCCATCGCCGCATCGCTGGCGGGGCTCGCCGGGATCTTCATGGGCGGCTACCGCTTCATGAACCCGTCGATGGGCGCCGACCCGCTGCTCAAGGCGCTGATTGTGGTGGTTTTCGGTGGTATTTCAAGCATTTCGGGGCCGATCTTCGCCGCCTATCTGATCGGGTTCTTCGAGGCGGCGAGCAACTATTATTTCGGCCTCTACTGGACACCGGCACTGCTTTTCCTGGTACTCATCGGGACGCTCATGGTGCGCCCTGAGGGCATTTTTGCCGGCCGTTCCCGGGGGCTGGCATGACGCTCCTCGACATCGCCATCCCGTCCGCGCCCGGCCGCGTCACCTGGAACCGCGAGGCGATCGGCTTCGTGGCTGGCTTCCTTGTGCTCGCCCTGTTGCCGCTCGTTTTCGGCGACAGTTACAGCCGGCACGTGCTGATCATGATCTTCATCTATGCCGTCGTCGCCTCGAACTGGGATCTCAGCCTAGGCTATGGCGGCGTCTTCAATTTCGGCCATCTCGCGCTGTTCGGCATCGGTGTCTATGCCTACAGCCTGCTGGCCAAGGTGGCCGGTGTCGATCCGTGGATCGCGCTGTTTTCAAGCGGCGTGATCGCGACGCTGGCGGCCGTGCTGGTAACCATTCCGATCCTGCGGCTGAAGGGCATCTATATCATCCTGGTCACGTTCGGCTTCGCCCAGCTTGTCATGCAGGTCATCATCAGCCAGTCGGACCTGACAGGCGGTACGCAAGGGCTGGTGCGGGTGCCCGGCCTCTATGTCTTCGAGCACAACATGATCCGCGACGGCAAGCTCGCCTATTTCTACATCGCGCTGGCGCTGCTGGTGGCGAGCACGCTGTTCCTGCGCCTGTTCGTGCGCTCGCGCGCCGGCGCCAGCATCGTGGCGCTGCGCGACAATGAGGAATATGCCATCAGCCGCGGTGTCTCGCTGGCCAGGCAGCGCATGGTGACGCTGGCGGCAAGCGCCTTCTTCACCGGGATCGCCGGCGCCTTCTACGCCGCCTACCAGCGCAACGCCTCGATCGACGTGTTCGGCATGAGCCTGGCGACCATCATCCTGTCGATGGTGCTGCTGGGCGGGACGAGCACGATCTACGGCGCCATCATCGCATCCTTCGTGCTGACCGTCTTTTCCGAGGCGATGGCCGATTTCGGCGCGTGGCGGCCAATGATCACGGCGCTGCTCATCATCGTCATCATGCTGGTCTATCCAAGCGGCCTGGTCGGCATGATCCGCGCCGCCTGGACATGGGTAGCCGAGCGCGTCAAGCGCCCAGCCTGACGACACCTCAAGTCAACGCACCCCGCACCAGTCGATGACGGAAGCGGCGATGACCTTGGCGGTTTCCACCACAGAGTCGACCTCGACATATTCGTCGGCACCGTGGAAGCCGTCGCCGGACGGACCGAAGATGACGCCGTCGACGCCGGCGCCGGCATAGTGCGCGGCGTCGCACACCGCGACGAAACCTTTCACCTCGGGCGTCTTGCCGATACGCGCCTTGTTGGCGACGAGCGACTTGACCAGCGGATGATCCGGCGAAGTGTTCATCGGCGGGAAATAGAGGCCGCCCAGCTCCCACTTGATGGTCGGCGGGTTGTTGCGCAGCCAGGCGTCGGCGGCGGCGAAATGGTGGACGAAGGTCTCGAAATCGCGACGGTAGTCGGCTGAGTTCTCGTCGGGCAGGAACTTCATGTCGAGGTCGAGCACGGCGACATCCGGAATGATCGCCGGATTGGTCATCACCGTCGGCAGGCCATCCTCGCCAAGCCCGGTGCCTCCATACATCACGCCGATGTTGATGGTGTTCATGCCAAGCGGCAGCAGCGGATGCGATCTGGCCCGCGTGCGGTCGAGTTCGTATTGGCGTACAGCCGTTATGAAGCGGGCAGCCAGCTCGATGGCATTGACGCCAGGTTCCAGGCGGTCCTTGCCGTGACGCTGCGGATAGATTTCATTGTAGCGCAGCGCCGAATGCGCGTTGCGGCCGCGGATCGTCACCCGCGCCCATTCGAGCCCGCCCTCGACCGGCAGGACGTCGCCCCAGGTCGGTTCGGCGACCAGCACGGCCTTGGCGAGCTTGCCCCTGGCAACCGCGTCCATGGCGCCGAAGCCGCCGGCCTCCTCGTCGACCACGCTGTGGATCGCCAGCCGGCCCTGAAGCGTGATGCCGGCCTTACGGATGGCATGCGCGGCAGCGATGCAGGCGGCCACACCGCCCTTCATGTCGACCGCGCCGCGGCCATAGAGACGACCGTTGGTGATGGCGGCGCCAAACGGATCGACCGACCAGTTCTTCATTTCGCCGACCGGCACGACGTCGATATGGCCGCACAGGATCAGGCTACGCTCCTCATCGCCCGCCCATTCGCCGGCGAGATTTGGCCGGCCCGGCAAGGCGTCCCATTGCTCGGTCGAAAAGCCGTCCGCCTTGAGGATCGGCTCCAGCAGTGCCTGGACGTCGGCCTCGCGGTTCAGGCCTTGCTTCGTCTCGAATTTGGGATTCACCGAAGGAATCCGCACCATGTCGCTGGTCAGCCCGATCACCCAGTCGCGATCCTTGTCGATCTCGGCTTGCGCAGCGGCAATGGCCGCATCCCTGTCCAACATGTCGATGTCCTTTCGTGCTGCCGCCTTGGCGGCGTTCGTGATTGTTGGTGTGCAGGGATGTCGGCTGCCCGGCTGACGATGTCGGCCCTGTCATGTCGATTTGTGCTTGCCTCTCACAAACGGGGCCGCCCACTTCGCCGGATCGCCGACGGCGGCCTTCTTGGGGCCGGCGCCGGCAAAATCCGATGCGTCGAGCGTCACGCCATTGGCGCGGCGAATGCTTTCGATGTCCTCGATGCGCTTGCGCACCCTCTGGCCTTCGGTCTCCAGCGCATGGGCGACTACGGTCTCCATCTGGACAACGGCCGTGGCCAGCGTGTCGAAGGGCGAATTGGCCTCGATCGCGGCGATCAACGTCAGGTCGGCCTGTTCGGAGATGGGCGAAAGCCAGGGATCGGTGAAGAGCAGGATGCCCATGCCGCGCTCGCGCGCCTGGCGGGCGAAGTTGACCACGTCGGACTGGTAGCGGCGGTAGTCGAAGACGACGAGCAGGTCGCGCTTGCCGAGATCGATCAAGAGGTCGAAATCCGTCGGCGCCAGCGAGCCGATGTCGTGCACACCGGGGCGGAACTGCACGAGATAGCCAGCCAGCATCGAGGCGATGTGGCGGCTGAAACGTCCGCCGAGCAGCACGACCTGGCCCTTGCAGTCGAGCAGCATCTTCGCCGCCCGGCCATAGCTTTGGGAGGCAACAGCCGTGCGCGTCCGCTCAAGGCTGTCGGAAACCGAGTGAAAATAGTCGTTGACCGTGCCGTCACTCGAATTGGCGGGACGCTTGGCCTCCATCATCAGCAACGGCGAGTGCAGCCGGGATTCGATTTCCGCCAGAAGCTTGCCCTGGAAGGCGGCAAAGCCGCCATAGCCAAGCTTGACCATGAGGCGCATGACCGTGGGATCACTGACGCCCGCCGCCTTTGCCAGGCGCGTGGCGGTGCCAAGGCCGGACATCGGATAGTCGGCAAGAAGAACCTGCACGATCTTGGCTTCGGCGGATGTGAGGACCAGGGTGGTATGCGCCAACTCTTCGCGGATCGACACCGGACCTCTCCCTTTCCGCTACAGTCGATGATAGAGAAATTACAAATTCTATTCCTGATGTCAATTTTTGGAAGGATTTCTACAAGATTGAGATTCGGAGCTCCCGTCTGTCTCACCCAGGTTGTGCGGTAAAGGCCACTCTGTGCGAGCGCGGCCCGAATCGGCTATGGCTCCAGCATGCAGGAAACGTCTCTTTACACGCCGGTGAAGCGGTTTCTTGAGAGCCTGGAATACACTGTCAAAGGCGAAGTTGGCGGTTGCGATGTCGTCGGTTTGCGAGATGGCGAGCCGCCGGTGGTCGTCATTTGCGAACTGAAACTGCAATTCAACCTCGAGCTCGTCCTTCAAGGCATCGATCGCGCCGCGGCGTGCGATGAGGTCTGGCTCGCCGCGCGCATGTCGAGCAGGGGCAAAGGCCGCGAGCACGATCGCCGGTTCCGAGCGCTCTGCCGCCGGCTCGGCTTCGGCCTTCTGGCGGTCGGTTCCTCCGGCAATGTCGAACTGCTGCTCAGTCCGGCCGCCCTGCCGCCGCGGCGAGATCCCAGGCGAAGATCGCGCCTGATGGACGAGCACCGGCGCCGGCGCGGTGACCCTGTGGTCGGCGGCGGTTCCCGCACACCGATCATGACCGCTTACCGGCAGGATGCGCTGGCCTGCGCCGCGGCGATGGTGGACGGTCCCAAGCGCCCGCGCGACCTGAAAGCCATCTCGCCTCGCGCCGCCAATATCCTGCTTCACAATGTCTATGGATGGTTCGCCAGGGCCGAGCGCGGCGTCTATGCGCTTACCGAAATTGGCCATGCGGCCTTGCAGCGCTGGCCACAGCCGGCACCATGACGAGGTATCGCCGGCATACCTATAGTGGCGCAGTCCGTGCGACGTAGGCAACCGTCGCAAAAATCGTACTTCATTATATTTTGATAAAATAGCGATTATGGACGTGCGATCCGAACCCATCCACGCAGAAATGCGATTCGCCGCTGCCTTCGGCGGTATTGTTCTTGTTGGCGCTCGGCTAACTGATTGGTTCTGAAGGGTGGGTTTCGGCTACCGCTGTTCTTTTCATACATCTCGCTCGTATCCGAATCTCTGGATAGATTGAAGTACGCGGGAAATGAAGGCAGGCCTTCGTGCCAACCCACATCGCAACCGATCGGCGTAGAATCCTCAAGGGTGCTCTCGGGGGCGTCGGCCTGCTGGCCTTGCCTCGAACATCCTGGGCTGAAGTCGAACCCTTTCAATTCGGCCTCACGCCGGTCTTCCTGTCAAATGATCTGGAACTCCTCAATCATCTCCGGGGATATCTGACCAAGAAAATCGGCAGCCCGGTCGAACTGGTAACCCGCCGGACCTACCAGGAAATCACGGCGCTGCTCGTGTCCGGCCAGATCCACTCTGCCTGGATCTGCGGCTACCCCTACGTTCAATACAAAGCGGATCTCGACCTGGTCGCCACACCCGTCTGGCAAGGTCAACCGCTCTATCAGTCCTATTTGATAGCCGCTGCCGGACGCGTCGTGGATGATTGGCACGGCCTCAACGGTGATGTTCACGCCTTTTCCGATCCGGATTCCAACTCAGGCTTTTTGGTGACGCGAACGCTTCTTGCGAAGAATAAGCTTCTCCCCGAGGCATTCTTTTCACGCAGTTTCTTCACCTACGGTCACCGCAACGTCGTGCGAGCGGTAGCGTCCGGCCTGGCGCAATCAGGCAGCGTCGACGGCTATGTCTACGAGGTGATGCGTGAGACCGACCCTGACCTGATCAAACAGGCGAAGATTGTTCGCAAGTCAGAATGGCTGGGGTTCCCTCCGGTGGCCTCGCCCAAATCCCTTGCCGGCGATCCCCGCGTAGAGGCCCTGCGGCAGGCCCTTGTTTCCATGAGGGATGATTCCGAAGGCAAGAAAGTTCTCGACCTCCTTCGGCTCGACGGGTTTCTCGCCACCGACCCATCGCTGTTCGACACGATTGCGGCCGAGGTCGAAATCGTGAGGCAATTCGGGTGATCTTGATCAGCCGCTTCAGGTCGATCCCGGTCACCTATCGCGTGCCGGCAATCGTTGCGTTGCTGATGGTTGTGATCAGCGCGGTGATTTCGGAACACGTTCTTGACCGCCTCTCGCGTACGCAAGAGGGCTTCCTGAACGGCCTTGCCGAAACATACCTCGACGGCCTCTCGTCCGCCGTCATCCCTTCGGTCCTGAGAGGAGATGTCTGGGAGGTGTTCGACGCACTTGACAGGTCCAAGTCGTCGTATGCGGCTCTGTCTCCGATCGAAACGGTCGTGACCGGGTCGGATGGTCGAATCCTGGCAGCGACGGACCCCACCCGGATGGCGACGTTCTCGCAACTGCCGGACAGCTATCTGAGCCGCTATGGTCCTGGTGTCGTGACGATCGACGAATCCGCGCTGACCGGCTTCGCCAAGCGCGATCTCATCTATCAGGGACAGCCTGTCGGGACCATCCACGCCACTTTCGACGTCTCGCGCCTGTTCGCCGAGCGCCGCGAAATCTTGTTCACTCTGCTGGTCACCAATGGCTTGCTGGCCGTGCTTTTTTCGCTCGGCGGCTTTCTCATCGTCCGGCAGATGATCGCACCGATGCGCGTTCTCGAAAACCACATGCGATCCGCCGCGCATGGAGCGGCCGAGCCAATTTCACCGGGCGAAATTCCAGCTGGGGACTCGGAAGTGGCGGGGCTTTTCCGCGGCTACAACACCCTCGTCCATGCAGAGCGTGAACGCGCGAATTTCGCCATGCAGCTGGCCGAGGAAGAAAAGCTGTCCAGTCTGGGTCGGCTGGCATCCGGAATGGCCCACGAAATCAATAACCCCTTGGGCGGCCTCTTCAATGCCCTGGATACATTGAAGACCCATGGCGAAACCCCTGGTGTCCGCGATACGTCGATCAGTCTGATCGAGCGTGGCCTCGCTGGAATCCGCGACGTCGTCGAGGCGGCGCTGGCGACCTACCGTCCGGAGCGGTCGCAACGGCTTCTCACCGCGGAAGACTTCGATGATGTCCGCCTTTTGCTCAAGCCTGAACTGCGCCGCCGACGGCAGCGCCTGGATTGGGACATGGCATGGAACGGCGCTGGGGAGATTCCGATCAAAGGAGGTCCGGTCCGCCAGGCCGTGCTCAACCTGCTGCTCAATGCAAGTACAGTAACGCCGGAGGGAGGAGTGGTTTCATTGAAGGCAGGGAGCAGGGACGACCGCTTGCGCATCGAGATCGGCGACCAAGGCCCCGGAATGTCGCCGGACATCGCCGCAATACTCACGCACGAAGACCCTGGCCCTGCGGTCCGGGCTGGCCGGGGTCTCGGTCTGTGGATGGTCCGCCGCGTAGTTGACGATCTTGGCGGCAGTGCCAATATCACTGCCAAACAAAACGGAGGGACGGCGATCACGCTCGAAATTCCCTTCGGTGGGGAGACCGCCAAAGCCAATGCTGCCTGAGCGCGCACGGATAGGACTTATCGAGGACGATCCCGTCATGGGCGGATCGATCCTTCAGCGCCTTGAGCTCGAAGGTTGGCACGTGACGTGGTGGCATTCGGGAGGCGAGGCGATCAACGGCATATCTGCGGTTTCGGGTGCTCTTGATCTCATCGTTTGCGATGTCCGGTTGCCCGACATTTCCGGCGAGCTGGTCTTCAACGCCGTGGCCAAGATACCGAACGCGCCGCCGTTCATGTTCGTCACCGGATTCGGCGAGGTCGACCAGGCGGTGCGGCTGATGCGGGCGGGCGCGGTCGATTTCATGACCAAGCCCTTCGCCATGGACGAGTTCCTGCGCCGCATCGAGGCTGGGCGAAGGACGACGAACGCGGAGCTTAGGCTGAAAGGCTATTTTCTCGGCGAGTCGCGCGCCATCCAGTCCGTGGAAGACCTGCTGCATCGTTATGCGCGACACGACATGCCGGTCTTGATCACCGGAGAAACCGGAGCTGGCAAGGAGGTGGCGGCACGCCTGCTGCACCAGATATCGCCGCGAAGCTCGGAACCGTTCGTGTCCGTGAACTGTGCGGCCATTCCTGCGGAGCTGCTCGAAAGCGAGATCTTCGGTCACGAGAAGGGCGCCTTTACTGGGGCGCAGCGACGTCATCTCGGTTATGCCGAACGCGCCGGCAAAGGCACGCTGTTTCTTGATGAGATCGGCGACATGCCGCTGTCACTTCAGGCAAAGATGCTTCGGCTGATCGAGGAAGGGAGTTTCCATCGCGTCGGCGGTGAAGCGCCGGTTGCTCTTGGCGCGCGCATCGTGACCGCGACGCATCGGGATCTTGCAGTTCGCGGCGGAGCTACGGGCTTCCGGGAGGACCTTTATTTCCGGCTGGCGGTCTTGCCGGTGACAATCCCGCCACTGCGGGAGCGACTCGAAGATATTGCCTGGCTCCTCGACAGGTTCCTCGAAAACGCGGTCAGCCGTTCGGATGTGCGCATTCGAGGGTTCAGCGCGTTGGCGGAGGAGGCCGCCCTTGCCCATCCCTGGCCAGGTAATGTTCGGGAGCTCAGAAACCGCGTGGAACGGGCCGTGGCCCTCTCGACCAGTGAATGGATTATGCCCTGCGATCTGTTCCCCGAACATGCGGCCGTCAGCGCATCTTTCGCGCCGCTCGCCGATGTCCGCGACGCCGCCGAGCGCCGCCAGATCGAGCGCGCCCTCGAACAGACTGGCGGACAGATCGCCAAGGCGGCCGGCCTCCTTGCCATATCCAGGACGACGCTCTGGGAAAAGATGACCCGCTTTGGCCTTGTAGAAGGGCCGCGTTCGGAAAGCTGAACCTTCGGCGCTGCAACATGTTCGGAATTCCGAACGTCGCGCCCGGTCATCCGAATGGTTCAATGCGCTTTTCCTAATGAAATGGGCGACCTGCTCGCTTGGCACGGGTGTTGCAAGGCTCCTGGCGGAGAAGACTTCGCCAATGGGAGGAATACATGGATCGCTGCAACAAGCTGGTCGACGTCGGCCGCCGTCAATTTCTGAGGGGAGGGGCATTTGCCGCCGCGGGGATGGCCACGGCAGTGGCCTTGCCCGCGCAATCTCAGGCCAAGGCCGCACCGGGTCTCGCCCTGGTCGAATACCCTTCGAACAAGCTGGCCAACGTTGCCGACCTGAAGGTCAACGAACCCCTGGAGGTCAACTATCCAGACGAGAACGCGCCCGGCGTGTTGCTTAAGCTTGGAACCAAAGTGGAAGGCGGCGCCGGTGCTGAAGGCGATATCGTCGGGTTCTCGACTGTATGCCCACACAAGGGATTCCCGCTCAACTACAACGCGGAGGATCATTCCTTCAACTGTCCTGGCCATTATTCGCGTTTCGACGCGGATGCCGGCGGGCAGCAGATCTGGGGCCAGTCGACAGCGAACCTGCCTCAGTATGCGCTACGCATCGACGACAAGGGGGACATCTATGCCGAGGGAGTCGACGAGCTCCTCTACGGCCGCCTGAGCAACGTACTTTAAGGGAGGATCGGATCATGGCTTACAAACGTCACATCGACCGTCTGCCGATCATCCCGGCCGACGCCAAGAAGCACAACGTCACCTGCCACTACTGCATCGTCGGCTGCGGCTATCACGCCTACACCTGGCCGACCAACAAGCAGGGCGGCACCGATGCCGCCTCCAACGCTTTCGGGGTCGATCTTTCTCAGCAGCAAGCTGCCGAGACGGACGCCTGGTACGCGCCCTCCATGTACAATGTGGTCAAGCAGAACGGTCAGGATGTCCACATCGTCATCAAGCCCGATAAGGACTGCGAGGTGAATTCCGGACTGGGATCGATCCGGGGCGCCCGCATGGCTGAAAACCGCTTCAGCGCCACCCGCGGAACACAGCAGCAGCGCCTCACCTCGCCGATGGTCTGGCGATATGGCCAGATGCAGCCGACCTCGTGGGGCGACGCACTCGACCTCGTCGCACGGGTGACGGCCGCCGTGGTCAAGGAGCAGGGTGAAGATGGTCTGTTCGTCTCCATGTTCGACCATGGTGGCTCAGCCGGCGGCTACGAGAACACCTGGGGCACTGGGAAGCTTTATTTCGGCTCGATGAAGATCAAGAATGTCCGCATCCACAACCGTCCGGCCTACAATTCCGAAGTCCACGCCACCCGCGACATGGGCGTTGGGGAGCTGAACAACTGCTATGAGGATGCCGAACTGGCCGACACGATCATGGCTGTTGGCACCAACCCCCTCGAAACCCAGACCAACTATTTTCTCAATCACTGGATACCTAATCTGCGGGGTGCGACACTGGACAAGAAGAAGGCGCAAATGCCCGACGAGCCGCACGCAGCGGCGAGGATCATCATCGTCGATCCGCGTCGCACGGTCACGGTAAACGCTTGCGAGGCGGAAGCCGGGAAGGACAATGTCCTTCATCTCGGCCTCAATTCGGGAACGGACCTTGCGCTCTTCAACGCGCTGTTCACCTACATCTCCGACAAGGGATGGACGGACAACGACTTCATCAAGAACAGCACGGTTCAGCAAGGCACGCAGCGGCCAGCGCTCTATCCCGCACGCGGCGAGGCTGACGGCAAACCCGGTCACCTGACCAACTATTCGGGCGCGGTGGAAGGCTGCAAACTCTCGATCGACGACGCTGCCAAGATCACTGGGCTGAAAGCGGAGGATATCGTCAAGGCGGCCGAATGGATTGCCATGCCCAAGGAAGGCGGCAAGCGGCGACGCACCATGATCGGCTACGAAAAGGGCCTGATCTGGGGCAACGACAACTATCGTACCAACGGTGCCCTTGTGAACATCGCGCTGGCGACGGGCAACATCGGACGCGAAGGCGGCGGCGTTGTTCGCCTGGGCGGACATCAGGAAGGCTACGTCCGTCCGTCCGACGCGCATGTCGGAAGACCCGCGGCCTATGTCGATAAGCTGCTGATCGAAGGCAAAGGCGGAGTCCATCACATCTGGGCCTGCGATCATTACAAGACGACGCTGAACGCCCATCAATTCAACATGGTCTACAAGAAGCGCACCGACATCGTGAAGGATGCGATGAACGCCGTGCCCTATGGCGACCGCGATGGAATGGTCAAGGCGATCACAGCCGCGATCAAGGCCGGAGGTCTGTTCTCGGTCGACGTCGACATCATCCCCTCGAAGATCGGCGCGGCGAGCCATGTCTGGCTGCCGGCGGCGGAGTCCGGTGAGATGAACCTCACCTCCATGAACGGCGAGCGCCGTATGAGGCTCGTCGAGCGCTATATGGACCCGCCTGGCAACGCCAAGCCCGATTGCCTGATCGCGGCCGGACTAGCTCAGCACCTGGAAAAGGTGCTGCGCGACATGGGCGACGCCAAATATGCGGACCAGTTCAAGGGCTTTGACTGGAAGACGGAAGAAGACGCCTTCATGGACGGTTATCATCAGAACGCCGGCGGTGGCGAGCATGTGACCTACGAGCGCTTGAAAGCCATGGGCAACAACGGCTTCCAGGAGCCGGCCACGGCCTTTGCGGACGGCAAGATCGTCGGCACGAAGCGCCTTTACGCGGATGGCGTGTTTTCCGGCGAGGGCGGCAAGGCCCACTTCATGGATGCTCCATGGCGCGGCTTCCAGGCGCCCGGCAAGGACGCGCAGAAGGCGAAGTTCAAATATCTGATCAACAACGGGCGGGCCAACCTCATTTGGCAAAATGCCTTCCTTGATCAGGCCAACGATTTCGTCATGGACCGCATGCCCTTCCCCTACATCCAGGTCAATCCGGACGACATGGCCGAACTGGGGGTCAAGGCCGGTGATCTGGTCGAGGTCTTTAACGACGACGGCTCGACCCAGGCGATGGTCTATCCGACACCAACCGCCAGGAAGGGTGAGACCTTCATGCTGTTCGGATTCCCGACCGGCGTGATGGGCAATGTCATCAACGACGGCGTCAACGAACTGGTGATACCAAACTACAAGCAGACATGGGCGGATATCCGAAAGATTTCGGATGCGCCGGAAGCTGTGAAGCACCTGACCTTCAAGTCGTTGGAGTATCAGACGCCATAGAGTTCTGCACCCCTCCGCCGCGGGCCTGGCGTTCGCATGCCCGCGGCGGATTTCCTTGGGACTCGTCAATTTTCCAAAAGGGAGAAACTGAGTGAAGTGCAAAAGCATTCTCGTTATCGTCTCCGTTCTGACTGCGTTTGTCACCACGGCCAACGCGCAGGACGTTGAAGCAGGCAAGACGGTTTTCAAGAAATGCGCGGTCTGCCACGCGGCCGACAGCACGACCAACAAGGTGGGCCCCCATCTCGGCGGTCTGATCGGAAGGACTGCCGGGGACGTCACTGGGTTCAACTATTCGAAGGCAATGAAAGACGCCGGCGCTGGCGGTCTGGTGTGGAACGAGGACACGCTTGCCAAGTATCTCGTCGACCCAAAAGCACTGGTTCCGGGAACGAAAATGGCTTTCGCTGGGCTGAAAAAGCCGGAGGACATTCAGAATGTCATCGCCTATTTGAATAGCATCCCAAAGTAGGGCCTCATGAAAGCCGCGATCGCTGCGACAGAACGAGACCTGTCAGGCGGGTTGCTGAAGGCAGGGCGATTTCCGTCGATATTGCCACCGCCAAGGCCGTTGCGATTGCAAGGAGCGTGCGAGAAACCGAAGCCATTCCGCTGATGGCGGCTGCGGGCCGGCAGGCGCGCATTCCCGGGCAACCGTCCACTACCCGAACGCAGCGGCTCATGCGCCGGCGTGGCGATCCTGTGGTCGGTGGCGGCTCCGGCGCACCGATCATGACGGCTTACCGGCAGGACGGGTTCCAAGGGCCCGCGCGACCTGAAGGCCATCTCGCCTCGCGCCGCCAACATCCTGCTTCACAACATCTATGGTTCGCCTGGGCCGAGCGCGGCGTCTGTGCGCTTACCGAAATTGGCCCTGCGGCCTCAGCGCTGGTCCACGGTCGGCTCCATGACGAAGCGGTTGTCACTTGCCGTCGAAGGATTGTTGAAGGAAGCGAAACGTGACAGCCTCTTGCGAACGGTGAGGATCGCTCCGGCGACGGAGGCTGGGCAATCGAATTGATGGTGACCTCTATGGAGTCCCCGCGAAGATGAAGGTGATTTCCGCCATCGTGCTTATGCTCTGCAGCCTCATGGCGGGCTGTGCATCGCCTTTGCGCGCGTCGGTCGACACCACGAAATACGACACGATGAGTTGCGTCGAACTCAACGTGTCAATGGGCACCGTCGCCAGCGAGATCTCGCAGACGGCGATCGCCCGGGGCAAGGTTGCTCATGCGAATATCCCGACCTGGGTATGGGGCGGCCAGCGCGTCGCTTCCACTGTCGCTGCCCGCGAAAGCGCGAAGATCGAGCGGCTGCAGCGGCAGCAGGCTGCGATTGCAGCAGCCAGAAGCAGGAAATGTTAATTGCGCCGACGCGCGACGTTGGCCAAGGCAGTTAGCAGGCGCATAGTCTAGAAAGCGCCCATTGCAAACTCTTCCGCTTGGTAAGCGCGATCAGGATCGGCGCGATGAAGCCCCCCGGCTTCTCGGGAGCAGGAAACCATCCTTCAGCAACTCCAAGGCGTCGAGTGCCTCCTCATCCTGCAAATTGGTCAGAGGCACGTCGCCCACGAAGACAACCATTTCGTCGTCTATGTCGTAGACTTCCCAAAGTCCGTCCTTGATCCTTCGGATGGCGTGCCGACGTTCCATGAGCGGAAGCTAATTGAGTCTCGGAAATGGCGCGTAGAAAAAATCGGATGGGCTAATATTAGCGGTGGAAAACTTAAGAGCACCTTAGCGCGTGGCGGTTGATCTTGAAGGCGTCCCTGGGAAATGCGGCGGCCCAGCGGCTTGGTAGATCACTGGCAGCGGTAGGCCGCTGGGCCTGACCAGCGGCCATGGGGGAGGCTCTCGCCGGCTGGCGAATACATGCGCTCAAGCCGATTCGAGCGAAACATGCGAATGAATTATGACAGGGCCTAAATTCTTCGGCGCGGCGCGTTTGTCGCTGCGGAGCCAAATGTGTCCGAAAACGGGGGGCTCGAAATGGATCGATAGATCGGGCACGGCAGCAAACGTCGGGCAGGCAAACAAGCGGGCGGCATTTGTCCCGATCTGGAGCCGCCCCCGATCTGGAACCACCAAGGTGGTGGATCGCAATTTCAAACTCTGCGCTGCGGCAGGTGATCCGGGTTTTGGGGGTCGGCCACAGCATTCCTGTTGCACTTTCGACAATCACCGCCACCAAACGGTTACACGAGAGGGCCATGCTGGCTTGTCTTAACCAGGAGGTAACCATGACTTTGACGTACAAGGCGGTTCAGGAAGTGCTCCGAAAGGCCGGCATTGTCATGAGCAAGAAGGGGGGAGTTCACCGCATAAACTTCTTCAGCGGTCTGGAAGACACCGCCTTCTACACGCCAAATCTTCAGGATGTCCTTGACAAGGGCCTGGCGATGGCGAGCGGAAGGCCGCGATCAAGCGGCTACCTCAGGTCGGTCGAAGAACGGCGGATGGCGACGAGGGCGCATCTGACAAGTGCGCGCCCGCTGATGCGCCTCGTGGTAAATCGCGAAGGCAGGATCGCCGACTGATCCCGAGGCGGAGAAGAATTATGGGCGGCTACCGCGAGCGCGGTGTTGTTGCGAATTGGAGCAACGATTCCGACAACGAAAATTCGCCGCCGACGTAAGTTCTCAAAGATGTATGTGGTTTTGGTTGGTTATCTGGTACGCCCAAGGGGAATCGAACCCCTGTTACCGCCGTGAAAGGGCGTCTAGATGATCCAATGGCGTTAAAGCGTGCTCAATTAATTCAACATCTTAGCCTGTGATCTGTGCACTTGTGTTTATGCTTGTCCAACTCTGTTGAGGGGTATATATTGGACAAAGTGTTGGACACGAAAGGGCGCCGGCCATGGTCGAGAAGGTTCGCGACAGGAAGATGGATACGCCGAACGCCCGCAAGGCGTTGCCGGCGCGCGGCAAGCCATACTATCGGACCATCGCCAAGGGCCTTCACCTTGGCTATCGGAAGGGCCAGACCGGCGGGCGCTGGGTGGCGCGGCACTATGTCGGCGAACAGGACTATGTAGTCGAGACGATCGCCGATGCCGACGACAGGATGGAAGCCAACGGCACAACCATCCTGACTTTTTCCCAAGCACAGGATCTTGCTCGCCAACTTCACGCTCAGCGGAATGCGCCGGCACCAAAGGCAGGCCCGTACACCGTCAATGACGCTCTCGACGCCTATGTCCATTGGATGGAAGGCAAGCGGAAATCTGCGCGGGATACCAAGTGGCGTCGGTCCCTGATCGAAGCAGAGTTAGGCGACAAGGAGGTTGCCAAGCTCACGGCCGATGAAATCCGCAAGTGGCACCGCAAGATTTCAGAGACGCCGCCTCGGCTGCGGACAAAGAAGGGCAAGGAGCAGCGATTTCGCGAGCCTGCCAGCGACAGCGCGTCGATCCGGCGTCGCCGCGCCACGGCAAATCGCGTCCTCACCATCCTGAAAGCCGCGCTCAATTATGCGTGGCGAGAGGGCAAGGTCGACTCCGACAAAGAATGGCGCCGCGTGGAGCCGTTTGAGGACGTAGAGACGGCTCGCGTGCGCTATCTTTCCATTCCCGAGGCAAAGCGTCTGGTGAACGCCTGTGAGCCGGATTTCCGCAATCTGGTGCAGGCTGCCCTCCAGACGGGAGCACGCTATGGCGAATTGACCCGGCTTACCGTCGCGGACTTCAATCCCGATGTCGGTACCTTGACGATCAGCGAAAGCAAGTCGGGCGATTCCCGGCATGTCGTCCTGACTGACGAGGGCAAGCGCCTATTCACGCAACTCGGCGCCGGCAAGCAGGGCTCTGATCTGCTGCTGACCAATGCCGCCGGCAACCGTTGGGGCAAGTCTCACCAATCCCGGCCGATGATTGACGCCTGCGCAACGGCCAAGATCAGCCCGGTAATCGGCTTCCATGGGCTTCGCCACACCTGGGCAAGCTTGGCCGTTATGAATGGAATGCCGCTGCTCGTCGTCGCCGCGCAGCTCGGGCACACTGATACCCGCATGGTCGAAAAGCACTACGGCCACCTGTCGAAGTCTTACATCGCAGAGGCGGTGAGGGCGGGGGCTCCCCGGTTCGGGACAGTCGAAGAGACGAATGTCGTCGGGATGGGAGGCTGACCCATGTCCATCCCCGTTGACAAGAAAACAGTTTCTGCCTTTGGCGGTGTGCCCTCGTTCAAACCGGACTGGGACCGTGTCCAGCTAAAGGCTACCATTATCTTGCCTCCCGACGCCCGAGACAGCCTTGCCGAGCTTGCCCGCGAATATTTGATCGCGCGGGCGGCTGAGCTTGCGGCAGTTTCGATTGACAGCATTCTTGAGCGACTGGACACAATTCAGAAGGGAGCGGGCGACACGTGGCAGGCAATGCTGATCGCGGCGCCGGATGCTGGCGCGCTCGCCGGAGCCAGAGCCGCCATCGACTCAGAACTGTTGCTTCTGGACCACCCCGACGCGCCTGAGCGAGCCGAATCCACCGAAGCGATGATCTCCCGCCTCACCGTATTTATCGCCGCGTGCCAGATGGCCAGGCGAAAACTCGATGCTGGCAGGAAGTCAGCTCATTTTGGCAGCTTCAACTCAGCTTGGCACGCCTTCCTTCGCGGGTTCGACAAATGGTCCGAGACAGCCGGGATTAGTGGCAAGTGGGGCAATAGTTCCAGTATGCCGACGCCGTTCCTCTTGCTGCTGGACGCTCTAATGAAGGAAATGCCGGAAGGATGGAGGCGCGAATACAATTCGATATTGCCCGCACTGGGCAAGCAGGTTCGGGAAGTTCGGAACCTTTGAGAGATGGCGCGGGGGCGGGAAGCATCCCGTGTAAAAGTATTGGCGGATGATTTCCTAGTATAAATCAGTCGCACGCAGTTACGAATAGTCATCCAACAAGATTGGTTCATGTGAACCTGAAAGGATGACTATGAACACCGTGACGGCAGCACTCACCATCCCGGAATTTTGCCAGGCCAACCGCATCAGCCGGGGAAGTTTCTACAATCTCAAGAAGGCCGGCAAGGCCCCGCGCCTCATGGTCGTGGGCAACCGCGTCCTGATCTCGCCAGAGGCGAACGCGGAATGGCGCCTTGCTCGCGAGCAGGATGCTCTCACCGTTGAGGTGGCGGCGTGACCTTTCAGCCCTCCGCAGAAATGATTGACGCCGTTGTTGAATGGCGCCAGCGCCGCCCGGATGAGCAGGTGCGGCAAGCCATCGTGCCATTGCTTCGCGATCGATTTGGCATTGGCCCGGCCGAAGCTGTCGAGGTGATCCGCCAGAGCCATGCAGGAGGCCCCGATGCAGACGCTTCCTGAAATGCGAAAGCCCGCCGGCCAGGGCGAGCTTCGCGAAGTCATTCAAAGCAGCAAGGACTTCGACAATACCGAAACCCTCCGTCTCCTGCAAGCGGCGCGCATCCTTCGCCGCATTCCGATGTCGGTTCCCCTGGCTCTGACAACCGCCAGGCTCGCCTATGGGGGCTCGCCATGATCGAGGAGATGTACATCGATGCCGCCGTCCGTCACTTGGCGGCAGCGCGCAACCACCTGCAATGCGCGGTGCTTCGCTTCGATGACGCGGGCTACGAACACGACCCGACTGAACGGTCATACAGCTACGTCGCGGGCATCGTCGCCGAGTTCAACGGCAGGCCGTATCGGCTGGTACCAACACCGTCACCCGATCATGTGTTGGAGGCGGCCAGGGAGTGGCGCCGGCAGGCCAGGAGGGGCTATTGACCAACACCCCCATTCAACTGCTGAGCTACACAGACATGCGCGACCTGCCTGAGCCGGAATGGCTTGTGCAGGGCCTCATCCAGAAGCAATCGACAGCCGTCATGTTCGGCAGGTCGAATGCCTTCAAGAGCTTCATCGCCATCGACATCGGCCTAAGTGTCGACACCGGCCAGGACTGGCACGGCCACACTGTCAGCACCGGCGGCGTGCTGTTTGTAGCTACAGAAGGCGCGAACGGTGTCGGCCGTCTTCGAATCCCTGGCTGGTACGATCACCACCGCATCGACGAGGGCGATCGCCGCGCGTTTCTTTATCCGAAAGAGATCCGGCTCGACGTGACCGACGACATCACGGCACTGATCAACGCCATGAACATCCGCGGCTACTTCGGCCTCGTCGTCATCGACATCTTCGGCGGTTCAATGGCCGGTTCGGAGATCGAGGACAAGACAGCCAGGGCATGGGTGCACGGCGTCCAGCGCATCCTGCGCGAAACCGGCGCGTCAATCCTCACCGTAGCGCATACAGGTTGGGCGGATGACAGCCGGGCGCGAATGCATACCCACTTCTGGGGCAGCTTCGACACGCGGCTCAAGGTTGAGGGTGACAAGGAAGCGATGACAGCCACATTGACGGTCGAGAGGCACAAGGACGCCGACAGCACCGGCTCTTGGGGCTTCAGGATGGTGCAGGCCGGCGACAGCCTTGTTCCTGAGATGGACGCCAGCGTGAAGGCCGGCGCATCCAGAAAGGCCACTCTCTCCCCCGGCAACAGGGCAGCCCTCATCGCCTTGGACGAGGCGCTGCAAGAGCATGGCGTGAGGAGGGAAGGCCCGGACTGGCCGGGATGCCAAGTCGTGCAGATCGACCAGTGGCGGAAGCGCTTCTACCTCCATTCCATCGGGGATTCGCCAGAGGCTAAGAAGAAGGCTTTCCAGCGCGCGCAGTCAAAGCTCCGAGATACGGGCCACGCGCAATACTTCGATGATCATGCATGGCTGTGTCATGGCTGAGTGGCCGGGACCGGGACATGGGACATATCTATAGATATATGTCCCGTCCTGTCCCGTTTCACCGTCACCGGGACGCACCGGGACATTGTCCCGCTCTGTCCCGTTTGTCCCGCCTGAAATGACCTTCAGGGAAGGGGCGAGAATAGGCCCTCTCGTCAGCCTGCGAGGCCAATCTTTTTCTTCGAGGCCTGAGGCGAAGATGAACAACGATGCATGAGTTGACAGTTGCCGCTGTATCAAGGCGGTAAATTGCACCAGCATACACTCATATAAACATGCAAAAACAGTGACTTAAAGTGCCGACGTTGGTAATATGTCCAACAAATGGCCAAGGAGCATCGGAAAATGCAGGCTGATACCACAGACAAAGCCCCCGGAAAGATCGTCGGTCGCTCCAAGGTGACCAACCGCTCCAAGGTCGGCACCGACATGGATGGGCGCACGCAATGGGTGCGTCGCCTTCGCGACTTGATCGAGGCTCATGAGCAGGATCTTGGTGGTTCGGACAACTTGAACCAGTCACAGCGATCCCTGGTGCGCCGTGCCGCCACCTTGAGCGTTGAATTGGAGCGCATGGAAGCAGGCTTCGCCACGGCTGGACAGATCAGCGCGGACGACTTGGATAGCTACCAGCGCGCCAGCAACACCCTCCGGCGCCATCTGGAGGTGCTAGGGCTTCGACAGCCGCAGCGACTACCGGAGCTAGCCCAAAGCTTCGTTACGACCGGTGAGGGCGGTCGGAAGGTGCGCGAGATACGTGACGACATCACCATGTACGGCGTGTGCGTTGGCAGGCAGCAGTCCAAGTACGAGACGGCTCGACGTATCGCCTTTGCCGTTGCTCGGGCCAAGGAGACCGGTGAACCTGTTCCTGACCTTATCGCTGACCTTGCCGTCCAACTGAGGCTGGCAGACTACGCTGATGGCGACCCCGTCATTGATGCCGTAGCTCAGGCAGAGGATGCGGCATGATGGACCTTGCCCGTCGCCGCACCACCACTGAGACCCGCATCGCCACCCTGCGACAGGCAAGAGGCGTCGCCATGCTGGACGCCAAGAGCTTCGACAGCCGGGAACTGACCGCTCTTGAGACCGAGTTGGAGGCCATAGAAGCAGCCGAAGGCGAGGCGGTGCGCCGCGAGCGTGATCAGGCAGCGGCGGCCGAACAGGAACGTCTGGCAAATCTGCGCAAAACCCTGACGATCGTGGAAGAAAACCGCCTTGAAGCCGTTGACCGTGCCGAGAAGGCAGCCCGCGACCTCTGCGACGCCCTGAAGGAAGTCCGCGCCCGCAGCGCCGACGCCACCAAGTTGCTGCGAAGCCTTGGCGTTCGCCCGGCCGTGCAGCTCGATGTGTACGAAAGCGAGTTTAGGCTGAGCCTCCGGTTCGCAGCCGCTCTGAAGCCCCTTGTCGGCCTCCGTCGCCGCTACGGGCAAATCGCCTTCCCCGAGGCTCGCACACCATACGACAAGGGATGGCGGGCTGAAGAACAGGCAATTGCAACCCCCGACATTTCCCGCGCTCTGAAAGGATCATTCTGATGGCAAAAGCTGCTGCACTCGACATTCCCGCCTCATCGGAACGGCCCGTTCCGGAAATCGATCCGGCACGCGTGGCGCTCCAGTCTGCCGGACAGGTCTGGCGTGACTACATGGTTCGCGTTCCGGCCGATTTCGTCGCCGACGACCTCAAGAGCCCTTCGGCCTGGCGCAAGGTGCAGGCGTCCCGGAATGCGCTGAAGAAGTTCGACAGGATTTTCGTCGTGAGCTTCGATGAAAGCTGGACCGGGGAGGCGATCGTCGCCAGCGCCGATTCCAAGGGCGCCGTGCTGGCAAAGCCTCGCGTTACGACCATGCCTGAGCGGTACGACAAGTTGTTTTCGGACGATTTGTACAGAATTGCCTGGAATGGCTTCGGCTACGTGGTGGAGCGCAAGGCAGACGGCCATGTGATGACCCAGGCCGTGGCCAATCCCGAACTCGCGACGCGGCTGCTGGCCCAAATGTATCCAGCGAGGGCCTGAAGATGAGCAACGAAATTGTAGTTTCCGAGAATCCTGGCGCGGCCGGAGCAGGCTCTGCGACGGGTGAAGGCCTTGCGGGTGGTGGTGGGCAGACGGGTTTTGCCTCCTTGACTGCCGACCCCGCCCGCAAGGCAGAAATTGAGCGCATCTTGAAGACCGATTTCGCTCGCTACGAAGGCGAGGGCCTGGACAAGGAATACCTCGCCCTTCTCGAAGCCGAACAGGAAGCAATAAACCCGGATTCGGTTAACCCGACGCGCCCCCTGAACCCCGAAAAATCGCGTATCGGCATGTGCGGTTCCGAGGCTGGCCGCAAGCTGGTTTCGGACTGGGAAAGCATGGGTGGTTTCAAAACGCACCTCACCAACGTTCAACGCGATGTCGGTGCCATGGTGCGCGCGATCGGCGGCAACCGGGAACAGCGGGTGTTCATGGAACACTTCGACCGCGAAGTACCTATCCCGGCCCGCCTTGCCGTCTATGACGAGATCGCCAGCGGCACGGGAATTTATGTCACCCCGGCGCCCGCCAGCGAAGTGAAGCACTTTGCATCGACCCCGGCCGGCAAAACCCTTGTGGACGAATGGGGACCGAGCGCACCTGAAAAGGTGGCGATGTTGCGGGCTCGGGCGAAGCGCCTGACCGACAACATGAGCGAGGAAGACGCCGACGATTTCTGGGCGTGGTTCGAGGGTCTCGACCCCGATCCTGTCGCTGCCATCTTCCGCAAGCTGGCGGGGTGACCCGATGAACGTCACAGTCTTTCCGGGTTCAAAAAGTCAGTCGCCGACTGTGGCCGTCGATCTTCTCGCTGACCTGACTGCTGCCTTTGCCATCGCCCGGGCAACACTCGCCGACCTGTCCAAGCATGACTTCCTGCTGACGCGCGGTGAGGTGGCATCGTTCGACACCTCCGTCATGGATCTCGACGGCTGGCGGGCGCTGCTCGCCCTGATTGAGGTCATCGGTGGGGAAATGCCGAAACACCTCGAAAGGAAAGTTTGATGTCCGGGCTTGAACTGATTTCGGCCTTGAGCGCCGGCATTACGGGCGTTGGTGCTGTCGCGGCCGGCGCGGCTCAAAACAGTGCTGCCAAGTTCGAAGCGCAGCAGCTTGACATGAAGGCCAAGGAAGAGACTGCGGCAGCCCAGAGGGATGCCCTCGCCAAGCGGCGCGAGGGCGCCATCATCAATTCACGTGCCCTGGCTGTTGCGGCTGCTTCCGGTGCGGGTGCGGGGACCGAGGCGCCTACAATCGTCAAGCTGATGGCAGATACGGCGGGAGAGGCGGAATACAATGCAGGAACCGCGATGTATGGCGGCAATTCGCGTGCTGCGGGGCTCAGGGACAGCGCCACGGGGCGTCGTGCTTCCGGCAAGGCATCCTTGCTCGGCTCCATCTTCAGCGGCTTTGGCACGGCCGCCAAGGGTATCAGCGATGCCTATGGCTGAACCAATGATCGCTTTCCATGGTTCCCCCGTTCGGTTCGACCGCTTCGACCCGGCCAAGATCGGCTCGCAATGGCGGAATCACGGCGCCTCAGGCCGTGGCATCTACCTGACAGACAGTCGTGATGTTGCCACGGGGTACGCGGTTCCCGGCTGGCGTGGCGGGGCGGCTGTAAGGGCACAGGATGACACCGGCTTTGTCTATGAAGTCGAAGCGCCTGCTGCCGCGTATATCGACTGTGACACGCTGTGCGACGAACAGCCTGAGCCGGCGAAATCGATCTTCCGCAACGCTGTTTCCGTCCTTCACGGTCCGATGGCGCGCTGGTGGCTTCATGTGCTCGCAGATGCTCCGAACAGCAGGTACTACTACAGCCAGGTCGGAAAGCTCCTCTGTTTTGCACGCAAGAACGGCTCGCCACTGGAGCCCGTGCTTGCCGAGGCCGGTTATGTCGGCAGCAAAAAGCGCGTGGAGGTGTGGAACGGCGCCTGCGAATTCTGTGTCTTCCAAACCGACCGCCTTCGAATCCTGTCGGCCCAGCCGCATCAAAGGATTGCCGCTTAGATGACCTACACGTTTTTCACCGAAGGTCACTGTATGGGCGGATTTATCCCGACCGGCGCCCAACTGGAGGCAGACCCGACGCCAGAAATCAAGCCGGGGCAATTGGTCGCCGTGGTGCTGAAAGAAACGGGGCCAATGCGCGGGCTGGCGCAATCTCTGCACGGCAATAGCTGGCTTGGCGTCGTGAAGATGTTCCTTGGCAGGACCACAACTCGAGCCGGCCGCAAAGCCTACATGCTGGGACAGCTTGAGCCGCCGATCGTGCTCGCGGTGGAAGAAGCCCACATTGCCGCGCTGCACTTGATCGTCGGCGTCAAAGAGACCCCTTGGATGCTCGAAAACACTGACGAGCAGGACGCCAGTCTAGAGGCCGCTATCGACCTCATGTCGCCCTGGTTTTGTGGAGGAGCAACCAAGCCCATTGGCCCAGATTGGCGCCCGTTTGATATTGAAGCCTTCGTTGAAAGCGTGAAGCAATTGGAGAGCGTCGATGCATAAATTCCACTGCGGACTTACTGAAACCGCCATGGGTCCCGGTCTCGGCTCAATCGCAGATCTTGGGGATCTGATCCTCAAAGCCCGTGATGCTGGGCTGAGCGACGATGAGCAGGTGAGGTTTTCCGAGCTGTTCAACTTCGCGACCCAGAATCTTCCCTATGTGAACCTGTTCTACGTCCGGCCGGCGCTCGATTTCCTGTTCCTCAATTCACTGCGCGAAGTCGCTTCGCCAGGAGCCTACCGGCGCCAGGAAAACCGCCGCCGCAAGCAGTATGGGCAGCGCAGTCTCGTGAAGCCTCTCGACCCCTTTGGGGCGTTCTGACGCCTTCGGCGAGGCTATGAAATCGCTGGCGGTGTGTCTGGTGTAGAGGGCAGCGCTGGCACAAGCGCTCGCCAGAAACGCGCGCTGGTGAGGCTCTACGCGCCGCGCTATATCGGGCGGATGGCGAAGGGCTGGACGTTCCAATCTCTGATCGATGCGAAGATGGCGGTGACGGCGCACTGCCACAACTCGGCCTGCCACCATCGGCAGGTGCTCGACCTGGTGAAGCTTGGCGATCGGTTCGGCCCTGACGCGCCGGCAATGGCGGACGACCTCATTCCGAAGCTCAAATGCGCCAAGTGTGGCAGCAAGCGCGTCGGCCTGATCTATACTCCCGACACCACGCCAAACGCCTATGGCAAGGCGAAGGACGGGCGGTGAGGCTATCGATCCTTATTGTCCTCAAGGTATTTCAGGACCAGTTTTGCCGTAAAGTTGGAGTCAACGACCCCTTGACGCATCCGATTGATGAGGTCGTCTGAGACAGCTGGCTTCGGGGTGAAATACCAGCCGTCGACGCATTTAGTAATCTGCTCGCACCGAAGAATTCGAGACATTCGATATTCGACATAGCTGGGTTTGGTGATGAATTCATGCTCGCCAGGCTCAATCCGGCAAGCCGGATCGAAGAACCTGCCTTCCTTGATCGACGTCACCGTTACAAGTAGGCAAGACGCATTCTGGCACGGATTTGTGAGGATCGCGTAGAGGTGTTTGCCGTCTTCGCCGGGTCCCGAAGGGATCAGCAACGCTCCGTTCTTTGCAGAGACGTACGCCACCGTTAGGTATGGAAAATAGCGTCTAGCGTCCGCTCGCGTACGATCTTTTTTTCGAGTTCTTCCGGTTCGGCCTTCCCCAAAAACTTGAAAACCCGACTGTAGGGAATCGGCTGCGAGGAAAAATCGGGATCTTCCCACTCGGGGCAGTTGTCATGCGTGTAGTCCCGAATTTGCCATTGATCCATGTGGCCGAACTCGGTCCACGTCTCCTCAAGAGTCTGAATCTCGGCTCGACTTAGCTCGTCGAGTCGATCGACGTTCATTCCACTATTGGGGATCGAGTAGCAGTGGTCCTCTCGGTCGGTCACAAACTCTGACCACTCATCCTTATTATCCGTCAAGCCATTGATCTGGTTCAACGTAATAGAGTTGACGGGTCCGTGTTCCATGGAGACAAGTTGGTCACGAAGCATCGAGGAGTCGAAAGCGTTCATGAAACGTCGCTCCGACAAATAGATCAGCTTAACCGCCTTCAGAACAGCGATGCGTCCGCCTTCGCGGATGGCAAAAAATGCTGCGATCTGCGCGGCTTTTCTGGAATTGTACCAAGGTTGCATCGGTGGCCCCTACGACGCGATTGCGTTGAAAATATATCACATCGGTAAACACAACGGAATGACGACCAAAATGTTTCCGCGAACAGCGGGCCCACGCGCCCGGTGACGCTCCGTCATTTCCTCAGCCTCACCCCGGCGCCGCCGCCGTTCTCTGGGATGAACTCGACGCCGGCCGCTTCGAGAGCGGCGCGGATCTTCTCCACACTGCTTACACGGGCGTCCTGGCCTGCTTCAAAACGGTTGACGGTGTTGCCCCCAACGCCGGCCGCTTTCGCTAGGTCGAGGGTGCTCCAATTGAGGGCTGCGCGCCCCATACGGCATTGAACTGGCTTCATATGGTGTTTTTATCACCAAATGCAATTGACAGCAACCGGCAATGGCCTTACCGTAATGGTGTAAATATCACCATTAGGAGTTCAAATCATGCCGAACATCACTGTTCGGGCAGCCGCCGAAGGCATGCCCGCAATCAACCGCCGCCGTATGCTCAACCTGGCAGGGGCAGGGCTCGCTCTCGCCGCCGCCGGTGCCACCGTGCGCAAAGCCTCGGCCGCGCCGATCGACGCCGCACCAGCAGGAAGGGCAAAAACGTCGCCCAAACTTCGTGCGGTGATCAAGGCACATAAGGAGGCGTTGGCCAATTGGGACTCCGTCTGCACGTGCTGCGACGAGGTAAAGCTTGGGCGCAAAGCGACGTCCGAGGAACGCCAGAAGCATGAAGGTGCCAGCGACGACGAGCAGGATGCGTTCTGGAAGGTGTGCCGGTTCCCCGCCCGCACTCCCGCCGATCTCGCCGCCAAGGGCCGATATCTGCGGCGGTTCCACAATCATTCGTTTGGCTACCTTCAGGAAGAGCAAGTGGACGCGCTCTTGCTGTCGATGGCTCACGCCAGAAAGGCGGCGCAATCGTGAGCCGCTTCATTCCCCAAGGCGACATGACGGCGGGCCAAATCATCGACACCAGCTATGATCTGCTGGCTATCCTGCGCGTTGCTGAATACGCGGCGAGGAAGTTGCAGGATGAGCCCTCGCAGGACGTGGTTCATTCCTTGCCGAACCTCCTCGCTCTGGCGATCGAACTTCATGCACCGATGCATGACGCCCTCGAAAGCCACGAAGGCAAGATTGGCGGTGCCTCATGAATATCGACAAGTCAAAGGTTCAGGATCTGGAGCCGCTGATCTGCGACTCTATCAACATGGGCGACGTGCTGATGAGTATGCTGGAGGGGCATTTCGGCAGAACTCCCGAAAAGGGCCACTACATCATCCCCGAGGCGGAAGGCGACCGGCTGTTTTTCGTTGCCTGTGTTGCGATGTCGATGTCTAAAACAGCAAGGAACGCATACTACGAAGCGCTTGGATGGGACGCGCCATGAGCACGCCACTCATCGAACCGGCCATCGTTCCAGATGTCTTCGTCACAGGAAATGCACCAACGACGGTGATGGGCGACAATCTCAGGCTGACCCTGTTTGTTGCTCAGCGCTCGACCATGGACAACAGTCCAGAAAACATCGTGGTGGCAAGGATCGTCGGGAGCAGGGCTGACATGCTCCAGATCGCCGCCGCTATCGTGCGGAGCTGCGACACCGCTCGCACCGACGCCAGCGGCACGGAAGTAGCCAACGCGTTCCTTGAGTTTCTAGACGCGCCGAAGGGCCGACACTGATCAACCGGACAACTTGTCCACTTGAAGCCCGCTGCCTCACGGTGGCGGGCTTACTACTGCGCACATGGCCACGCAATAAGCAGTGCCCGGTAGACGAGCCAAGTTGCTGGTAGCTGCCGGTCTTCTGGGTGATCGGACAAATACTTGCAGGCAACGTCTCTGACCTGTCCACCGGTCGCGCCAGGAGGAACGCAAATAAACCGCTGCTGCTCAAATTTTTGGCCGGTTTTCTTGTCGATGCCCAATATGTCAATGTTGATAGTGTCGGCCGCGCCCATGATGTAGGCGAGCGCGAAAGATCCCTGCCCGGTACAAAAACCATGGAGTTCGTTGCCGGTAAAGAAACCGGCCTGCGCTGATAGCGTGGATAACATCAACAATGCGCTGGCAGTTACGGATTTCGCCCGCATCAGAACCCCTCCTATGTCGCGTCCATGTCGCACGGACCAGCCGATAGTCGCAGGAAACCCTTGGATATCAAACAGGGCGATTCCACCGATATCCCAGAAAGGAAATTGGCCAAACGTTGGACAGGGGATGGAAGTTTTCAGCTAAGTGCTTGATTTATCTGGTACGCCCAAGGGGAATCGAACCCCTGTTACCGCCGTGAAAGGGCGGTGTCCTGACCGCTAGACGATGGGCGCGCTCAGATGTGAGCGGTTTATAGTTGCGTTGTTTGAAACCGGCAACCCGTCTGCCACCGCCTGCGACAACTTTTTTCGGTGGCAGCAAACCGCCCGGTTTCGCGGCGTTAGCATGGTTGAGCGCCGCACCGCATGTTTGTCCACCCGAACGGCTCCCCTCGGATTTCTTTAAACCGGAAAAGAACTAGCCGCGCCGGCGGCAGCGCCAGTTCCAGTCGCGCTCCGGGCCGACGTCGACGTGAACGGATTCAGTATGGCAGTAGGTGCCGACGCCGCCACGGCCGGGCATGGTGCGGATATAGTTCGCCAGATCCCATTTCGAAACGCCTGGAACCTGGATGTCGGCGGCGGCGCAATACATGTGCAGCGAATTCTTGGCGCCATTGGCGCGGCGGTTGCGGGCCGGGTCGCGATAGCCCGAGCTGACGACCATCTTCCTGCCGTAGTGACCCTCGATCGTCTTCAGCACCCGGACCAGCGACGGCTTCAGGCAGGCTACGTCCACGCTTTCAGTCTGCTTGAGGAGACCGTTGGGCGCCAGCCGGGCAAGACCGGCGGCGGACGCCACCTGATAGGAGCCGCCCGAACCCTCGTCCTCGTTGAGGTCGACATCGCTCTCGTCGTCAAGGCCGGACTTGCGCTTGATCTCGAACAGCGCCGTCTGGCGCACGCCGGGCAGTGCATCGCTGGTGTAATTGCTGGTGTCGGTCGAAGCCAGCTGCACCGGCTTTTCGGCCGCATTGGCCGAGGCCAGCGTCACGGCCGCCTTTGCCGGCGTCGTGGCCTTGTACTGCGCGGTGGCGACCTGCGCGACAGCGGCCTGTTCTCCCGACCTGGCATTAACCGGCGCCGGTGCGGCCGAAGCGGGCGTGGCGCCGAAGAATGAAGCAAGGAAGCTTTTCTTGGGCGCTTGCGGCTGTGGCTCGCCGGCGGTCACATAGACCGGATTGTTCATGACCGGAGCGGCACCTTCCGGCTTCGGTGTGGTGGCCGCCGCATCGGCTGTTTGTGCCTTCTGCACTGCCGCGCCAGCCTGCTCAGCCGTCTGCCCGGATTGCTCCAGTGGTTGCGGCGTGTGGCCTGCAATCGTCTCGGCGTCAGCGGGAATGGCAACCGGGAAACCGGCATCGGGTTTGGCCCCCGGCCTGGTCACCGGCACATAGGCGACCTGTTCGGGAAGGGCCGCATCGCTCTCTGCCGTCGTCGTCATTTGTGAAGTCGTCACCTGCGACGACGAATCGACAGCGGCGACCTGGTTGGTGCCGGAAGCGGTGCTGATATCGGCTGATGTCGCGTTGTAGCCCGGCATGCCAACGGACAAAGTAGGGTCACCGGCGGAGGTGCAGGACGCCAGAAGCACGGAAAAAAGCGCTGCCACAATAGCGCGGCTTTCTCCCTTCGCGAGGCGCGATCCTACTGATTTCAAAACAAAATTCCCCCTCGAGGTCCGACCGGTACGTCATTGGCGCGACGTCTTGATGTCTCGCCGGATGCTCCTTGTTCCCCCGACCGGAAACGAGATCTGTGTCAAATCCGCAAGCCTGAAAGTAATTCGACGGCAAGATCTGAATCGGGCCGCTTGAGGGTTGACGACACCATTTCGACCTCTTTTGGCGACACGTCAACTCACCACACATTACAGAAGGTTACACACGCACCCTGACATAGGTGCCGGGAGCATCGCCCAAGGTTTTCATATGCTTGCCGGGTTTGCGGGCGGGAACTCTTGTGTTGTCCCGGGCCTCGATCCAGCGTTGCCAGTGCGGCCACCAGGAACCGGGATGGTCGGTGGCCTTGGCGGCCCACTGGTCGAAGTCACCGATTGGCTTGCCGCCGGTCCAGTAGTGATATTTTTGCGCTGCCGGTGGGTTGACCACGCCGGCGATGTGGCCGGAGCCGGCCATGACATATTCGACCTCGCCGCCGAAATACTTCGAGCCGAGGAACACCGAGAGCGCCGGCGCGATATGGTCTTCCTTCGAGGCGAGATTGTAGATCGGGATGGTGATGTCCCCGAGCGAGATCATGCGGCCCGCCAGTTCCATCATGCCTTGCGACAGATTGTTCTCGAGATAGCAGTTGCGCAGGTAGAACGAATGGTTGGCGGCGCCCATGCGGGTCGAATCGGCGTTCCAGTAAAGCAGATCGAAGGGCAGGGGATCCTTGCCGCGCATGTAGTTGTTGACGACATAGGGCCAGATCAGGTCGCCCGAGCGCAGCATGTTGAAGGCAGTCGCCATCTTGGTGCCGTCGAGATAGCCTTTCTCGCTCATCGATTTCTCGACAGCCGCGACCTGCTCTTCGTCGACGAACACTTTCAGGTCGCCGGCATGGGTGAAGTCGACCTGCGTGGTGAAGAAGGTGGCCGATTTGATGCGGTCGTCGCCTTCCTGCGCCATCAGCGCAAGCGCTGCCGCCAAAAGCGTGCCGCCGACGCAATAGCCGATGGCGTTGACCTCTCTCTCGCCGGTGGCCTTCTCGATGGTGTCGAGGCCGTATTGCAGGCCTTCCCTGATATAGGCTTCCCAGCTCTTGGTGCCGTGGCGCTCGTCCGGGTTGATCCAGGAGATGACGAAGACGGTGTGGCCCTGCTCGACCGCCCAGCGGATGAAGGACTTTTGCGGGTTGAGATCGAGAATGTAGAATTTGTTGATCCATGGCGGGCAGATCAGCAGCGGCCGCTTGAACACGGTCTCGGTCGCCGGATCGTATTGCAGGATTTCGGCGACATCGCTGCGGCCCACCACCTTGCCGGGTGTGGTGGCGAGGTTCTTGCCGATCTCGAAGGGCGAGTAGTCGGCCTGCCTCAGTTTCAGGTCGCCCTTGCCGGCGGCGATGTCCTCGGCCAGCATCTTCATGCCTCGCACCAGGTTTTCACCGTTCGAGGCGATGGTCTCGCGAAACAGTTCCGGATTGGTCAGGATGAAATTCGATGGCGAGATGGCGTTGGACACCTGCTTGACGTAGAAGCCGGCCTTGTGGCGGGTGTGCTCGTCCAGGCCATCGGCGTGATCGACCAGTTCGGCCGCCCAGCGCGAGGTGACGAGATAGGCCTGCTTCAAAAAATCGAAGAAAGCGTTGCGGCCCCACTCCGGATCCTGGAAACGCTTGTCGCCACGCTCGGGCTTGACCGCGTCGTCGGTATCCTGGCCGTCGGCGCTGATGCGCTGGATGGCATTGGCCCAGACGGTCATGTAGCCGGAAAACAGCCGCGTCTGCGCTTCGAGCGCCCGCTGCGGGTCGGAAAGCCAGTATTCGCTGAGCTTGGAGAAGGTTTTCACCATGTCGACGACCGGCTCGGCGACATGATCGCGCACATCGCCCTTTTCGCGCGGCTCGGCCCAGGCAGCGGCTGCCTTGCCGGCTTGCTCGATCATGCGCGCCATGTTCAAGGCGAAGCGTTCCGGGTCCTTCACCAGATATTGCTCAACGGTCGAAGGCTCGTCATCTTCCGCTTTGCCCGAATCGGGTGTTTTGGACATGGTGCGCGGGGTTCCTCCCGAAGCGTTTTCTTGACATATTATCATGGGACATCCGCCAGGGTCCAACGCGCTCTACCCCGGATGCCAAGGAAACAATATGACAATTAATATTGGCGAAACTGTTTTTTCCGGCACCGGTCGTTTTTGCCGCACGGGCGTAGCGGTCGTCTTGCTGGCGATCGCAGGCTGTTCGAGCACCAATATCGACGGCGCCACGCCGGTTGCGACCGCCGAAGGGCCGAAGGACACCGGCACCTATCCTAACCTCAACGTTCCGCCGCAAGTGGCGGCCGAGCAATTCACCGAAGCGGACAAGAATGCCAAGCTCGCCCAGTTGAAGGCTGACGAGCAGGGGCAGGGCTCGAAGGGTGGCACGGTCAAGGTGACGAATCCGGCGACGCTGAACGCGCTGGCAAAGCAGCATGGGCCCGATACGCTGAAGCAGATCGGAGCCAAATGCGATCCCGCTCTCGACCCTGACTGCAAATAAGCCTATATCGCGCGACCGAAAACCGTCTTGCCAATTGTCTGGAACTGCCATGGAAGAATTTCACAAGGTTCGCCGGCTTCCGCCTTATGTTTTCGAGCAGGTCAACCGGCTGAAGGCCAGCGCCCGCTCGCGCGGCGCCGACATCATCGACCTTGGCATGGGCAATCCGGATCTGCCGACGCCCAAGGCCATCGTCGACAAATTGTGCGAGGTCGTGCGCGACCCGCGCACGCATCGATATTCGTCGTCGCGCGGCATTCCGGGCCTGCGTCGCGCCCAGGCCAATTACTATGCCCGCCGTTTCGGCGTGAAGCTCGACCCGGACACGCAAGTGGTGGCGACGCTGGGCTCGAAGGAAGGCTTCGCCAATATGGCGCAGGCGATCACCGCTCCCGGCGACGTGATCCTGTGCCCCAATCCGACCTATCCGATCCACGCTTTCGGCTTCATCATGTCGGGCGGCGTCATCCGCTCGCTGCAGGTCGAGCCGGATGACGGCTTCATTCCGGCGCTCGAACGCGGCATACGCCATTCGATCCCGAAGCCGCTGGCGCTGATCCTCAATTATCCGTCGAACCCGACAGCGCTGGTCGCCTCGCTCGATTTCTACAAGGACGTCGTCGCCTTCGCCAGGAAGAACGACATCATCATCCTGTCGGACCTTGCCTATTCGGAAATCTATTTTGACGGCAATCCACCGCCCTCGGTACTGCAGGTGCCGGGCGCGATCGAGGTGGCGGTCGAGTTCACCTCGATGTCGAAGACCTTTTCCATGCCCGGCTGGCGCATGGGGTTCGCGGTCGGCAACGAACGGCTGATCTCGGCGCTGACACGTGTAAAATCCTATCTCGACTACGGTGCCTTCACACCGATCCAGGTGGCCGCAGCACACGCGCTGAACGGCGACGGCGCCGACATCGCCGAGGTGCGCGAAATCTACCACAAGCGCCGCGACGTCATGGTCGACGCCTTCAGCCGTGCCGGCTGGACCATTCCGGCACCGGCGGCGTCGATGTTCGCCTGGGCGCCGATACCGGAACCGTTTCGTCATCTTGGCTCGCTTGAATTCTCCAAGCTTCTGATCGAACACGCCGATGTGGCGGTGGCGCCAGGTGTCGGCTTCGGCGAGCATGGCGACGATCATGTGCGCATCGCGCTGGTCGAGAACGAGCACCGGATCCGCCAGGCGGCGCGCAACATCAAGCGCTTCCTGGCATCCAGCGCCAAGCAGCCGAACAATGTGGTGCCGCTCGCCGCGCATCGCTGAGTTTGCCTGACATCATCGAACCGAATCTTGAGGGGCGTCGCCGGACATGGCTGAAGCGTTGCGTGTTGGAATTGCCGGTCTCGGCACCGTCGGCGCGTCGGTGGCGCGCGTGCTGCGCGACAAGGCGGCGGAACTGACGCGCCAGTGCGGACGCGACATCGTCGTGTCGGCGGTTTCGGCCCGCGATCCAAAGCGTGACCGCGGCGTCGATCTCGGCGCGGCCAAATGGTTCGACGACGCGACGAAGATGGCGCAGACCGCCGATATCGATGTCTTCGTCGAGTTGATCGGGGGCGACGAGGGAACTGCGCGATCGTCGGTGAAAGCGGCGCTCGAGGCCGGCCGCCACGTGGTGACCGCCAACAAGGCGCTGCTCGCCAAGCACGGCGTGCAGCTTGCCGAGATCGCCGAGAGGAAAGGCGTGCTGCTCAACTACGAGGCGGCGGTGGCTGGTGGCATTCCGGTCATCAAGACGATGCGTGAGGCGATGGCCGGCAATTCGATCACGCGCGTCTTCGGCATCCTCAACGGCACCTGCAACTATATCCTGACCCGCATGGAGGCCGAGGGCCTGTCGTTCGACGCCTGCCTGAAGGATGCGCAACGGCTGGGTTATGCCGAGGCCGACCCGACCTTCGACATCGAAGGACACGATACCGCGCACAAGCTGTCGATCCTGACCAGTCTCGCCTTCGGCACGAGGATCGCCGCCAACGACATCTACATGGAAGGCATTTCCAACATCAGCCAGGCCGACATCCGCGCGGCCGGCGATCTCGGCTACCGGATAAAGTTGCTCGGCGTCGCCCAGCGCACGGAAAGCGGCATCGAACAGCGCGTGCATCCGACCATGGTGCCGACGGCCTCGGTCATCGCCCAGGTGCATGGCGTCACCAATGCCGTCGCGATCGAAACCGATATTCTGGGTGAACTCCTGCTCTCCGGTCCGGGCGCCGGCGGCAATGCCACCGCCTCGGCTGTCGTCGGCGACATTGCCGACATCGCCAAGAGCCGACCGGGTTTCCAGCACGGTCCGGTGTTCGGCCGGCCGACGAAGGAGTTGAAGCCCTACAAGAAGGCGCAGATGCGCAGCCATGCCGGCGGCTATTTCATCCGGCTGACCGTGCATGACCGTATCGGCGTCTTCGCCGCGATAGCCAAGCGTATGGCCGACAACGACATTTCGCTGGAATCGATCGTACAGCACGCTGCCGGTCCGGAAACCGAAGCCGAGAAGACGGTCATCCTCGTCACCCATGAGACGACCGAGGCTGCGGTGCGCAAGGCCGTCGACGGCATCACCAAGGACGGCCACCTGAATGACAAGCCGCAGGTGATCCGCATCGAGCGGGCGGGGTAGAAGTCTCCCCTTCTTCTTTAATCGATTGATATCGTTGCTTTTTCAAAAAAGACCCGGCTAGGTCTTGCTGTTGTCATGGAGCTTTGACACAAGGAGCGCCGCTTCTGGCGGGAGGCTATGTGCCAACGAGGATTTTCCACCGATGAATGTGGCCCAGAGCATCGTCGCCGGTCTTGACCGGATACTCACCATGGAACTGGTGCGTGTCACCGAACGCGCCGCGGTCGCGGCCGCCAGATTGCGCGGACGCGGCGACGAAAAGGCCGCCGACCAGGTCGCGGTCGATGCCATGCGCCAGGAGCTCAACCGTCTCGCCATCAAGGGCACGGTGGTGATCGGCGAGGGCGAGCGCGACGAGGCGCCGATGCTCTATATCGGCGAGGAAGTCGGCTCCGGCAAAGGCCCGGCGGTCGATATCGCGCTCGATCCACTGGAAGGCACGACGATCTGCGCCAAGAACCTGCCCAATGCGCTGGCCGTCATCGCGATCGCGGAAAAGGGCAGCCTGCTGTTCGCGCCCGATGTCTACATGGACAAGATCGCCATCGGCCCGGGCTACGCTGACGGTGTCGTCGATATCGACGCCTCGCCGGCCGAAAACATCGCCAGCCTGGCCAAGGCCAAGGGTGTGCCGGTATCGGAGATCACCGCTTGCATCCTCGACCGGCCGCGCCATGGCAAGTTGATCGAGGCAGTGCGCGCCACGGGCGCCGCGATCCGGCTGATCGGCGATGGCGATGTCGCCGGCGTCATCCACACCACCGACCCGGACGAGACCGGCATCGACATCTATCTCGGGACCGGCGGCGCGCCGGAGGGTGTGCTGGCGGCTGCTGCTCTGCGCTGCACCGGCGGCCAGATGCAGGGAAGGCTGATCCTCGACACGCCGGAAAAAGTGGCGCGCGCGGCGAAGATGGGCATCTCCGATCCAAAGCGCGTCTACCGCACGCAGGACATGGCGCGCGGCGACGTGCTGTTCGCGGCGACCGGCGTGACCGACGGCAACATGCTGGCCGGCGTCAAGTTCGGCCGCAATTCCATCACCACGCACACGATCGTGCTGCGCTCGTCGTCGCGCACCGTGCGCGAGATCAAGGCGCGCCACCAGGATCTGGAAAAGTTCTGATTCGCCAGATTTAGCCGTCGCATATTGTGAGAGCCGTCGCATATTGTGAGAAATGACAATTTGCAGACGGCGCGTCGCGTGACGGGCGAAAGACGTATTTTCCTCGATGTCAGGCAGTCGGCCACTGGTGTCTCCTGGGAGCACCGGTTGACCGAACGGCAGGACATGACCGCGCTCGCCATAGCGCAAGGCCACGGCGTGCCGGACATTGTCGCGCGCGTCCTTGCCGGGCGCGGCGTGAGTGCCGAGCAGACTGAGCGGTTCCTCGATCCGACCATCCGCGACCTTTTGCCGGACCCGGCTTCGCTGACCGACATGGACAAGGCCGCCGCGCGGATCGCCGGCGCCATCATGGCCAGGGAGAAGGTGGCGATCTTCGGCGACTACGATGTCGACGGCGCGGCCTCGTCGGCGCTGCTCAAGCGGTTCCTCGCGCATTTCTCGGTGCCGTCGGAGATCTACATACCGGACCGCATCTTCGAGGGGTACGGCCCTAATCCGGAAGCCATGCGCGAGCTCGTATCGCGCGGCGCGACGCTGATCGTCACCGTCGATTGCGGCACCAACAGCGCCGTCTCCATCGATGCGGCGAGGCAGGCCGGCGCCGATGTCGTGGTGCTCGACCACCATCAGGTCGGCGGGCCATTGCCGGCGGCAAATGCGGTCGTCAATCCCAATCGCGAGGACGATCTTTCGGGCCAGGGCCATCTCTGTGCGGCGGGTGTCGTCTTCCTCACCCTGGTACAGACGGCGAGGGTTCTACGCGGCCTGCTGCCGGACGCGGCGCCGCCAGACCTGCTTGCCCTGCTCGATCTCGTGGCGCTGGCCACTGTTTGCGATGTGGTGCCGCTCACCGGGGTCAACCGCGCCTTCGTGGTCAAAGGCCTGCAGATGGCGCGCCAGCAGCGCAACGAGGGGCTGGCGGCGCTGGCGCGGGTCTCGCGCATCGGCGAGCCGATCAGCACCTTCCACCTGGCCTATCTGATCGGTCCGCGTATCAATGCCGGTGGGCGCATCGGCGATGCAGCACTCGGCAGCCGTCTGCTGGCGACCGACGATCCGGTCGAGGCCGGCGCCATCGCCGAGACGCTCGACCGGCTCAATCAGGAGCGGCAGTTGATGGAGCAGGAGATGCTGGCGGCGGCGCGCGTCGAGGCCGATGCCGAGCTTGCCGGCGGCAATGGCCCGGCCATTGTCGTCACCGCCAGCTCCAATTGGCATCCGGGCATCGTCGGCCTGCTCGCCTCACGGCTAAAGGACCATGCGCGCCGGCCCGCCTTCGCCATCGCCTTCAACGCCAATGGCGTCGGCACGGGTTCGGGCCGCTCGGTGTCGGGCTTCGACCTGGGACGGTTGGTCCGCGAGGCGGCCGACGCCGGGCTGATCGTCAAGGGCGGTGGCCATGGCATGGCCGCCGGCATCACAGTTGAGCGGGCGAAACTCGGCGTACTCAGGGCGTTCTTCGAGGAACGCGCGGCGGCGGACGTGTTCCGGCTGCAGGGCGAGGAAAGCCTGGCCATCGACGGTGCGATGTCCGCCGAGGGCGCGACGCTCGACCTGCTCGATGCGCTGGAGAAGGCGGGTCCGTACGGCGCGGGGCATGTCGCGCCGGTGTTTGCGCTGCCGCGCCACCGGCTGGTCGATGCACGGGCGGTCGGCACCAATCACATCCGCGCCGAATTGCAGTCGGAAAGCGGCGGCCGCATCCAGGCGATCGCCTTTCGCGCCGTCGATACCGCACTCGGCGAATTCCTGTTCAAGAACAGGGGCAAGACGGTGCATGTCGCCGGCTCGCTGTCGGGCAATCACTGGAACGGCAACCGCACCGTGCAGTTCCGCATCGTCGATGCCGCGCGTGCATGAGGATGCATCGATATTCAGGTGATGCCGGCCTGCAAATGGCAGTTTCCTGCGCTTCCGGTGGTCACGTACTAACAGTACGCTCCGCTCCGACCTTCGCCGGCCGAAGCCCTCATAGGCTTCCGTGCTATGAAGGCTACGGCTGACGTAGGCCGGTTCTCGGAACCCACCGTTTTCGACTCGGGCTGACCCGATCTCGATACACCTCAGGCGAGAACCGTCTGCAGCCTGGTCAGCTCTTCGATTTGGCTCATCGTCGCCTGATAGCCGATGCGGATCGCCTCGTCGGCGCGATGGAATTCGGTCAGGCCGATATGGCTGAGCTTCGGTTGCAGCGACATGTCGGGCGGGTCGCCGGCAAGCCGCGCGCGCGAAATGCGGTCCTGGATGATGTTGAAGGCTTCGACCATGACGCCGGTGATGCCGAGCCGGGACTGGTATGCGGTGTCGACCTGGCCGGCCCTCGGCGCATCCTTTTCGATGACCAGTTCGCCGGCGCTGTGCTTGATGACGGCGGCGCGACCGAACAGATCGTAATGAAGGTTGACCGCGACGACGAGCGGCTGCTCATAGGCGCGGCAGACCGAGACCGGCACCGGATTGACCAGTGCGCCGTCGACCAGAACGCGCCCGTTGCAATTGACCGGTTCGAATACGCCGGGCAAGGCATAGGAGGCGCGCATGGCTGTGGTCAGCGAACCGCTCGACAGCCAGATTTCATGGCCGGTGCGGATCTCCGAGGTGACGCAGACGAACGGCTTCGGCAAATCCTCGAAACGAACCCCGGCAATGTGCTCGCGCAGCCTTGCATCGAGCTTCATGCCACCGAACAGGCCGCTGCCGCGCAGATTGAGGTCGAGAAGACCAAAGATGCGCCGCTTGGTCAGGCTTCTGGCGAATTCTTCCAGTTCGCCCAGCTTGCCTGAGAGATAACAGCCACCGACCAGCGCGCCGATCGACGTGCCGGCGATCATCGACACTTCGATGCCGGCTTCGTCGAGCGCACGCAGCACGCCGATATGGGCCCAGCCGCGCGCGCAGCCGCCGCCCAATGCCAGTGAAATGCCGGTTTTCCTGGCAGGCTTCGTCTCGGATGCTCCGCCGGACGAGGAGGGACCATTGGCTTCCCTGACATCCGGCCTGTTGCGCAATGACGCCCATTCGAGCATCACGATCTCCCTTGTCCCACGGCTAATATAGAGGCGGGCCGTATCGAAATCATGAATATACGTGACGGCACGTCGGCGAATGGTTCATATGGATGGTTCATTTGGGCTTTCGATACGTTTTTTCCGCATCGAACAGCTGCTTGCTGCCGTCGCCGGCAAGCGTCCCCTTGCCGTCGATCAACCCCACCGTCCGATAAAAGCAGGAACGCCGGCCAGTGTGACAGGTTGCGTCGTGGCCCAACACTTTGACGCGCAACCATATGGCGTCCTGGTCACAATCCGTGAGCATCTCGACGACATTCTGCACATTGCCGGAGGTTTCGCCCTTCTTCCACAGCGCCTTGCGCGAGCGCGACCAGTAATGAGCGATGCCGGTTTCGAGCGTCAGCGCCAGCGCCTCGGCATTCATATGCGCGACCATCAGCAGCATGCCGTCTTCGGCATCGGTAACGACGACGGTGACGAGGCCGCCGGCATCGAAGCGCGGCGAAAAGACCGCGCCTTCCTCCAGTGCCTTCTTGTCCGATGGAGCTTTCGGGAATTCCACTGCCGACATCGCCGGTCCTTGTTCTGTACAACCGGCGAAGCTCAGTCAGGCTCCGCCGCGCACCATGGTGACGAAACGGACCTGCTCTTCGGGCGTATCCTTGAAGATGCCGGTGAAGGTCGAGGTCAGCGTGGTGGAACCCTGCTTGCGGATGCCGCGCATGGCCATGCACATATGTTCGGCCTCGAGCATGACGGCGACGCCGCGCGGATTGAGCACGTCCTGGATGACGCCGGCGATCTGCGCGGTCATCGCTTCCTGTGTCTGCAGGCGATGCGCGAAGATATCGACGACGCGCGCGATCTTGGACAGGCCGACAACCTTGCCGTCCGGCAGATAGCCGACATGCGCCTTGCCGATGATCGGCACCATGTGGTGTTCGCAATGCGAGTGGAAGGTGATGTCCTTGACGATGACGAGGTCGTCGTAGCCGGCGACTTCCTCGAAGGTGCGGCCGAGTTCATCGGCCGGGCACATGTCATAGCCGTTGAACATTTCGCGGAACGCCTTGGTGACGCGCTTCGGCGTGTCGATCAGGCCCTCGCGGTCCGGGTTGTCGCCGGTCCAGCGCAAAAGCGTGTGCACCGCAGCCTCGACCTCGGCTTCGCTCGGCCGGTCGGTAACCGGCTTTTCCATATAGGCGGACTGGGGCATGAGCTTCTTGATGACGGCATCCATTAAAGGCGTCTCCCGTAGTTCCTCTCCCGGGAGGAACGAGTTGAACGGACCACGACCTTTCGTGCTTGGAAATCGCCCGGTTTCCAGCCCGCAAGCGGCGTGAACTGATGTGAGCAAAGACATGGCCATTGGTTGCCTTGTCGATGCCCGACTGCCAGCATTATATATGGTCGTGCCGAGCGAATGAAAGACACATCAGCGGCAATCGCTGTTCGCTTGGCGGCGACAGATTGGAAAAATATGATCGACGACGTCTACAATGCGAAAATTCTGGGTTTTGCCGGAAACATCGCGCGGATCGGCCGGCTCGAACATCCCGATGCGACGGCGCGAGCGCATTCCAAACTGTGCGGCTCGACGGTGACTGTCGATCTGAAGATGGATGACGGCATCGTCACCGATTTCGCGCATGACGTGAAGGCCTGCGCGCTCGGCCAGGCGTCGTCCTCGATCATGGCCGAGCATGTCGTCGGCGCCAGCGCGGATGAATTGCGCAGCGTGCGCGAGACAATGCTGAAGATGCTGAAGGAGAATGGCGCGCCGCCGCAAGGCCGTTTCGCCGACCTCAGATATCTGGAACCCGTGCGCGATTACAAGGCGCGCCACGCCTCGACCATGCTGACCTTCGATGCCGTGGTCGATGCCATCGGCCAGATCGAGAAGAAGCGGGCGGAAGAGGCGGCCTAATCAGGTTTCGTTTCGGTCGGCCATGCGCGGAGTTCCTCGAAAAGCCAGTCTGCAAAAGTCTTTGCTGGCTGGCTGAGGCGTTGGAAATCAGCAGCGACAAGCCAATACGAGCCATAAGGCACTTCCATCTCAAATGGACGGACCAGGAGACCGGCTCGAAGATCGGCGCCGTTCAGGATACGATCACCCAACGCGACGCCATGCCCGAGCTTCGCGGCCTGCATGGCAAGGGCTGCATCCGTAAACAATGGTCCTCTCTGAAGCGCGAGATCTGGAAGATCTACCGCCTGAAACCACCTCGCCCAGCCATCGCGATTGTAGTCGTGGAGCAACGTATAGTAGCGCAGGTCGGCAGGAGATGTCAGCGGGGCGCCAGACGCGAGCAATGCGGAAGTCAGGACTGGCGTCACCAGAACGTCGACCAAATGCCACGCTTCAGTGCGTGGCCAGGACCGGGCGCTCGCTCCATAGCGAATTGCGATCTCTGCTTCGTGCCCGCGGAATTCGATAAGCCGGGATTCCGCATCGATCGAAATGTCGATATCGGGATGCCGTTCCCGAAACGAGTTGAGACGCTGTATCAGGAACTCGCCGGCAAAGGACGGTTCGACACTGACCGTTAATTGGCTCTGGGCCGGCTTGCTGACAATTTGCGACAGCCGACGGTCGATATCATCGAAACTGGCGGTCAGTTGAGCAAGGAGGGTTTGCCCCGCTTCCGTCAACTCGACCTTGCGATGAAGTCGCTCGAACAGCGGCTTGCCGATCAGCGTCTCCAACTCCCTTATCTGGCGACTGATTGCTGCCTGCGAAACGAAAAGCTCCTCGGCAGCGCGGCTGAAGCTCAGGTGCCGGCCGGCGGCCTCGAAACTTCTCAATGCCGTCAGTGGAAGCCGCCCGCGCTTCATTCGCATAACCCAGAGTTATCCGAGGCGGAAATTATACTCGTTTGAGGACGAAGGCCAGCAGCGATCTAATCGCTGCCTGGAGGAGAAGCGGCCATGAACGAACTTCTGGATATCTTCGGTGACGTGATGCGGATCGTGACGTTTCAGTACCAGCCGCCAAGACCGACGCGTATGGAGTCCGGTGGAAATTGGCGAACCGAAACAGGTTCGCCTCAGCGGACCCACCCGACGGGCCGCGCGTATCCGCGCCATCGTTGAATGCCATCGAGGAGCTAAAGAGACATTGCTTTCCCCGGCCAATGTCCACATCTATCGACGACAGGAAGACGATCCGGATCGCGATGAGCAACGAACACCAGCACGCACATGCTGCATTGGCCGGACGGCGCGGGCGCAACTGGCCCGGTCCGTGGCGCAAGACGCCGGGCCGTGTCCTCGGCACGTCGCTGGTTCGGCTCTATCAACTGACGCTGTCCGGTTTTGTCGGCAATTCGTGCCGGCACTTGCCGACCTGTTCCGAATACGCGCATGAGGCGATCGCCCGCCACGGCCTGTGGGCCGGCGGCTGGATGGGGCTTTTCCGGGTGCTGCGCTGCGGGCCGTTCGGCACGCATGGCATCGATCGTGTGCCGGAGGCACTGGCCGATCGCTATCGCTGGTTCATGCCCTGGCGGTATTGGCAGATCGGTAGGAAGCCCGGCGAATCCGGGGTCTGACTGCATCCCCAGGATTTCAGCGCCGGCCGGTCTTTTACGATCTGGTAGGGTTAACATCAGCCTGCACAAAGACTGCGAATTTGAGACAAAATCGAGACAAGACGCCTCGCTAAGCCGTTTCCGGTGATCCCTCCAGGAAAGAGCTTTGCATGCGCCAGATAGACCGCCGTCCCTTCGTTTTTGCGATCGTTCTCTTTCTTCTGGCCTGGTTCCTTGGTTTCCCGATGCGGGCGCAGTCGGCACCGCTCGGCGATGTCGAATGCACGCTGATCCAAGATACCGTGAGCGGCGAGACGCTCTACCAGGACGGCGTTTGCGACCAGCGCTTCAGCCCGGCGTCGACCTTCAAGGTGCCGTTAGCCCTCATTGGCTATGACTCCGGCATTCTGAGCGACGAGCACACGCCAAGCTGGGACTACAAGCCCGAGTTCAAGGCGGTGAAGCGGGACCGGAAAACCGTCGACCCCACGATCTGGGAGCGCGATTCCGTCCTCTGGTATTCCCGTGAAATCACGCGCCGGCTCGGAGCCAAGCGCTTTGCCGGATATGTCACGAAGTTCGGCTATGGCAACATGGATGTCTCCGGCAACGCCGGCAAGAATGACAGCCTCACAAATTCCTGGGTGAATTCCTCGCTCGAAATATCGCCTGTCGAGCAGATTGCTTTCCTGCGCCGGCTGCTTGCCGGCCAAATGCCGGTTTCGGTCAGGGCGCATCAGATGGCCAAAGCGATCATTCCGAGCTTCCAGACGGACGGCTGGACCGTGCAGGGCAAGACCGGGAGCACCAGGCTCGGCAATGGCGGCACGGACAAGCGCTCGCTTGGTTGGTTCGTCGGCTGGGCTGAAAAGGGCGACCGCCGGATCGTGTTTGCCCGGCTCCTCGTTGATACGAAGCGGACCGACATGCCGAAGGGCCTAGCGACGCGCGCAGCGTTCTTGAAAGAGCTGCCTGGCTTGATCAAATAGGCGGAACGGGCGCTTTACGGCGTCGGAATCTACCCCTAAAAGGCTGCCGCTACCGGACGCATCCGGCATTTCACCACCCGCGCTCGTTTGCGGGACTGGATAGGAGAAGAACGTGCTGAATACCGTTTCCCTGACATTTCCCGATGGCTCCGTCCGCGACTACGACGCGGCGATGACCGGCGCCGGCCTGGCGGAATCGATCTCGAAGTCGCTGGCCAAGAAGGCCGTCGCCTATTCGATCGACGGCGTGGTGCGCGACCTCGGTGACCCGCTCGGCAAGTCCGGCAAGGTCGAGATCATCACCCGCGAGGTTCCGCGCGCGCTGGAACTCATCCGCCATGACGCAGCACATGTGCTGGCCGAAGCCGTGCAGGAATTGTGGCCGGGAACACAGGTGACCATCGGGCCGGTGATCGAGAACGGGTTCTATTACGACTTTGCCCGCAACGAGCCGTTCACGCCCGACGATTTCCCGGTGATCGAGAAGAAGATGCGCGAGATCATCCAGCGCAACAAGCCGTTCACCAAGGAAATCTGGTCTCGTGACAAGGCGAAGAAGGTGTTCGCCGACAAGGGCGAGCGCTACAAGCTGGAGCTGATCGACGCCATTCCGGAGGATCAGGATCTCAAGATCTATGCCCAAGGCGACTGGTTCGACCTCTGCCGCGGCCCTCATATGGCCTCGACCGGGCAGATCGGCAACGCCTTCAAGCTGATGAAGGTGGCCGGTGCCTATTGGCGCGGGGATTCCAACAACCCGATGCTGACGCGCATCTACGGCACGGCCTGGGCCGACCAGGCACAACTCGATGCCTATCAGACGATGCTGGAGGAAGCCGAAAAGCGCGACCACAGGAAGCTCGGCCGCGAGATGGACCTGTTTCATTTCCAGGAAGAGGGGCCTGGCGTCGTCTTCTGGCACGCCAAGGGCTGGAAGATGTTCCAGAACCTGGTCAACTACATGCGTCGCCGGCTTGACGAGCAGGGCTACCAGGAGGTCAACGCGCCGCAGGTGCTGGACAAGAGCCTGTGGGAGACGTCAGGCCACTGGGGCTGGTATCGCGACGCCATGTTCAAGGTGACGGTCGCCGGCGACGACACCGACGACGACCGGGTGTTCGCGCTGAAGCCGATGAACTGCCCTGGCCACGTGCAGATATTCAAGCACGGGTTGAAATCCTACCGCGATCTGCCGGTAAAGCTTGCGGAATTCGGCAATGTGCATCGCTACGAGCCGTCCGGGGCGCTGCATGGGCTGATGCGCGTGCGCGGCTTCACGCAGGACGACGCGCATATCTTCTGCACCGAGGAGCAGCTCGCGTCGGAATGCCTGCGTATCAACGATCTGATCCTGTCGACCTATGCCGATTTCGGTTTCGACGAGATCAGCGTGAAATTGTCAACGCGTCCCGACAAGCGCGTCGGCACCGACGAGGCATGGGATCATGCCGAGGCGATCATGGGCAGTGTGCTGGAGACGATCCGCACACAGTCCGGCAATCGCATCAAGACCTCGATCAATCCGGGCGAGGGCGCCTTCTACGGCCCTAAATTCGAGTATGTGCTGAAGGATGCTATCGGCCGCGAATGGCAATGCGGCACCACGCAGGTCGACTTCAACCTGCCGGAACGGTTCGGCGCCTTCTACATCGGTTCGGATTCGGAGAAGAAACAGCCCGTCATGGTGCACCGCGCCATCTGCGGCTCGATGGAGCGCTTCCTCGGCATCCTGATCGAGAACTATTCCGGTCATTTCCCGCTGTGGTTCGCGCCATTGCAGGTTGTGGTGGCGACGATCACCTCCGATGCTGATGACTACGCTCAAAAGGTCGTTGCGCAGTTGAAGGCGGTCGGGCTCCAGGCGGAAGCCGATCTGCGCAACGAGAAGATCAACTACAAGGTCCGCGAGCATTCGCTGGCCAAGGTTCCGGTCATCCTCGTCTGCGGCAAGCGCGAGGCGGAGGAAGCGACGGTCAACATCCGCCGCCTGGGTTCGCGCGATCAGGAATCGCTTGGTCTCGTCGAAGCCGTGAAGCTGCTTTCCGATGAGGCGGTCACGCCCGACCGGAGACGCCGCGCGGCCTGATCTCTTCAGAGTCACAACGAAATGGCGGTGGAGCGATCCACCGCCATTTTCACATCCCTGTCATGGCGTGAGTTTAAAAAGCCGCAATGCTGAAGCTGAAACTGCGCGAAAGACCGTTTCCCGAACTTTCCTATGCCAGCCCGCATCAGCCGGCATTGACGCGCTGGTTCATCCATTCGATCGAAGGCCTGTCCGGGCGCGACCGCTATGCTGCGCTCTACGATTTCTGGCGCCGTCACGTGGTGCCGACCGGCGAGCGCGTGTTCAGCCGCATGCTGGAACTGATCGATGTCCGGGTGCGGACCGCCGATCAGTGGCCGCCGGCAAGGCTGCCCGACACACCGTTGGTGATCGTCGCCAACCATCCGTTTGGCATAGGCGACGGCATAGCCGTGCTCTCGCTGGCCGAGCAGCTTAAGCGCCCGTTTCGTGTCATGATCCACAAGGATCTGCTCAAGATCAGCGAGATGGAGCCCTATTCGCTGCCGATCGACTTTTCCGAAACCAAGGATGCGCTCAAGAACAATATGGCGGTGCGCCATGAGGCGGTGCGGCTGCTGAAGGAGGGCGTTACCATCGTCGTCTTTCCAGCCGGCGGCGTCGCCACGGCGCCGAAGGGGTTCGGCCGGGCGCGCGACCTGCCATGGAAGATGTTTCCGGCCCGTCTCGTCCAGGATGCCAGGGCCTCGGTCATTCCGATGCATTTTTCCGGTCAGAACGGTCGGCTGTTCCATCTGGTCAGCGGTCCGATGAACATGGCCGAGCGTGACGGCCGCGTGGCGAAGTTCGTCGGCAAGGCCTCACTGACGCTGCGCACATCGCTGCTCATCCGTGAATTCGCGCGCCTCTCCGGCAAGTCGATCGACGTGCGCGTCGGCGACGCGTTGAGCTGGGAAGAGCTGGAGCCGCTGCGCGACCGCAAGATGCTGCTCGACCGTCTCCATCGCGGCGTGTTCGATCTGGCGCCGGCCGAGGCGCGGCGGAAGAAGCTTCCGTTCCTGCAGGGGCGGACGAAGCTCGCGGCCTGAGTTGCGACTTTGCGATTCAACGAAAAGGTGGAATCGCTTCAGTCCGCGCCTTCCTCAGGATCGATCGCCGAGGCTTCCGAGGCCAGGACCTCGATTTCCTTGTTCTGTCCAGCCACGACCGTAAAATCCTTCTGGTAGATACGGTCGCGATTCTTGGCGATGATGGTGTAGTCGCCCTCGGCCAACACCATCGAGGCAAAGGCGCCGACGGTTTCCTTGATCGGGTCGCCGGATTCGTTGAGCAGCGACCAGGAGGTGTCAGCGATCGCCTCGCCGCCGGCTTCGCGCACCAGCTTCATGGTCATCTCGGCTGCGCGATGCTCGACAGTCGCTTCGGTCAGCTTGCCGGCCTCGACGCGGATGTCGGAGCGTATGACCGCATTCACCGCGCCGTAGGTCGAAACGACGTGGTAGACGCCGGCGTTCAGCCGCACGACGCTGTTCGGCTCGACGTCGGGGATGATCAGCGCACGGTCGCCATTGGCTTCGGCATGGTCCTCGTAAATCGAAAAGCGCAGCTTTTTCGGTGGGATGCGCGCCCCGCCCGACAGCACGGCGTCGAGCTTGAGACCGCCGGCATCAAGCACGAGGCTCTCGCGCTTGGCGTCCTTGCCGACGGTGATGCGCTTGGTAGCACCGGCCCGACCATATGAGGCATGGACCAGATAGCTGCCGGGCTCGAGCTGAAACACGGCGGTGCCGCCATGGGCGGAAGCGACCATCGGCAGCTTGCCGTCGCTTGCTGTTTCAGGCTTGAAGACACGCCAGACGATGCCGCGCGTGATGTCGGCGCCCCTGTCGGTCAGTTGCGCCGACAGCGTGATCGCGCCGCTGCTGCCCAGAGCCAGCGATGTCTCGCTTTTCGGCCTCGCGTAGCTGGAAATCCCGGGAAGCTTCAGATTGCTAATGCCGTCCGCATTCTGGGCGATGGCGGACGCGATCGGCACCATGAACAGTGCCACACCGAGCCAGACCAGGAAAAGACGAAGCATCCCCTCAAACATGCCTTGCGTTGAAGCCCAAGGCGGTGGCAATTTCAAGGCTTAAGAGTCCGGATCGCTTCTGCTGGGCCATGTTTCGGTCTAAAGGATTCTTGCCGTCCCGGCGCGTCCGCGCCACTGCCCAAGCCGCCCGATGTCGCGATGGCGTGCTTCAGCTCAAATTCCAGGAGACTTGCACCCATGGCGTCGCCGATCATCGACTTTCTGCTGACCCGAAATTCCGCGCCGATCCCGGAGTTGAAGGAGCCGGCGCCCAGCGAGGCCGATATCGCGACCATGATTGCCGCCGCCTCACGGGTGCCGGACCATGGCCGGCTGGAACCCTGGCGCTTCATCCTCTACCGGGGCGAGGCCCGCTTCGAGATCGGCAAGAAGCTGGCGGCCCTTGCCGAACAGCGCGAGGGGCCGCTGCCCGAAGGCCGCCGCAACCAGGAACTGGCGCGCTTTTCGCGCGCGCCGCTGGTGATCGGCGTGGTGTCGAGCCCAAAGGAGAACCCGAAAATCCCGCAATGGGAAATGTTCCTGTCCGGCGGCATGGCGGCGATGAACCTGATGATATCGGCCAATGCGCTGGGCTACGGCACCAATATGATCAGCAACTGGTACTCAGACGTGCCTGAGGGCAGGGCGTTGCTGGGGCTGGCGCCGCATGAGCGCGTTGTCGGCTTTGTCCATATCGGCTCCTATCAAGGGCCAGCGCCGGAGCGGCCGCGCCCGGATGCGGCGAAACTCTATGCCGACTATCAGGGACCCTGGGTGGAATAGAGATGTTCTACGAACCGTCGAAAGGGCACGGGCTGCCGCATGATCCGTCCAAGGCGATCGTGGCGCCGCGCCCGATCGGATGGATCTCGACAGTGGATGGGCAAGGCAGGATCAATCTCGCGCCCTATTCCTTCTTCAACGCCTTTTCGACCCGGCCCTTCCTTGTCTGGTTCTCGTCCGAAGGCGAGAAGGACAGCGCCACCTTTGCCGAGGAAACGGGCGAGTTCGTCGCCAATCTGGTCAGTCGCGAGCTGGCGGAGAAAATGAACCGGACGGCTGTCGACGCGCCGCGCGGCATCAGCGAATTCGGCTATGCCGATCTGGCCATGGCGCCGTCGCGTCTTGTCGCGCCGCCGCGCGTGGCGGCAGCGCCCGCGGCGCTCGAATGCCGGGTGACCGAGATCCTTCGCCCGAAAGCGCTGGACGGAACATCGACGGGCGCGGTTGTGGTGGCCGGCGAAGTCGTCGGTGTCCATATCGACGACGCTTTCCTGAACGACGGCAGGTTCGATATCGTCAAGGCGGGCAATGTCGGCCGTCTCGGCTATATGGACTATTCGAGCGTCAACGAGATCTTCTCGATGCGTCGGCCCCGGTGGGGAAAAGAATAGGGCTGGGCAGATTACGCCAAAACCCCGGCTGCCCTGGCGCGTGCCAGAAGCCGTTCGGCGAGCCGAAGATGCGGCCGGTCGTACATCTTGCCGTCGATGCCGACGACACCGGGGTTTCCCGCCGCCTCAAATGCGGCAACCAGGGCAGCGGAATGCTGAACGGCCTCAGCCGATGGCGTGAAGGCGGCGTTGATGACCGGCACTTGCGCCGGATGGATCGCCATCTTGCCGGTGAAACCGTCGCGCTCGGCCTCGGCGCATTCATTCTCGAAAGCAGCCATGTCGCGAAAGCCGGGGAAGACCGTGTCGATCGCGGCGACCTCCGCCGCACCCGCGGCAAGGATGGTCATGGTTCGGGCAAACCGGAACAGATCGGTGTAGCGGCCATTTTCGTCGCGCGCCGTGCGGGCACCGATCGCCGCCGACAGATCCTCCGCCCCCCAGGTGATGCCGGCAAGCCGCGCGCTGGCCTTGGCGTAGGTCGTGGCCGCCAGCACGCCTGCCGCCGTTTCCGTGATGATCGGCAGAATTCTTATCGCGCCGTCCGGCAGGCCGTTTTCGGCTTCGTGCACCCTCAGTCTTGCCGAAAGCTGTTGGACATCCTCGCCGCTGTTTGACTTCGGCAGCATGATGCCGTCGGGTTTGGTCGGAACAAGTGCCGCGAGATCGTCGTCGGTCAGCCCGCTCGACAGATCGTTGACCCGAACATAGATCGTGGCCGTGGCCTGATGCCGATAGGCGGCAATGAAGTTCGCCGCGATGTCGCGCGCCGCCGGCTTGTTCCCGGGCGCCACGGAATCCTCGAGGTCGACGATGACCACGTCGGCGCCAGCGCCAAACCCCTTCTCCAGCTTCTTTTCCGAATCGCCGGGAACGAAGAGCAGCGAACGCATGGTTCAGGCTGCCTTCTTCATCATCATCGCTTGCCTCAGGCATTTAGCGACGAGCACGTCATTCTGGTTGTAGGCGCGGTGTTCGAACTCGACGATGCCGCGGTCCGGCTTCGATTTCGATGCCCGCGCCGAGATCACGGTGGTCTCGACGCGGATGGTGTCGCCATGGAAGACCGGATGTGGAAACACCGTCTCCTTCATGCCGAGATTGGCAATGGTGGTGCCGACAGTGATGTCGTTCACCGAAATGCCGATCATCAAGCCCAGCGTGAACAGCGAATTGACCAGCGGCTTGCCCCATTCGCTTTTGGCGGCGAAGTCGAAATCGATATGCAGCGGCTGTGGATTCAGCGTCATCACCGAAAACAGCATGTTGTCGCTTTCGGTGACGGTCTTGCGCAGCGTGTGCTGGAAGACACGGCCGACGACGAATTCTTCCAGATAAAGGCCGGCCATGTGTCTATTTCCTCCACTGCTCAGGGGTTGATAGGCGCTGCAAACCAAGCTCGCAAGCCAGTTAACAAACATGGTGAACCGTTCGTAAACCATTTCTGCCTACGGTCTACCCAAGGGCGGGAACGGACTCGGGCTGGGGGCGCAGCGGACGGCATGGTTGTTTCGCATTTCCTGAAATGGATTGACACCGCGCGGGTCTCGGAACGCGCCGCGGCAGCCAGCGCGCTGGCCCGCGCCTATATCAATTCCGATCTGCCTTTCGAGGATCGTTGCGCCGCCGAGGCCGCGCTGACGTTGCTGCTCGACGACGCCTCGTCGAAGGTGCGATTGGCGATTGCCGAGGCGTTGTCGATGAGCCATCACGCGCCGCTGCAGATCATCAGCGCGCTGGCGTCCGACCAGCCGGAAGTGGCCAGCCTGGTGCTGGCGCGTTCGCCGCTGCTCACCGATGCCGATTTGATCGACCGGGTCGCGAGCGGCCAGAAGGCGACGCAGAAATTGATCGCCGACCGGCCTGTCGTCTCGATGGCGGTGGCGGCGGCAGTCGCCGAGATCGGCGAACCGGAAGCCTGCGCCACGCTGCTCGCCAATAGCGGCGCCGATATCGCTTCGCTCAGCTTTCGCCGCATGGCCGAACGGCATGGTCATTTGCCTCAGATGCGCGAAGCGCTGATATCGGACGCACGGCTACCGGCCGACTGCCGGCATATGCTGCTGATAAAACTTGGTGAAACCCTCAAGGGGTCGCCGCTGGTGCTGGCGCTGATGGGCTCGGCAAGAGCTGAACGCGTCATGCGCGACGCCTGCGTCAGGGCTTCGGTGACGCTGATCGAAGGCACGCGCCAGGAAGAGCACGCAGCCCTGATTGAGCACCTGCGCCTGCGTGGCGACCTGACGGCAAGCTTCCTCATTCGCACCATCGCGCATGGCAAGGTCGATTTCTTCGGCTCGGCGCTGGTTGCGCTCAGCCAGCAGTCCGAACAACGGGTGAGGGCGCTGCTGGCCGGCGGGCATGACGTGGCTCTGCAGGCGCTGTTTCGCAGCGCAGGTCTTGCCGCGGCAATACACGCGATCATCCTGCGCGCGTTGAAGGTTTGGCGCGAGGTTGCCAATGGCAAGCGCATCGCCGGCGTGCAGGAGGTCAGCTGGCTGATGCTGAAGGAACTCGGTGGGCAGTCGGCGCAAGGCGATCTTGCCGGGTTGGTGAAGTCGATCCATCTCGACGCACTGCGCGAAAACGCGCGCGGTCATGCGCTGGCTATCGCGGCGGCCTAAATCTTATTCTTCGCGAAAAAATCCGGAAAATCCTCGACCGCCACGGCGATGATCCGCAGCGAGGCCGCAACCTGCAAAATCTCCGCCGCGTCGCTGCGCTCGGCGATGCCAGCCGCATATTGCCTTGCGACGGCGATCGTTGCCGTCTGCGGATCGCCGGGTTTTCGGAAAAGCAGTTCGCGCGCCAGCCCGCGCAGGAAATTGGTGATCCAAAGTGCTGTGTCCGGCGGGATTGCCGGACTTTGCTGCGCATTGCGAAGCCGCAGGATTTCGATGCCGACAGTGACGGAGACAATGCTGCCACCGAGCACGGTGTCACCCTTCTTGCCGGTGCTCTGCAAGAGCGGCATCAACTGGTTGACGCGGTCGTAGGCAAGGCTCTCGAAAGCTTCGCGTCTCGCAACGCGTTCATGCAGGCAAAGGCGCGCGAGATCCTGCCGCATGGCCTGCAGGGTGCGGTTGACGGTGACCCAGGGGTCGGCAGGCAAGACGACGATGAAGACGCCGATCGCGAGGAGAATGCCGACCAGGATCGACGCCGAGCCAGCGAAGAACGGTACGGGATCGTAGATCATGGCCTGGTGCGGACTGAGGAAGGCGAGGAAGTTGATGGCAAAGGCTGTCGCCAGGCCGACATGGCGTGGATTGGCCATACCCAGTGCCGCCGGCACGAGGATAGGCACAACGAAGAGCATGAACCAGCCAAAACCGGGCAGAGCGGGAAGCGCGATCTGGCCAACGAGAAACGCAAAGGGCAGGGCCAGCAAGGTGCCCTTGAAGAAGCCCCAGGCTGATTGCACGGGATCGGGGCGGGCGGCAAACAGGCTGGAGACGACGGCGACAAGGATGACCGTGCCGGCAGCTTCGGACCATTTCGTCGTCAGCCAGAAGACCGTGACCAGAAGCGTGGCGATCGCGGCGCGCACGGCGTTGCGCCACGCCGCATGATAGTCGCGATGGATCACCAGCGCCGGCTGCCGCCGCTCACGAGCGGAACGGGAAGCTGGAGCGCGCAAGGCGTCCAGGCCACGCAGCACCTGCTGCAAGGCTTCGGCGAAATCGGCGGCGATGGTGAGGCGGGTGACGGCGCCGATCCTGTCCTCGCCCTTAGCCGCCGACATGTCGGGCATCCGCCGCGCTTCGGCAACGATCGCGTCGAGCCGTGCTATCCAAGGTGCGGTATCGTCCAGCGCAGCCGGTTGTGCCGCCAATTCGCCGACGAAAGCCTTCAGTTTGGCGCGCACGGGAATGAGGGCCGCGTTCTTCGGCGCGGCATGGGCATGCAGCGCGCGCGCCGCCGACAGGGCCGACAGAAGCTGGCCGATGGTGCGCCGGACCGGATAGGCGCGGCTCGCAAAGCTCGGCGCTTCCAGTCTTGCATAGGCGCGCATTTCGCCGAGTGTCTGAGCGTCGGCGATCAGCTTTCGGTGCAGGCCGGCGAGCATCGTCGCATCGCCGCTGGAGAAAGCACCACCGGCATAGACCGCGAGGTCGAGTATGCAGCGCTTCAGCCTGGAGATAATGGCGTCGGCCGCCAGTTTGGGCAGGATCAAACGGCTGGTCAACGCGGCGCAGACGATGCCGAGCACGATTTCCGCGCAACGCGCCACGGCGAGCTCAACGACAAGATGCGGCTGTCCGAAAGCCGGCAGGCCGATGATCATCGCGGTATAGCCGGCAAGGGCCGCGCCATAGGCTTCCGGGTTGCGCAGCAGCGATGATACGAGCGTGCAAAGGCCGATCCAGACGGCAAGCACCGTGACCAGCAGCCAGGGATTGTCGCCAAAAAGGGTGGTGATGCCGATTGCCGCCAGACCACCGGCAAGCGTGCCGAGCAGCCGGTAAAAGCCCTTTGCCAGCACCATGCCGGCGACTGGCTGGGCGACGATGAAAACCGTCATCATTGCCCATTGCGGATGGTCGAGCTTGAGCGCGTAGGCGCAAAGAAGCGCGATCAACCCGGCCGATACCGTGCGCAGGGCGAAAATCCAGTCCGACCGGGTCGGCCGCGTGAGGCTGGCGAGCCTTGCGGCGAGATCGCTGCGCAGCCGGTCCCAGGTCACATGCTCATCTCCGCATTCGAATGGAAGCGGCTATTTCAGATGTCCAGCACTTCTGTCGCTGCGAATTCGGCGCGTTCCTGGATGAAGCGGAAACGGGCTTCCGGCTTGGTGCCCATCAGCGCGTCGACCGCATCCTTGGTCGCGGCCTCAGCGTCGATCACATCGACCCTGAGCAGCGTGCGCTTCCTCTGGTCCATGGTCGTTTCCTTGAGCTGGGCCGCCATCATTTCGCCCAGCCCCTTGAAGCGGCCGATTTCGACCTTGCCGCGTCCGGTGAATTCGGTCCGCAGAAGCTCGTCCTTGTGCGCATCGTCGCGGGCGTAAGCGACCTTGCCGCCTTGCCGGATCGAGTAAAGCGGCGGCACCGCCAGATAGAGATGGCCGCCGTGAACCAGATTTGGCATCTCCTGATAGAAGAAGGTGATCAGCAGAGAGGCGATGTGGGCGCCATCGACATCGGCGTCGGTCATGATGATGACCCGGTCGTAGCGCAGATCCTCGTCGCGGTACTTTGAACGCGTGCCACAGCCCAATGCCTGGATCAGGTCTGATATCTGCTGGTTGGCGGCGAGCTTGTCGTTGCCGGCGCTGGCGACGTTGAGGATCTTGCCGCGCAGCGGCAACACGGCCTGGCTGGCGCGGTCGCGCGCCTGTTTCGCCGAGCCGCCGGCCGAATCGCCCTCGACGATGAAGAGCTCGGCGCCGGCAGCGGCATTTTGGGTGCAGTCGGCGAGTTTGCCGGGCAACCGCAATTTGCGCACCGCGCTTTTGCGAGAGACTTCCTTTTCCTGGCGCCGTCGCACCCGCTCGTCGGCGCGCGCGATCACCCATTCGAGCAGTTTCGAGGCTTCCTGCGGATTGTCGGCCAGCCAATGGTCGAAGGGGTCGCGGATGGCGGTTTCGACAATTCGAATTGCCTCGATCGTCGCCAGCCTGTCCTTGGTCTGGCCGACGAATTCCGGCTCGCGAATGAACACCGAGAGCATGCCCGCCGCCGAGATCATGACGTCTTCCGACGTAACGATCGAGGCGCGCTTGTTGCCGACGAGATCGGCGTAGGAACGCAAGCCCCGCGTCAAGACGTTGCGGAAGCCGGCCTCGTGCGTGCCGCCTTCGCCGGTGGGGATGGTGTTGCAGTAGGAGTTGAGGAAGCCGTCGCCGCCGAACCAGGTCACCGCCCATTCGAGCGAGCCGTGGCCGCCTTGCCTTTCGCTCTTGCCGGCGAAGACTTCGCGGGTGACCTGGAATTCATCGCCGAGCGACGCTTTCAGATAGTCCTTGAGGCCGCCCGGAAAATGGAACTCGGCCTTGGCCGGCGTCTGATCCTTTTCCTTGATAAGCGACGGATCGCAGGTCCAGCGGATCTCGACGCCGCCGAACAGATAGGCCTTCGAGCGCGTCATCCGATAGAGCCGCGCCGGCTCGAAGGCGGCACCCTTGCCGAAGATCTGCTCGTCGGGATGGAAGCGGATTTTGGTGCCGCGGCGGTTGTGCACCTCGCCGAGATGCTCCAGGCCGGTGACCGGAATGCCGCGCGAGAATTTTTGCCGATAAAGCTGGCGTCCCCGCGCGACTTCGACCTCGAGATGATCCGACAGCGCGTTGACCACGGAAACGCCGACGCCGTGCAAGCCGCCCGAGGTTTCATAGACCTTCGAGTCGAACTTGCCACCCGAATGCAGCGTCGTCATGATGACTTCGAGCGCCGGTTTCTTGAATTTCGGGTGTGGATCGACCGGGATGCCGCGGCCATTGTCGGTAACTGTGAGATAGCCGTCGGCGGAGAGTTCGACATCGATGAAGGTCGCGTGTCCGGCGACCGCCTCGTCCATCGAATTGTCGATGACTTCGGCAAACAGATGGTGCATCGCCTTGTCGTCAGTGCCGCCAATATACATGCCGGGGCGGCGCCGCACCGGCTCGAGCCCTTCCAGAACCTCGATGTCGGCGGCACTATAGCCCTCGCTACCATCCTTGGTCGCGGCAGCACGCCTGGTGGCCTGCACCAGCGGGTCCGCCGGGCGCGCCGGTGTGCGAACCGGCTGCGGCTGCTTGTCCATATTGCCGAAAAGATCGTTGCTGTCGTCCATGCTGGTCCTGGATTGCGATGCTGCGAATCACCTGCCGATACTGCCACGCTTTTCGCGGGCAGGCGACGGAGGTTCCTGTTACGTTCGAGGATCGCTCCTCTTACAGCAAAACCATTCGACAACCAAGCGGCGGAAATGCGTCGGTGGCAGCATGCGTGTCATCGAGACTGCTGGCGAAATCGCGTCATTGCCCAGAACAAGGCCAGCAGGGCCGACCAGGTTGGGCCGGCCCCTGCGTTCTGCCTCATTATTCCGCCGGAATTACTCCGCCGCGCCCAGATATTCCGACAGTGGCGGGCAGGAGCAGACGAGATTGCGGTCGCCGGCGACATTGTCGATGCGCGATACCGGCGGCCAGTATTTCGCCGATGTATCGGCGTTGCCGGCTGGATAGGCCGCCTCGAGCCGCGAATAGGGATGGGTCCACTCGCCAGCCAGCGCCTCGGCGGCGGTGTGGGGCGCGTTGACCAGCGGATTGTCGGCCAAAGGCCATTCGCCCTTCGCCACCTTGGCCGCCTCACCCGATATCGCAATCATCGCCTCGCAGAAACGGTCGAGTTCCTGCTTGGGCTCGGATTCGGTCGGCTCGACCATCAGCGTGCCGGCGACCGGAAACGACATGGTCGGCGCATGGAAGCCGTAGTCGATCAGGCGCTTGGCGATATCGTCGACGCTGATGCCGGAGCTCTCCTTGAGCACGCGCGTGTCGAGGATGCATTCATGAGCGATGCGATCATGCCTGCCCTTGTAGAGGAGCGGGAAGTACGGCGCGAGCCGTGTCGCCACATAGTTGGCCGAGATGATGGCGGTCTCGGTAGCCTGCCTCAGGCCGGAGGCGCCCATCATGCGGATGTACATCCAGGTGATCGGCAGGATGGAAGCGCTGCCGAAGGGTGCCGCCGACACGGCATGGGCCGAGCCTTCGGTGACGTGGCCGGGCAGATAGGGCTTCAGATGCGCCTTGACGCCGATCGGGCCGATGCCGGGGCCACCGCCGCCATGCGGAATGCAGAAGGTCTTGTGCAGGTTCATGTGGCAGACATCGGCGCCGATGTCGCCGGGACGAGCAAGGCCGACCATGGCGTTGAGGTTGGCGCCATCGAAATAGACCTGTCCACCATGCTCATGGATGAGGGCGCAGAGATGGCGCGCGCCTTCCTCGAAGACGCCATGCGTCGAGGGATAGGTGAACATCAGCGCCGCGAGATTCCTGGAATGCTCATTGGCCTTGGCCCTCATATCGTCCATGTCGATATTGCCGTCCTCGAGGCAGCGCACGACGACGACGCTCATGCCGGCCATCGCCGCGCTTGCCGGATTGGTGCCATGCGCGGAGGAGGGGATCAGGCAGACGGTGCGATGGCCTTCGCCGCGCGAGCGGTGATAGGCGCGGATGGCGAGCAATCCGGCATACTCTCCCTGGCTGCCGGCATTGGGTTGCAGGCTGACCGCCTCGAAACCGGTAATCTCGGACAGCCAGCCTTCCAGTTCGCCGACCATGGCGCGGTAGCCCGCCGAATGACTGGCCGGCGCGAACGGATGCAGATTGGCTACGCTTGGCCAGCTCACCGGCATCATCTCGGCAGCGGCGTTGAGCTTCATGGTGCAGGATCCGAGCGGGATCATGGCGCGGTCAAGCGCCAGGTCCTTGTCGGCCAGCCGGCGCAGGAAGCGCATCATCTCGGTTTCCGAGTGGTTTTCGTGGAAGACCGGCTGGCTGAGAAACTCCTTGCCGCGTGGTTTGCCAGGCAGGGTGCTGGCGCCGGCGGCATCGACCTTGGCGCCGAACAGTGCCGCGATCGCGTCCAGATCGGCCTCGGTCGAGGTCTCGTCGAAGCTGATGCCGATATGGTCGGCGTCGATGACGCGCAGCAGCCGGCCGGTCTTTTCGGCAGCGGTGGCGATCGCCTGGGCTTTGCCTTTCACCTCTACCGTCACCGTGTCGAAGCGGTTCGCGCCAAGCACCGAAACGCCTGAGACCTTGAGGCCGGCCGCCAGGCGGTTGGCCAGTGCGTGGATGCAGCCGGCAATCGCTTGCAGGCCGGCGGGGCCGTGCCAGATCGCATAGGCCGTCGCCATGTTGGCGAGCAGCGCCTGCGCGGTGCAGATGTTGGAGGTCGCCTTGTCGCGGCGGATATGCTGTTCGCGCGTCTGCAAAGCGAGGCGATAGCCGGGGCGGCCCTTGCTGTCGGTCGACTGGCCGACGAGGCGGCCGGGCATCAGCCGCGTCAGTCTGTCGGAGACGGCGCAATAGGCGGCGTGCGGACCGCCAAAGCCCATCGGCACGCCAAAGCGCTGCATCGGACCGACGGCGATGTCGGCGCCGAGTTTTGCCGGCGTGTCGGTCAGCGTGAGAGCGAGCGGATCGGCGATGAAGACGACGAGCGCGCCGGCGGCGCGAGCCTTTTCGATCGCCGCCTTGTGGTCGCCATAGACACCAAACGTGTCAGGCCAGGAGACGAGCAGGGCGGCGGTGTTGTCGTCGATCGTCTCGCCGTCGACCTCGGTGCCGAGCGGTTCGGCGCGGGTGCGCACGACGTCCAGCGTCTGCGGATGCGGGGTGCCGGCAAGCGCTACCTTGGTGCGCTTGTCGCGATGGTGGCGCAGCGCAATGCCGACGGCCTCGGCCACCGCCGTCGCCTCGTCGAGCAGCGACGCCGATGCCACCGGAAGTCCGGTCAGCTCGGCAACCAGGGTCTGGAAGTTGAACAGCATTTCGAGCCGGCCCTGGCTGATTTCGGCCTGGTAGGGCGTGTAGGCCGTATACCAGGCCGGGTTCTCGAACAGATTGCGCTGGATGACCGGCGGCACGTGGACGCCGTGGTAACCGGCGCCGATAAAGCTCTTCAACACGGTATTTTTGGCCATCATTGCCGAGAGCTCGGCCAGCGCTTCCGCTTCGCTGGCTGGAGCGGGCAAGGCGAGCGGCTGGTCGAGACGGATCGATCTCGGCACGGCCTGGCTGATCAGCGTCTCGACGGAGGGAACGCCGATGGTGGCGAGCATGGCTCTGATATCGTTGAGGCCGGGGCCGATGTGGCGGGTCGAAAAGGGATAGGGTGCTGCTACGGTCATGTTCAATATCCTGATATCAACCGATGTGAGCCTGGTAGCCGGCCTCATCGAGGAGGCCCTCGAGCTGGCTTTCATTGGCGAGCTTCATCTTCCATAGCCAGCCGTCGCCTGTTGCCGCCGAATTGACCAGAGACGGGTCCGACGACAGCGCGTTGTTGGCTTCGGTGATCTCGCCATCGACCGGCGCATAGACGTCGGATGCCGCTTTGACCGATTCGACCACGACGGCCGTATCGCCCTTGGCCAGCTTTCTTCCCGTCTCCGGCAATTCGACGAAAACGAGATCGCCGAGTTGCTCCTGCGCGTAATCGGTGATGCCGACAGTGGCGATGCCGCCTTCGACGCGGAGCCATTCGTGGTCTTCGGTGAAATAGGTCTTTGCCATAGGACTTATCCTTTGCGGTAGCGATGAGGTGTGAAGGGTAGGGGATTGATATCGATCGGGATTTTCGTCCCGCGCACATCGGCAAGCAGTTTTGCTCCGGGCTTGGCCAGCGCCGTCGAGACGTAGCCCATGGCAACCGGGTGGCCGGCCGAGGGGCCGAAGCCGCCCGAGGTGACATGGCCTGCCTGATTGCCGTCGGCGTCGAACAGCGCGGCGCCGGCGCGCACCGGCTGGCGGCCTTCCGGCTTCAGGCCGACGCGTTTTTGCGCCGGGCCGCGCTCAACGATTGCGCGCAAGGCATCGGCGCCGATGAACGCCCCGGCGGCGCGGATGTCCTTGGGGATCGCCCACATCAGCCCGGCGCTGGCCGGATCGATCTCTGGCGTGATGTCCTGGCCGTGCAGGCAGAGCCCGGCCTCCAGCCGCAAGCTGTCGCGGGCGGCAAGGCCGATCCACAGCACGCGCTCGTCTTCGAGCAGTCTGGCGACGAGATCGCGTGCGTCCGCTTCCGGCAGGCCGATCTCGAAACCGTCTTCGCCGGTATAGCCGGAGCGGCTCATGAACCAGTTTTGCCTGGGTTCGATGCCATGCATGAACAGCAGCGATCCGGTCTCGATGCCGGCGCGGGCAAGGGCCGCCCATGCTTCGGGGCCCTGGATGGCCAGGAAGACGCGGTCGAGTGCGTCGACCTTTGCCTCGAAATCCTCAGCCAGCCCGCGCAAGTGCTTCTCGTCGACGGCGGCGTTGCCGGCATTGGCCACGACCATGAAGCGCTCGTCGCCAAGCCGCGTGACGATAAGGTCGTCGATGATGCCGGCGGCCTCATTGAGGAAGAAGGTGTATTTGGACTGGGAGATATCGAGCGCGCCGGCATCCAGCGGGCAGGCGCGGTCGAGCAGTGCGGCGGCGCCCGGACCGCTGACCTCGAACAGCTTCATGTGCGAGATGTCGAACAGGCCGGCCTGCTCGCGGGTATGAAGGTGTTCCTTCATCACGCCGGCCGGATAGGTCAGCGGCATCGACCAGCCGGCGAACGCGCCAAAGCGTGCGCCGACGGCGGCATGCAAATCTTCGAGGGGAAGGTGTTTGGTGTCGTCGCCCGTCATGTCATCTCCAGAGTCGCACGCAATCGGCCGCTGATGGCGACCAGTCCGTGCCCCTCTGTCTGAAGCCTGAGAGACTCGCGCCCCGTAACTCTGTCGGCAGCGCTTACACCTTCGGCGCGGGGGCAAGCCCCGACTTTCCAGAGTGTCTTTCCCGTCTACGGTTCTTTTGCCTGAGAGATTTCGGGCGATTTCCCCTTCGGCGGCAGCTCTCGCTGCTCTCTCCCGCAAACAGGTAGGACTCAAAACCATGAGCCCTCGACTCGTCATCCATAGCCCGTCAACGACACCTTGTCACCTGCCAGCGACATCTAAAGCGCATCGCACTGAACGGATTCAGGCACCGCGCTTTGGACCTTTGTCTTGATGCATCTCGTTTACCCAAACCGCTGCACACCCTCGGGTCGAGCCCGTGGGCATGCTTTTGGGCGACATGCATTGGCCGACAAGTCTTCGCTAACCACGCCGTTTGGCGGTTTCTCAAGACACTGCTGATATAGGGGTCGCCATGGTGCTTGGGACCGGCGTTGCCGGCGATAGACGGGAACGAAAAATGGGCGAACTGATCATGAGCGCGCCGGTGGCCGGGCTGGCGTGGAAAAATCGCATCACGGCTGAGGATGTGGTTATGCTGCGCCGCGAGGTGTTCGGCGATGGCGTGGTGAGCCGCGGCGAGGCCGAGGCGCTGTTTGCGCTCGATGCGACGGCAAGGGACAAATGCGCGGAATGGCCTGACTTCTTCGTCGAGGCCGTCACCGATTACATCGTCCATCAGGAAAAACCGGCAGGCTATGTCTCGCAAGACAACGCCGACTGGCTGGTCCGGACGATTTCGCGCGATGGCATGGTCGATAGCCGCACTGAGCTCGAATTGCTGATGCGTGTGCTGGAAAAGGCGAAGTCCTCGCCAAACCGGCTTTGCGTCTATGCGCTGGAGCAGGTCGCCCATGCCGTCGTCGACGGCAAGGGGCCGCTCATGCACGGCGGCAAACTGGTGCCCGGCAGGATTGCCAAGGCGGAAGTCGAGCTTCTGCGTCGCATCCTCTACGCCTATGGCGGCGACGGCAATATTGCCATGACCCGCGCCGAGGCGGAGGTGCTATTCAGGATCAACCAGCGGACGGCCGCGACCAGCAACGATCCATCCTGGAACGATCTGTTCGTCAAGGCGATCGCCAATTTCGTCATGTGCTCGGCCGGCTATGAGGCGCCGGTGCGCGATGTGGCACTGCGCCAGGACTCTTTTTTCGAGCAGGCCGAACCGGAAATTGGCGGTTTCTTCAACCGCATGGTGTCGGGCGGTCTCGCCGGTGTCCTGGAAGCCTACCGCGCGCCGGGCGATATCGAGGCCGATTGGGAATCGAAGAACAAGGCAGCCGAGGCACTGGCTCGCCGCGCCGAGACGATCGACGCCGGCGAGGCGAAGTGGCTGGCCGAGCACATTGGCGACCGGCCGCTGCAGGAGAACGAGCGGGCGCTGCTGACGCTGATCAAGCACGCCTCGCCGGAAATCCATCCGGCGCTGAAGCCGCTGATCGACAAGGTCGCCTGAAGCGCTGACATCACGCTCTATTGTTTGGCCGGCTCCGGCTTGCCGGTGTCGAAGCGCGACATCCATTTGAAGCTGTCGAACCAGTAGCGGCGCACGCTGCCTATGGTGCCGTCGGCGGTGCGCGCGCCGATCCAGTTGTTGACGTACTGGATGAGACGGACATCGTCCGGCCGCAGGGCAAACGCCTCCGGCGTCCGCAACAGCGGCCCGCCGACCATGGTCAATTTCGCATCATAAAGCCTGGCGGCCATCTGCGGCGTCGGCGAGGTGGCGACCATGGCCTGCGCCTCGCCGCCGATGATCGCGGCAAACACATCGGCCGTATTGTCGAAGGACAGGAAGGTCGCCTTGGGAAAGGCTTCCTTCGCTGCGGCTTCATCCGTGGAATTGGAGAGCACGGCGATCTTGTATCCCGGTGCCCGCAATGCCTTTCCCGGCTTTTTGCCAAGACTGGCGATCGTCGCCACCATGCGGATGTCGGCGGTGCCGGTCTTGTCGGAGAATACCACGTCGCGGGCGCGTTCCGGCGTGCTGGCATAGCCTGCCGCAATCATGTCGAAATCGCCCTTGAGCAGCCGTGTCTTGAGGTCATTCCAGGGCACTTCGACCAGTTTCAGGTCGACGCCAAGGTCGGAAGCGAGCGCGTTGGTCAGATCCACATCGTAGCCAGCGAATTTTCCGTCGGCTTTCTTGAGGATCCATGGCGGGTTGAGCGCCACACCGACAGTCAGTGTCTTCTGGTCGATGACGTGCTTGAGGCTGTCGTCCGCCCAGGCGGATGGCGCCGCCAGCGCCAACCAGGCGGAAATGGCAAGTATAGTTGCGGCGATCATCTTAGCGCGCATGAATATAACCTCGCTGCAGCCCGTCCAGTTGTCAGATTTACACAAAGGTGCCATTCTGTCGATAGCGAACCCTGATGGAGACTTGCGATGTCGGCACGGATAGCGATTACCGGTTCGATGGTGTTCCTGGCCTGTGCCCTGGGCAATCCGGCGAAGCTCTCCTTGTTACCGGACGCGGCGCAGGCGGCAGTTGCAAACCGCATCGTCTGCTCCAGCGCGAACTACCGTTATTCCTACTGTGGCGTCGATACGCGTCGCGGTGTGCAGTTGACGTCACGGCTTTCGAAGGCACGTTGCCAGTATGGCAAGAGCTGGGGTTATGACGGCGGCGGCGTCTGGGTCGACAATGGCTGCTCGGCCGAATTCGCAGTCGCAGGCTCCGGCCGCAAGCCATCCCCAGGTGATGCGGCGGCTGCGATCATTGTCGGAGGCATCGTCGGCGCGATCCTTGACAACAACGACAAGCATGGCCACCGTTCGGATAACTACTATCCGAGGCCGAAGCCGCGCCGTAACGATCAGTGGATCGATCCGACGCCGCAGTTCGACAGGGACGGTAATCCCAATTTCGATACTCACGGCAACTATCAGGGATGCCACGGCGTCGGCTGCATGGTGGATAATCCGGACGACACGCGAGCCGGGCCACCTGAGCCCGGTCAAACCACTTTCGAGGATTCGGACGAATGATGGCGTCGCCAAGATCCGTATGCTGAACGCCTGACGCGTCCTACCCGAGCAGCCATCAGATGCCGCCGTACCAGTCGTAGCCATTGTCTTCCCAATAGCCACCACGACCGCCGCCGACATTGGCGAAGCCGTCGACCAATTCGATCTTGGTGAGATATTTCGGCATCTTGTAGCCGAGTTGGCGTTCGACGCGGACGCGAAGCGGTGCACCGTTCTCGACGGGCAACGGTTTGCCGTTCAGGCCATAGGCCAGGATCGTTTGCGGATGGCGGGCGTCGATCAGGTCGATCGTGCCATAATACTTGATGTCGCCCGACAGGCTGCGGTCGATCGTGTCGAGGCAGTGGAACATGACATAGCGCGCCTGCGGTTTGACCACCGCCTGGTCGAGAACCAGCGACAGCGGTGTGCCGGTCCATTTGGCGATGCAACTCCAGCCTTCGACGCAGTCATGGCGCGTGATCTGCGTGCGGCTCGGCATGTTCTGAAGCTGTTCGCGGCTGAGCGATAGCGGCTTTTCGACAAGGCCTGAAACTTCAAGCCGCCAATCGGCGAAATCATTGGCGAGCAGGCCCTTATAGACATCGTCGTCCGGCGCGGTGATGCCGTTTGGGCGCTGCGGTTGGCGGATATCGGCTTCGGTGAATTCCGGCGCCAGCGCGTCGCGACCGGCAAGCAACCGCTGTGCGCGGTACGTCAGGTCGTTGGCGCCTTCGAGGAAGCCGCGCAGGCCGTCGCCGACGCCGAGGTGGCTGTCGAAGGCGTCACAGCCAGACAGCATGATGCCTGACAGGCCGAGGCTGGCCGAGGTCAGGAATCTTCTTCTGCTTATCTGCAGTTTGGGGCTGATCTGGAATTTTGGCATGTCAGGCACCCCTCTCGGATGGTTTTCCGTCATCCGCCGGCGGATCGGTTCGGTACCAGCCGGTGATGATGGAGCGCAGTTCGTTGATCGGGCCGGCGGCGAGGATCATCAGCATATGGATGATGAAGAAGGCGACGAGCAGCGCCATCACGATGAAATGGATGGTGCGCGCCGTCTGCCGGCCGCCGAGGAGATCGTTGAGGAACGGCAGCACGGAATTCATGCTCGGCGACATGGCGAGACCGGTGATGATCATCAGCGGCAAAAGCACGAACAGCACGCCGCCATAGGCCATCTTTTGCAACGTGTTGTATTCGCGGGTGTGATGAAACTTCAGCTTGGCGTGGTCGATGATGTCCCGTGGCAGGCGCTTGATGTCGTCGATGCGCGGGGCGAGATCGCGTCGCAGATGGCCGTTGATCAGGCTGGCGATCAGCCACACGATCAGCGTCGTCGACAATATCCAGGCGAAGAAGAAATGCACGACGCGGGCGGTGCCGAGGTCGTAATAGGACGGGATTGTCGCCCATGACGGAAAGGCGCGGGACGTTTCCTGCCCGGCGGGCCCCGACCAACCGAGCACGCCGGTCGTGTCGAAACGCTTGCCCAGGATTTCGGTGTAGCCGCGCGGGCCGGTGGCGGTATTCTCGGCGCCGATGGCGAAGACGGTGTTGTTGTAGTCGAATCCCGACTCCTTGCCGATATAGAGCTGCGGGCGGGCGTTGAAGATCTGCAGGCCGGAAAGCAGCATAAAGAACAGCGAGATCGCCCAGAGCCAATGCGTCAGCCGCGTCCAGCGCGACTGCCGGTAGATCAGCGTCGCGTCCTTCGACGGGGCGGTGTCCGCCTCGGCGGTGGGTTGGCTTCTGGCAACCGATTCCATTGTCTCGTCCTCTCGACCGCTAAGCCAGTCTTACCAGTCCTTCTCCTCCCAATACGCTGCCAGCCAAAGCGATGTTTCATCCGATCACGGAATTATTACGAGTTGCTCGATACTACGGGCTGCCGAGGCTGACCGCGAGATTGACAGCGGCGGCGACGATCACTGTGTTGAAGAAGAACGACACGATCGAATGGACGAGCACAATGCGGCGCATATGCGAGGTCGTTATGTTTGTGTCGGCGGTTTGCGCGGTCATGCCGATGATTGTCGAGAAGTAGAGAAAATCCGAGCCTTCCGGCCGTTTGCCGCCGGGGAAATCGAGGCCGCCGACCGGCATTTTTTGCTTGGTTTTGGTATCGACCGTATCGCCGTCCATCCAGTAGACATGCGCGTAGTGAAGCGCCGCCATCGCATGGATGGTGAACCATCCGAGCGGGATCGACAGCAGGGCGAAGGTCAGTTCGAAGGCAGCCGCGCTGTCCTTTCGATTGATCAATTGAAACAAGGAGATGGTGGCGACACCGACGACGACAAGCGTGACGGCGAAGATGACCAGCACCGGCTGGTCGGTGGCACGCGCATTCTTGCTCAGATAGCGGCCGGTGAGCAGCGGCATCTGGGCGACGACGAGGATAATGTAGGCGGCAAAGAACGCATTGGCGCCGATCGAATAGGCGAGGGGCGCGCGCAACCCCAACGCGATGGCCAGCGCCACTACCCCGACGCAGGCCGACACCGCGAACTGCATATGCCGGTGTATGGGTTTGTTGAAGGGCGTTTCGGCGGCCATGGCCTAGCGTGGAGATGGTTTCTTAGTCCGGTGTGACGGATTTCAACGCCCGTCGCAAGATGCGATCGAGTTCGCCGAGAAAGCGCGAACGGTCCTGCGGCGCGAAGCTCGCATTGTAGCCCTTGCTTTCGCCGGTCTCGCGCAGATGCTGCTTGAGGTCGCGCATCGCCACCGCCATGCCGATCGTCTCCGGCGTGAACGGGCGTCCGGTCGGGCCGAGCACATGGGCGCCAAGCGCCACCGTGCGGGCTGCGAGCGGGATATCGGCTGTCACCACGATGTCGTTGGGCCGTGCGTTGTCGACGATCCAGTCGTCGGCGGCGTCAGCGCCTTTCGACACCACGACATTGCGGATCATCGGATCGCGCGATGGGCGCAGGCCGCCATTAGAGACGAAGGTGACGACGACGCCATGGCGCTCGGCGACCTTTTCGACCTCGGCCTTGACCGGGCAGGCGTCGGCGTCGACGTAAATGGCGGGTGCTGGCATCGTTCGTTCCAAAGAATATGGGGCCGGTTGATATCCGGCCCCACTGATGTCGTCGAGTCGTCGCTAGGCCGGCAGCGCGCCGGACTTCTTCGCGGTCCAGGTGGCGATATAGTCCATCAAACCTGGATTGAGGCAATCATAGGGTTCGAGCCCGATTGTCTTCAGTTGCGAGCGGATGCCGTCCATGCGGCTCGGATCGACACCGGATTCGATGATTGACGAGACGAAGGCGGCGAAGCCCGGAGGCGACCAGCCATCCTCCTCGAAACGCTCGGGATGAATGAAGGAGAGCCCCTTGAACGCATGGTCGCGCTCGACCGGCCCGTGCATGTGGACGCCGCAGCCGGTGCAGGCGTGGCGCCGGATCAGGGCGCCGGGATCAACCACCTTCAGCTTGTCGCCGTTCTCGGTCACGGTCACGTCGCCCGTGCCCGCCACGGCAACGACCGAGAATATCGCGCCATCTGGCTTCCAGCATTTGGTGCAGCCGCAGGCATGGTTATGGGCGATTTGACCCTTCACCTTGACCTTGACCGGCTTGCTCGTGCAGGCGCAGACCAGCGTGCCGCCGACGAAGCTGGCACTTTCCTTGGGCAGACCATTGTCGATTTTCGGATGCAGTTTCTCCGGCATGTTTTCTCCTCCCTTGTCATGAACCACAGAGGTCGCAGGCCGGTTGGCCGACGGCGTGTGGCTTTACCCTAGTAAACCACGACGCTCCTGATCGACTTGCCCTCGTGCATGAGGTCAAAACCCTTGTTGATGTCCTCCAGCTTCAGCGTGTGGGTGATCATCGGATCGATCTGGATCTTGCCGTCCATATACCAGTCGACGATCCTCGGCACGTCGGTGCGGCCGCGCGCGCCGCCGAAGGCGGTGCCCATCCAGGTGCGCCCGGTGACCAACTGGAACGGGCGTGTCGAGATTTCCTGACCGGCGCCGGCAACGCCGATGACGACCGACTTGCCCCAGCCACGGTGAGACGATTCAAGGGCTTGGCGCATGACTTTCGTGTTGCCCGTGCAGTCGAAGGTGTAGTCGGCGCCGCCGATCTGGTCGGCGCCGCGCTTGGTCATGTTGACGAGGTGGGGCACGATATCGCCCTCGATCTCTTTCGGATTGACGAAATGCGTCATGCCGAATTTCTCGCCCCAGGCTTTCTTGTCGTTGTTCAAGTCAACGCCGATGATCATATCGGCGCCGGCGAGCTTCAGCCCTTGAATGACGTTGAGGCCGATGCCGCCGAGACCGAAGACGACGGCGGTCGCGCCGATCTCGACCTTGGCCGTGTTGATGACGGCGCCGATGCCGGTGGTCACCCCGCAGCCGATGTAGCAGATCTTGTCGAAGGGCGCGTCGGGATTGACCTTGGCCAGCGCGATCTCGGGCAGCACGGTGAAGTTGGAGAAGGTCGAGCAGCCCATATAGTGGAACAGCTTGTCCTTGCCGATCGAGAAGCGCGAGGAGCCGTCGGGCATCAACCCTTGCCCCTGCGTGGCACGGATGGCCGTGCACAGATTAGTCTTTCTCGACAGGCAGGACGGGCACTGCCGGCACTCAGGTGTATAGAGCGGGATGACGTGGTCGCCCTTCTTGACGCTAGTGACGCCCTTGCCGACATCGACGACGACACCGGCGCCTTCATGGCCGAGGATGGCCGGAAACAGGCCCTCTGGGTCGGCGCCTGACAGCGTGAACTCGTCGGTGTGACAGATGCCGGTCGCCTTGATCTCGACCAGCACCTCGCCATCGCGAGGGCCGTCGAGGTCGACTTCCATGATCTCCAGCGGCTTTCCAGCGGCGACAGCGACAGCGGCGCGGGTTTTCATCAGACAAATCCTCCAAGGCGATTTTGCGTTCAAGCTTTCAGGTTTTGGTGATGCGATCAACTGGAAGCTGATGGCGAAACCGGGCCACGGCAACGAATTGGATTCGCAAATCGATTGAAAGGCGGTGAATTGCACGGCCGGCTTGACCGCACAAGCAGAGGCCATAAAAGGAACAGCCGACCGGAGGGGAATAACGCCCGCATGTTTACGAAAATCCTGATCGCCAACCGTGGCGAGATTGCCTGCCGCGTTATCAAGACGGCGCGCAAGATGGGCATCGCCACCGTGGCGGTCTATTCGGATGCCGATCGCGACGCCGTGCATGTCGAGATGGCCGACGAAGCGGTGCATATCGGACCATCGCCCGCCGCGCAGAGCTATCTGGTGCCGGCGAAGATCATCGCCGCCTGCAAGGCGACGGGTGCGCAGGCCGTGCATCCCGGCTACGGGTTTCTTTCGGAGCGCGCCTCCTTTTGCGAGGCGCTGGAGGCTGAAGGCATCGTCTTCATCGGTCCGAAGCCCAAGGCGATCAAGGCGATGGGCGACAAGATCGAATCGAAGAAATTCGCCAATGCCGCGGAGGTTTCGACCGTGCCCGGCTGGCTCGGCGTCATCGAAAATGCCGACCATGCGGAAAAGATCGCCGGCGAGATCGGTTATCCCGTGATGATCAAGGCCTCGGCTGGCGGCGGCGGCAAGGGCATGCGCATCGCCTGGAGCAAGGCCGAGGTGCGCGACGGGTTCGATCGCGCGCGGTCGGAAGCCAAGAGTTCGTTCGGCGACGATCGTGTGTTCATCGAAAAGTTCGTGGTCGATCCGCGCCACATCGAAATCCAGGTGCTGGCCGACGCGCATGGCAATGCGCTTTACCTTGGCGAGCGCGAATGCTCGATCCAGCGCCGCAACCAAAAGGTCGCCGAGGAAGCGCCGTCGCCTTTTCTCGACGCCAAGACCCGGAAAGCCATGGGCGAACAATCGGTGGCGCTGGCCAAGGCGGTCGACTACCAGAGCGCGGGCACCGTGGAGTTCATCGTCGATAGCGAAAAGAACTTCTATTTCCTTGAAATGAATACGCGATTGCAGGTCGAGCATCCGGTGACGGAGCTCATCACCGGCATCGATCTGGTCGAGCAGATGATCCGCGTGGCGGCCGGCGAAAAGCTTGCGATCAAGCAGAGCGACGTGAAGCTGAACGGCTGGGCGGTGGAAAGCCGTCTTTATGCCGAGGATCCCTATCGCAATTTCCTGCCCTCGATCGGCCGGCTGACCAGATACCGGCCGCCGGACGAGGGAAAGTTCGGCGATGTCGTTATCCGCAACGATACCGGCGTCACCGAAGGGTCCGAGATTTCGATGTTCTACGATCCGATGGTCGCCAAGCTGTGCACCTGGGCGCCGACGCGGATCGCGGCAATAGACGCCATGTCGGAGGCACTCGACAGCTTTGTCGTTGACGGTATCGAGCACAACATACCGTTCCTGGCCGCATTGATGCAGCATCCGCGCTGGCGCGAAGGCCGGATATCGACCGCTTTTATCGCTGAGGAATATCCTGACGGCTTCGCGCCGATCGTGCCCGATAGCGAGGAGAAGGCGGTGCTGGCGTCGATCGCCACCGCGGTCGAGCTGCTGCGCCGCGACCGGCTCGACCGGTTGGGCGGGCGGCTGGCGCCGCATTCGGGCATTCTCAAGCGGGACTGGGTGGTGAAGATCGGCGACGACTATCTTTCGGCCTTGATCATCGAGGGCATGATCTCCATCCCAATGGAAATCGATCTGGCGATCGACGGCGGCAAGGCACTGACGGTGGCGTCCGACTGGCGGCCCGGCGACCTCATCTGGCGCGGCACGGTCGGCAACCGCAGGATCGCGGCACAGATCAGGCCAGTGCCAAACGGGTTGCGCATCGCCTGGAAAGGCATGTCGGTGACGGCGCGCGCCATGCTGCCGCGCACGGCCGAACTTGAAAGGCTGATGCCGGCAAAAGTGCCGCCGGACACCTCCAGGATGCTGCTCTGCCCGATGCCCGGCCTCGTCGTGTCGATCGCCGTCGCCGAGGGTCAGGAGGTCAAGGCCGGCGAGACGCTGGCCGTGGTCGAGGCGATGAAGATGGAAAACGTGCTGCGCGCCGAACGCGACCTCACCGTGTCGAAACTCAACGCCAGGCCGGGCGACAGCCTTGCCGTCGATGCGGTGATCATGGAGTTCGCGTGACTATAGAGGGGATGCATTTGAATTGAATCTGGCATCCGCTCTATCCATTTGTTTTATCAGCATTTCTGCGATGCCAAGCGATTCCGCTTGGCTGCAAGGTGCTTTGGCCGCACAGGCCGCCGGAAGCCTGTGGTCAGCTGTCGTTTGTACTGGACTGGCATCGTCCGGTCCCGGACAATACATCTTCACCGATTGAGTCCCTCGGACAGCACGGAAAACCATGGCGGATGACAGACTTCCACGCGACCCGCTGTTGCGTGAAGCAGCCGTAAAGGCATCGAGGCCGGAGGTGGCGGCGCGGCCGTTCATCCATCTGCGCGTGCATTCTGCCTATTCGCTGCTCGAAGGCGCCCTGCAGCTCGGCACGGTTGTCGCTCACGCGGTCAAGGACGAGTGCCCGGCGATCGCCGTGACCGACACCAACAATTTGTTCGGGGCGCTGGAGTTTGCCCAGAAGGCGGTGAAGGAAGGCATCCAGCCGATCATCGGTTGCCAGACCGCTCTCGCCTTTTCCGGCGAAGCGAACGACAGCCAGCGCGACCGCAGGCGGCAAGGCCCGGACATGCGGCCGGTGGTTTTGATCGCGGCGACCGAGGCCGGCTACAGCAATCTGGTCAGACTGGTCAGCCGGGTCTATCTCGAAACGCCGCCCGGCGAGGCCGTGCACCTGACGACCGGGATGATGCAAGGCCACTCCGACGGGTTGATCTGCCTCAGCGGCGGGCCGCGCGGGCCGATCGGCACTGCCTTGAAGGAAGACCGCCGCGATCTTGCTGAGCAGCGGCTGCTTACGCTCAAGGCGCTGTTCGGCGACCGGCTCTATGTCGAGCTGGATCGGGTTTCCGGTTACGATCGCACAATCGAGAAGTCGACGGTCGATCTGGCCTACAGCCACGACCTGCCGCTCGTCGCCACCAATGAGGCGTTTTTTTCCTCGCGCGAAGACTATGAGGCGCACGATGCGCTGATCGCCATCGCCGAGGGCTCGGTCGTCGCCGTCGACAACCGCCGTCGCCTCTCGCCCGACAATTTCCTGAGAAGCCAGGCCGAGATGGCACGGCTGTTTGCCGATCTGCCGGAAGCCATCGACAACACTGTCGAGATTGCGCTGCGTTGTTCCTATTATCCGAAAACCCGCAATCCGATCCTGCCGCGTTTCACCGGCGGCGATGTCGCCGACAATGACGCCGCGGTAAAGGCGGAAGCCGAGGAGCTGGCCCGCCAGGCGCATGAGGGGCTGGAAGCGCGGCTCGCCGCGCACGGCCCCACGCCGGGCTATACGGTGGAGCAATATCGCGAACGGCTCGATTTCGAGCTCGGCATCATCACGAAGATGAAGTTCCCCGGCTATTTCCTGATCGTTGCCGATTTCATCAAATGGGCCAAGGCGCAAGGCATTCCGGTTGGGCCCGGCCGCGGTTCGGGCGCCGGCTCCCTAGTCGCCTATTCCACGACCATCACCGACATCGACCCGCTGCGCTTCTCCCTGCTGTTCGAGCGTTTCCTCAACCCCGACCGCGTGTCGATGCCCGACTTCGACATCGATTTCTGCCAGGACCGGCGCGAGGAGGTCATCCGCTACGTCCAGCAGAAATACGGCCGCGACCAGGTTGGCCAGATCATCACCTTCGGTACGCTGCAGGCGCGCGCGGTGCTGCGCGACGTCGGCCGCGTGCTGCAGATGCCTTACGGCCAGGTCGACAAGCTCTCCAAGATGGTGCCGTCGAACCCGGCCAATCCGGTCAAGCTTGCGGACGCCATCGCCAACGAGCCGCGCTTTGCCGAGGAGGCCGAGAAGGAGCCGATCGTCCAGACGCTGCTCGACATGGCGCAAAAGCTGGAAGGCCTCTATCGCCACGCCTCGACCCACGCCGCCGGCATCGTCATCGGCGATAGACCTTTGTCGGAACTGGTGCCGATGTACCGCGATCCGCGCTCGGACATGCCGGTCACCCAGTTCAACATGAAATATGTCGAGCAGGCCGGGCTGGTGAAGTTCGACTTCCTCGGCCTGAAGACGCTGACGGTGTTGGAGACGGCGGTCAAGCTGATCCGCCGCCGCGGCATCGAGATCGATCTCGCGAGGATTCCGCTCGACGACCCCGACACCTACGCCATGCTGTCGCGCGGCGAGGTGGTCGGCGTGTTCCAGGTGGAAAGTGCCGGCATGCGCAAGGCGCTGATCGGCATGCGGCCCGACTGCATCGAGGACATCATCGCGCTGGTCGCTCTCTATCGTCCAGGCCCGATGGAGAACATCCCGACCTACAACGCCAGAAAGCATGGCGAGGAGGAGATGGCCTCGATCCACCCGAAGATCGACCATCTGGTGAAGGAGACGCAGGGCGTCATCGTCTACCAGGAACAGGTCATGCAGATCGCGCAGGAGCTTGCCGGCTATTCGCTCGGCGAAGCCGATCTTCTACGCCGCGCCATGGGCAAGAAGATCCGCGCCGAGATGGACAAGCAGCGCGAGCGGTTCGTCTCGGGCGCGGTCGAGCGCGGCGTCGGCAAGCCGCAGGCCGACTTCATCTTCGACCTTCTGGCCAAATTCGCCGACTACGGCTTCAACAAGTCGCATGCCGCCGCCTATGCGGTGGTCTCCTACCAGACGGCCTATCTCAAGGCGCATTATCCGGTGGAGTTCCTGGCCGCGTCGATGACGCTCGACATGGGCAACACCGACAAGCTTGCCGATTTCCGTCAGGATGCGCTGCGTCTCGGCATCGAGGTGGTGGCGCCGTCAGTGATGACGAGCTTCCGCGCCTTCGAGGTCGGCGAGAACAAGATCTTCTATTCGCTGGCGGCACTCAAGGGCGTCGGCGATGCTGCAGTCGAACACATCGTCGCCGTGCGCGGCGAAAAGCCGTTCAAGAGCCTTGCCGATTTCTGCGAGCGGGTCGATCCCAAGATCGTCGGCAAGCGCGTTTTCGAAAGCCTGATCATGGCCGGCGCGCTGGATTGCTTCGGGCACGACCGCGCCGCGATGATGGCCGGTGTCGAGCGCATGATGGGGCTGGCTTCGCTGGCGCAGCAGAACGCGGTTTCGGGTCAGGCCGACATTTTTGGCGCCTCGCTCGGCGCGCAGTCGCAAGCCCTCAACCTGCCGGCGACCGATCCTTGGCTTGCCGCCGACCGCCTGCACCGCGAATTCCAGGTGGTCGGCTTCTATCTCTCGGCGCACCCACTCGACGAGTACAAGGCGGCATTGCAGAAGATGCGGGTTCAGAATTGGGGCGAGTTCTCCGCCGCCGTCAAACGGGGGGCTGCGGCCGGCCGGCTTGCCGGCACCGTCACCACCAAGCAGGAACGCAAGACGCGCACCGGCAACAAGATGGGCGTCGTGCAGTTCTCCGACAATTCGGGCCAGTATGAGGCGGTGCTGTTCTCCGAGGGCCTGGCGCAATACCGCGATCTGCTGGAGCCTGGCCGTTCGGTGGTGATCACCGTTTCGGCCGAGGACCGGCCGGAAGGCGTCAACCTTCGCATCCAGACCGTGCAGTCGCTAGAGGATGAGGCGAGCCGCGTCCAGAAGGCGCTGCGCATCTTCGTGCGCGATGCCGCCCCAATCGGCACTCTGGCCGGCCAGCTTGCCGTGAAGGGCGAAGGACAGGTAAGCTTCGTGCTGATCAAGGATGACGGCCAGGGTGAGGTCGAGATCGAATTGCCCAGTCGCTATCGTATCTCGCCGCAGATCGCGTCGGCGATGCGCGCGGTGCCGGGCGTGGTTGAAGTGGAGCTAGTCTAGAATCAAACCTTCTGGTTTTGGCGATTGGGGGCGCGCCATGGACGAACGGACAGCCGCTTTCGAACTGATACGGATGGTCAATGGATACCAGGTATCGCAGGCGATCTCAGTCGCCGCGATGCTCGGCATCGCTGACCACATCAAGGACGGCAAACGCTCCGCTACCGAGCTTGCAAGCCTGACCGGCACACATCCGCGTGCGCTCTATCGGTTGATGCGCGCGCTTGCGGCGGTCGGCCTATTTCATGAAGGGGAGGACGAGCTGTTCTCGCTGACCCCTCTGGGTGGCGCCTTGCGCTCCGACGCGGAGTATTCGGCTGCACCCTGGGCGGCTTTTGTCGGGAGGCCCTATTACCGGCAAGCGTGGAGCGAGCTGCTCTACAGCATCCAGACCGGCAAGAACGCTTTCCGTCACGCACACGGCAAAGGTGTTTGGGAATACCGGGCCGAGCATCCCGAGGAGTCCGCCATCTTCGATCGTGCCATGGCGGCGAATTCGCGCGGCGCGGCGGCGGCCATCCTGGCGGCATATGATTTTTCGCCGTTTCCGGTGATCATGGATGTCGGCGGCGGGCAGGGGGCTCTGCTTGCCGAAGTTCTTGCCGCGACCCCCGGCAGCCGCGGCATCCTTTTCGACCAGCCGCATGTGGTGGCGCGGGCCGCCTCGGTGATGGCGGCGAAAGGCGTCGCCGATCGCTGCGAGATCGTCGGTGGCGACTTCTTCGCCGCGCTACCTGCCAGGGCGGACGCGGTGCTGCTCAAATGGATACTGCACGACTGGGACGACGAAACCAACGTCGCGATCCTGAAAAACTGTCGCCGGGCGATCCATGATGGCGGCAAGCTGCTGGTGTTTGAGGCTGTGCTTGCGCCGCCCAATCAAGGGGCGAATGCCAAATTCTCCGACCTCAACATGCTGGTCGCGCCTGATGGCGAGGAGCGGACGGCCGAAGAGTTCAAGTCGCTGCTGGCAAAGGGCGGCTTCGGGGTAATCGACATCATCGAGGCGGGGCCACGCATCAGCATCGTCGAGGGCAGGCCGCTGTGATGGCTTCAACTGGCATCCATCGGACCGATTGTTTTCGCCTTGCTACAGCTTCCGCCCGCCCGCGCGCTGGACGGCCGCCGCCGCGAAGGCTATCGCAGCCATCATGAAGGCGGCAGAGAAGGACGAATTGCAGGATCGTTCGGCCTTGGCACGGCTGCGCGACATGTTGCGCAAGCTCTATCACGGGCGCACGCCCGCGGCTTTCCGGTTTCAGCTTGTGGCTATCATCATCGACCTCGCCATCATCGGCTTCTTCATCGCCACGCCGGTCATTCAGCAATCGTCCTCTTTCCTCTGGCTCGACTATACAGTGGCGGCGCTTGTCGCCGCCGACATGGCTGCCCGGCTGCTTGCCTCCAACGACATGCTGCGCCTGATCAGGCAGCCGGCGTCGTGGATCGATGTCTTCATCCTGCTGACGCTGCTGATGCCTACGGCACTGGCTAATCTCGGTTTCCTGCGCATCCTCAGACTGTGGTCGCTGTCGCGCAGCGGTAGGTTGTGGCGGCATTTGGAGATGCGCGGCCTCAGGCGATGGCGCGAGGCCAGCCACGCAGTCATCAATCTTCTGACCTTCCTGTTTGTCATCACCGGGTTTGTCTACACTTTCTTCTTCCGCTCCCAGGCTGGTCTCGAAGGCTATATCGATGCGCTCTATTTCACCGTCGCCACGGTGACCACGACCGGTTTCGGCGACATCGTGCTGCCGGGAATAGCAGGCAAGCTCACCGCGATTGCCACCATGATCATCGGCATATCGCTGTTCGTCAGGCTGGCGCAGGCGCTGTTCCGGCCGGCCAAGGTCTTTTTTCCTTGTCCGCAATGCGGCCTGCAGCGACATGAGCCCGACGCGGTGCACTGCAAGGCCTGCGGGCATCTTCTCAAGATACCCGACGACGGCGATTGAGCCCCAAGGCACTATGATACCGCGATCTCCGCGGGTTTCGTCGCTCTGCGTTGCAGGTTGAGCAGATTGCCCATCAGGATCAGCAAGGCGCCACCGGCGGTGAAGGCGTCGATCTGCTCGTGATAGAGCAGCCAGCCGATCAGCGCCGACAGCGGCACGCGCAGGAAATCCATCGGCGAGATGACCGTGGCGTCGGCATAACCGAGCGCCCGGGCCATGCAGAAGTGCGACGACATGCCGGTGAAGGCGATCAGCACGATCCACGGCCACAGTTCGAGCGGCGGGTTGCGCCACTGGTAGAGTGCCGGGACGAGGCCGATAACCGACTGGATGACCAGCATCCAGAAGATGATGCGCACGACGCTGTCCGTCTTCGTCAGCGATTTGACCAGGACCACCGAGATGCCGAAGCAGACTGCGGCGCCCAGCACGACAACATATCCCGGATTAACGGCGCCGATGCCTGGACGCACGATGATCACCACACCAATCAGCCCGAGCACGATCGCCGCAAGCCTTGGCCGGGAGAGCCTTTCGCCGAGGAAAGCGACCGCCAGAATGGCCGTCCAGATCGGCGTCGTGAATTCGATGGAGATCAGCACACCCAGCGGAATGAGCGTCAGCGCGTAAAGCCATGCTGCCTGGCCTGTATAGTGGATGACGTTGCGGGCTATATGGGCGACGGGTCGCTTGGTGCGCATCGCTGCAAAACCGCCTGATGCCATCACCAGCGGCAGCAGGATGAGAAGGCCGATCACCGAGCGCAGCTCCAGCACCTGGAAGACGTTGAGCTCGGCGGTTGTGGCGCGGCCGGCGACCGACATCGCCAGGAACGAGGCGACCGACAGCGCCATCCAGAACGCGGCCTTGGGGATCGAGGGTGAGGGTGCCATGCGCGCTATGTCGCAAGCCGGGGCTTTCCCTGCAACCGCTAGGCGACGCATTCGACTGGGCCAGAAGCGGTGCGTTGCAAAACAGTCATGTTGAAAGTGGAACCTGCCACGGCGGCAAGCGTTGATTTCTGGTATTCCTGACTTTCTGTGGCTCTGACAGCACGGGGAGAGCTTTGATGAATTCGCTCGCGCGATTTTTACTGGCCGGTTGCCTGACGGCAGCGGCGGGTGCAGCTCATGGCGAAGACGCAGATTTCCTCCGTTCGTTTCAGGGGAATTTTGCCGGCAAAGGTATCGTCAAGGTCACTACCGAGGCGCCGACGGTGAATGTTTCCTGCACCTTCAATTCCGACGCGACATCGACCTCGCTGTCGCTGGATGGCAAATGCCGCGGGCTTGTCGTGGTGACGCGCGCCATCAGCGCGGATCTAAAGTCGAGCGGGGCGAAGTACACCGGCGTCTATGTCGGGTCCCGCACCGGGCCGGCGCAGCTCAACGGCAGCCGATCCGGCGACGCCATCAATCTCGGCATAAGCTGGGCGAAGGAGGTCAACGGCGATCGCAAGGCACGGCTCACGGTCGAGAAGAACGGCGAGGATGGGATGCGGCTGACGGTTACCGATGTCGACCCGAAAACCGGCAAGACCGTGGTGACCAGCCGGATCGATCTCAGACGCACTTGAGCGCGGATGGAGTTGCCGTCGGCCTGTGTCACTCCTCGATCGGCTCGGGCGGATGGGCATTGCGGCCCTTGCCGAAGGTATAACCTGTTTCCACGGCCTTCTTGCCGAACTTGTCGCGCAGCGCGTCGATGGCGCCTTCGGCCATGGCGCGCTTGCGCGACTGGACGTCGACCAGGTCGGGCGGGTCGGCCTTTTCGTCGTCGGAGAGGTCGCTGACGCCGATGCCGAGCAGCCGGTATTTCGTCCCGTCCGCTTCGCGGCGCAACAGGTCGAGGCCGGTCGAGAAGATCCGGTCGGCCAGCCGGGTCGGATCGCCGAGCTGGCGGTTGCGCGTGCGGGTCTTGAAATCCTGGGTTTTCAGCTTCAGCACCACGGTGCGCCCGGCAATGCCGGATTTCCGCAGGCGCGCCGCGACCTTTTCCGACAGCGCCCTCAGCACCGAGACCAATTCGTCCAGCGAAGCGATATCGGTATCGAAAGTGGTTTCCGCCGATACGCTTTTCGCATCCTGGTCGGGGTGGACGCGGCGGTCGTCCTCGCCGCGCGAAAGCCGGTAGAGCCGGTCGCCCATCACGCCATAACGGCGCATCAGGTCGCCGCGCTCCATGCGCTGCAACTGGCCGATGGTGCGGATGCCGTCCCGCTCGAGCGCGGCCTCGAAGGCCTTACCCACGCCCCAGATCAGCGTCACCGGCTGCTCGGCCAGAAAGCCTGGCGCCTCGGCCTCGCCGATCACCGAAAAGCCGCGCGGCTTGCGAAAATCCGACGCCACCTTGGCCAGGAACTTGCAGTAGGAAAGGCCCGATGACACGGTGATGCCGATTTCCTTCTCCACGCCGAGCGCAAAGCGCGCCAGTACCACCGCCGGCGGCAAACCGTGCAGGCGCTCGGTACCGGCAAGGTCCAAAAATGCCTCATCGATGGAGATCGGCTCGACCAGCGGCGTCAGCGCCTGCATCAGGGCGCGCACTTCGCGGCCGACGCGCGCATATTTCTCCATGTCCGGCGGCATGACCACCGCCTCAGGGCAGGCTTCGAGCGCCTTGAACATCGGCATGGCCGAGCGCACGCCGTGAATGCGGGCGATATAGCAGGCGGTGGAGACGACGCCGCGCTTGCCGCCGCCGATGATCAACGGCCGGTCCTTCAGCGCCGGGTTGTCGCGCTTTTCGATGGCTGCGTAAAACGCGTCACAGTCGATATGGGCAAGATGCAGCTTGTAGAGCTCGGGATGGCGGGCAAGCCGCGGGCTGCCGCAGCGTTCGCAGCGTCGCGCCTCGCCGCGCTGGAAGGTCAGGCAGTCGCGGCAAAAACCGTGATCGGGATTGTTGACAGGAGCTGCCATCGCTGCGAACATAAAGAGAACAAATGCAATGGTACGTCAGGACGGAAGCCGCGACAAGGCGGCTCGCCGGGAGAGAGTTCATGAATACGACCATAGCGCCTTTGGCGCCCGAGCTTTGGGCGGATTTCGAGGATCTTTTCGGCAAGCAAGGGGCCTGTTACGGCTGCTGGTGCACACATTTCCGGCTGGCGCCAGCGATGCGTCGCGCGAGCGACAAGGAGCGCAACAAAGACCACATCAAGGCCCGGATCGAGACCGGACCGCCTCCTGGCGTGCTGGCATTCGAGGATGGCAAGGCGGTCGGCTGGATGCAGATCGGCCCGCGCGCCGACGTGCCGGAGTGGAACAACAAGGGCAGGGGGTCGGCTCCTGTCGACCCAGCCGATGCCACTGATCCGGGTGTCTGGGCGATCTCCTGCTTCTTCATCCGGACCAAGGCGCGTGGCAGAGGCATCAGCCACCGCCTTGTCGAGGGTGGCATCGCGTTTGCCCGCGAGAACGGCGCGCGGCTGGTCGAAGCGTGCCCGATGGACCTGTCGAAAGACTCGCGCTCGATCGGACTGTTCGTCGGGTCGTCGCGGGTCTTCGAGAGGGCGGGCTTCGAACGGCTTGTGGAACGCAAGGCGGGCAGGCCGCTGATGCGGCTGGTGCTTTAGGTCGTTGTCTTGCAGCTGTGAGGGTGTCTTTCTACCAATGAACGAAATGACTTTTGCTTTTTGGATGGGGGTTCAAATGAAGCGCGTTTTGCCATTTTTCTTAGCTCTTGCATTTAGCGCGCCGGCCTGGGGCCAGACCGTCGACGACCGGGGTGCGAAGCAGCTGTCGAATGATCTGTCGCGTTACATTGGCAAGAAGGTGCTCGACAGCGGCATTCTGAAGATCTCGGCCGACGGCGATGCCTATCGGATAGCCTTCGACTTTAACGCACTCATTAGGGCAAATTCCAGCAAGGACCCTCTGACATTCAATCTCGTCCCCTTTGCGATGCTGGTCAAACCGCGCAGTGACGGAAGCTGGAGCGTGTCGTCAGATTTAGCGCCCAACGCCTTCGTCGATGTCGAGGGACCACACGGGGTGCGTTTCTCCGTTTCCGGCTCCGCGTTCAGTGGCATCTACGATCCGAGACTGGCGGCGTTCACTAGCGGAGCCGGCTCGATGGCCGGAATGCAAGTGACATCCAGGGATCCCAAGGAGCCGATGGACTTAAGCGTGGGCGCCGGTACGTCGACCTTGAACGCTAGCAAATCCGTGGGCGGCGGCGTCGATTTTGCCATGACGCAAACGATTGCTGATTTCGTCGAAACGGCCATCGCCGACGAAGGCGAGACGGGGTTGAAAGTACCAGTCACAATGAAGTCACCAAGGATGTCGACCGAGATTACCGGGAGTGGCGTGCGTACAAAGGCTTTCCTCGATCTTCTCGGTTTTGCCATCGTCAATCAGGACGAAGCTTCACTAAAGACAAATCAGGCTGAGCTGAAGTCGCTGCTGACGAGCGCATTACCCTTGTGGGAGCGATTGGAATATTCCTATCGCTTTGATGGCATCAGCGTGGGGAGTCCCGCGGGCAATTTCGAGCTTGCGGATTTGAGCGCGACAACCGGTCTCGACGGAATCTCTGACAACGGGAAGATCGATTGTCGGATTGAGGCGACCGGCTTGACCGTCCCTCAGCACCTTCTGCCCAGCTGGAGCGCCGCGCTGTTGCCTACCGACATCGAATTGAGCTTTGGCGGCGCCAATCTCGACTTGGACAGCATGCTAAGAAAGGCGATTGAAGCCTTTGATCTCAATAAGAATCCTCCGCTGTCAGATGAATTTGGCGAGACCTTGATCGCCGATTTCATGGCCAACAATCCGAAAGTCGTCCTCGCGCACAGCACGGTGAGGAACGGCAGCATCGAGGTCGCGATGGAAGGCGAGATGACGTTTCCCGGCAAGAAACCGGAAGCGCGCATGATCGTCGATGTCGCGGGCTACGACAAAATCGTGCAGACCCTGCAGACGGCGGCCAAGAGCGACCAGCAAGCGGCACAAGCTTTCCCCTTCGCGCTCGCGGTCAAAGGATTTGGGAAGACGCTGCCGAATGGCCGTATGGAATGGGTCATCAATGCCAAGGCCGATGGCTCGGTCACGGTCAACGGGGCCATGCTGAAGCCGGCCGATGCCGTGCTAGACGGTCCCCTTACTGACCCGAGTGATGCTACCGCGGGCGACGACGACAACGGCGGAGCGAAGCTCCAGCCTTAGGCGCTTGATCAAAATCCAAGCGCCATTGCGATCTTGGGCGTGGCGTCGTGCCAGTCCTCGACGATTGTGATACCGTCCGGCACGGGCGGCAGGTAGGCACGCAGCGAATTGTCGGCCATCAGATGGAAGAGATGCGCGTCGGCGACCGAGCCCCGCACCGACACCAGATTGGACGGCTGGTCGTCGACGAAAGCCACCGGGCGGCCCTTGTTGCCGCGCAATTTGGCCACTGCCGGTCCCTTGGCCATCTCGGTGGTCAGAAGCGGGTAGGGCAGCCCAAGCGCGTCAAGATGGGCGCGGCGCACGGCACGATGCTTGTGCGGCATGGCGGTCAGGAGGACGATCTCGGCGCTGTCGCCAAGCGCTGCAAGAGCATCCTCGGCACCGTCGGTGATGCTTTGCCAATCGGCCTGGGCGTCGAAGAACTCACCCAGAAGTGTCGTCACCTCGGGCTGTTCGATCAGACGGCCGCTCGCCGTTTCGGCGATGTTGCCGGTGAGGCGGAACGAAGCGAGCGTCAGGCCGAAGCCGCGCGATTTGAGAAAATGCGGAAAAGGCCGGATGAATTCGAGTACGACATCGTCGACATCGAGCACCAGCAGCGGCCGGTCATCGGCGGCAAGTTCCTCGATCTGCCGCGCGGTTTCGGGATCGTCGCTCATATGGAATGCTCGTGATTGTCGTCGCCCAGCGGCAACGCCCGCAACGCCTTGCCGACGGCGGCCGGCGGCGTGCCGGTTTCCTCGGCAAACCGCATCAGCGTCGGCTCGTGGGCGAGAATGAACTGCAACACACCGGCCAGGAAACCCGCCTCGCCGGCCGCGCGGCGGATCGAATGCGCCTCGATACCGGTGATCGCCAGGAAGCGCGGCAGAAGCTCCGGGTCCGCGGCGACGAAGCCCAATGCCTTCACGGCTATGGTTTCGGCCTCCTCACGCATTGACGCTGCGTTTGCCATCGCTACCTTCTCTGGGGGCGGAATGAGTCTCATTTCGCAGTAATCGCAAGTGTCGCCTGCGGCAAGCTCTTCAATGTGGCGTTCGAAGTGGAATCCGAACGGCTTTTGCGGCTGCCGGTTTGCGTTTCGTCAATCTTATTGCCGTATTGTGACGCAGGGTTTGGTGCGTTCCGGCGGGGGCGCATGACGGCAGCCTTCGAGCGGAAGGCCGAGCCGGAACGGGAAACTGATGCCAAAGAAGGTCATGATCGTCGAGGACAATGAGCTCAATATGAAGCTCTTTCGGGACCTCATTGAAGCGAGCGGCTATGAAACGGTGCGCACGCGCAACGGTCTGGAGGCGCTGGACCTGGCGCGAAAGCACCGGCCGGACCTGATCTTGATGGACATCCAACTGCCCGAAGTGTCGGGGCTGGAAGTGACCAAATGGCTGAAGGAGGATGACGACCTCCATGTCATCCCGGTCATTGCGGTCACCGCCTTCGCGATGAAAGGTGACGAGGAACGCATCCGCCAGGGTGGCTGTGAGGCATATATTTCCAAGCCGATCTCGGTGCCGCGTTTCATCGAAACCATCAAATCCTACCTAGGCGATGCCTGATGCGCCCTTTCAGCCGAGCCGGAGCCTTATGAGATGACCGCACGGATCCTCGTCGTCGACGACATCCCTGCCAATGTGAGGCTGCTCGAGGTCCGGCTGCTCGCCGAATATTTCGAGGTGCTGACCGCCACCAATGGGCCGGACGCGATTGAAACCTGCGAAAACGGCAAGGTCGATGTCGTGCTGCTCGACGTGATGATGCCCGACATGGACGGGTTCGAGGTCTGCCGGCGGCTGAAGAGCGATCCGGCGACATCGCATATCCCGATCGTCATGATTACCGCGCTCGACCAGGTTTCGGACCGGGTGCGCGGGCTCGACGCCGGCGCCGACGATTTTCTGACCAAGCCGGTCAACGATCTGCAACTGATGACGCGCGTCAAAAGCCTGGTCAGGCTGAAGACGCTGACCGACGAGTTGCGCCTGCGCGCCTCGACCACCCGCAACATCGGTATCGAGGAGCTTCTGAGCCGCAATTTCGCCGCCGAAGACACGATGCCGAAGGTTCTCTTGATCGATGAGCGTCAATCTTCCTTCGAGCGCATTCAGAAAATGCTGCGCGGCAGCGCCGATCTCGACATTGCCACCGATCCGCATGCCGGCTTCTTCCAGGCAGCCGAGACGCCCTATGAATGCGTGATGATCTCGACGGCCTTCTCCGATTTCGATCCGCTAAGGCTTTGTTCGCAATTGCGCTCGCTCGATCGCACACGTTTCCTGCCGATCATCCTTCTGGCGGAGCAGGGCGAGGAGGGACGCCTCGTGCGCGGCCTCGAACTCGGCATCAACGACTATCTGATGCGGCCGATAGACCAGCAGGAACTGACCGCGCGGCTGCGCACGCAGATCCGCCGCAAGCGCTACAACGACCAGCTCCGCGCCAGCGTCACCCAGACCATCGAGATGGCGGTGACCGACGGGTTGACCGGGCTGCACAACCGCCGTTACCTCGACAGCCATCTGCAGACTCTGTTCGACCGCGCCGTGGCGCGGCGGCGGCCGTTGTCGGTGATGATCACCGATCTCGATCGCTTCAAGGCCATCAACGACGCGCACGGCCATGACGGCGGCGACGACGTGCTGCGGGAATTCGCGCGGCGGCTGCGCAAGAATGTGCGCGGCATCGACCTTGCCTGCCGTTTCGGCGGCGAAGAGTTCGTCGTGGTGATGCCGGACACGGATGGCGTGGTCGCCGAAAGGGTTGCGGAGCGCATTCGCGCCGAAATCGCGCAGCTGCCGTTTGCCGTCGGTTCCGAGGGCGAGACGATCGAAGTCACCGTCAGCGTTGGCGTATCATCGGTGCTGAAGGGTGTGGACACAGTGGCGGGATTGATGAAGCGCGCCGATCTGGCGCTCTACGAAGCCAAGAGTGGCGGCCGCAACCGCGTCGTCGCCAAGGCAGCGTAGCGCCGACGTTCGATTATCCAGTCAGTGCGACAGGGTTACGCATTTACCTTAACGCAAGCGATTCCCTTGCTTGGTTAAGAAATGGTTGATTTTCCTGAGGTGTTGCGCAAATGTGCAGACCAATGAAGGAGCCGGCGCGAGGGTAGTTCGCCGGATCGATCCGAAGAATACCCCATGATTCTCAGGTCCGCCGCATCTCCTGGGTCCGTGGGGTCGGCCGGCCGGCGCTGGCACATAGTGGCCTCCTCGTACCGCTGCCAAACGCCGACCGGCCCCCTTTCAAAATGACATCAGGATTCTGTGCCAAACCCCGGAACACCATGGGTTTTTTGTCGTGAGCATGGCGAAGCCAGCGTTCAGAAAAGCCGCTCTGGCATGAATCCCGGCGTTGCCCCTGGATTTAACGCAGGCCTGGGCGTCGTCTGACGCCGATTGACATGGCCTTCCTTCCATGCAGAAATTGGTTGGACCATTGAACCACTTCGAGCATTCCTTGACGTGACCGAGTTCAGCCTTCCGCCGATACAGACAACTGCTCGTGACGACGCGGTGCTGAAGGCACTCGCCGGCTTCGTCATGCAGGAAGCGCTGCGTCCAGGCCAAAGACTGCCGACCGAACGGATTCTCGCTGAGCGCCTCAAGGTCAGCCGCAACACGGTGCGCGAGGCGCTGACGCGCTGGGAGGGGCTCGGTCTCGTCGAGCGACGGCAGGGCAGCGGCACCTATCTCAAAGCTGCTGTCTCACCCGATATGCTGCACATGCCGCTGACGCTCGCCGGCGGCAATGATTTCACCGGCCTGATGCGCACGCTCGAAATCCGCCGCGCGCTGGAGGCCGAGGCCGCAGCCCTTTGCGCCATCCGCGCCGGCAAGGCCGAGATCGCCGAGATCGAACGCAAGCTCGACATCATGGAAGAGGCCTTTCACAGCCGCGCCGGCATGTCGGCGGAGGAAGACTGGGAGTTCCACCAGGCCGTTTACCGCGCCTCCGGCAACCCGCTGTTCGAGCAGATCATCGCCGCCATGCACGAACTCTTCCACCGTTTCTGGGAACATCCGCTCGGCGTGCGTGACTTCGGCCACGCCAGTTTTCCCTTCCATCGCACCATCTACGAACGCATCGCCGCGCACGACCCGGACGGAGCCCGGGCTGAGGCGCTGAAGCTGATCGCCACCGTCGAGGACGATCTGAAGCGCGGCGCGGCCAATCTCAAACTTTCGGACCTGAAATGAACGAGCAGCCCACCAGTTTCGACCCGGGTATAACCGACCAGGACTATCTCGCCGAGGCGGCAACGCTTCTGGCGCATGACGAACCGTTCCCTGGCGGCGCGGTGGTGCCGCCGATCTACCAGACTTCGCTGTTCACCTTCGCCAACTATGCCGAGATGGCCGACACTTTCGCCGGCCGAAGGAAGCAGCCGATCTATTCGCGCGGCGACAATCCGACGGTCATGGAATTTGAGGCGCGCGTCGCTGCCCTTGAAGGCGCCGAAGCCGCGCGCGGCTTTTCCAGCGGCATGGCGGCGATCAGCGCCACGGTGCTTGCCTTCGTCGGCGCCGGCGAGCGCATCGTCGCCGTTCGCAACTGTTACGGCGATGCCTATCGGCTGTTCGAACGGCTGTTCCCGCGCCTCAACATCAAGGTCGACTATGTCGACGGCTCCGATCCGGATGCGGTGGCGGCGGCACTGCCCGGCGCCAAGCTGCTCTATCTGGAGAGCCCGACCTCGATGATGTTCGAGCTGCAGGACATTGCGCATTTGACGCGCCTGGCCAAGGAGCAGGGCATCCTCACCACCATCGACAATTCCTGGGCGACACCGGTGTTCCAGAAGCCGATCCTGCACGGCGTCGACCTCGTTCTGCATTCGGCCTCGAAATATCTCGGCGGCCACAGCGATACCGTCGCCGGCGTGGTGGCCGGCTCGGCCGCCAATATTGGCCGCATCAACGAGCAGACCTATTCCTCGCTCGGGGGCAAGCTTTCGCCTTTCGAGGCGTGGCTCTTGCTGCGCGGTCTGCGCACGCTGCCGCTCAGGCTGCCGCATCACATGAAGAGCGGACTGACGCTGGCCGAGCGGCTGAAGGCGCATGGCCAGGTCGAGCGCGTCAACCACCCTGCCTATTCCAACCACCCGGGCAAGGCGACGCTTGCCGGTTATGCCGGGCTGTTCTCCTTCGAGGTGACGGAGGATGTCGACATTCCCGCCTTCGTCGATGCTCTGAAATTCTTCCGCATCGGTGTCAGCTGGGGCGGTCATGAAAGCCTGGTCGTGCCGGCCAAGGCCTCGCTCGAGCAGACACCGGGCCTGAATTCGATGGCGCGCTTCGGCGTCAGCCCCCGAACCATCCGCTTCAACGTCGGATTGGAAAGCGTCGAGGACCTCTGGGCCGACATCGCCCAAGCCTTCGACAAAGCAAAAAAATAGACGGAGCCGTTCAAAATGGGAGTACCGAACATGAAAAGACTGACGTTCATGCTTGCCGCCGTCGCCGGACTGGCGATTTCCGCAAGCGGCGCCCTGGCCGACACCACCCTCAAAATGGTCGAGGTCATCACCAGCCCGCCGCGCACCGAATTCTTGAAGAAGCAGATCGCCGAGTTCGAGGCAGCCAATCCGGGCGTCAAGGTCGAGCTGGTCTCGCTGCCCTGGGGGCAGGCGTTCGAGAAGTTTCTTACCATGGTGCAGGCCGGTGACACGCCAGACATCGTCGAGATGCCGGAACGCTGGATGGGCCTTTATGCCAACAATGCGCAGCTCGAGGATCTCGGGCCTTATATGGCCAAGTGGGACGACGCCAAGACGCTGGGCGAGCGGGCCAAGCAATTCGGCTCGACCGTCAACAACACCCAGTTCATGATCCCCTACGGCTACTATGTGAACGCGCTGTTCTGGAACAAGAAGCTGTTCAAGGAGGCCGGCCTCGACGGTCCGCCGGCGACGCTCGATGAATTCGTCGAGGATTCTAGGAAGATTTCGGCGCTTCCCGGCAAATATGGCTACTGCCTGCGCGGCGGCCCCGGCGCCTTCAACGGCATGCACATGTTCATGAACATCGCCGCCGGCAAGGGCGGCTACTTCAACGAAGACGGTACCTCGACCATCAACGACGAGGGTTCGGTCAAGGGCCTGCAGATGCTGGCCGACATGTACAAGAACGGCCTTGCGCCGAAGGATGCGGTGAGCTGGGGCTTCAATGAAACCGTCACCGGCTTCTATTCCGGCACCTGCGCCATGCTGAACCAGGATCCGGACGCGCTGCTCGGCATCGCCGACAAGATGAGTGCCGACGATTTTGCCGTGGCGCCATTGCCGGTCGGGCCGAGCGGCAAATCCTATCCGACGCTGGGCTATGCCGGCTGGGCGATGTTCGCCAATTCCCAGCACAAAGACGATGCCTGGAAGCTGATGGCGACGCTTTTGTCGCCCAAGGACAATCTGGAATGGGCCAAGGAAGTCGGTGTCGTCCCGATCCACAACGGCGCCGACCAGGATGCCCACTTCAAGACCGAGCAGTTCAAGGGCTGGTTCACGGAGCTGAGCGACAGCTCCAAATATGAAATGGTGACGCCTCCGACGCATCTGGAGAACCTCGGCAACTTCGTCGACCAGGTGGCGATCAAGAACTTCCAGGAAGTGCTGCTCGGCCAGAAGACGGCCAAGGAGGTCGCCGACCAATGGGCTGCGTTCCTGACCAAGGAACAGCAGGACTGGATGGCCAAGAACAAGAAGTAGGCCGCCTTTTTCCTTCTCCTCGTTCACGGGGAGAAGGTGGTCCGAAGGACCGGATGAGGGGCGGCGCCATACTTTGGCAAGTTCGCGCCGCCCCTCATCTGACCGCCCGTCCTCCGCAGCAGCTGCGGAGGGTGGACCGCCATCTTCTCCCCGTGAACGGGGAGAAGGACGCTGTCGCCGACGCCGTCGCCCACCCTCCACCGCGAGCACCGCATGACTTACGCCGTGTCCGAAATACGATCCGCCGGCAGGCCGCGAAAGAAGCGGCTGACCAGTGCCGCGATCGAGCCATGGCTTTATCTCAGCCCGGCGATCGTGCTTCTGGTTGTGGTGCTGCTGGTGCCGCTGATCATCGGCATCAGCTATTCCTTCCGCAAATTCTCCGCCTTCAAGTCGGAATATGTCGGGCTCGGCCAGTACGAGACGATGCTCTCCGACCAGGTGCTGGGGCAGGCGCTGGTCAACACGTTGTGGTGGACGGTCGCCAGCCTGTTCTTCCAGTTCTTCCTCGGGCTTGGCCTCGCGCTGCTCCTCGACAAGCCGTTCATCGGCCGCAAGGTCGTGCAGGCGGTGGTATTCCTGCCCTGGGCGGTGCCGTCGTTCCTGTCAGGCCTCACCTGGGCCTGGCTGTTCAACCCGATCATCGGGCCGCTACCGCACTGGCTCTATGCGCTGGGGTTCAAGGCCGAGCCGACCAATATCCTGTCCGATCCGGCCACCGCCATGTGGGGGCCGATCATCGCCAACATCTGGTTCGGCATCCCGTTCTTCGCCATCACGCTGCTGGCCGGGCTGAAGTCGATCCCGTCTGAATTGCATGAGGCGGCGGCCATCGACGGTGCCTCGCCGTGGCAGCGCTTCACCAAGGTGACGCTGCCGTTCCTGGCGCCGACCATCGTCATCACCGTCATGCTGCGCACGATCTGGATCGCCACTTTCGCAGACCTGATCTTCGTCATGACCGAAGGCGGACCGGCCGGCTCGACCAGCACGGTGCCGGTCTACATCTATGTCAGCGCGTTCAAGTCGTTGGACAAGGGGTACGCCTCGGCGGTGGCGGTGCTGCTGCTGGTCCTGCTTATTGCCTATGCGGTGGCGCTGATCGCCATCCGCCGCACGCTGGTGAGGCACGTCTGATGATCGCCGGACGCTCCACTTCCTCGCGCATCGTCGGCGGCATCGGCCTCTATAGCGCCATCGCCGCCTACATGATCTTTGCGCTGTTCCCGATCTTCTGGACGCTGAAGATTTCGGTCACGCCGGAGCGGCTGCTCTATTCCGAGGGAATCACCTTGTGGCCGTCGCGGACGACGCTCCAGAATTTCGTCACCGTGCTCGAAGCCTCCGATTTCCCGCGCTATTTCCTGAATAGTGTCATCGTCTCGGTGTCGACGGCAGCCTTCGTCACAATCATTGCCACGCTCGCCGGCTATGCCATGTCGCGCTTCACCTTCCGCGGCAAGGCGACGCTGGCGATCCTGCTTCTGCTCACCCAGACCTTTCCTCTGGTCATGGTCATTCCGCCGATCTACCGCATCATGGGAGATCTCGGCCTGACCAACAGCCTGGTGGGGCTGATCATCATCTACACCGCCTTCAACACCGCCTTCGCCACCTTCCTGATGCAGTCCTTCTTCGATGGCATCCCCAGGGATCTCGAAGAGGCGGCGATGATCGACGGCTGCACGCGCGCGCAGGCGATGCGCAAGGTGATCGTGCCGCTCACGCTGCCCGGCATGGGCGCAACACTCGGCTTCGTCTTTACCGCCGCCTGGAGCGAGCTTTTGTTCGCACTTATGCTGATCTCCAGCGACGCCCAGAAGACCTTCGCCGTCGGCCTGCTCACCTTCATCGGCAAGTTTGCCGTCGACTGGGGGCAGATGATGGCGGCCTCTATCCTGGCGCTGATCCCGGTCTGCATCTTCTTCGCCTTCCTGCAACGCTATCTCGTCACCGGTCTCACCGCCGGCGCCGTCAAAGGATAATCGATGGCTTCCGTCACGCTGCAAAATGTCGAGAAGGATTATGGCTCGCTGCGCATCCTGCACGGCGTCGACCTCGAAATCGCCGATGGCGAGTTCGTCGTGCTGGTCGGCCCGTCCGGTTGCGGCAAGTCGACCCTTTTGCGCATGATCGCCGGGCTGGAGGAGGTCTCCGGCGGCGAGATCCGCATCGGTGAGCGGCTGGTCAACGATGTCGCGCCGAAGGACCGCGACATCGCCATGGTGTTCCAGTCCTATGCGCTCTATCCGCACATGGACGTGTCGTCGAACATGGGCTTCAGCCTACTGCTTAAGAAGGCGGAAAAGACGGCGATCGACACCAGGGTGGGTGCGGCCGCCAAGCGGCTCGGCCTCGACAACTTCCTGCAGCGCCTGCCGCGCCAGCTCTCCGGCGGCCAGCGCCAGCGCGTCGCCATGGGCCGCGCCATCGTGCGCGATCCCAAGGTCTTCCTCTTCGACGAGCCGCTGTCGAACCTCGATGCCAAACTGCGCGTCCATATGCGCGCCGAGATCAAGGCGCTGCACCAGCAACTCAAGACAACCTCGGTCTATGTCACCCATGACCAGATCGAGGCCATGACCATGGCCGACCGCATCGTCGTCATGCATGACGGCTTCGTCCAGCAGGTCGGCCATCCCTTGGAACTCTACGACCGGCCGTCCAACATCTTCGTCGCCGGCTTCATCGGCTCACCCGGCATGAATTTCCTGCCGGCGACGGTTGCCAAGGGCGGCAAGACCGACGCGGTGCTCGCCGACGGTCAGAAGCTCCGATTGCCGGATGGTCTGCCGTTGCAGGACGGTGACGCAATCACCGTCGGGCTGCGGCCGGAGCATATCCAGCTTGCCGAAGGCGGGGCGCTCGAGGCCGAGGTCGAGGTGGTCGAGCCGCTTGGCCTGTCGACCCAGTTCTATGTCCAGATGGCCGGCCAGCAGGTCTGCGTCTTCGTCATGGGGCGCAGCACTGTCAGGCCGGGCGACAGGGTGCGGCTGTCCGCTGAGCCTGCGGCACTGCATCTCTTCGATCCAGCAAGCGGAAACCGCCTCGGATAGGCTGTGGCGCAATTTTCGGCCGTCTCGGCCCACAAACGAAAGCGCCGCCCATGAGGCGGCGTTTCGGTGTGCGGAAGAAAACCCGATTACTTGATCTTGGTTTCCTTGAATTCGACGTGCTTCTTGGCGACCGGATCGTATTTGCGGAACGACAGCTTGTCCGTCTTGGTGCGGCTGTTCTTGCTGGTCACGTAGAAGAAACCGGTGTCGGCGGTCGACAGAAGCTTGATCTTGATGTTTGCGGCTTTTGCCATGATATCAGTCCATTAATGTTCGTGGGGTTGGCCGCTGGAGCACGGGGAAACGCCCCGGACGCGGGAAACTTGGCGCGACATGTAAAGAACATGCCCGGAAAGTCAAGCCTGTGTCCGGGTCTCAGCCGCGGTTCAGGCGTCTTCCCTGATCGAAACCGCCGCTTTCTTCCAGTCTCCTGTCGTGTTCCACCAGCGGTTCGGGTTGGAGCGGTCGTCGAGGCCTTTCGAGCGGCTGGCGAGCAAAGGCTGGATGCGGATCACCGGCTCCTGGTAGGAGTGCGCCTGATAGATCGCCTCGACGACGCGCTCGGCCAGCCGCTGGTCGTCGGGCAGTTCGAACGACACTTCGACGGTGCCCGGCCGCTCGCGCAAGACCGTCTCGGCGCCGGCGGCGGCACCTTCGAGCGGCCGGTAGCGCTCGATGCCGCCCGCCGACTGGAAGGCGTTGCTGTCGTAATTGCCCATGCCGAGCGGGCTGATCGCGGTCACCGCTTCCATGATGCGGTCGACGTCGGCGGCGGGCGCCTGAAAGCTGACAAGCAGCAGCAATTCCATCCGCACCGATTTCGTTTCAAAACCACTGTCGATCATCTGATGTCTCCCTGCTGAGGGTGGTTTGGAGCGCTGATATAGCAGGGGTGCTACTGACACGGTGATGTCAGCAGCCTGTCGCAGGATGCCGCAAAGAAGGGATTGGCGGCGGCGTCGCGCTACAGGATTTTCCGCACGAGCCTGATGGCGACCAGAGCGATATAGGCGGCGAAGAACAAGCCCAGCGACCAGCCGAAGCCGGACGGGCCGAACGCATCCATGCCGATGCCGATCGCTTGCGGACCAAGCACCATGCCGACGCCGTAGCAGAGCACGAAGGCGGCGTTGGCCGACGCCAGCTCATGGCCGGAAAGCTGCGAGCCGAGATGCGCAAGGCCGATCGTGTACATGGCCGCGACGACGCCACCCCAGACGAACAAAAGTGCGGCCATCAGGTGCCAGTTCTGAGCGAAGAACGGCATGAAGATCGTGCCGGCGAGGCCGACGGTGGCGCAAGCCAGCAGCAGGTAGCGGCGGTCGCTGACGCGGTCGCTGATCATGCCGATGGGAATCTGCAGCAGCACATTGCCGAGACCGATCATGGTCAGGAGAAGCGCGGCATCGGCTTCCGAGTAGCCGATGCGGCTGCCGTAGATCGGGAACAGCGCAAAGCCGCCGGTTTCGACGGCGCCGAACACCAGCACGGCCGCTGTCGCCGTCGGCACCAGCCAGATGTAGCGCAGGAAATTGCTGGTTTCGCCGTCGGAGACGATTGTCGGGCTCTCGTTGCGTGCGGCGAGCACCGGTATGGCGGCCAGCGTCACCAGGGCGATGATGACGCCGAAGGGCCTGAAGCCGGAGCTGCCGAGATGGGCGAACAGCCATGGTCCGGCGGCAAAGCCGAGCGACAGGACGGTGGCGTAAATGCCGAGCACAAGACCACGCCGGTGCGGCGGCGCCGATGTGCTGATCCAGAATTCCGACAGGATGAACAGCACCGTCAAGGCGATGTGCAGCACGACGCGCAACGGGAACCACATCCAGAAATCCGGCGCGAAATGGAAGCCGACGAAAGCCAGCGCACCGGCGGCAATCATGGCAATCATGGTCCAGGCGACGCCGAACCGCATGGCAAGCGGGGTGGCAAGCGGCGCGCCGGCGATCGAGGCCAGGCCAGCGACCGCGGTGTTGAGGCCGATCATCGAGGCCGAATGGCCACGCGATTCCAGGATCACGCTGAGCAGCGGCATGCCGAGGCCGATGGCGATGCCGACGACGCTGATCGACGAGATCGCCGCGACCATCGGCAACCAGTGTACGCGTTCCTCGCCCTTTTGCTGGGTATCGACCGTCATGGGATGTGGATGCTCTATGCTACAGAATTTCGCGGACAAAGCGATTGCGGACAGACCGGTAGAACGGCACGGAACCGCCAGGAAGCAGGAGCGGGTCATCGGCGAGCCGACGCTCCAGTTCCTCCAGCACCGTCCGCGTGATGTCTGGAACATCGGCCTCCCTGGCTTTGGCAAGCGGCAGCCAGACCAGTTCCTCCAACTCGTTGGTCGGGCCGCCATCAGGCAGCTCCACGGCGACATCGCTGCGCCAGGCGCTGAAAAAGCGCGTGTCGAAGCGGCGCACCCGGTTCGGCGGCGTGATGGCGCGTGCAATGAAGCGCAGTGCGTCGAGCGAGGGTCTTACGCCGTGCTCGACAAAGCCCTGCCAGTCGCGCCTGGTCGTCGTCAAGGCGCCTTTCTGGCCGATAAGCAGGCCAGCCTCCTCATAGGTCTCGCGGATCGCCGAAAGCGCGATGGCGCGGGCGCGAGCCGGGCTCGTGCGGCCGAGGCCGGCAATGAGGCTCGCTTCGTCCTTGGGGTGAAGGGCGGTGGCGACGGGAATATGGCTGTCGGCCGGATCGGTGCGGCCACCAGGAAAGACGAACTTGCCCGGCATGAAGGCGTGACGGGCGTGACGCCGCCCCATCAGCACCACGAGATCGTCGCCTTTGCGGTCGAGCAGGATCAGCGTCGCGGCATCACGCGGACGAATTGGCCTTGTGCCAAGTACAGCCGCACTCCGCTCAACCTTGTCGATGTGCGCCTTGGTCATACCATCCATGCGCACGACCTAGCGGAATCTTCTGCCATGCGAAAGTGGCGTTCAGCCATCGCCGATTGCGCCAGTCTTTGTTTCAAGCCTCGGGATGAGATTCGATCCTGTCCTCTTCGCCACCGAAGCCGTGCATATAGAGCGCCCATTGCAGGCCGATGACAGCGCCCTTGACCGGCTGCAGCAGCGCGACCGCCAGAAGAATGGTCAGCGGCACCCAGATGGCGATATGTTGCCAGGTGGAGAGGGTGGAGGTCGCCTCGACACCCATGAAGGCGCCGAGCACGATGTGGCCGACAATGACGATCACCAGATAGGCAGGCAGGTCGTCAGCGCGGTGGTGATGAAGCTCTTCGCCACAGACGTCGCATTTGTCGACGGTCTTGGTGAAGGCGCGAAACAGCTTGCCCTCGCCGCAATGCGGGCAGCGGCCGAGCAGGCCACGCTTCATCGCCGTCCACAGCGGTCGGGCGGCCCGGCCCGAATGATGTTCGCCGCCGAAAACCTGCGGTTCCATTCCCAGTTCTTTTGCCATTACCGTCTCCTGCCGCGCGGGCCTGGACGCGATTGCGACGCCCGGGCGCGGCCCTTGGCCTTGTGAAACGACCGTTTGGAGCCGGGCAGCGGCTTTGGGTCGGTCAGCATCTCGAAACGCATCGCGCCAGCCATAGGCGCCACCTCGATCAGGCGAACCTCGACGCGGTCGGCAAGCTGATAGCCCTTGCCGGTACGTTCTCCGAAAAGCGATCGGGCAGTTTCATCGTATATATAGTAATCGCCGTCCAGACTTGACACCGGGATGAAACCATCCGCGCCAAACTGCGGCAATTGGACAAATAGTCCCGATTTGGTGACGCCCGAGATGCGCGCGTCGAAACGGTCGCCGACCCGCTCGGCGAGATAGGCGGCGATCAGCCGGTCGACCGTGTCGCGCTCGGCAGCCATGGCGCGCCGCTCGGTACCGGAAATCAGCACCGAAACCTCTTCCAGCCGTTCCGCCTCATTCTGCGTCAGCCCGCCCTGACCGAAGCCGAGTGCGGCAATCAGCCCGCGATGCACGATCAGGTCGGCATAGCGGCGGATCGGCGAGGTGAAATGCGCATAGCGTTTCAGATTGAGGCCGAAATGGCCGATATTCTTTGGCGAGTATTCGGCCTGGCTTTGCGAGCGCAGCACCACTTCGTTGACCAGCCCTTCATTGTCGGCGCCGCTGACGCGCTCCAGAATGCCGTTGAACTGGGCTGGCCGCATCTGCGCGCCGCGCGCCAGCGACAGTCCGAGCGTCTGCAGGAACTCGCGCAGCGATTCCTGCTTGGCGAGCGAGGGCGCGTCGTGGATGCGGTAGACCAGCGCCTGCCGCTTTGCCTCCAGCGTTTCGGCGGCGGCGACATTGGCCTGGATCATGAATTCTTCGATCAGCCTGTGGGCGTCGAGCCGCTCCGGCACGACGACGCGGTCGACAGTGCCGTCCTCCTTCAGCAGGATCTTGCGCTCCGGCAGGTCAAGTTCCAGCGGTTGGCGTGTATCGCGGCCACGCTTGAGAATGGCGTAGGCATCCCATAGCGGCTTCAGCACGGTGTCGAGGATCGGGCCGGTCTTGTCGTCCGGCGCGCCGTCGATCGCGGCCTGCGCCTGCGGATAGGCGAGCTTGGCCACCGATTTCATCATGACGCGGTGGAACGAATGCCTGAGCTTGTGGCCATCGGCGGAGAAAGTCATGCGCACGGCCAGCGCCGGGCGGTCCTGGCCTTCGCGCAGCGAACACAGATCGTTGGAGATGCGCTCCGGCAGCATCGGTACGACGCGGTCCGGGAAATAGACCGAATTGCCGCGCCTGAGCGCCTCGCGGTCGAGCGCCGTGCCATAGCGGATATAGGCGGCGACATCGGCAATCGCCACGGTGACGATCACGCCGCCGGGGTTCTTCTCGTCGGGGTCCGATATGGCGAACACCGCGTCGTCATGGTCCTTGGCGTCGGCCGGATCGATGGTGACCAGCGGCAGGTCGCGCCAGTCTTCGCGCCCGGCGAGCGTTGCCGGCTTCACCGCTTCGGCCTCGGCGATGACATCGGCCGGAAAGATGTGCGGAATGTCGTGCGCATGGATGGCGATCATCGAGACCGCCTTCTCGCTGGTCAGCGACCCCAGCACCGTCAAAACCTTGGCGCGTGGCAGCCCATAGCGGGAAGCTCGCGCCGGCTCGACTTCGACCAGGTCGCCATTCTTGGCGCCGTTCTGGAACTCCTTGTCGACGACCAGTTCGGGCTGGCGCCGTTCCACCGGCTCGATGCGGAAGGTACCGTCCTTCAGCACGCGAAAGACGCCGAGAGCGGCCTCGGTGCGCTTTTCGAAGATCTTCATCACCCGCCCGGTATAGGCAGGGCCACCCGGTACGGCACTCGCATCGTCGCTCGGGAAGGTCTTGGCCAATATACGGTCGCCGATGCCTGGCGCCGGACCGCCGCGCGACACGCGGATGGCAACGACGGGAGGCTCGCCGCTACCCACGGCTTCGGTCGGGCGCGCCAACAGCGCGCCGTCGCCGTCGCGGCCAAAGATGTCGAGCACGGCGACATGGGGCAGGGCGCCGACACGGGCGAGCCGCTTGCGCTCCCTGGTCAGCAGGCCCTCGTCCTGCAGGTCGCGAAGCATGTCCTTCAGCCAGATGCGGTCCTCGCCGCGTAGCGCAAAGGCCTTGGCGATGTCGCGTTTACCTGAACGATCCGGATTTTCGGCGATGTAGCGCAGGATCTCATCGCGCGACGGCCGGTAGTCGTCCTTGACCTTGGCGCGGGTGTCGGCGGTGCGCGGATCGCCGTGGCTTCGTCCGGATATCCCGCGCGCCACGCCGTCCTATCCTTTTTTCCTGGCGGCCGGCTTCTTGGCGGTCGTCTTCTTGGCCGCTGCCGGCTTGCCAGCCGATGCGGCCGCGCGGCGGAATGGCTTCTTGCCGCCGCCCTTGGCTTCCTTCTCGGCAATCAGCGCCAGCGCATCCTCGATGGTCACCGACTGCGGATCCTTGCCCTTGGGCAAGGTGGCATTGACCTTGCCGAAGTTCACGTAGGGCCCGTATTTGCCATCGCGCACAACGATCTTGCCGCCGCCGTCAGGATGGTCGCCAAGATCTTTCAAGGCGGCGGGAGTGCCACCGTTACGGCCGCCCGGGCCTTTCAACTGCTTCTCGGCGATCACTGACACGGCGCGATTCAGACCGATCGAGAACACCTCATCGATGCCTTCGAGATTGGCATAGGTGCCGTCATGCAGCACGAAGGGACCGTAGCGTCCTAGACCAGCGGAGATCATCTTGCCGGATTCCGGATGCTTGCCGACATCGCGCGGCAGCGCTAGCAGGGCAAGCGCCTTTTCGTGGTCGATGGATTCGACCGTCCAACCCTTGGGCAGGCTGGAGCGCTTGGCTTCCTTGCCGTCGCCGCGCTGGATATAGGGGCCGAAACGGCCGCTGCGCAGCGTAATTTCCTCGGCCGTATACGGATCCTTGCCGAGCACCTTGGTGCCGTCCTCGCCATTGCCATTCTCGCCATTGGGATTGGCGGCATCGCCAAGCTGACGGGTAAACGAGCATTCGGGATAGTTCGAGCAGCCAACGAAGGCGCCGAACTTGCCCAGTTTCAGCGAGAGGTTGCCGCTGCCGCATTTCGGGCAGATGCGGGGGTTGGAGCCATCCTCCCGCGCGGGAAACACCAGCGGCGCCAGTTCCTCGTTCAAGGCATCGAGGACGTCGGTGACGCGCAGCTCCTTGATGTCGGCGACAGCGCCGGAAAAATCCTTCCAGAAATCGCGCAGCACGTCCTTCCAAGCGAGCTTGCCGTCGGAAATCTCGTCGAGCTTTTCCTCGAGCGATGCGGTGAAGTCATACTCGACGTAGCGCTCGAAGAAGCTTTCGAGGAAGGCCGACAGCAGCCGGCCCTTGGCCTGCGGCACCAGTCTGCGCTTGTCGATGGTGACATAGTCGCGGTCCTCGAGCGTCTTCAGGATCGCCGTATAGGTCGAGGGACGGCCGATGCCGAGCTCTTCTAGCTTCTTGATCAGCGACGCCTCGGAATAGCGCGGCGGCGGCTCGGTCGTGTGCTGGGTGGCGTTGATCGCCTCGCGGTCGAGCTGCTCGCCGGCGCGGATCTCGGGCAGGCGGCGGTTTTCCTCGTCTTCGGAATCCTCGTCCTTCTGCTCGGTATAGGCGGCAATGAAGCCGTCGAAGCGAATGACGGAGCCGACGGCACGGAGTTCGGCGGTGCGGGCGCCGTTGACCGCCTCGATTTCGACTGTGGTGCGCTCGATCTCGGCCGGCTGCATCTGGCTGGCGATGGCGCGTTTCCAGATCATTTCGTAGAGCCGCGCCTGGTCGGCATCGAGATATTGCCTGACCGAAGCCGGCGTGCGCATGAAATCGGTCGGGCGGATCGCTTCGTGCGCTTCCTGGGCGTTCTTGGCCTTGGTCGTGTAAAGACGCGGCTTTTCGGGCAGGTATTTGGGGCCGAATTCCTTGGCGATCGCATCGCGTGCGGCGTCAATCGCCTCCGGCGCCATCTGCACGCCGTCGGTTCGCATATAGGTGATCAGGCCTGCGGTCTCGCCGCCGATGTCCATGCCTTCATAGAGGCGCTGTGCCACCTGCATGGTGCGGGTGGCCGAAAAGCCGAGGCGCGAGGAGGCGGCCTGCTGCAGCGTCGAGGTGGTGAAGGGCGGGCCCGGATTGCGCTTGGTCGGCTTGGCTTCGACCGATAGCGCCTTGAAGGTCGCTCCCTCGAGCATCGCCTTGATGTCGTCGGCCTGCGCCTTGTTTGAAATGTCGAGTTTTTGCAGCTTCTTGCGATCGAAGGCGGTCAGCCGCGCCTCGAAGCTTTCCTTGCGCGGCGTGCCGAGAATGGCGGCGATCTGCCAGTATTCCTCGCGGATGAAGCGCTCGATCTCCGATTCGCGATCGCTAACCAGACGCAACGCCACGGACTGGACGCGCCCGGCCGAGCGGGCGCCCGGCAGCTTGCGCCACAGAACGGGCGACAGGGTGAAGCCGACGAGATAGTCGAGCGCGCGGCGGGCCAGATAGGCATCGACCAGCGGCGCGTCGATCTGGCGCGGATTGGCCATCGCCTCCAGCACCGACGATTTGGTGATGGCGTTGAAGACGACACGGCTGACCGTCTTGTCCTTGAGCGCGCGTTTCTGCTTCAGCACCTCCAGAACATGCCAGGAGATGGCCTCGCCCTCGCGGTCCGGGTCGGTGGCCAGAATCAGGCCGTCGGCGTCCTTGACCGCCTTGGCGATGTCGGCCAGGCGCTTGCCCGAGGCGGTGTCGACGGCCCAGGACATGGCGAAGTCCTCATCCGGGCGCACCGAGCCGTCCTTCGCCGGAAGATCGCGGACATGGCCGAACGAGGCCAGAACCTTGTAGTTCTTGCCGAGGTACTTGTTGATTGTCTTCGCCTTGGCCGGCGATTCGACGACGACGACGTCCATGAGGTCTCATATCAGTTGTGATGCGGCAGAAGAATTCCGCTGCGCGCGACGAAATCTCGCATAATTTGTCGCTCACATGGCCGCGCTTTTGCATCCGGTCAAGGGCAAGCGCCCAAAATGCGGGGATGCCCGCGGTAATACACTCTTAGAGTGTATGATGGAAATCACAGAATTCCGGCTGGTGGCGATGGCGCGCCGCCCCGGTCGCCGAAACGGCCCGGAATTTCCAGCGAGTCGAGGGAGAACCGGCCGGAATGCCGCGCCGGGAACGGGCGACACGGTCCACAAACAGAAGCCGGCCGCCGGCTGCATGGTGATGCCCGGCGACCGGCATGTCCCGCCGGCGGGCGGGAAGCCGCATTGAGGCCTCTAGTCGGCCTTGACGACGTGCCAGACGCCGCCGACGCCGTCGCCGGCCACATCGCCGGCCTTTTCGTCCTTGATGAACGTATAGACCGGCTTGCCGTCATAGGCCCACATCTTGCTGCCGTCGGTGCGGTCGACGACTGTCCATTCGCCCTCGGCCTTGGCGTCGGCTTCCGCCTTGAGCGGTGGCCAGTTGGTGGCGCATTTGTCGTAGCAGTTCGACTTGCCCTTCTCGTCCTTGTCGTAGGTGTAAAGCGTCATGCCGTTGGCGTCGGTATAGATCTTGGCGCCGCCGACGTCGGCTTCCTTCCAGGCTTCGGCGGCATGGGACGCGGCGGTGGCGAGCAAAAGCACCGCCAGCCCGACTGTGATCGTTCTCATGGGAATCTCCTCGGGTGGTTCACAGAAGCGCGTGGGGAATCGCGCGCCTCTCGCCAGTCAACGCAACATGCCGGTGCATTCTTCCCGCAATTCTGTTGGCCAGGTCTTCAGGGCACGGCGACGACTTGCCACGCGATGGTGATTGGCGGACCGACGCGGTCGCGGCTATATGGCAGCGCAAACACAAGCGGCGGAAATACAGGCGGCGCAAACACAGGGAGACTGAAGTGGCACTGGACATCGGCTATGTCAGCGCGATCGGCGCGGGAGCGATCTCGTTCCTGTCGCCTTGCGTATTGCCGCTGGTGCCGCCCTATCTCTGCTACATGGCCGGCGTCTCGGTCGACGATTTCCGTGGCGAGACCGGCCTCACGGCGCGCGAAGGCACGCGAGGCGCGCTGCTTTTCTCCTCGATCGCCTTCGTGCTCGGCTTTTCCACCGTCTTCGTCTCGCTTGGCGCCGGCGCCTCGACCATCGGCCATTGGCTGCGTGTCTGGCAGGAACCGCTGGCGATGGCCGCCGGCGTGCTCATCATCCTGATGGGGTTGAATTTCCTCGGCATATTGCGCATCCCGCTTTTGTCGCGCGAGGCGCGCTTCCAGTCACAGGGAAAACCGGCCAGCATGATCGCCGCCTATGTCATGGGACTGGCCTTCGCCTTCGGCTGGACGCCCTGCATCGGACCGGTGCTGGGGCCGATCCTGACGCTGGCCGGCGGCCGCGAGACGGTGGGCGAGGGCGCGCTGCTGCTCGCCGCCTATTCGCTCGGCCTCGGCATACCGTTCCTGATCGCGGCACTATTTTCCGGCGCTTTCATGCGTTTCCTCGGCAAATTCCGCGTCCATCTCGGCCGCGTCGAGAAGGCCATCGGCGCGCTGCTGGTCGTCGCGGGCGTGTTTTTCCTCACCGGCGGCGTCCAGGCCGCCTCCTACTGGCTGCTGGAGAATTTCCCGGTGCTGGGACAGTTGGGGTAGGTCACCCGGACGCAGGCCCTTGCCAGCGCGTTGGATTGACCTTTAGACCTACTGAAAAGTCAGTTGCTCGACCATCTCACCGGAATTTAACCGCATTGGTGCAACATGGCGCCAATGCTAGATAGTCCCAATTCCTGATCCCTTTCATACGGTTGTCCCTCCATGAGCCAGAGATCCTGCCTGTCCGTCATCCTTGCCGCCGGTGAAGGGACGCGCATGAAGAGTGCGTTGCCCAAGGTGCTGCATAAAATCGCCGGCCTGCCGATGGTTGCCCATGTCGTGAAGGCGGCCGAGGCTGCCGGCGCCGGCGATCAGGCGCTGGTCATCGGCCACGGGGCGGAGGAAATGCGCAAGGCGGCGCAGAAATTCGCGCCGAAGGCGGAGAGCTTCGTGCAGGAGAAACGGCTCGGCACCGCGCATGCCGTTCTGGCCGCTCGCGATGCGATATCAAGGGGTTACGACGATATTCTCGTCATGTTCGGCGACACGCCGCTGATCGATCCGGCAGTGCTGATCGCCGCGCGCCTGAAGCTGGCAAAAGGTGCTGCCGTGGTCGTCATCGGCTTCCGCCCGCCCAACCCTGCCGGCTATGGCCGCCTGATCGAAAAGGCCGGCAAGCTCTTGGCCATCCGCGAGGAGAAGGACTGCACCGACGAGGAGAAGAAGATCACCTTCTGCAATGCCGGGATGATGGCGGTGGCCGGCAAGCAGGCACTGAAGCTGCTCGACGCCGTCGGCCACCACAACGCCAAGGGCGAATACTACCTTACCGACATTGTCGAGATCGCCGCCGCGCAGGGCCTTGATGTCGTTGCCTCGGAGGCTAGTTTCGAGAATGCGCTCGGCATCAACAACCGCGCAGAACTTGCCGGGGCCGAAGGCATCTGGCAGACGCGCCGGCGGCGCGAGGCGATGCTGTCGGGCGTCACATTGATCGCTCCGGAAACCGTGTTCTTCTCGCATGACACCGAAATCGGCGCCGATACGATCGTCGAACCCAATGTCTGGTTCGGGCCGGGAGTGAAGATCGCCGAGGGCGCGAAGATCCATGCCTTCAGCCATATCGAAGGTGCCACCATCGCCTCGAATTGCGATGTCGGTCCGTTCGCCCGGCTGCGGCCCGGTGCTGACCTGAAGCAAAAGGCTAAGGTCGGCAATTTCTGCGAGGTCAAGCAGGCTGTTATCGAGGAGGGCGCCAAGGTCAATCACCTGACCTATATCGGCGACGCGCGCATCGGCGCCGGCGCCAATATCGGCGCCGGCACCATCACCTGCAACTATGACGGCTATTCGAAATTCTTCACCGATATCGGCGAAGGCGCCTTCATCGGTTCGAACTCCTCGCTGGTGGCGCCTGTCACGATCGGCAAGGGCGGTTACATCGCCTCGGGCAGCGTCATCACCGAAAGCGTGCCCGAAGACGCGCTGGCCTTCGGCCGCGCCCGCCAGAGGACGCTGGCCGGCAAAGGCAAGGAACTGCGCGAGCGTTTTGCCTCGGCCGCGGCGGCGAAGAAAGCCGCTGGATAATCACGGGTCGTCAGTCGGCTGGTTCGTATGCTCGCCGAAAGCAGCAGTCACTTTGATCCTGCCGACAATTGCCTTGTTGAAATCAGGGAGGTCTTCGGCAGGAATCCAGTATTCCAGATGAGCCTTGCTGCCGGCATGTTCGACCCGATAGCGGTCGAGAAAATCCTTCAGGACCTCAAACCGGGTGACGAATCTCGAGCCGCTGGCTGGTACGTTCCAGTCACGCGCGATCTGCACGGCATAGTCTTCGGATAGAACAGGGTAAAAAATAGGTTGCTCGGGAAGGCGCGGCGGAAACGCCCGCATGCCCAACCTTTCAATCAGTTTCAGCTCTTTAGGTCCAACCGGACGCCAAAGCGTCACTGTGTCGATTTGTTCAGTCATGACCGCATCATGTCTTTGATGGATTTCAGAACCACAGACACGGAATAGCATGCGTTCACGAAGAAACCGAGCGATCGCGGTAACCGGATTGCAAGTGCGCCGTGTCATGGTGCATCTGTGCAAGAACCGTCGCGGCTGATACGCGACGAAATGCAATGTGACTTTCGCGGCACCCCGGCCGTCCCTAAATAGCGCTGGGTTTCCGCGGCCAATGGGGGCAAACGGCAATGTGCGGTATCGTTGGAATTGTAGGTCACTCGCCGGTGGCGCCGCTCATCGTCGACGCGTTGAAACGGCTGGAATATCGCGGCTACGATTCGGCCGGCGTCGCCACCGTCGAGCATGGCCAGCTTGGGCGCCGCCGCGCCGAGGGCAAGCTGATCAATCTCGAGCGCCGGCTGAAGGAAGAACCGCTCGCCGGCACGATCGGCATCGGCCACACGCGCTGGGCGACGCATGGCGTGCCGAACGAGACCAATGCGCATCCGCATTTTTCCGACGGCGTCGCCATCGTCCACAACGGCATTATCGAGAATTTCGCCGAATTGCGCGATGAACTGATGCGCGACGGCTATACGTTCTCGTCGCAGACCGACACCGAGGTCGTCGCCCATCTGGTGGCGCGCGAACTGGCCAGGGGCCTGAAGCCGGTCGAGGCCGCGCACCAGGCGCTGAAGCGGCTGGAAGGCGCCTTTGCGCTGGCCATCATGTTCAAAGGCGACGAGGACCTGATCGTCGGCGCACGCAACGGCCCGCCGCTGGCCGTCGGCCATGGCGATGGCGAGATGTTTCTGGGCTCCGACGCCATCGCCCTTGCCCCGTTCACCAATACGATCACCTATCTGGAGGACGGCGACTGGGCGGTGGTGCGCCGCAACGAGATCGCCATCTTCGACATGGAGGGCAACAAGGTCGACCGCAAGCGCCAGCAGTCGCTCAGCACGTCCTTCATGGTCGACAAGGGCAACCGGCGCCATTTCATGGAAAAGGAAATCCATGAGCAGCCCGAAGTCATCTCGCACACCCTGGCGCATTATGTGGATTTTGTCGGTGGCGTCTCGAAGCCGCTCGACCTGCCTTTTGACTTTGCCAAGATCGACCGGCTGGCGATTTCGGCCTGCGGCACCGCCTATCTGGCCGGCCTGATCAGCAAATACTGGTTCGAGCGCTATGCGCGGCTGCCGGTCGATATCGATGTCGCCTCGGAATTTCGCTACCGCGAAATGCCGCTGTCGAAGAACGACGCCGCCTTCTTCATCTCGCAATCGGGCGAGACCGCCGACACGCTGGCCTCGCTGCGCTATTGCCGCAAGGCCGGCATGAAGATCGGCGCGGTCGTCAATGTGCGCGAATCGACGATGGCGCGCGAATCCGACGTCATCCTGCCGACACTGGCCGGGCCGGAGATCGGCGTCGCCTCGACCAAGGCCTTCACCTGCCAGTTGTCGGTGCTGGCCTCGCTTGCCGTGCGGGCTGGGGCGGCGCGCGGAACGCTTTCGCGCGATCAGGAAAAGAAACTGGTGCGTGAACTGTCCGAGGCGCCGCGCTATGCCAACCAGGTGCTCAAGCTCGACGGGCAGATCGAACAGATCGCGCGCGAACTGTCACGCTACACCGATGTGCTCTATCTCGGCCGCGACACCAATTTTCCGCTGGCCATGGAAGGCGCGCTGAAGCTCAAGGAGATTTCCTATATTCACGCCGAGGGCTATGCCGCGGGCGAGCTGAAGCACGGGCCGATCGCGCTGATCGACGAGAACATGCCGGTGATCGTGATCGCCCCGCATGACCGCATCTTCGAAAAGACCGTGTCGAACATGCAGGAAGTGGCGGCGCGCGGCGGCAAGATCATCCTGATTACCGACAGCAAGGGTGCGGCACAATCCAGCGTCAAGACGATGGAGACGATCATCCTGCCCGAGGTGCCGGAAATCATCTCGCCGATCATTTACGCGCTGCCGATCCAGATGCTCGCCTATTTCACCGCCGTGTTCATGGGCACCGACGTCGACCAGCCCCGCAATCTGGCAAAATCGGTGACGGTGGAATAGGGCGTCGTTTAAAAACTTCGCAATTCCAAAGCGCCTTCCGGTTCATTAATGTCGCGCTGCAAACCTGCGCCGCGGTGTGAACCATGTCCGATGCTCCCAGAACTTCAGGCATGACCCGGCTGCGGAACTATTTCCTGACCGGCTTCATCGTCTGCGCGCCGCTGGCGATCACCGCCTACATCGCATGGTCCTTCATCGGCTGGGTCGATTCCTGGGTAAAACCCTATATTCCCGCGCGCTACAGCCCGGACACCTACCTGCCGTTCCCGGTTCCGGGTTTCGGGCTGATCGTCGCTCTGATCCTGATCACGCTGATCGGTTTCATGACCGCCAACATCGTTGGCCGCGCCATCGTCAATTTCGGCGAGCGCCTGCTTGGCCGCATGCCGCTGGTGCGCGGCATCTACGGCTCGCTGAAGCAGATCTTCCAGACCGTGCTGTCCAACAAGGGCGACATGTTCCGGCAGGTCGGCTTGGTCGAATATCCGCGCAAGGGCGTCTGGTCTCTGGTTTTCGTCGCCAGCGAGAAGGAAACCGAGATCAATCAGAAGCTCGACCAGGAAGGCGATCCGCTGGTTGCCGTGTTCATGCCCTGCACGCCGAACCCGACCACCGGCTTCCTGATGTATGTGCTTAAATCCGACATCGTGCTGCTCGACATGACGATCGAGGACGGCGCCAGGCTGATCGTCTCGGCCGGATTGGTGGCGCCGGAGGTCAAGGCCAAGGTGGTGACGTTGAACGGCGAGCGGATTGACGGTCCGCTTGCCAATCCGCCGCTCGGCGCCGGACCTCAGCCGGCGCGCAGCAGTCGCACCGCCTCGTCGCGGCCGAACAAATAGAGCAGCAGCCGAAGCGCGGTACCGCGTTCGGATTGCAGTTCCGGATCGCGCGACAGGATCAGCCGCGCGTCGTCGCGGGCGGCCTCCAGCAGGTCGGCATGCGCCTCGATGCGCGCCACCTGGAAGCCCGGCGTGCCGGACTGGCGGGTGCCCAGCAACTCGCCTTCGCCGCGCAGTTTCAGGTCCTCCTCGGCGATGCGAAAACCGTCCTCGGTCTCGCGCATCACTGACAGCCGGCGTTTGGCCGTCTCGCCGAGCGGGTCCTTGTAGAGCAGTACGCAGGACGACGGTTTGTCGCCGCGTCCGACCCGTCCGCGCAACTGATGCAGCTGGGCAAGGCCGAAGCGTTCGGCGTGCTCGATGACCATGATCGTCGCATCCGGTACGTCGACACCGACCTCGATAACCGTGGTGGCGATCAGGATGCGGGTCTCGCCCTGCTTGAAGGCGCGCATCGCCTCGTCCTTGTCAGCGCCCTTCATGCGGCCATGCACGAGGCCGATCCGGTCGCCGAACAACGGCTTCAGCGCGGCAAAGCGATCCTCGGCCGACATCAGCTTGATTTCTTCGGATTCCTCGACCAACGGACAGATCCAGTAGATCTTCTGCCCGTCGGCGACGGCGTCGAGCATACGGCCGATGAGTTCGTCGAGCCGCTCCAGCGGCAGGGTGACGGTGCGGATCGGCTGGCGGCCGGACGGTTTTTCGGTCAGTTTCGATACGTCCATGTCGCCGAAAGCGGTCAGTACCAGCGTGCGCGGGATCGGCGTCGCCGTCATCACCAACATATCGGGTGCGTCGCCCTTGGCGGTGATGGCAAGGCGTTGATGGACGCCGAAGCGGTGCTGTTCGTCGATGACGGCGAAGACGAGATCGTGAAAGGTCACGGTTTCCTGGAACAGCGCATGGGTGCCGACGACGATGTCGATCTCGCCGCTGGCAAGGCCGGCCAGCGTGTCGGCGCGTTCGCGGCCCTTTTCACGGCCGGTGAGGATGGCGACGCGCAATCCTGCGCGTTCAGCCAGGGGTGTGATGGTCGCAAGATGCTGGCGCGCCAGGATTTCTGTCGGCGCCATCAAGGCCGCCTGGCCGCCGGCCTCGACGGCGCGTGCCATCGCAAGCAGTGCCACCACCGTCTTGCCAGAGCCGACATCGCCCTGCAAAAGCCGCAGCATGCGTTCGGGATCGGCAAGATCGGCGTTGATCTCGGCGAGCGCGAATTCCTGGCTGGCAGTAAGCGAATAGGGCAGGGCCGCGCGCAGCTTGTCGACGATGCGGCCGTCGCCGATCAGCGGCCTGCCGGACAGGCGGCGGACTTTAGCCCGCACCAGCGCCAGCGATACCTGGCCGGCCAGCAACTCGTCATAGGCAAGCCGCCGCCACGCCGGCCCCTCGATGGCGACATCGATCGGGTCCGCCGGATAGTGAACGCGGGCGAGTGCGTCACCGAAGGCTGGGAAAGTCTGGCGGCGCATGAACGCCTCATCCTGCCATTCCGGCAGTTCCGGCAGGCGGCCGAGCGCCTGGCCGATCGCCCGGCGCAGCACTTTTCCCGAGAGCCCAGCGGTCAGCGGATAGACCGGCTCGACCAGCGGCAGGTTTTCGGCGTCGTTGGCCAGCGCGATATGGTCGGGATGGACCATGGTCGGGCGGCCGTTGAACCATTCCATGCGGCCGGAGACCACGACATGCTCGCCCTCGGGCATCGCTTTTTCGAGGTAGGTGGCGTGCGCATGGAAGAAGGTCAGCGCGATCTCGCCGGTATCGTCATGGGCGTAGACCCGGTACGGCACCGATCTGTTGCCGCGCGGCGGCGGCTGGTGGCGGTCGATGCGCACATCGAGGGTGACGATGGCGCCCGCCGGCGCCAGCGCTATGCCCGGCCGGTTGCGGCGGTCGATGACGGTATTGGGCAGCACGAACAGGAGGTCGCCGGCGCGCGCGGCACGGTCGCCAAGATCGGCGGCCACCACTTTCTCGATCAACGCGCCCACCTTCGGCCCGACGCCGGCAAGCGAAGTGATCGGGACGAACAGCGGATCAAGGATGGAAGGACGCATGATGTCAGCTTATGTCGCGACAGCCGCAGCGCAAGGCTGACACCGTCCTCTATCCACGCTATATGCGCCGCGACAGGCAAGGATGCGGCACCATGACGGGAACGAGACGATCAAGCGAGGGGCTCGATGCTCGTCGCCGCAAGCTTCTGTTCCGCTCCTGGCATCGTGGCATGCGCGAAATGGACCTCATCCTCGGTGGCTTCGCCGATGCCGAGATCGGCGCCTTGACCGGCGACGAAATCGACCAATATGAGAGGCTCCTCGACATTCCCGACACCGAATTCCTGCCCATGGTCACCGGCGAACGCCCGGTTCCGCCCGACATCGACTGTGCCGTCCTGCAAAAGATCCTGGCGTCCCGCCGGGCAATGAATTTCTGAAAACGTTGATTCCATGAGCCTGATCCCCACAATCGGCCTGCCCAAGGGTCGCGCCGGCCAGTTCATCGTCGACGGCGTCGCCGATGGCTATGAAGCGTTTGCACTGGTGCAGGCGGCGCACGAGATCGCGCCGGACAAGCCGGTGCTGTTCGTGGCGCGCGACGGTCAGCGGCTGCCGGCGATCACGGAAGCGCTGGCCTTTGCCGCGCCCGGCCTGCCGGTGCTGGAATTGCCGGCCTGGGACTGCTTGCCCTATGACCGCGTTTCTCCAGGCGCGGATGCCGCTGCCAGGCGGCTCGATGCATTGACGGCGATGATTGCGCTGGCGAAGAAACCGCACCGCGCGGTCATCCTGACGACCGCCAATGCGCTGTTGCAGCGCATCCCGCCGGCGGAGTTGGTGGAAGCGCAGACCTTCCACGCCAGGCCGGGCAACCAGATCGACATGAACGCGCTGGTGTCGCAGCTGGAGACCTCGGGCTTCGAGCGGGTGCCGACCGTGCGCGGCGTCGGCGAATTCGCGGTTCGCGGCGGCATTCTCGACCTGTTCGCGCCCGGCTGGACGGAAGCGCTGCGCCTCGACTTCTTCGGTGACACGCTGGAATCGATTCGCGTCTTCGATGCCGCCACGCAACGCACCACCGGGCAGCGCAAATCGATGGCGCTGCAGGCGATGAGCGAAGTGGCGCTGACGCCGGAGACCATCAGCCGCTTCCGCCGCTCCTATATCGAAGCCTTCGGCGCGCCGCAGCGCGACGACGGGCTCTACGCCGCGGTCAGCGAGGGACGGCGCTTTGCCGGCATGGAACACTGGCTGCCCTTCTTCTACGAGCGGCTGGAGACGGTGTTCGACTATCTGCCGGATGCGCCTGTCGTCTTCGATCATCTGGCGCATGAGGCGCTGGCGGAACGCCATACGCTGATCCTCGATCACTACGAGGCGCGCCGGAAACAGGCCGACGGCGCGCTGAAGGACGCCGTTCCCTACAAGCCGGTGCCGCCGGATCTGCTTTTTCTCTCGCCGGAGAACCTGGTCGCCTCGCTCGGTCCCCGCGAAGCGATCGACTTCACCGCCTTCGATGCGCCGGATGCTGGTTCAAAGAAGGTCTATCACGCGGGATCGCGGCATGGCCGCAGCTTCGTCGAGGAGCGCGCCGACCCCGGCATCAATGTCTTCGACGTCGTGGTGAAGCATATCGCCGACGAGCGCGCCGCGCGCCGGCGCGTCGTCATCGCCGGCTGGACCGAAGGCTCACTCGACCGGCTTGGCCAGATCCTGGCCGAGCATCATCTTGGCAACCTCAAACCCGTTGCAACTCTGGCCGAGGCGGAAAAGCTGGAGCCGGGGCAGGCGGCGCTTGCCGTGCTGCCGCTCGAATCCGGCTTCGAGACCGAAAAGCTCGTCGTCGTCGCCGAGCAGGACATTCTGGGCGACCGGCTGATCCGGCGCTCGAAGCGCAAGAAGCGCCCTTCCGACTTCATCGCCGAGGCCTCGTCGCTATCGTCCGGCGACATTGTCGTCCATACCGATCACGGCATTGGCCGCTTCATCGGCCTGCGCACCATCGAGGCGGTCGGCGCGCCGCATGACTGCCTCGAAATCCACTATGCCGGCGATGACCGGCTGTTCCTGCCGGTGGAGAACATCGAGCTTCTGTCGCGCTACGGCTCGGATTCGGCTGAAGCGACATTGGACAAGCTCGGCGGCGGCGCCTGGCAGTCGCGCAAGGCGCGGCTGAAACGGCGCCTGCTCGACATGGCCGGGCAGTTGATCCGCATCGCCGCCGAGCGGCAGATGCGCTCGGCACCCGCCCTGGTGCCTGCCGATGGGCTCTACGGTGAGTTCGCGGCGCGCTTTCCCTACGAGGAAACCGACGACCAGCAGACGGCGATCGATTCAGTCATGGACGACCTCAGCGCCGGCAAGCCGATGGACCGGCTGATCTGCGGCGATGTCGGCTTCGGCAAGACGGAAGTGGCGCTGCGGGCCGCCTTCATCGCGGCAATGGAAGGGTTCCAGGTCGCGGTGGTGGTGCCGACGACGCTGTTGTCACGCCAGCATTTCAAGACCTTTTCGCAGCGTTTCTCCGGCCTGCCGATCCGTGTCGCCCAGGCGTCGCGGCTGGTCGGCGCCAAGGAACTGGCCGAGACCAAGAAAGGCATCGCCGAAGGCCAGGTCGATATCGTCGTCGGCACCCATGCGCTGCTCGGCGCCTCGATCTCGTTCAAGAATCTCGGCCTCTTGATCATCGACGAAGAGCAGCACTTTGGCGTCAAGCACAAGGAGCGGCTGAAGGACCTGAAGACCGATGTGCATGTGCTGACGCTGTCGGCGACGCCGATCCCGCGCACCTTGCAACTGGCGCTGACCGGCGTGCGCGAACTGTCGCTGATCGCCACGCCGCCGGTCGACCGCATGGCGGTGCGCACCTTCATCTCGCCTTTCGATCCACTGGTCATTCGGGAGACGCTGCTGCGCGAGCGTTACCGTGGCGGCCATTCCTTCTATGTCGTGCCGCGTATCAGCGATCTCGCGGAAATCCATGATTTCCTGAAGGAATCCGTGCCGGAGCTAAAGGTCGCGGTGGCCCATGGCCAGATGCCGCCTGGCGAACTCGACGACATCATGAACGCTTTCTACGACGGCCAGTACGATGTGCTTTTGTCGACCACCATTGTCGAATCCGGCCTCGATATCCCGACCGCCAACACGCTGATCGTGCATCGCGCCGATATGTTCGGCCTGTCGCAGCTCTACCAGTTGCGTGGTCGCGTCGGCCGCTCGAAGGTGCGCGCCTATGCGCTGTTCACGCTGCCGGCCAATCGCAAGCTGACCGACACCGCCGAGCGCCGGCTGAAGGTGCTGCAGTCGCTCGACACACTGGGCGCCGGCTTCCAGCTTGCCAGCCACGACCTCGATATCAGAGGGGCCGGTAATCTTCTCGGCGAAGAGCAGTCCGGTCACATCAAGGAGGTCGGCTTCGAGCTTTACCAGCAGATGCTGGAGGAGGCTGTGGCCGAGGTCAAGGACTCCGGCGAGGTGCAGGATGGCGGCTGGTCGCCGCAGATCGCCGTCGGCACGGCGGTAATGATCCCGGAAAGCTACGTTCCGGATCTGCAACTACGGCTAGCGCTCTATCGCCGTCTTGGCGATCTCGAAAACACCGAGGAGATCGATGCCTTCGGCGCCGAGCTGATCGACCGTTTTGGGCCGCTGCCGGAAGAGGTGAAGCATCTCCTGAAGATCGTTTTCATCAAGGCGCTCTGCCGCAAGGCCAATGTCGAAAAGCTCGACGCCGGCCCGAAAGGCGTCGTCATCCACTTCCGCAAGCGCGAGTTCTCCAACCCGGTCGGGCTGGTCAAATTCATCGGCGAGCAGGGTTCGCTGGCCAAGATCCGGCCAGACCACAGCGTTGTCTTTACCCGTGATTGGCCGACGGCCGAGAAGCGGCTTGCGGGCTCGGCGGTTGTCATGACGCAGTTGGCGCGGCTGGTGGAGAAGGCCGCCTAGCGTTTGCCTCGCAGTATTTTCCGCAGTGTTGTCGCATTCGCCAGGCAGCCAATTCCGGTCTAGAATAGGAAATCGGCTTCGTGTATGGAGCGCGATCCCCATATAGGGGCGGAACGGCGGGCGATGGCGCCCGCTTGAAACAGCGTTGGTGCAACGATGACGAAATGGTCGCCGAATTCTTGGAGAGCAAAGCCGATCCAGCAGGTTCCTGCCTATCCGGATCTCAATGCGCTGAAGAACACGGAAGCCCAGCTTGCCACCTTTCCGCCGCTGGTTTTTGCAGGTGAGGCGCGCAAGCTGAAGAAGCAGCTTGCCAGTGTCGCTGCCGGTGACGCATTCCTTCTCCAGGGTGGCGATTGCGCCGAGAGTTTCGCCGAGCATGGCGCGGACAATATTCGCGACTTTTTCCGCGTCTTCCTGCAGATGTCCGTCGTGCTGACTTTCGCCGGCGCGCAGCCGGTGGTGAAGGTCGGCCGTGTCGCCGGCCAGTTCGCCAAGCCGCGCTCGTCCGACAGCGAAACCAAGGGCGGCGTGACACTGCCCAGCTATCGCGGCGACATCATCAACGGCATCGAGTTCGACGCCAAGTCGCGTATTCCGGATCCCGCACGGCAAGAGATGGCTTACCGCCAGTCGGCGGCGACGCTCAACCTTTTGCGCGCCTTCGCCCAGGGCGGCTATGCCAGCCTCGAGAATGTGCATCAATGGATGCTCGGCTTCGTGTCCGACAGTCCGCAGGGCGAGAAATACGGTGCGCTCGCCAACCGCATCACCGAGACGATGGACTTCATGAAGGCCGTCGGCATCACCTCGGAGACCAATTATGCGCTGCGCGAGACAGATTTTTATACCAGCCATGAGGCGCTGCTGCTTGGTTACGAAGAAGCGCTGACCCGGATCGATTCGACCTCGGGCGACTGGTACGCCACGTCGGGCCACATGATCTGGATCGGCGACCGCACGCGCCAGCCCGACCATGCCCATGTCGAATATTGCCGCGGCATCAAGAACCCGCTCGGCCTGAAATGCGGCCCGTCGCTGACGCCGGACGGCCTCTTGCAGCTCATCGACCTGCTCAATCCGGAAAACGAGCCCGGTCGGCTGACGCTGATCGCGCGCTTCGGTTCAGATAAGGTCGCCGAGCATCTGCCGAAATTGGTGCGGGCGGTGAAGAAGGAAGGCCGCAGCGTGGTGTGGTCGTCCGATCCGATGCATGGCAACACCATCGAGGCCGCCGGCTACAAGACGCGGCCATTCGACCGCATCCTGAAGGAAGTACAGACCTTCTTCGAGGTGCACCGCGCCGAAGGCACGCATCCGGGCGGCATCCATGTCGAGATGACCGGCAAGAACGTCACCGAATGCACCGGTGGCGCCCGCGCCATCACCGCCGAAGAGCTGCAGGATCGCTACCACACCCATTGCGACCCGCGCCTCAATGCCGACCAGGCGATCGAACTGGCCTTCCTTGTGTCGGACCTGCTCAAGAAGAGCCATCCGGTGCAGCACAAGCAGGCCGTCAACGGCTAGTTTCAGTCACCATCGAAAATCAGGATCAAAAGGCGCTGGAGAAATCCGGCGCTTTTTTGTTTGGGAATGGCTTCCCGGCGTAGCCTGCTGAATGTCGTATTTGCTCCAGCGCAGCCGCTGCAAAACTGGAATCCTGTCTTCGATGAGGATTTCGAATGGAGACCACAATGGATGACCACGATGGATGACGATCACAGCGGCTCGTGCCTGTGCGGCGCCGTGCGCTTCAAGACGCGCGGACCCTTGCGCGGGGTGATTTACTGTCACTGTTCGCAATGCCGCAAGCAGAGCGGGCACTACTACGCTGCAACCAATGTCTCCGACGAAAACATCGAGATCGCCGGCGCCGAGGGCATCACCTGGTATGAAGCGTCGTCGTTTGCCAGGCGCGGCTTTTGCAAGACATGCGGCTCGGTGCTGTTCTGGAAGCCGCGGGAGGACGCCTATGTCTCGGTTCTGGCCGGAGCATTCGACAGGCCGACTGGGCTTCAAGGCGAATGTCATATCTTCGTCGGCGACAAGGGCGACTACTACGCTATCGACGACGGGCTGCCGCAATTCGAGAAGTCGACACCGTCGCTCAGGGTCGCGGATGAATGAATTTTGGAGAGGCCGCCTTATTCCATTGATCGGGCCATTGCGATATCCCCTGCCGGTGATTCGGAAAGGGGATTGGGCATGCAGCGGCTGATCGATGCTTTCTTCAATTCGGTACGGGCGTTCCGCAAACTGGCCGCCAGCGAAAAGGCTTTTCAGCAGGAGCTCATGCTGCTGGTGCTTGCCCTGCCGCTTGGCTGGTTCGTTTCGGTCTCGTGGCGCGGCTATGCTTTGCTGATCGGCGCGGTGCTGCTTTTGATCATGGTCGAGGTGCTGAACACCGGTATCGAGGCTGCGTGCGACGCCTTCAGCCGGGAGTTCAATGTCGATATCCAGCTCGCCAAGGATTGCGGCTCACTGGCGGTGCTGATCTCGGTGGTGATCGTTGCCGGCGTCTGGGGCATCGCCATCATCGAGCGGATCACGGGGCTACCGGTCTGACGCTCTAGCATCCTTGTCGCGTTCCTTGCCGGCGAAGTGACGAGCGACGAACCAGGCCAGGCCGGCCACGGCAAGCCCGATCGCCAGAGCGATCAGCAACCGCTCGTGACGGGCCAGCGCCTGGCCGACGATGCGTTCGGCGCCCAGTCCGAAGACATAGCCGACGGTGCCGAACAACGCGGCCCAGACCAACGAAGAGATCGCGTTGAGGATAACGAAGCGCGCCACCGGTATGCTGGCGAAGCCGGCGGCGATGCCGCCGACCAGACGCATGCCATAGATGTAGCGGTTGGACAGCACGAAGATGTTGGGATGGCTCGAGACGAGACGGTAGGCATGGCTGAAGCCGGGCCGGCCTTTCAACTTGATCACGAATGGGTGGTCGGCGAAGCTTCTTCCCAGGATGAAGAAGAAGGTGTCGCCGACAAAGGCGCCCATGGCTGCCGCCAGAAAGGCCTGCCAAAAGCCGAAGACGTGCTGATGCGCGAAAAATCCGCCAAGAATGGCAGCACTCTCGCCCTCGGCGACACAGCCCAGAAAGACGGCGATCAGCCCGTACTGCTCGATGAGATGATGGATTACCTCCGTCATGAGGGCGATGTCTGCGGAGCGAGCCGTTCGTCGATCCGCCTCAGTTGTTCGGCTATCTGCGCAATCTCGTCGCGCATGCCGATGATCTGGCTGTGGCGCAGTTCGTCCAACTTCTCATGCAATGCCATGATTTCGATCTCTGCCTTGAGATTGACCTCGTAGTCGTGCGCGGCGTCGATGCGGTCGCGCGCGGCCTGGCGGTTTTGCGACATCATGATCACCGGCGCCTGCAGGGCGGCGATCATCGACAGGACGAGATTGAGGAAAATGAAAGGGTAAGGGTCGAATGAATCGCGCCCCAGCAGCCACCAATTGGCTCCGATCCAGAGAATCAGGAAGGCGATGAAGGACAGGATGAACGTCCATGAGCCGCCGACGCGGGCGATGGCGTCCGCGATCCGGTCGCCTGCATTCTGTGTGCCGGCAAGGTCGTTGATGTTCTGCGATACCGGCTGGCGATCGACCGCACTCTGCAGCACCCGCCTCTCAGGTTCGCTTAAGTTCTCCGGTTCTAGCCCCAGCCAACGGTTGGCCAATTCGGGCACGGTCTTGTTCATGGATGTCTCCATAAGAAAAGCATCGGCTTGGCAGTCTCGTTTCCATATAGGAAGATGCCGTTCCGTCAAAAGCGCGGCGTGAGGATGGAAACAGATGCCCGATTTCGCGAAAATCCGCGCCCGCGCGGCAAAACGCAAGGGCGGTGAAGCAGCGCTGGCGTCGCTGCTGGGCCCGATGCCCGACAACGCGGCGGTGGCTGACATTACCGACGACCGGATCCTGTCGACCATGGCCGAGCGTGTTTTCGCCGCCGGCTTCGTCTGGCGTGTCATCGAGCAGAAATGGCCCGGATTCGAAGAGGCTTTTCTTCGCTTCGAGCCGAAGCGGCTATTGTTCCAGCCCGATGATTTCTGGCACGACCTGGCCTCCGACCAGCGCATCGTGCGCAACCCGCAGAAGATCAGATCCGTTCGCGACAACGCTGCCTTTGTCGAGCGGGTGTCGAAGGAGCATGGCGGCTTCGGCAGATTTCTCGCCGACTGGCCGGCGGACGACCAGGTCGGACTGATGGCCTATCTCGGCAAGCACGGCAGCCGGCTCGGAGGCAACACCGGCCAGTATTTCCTGCGCTGGCTGGAATGGGATGCCTTCATCATCTCCGCCGACATGGCGGCCGCATTGCGAGACGCCGGCCTCGACATCGCCGAAAGCCCAAGTTCGAAGAGGGACCTCGACAAGATCCAGGCTCAGATCAACGCCTGGGTGGCGCAAACGCGGCTACCGCGCCGGCATATTTCGCGCATCCTGGCAATGTCGATCGGCGAGAACCACTCGCCGGAGTCGCTGCGGGAATATATGGGCGAATAGGACACGATCGATACTCGATCGATTAGGACACGAATGACATATGTCATTCGATCCGGGTGGTCCAAGCGAACGGCATTGCCCGACGAATTTTGCCGCGCTAAGTCAGCAGGCATGACCAAGAAGACCGCCCCCGATATCCTGCGCATCGCCGTCGCCCAGCTCAACCCGACGGTCGGCGACATATCAGGCAATCTCGCCAAGGCGCGCGAGGCGAGGGCGGATGCCGGCCGCCAGGGCGCGGACCTCGTGCTGTTCACGGAACTCTTCCTCGCCGGCTATCCGCCTGAGGATCTGGTGCTGAAGCCGACCTTCCTGAAGGCATGCGAGCGGGCGGCGCAGGACTTTGCCAACGACACCGCCGACGGCGGCCCGGGCGTCATTATCGGCACGCCGCTGAAGCGCAAGAGCGGCACGCACAACTCGATCATTCTTGCCGATGGCGGCAAGATCCTTGCCGAGCGCTACAAGCTCGATTTGCCGAACTATGGCGAGTTCGACGAAAAGCGCGTCTTTCAAGCCGGGCCTGAGCTCCAGGGGCCGGTCAATTTCCGCGGCGTGCGGCTCGGCATCCCGATCTGCGAAGACATCTGGGGCGATGTCGCTGTCTGCGAAACACTGGCCGAGAGCGGGGCAGAGATCCTGCTGGTGCCGAACGGCTCGCCCTACTACCGCGCCAAGATCGACGTGCGCCATCAGGTCGTCATCCGCCAGGTCATCGAATGCGGTTTGCCGATTATCTACGCCAACCAGCTTGGCGGCCAGGATGAGCTTATCTTCGACGGCGCCTCGTTTGCCATAGGTGCCGACAAGACGCTGGCCTTCCAGATGAGCCAGTTCGAGGAGGCGGTCGACGTCACCACCTGGAAGAGGACTTCTGACGGCTGGGTCTGCTCCGAAGGGCCGATGTCGAAGATCCCGGAAAGGGAGGAGGCGGACTACCGCGCCTGCATGTTGGGCTTGCGCGACTACGTCAACAAGAACGGCTTCAAGAATGTCGTTCTCGGCCTTTCCGGCGGTATCGATTCGGCGATCTGCGCCGCCCTTGCCGTTGATGCGCTGGGCGAGGAACGGCTGCGCGCCGTGATGATGCCTTATCGCTATACCTCCAAGGATTCGCTGAAGGATGCCGAGGATTGCGCTCGCGCTCTTGGCTGCCGTTACGACATCGTGCCGATCTTCGAGCCGGTCGAGGGATTTTTGCACACGCTGACGCAGCTTTTCGAGGGCACCAAGGAAGGCATCACCGAGGAAAACCTGCAGAGCCGCGCGCGCGGCACCATACTGATGGCGATCTCCAACAAGTTTGGCTCGATGGTCGTCACCACCGGCAACAAGAGCGAGATGTCGGTCGGCTACGCCACGCTCTATGGCGACATGAATGGCGGCTTCAATCCGATCAAGGACCTTTACAAGATGCAGGTCTATGCGCTGTCGCGCTGGCGCAATTCGCATGTGCCGCCGGGCGCGCTGGGTCCTTCCGGCGAGGTGATCCCGAAGAACATCATCGACAAGGCGCCGTCGGCGGAACTGCGCGAGAACCAGACCGACCAGGATTCATTGCCGCCCTATCCGGTGCTGGACGACATATTGGAGTGTCTGGTCGAGCAAGAGATGGGCGTCGACGATATCGTCGCGCGCGGCCACGACCGGGCGACGGTGACGCGCGTCGAGCACCTGCTCTATATCGCCGAATACAAGCGCCGGCAGGCGGCGCCCGGTGTGAAGATCACCAGGAAGAATTTCGGCCGCGACCGCCGCTATCCCATCACCAACCGATTTCGGGATCGGGGCTAGGGCATGACCCCGAAAAGTGGAATCCGGTTTTCGGACAAGATCATGCTCAAGCAAAGATAGTGGTCGTGCCTGACTGCGAGATCAGCTTCGACGTGTCGCGGATCGACTTCCGGGCGACCTCCGACCTGTTGATGGCGAGCTACTGGGGCACCGGGCGCAGCGACGAAACGCACCGCCGCGCCTTTGCCAATTCGCTCTGCGCCGGCGCTTACCTCGGCGGCAGACAGGTCGGCTTCGGCCGGGCGATCACCGACCGCACGGTGTTTGCCTATCTTGCCGACATCATCGTCTGGCCCGGGCATCGCGGGCGCGGGATCGGCACGCGGCTTGTCCAGGCACTTATCGATCATCCGGACTGCAAGACGGTCACGCACTGGAGCCTGGCGACCAACGACGCCCATGCGGTCTATGAAAAGCTCGGCTTCAAGCCGTCCACCGATGGCCGATACATGCGGCTCGACCGCATCCCGGCAGGCTGAGCTAGCGGCACAACCCGCGATTGTTGCAAAATCGTCTCACTGTTTGGACCAGATGCCGTTTCGCTCGGCCGCTATCTTGGCGAAGCGTCGAGGCATCTTTATAAAAGCCTTCCCGCGATCCCCCTTTGGGAGGAACCGAATGCCAGGATTTGACATCGTTATGCGAGGCCGCGAAGCCTAGGTCCTGTTCAGCAGGCCGCGAAGTTCCTTCGCGACGAGAGCTGAGCTGAGAACAGGCCTTTGCCGCTGCCGGTCGCCGCCCGTTAGAGGGTGAGCCGCCAAGATACCAAACCTCCGCATTTCCGGGCGCCAGTTGGCGCCAACGCGGTTTTTTCATTTCTACCTTACTGGGACCGGGCTCGTTTGCGCCCGGATGACATCATGGCTCGTTTTCAGATCGATTTGCGCGCGAGCGCCTTTCGCAGCGTTCTTGGTTTTACGTTCGGCCATTGGCGGCGTCAGCCTTGGCGGCTTTCGCTCATCATGGGCACCTTCCTGCTGTCGACCTCGGCCGATGTGCTGACGCCGCTCTATTCCGGCCGATTGGTCGACGCCGTCGCCAGCAGTGCTGCGGCCGACGAGATCGCATGGAATGCGGCGATGGCGGCGTTTTCCATGCTGGTGGCGCTGGCGCTCGCGGGCGTCGTTCTGCGCAACATCGCCTTCATGGGCATCACGGACCTGACGCTGAAGATGATGGCCGACATTGCCGCCGACGCCTTCCACCGCGTTCAACGGTTTTCCACCGACTGGCATGCCAACAGCTTCGCCGGCTCGACCGTGCGCAAGATAACGCGCGGCATGTGGGCGCTCGACCTGCTCAACGACACGATCCTGATCGCGTTGCTGCCGTCGGTCGTCATGTTGATCGGTTCGACGCTGCTGCTCGGCTGGTTCTGGCCGATAATGGGCGTGGTGGTCGCCGCCGGCTCGGTACTGTTCATCGCGGTGACAGCGATGCTGTCGCTCGGTTATGTCGCGCCGGCGGCAAGGCTTGCCAACGCCTGGGACACGCGCCTTGGCGGCTCGCTGGCCGACGCGGTGAGCTGCAATGCGGTGGTCAAGGGTTTCGGCGCCGAGACGCGCGAGGAAACGCGTCTTGCCAAAGTGGTCGCCAAATGGCGTGCCCGCACGCGGCGAACCTGGGTGCGCGGCACCCTCAATGGCACCACGCAAGGGACGATGCTTTTGCTGCTCAGGACGGCGGTGATCGGATTTTCGCTGCTGCTGTGGTCGTGGGGGCAGGCGAGCGCCGGCGATGTCGCCTTCGTGCTGACCTCGTTCTTCGTGCTGCAAGGCTATCTCAGGGATATCGGGACGCATATCCGCAATTTGCAGCGCTCGATCAATGACATGGAGGAACTGGTCGACTTCCAGTCCGAACCGCTCGGCATCGAGGACCGGCCCGGTGCCAAGCTGATCCGCATCACCGACGGCCGTATTGGCTTCGACAACGTCACCTTCCACTATGGCAACCATCGGCTGCCGCTCTACCGCGACTTTTCGGTGGATATCGCGCCGGGCGAACGCGTTGGACTGGTTGGCCATTCCGGCTCGGGCAAGACGACCTTCGTCAAGCTGATCCAGCGCCTTTACGACGTGAACTCAGGGCAGATCCTGATCGACGGGCAGGATATCTCGCAGGTGGCGCAGGCGTCGCTGCGCGGGCAGATCGCCATCGTCCAGCAGGAGCCAATCCTGTTTCACCGGTCGCTGGCCGAAAACATCGCCTATGCCCGGCCGAGCGCCAGCCAGGCGGAGATCGAGCATGCCGCACGGCTGGCCAGCGCGCACGACTTCATCGCCGACCTGCCGAAGGGCTACGGCACGCTGGTCGGCGAACGCGGCGTGAAACTGTCCGGCGGCGAGCGCCAGCGGGTGGCGATCGCGCGCGCTTTCCTCGCCGATGCCAGGATCCTCATTCTGGACGAGGCGACATCCAGCCTCGATTCGGAATCGGAGGTGCTGATCCAGCAGGCGATGGAGCGGCTGATGGTCGGCCGCACCACGCTGGTCATCGCGCACCGGCTGTCGACGGTGCGGGCGCTTGACAGGCTCTTGGTGTTCGATCGCGGCCGCATCGCCGAGGAAGGCTCGCATGACGAGTTGATCCGTCTGCAAGGCGGCATCTACCGCCGGCTGTTCGAGCGCCAGGCGCTGGAACTGACCAAGGGGCTGGCGATCTGACGGGTTGTATCGCTGCGTGGCATTCCGACCTGGCAAGACCCGGGTTCCTCGCCCCCACTTTCGTGGGCGAGGAACCCAAGCTGGATGGGTTCAACTTGACAGGTGATATCAGTTATGCTAGGAATTTATTCATGGTGCTGATTGCGCCAACGGCCCGCCCACCGAGGCGGGTTTTTGATTCAAGCTCTGCTGGATCGAACTCCGCCCTGCGCTGCAGGCTTTTCATTTCCGCCGTCATATTCTATGTCTGCGGCAGCGCGCGGGGGCGTGTCTTGTCAACACCGAAAGCATCCGGTACGCCCCGCTCATGACAGTTACCGTCCGTTTTGCCCCGTCGCCCACCGGCCGCATCCATATCGGCAATGCGCGCACCGCCCTGTTCAACTGGCTGTTTGCGTTGAACAACAAGGGCCGCTTCATCCAGCGTTTCGACGACACCGACGTCGCGCGCTCGACGCAGGAATTTTCCGACGCCATTCTCTATGATCTGCATTGGCTGGGCGTTTTTCCCGATGCCACGGAGTACCAGTCGCGGCGCTTCGAGATCTACGATGCGGCGATCGAGAAACTGAAGGCGGCGCGCCTTGTCTATGCCTGCTATGAAACGCCGGAAGAGCTCGATCTCAGGCGCAAGGTGCGCCGCACGCGAGGCCTGCCGCCGGTCTATGGCCGCGAGGCGCTGACGCTGACGCGCGATCAGGTCGCCGAATACCAGTCGGACGGCCGCCGGCCGCACTGGCGCTTCCTCCTGCCCAATTTCACCAGCGATCCCTTGCAGCCGGAACGCACCGAAATCCACTGGGACGACATGGTGCGCGGCGAGGAGACCGTCGACCTAGCCTCGCTCTCGGATCCGGTCCTGCGGCGCGAGGACGGCACCTATCTCTACACGCTGCCTTCGGTGGTCGACGATATCGAGATGGGCGTCAGTCATGTCATCCGCGGCGACGATCATGTCACCAACACCGGCGTACAGATAGCACTGTTCCAGGCGCTGGGCGCCGAGCCGCCGGTATTCGGCCACCACAATCTCTTGACCACCAGTACGGGCGAGGGGCTGTCGAAGCGAACCGGCGCACTGTCCATCGAAAGCCTGCGCGAGACCGGCATCGAACCGATGGCTGTCGCCTCGCTGGCCGTACTCGTCGGCACTTCGGAAAATGTCGTGGCAGTGCCCGATATGAACGGGCTTGCGGAGCGCTTTGATCCGGCCGCAACGTCGAAATCCGCCGCCAAATTCGATCCGGACGAGCTTTTCGTGCTCAATCGCACACTGCTCCACAACATGCCGTTTTCCGAAGCGCGCGACCGGCTGATCGTGCTTGGCATATCAGGCGAACAGGCCGAGCCATTCTGGCTCGCTGTGCGTAGCAATGTCGACAGGCTGGCCGACGCTGCCATCTGGTGGCGCACGCTTCGCGAAGGTCCGCAGGAGCCGCCTGAGTTTTCCGACGAAGACCGCGATTTTCTTCATCAGGCGTTCGATCTTTTGCCGGAAGAGCCATGGAACGGGTCGGTCTGGAAGAACTGGACGAGCAAGATCAGGGAAGCGACCGGCCGCAAGGGCAAGGCGCTGTTCATGCCACTCAGGCTGGCACTTACCGGACAGCCTTCGGGGCCGGAACTTGCAGATCTATTGCCGCTTTTGGGTCGGGAAGGAACGCTGGCCCGACGACCCTGACCTTGCGCTGTTCCGGTGGCGGCAAGGTCGACGCCACGGGCTTGACGGCCATGCGCTTTATGGCTTCACGGTCGAGGCCGCCTTCGGCGTTGGCCAAGGTCTCGGGGTCGGCGCCCGGATCCGGCTTGGCGACAGGCACTGGAATGAACGGTTCGGCTTGCGTATCGGCCTGCGACTGTTCAGGATTTGGCGGCTTGCCGGCAATGATTTCGAAATTCTGTGCCGCGTTGCAGCCGCAGGCCGGCGGGCGTGAGGACTGCTTGTAGAGATAGGCGGTCGGCAGTTCGCGGTAGGGCCTGCCGGTGGCCGACGAGGTCATGTCAGCCGAATCGCCATCCTGGCCGCGCGTGTAGAACACTTGCATCTCGGTGCCGGGACAGCTCGAATCGCAGTTCTTCTGGTCGCGCTCGAAATCGCCCATCGAGGCGGCATTCGACATCGGGAAGAAGTAGCCATCGCAGGTGCGCACGCAAACCGTGCGGAATTCGCCGCCAAGGCGTGGCAGGTCCATCCGGTCGGGCTGGTTGATCATGGCGCGGATGCCGCGTTGTTCGTCGGGATCGCTCTCCGGCGCTTCGAGTTGCCTTTTGTCACCGTTCAGCAGCCGATCGAGCAGGTTGCCATTGCCGTCTTGACGGTTCGCCTCACGCAGCGGCGCGCGCTTCGGAGCGACAATGCTGTCGCGGCAGCCATTGGCATCGAGCGCGGCCAATATGCGGGCGCGATCGCGCCGCGAGCCGCCGCCGGCGAGTTGCGCCCGCTTGGCCTCCAAGGCGTCGAGATTGGCGTTCATGCGGTCGAGCGTGGCGTCGCGCGCGGCGCAGGCGTTTTCATTACGGCCAAACAGCGAGAAGCCGCAGCCGGACTGGTTGCTGGCCTTTGCGATCTGCTGGCGTTGCCGGACGATCGCGTCGTCATATTTTCTGAGCAGAGCCGGCTTGCCGCCGCCACGCGAGGCGGACGCCAGATCGGCTTCCAACTGCCGGCAAACACGGGAGGCGGCCTGCGATTGGGTGACGGCAAGGCTGGACAACGCCAAAGCGGCAAGCAGCGCCGCTGCACGCGTCAGCTTCCACCCAGCGCCCATCATTTGCCCAGAACTCCGTTTCCCGCCGCCAAAACTACCGCGATTGCAGTTAACTGTTTGTTTAGCTTACCGCCGAAGACGGGCTCATCCCAGATTTACGATCGCCTGAGCCTTGTGGGCTGCTTCGACCACGGCGAGCGCGGTCATGTTGACCACGCCGCGCGACGTCACCGACGGCGTCAATATATGCGCCGGCCTGTCGGTACCGAGCAGGATCGGCCCGACATGCAGCGCATCCATCATCGTGCGTAGCGCGGTGAGCGTGATGTTGGCCGAGTCCAGATTGGGGAACACCAGCAGATTGGCTTCGCCTTTCAGCCGCGAATGCGGATAGACGCGCTGGCGCAACTGCTCGGACAGAGCCGTGTCGGCATGCATTTCGCCGTCGCATTGCAGGTCCGGCGCGATGCGCGCCAGGATCGCCGCAGCCTGCCGCATCTTCAGAGCGCTGGGTGAATCGCGCGAGCCGAAATCCGAATGCGAGAGCAAGGCGGCCTTCGGTTCGATACCGAAGCGCTGGATTTCTTCCGCCGCCAGCACTGTCATCTCGGCGATCTCCTCGGCTGTCGGGTCGACGGAGACGTGGGTGTCGGTGAGGAAAATGATACCGCGCTGCGAGATCAGCATCGAAAGCGTCGACAAATCGTGGTCCTTGATGCCGGCGCGTGGGCCGATGATCAGGGTGACGTTGCGCAGATGCCGCTCGAAACGGCCTTCGAGGCCGCAGACCATGGCGTCGGCATCGCCGCGCTTCAGGGCGAGGGCGGCGATGACTGTGTTGTCGGTGCGCACCATGGTGCGCGCGGCTTCCGTCGTCACGCCGCGGCGGCCGGCAAGTTCGATCAGCAGATCGACATAGTGGCGGTAGCGGGGATCGTCCTCAGGGTTGATCAGGCCGAAATCGACGCCCGGCTTGATGCGCAGCCCGTAGCGTTTCAGCCGGACTTCGATGACATGCGGGCGCCCGATCAAAATCGGCTCGGCGATGCCTTCCTCCAACACGACTTGCGCTGCGCGCAGCACCCGCTCGTCCTCGCCGTCGGCATAGATGACGCGTTTGGCGCTCGACGCCTTGGCCATCGAGAACACCGGCTTCATGACCAGGCCTGAGCGGAAGACGAAGCGGTTCAGCGTGTCGATATAGGCGGCGAAGTCGGTGATCGGCCGTGTGGCGACGCCGGTGTCGCAGGCAGCCTTGGCCACCGCCGGCGCGATGCGCAGGATCAGCCTGGGGTCGAAGGGCGAGGGGATCAGGAAGTCTGGCCCGAAGATCGGCGTCTCGCCGGAATAGGCGCGGGCGGCGACATCGGACGGCTCTTCGCGGGCCAGCGCCGCGATCGCCCGCACCGCAGCCATCTTCATCTCTTCGTTGATGGCGCTGGCGCCGCAGTCCAGCGCGCCACGAAAGATGTAAGGAAAACAGAGTACATTGTTGACTTGATTGGGAAAATCGGATCGGCCGGTGCAGATCATCGCGTCGGGTCGTGCCGCCCGCGCCGCTTCCGGCATGATCTCGGGATTGGGATTGGCCAGCGCCAGGATCAGCGGCTTTGGCGCCATGTGCTGAAGCAATTCCAGTTTCAGCACGCCGGCGGCGGAAAGGCCGAGGAACACATCTGCGCCGGGGATGACATCGGCCAGCGTGCGCGCCTCGGTGTCCTTCACATAAGGGTCCTTCCAGCGGTCCATCTCGTCGACGCGGCCCTTGTGGGCAACGCCGAAACGGTCGGTGACCCAGATGTTTTCGATACGGGCACCGAGCAGGACCAGGAGGTTGAGGCAGGCAAGCGCGGCGGCGCCGGCGCCCGAAGTGACGATCTTGATGTCCGAGATAGCCTTGCCGGCGAACTCCAGCCCGTTAAGCACGGCGGCGGCGACGATGATCGCGGTGCCGTGCTGGTCGTCGTGAAAGACTGGAATACCCATGCGGGCCTTCAGCCGCTCCTCGACCTCGAAGCATTCCGGCGCCTTGATGTCCTCAAGGTTGATACCGCCGAAGGTCGGCTCCAGCGCCGCGACCGTCTCGACCATGCGCTCGATGCCAGGCGCGTCGATCTCGATGTCGAAGACGTCGATGCCGGCGAATTTCTTGAACAGCACCGCCTTGCCTTCCATGACAGGCTTGGAGGCGAGCGGCCCGATATTGCCGAGGCCCAGCACCGCCGAACCGTTGGAGACGACACCGACCAGATTGGCGCGCGCCGTATAATCGGCGGCGGTCGCCGGATTGTCGCGGATTTCCAGACAGGGCGCCGCGACGCCGGGTGAATAGGCCAGCGCCAGGTCGCGCTGGTTGCCCAGCGGTTTCGTCGCCTGGATTTCGAGCTTCCCGGGCCTTGGGTGCTTGTGGAAGTAGAGTGCGGCTTCGTCGAGGTCCGACCGGGCCGTCTTTTTGCCTTCGCCTTCCATGCCGGCCGCTCCTCAAATCAGTCCGCTTGCTGTTTTGAAACTCTTAGCATGCAGCCGTGGCTTTTCGAGAGGTGATATGTCGCAAGCGCGTGGCTTGTGGCTTTGCAAGGCCGCCTGGCCTATGCGGTCTGTCATTGAAATGTTGGGATGACGGGGCGGGGAGCTGCGGCGAGCTGCGCCGCCGCCCAATTCCAAAGCACCCGCTAGGCTCCCGTCGAAAGGCGGTTCCGCAAGGCTTGCACGTCTTCTCGCGAAAGGCGCGCGCTGTCGTCTGACAGACAGTACAGAACCTCCGAGACGCCCTCGTCCGCAAAGGCGAAGTCGTCGCTCATAATCAGCGCATCGGCGATGTAGGCGGCTGCTTGGACCGGCAGGATGCCGTCCGCCAGCCGACTAACCAGCACGTCCACATGTCGAAGATTAATTATCGTATCTGGCCCGTCAGTTATGATGACGTGCCCCACGCAGCCAGGCGTAGTCGAGGCAGTCGCGCACTCGGTCACTTCGGTTTCGATCTCCTGCCAAAGTTCGTCGGCCGGTTTCTCGCCGTTAAGGAAGGATATGAGGGACGAGTGTAGCATCGCGGATCTTACGCTTAAGGCTCCATCACTAGAACGCGCTGACGTAGAGGCCGCCATCCACCGGTATGTTCTGCCCGGTCAGATAGCCGGCATGGACCGAGCACAGGAAGGCGCAGATCTGGCCGAATTCCTCCGGTGTGCCGAGCCGCTTGGCCGGAACGTTGGCCGCTGCCTGGGCCTTGCGCTTGGCAGCGGCAGTCGGATCCTCGACGCTGCCGGGTTCATGCGGGCCGCGCAGCCGGTCGGTGTCGAGCTTGCCCGGCAGCATGTTGTTGATCGTCACGTTGCGGTCCATCACCGTCCGCGCCACGCCGGCAAGGAACGAGGTCAGCCCGGCGCGTGCGCCCGACGACAGATCGAGGCCGGGGATCGGCACATAGACCGACAGCGAGGTGATGTTGACGATGCGGCCGAAGCCGCGCGACGCCATGCCGTCGATGACGGCCTTAATCAGCTCGATCGGCGTCACCATGTTCTGGGTGACGCCTTCGAGGATCTTTTCGCGGTCGAGTTCGCGGAAATCGCGAAACGGCGGTCCGCCATTGTTGTTGACGAGGATATCGGGGTCGGGGCAGGCGGCGAGTAGTGCCTTCTGCACCTCGGGCTTCGAGACGTCGCCGACGATCTCCGTCACCTTCACGCCGAATCTCTCGCGCAGCTCGGCCGCGGTTTTCGCCAGTAGCTCGGCATTGCGTCCATTGACCACCAGATCGCAGCCGGCCTCGGCCAGCGCCATGGCGCAGCCGCGCCCTAGCCCCTTGCTCGAAGCGCAGACGATGGCCTTCTTGCCGCGAATGCCGAGATCCATGATTTCTTCTCCTTGAACAGCGTGGCAGGCTACCCCTTTGGCTGGACCAATCGCAACCGTCATACGGTTGTTGCATGAATCGGCGCATAGGCTGCTCGAAAGCAACGGTGAGAATCCAATGCCCGGCGCAGAGCCCCGCACTTTCCGCAGCATGTTCATCTCCGATATCCATCTCGGATCGAAGGCGGCGAAGGCCGACTTCCTGATCGATTTTCTGCGCTACCACGATGCCGACATCATCTATCTCGTCGGCGATATCGTCGACGGCTGGCGCCTGAGACGCAGCTGGCACTGGCCGCAGAGCCACAACGACGTCGTCCAGAAACTGCTCCGCAAGGCACGCAAGGGCGCCAGCATCACCTATATCGCAGGCAATCATGATGAGTTCGCGCGCCAGTTCCAGGGCGTGCATTTCGGCGGCATCGTCGTCGCCGACCGTGCCATCCACGAGACCGCCGACGGCAAGCGTTTGCTGGTCATCCATGGCGACCAGTTCGACACCGTCGTCCACAATCAGCGCTGGCTGGCCTATCTCGGCGACTACGCCTATGACGGAGCGATGCTGGTCAACCGCGTCATCACGCGACTGCGTCAACTGCTCGGCCTTTCCTACTGGTCGTTCTCGTCCTGGGCCAAGGTCAAGGTCAAGAAGGCGGTGAACTTCATCGGTTCGTTCCAGACGGTGCTGACCGAGGAGGCGCGCCGCTCGCATGTCGACGGCGTCATCTGCGGGCACATCCATCATGCGGCGATCGAGAATTTCGAGGACGTGCAATATATCAACACCGGTGACTGGGTCGAAAGCTGCACGGCGGTGGTCGAGCATTTCGACGGCCGGATGGAGATCCTGACCTGGGCGCATGTCCTGCCTGAGGCGCCGGACGAGCCGTTCATCCCAATGCTCATCGAGGACAGGGTGGTCGAGGCTGCCTGACAGTGCATTAATTAGGGCGACGTGCGCCCACTTGGACGCACAATGTACGCCCTAACACTTTCTAATCTACGCATCGTGCTCTCCGAAAATCGGAATCGATTTTCGGGCCGATGCGTTGGTCCAGGCGGTTTCGACTCACTTTCCCGCATGTTAGGGATCGATGCGCGTTGCAGCCGACGAATGCAGCGTCATTGGATCGATTCATGTCCCTGCCGCCGCTTTCGCCCGAACAGCTCGTCAAGCCGCGCCATTTCGAGCTGCGCATGAGCTTGATCTTCTTCACGCTTTTCGTGCCGCTGGGCACGCATTTGCCTTACTTTCCGCTGTGGCTGCAGGCAAAGGGTTTTCATGCCGAGCAAATAGCGGTCATTCTCGCCGCGCCGATGTTCCTGCGTGTGGTGACCACGCCGTTGCTTACCGCGCTCGCCGACCGGGCGAGGGACCGCGCCAATGTCTATATCGCGCTGGTCGCCGCATCGCTGGTGCTGGCCGCCGGCTACTTCCTGCCACCGACCTACGCCATGGTGCTCGCCGTGTCGCTGGCGCTTGCCGTCGTCTGGACGCCGCACTCGCCGATCGCCGATTCGCTGGCGCTGTCGGGCGTGCGCCGCTTCGGCTCGAATTACGCAAGCATGCGCAAATGGGGATCGATCTCCTATCTCTGCGCCAATCTTGCCGGCGGCTTCATCCTGTCCGCGACCAGCGCCGGGGCTGTCCCGGTGATCATCTTCGTGGCGTTTGCCGCAGCCCTTGCCGTCGGACTGATTGCGCCGCGGCTTGGTCGTCCCCGACGGGCCTCGCCACTGTCAGCCAGCGATATCCAGCAATCGGCGCCGAAACTTCTTAATGCGTATTTCCTGTATTTCTCCATCGGCGTCGGCGTCATCACCGCCAGCCATGCGTTTCTCTACGGTTTCGTGTCGATCTACTGGAAATCGATCGGCATCAGCGATTCGGTTGTCGGGCTGCTGTGGGGATGGGGCGTGGTGGCCGAGATTTGCATGTTTTTGGCCTTCACCCGTGTGTTCGGCTCATTCTCCGTCGTGTCGATCATGGTGATAGCCGGGATCGGCTCGATCGTCCGCTGGATCGCTTTCCCGCTGATCTGGCCGCTTGGTCTTGGCGTCGCCGGATTTTTCGCTGTCCAGACGCTGCATGCCATTTCCGTGGCGCTGGTGCTGATCGGCCTGCAGAAGATGATCGGCGAAACAGTCGCGGAGGAACGAACCGGCGCAGCGCAAGGCATCGCATATTTCTCCAACGGCTTTTTCACGGCTGTCGTCACGCTTCTGTCCGGCCCGCTCTACGACCGCTTCGGCGTGGACGGCTTTTTCGCCATGATCCCGATCGCCCTGATCGGGCTGACGCTGATCGGATTTGCGGCTCGTTCAGCCCCACAGCACCGGATCGGGGGGTGATACTAGCGATCCCTGGTAGACGAGGCCCGGCACGCGGTCGCGGGCCAGCAGCAGCGGACCGTCGAGATCGACGAAATCGGCATCCTGGGCGAGCAGCACGGCCGGCGCCATGGCAAGCGACGTGCCGACCATGCAGCCGACCATGACGCCGAAACCCAGTTCGCGGGCGCGGTTGCGAAGGGCGAGGGCCGCCGTCAGCCCGCCCGCCTTGTCGAGCTTGATGTTGACGGCATCGTAGAGGCCGACCATCGAGGCGAGGTCCTTCGCCTCGTGCACGCTCTCGTCGGCGCAGATCGGCACCGGATGCGCGATGTGGCGAAGGATGCCGTCACGGCCCGCGGGAAGCGGCTGTTCGATCAGCGCGATGCGTTGCTCCGCGGCAAAGGCGAGGTTTTCCACGATGTTATCGTCCGTCCAGCCCTCATTGGCGTCGAGGATGATGCGGCTTTGCGGTGCCGCCTCGGTGACGGCGCGGATACGGGCGATGTCGTTGTCGCCGCCGATCTTGACCTTGAGCAGCGGACGCATGGCGTTGGCGCGGGCCTGTGCGGCCATCGCTTCCGGCTCGCCGAGCGACAACGTGTAGGCCGTCTCCAGCGTCCGCAACGGAACCGCGCCTATCGCGCGCGCCACTGGTGTTCCGGTAATCTTCGCCTCCAGATCCCAGAGCGCGCAGTCGATGGCGTTGCGCGCGGCACCCGCCGGCATGGCGTCGAGCAGCCCAACCCGGTCGATGCCGCCTGCAATCCGTTCCCGCATGGCCTCGATCGCTGCGTGGACGCCATCCATGTTTTCGCCGTAGCGCTTGTAGGGGACGCATTCGCCGCGCCCGGTATGGCTGCCCTGCCTGATCGTGCAAATGATCACCTCGGCCTCGGTCTTCGAGCCGCGCGAAATGGTGAAGGCGCCGGCGATGGGAAAGCGCTCGGCCTCGACCGAAATGACACGCGCCATATTTTTCTGCTCCGGCTGTGCGAGAAGGGGCTTGTCGGCAAATCGACAGCTCGACCCCGTCAGGCTAAACAGGACGCCATGTTGACCACCCGCAAACGTTTCGCAAGCGGCACCCCCAGCGAGGCCGACCCCCGGCCGCGCGTTGAGGTTGGTGAAGAGGGCGATGTTCTGCGCTGCGCCTTCGCCGGCAACTGGACGACGCGCACCGTGGCACTGGTCGATGCCGAGATGCGCAAGATCGAGAAACGCAGCGGTTTCAAGACGCTTACGCTCGATCTTTCCCATATTGAAAAGATGGATACCGCCGGCGCCTGGCTGATCGACCGCCTGGTCAGCGTCTTCGAAAAGAAGGGTGTCGAGATCGACCTGCAGGGGCAAAGCGAGATCGCCTCCATCCTGCTCGGCGCGGTCGGCGACGCGGTTCGGCGCGAGCCTGAGTCGGGCATTGCAAGACCGCCGAACATCGTCATCCGTGCGCTCGAGGCGGTTGGCCGTCGCGTTTACGAGATGCGCGACGATTTCCTGGCCTCGATGAACATTCTTGGCGCCACGATACAAGGCTCGCAGATGAAGCTTGGCCGCGGCCATGCGGTCAATCCGGCGGCAATCTTCAACCAGATCGATCGCATGGGCGTCGGCGCCATACCAGTGGTGGTGCTGATGTCGGCCATCGTCGGCGCGATCGTTGCCCAACAAGGCGCCTATCAGCTCAGCTACTTCGGCGCCGACATCTTTGTCGTCGACCTGGTCGGGGTGCTGATCCTGCGCGAGCTCGGCGTGCTGATGACCGCGATCATGATCGCTGGCCGCTCGGGCAGCGCCATCACCGCTGAAATCGGTTCGATGAAGATGCGCGAGGAGGTCGACGCGCTGAAGGTCATCGGGCTCAATCCGATCGGCGTCCTGGTATTTCCGCGGCTGGTCGCGCTGGTGATCGCGCTGCCTTGCCTGACGATCATCGCCAATTTCGCGGCCCTTGGCGGCGGCATCCTGGCCGCATGGCTCTATTCCGACATCCCGCCGGCGGCCTTTATCGACCGGCTGCGCGTCGCCATCGATATCAGCACCATCTTTGCCGGCCTGATCAAGGCACCGTTCATGGCCATGATCATCGGCACGATCGCCTCCGTCGAAGGCATGAAAGTTGGCGGCAGCGCAGAATCGCTCGGGCAGCACGTGACCGCTTCCGTGGTGAAGTCGATCTTCGTGGTCATCATCCTCGACGGGCTTTTCGCCATGTTCTACGCGGCGATCGAGTTCTGACATGACAATGCAGGACAGCACAGAGGCATCCAGGGTTGCGGCGGAAGCCGACGAAGACGAGATCGTGCTTTCGGCGCACGACATCACCGTCTCCTTCGGTGACAAGGTCATTCTCGATCATCTGTCGCTCGATATCAGGCGCGGCGAGATCCTCGGCTTTGTCGGCGCTTCAGGCGCCGGCAAGTCGGTTCTGTTGCGCACCATCCTCGGCCTGACGCGCAAGCAATCGGGGACGATCAAGCTGTTCGGCGTCGATGTCGAAAAGGCGAGCGAAAGGGAGCGTCTTCGCATCGACATGCGCCTCGGCGTCCTCTTTCAGCACGGCGCGCTGTTTTCCGCACTCACGGTGCTTGAAAATGTGCAGGTACCGATGCGTGAGTATCTCGACTTGCCGCGAAAGCTGATGGACGAGCTGGCGATGCTCAAGGTCGAACTGGTCGGGCTACCACCGGATGCGGCGCAGAAATTCCCTTCCGAGCTTTCCGGCGGCATGATCAAGCGCGCGGCACTGGCGCGCGCATTGGCGCTCGACCCCGACATCGTCTTTCTCGACGAGCCGACATCCGGCCTTGATCCGATCAGTGCTGCGGAGTTCGACGAACTGGTCGTCAAGCTGCGCGATACCATGGATTTGACCGTTTATATGGTCACGCACGATCTCGACACGCTGTTCACCGCCTGCGATCGGGTGGCCGTGCTCGGCAAAAAGAAGGTGCTGGTCGAAGGCACGATCGACGACATGCTCAAAAGCGAGGAACCGTGGGTGAAATCCTATTTCCGCGGAAAACGTGCCCGGCAACTTGATCTTGCGGCGCGCGCATAGCCATAAGTGAGGCAATGGAAACCAGAGCCAACTACGTTATTGTCGGCATTTTCACGCTGGCCGCGATCCTGGCGGCTTTTGCGTTCGTCTATTGGACGGCCGCAATCGGTGACAAGGGTGAGACGGTGATGCTGCGTGTGCGCATCCCCGGCTCGGCGTCCGGTCTCGGCCGCGGCAGTTTCGTGCTGTTCAACGGTGTCAAGGTCGGCGATGTCAGGCGCGTCTATATCGACGTCGACAATCCGACCGCCGCTATCGCCGACACCGAGATAGACCGCATGACGCCGATCACCAAGTCGACGCAGGCCGATATCGGGCTTGCCGGCCTTACAGGCCAGGCCAATATCGAACTCAAGGGCGCCGATCCCAAGGAAGTGAAGCTTCTCGACCAGGCGGAAGCGGAAGGCAAGGTCGCCGAGATCGTCGCCAACCCGTCGGCGGTCACCAATTTGTTGCAAACGGCGCAGAACATCTTCACCCGCGCCGACACGGTTCTCACCCAGCTCGAAGGCTTCACCAAGGACGTTCGCGGGCCGCTGACGCAGACCGTCAACAATGTGCAGACCTTCTCGGACGCGCTGGCCAAGAACTCCGACGGTATCGACAAATTCCTCGCCAGCGTCAGTTCGCTGTCGGACGAGTTGAAGGGCGTTTCCGGCAAGCTCGACGGGACGCTGAAGGCGGCCGAGGGGCTGCTCAATGCCGTCGACAAGGACCAGATCAAGAGCATCGTCGCCAATGTCGATACGGTGACCGGCAATCTGAAGGAAACCTCGAAGCAGTTCGATACCGTCATCAAGAATGTCGACACGGCTGTGGGGTCGATCAACGACTTCGCACAAAAGACGCAAGGCACGCTGACCAAGGTCGACGGCGTTCTCGACGGCATCGACCCGGCGCAGGTTCGCACCGCGCTGGCCAACATCCAGAAAGCCAGCGAAAACGCCAACAAGGCTGCCGCCGATATCGCCAAGGTGACCGATAAATTCGCCGACCGAAGCGACGACATCGACGAAACGATCAAGGATGCACACCAGCTCGCGGGGCGCCTCAACGACGCTTCGGTGCGCGTCGACGGCATTCTCGCCAAGGTCGACACATTGCTGGGCTCCGGCCAGGCGGACGGCGTGATGGCCGATGCCAGGAATACGCTGAAGTCGTTCAAGCAGGTCGCCGATACGCTGAACGCCCGCCTCGGCACCATCACCGACAATCTGGCGCGATTCTCCGGCCAGGGCCTGCAAAACGTCGAGGCGCTGGTCCAGGACAGTCGCCGCTCGATCAACCGTATCGAAGAGGCGGTGACGGACCTCAGCCGCAATCCGCAGCGGATACTTTCAGGGGGAGAAGGCGAGGTTCGACAGTTCGATGGCAGGGCGCGGCGTTGACTTCGGCCTTCGCACCCAGCAAAAACATGGACCACCAATGCAGGTTGACCTTACGATCTGGGGACAACGAGGCCGGGTATTGCGGGGATCGCGTGTGAAGTCGTTTTGGGTCAAATCGGGCGGCGTCAGATCGGCTGTGGCATTGCTTGCCCTGACCCTTGCCAGTTGCGCGGCCTTGCCGGGCGGCGGCCCGGCTCCGCTCGATACGTTCGAGCTTTCGGCGCCATCGCTTGACGCGCGCAGCCACAGCCGCCGCCAGATACTCATCGCCCAGCCGTCGGCGCTCAAGGCGCTGGACAGCCAGAACATCGTCATCAGGCCGTCCGATCGGTCGATCCAGTATCTCAAGGGCGCGCAGTGGGCCGATCGGCTGCCGCTGATCGTGCAGGCGCGGCTCGCCGAGACGTTCCAGCGTTCGGGCAGCTTCGCCGGCGTTGGCAAGCCGGGCGAGGGGCTGGCGATCGATTACCAGGTGATCGTCGAGGTCCGGTCCTTCGACGTCCGCGTCGATGGCGGCGAACACGCCGAGGTCGATCTGTTCGTGCGGATACTGAACGACCGCAACGGCGAGGTGCGCGCATCGAAGAGCTTTACCGCGAGCGCGCCCGTCTCGGGCAGCGGCAACCAGGCCTATGTCGGCGCACTCGACAACGCCTTCGGCGACGCGGCCAGGGACATCGTGCGCTGGACTGATTCGGTGATCTGAGAGAAACAAGGCCGGCTGCGGAACCTGCGGATCGAGAATGAAAAAGGCGGGAAAATCTCCCGCCTTTTTTGATTCCCTATTGCCTGATCAATGCAGGCGGCCGCTGGCGTGGGCAAGCATGGTGTAGACCTTGCCGGTGTCCGACGTCAGGTAGGTCTGCGCCATGATGTTGTCGCGATCGTTGCGCGACACGTCCTTGAGCAGCTTCTCGAAATCGTCGCAGTAGCGGTCGACGGCGGCGCGGAATTCCGCCTCGGTCTGATATTTGCGGCGGATTTCGTCGAAAGTCTGCTGGCCCTTCAGCGTGTAGAGACGCCGCGTGAACACGTCGCGCTCGCCACGCCGATAGCGGTTCCACAATTCGATCGAAGCATCGTGATCGATGGCTCGGGCGATATCGACGGAAAGCGAGTTGAGCGACTCCATGACATGAAGCGGCGAACGCTGGGCAGGGGCCGGGCGCGTTTCGGCCGGAGCGACGGGCCTGGCTTCCTCTTCGCGCGATGCCCCGGTCAGGAGATCGCGCACCCAGCCACCCTGAGGCGTCCGGGCATTGGGATCGCGCTGACGCGCCGTCTCAACTGGGCGCTCCAGGTCGCGCAAGGCGGACCCGCCCAACGGCACTTGCGGCGCACGAAGCTCCGGCTGCGGCGCCGGCGACGGGTTCCGGCGTGGCGGCTCGGGAGCGCGTGCGACAGGCGCCTGCGGCGCCGGACGCAGGCTGCGTGGCTCCGAGGGATCGGTGGCGCCGCGGCCGGATTTCGCAACGATATCCGAAAGTTCCTTCAACGCGTTGATCTGTTCGGAAACAGCACGGCGGATGGCCGTGGTCGATTCCTTTGCTTCCTCCGGCATCTCGATGACGCCCTTTTTGAGCTCGGCGCGGGTGAGGTCGAGCTCGCTCTTGATCGAGCCCGCCGTGCGCCGCATCTCCTCGGTTGCGTCGGCGAAACGCTTGGTTGCCGAATCGACGACCTCTGAAATGGCGGACCGGATCTTGTCGGCCGATTCCAGTGTCTTGCCTTCCGCGTTCTGCAGCGTCTGGCCGACCAGGTTCTCGAACGAGCGCATCACCTTTTCCAGGTCCTCCGACTTCTTGACCAGGCCGACGGCGAGATCTTCCAGTGAGGATTGGCGCTCCAGCGTGTGTTCGAGGTTGGCCTGGGCCGAGCCCAACAGGTCCGAAGCGCTGGACAGCAGCCGGCTGTGCTCGTCGAACTTGGTGGCGATCGAGGCGACCTCGCGCAAGGTGGCGGACGACAGTTCGGTAAGCCGGGTCGTGTTCGAATCGACCAGGCGCGCCGAACTGGCGAAGGTCTGCGCGGCTTTTTCGGTCGTCGCGGCAAAGCTCTGCGTGCTGCCGCTCAGGCGTTCGTCGACCTGGCCGAGATTGGTCGCCGCCTGCTCGATCAACTGACCGAGCTGCGCACTGGATGTGCTCATGCGGCCGATGAGCTCGGCGACACTGTCGGCGAGCGTCGAGCGTGCGCCCTCGACGGCCGACAGCGTTTCGGCGGTGCGGCTGGCGAGCGCGTTGACTAGAGCAGCATTTTCGCTGCGCAGCTTCTCGGTGGCGCGCTCAGTGACTTCTTCCATGCTCTTTTGCAGTTCCGAGCCGCCCTGGGCGAAGCGTTCGACCAGAGGCCGTGCCGTTTCGTCGAGGATTTTCGATATCTCGGCCGAACGCGCCGCAAGCATGGTGTTGAGCTCGCGAGTGTTGGAGCCGATGGTCTTCGCTGCGTCGTTGGTGCTCTGGCCGATATGCTGGCCGACCGCGGTAAAGGTCTCGGCGATTGCGTTGGCGCGTGAAATGAGTTGCGCCTCGGCGGTTGAAACCTGCTCGTTGAGCCTCTGGCCCACCGTTTCGGTGGTGTAGGCGAGACGGTTCTCGACGCCGGCAAGTTGCTCCTCGACGCGAGCCGCCGCAGCCGCCGCGCTTGACGCCAGGCGCTCATCGGCGCCGGCCAGCGCCTGCTCGATTTCGCGCGCATGGACGGCAAGATCCTGACCGGTCAGCCTTGCACGCTCGGCAACACGCTGCTCGGTGCTGGCGAAGGCACCGACTATGTTGTCGGCATGCTCGCCGATCGTCGAGGTGCTGTCGGCGATGCGCGCCACCAGGCGGTGATCGGCTTCGTCGAAGATGCGGCCGATCTCGGAGGCGCGCGCCGACAGTGCCTCCGAGCCTTCGGCAATGCGCGACATCAACTGCTGGTCGGCGGCATCGAAGATGCGGCCGAGGTCCGACGCACGTGCCGCAAGTGCTTCGGCCGATTCGCCGATGCGCACGGTCAGCCGTTCGTCGGCGCCTTCGAAATTACGCAGGATATCGCCGGCGCGTGCGGCCAGCGACTGTGCTGTTTCGACGGCGCGGGCAACCAGTTTCTGGTCCGCCGCATCGAATGTTCCGGCGATCTCGCCGGCACGGGCGGCCAGTTGATCGGCTGTTGCCTGGGCGCGCGCCAGCAAGGAGTTCGACGTGTCGTCGACACGGGCCATGAGTGCGCTCGATGTATCCTCGGCGCGGGCAATAAGCGCGCTCGACGTGTCCTGTGCACGCGCTGCAAGGCGGCGATCCGCCTCCTCGAAGGTGCGGGCGATATCCTCTGCCCTGGCAAGCAGGGCAGCCGAGGTCTGCTCGGCGCGTTCGGCGATCTTGCGGTCGGCGTCGCTGAACGCCACACCCGCCTGCTCATGCAGCGCGCTGGTGACTTCCATGACCTTCTCGCGCAGCGCTCCAGCAACGAAAACAGCGCTCTTCTCAAGCACGGCGCGGACGTTGTCGACGCCTGTCGACAACGCGCGCTCCATGGTTCCGGCGCGCTCCTCGATGATACCCGTCTGCCGGCTGAACGCCTGCTCGATCTTTTCGACGTCGGCTGCGATGGCATCCGAGATGTCGGTGCTTCGGGCGGCGATCTGGTCGATATGGCTGGACAGGGAACGGTCGACGTCCTTCCGCGTGTCGGCAAGTTTGGAAAGATCGTCGTCCAAGGCGCGGGTCAGCATGTCGCGGCCTTCGGCGAGCTTGCCGACATGGCCGGTAATGATGTCGTCGACTTCGCCACGGCTTGCCGCAAGCCTTTCCAGATCGGCCTCCAGCGCGCGCCTTAGTATGTCGCGGCCTTCAGCCAATTTCTCGACCTGGCCAGCGACCAGCCCATCGATACTTGAGCGGCTTTCGGCCAGCTTGGCGAGATCGTCCTCAAGCGCCTTCGACAGCGTCGAGCGGTCCTGCAGGAGTTTTTCGGCATGGCTGCCGACGAGGCTGTTGACGTTGCCGAGATCGGCTTCCAGCGCCCGCGCAAACTCCGCGCGATTGTCGGTCAATTGCTGGGACTGGTCCGCAACGACGCCCTTGATCGTGTTGAGATCGGCTTCCAGCGCGCGCCTCAGTATGTCGCGGCCTTCGGCCAATTTCTCGACCTGGCCGGCGACCAGCCCGTCGATGCTCGAACGGCTTTCCGCCAGTTTGGCGAGATCGTCCTCAAGCGCCTTCGACAGCGTCGAGCGGTCCTGCAGGAGTTTTTCGGCATGGCTGCCGACGAGGCTGTTGACGTTGCCGAGATCGGCTTCCAGCGCCCGCGCAAACTCCGCGCGATTGTCGGTCAACTGCTTGGACTGGTCGGCGACGACGCCCTTGATCGTATTAAGGTCCGCTTCCAGCGCGCGCCTGAGAATGTCGCGTCCTTCGGACAGCTTCTCGACCTGGCCGGCGACCAGCCCGTCGATGCTTGAGCGGCTTTCCGCCAGCCTGGCGAGATCGTCCTCAAGAGCCTTCGACAAGGCCGAACGGTCCTCGACCAACTTCTCGGCGTGGCTGTTGACGAGATTGTTGACGCTGCCGAGATCGGCTTCCAGTGCGCGCTTGAGGATATCGCGGCCCTCGGCCAGCTTCTCGACCTGGCCGGCTACCAGGCCGTCGATGCTCGAGCGGCTTTCGGCCAGCTTGGCGAGATCGTCCTCGAGCGCCTTCGACAGTGTCGAGCGGTCCTCGGCGAGCCTGTTCATGTGGTCGGAGATAAGACTGTTGACGCTCTGCAAGTCCGTTTCCAGCGCTCGTGAAAGCTGGTTGCGGTCTTCCGCCAGCCTATCGGACTGGCCAGCGATAACGCCCTTGATCGTGTTCAGGTCGGTTTCCAGAGCGCGCTTGAGGATATCGCGGCCTTCGGCCAGCTTCTCGACCTGACCGGCGACCAGGCCGTCGATGCTCGAGCGGCTTTCGGCCAGCTTGGCGAGGTCGGCCTCGAGCGTTTGCGACAACAGGCTGCGATCCTCGGCAAGCCGGCCCGAATGGCTCTCGATCAGGCCCCTGATGCCGGACAGGTCGTCGTCAAGCGAACGCGACAGTCCGGCGCGGTCTTCCGCCAGTTTCGCGGAATGGCTCTCGATCAAGTCCTTGATGCCGACAATGTCGGTTTCCAGTGCCTTGGCCAGGACGGCTCGACCTTCGGCGATCTTTTCAACCTGGGCGGCGACCAGCCCGTCAATGCCGGCGCGGTTGTCGGCCAGCTTGGCGAGGTCGGCCTCCAGCGCCCGCGAAAGAATGCCGCGACCCTCAGCAAGCTTTCCGACGTGTCCGGCAACCATTTCATCAATGATTGTACGGGCTTGCACAAGTTTCCCGGAGTCTTCGTCGAGGGCAAGCGCAAGCCTGTTGCGGCCTTCTTCGAGCCTTTCGAGATGGCTACCGAGCGAAGCGTCGATGGCGGCGCGCGACTCGTTGACCTTGCGCAGATCCTCCTCGAGCGCGCGCGCGATCAGGCTGCGGCCCTCGGCAAGTTTCTGCACCTGGTCAGTCACGGCTGCGTCGATGCCGACGCGGCTTTCGGCGAACTTCTCCAGATCGGCCTGCATTGCCGCCGTCATGCGCTCGCGGCTTTCCGACAGCTTGCGGCTGTGGTTTTCGACGGCCTCCTCGATGCCGACGCGGGCGTCGGCAAGTCGCTGGATATCGCTGTCGAAGGAACGGGAAACGACATGGCGCGCCGCTTCCATGCGCCCGGCGAAGTCGCTGGCACGCGCTTCAAGCATGGATGAGGTCGACGAAACGATGTCGGCCATGTCGGCGCCGATCTGGGTCTTGCCCTGATCGATCATCACCGACAGCGTGTCCTTGCTTTCCTGGAAGGTGTGGGCGATTTCGCGTGCGCGTTCGACCAGCGTCTCGTTGATCTGGCGTGCACGGGCCTCCAGCGCGGCGTTGAGCTTCTGCGTGCCGGTGTCCAGCGCTTCGGCGCGGGTCTGGAATTCGCCGATCAGCGCCTGGCCGCGTTCGGCAAGCGTGCGCTCGATGCCGCTAAGGCTGGCTTCGAACTCGGAACTCAGCGTGCGCGCGGCGCCGCCGAGCAGCGACACCATGCCGTTGGTCCGGTCGTCGAGCAGGTCGGTCAGCGACCGTGTCAGGCCATCGGTCGTGTCCGTCAGTTTGGCGATGCGCGTATCGAGAAGGCTGGCGAAGGCCTCGCCGGAGGTCGACAGCCGGTCGGTGATCGTATCGAGGCGACCTTCCACCTGATCGAAGATCGACATCGAGCTTCCGTTGATCCTGTCGATCAATGTATCGCCGGAATTGGTGATGGTCATAGACAGCTGGGTCGAAGCGTTGAGGATGCTGTCGCGGATGAGGTCGCTGGCAGAGCCGATTTCTTCCTTCAGCGTCTCATGCGCGCCGGCGATCGACGCGCGCACGCGCTCGGCGTGGGTGACCACGGCTTCGCGCTCGCTGCCCAGCCCGTCGACGAGCGTACGGATGCGGGTTTCGTTTTCCGAATAGGAGCGTTCGATCTGGTTCACCTCGCTGTGGACCAGGGTTTCGAGCTCGACGGCGCGCGCCAGCGTGCGCTCGATGCCTTCGCCCATGGCCGCCACCTCGCGGCGAACGGCCTGGCCGATCATCATGACGCGATCCTGGGCAAGGCTTTCCGGTTCGGCCAGGCGGAAGGCCACTTCCGTCATCGACTGGGCGGCGATGCGCATCTCCTGGGCGCGGCGGATCATGGCGGCAAACGCCCAGAACAGGATAACGGGCAGGATTGCCGCGACCGCCAGGCCGATCAGTTCGGGACGGGCCAGAAACTGGTCAAGCGTGCGGATTTTCCAGATATCCGGTCCGAACAGCAGATTGGCCAACGCTCCAGCGCCGGCAAGCCAGACGAGCGAAACGATCGCCACAACCCAATAGATCGTGTTCGAGGCGCGCCGATTGAGGCTGTGGAGAAGCGTCTTGTAATCCTTTTGACGATCGTCGTTGGCTGGCGCGAAACCGGCCGGCTGCGAGCCATTGCGCGTTTCCACCGGGCGCAATTCGGCGGGCTTGGCCTTCGCCGCGGGTTTCGCGCTCTGGCTCTGGTTGGCTGTGGGCGCCGTCTTTTGACTTTGGTTTGCGTGGCTTTGGTTTGCGAGGGGCGCTACCGTCTCGCTCTGGCTGACGACAGGCTCCGCATCCTGGTTGCGGCCTTCGCGCGCCAACTCGTCCGCAGCCTGCGATATCTGCGCTTCCAGATCTTCCATCGACGCCGCGATGTCGAGATCGCCGCCGGCGTCCCCGCTCAGGTCGATATCAAGCGCTTTTTCGAGTTCCTTGGCTACGTCGCTGTCGAGCGTTCTTGTCGTCGTTGTTTTCTTCGCCATGCCTTCGCTACCCTGTACAAGCTGCCGCGGGACTTATGATTGTGATTTTCGCATCCCGCGCAGGAGGCTGAAAAATGGACCCCTCGTATCGTAATGACACACCGGGGTAAAGAAAACATGCATTCCGCGAGATACGTAAAACTTTAAATATAAGGTTAACAACACCGTGATCCCGGCGCCGTTTTCGCAACATTTTTCCCGGCCATTCATTAACCCGTTGTCCACGGGATTCGCCTAGCTTTTCCGGCGATCCGACGATCAAGGAGTTAGAGTTCATGCGTGGCGAAAACGGCATCGCCTTCTCAATGCCTGGCGGCGACGTGTCGGGAACCGGGCCGGCACGGCCTGTGGATATGGCCCATCTGGCCCGCCAGACGATGGGCGATCGTGGCCTAGAGCAGGAGGTGCTCGCCCTGTTCGTGCAGCAGGCGTTGTCGGTGCGAGACAGGATAGCCGACGCCGATGTCCGGGAAAGGCTGTTTCTGGCACACGGGCTGAAAGGCTCTGCCCGGGGGGTCGGCGCCTTCGCCATCGCCGATTGCGCCACCGCCATCGAGCGTCAGCCCGAAGACCCCAGCACGCTCAAGCGCCTTGGCGCGCTGATCGAGGAAGTGCGCGATTTCATCGCAGCCATCAACCGCTAATTCCAGTTTCCAAAAAAACGGCATAGAGCGGCGTTTTTGCACGGCAGTTGACTTGTCTGCCGGAGTGATTATCTCGGCTGGGACTTCCCTTCAGGTGACAAATGACCAAGCTGACCTTCATTGCCCACGACGGCACGCATTTCGACGTGGATGCCGAGAACGGCTCGACCGTCATGGAAAACGCGATCCGCAACGCGGTGCCAGGGATCGAGGCCGAATGCGGCGGCGCCTGCGCCTGCGCAACCTGCCATGTCTATGTCGACGAGGCATGGACAGCTGAAGTCGGCGAGCCGGAGGCGATGGAGGAGGACATGCTGGACTTCGCCTACGACGTCCAGCCGAACTCACGGCTGTCCTGCCAGATCAAGGTGCGCGATGCGCTGGATGGACTGGTCGTGCGCGTGCCTGCTCGCCAGGGCTGACGTCACGGCCCAATGATTTTCCCGGCGACAGCTTGGCAGCGGGCCAATGGTCATGCAGTGTCGCGCCAGTTTGGCACAAGGCGCATCGCATGACCGACACGATCAAGACGGACGTTCTCATCGTCGGGGCAGGGCCGGTCGGCTTGTTCGCCGTGTTCGAGCTCGGCCTGTTTGACATGAAATGCCACCTGATCGACATACTCGACCGGCCCGGTGGGCAATGCGCGGAACTCTACCCGGAAAAGCCGATCTACGACATACCAGGCTGGCCCTCGATCTCGGCGCAGGGGCTGGTCGACAAGCTGCTTGAGCAGATCGCGCCGTTCAAGCCTGAATTCACCTATAATCGCATGGTTTCGAGCCTCGAAAAGCTGGATGACGGCGGCTTTCGCGTCATCACCGACGAGAACGAGGTGTTTGAAGCCAAGGTGGTGGTGATCGCCGCCGGCGGCGGCTCATTCCAGCCCAAACGTCCGCCGATCCCGGGCATCGAGGCCTATGAAGGAAAGAGCGTCTTCTATTCGGTTCGCCGGATGGAGGATTTTCGCGGCCACGATATCGTCATCGTCGGTGGCGGCGATTCGGCGCTTGACTGGACGCTGAACCTGCAACAGGTGGCGAAAAGCGTGACGCTGGTCCACAGGCGCCCCGAATTCCGCGCCGCCCCAGACAGCGTCAACAAGATGTATGCCATGCAGGAGAGGAAGGAACTGGCTTTCCAGGTCGGCCAGGTGACCGGCCTGACCGGCGCCGATGGCCTGCTTTCATCGGCGACCATCAAGGGGCCTGACGGCGATGTCGAGGTGGCGTGCACGCGCATGCTGCCGTTCTTCGGTCTGACCATGAAGCTCGGTCCGATCGCCGACTGGGGGCTCAATCTTCATGAGAACTTGATCCCGGTCGATACCGAGAAATTCCAGACATCGGTGCCGGGCATCTTCGCTGTCGGCGACATCAACTGGTACCCCGGCAAGCTCAAGCTGATCCTGTCGGGGTTCCATGAGGTGGCGCTGATGGCGCAGGCGGCAAAGCGCATCATCAGCCCGGGCGAGCGCATCGTATTCCAGTATACGACCTCGTCGACCAGCCTGCAGAAGAAGCTCGGCGTCCACGATTGACGTGCGTCGTCGCGGGCTTACTCCGCAAGAACCGGCGCCGTCTCCGCATGGCCGCGAAGCGGTTTTTCCGGCATCAGCCCGAGCGCGACCAGCGCCAGGACCAGGGTCACGGCCGCAGCGAGGAAGATCATCGCGAATGCGGCGGCGTCGGCAACGGCGCTGGTCGTGCGCGCGCCTTCGCTGGCCAGCGGCAGGCCGTAGCCCAGCGCGACCGCGCCAAGCATGGCGACCCCAAGGGCGCTGCCCAATGAGCGAAGGAAGGTCAGCACACCGGTGGCGACGCCGAGATGCCGCTGATCGACGGCGTTCTGAACCGACACGGCGGCAACCGGAAACGTCGTTCCGCTTCCGAGGCCAATGCATGTCGTCAGGATTTCGACCACCAGCAGGGAGGCATGTCCCGCCACAAGGCTAAGCACGCCGAGACAGGCTATGGCGAAAGTGACCCCTGCCATCGCGATCCGCTTGTAGTGAACGAAGTGCGGCATCGCGCGGCCGCTGAATGTCGCGCCGGCAACGGTACCGAGCATCAGCCCCAGCATGGCTATGCCCGATTCGCCAACCGACAGCCCGATGACCGATTGCAGATAGACCGGCAGGTAGACTGCCAGGCCGATATTGGCGGCTTGCAGCAGGAACATGGACAATGTGCCGGTCAGGACGATCGGATTGCCAAGCACTTCGAGCGAGATGAGCGGCTCTGCCGCCTTGAGCAGCCGCAGCGCGAAAGCACCCCAGAACATTGCCGAACAGGCAAGCAGCCCAAGGATTTCGCTGGACAGCCAGGGGTAGGTGCTGCCGCCCCAGTTCAGCGCCAGCAGCAGCAAGGCCGTCGCCACCACAAGCAGCAATGCGCCCAGCCCGTCGATGCGATGATGCTTTGCCGCGATCGGCAGCTTCTTCAGCGGCTTGTTGATGATCGCCATGGCCAGAAAGCCGAGTGGCAGGTTGATCCAGAAGATCAATGACCAGTGCAGATGTTCGGCGAAGCCACCGCCGAGCAGCGGCCCGGCGATGCTGGCGACGGCCCATGTGCCTGCGATCCAGGCGGAATAGCGGGCCCGTTCGCGCGGCGGCACAAGGTCGCCGATGACGGTCTGCGCCAAAGCGAAAAGGCCGCCGCCGCCGGCGCCCTGGATCGCCCGGCCGATGATCAGCACGAGCATGTTGGGGGCCATGGCGCTGACAAGCGAGCCCGCTAGAAAGATGAGGATCGCCGCATAGACGGTCGGCCGGCGCCCATGGACGTCGGAGATCTTGCCATAGAGCGGCGCCACCGCGGTTGCGGTCAGGAGATAGCCGGTCACGATCCAGGGCAAATATTGGGCATGGCCGAGCGCATGCGCGATGGTCGGCATGGCTGGTGCGACAATGGTCTGGTCGAGCGCCGCCAACAGCATCGACAACAGCACGCCGCCGATGATGGCGTTCTTCTCGCTCTCTGTCAGCGGTAATGGGGGCACCATCGTCGCCTGCTTGTCGACAGCCAGGTCCATCGTCTTAAGTCTTTCATGGGCTTGCGTGCGTCCCCGGAAGCCGGTCCGGTGCGTCTGCCGCGTCGATTGTTGTCTGGTGGTTCTGGGGTTTCGCCTTGGCCAACCTGACATATGTCGTCCCGTATAGGCCGATTTCGACAGGGGCTCGAAAGTTTTTCCGGCCTGGCACCATGCTTCGGCGAAATTGGCTCGCGCTGGCGCGTTCCCTGACCCGGCGAAATCTCAGGTCGGTGGCAACCGGCCGTTCTCGATACGCTCGATGCGATAGCGCAGCAGCCGGGTGATGCGGCTTTCGAAATTGACGCTTTCGACGCGGTCGAACCGCAGCTGATCCTGGTCATGCCTGGCAAGCATGGCTGCGGTGATCTCGGCAGCCTTCGCCTTGGCCTCCTGGCAGGTCTTCTGCGGATAGCTCGCTTTCAGCGCTTGCTCAAGCGCCCCGGCATGGTTCTTGGCGATCTCGACATGGCGTTCCTCGTGGCGCTTGATGTCGGAAGACAGAGTGTCCCAGAACAATCTTACGCCGGCATCAGCCTTGCGCGGACGACGCCACTCCGGGAGGATCACCTTGACCTTGACGGTCACGGTGGCGGCGACGATCCGGCAGGAATTCGCATTCTCCGCGTAGCCGACACGCGTGGTGAAGGCCATTTGCGTGGCGCCGGGATGCCTCATCCCGGTGCTTTTCACGCGAGGCCCATGTTTGGTGAGCTGAGTCTCGATGTCGTCGAGCGTCCTGCCGCCGACGGGAAAATAGCTGTATGTTTTCACCAATGACGCCGCCGCCGCGGGCAAAGCGACCATTGCGAGCATCAGAGCGCAGAGCAGGGGGCGTTTCATCATGTTGCCTCTTCAGCTACCTTGCTTTACGGCCGTCGTCGACGCAACGGATTTGATCTTTGGCGGATCACACATGGTTGATGGACAATGACGACAAGGCGATGGCAGTTGGCGCACGGACGCCATCTCGACCTTGGCGGCAAGTCCGTGATCGTCGGCATCCTCAACGTCACGCCGGACAGTTTTTCCGACGGCGGGCTGTTCGTCGCGCCCGAACAGGCGGTAGCCCAGGCACACCGCATGATGGAGGAGGGGGCCTCGGTCATCGATGTCGGCGGAGAATCAACGCGCCCCGGCGCCGCCGCTGTAAACGCAGACGAAGAACAGGCTCGCGTGCTGCCGGTCATCGAGGCGCTCGCCGGGCTTGGCACAGTGCTGATTTCGGTCGACACCTATCGCGAGGACACCGCCCGGCTGGCGGTGGCGGCCGGCGCGCATATCGTCAACGATGTCTGGGGCCTGCAGCGCGAGCCGGGCATCGCGCGCGTCGCGGCCGAAACCGGCGCCGGGCTTGTCATCATGCACACCGGGCGTGACCGGCAAAAACTGCCCGACGTGATCGAGGATCAGTTTTTCTTCCTTAGGAAATCACTGGAAATCGCCCGGCGAAGCGGCGTTGCCGACGACCACATCGTGCTCGATCCGGGCTTTGGCTTCGCCAAGGAAACAGCGGAGGAAAACCTCGACCTGATGGCGCGGTTTTCCGAGCTCGATGCGTTGGGCTTTCCATTGATGGCCGGCACGTCGAGAAAGCGCTTCATCGGCACTGTTACCGGCCGCGACGCTTCGGCAAGGGGTGCGGGGACCGCGGCAACGAGCGTCATTCTGAGGCTCAGGGGCGCACAGCTTTTTCGCGTCCACGATGTCGCAATCAACATGGATGCGCTGGCCATTGCCGATGCTATGCTGGCGCGAGATGTCCGGGGAAGCTGAGCGATGTATGTCATCCGTATGAAGAACTGCGCCTTCTTCGCCCGGCATGGCGTGCTGGACGAGGAGGAAACGCTCGGCCAGCGTTTTTACGTCGATGCCGCCCTCACGGTAGAACCGGGCCGGGCGCTGGTTGATGATTCCATCGACGACACGGTCAATTACGGCATTGCCTTCGCGGTGATCGAAAAGATCGTCACCGGCGAGCGGCGCTTTCTGATCGAAGCGCTGGCACTGGAGGTGGCCCGGGCTCTGACGGCGCGGTTTCCGCAGATCAAAAGGGCCGAAATCACCGTGCGCAAGCCGAATGCGCCGGTGCCCGGTGTGCTCGATCATGTCGAGGTGACCGTTGTCTGGCCAGAATAATACCGTCTACCTCAGCCTTGGCGGCAATCTCGGCGATCCGGCAAAGTCTATGGCTGCGGCGCTGCGCATGTTGGATGGCGACGAGAAGACGCGTGTCGTCGCGGTCTCCTCGCTTTACCGGACGCCGCCCTGGGGCAAGCTCGATCAGCCGGATTTCCTCAATGCGGCAGCCGAAATATCAACTGCGCTTACACCGCGTGCGTTGCTCGATCTCTGTCTCGACGCCGAGCGCAGACTGAAGCGGGTGCGCGAGGAACGCTGGGGACCGCGCCTGATCGATATCGACATATTGGTGTTCGGCGATCGCATCATCCATGAGACGGGGCTGGAAGTGCCGCATCCGCGCATGCTGGAACGCGCCTTCGTGCTGGCGCCGCTGGCCGAGATCGCGCCTGGCCTCGCCGTCGGCGGCAGGAGCGTGGCGGAGCGGCTTGCCGCCGTTGATACAGCTGGCATAGAGCGATTGCCGTCCGGCCGCGACTGGTGGCTCGCCTGAGGCCGGCAGGCTCAGCAAGAGATCAGCCGGAGAACCCGCCGCCATCGAGGAACGCCTGTTCCTCCGGCGTCGTTTCGCGGCCAAGCATCCTGTTGCGATGCGGAAAGCGGCCGAAGCGCCGGATGATCTCCAGATGCTCCTCAGCATATTTCAGATACTCGGGCGCCTTGGTGGCCGTCAGTTCCACCGACCGTTCTTGATCGTCGAGCAGCTCCGAATGCTCATAGGGCAGATAGAGGAAAACACGCAAATCTTCGTCGAGCGCCAGATCCTGGCCGGCGGCGATGGCTTTTCCGGCAAAGTATCTCGCCAGCGGGTCGGTCGCATACATGTGCCCGGTGCCGCGAAAGCAGTTTCGCGGAAACTGGTCGAGCAGGATCATCAAGGCGAGCGAGCCTTCGGCATGGTTCGACCAGTCGTCGCATTCGCGCCGGGCAGCGGCATAATGCAGGTCGAGAAATCGGTTGCGGAAGTCGGCATCGAAGGCGTCGTTCTTCTCGAACCATGCATCCTTTCCGGCGTCACGCCAGAATTGGGCGACCGCAAGGGCCCGCTCGTCCATTTCGATCATCTGCGGGCTCCTCAGTCGGCCGGTTCGGATTTATGCAGCACGTCGGCGGTCTCCTCATTGAGCGCCTGGCCGGCGCGCCGCGGGGTGCTGAGCGGCGTCGGAATGGGCGTGCCGATATTGCCTTTGAGGAAGCGCGCCCCAGCGCGAACGCCTTCGGCGAGCTGCAACTCGAAACGGGCGGCGTCGCGGCGGCGGACATCCTCGATGACCTCGGCGACGTCTTCGGGATCGACGCCAAGCGCCTCAAGGGTGGAACCGCCGAAGACAAGGGCCGATTCGAAGGTTTCGCGCAACTGGAAGTCGACGCCGGCCCGGATGAGCTGCAGCGCGGTTCCGCGATCGAAAGCGCGTGCCAGCACCGTCAGCAGGGGAAACTCCGCCTTGATCAGCTCAGCGATGCGGACGGCGGCATCGGGCTTGTCGACGCAGATCAGCACGGCGCGCGCCCGGCCAGCACCCGCGGCGCGCAGAATGTCCAGCCGCGTGCCGTCGCCATAATAGACCTTGAAGCCGAAATCGGCCGCCGCCTGGATCATCTCGACCTCATTGTCGATGATCGACACGTCGATCCCGCGCAAGAGCAGCGGCTGGCTGGCGATCTGGCCGAAGCGGCCGAAACCGATGATCAGTACGCTGCCGGTCAGGCCGTCGGCAATGTCGACCCCTTCAAGCGATTGCTCGTCGCGTGGCGTCAGATAGCGCAGCGCCAGGATGGCCAGCGGCGTCAGCACCATGGAGATGATGACGATCGCGGTCAGGGTCGCATTGGCCTGGCTGTCGATGATGCCGACCGCCGCCGCGGCGGAATAGAGAACGAAGGCGAACTCGCCGCCTTGCGCCATGAAGACGGCACGCTCTAACGCCTCCCGGTGGCCGGTCTTGAGCATGCGGGCGACGAGATAGATGCCGATCGCCTTCATTACCATGTAGGCAACGACATAGATGGCGACGAGCCGCCAGTTTTCCGCGACCACATTGAGGTCAAGCGACATGCCGACGGCCAAGAAGAAGAGGCCGAGCAGGATGCCCCGGAACGGCTCGATGTCGGCCTCGAGCTGATGGCGAAAGGTGGATTCCGAGAGCAACACACCGGCCAGGAAAGCGCCCATTGCCATCGACAGACCCGAGAGCTGCATGGCAAGCGCCGACCCCAGTACGACCAGAAGTGCGGCGGCGGTCATCACCTCGCGAGCGCGGGAATCGGCCAGGATGCGGAAGAATGGGTTGAGCAGATAGCGCCCGGCCAGCACCAGCCCGACGATCGCGGCAAGACCGATGCCCACCTCCGTCAGCCGCTCCGTCAGGCTCATATGGGCGCCGCCCGGCGCCAGGAATGCGATCAGGGCCAGCAGCGGTACGATCGCCAGATCCTCGAGCAGCAGGATGGAGACGATGCGCTGGCCCTTGGGCGCGGCGATTTCGCCACGCTCTTCCAGAAGCTGCATGACGATCGCGGTCGAGGTCAGCACGAATCCGGCGCCGGCGACGAAGGATTGCGAGACCGGAAAGCCGCCCGCCAGGCCGACCCCGGTCAGCAACAGCGCGCACACGCCGACCTGCAATGCCCCGAGGCCAAAGATTTCGCGCCTGAGGCCCCAAAGCCGCGACGGCTGCATTTCCAGCCCGATGATGAACAGGAACATGACGACGCCGAGTTCGGCGACATGCAGAATGGCTTGCGATTCGGCAAAGATACGAAGTCCGAACGGGCCGATCACCACGCCGGCGGCGAGATAGCCGAGGATGGATCCAAGCCCCATGCGCTTGAAAATCGGTACCGCGACGACACCTGCGGCGAGCAATGCCACCACCTGGATCAGTTCGCTACCCGATGCTTCTGCCGCCATGCCTGCCGTTCCGCTCGCTTTCTAGCGATCGCCTGGATTGGGCGATCGAGCGGCCAAGATAGGGGCTTCGGGAGAGATCGAACAGTGCCAATTCGGGACGTGGCGCAACTCGTGTTGCCGGCGCGTCACACAAGGTTGTGGTGCCGTCGCGTGAGTCTGCGAAGCTCTGCTCTAGAGGGTCAGCATTGCTGGCGGCGCTGGGCGTTCAGTTCGGGGCGATCGAGCCGACTTCGACAGCATCGATCCGCTTCAGCTTCATGCCGATGACCGGCACCAGTTGCTCGTCGACACGCACCGCGACCGTCACCGTCATCGAATTGTCGTCGGGCACGAGAGCCTGCATGACGCCGCGCAACTGGTTGCGGTTGATGGTGAAAACGACCTTGTGCGGGTCAACCACGTTGCCGCCGATGATGTCGAGGCCGGAGCCGGCGGCGCCACCCATGAAGCTGCCCTTGTAGCCCTGGCGGCCCTTGTGCTGCACGGTCGCCGACATCTGCTGGGTGAACACGCCGACGCGGCAGCCGCCGTCGAGCGACATGCCGACCTTGCCGTCAGGCGTCGAGCCGGTGAAACTGCAGGTGAATTTGGTGCCTTTGTATTTGCCGGCGACGATTTCTCCCGGGCCGACCCATTTGCCTTCGACCGATCGGAAGAACTGCTTGTCCGGCTCTGCTCCAAGGGCTTTCCCGGCCAGGCCGGCGGTTGCGGCCAGCGCGACGGCCATGGGCAGGACGCTGGACAGAATTGCGCTTTTCATCGACAACACCCGGCAACAAAGAGATCAGTTTGGAACCCACCCGACCATGAACAAGATTGGTTAATGCTTGGTGACCGCTTAAGCCTTTTGCGGCCATGTCGAACCAATTGGCATCGTGCAAATGCGGGCAGACAAACGGCATATCCTCCCGAAAACCGGAATCGATTTCAACGGGGATCACGCGCAAGGATCAAAGCACTACAACCGCCTCTGGAACGCCCGAAGGATACGCGGTTCTTCACTTGTCGGGGGTTGTTTCACTTTCTTTCTTCGTTGCAAACGATGTCAGCGCGGACAGGAAATCGCCCAATCCCGGCCGCCTCGCGGCGCTGAAGGGCAGGGGTCTTGCAGTCTCCATCGCGGCGATGCCGATGCGCGCCGTCATCATGCCGTTGACGACGCCTTCGCCGAGCTTCGCCGAGAGCCGCGCGGCAAGGCCATGGCCAATGATCTGCTGCACGAAACTGTCACCGACGGCAATCGAGCCGGTGACCGCCAGATGGGCGAGAACGCTGCGCGCCAATCGAAAGAACCCGAGCGTGCCCGGCCGGCCACCGTAGAGCTCCGACAGGCGGCGAATCAATCGGCCGGCTTCGAACACGACATAGGCGACGTCGACCAGCGCACGCGGGCTGACGGCCGTCACCAATGACACGCGCTTTGCCGCATCGAGGATCATTGCCTTGGCGCGCGCATCGAGCGGCCCGAGGATTTCAGCCTCGGCCAGCCGCACCAGATTGCCGCCATCGATGATCTCGCCGCGCAACTCGGCCAGTGCGCGCCTGCCGGCCGCGGTTTCGGGTTTGGCCGCGACAAAGGCGGAAAGTTCGTCGACCACGGCGCGCGCGGCCTTCGGGTCGTCGCGGGCGATGGCGTCGAGCGCTCGTTTCTGCAGCTTTTCGACCTCAGCGAGACGGGAGATCGCCAGGAATTCGCGGACGAGAATGACCAACAGAGCCAAAACCGCGATGGCGGCCATGCCGGCGGCCAGCCAGCCCAGCCATTGCGCACGCTGGAACAGGTCGCGAATCAGCTGGTCAGTCCACAGACCGACGGCCAGCGAAACCAGCACGCCCATGGCGCCGAAGAATATGCTGCCGAGCAACGAACGCTTGCGCGGCGCGACTGCCGGCGGTGGTTCCGCGGCGATGATGTCGGGTTCGTCGAAGACGTCGATCTCGGCGGGCACGACGACCGCGACGTCGGCCTTTACCGCGCGGGGTTTTCGCACAGCCTGTGTGTCGGGGCGGCGACCTTCCGGTGCTTCCTTGCCCGGTGCTTCCTGGATTGGCGGAGCTTCCGGCTCGATGCGGAATGCCGCCGGCTTGCGCGGCGCGGTCATGCCAGATGATCTCCGATCAGGAACTGCACGGCGCGGTCGAGCCTGATATGCGGCAGCGACAGCGTGACGCCTTCGGCGGTGCGTTCGAGTTTTGGCGGGCGAAAGCGTACGAAGCGAATCGCAGGGTCGTCACCGCTCTGCCGATGGTCTGGCCCAGAGATATCGAAAACAGCATCAGCTTTCTTCGGTAAGTCTCCGGGAAATATGGCTGTTTCTGTTTTTCCGTCAAATGTTTCACCGTTGATTTTCTCGCCTTTCAGCGGCGTGCCGATGATGACCGGCAGCGTTTCGCGGCCTTGCTTGACCGTGCCTTCGCGCGTCGCGCGCACGGCAGCCATGGCGACCACATCGACATCGGCGCCGGTGAAATTCGCCCGCGCTACGGCGCGGTCGGCGAGCCGCCGCACGATTGCCTGCAGCCGGTCGTGGCTTTCATGATGCAGATGGTCGGCCTTCGTCGCCGCCACCAGGATGCGGTCGATGCGCCTTGAAAAAAAATCCGTCAGGAAATTGCCCCGGCCGGGACGGAAACAGGCGAGGATCTCGGTCACCGCGCGCTCCAGATCGGCCATCGCGCCTGGACCGGCGTTCAGGGCCTGCAAGGCGTCGATCAGGACGATCTGACGGTCGAGGCGGGCGATGTGTTCGCGGAAGAACGGTTTGACGACATGCGTCTTGTAGGCCTCGTAGCGCCGCTCCATCATCGCTTGCAGCGAGCCAGAACGCGCCCGCCGGTCGCTCAAGGTCGGCAAGGGCGCGAATGTCAGCGCCGGCGAGCCCTCAAGGTCGCCGGGCATGAGGAAGCGGCCGGGCGGCAAGGTCGAAAGCGCCCGTTCATCGAGCTTGCATGCCTTGAGGTAGGCGGCGAAGCTCTCGGCGAGGCGGCGCGCCGTCATCTCGTCGGCGTCCACGTCGGGGTCGACCGCAGCGGAGAGGGCCCGCCATTCCTGCGAAAGCTCCATGCGCACCGGCAACACGGCCATCTCGAAGGCTTCGCGTGAGAAATCGGCGTAGGATTTGCCGAGCAGCGGCAGGTCGAGCAGCCATTCGCCGGGATAATCGACGATATCGACCGACAATCTGCCTGATGAAAACATGCGGCTCCAGCCGGAGGCCGATTCATATTCGATGGTCAGCCTGAGCTCGGAAATGGCGCGCGTCGAATCCGGCCACAGGCGGTCATTGACCAAGGCGACGACGTGATCCTCGTACTGGAAGCGTGGTACGGCGTCGTCAGGCTGCTCTTCCAGGAAAGCCCGGGCTATTCGTCCCGATTTCTGCGCCTCGAACAGGGGCAGGCGCCCGCCATGGATCAGGTTGTGGACGAGAGCCGAGATGAACACCGTCTTGCCCGCGCGCGAAAGTCCGGTCACGCCAAGGCGCAGCGACGGTGAAAAAAGCCCGGCGGCGCGCCCCGACAGCGTATCCAGGGCAATCCTCGCCTCGTCGGTGAAAGTGGTCAGCGATGATGCCAAATCTGCTCTCTTGGACTCCCGTGGCCTCCGATATAGGCCTTGCATCGCAGGTTTGAAATGGCGTCAGGGTTCGGTCGGCGTCATAAAGGCTTCGAGATAGCCTGCACCTTGAGCGGCATGGGCAAGATTGCCTGGAAAACGGACCACCGCCAGGCCGGACGTTGGGAAGCCATGGTTCAGCAACCCCCGTGCCGCCTCGTCGCCGTCGCCCGAAAGTGCCAGTGCGAGATCCTCCGTCATCGGGTTGTGGCCGATGACGAGCAGGGAGTCTGGCCCGCCCGAGCCTGGCCCCCCATTGTCGCGGACGGCGGCCAGATAGGCGGCGGCGTCCTCGCTGTAGAGCGTGTCGAGGAACAGCACCCGGCCGGTATCGGTGTGTCCGGCCAGGCCTTCCAGCGTTTGGCGCGCCCGCTTTGCATTGGAGCAAAGGGTAAGATCGGGGGTGTAATTGCGGATCCGCATGAGGGTGCCCATCATTTCGGCATCGGCGACGCCCGATGCATCGAGCGGGCGATCGAAGTCGCGGACGCCGGGCAGCGCCCATCCGGCTTTCGCATGCCTCAACAGATAAAGTCTGCTCACCAAACCCCCGTTCGTGTCGGCGTCAAGCGCCAGGACTATAGCAGGATTAGCCATGAGAAAGGCTTGGCGCACAATGGCTGGCACCATTCAAACCTAACGAATCATAAGCGAATTCGGTCTTGCCCTTCATGCGAAGGATGTCGCCGATGCCATTCGGTCCGACATTAACAATTGCGTGAAACTGTCGCGGATTGCGCTTGTGCAGCCTTCGGTCCGCGAATATATAGGCGCCAAATTTGGGGTTGTTGGGTGAGTCGAATGAACGACATCGTTACCGCCGATTACGTACCCTCCGAAGACGAGCCGTTCATGAACGAACGGCAGAAATCCTACTTTCGCCTGAAGCTCGTCACCTGGAAGAATGACATATTGCGCGAAGCGCGCGAGACTCTCGAAATCCTGCAGCAGGAAAACGCCAACCATCCCGATCTGGCTGATCGCGCCTCGTCGGAAACCGACCGCGCCATCGAACTGCGCGCCCGCGATCGTCAACGAAAACTCATTTCAAAGATCGATTCGGCACTCCAGCGCATCGATGAGGGAACTTACGGCTATTGCGAGGAAACCGGCGAACCCATCGCGCTGAAACGCCTCGATGCGCGTCCGATCGCAACCTTGTCGATCGAGGCGCAGGAGCGCCACGAGCGCCGCGAGAAGGTCTACCGCGACGACTGAAGCGTAGCTTTCGGGCAAGATTAGTCATCAATGGCCGGGATATCCCCGGCCATTTTTGTTTGGCTATTTTTTCTGACTGGAAAGCTCGCCGAGAAGTCTCGTCATCTCGTCATCCAGGGACTGCGGCGCCTTCGCCGCCGGTTTGCCCGCAGGCTTGCTGGCCGGCGATTCGTCGAGCGAGAACTCAAGCTCCTGCATCAGCGTATCGTCGACGGAGGCCTGGTCGGCCGGCGCCGGCGCGTGTCGAGCGACACTGCCATTTCCTGATCCATAGGCGGGCAGCGGAGCGATGGCCGCCGGTTTGGACGGCTGTGTTGCCGGCTTTGGCGCTGGTTCCATCTGGCGGGGGCGGACAGGCGTTGGTGCGGCACTTGCCGACTGCTGCGGTGCCTGCTTCACCGGCGCGGGAGCAGGTTGAGGTGGGCGTGGCCGCGGTGCCGGCTGATGGCCGCCGCCATCTCCGGTCAGCGCAGGGCGGCGCGGCGCGGCCAGCCTGATGTCACGTTCGACGACGACATCGGTCGGGCCGCCGATCAGCAGCAGGTGCTCGATATCGTCGCGGCGCACCAGAACCAGCCGGCGGTGACTGTCGACAGCTGTGGCGTCCATGACGGCCAGCCGCGTCTTGCGGTTTCTGCCGCCTGCAACGAATGTTCCGAAGGTCAGGCTGCGGAAAAGCTTGATGATGATGAGAACGATGACCAGAAGGACAAGCGCGGCAAGCGCCCACAGGATTGCTGCGGCATAACCAGGACCCGCCACGCTATCCAGCCACTGCAGCATCGGTGCCCCCAAAACGGCTTTCGAAGAAACGCGACACTAGACCGTTGCGGCACGCTACCGCAAGTTGCCTTTGTCGCATCGTGAACGGCGTGAAACGCCAAGCGCGTCGCCTTTGAACGGATTCATGCGAGGCGCATCAGGTCTTGTTTTTATGCCTGTCGTTGTCGCAAAACCGCTGCGCACTTTTGCGCGACATGGATTAGCCGCCGAACGCGTCATTTTTAGGGTGGATTTGCCGCCGAGGCCTTTTCGAGGCATTGAGAATGTGATTCAACCGGGCAGGGGCAAGTACCGGAATTCACAAGCAGGGGCATATGGCCAAGGAAACGCGCGGCGATTTCTATCCGGTACCTATCGTCGACCAGAACACGCGACCGGGTGCGGTTGCCCGGCTCATCGTCTTCATCGTCGTCCTGACGGGCGCCGCGATCGTTTTCGGCCTGTTCCGCGAGCGTCTTGGCGATCCCTTCCTGCTTGGAATGCTTGGCGTGCTGGCAATGATCGGCGTCGGCTTCCTGTTCGCCACC
>NZ_PZJX01000006.1 GCF_003034915.1 Mesorhizobium helmanticense | reverse complement strand
GGCTTCGTGCAGATCACGCCACGTTCGACAAACGACGAACTGTCGAAAGCCTTCGTCGATTCGATGTCGCAGGGCCTTCTCGTCACCGACACCAAAGGCCGTGTCGTCTATGCCAATCGGGCCTATGCCGACATGACGGGGGCTGCTTCCGCGGCGGATCTCAAGACGGTCGAAGGATTGCTCTCCGATGTTCCCGAGGCCTCGGTGACCATATACCGGCTGGCATCCGGCCTGCGCGATGGCCAGTCCGGCGACGGCGAGTTTCGGCTCGCGCAATCCATTCGCCCCGGCGCCGAGCCCGGCGCGCGCTGGTACCGGGCACGGGCTCGCGCCTTCAACGTGCCGGGCCAGAGGCTGCCGCTACTCGCGTGGCAACTCGCCGACATCTCGCAGGAGCGGGCCGAGCAAGAGCGGTTCTTCCTCGATCTGCAAAAGGCCATCGATCATCTCGACCATGCGCCGGCTGGTTTCTTTTCAGCCGATCAGGAAGGCCGGGTCACCTACATCAACGCCACTCTGGCGGAATGGCTGGGCATCGACCTGACGAGTTTCACGCCCGGCGCCGTCACGCTTCCCGAGATCGTGGCTGGCGACGGCATGGCGCTGGTCCGCTCGGTCAAGGCCGATCCCGGCACCACGCGCAACGCGGTCATCGATCTCGATCTGACGACAATGACCGGCGAGGCGCTGCCCGTGCGTTTCATGCATCGCGTTTCGGCCAGCCGCGAGGGCCTCAACGGCCCGACCCGCACCATCGTGCTCAACCGGACCCAGGGTGAGGATGCGTCCGCCGATCTTCGCGCCTCGGAGATCCGCTTCACCCGGTTTTTCAATTCGACGCCGATGGCAATCGCGGGCGTCGACCAGAGCGGGCGCATCCTGCGCACCAATGCGCCGTTCCTGTCGCTGTTTTCCTCGGTCGTCGATCGCGATGCCGTCGACCGCCGCGTGCGGCTCGATACGGTGGTCCATGAGCGCGACCGGCCCGCCTTTGCCGCGGCGTTCGAAAAGGCCAGGCAGCGGCAGGCCGACATCGAGCCCATTGATACGCTGCTGCCCGGCAACGAGGAGCGGCACATACGCTTCTACGTCAACGCGGTCGCCGACGGTACTGACGGCGAGGGCGCCGAGGAATCGGCCATCGTCTACGCCGTCGAGACCACGGAGCAGAAGGCGCTCGAAGGCCAGATGGCGCAGAGCCAGAAGATGCAGGCAGTCGGCCAGCTTGCCGGCGGAATCGCGCACGACTTCAACAATGTGCTGACCGCCATCATCATGGCTTCGGATCTCTTGTTGACCAATCACCGCCCGTCGGATCCGTCCTTCCCGGACATCATGAACATCAAGCAGAACGCCAACCGGGCGGCCTCGCTGGTGCGGCAGCTGCTGGCCTTCTCGCGCAAGCAGACGCTCAGGCCGGAAGTGCTCAACCTGACCGATGTGCTTGCCGATCTCAGGATGCTGCTGGCCCGCCTGGTCGGCAACGACATCAAGCTGAAGGTCGATCATGGCCGCGACCTGTGGCCGGTCAAGGTCGACATCGGGCAATTCGAGCAGGTGGTGGTCAATCTGGCGGTCAATGCGCGCGACGCGATGCCGACTGGCGGCGAGCTCACCGTGCGCACCAGGAACGTGACGGCGGAGGAGAGCAAGACCTTTTCCTACCGTGAGCTGGCCCCGGCCGACTATGTGGTGGTCGAAGTGGAGGACACGGGCAGCGGCATCGCGCCCGATGTCCTGAAGAAGATTTTCGAGCCTTTCTTCACCACCAAGGAGGTGGGCAAGGGCACCGGGCTCGGCCTGTCGATGGTCTATGGCATCATCAAGCAGACGGGCGGCTTCATCTTCTGCGATTCCGAAGTCGGCAAGGGATCCGTCTTCCGCATCTTCCTGCCGCGTCACATTGCAGAGGTGAAAAAGGCAGGCGAGCCCGGCGAGGCGCCGGCAGCACCTGCCAAGATCGCCGAATCGGCCAAGGATTTGTCGGGCTCGGCCACAGTGCTGCTGGTCGAGGACGAAGATGCCGTGCGCATGGGCGGCATGCGGGCGCTGACGTCGCGTGGCTATACCGTCCACGAGGCATCCTCGGGCGTCGAGGCGCTGGAAGTCTTCGAAGCGCTTGGCGGCAAGGTCGACATCGTCGTTTCCGACGTGGTGATGCCGGAAATGGACGGGCCGACGCTGCTTGGCGAATTGCGCAAGCGGCAACCGGACATCAAATTCGTCTTCGTTTCCGGCTATGCCGAGGACGCGTTCGCCAGAAACCTGCCGGCGGATGCGCATTTCGGTTTCCTGCCGAAGCCGTTCTCGCTCAAGCAACTGGCCACGATCGTCAAGGACGTGCTCGAATCCTAAGGCATGTCACCCAAAGCAAAACAACCTGAGGCGCGTAGCCTGAATGTGATCGAGTTCACAGACGCCCATGCCCGGCCTTTTACAGCTGGCGGTGCCGGAGAACGAGCCGTCCGTTCATAACCAGTGAGGTCCGGCCACTGGAACTTCGCAATCGCCGCTTGCGCATCGACGCCAGCCTGCCATGATTGCGATGACAACGCGGCGGGGAATTGGGGTAGATGCCGTGACGCCGCACAACGAGGCTGGTAGGGGCGATTATGCCGAAACGGTGCTGTTGCCGGGTGACCCGGAGCGCGCCGAATGGATGGCTGAGACTTTTCTCGAAGCGCCGCGCTGCGTCAACCGGCGCAGGGGCGCCCTCGGGTTCACCGGTCTTTTCCAGGGCAGGCCGGTCAGCATCCAGACGACGGGGATCGGTGTCTCGTCCTTCCTGATCTACGCACACGAATTGCTGGACTTCCATCGCGTCAAGACGCTGATCCGCACCGGCACCTGTGGCGCCTTGACCGCCGAGGTCGGGCTGCGCAGCCTGGTGATCTCGCAATCGGTTCGCGGCGAAAGTGCAGGGAGCGGCCAGGTCTACGGGCTCTACGATGCCGCAGCCGGTCCCGATCCGGCGCTGCTTGCCCGTGCTCTGGCCAGGGCTGGCGAACTCGGCATCGAACATTATGCCGGGCTGACGGCCTGCAGCGATGTATTCTATCATCCCGAGGGGCGTGCCCGTTTTGCCGATGTGCAGGCTGAAGGCGCGCTCGCCGTCGACATGGAAACCAGCGCGCTCTACCGCATCGCGTCGCATTTCGGCGCCCGGGCCCTGTCGATCCTGTCCGTCGTCGATAATGTGGTAACCGGCGAGCAAACAGACTATTCCGAACGTCAGGCGCTTTTCACCGATATGGCCCGGCTGGCGCTCGATGTTGCAATCGAGAGCTAGCTCTACGGCACAGGGGCATTCAAGCGCATGATCGCGCACGGCAGGGCTTATGGCAGCAATTGCTTGCGAACAGCCGCCACGTCGCCGGACGAGACCGCCGGGGCGTTGTTGCCCCAACTGCCGCGCACGTACGTCAACACGTCGGCGATCTCCTGATCTTTCAGGCGCCATGCCAGAGAGGGCATGGCAGGCGTCGTCGGCGCGTGTGTCGTATGCACCGCCTGACTTCCCGCCAGAACGACCCTGGCAAGCGTTTCAGTATTGCCTTGTGCGACGATCGAATTGCCGGCAAGGGCCGGGAAAAGCTCCCCGGCGCCGTCACCGTCTCCACCATGGCAGGCTGAACAATTGTCACGGTAGATTGCCTCGCCCGTGGCCATCCGTGCTTCGTCAGGCTTTGCCGGTTGCGTATTTCCAGGGTCCGGACTCAAGCTCTTGAGATAGACGGCGACAGCCTTCAGATCCGGATCGGTCATTTTCGATGTCGAATTTTCGACGGCTTCCGCCATCGGACCCGACGCAATCGAATGAGCATTGACGCCGGTCTTGAGATACCTGACCAGATCGCCTTCCGACCATTTTCCAAGGCCGGACTGAGCGTTGCCGGTAATATCGGGGGCGAACCATCCTTGCAGCGATGCACCTTGCAGGAAACCGCTGTCCTTGTCGGCGCCAAGAAAGGATTTGGGCGTATGACAAGTGCCGCAGTGCCCAGGCCCCTGGACGATATAGGCGCCGCGGTTCCACTCAGCCGATTTGGCGGGATCCGGCTTGAAGGCTTCCTCGGTGAAGTTGAGGGCATTCCACCCCAGCATGGCGAGCCGAATGTTCAACGGGAAAGGCAGCCGATTGGCTTCGACCTTGTTCGATACCGGCTCGACCGTCGTCAAATAGGCCCACAGGTCGGAAATATCCCGATCGTTCATCCTGGTGTAGGCGGGATAAGGCATGGCGGGATAGAGCCGTACGCCGTTGTGGCCGATGCCGGTTTTCATCGCGTTGTGAAAATCGGTCTCCGTCCAATTGCCGATGCCTGTCGTACGGTCGGGGGTTATGTTGGGTGCGACAAGCGTGCCGAAAGGCGTTTCAAGCGGCAGGCCGCCGGCTAAGGGTTTGCCCCCGGGCTGATTATGACAGCCCGCGCAGTCCCCGAGCACAGCCTGATACTGTCCGCGCATGATCTGGTCCGCCTGGTCGGCACTCATTGCAGGGCCGACGGTCAGGGCAGTAGCACCGATGACCATTGTGAAAACGAACTTCTTCATGCTTGCACCAACGGCGCTCCTGGATTGCGCAGATATTGGTTGCGGATGGCGTCGGCTGCACGGAACGCCAGGGCGCCGACTGTCCCCGTCGGGTTCTTGCCGGCATTCTGGGGGAAGGCCGATGCGCCGATGACAAAGACATTGGGAACGTCCCAGCTCTGCAGGAACGTGTTGACCGCGCTTTTCCCCGGGTCGGTTCCCATGATGGCGCCGCCGGTATTGTGGGTGCTCTGATAGGGGACGCTGTCCCAGCCCTTCTTGCGGCGGCTGACGTTGTATTGCTTGCCGCCCAGGGCCTTGGCGATTTCCTCCATCCGGTCGCATAGATAGTTCGACATCCGGATATCATTGTCGGGGAAATCGAAGGTCATGCGCATCAGCGGCCGGCCGAAACGATCCTTGTAGGTCGGGTCGAGATCGAGATAATTGGTGCGCGTCGCGTAGCTGCTTCCCTGCGAGGAAAAGCCAAGCGTGCTCTTGTAGCCTTCGACGGTCGCCTTTTTCCAGGCGCTGCCCCATTTCGGCGTGCCAGGCAGGGTGGGCCTGGTCCCTATCGGACGCCCGTTGGTCGGTATGCAGTTGATGCCCGAGCCGCCGACGAAATCCAGCGCGCCATGGTCGAAAGCATCGCCATTGTAGTCGTCGATCGTCTGGCCGAGCGCACCAGCCGCGATGAAGGGATTGAAGTTCTTGTCATCGAAGAAGACCTGGACGCCGGCATTGGTCTGGTAGCAGTAATTGCGTCCGACCGTTCCCTTGCCGGTGACCGGATCGTAAATCTTGCCGATGCCGGACAGCATCATCAACCGTGCATTGTGCAAGCCGTAAGCGCAGAGCAGCACGAGATCGGCCGGCTGGAAATACTCTTCTCCCGACGTGTCGACATAGGTCACGCCGCGCGCCGACTTGCCTCCAGGGGCCAGATCGACATGCAGCACCTCGCTGTCGGTGCGGACCTCGAAATTGGCCTTCTTCATCAGCACGGGAAGGATGGTGGTCTGGGCGCTCGACTTGGAATAATTGGCGCAGCCGAAACGCTCGCAGAAACCGCAATAGGTGCATTGGCCCATGGCGATGCCAAGCGGATTGACATAGTTTCGCGACATGTTGGCCGATGGCGTGGGGAAAGGGTGCAGCCCGATCGACCGGCCAGCCTCGGCGAACAGTGTCGGCGCGTAGGTCATCTGCATCGGCGGGTTCGGATAATCCCGCGACCGTGGGTCCTCGAACGGATTGCCGCCTTCCTGCAACTGACCCTTGATGTTGCCGGCCTTGCCCGAGATTCCCGCCAGATATTCGTACTGGTCGTAGTAGGGCTCCATTTCGGCGCCTGTTACGCCCCAATCTTGGACCTGGAGATCGGCTATCCGCGATGCGCCATATTTTTTGGTGAGGTTGGTCCTGATCTGGAAATCCGAATCCCAGAACCGCCAGGTGTGGCCGTTCCAGTGGACACCCGCGCCGCCGACCCCGTTTCCGGGCAGGAAGGATCCGAAATCGCGCATCGGCAGCGCCGTCTGCGACGGGTTGTTGCGCACCGTCATGGTTTCCACGGCGGGTTGCAGAAAGAGGTCGCGCCGGACCGCGTAGCGCAGTTCATCCTGCACATAGCCGATGTTGAAATCGGTCGCCGTGTCGCGCCACGGACCGCGCTCTATGGCCAGCACGTCGAGACCCTGATCGGTCAATTCATGGGCAAGGATGGCGCCTGTCCAGCCGAGGCCGACGATCACGACGTCTTTGCGGGGCAGTATCGTCGTCATGGGTCAGGCGCCTTTCCTGAGCCATTCCGGACGACCCTCGATCGAGACGGGTGGCTGTGGGTAGGGTTGATTGTGTTTGCTGACATGGTCCCGGTAATCGTAACGGGCGCCGGGAAAACCAAGCATGCGCCACGACACCATGTCCTTGTTGCCGCCATAGACCGGATCGGCAAAGAAACCTTCCATCGTGTTCTGCAGCAGTAGTCCGAAGAATCCCGAACTTTTGACGCCGTTCGGCAGCTCAACCTTTCCAGCCTCCATTGCCGTCAGGAATGCATCCTGCTCCGTGGGCTGAAGCTCGGCGAATGACTTGCCATCCCGCTGCTTCAGGAAGGAGTCGATGGCCGCAAGGCCGGTGCGGTAACGCTGGGCCGGATTTGCCTCACCTTGATAGCCCTGCGTGGGCAGGGCGGGCAAAAAGGGCCCTTGCGTATAAAGCCGGCTCGATGTGCCGAACGCGCCCGTCAATTGCCTGTCGATGTAGACGGCGCAACCGGCTTCCTTGCCGCCGATGCTGAGATCGTCGGCAGGAATGATCCGGTCGACGATGGCCTCGACCAGTGCCGCTTCCTGCGGCGTGAAAAACTGCCAGCCCCCGGGCAGGACTTGCATTGGCGGATCGGACGCCATCGGGGCCCAAGGCAGCGAGCCCGACAAGGACCGGGCAAAACTGGGCGATGTTGCGGTTACTGTAAGCATTGCGACCGAGGAGAGGAAAAGACGCCGATTCATCCGAACAGGATAGCGGTGGCTCATTTAGCAACCTCGAAAGCAAGCGGACGCGCTCGGGAAGTTGCGCCCAAGTAATTATGACAAAAACTGTAAAGTTTAAGCCGCACTCATCAATTGTCGACAAACTGCGAGAAGAAGATGATCCCGTCAACCACATCACAAAATCGTTAGCGGGACTTCGGCCAGCTTTCGATTGGGCCATCAAAGGCTGAGGAGCCTGGTCAAAATCCGCGGCCTGGCCACAGGGTCGCTTGCCGGCTAATGCATGTCGCGCAAAAGTGTGCAGCGGTTTTGCGGTAACGACATGCATAAAAACAAGAATCTAAAGCGCGTCGCATGAGGCCGGTCGAACGCGACGCGCTTCAGGTCGCGGTCCCCAGCCGTGCCGAAGGCTGCGCCAGCCATGCCTGTGGATACCGGAGCGACGGAAACAGCGTCGTGAGGCCAGGCGTTAAAGCCAGGCGTTTTTCACAGATATGACCAGCTGCCGCCGAGGTTGCGGCCGAAAGCTAGGCCGCTTCCCGTTTCGGCGCCGTCTGCTCTTCCATGCCAGGCCGGTGCCCGCGCAGATAGAGGGCGCATGTGGTGCGCAGCATCGACGCGAAGTTCGGAATCTGGCCATTGATCTCGATGGCCTCATCATAGAGCTTCGAGATGAATTTCGGCGTCGTCAAACCCTGGCTGTCGGCGATCTCGTCGAGCAGTGTCCAGAAGGTCGCCTCGAGCTGGATGCTGGTCGAGTGCCCATCGATGCGGATCGAGCGGTTGATCTGGCGGTAGCCCTCCGGATCCTGCCCGGCAAAAACCCTGCACATCGTTACCTCCCATTGTTGTTGGTTTTGGGCGCAATCAGCAGCGATTCGCGCCTTTGAACAGAGCCTATCCCGCCAGCCATCTTCCATCGGAAAACAGAAAACGGCAATCGGACTTTCGTCCTTGGCAGGAATGGTATCGGGCTGGTGACGGCGTTGCGTGGTAACCGGCTGCCACCACCTTTTCCCAGCGCTGCTCATAATCGCTTCAAGGCAAGCAGCAGCGGAGACTGATTTGGCGAAGGCAATCCACACCATGATCCGGGTTCTCGATGAGGCCCGGTCCGTCGATTTCTACCGGAACGCCTTCGGACTGGATGTTGCCGATCGGCTCGATTTCGAGAGCTTCACGCTCATTTATCTCAGCAATGCCGATACTTCGTTCGAGCTCGAACTGACCGTCAACAAGGACCGGCAGGAGCCTTATGTGCTCGGCGACGGCTATGGCCATTTCGCGGTTTCGGTCGCCGATCTGGACAGCGAGCACGACCGGCTCGGCGCGCTCGGGCTCGCCCCGAAGAAGATCGTCGAGTTCAACCGCGACGGCGTGCTGCTTGCCCGCTTTTTCTTCATCGAGGATCCCGACGGCTATAAGATCGAGGTCCTGCAGCGCAGCGGGCGTTTCAAATAGGAGAGATCACGGCCGCGCCGGCTGGCGCGGCGCCAGCAACGGCGCCCCTCGGGTGCAAGTAGCAAGCAAGGGAGGAACAAATGGTCACGATCTACGAGAGGAAGCTGGGCTTTGAGGGGAAACCCGGGCTATCGCGCCGCGAGCTGCTGAAACGCGGCGGGGCAAGCGCATTGCTGGTGATTTCAGGCAGCGCCGTCATCAGCCCGGAACATGCCTGGGGCCTGGAGACATCAGCGCTCAAGCCCGAAACCATGGCGACGCTGATCCAGATGGCGCGCGACATCTACCCGCACGACCAGGTGCCCGACAAATATTACGCTATCGCCGTCAAGGCGCATGACGAGCAGGCCGGGAAAGATCCCGCCCACAAGGATCTCATCGAAAAAGGCATCGCCGACCTCGACGTGAAATCGGGCAAGGACGGCTACACCGGCCTCGGTTGGGAGGAGCAGCGCGTCGCCGTGCTCAAGCAGATCGAGGGCACGCCGTTCTTCCAGGCGGTCCGCGGCGGGCTGGTCGTCGGCCTCTACAATCAGAAGGAGGTCTGGCCGATCTTCGGCTACGAAGGCGAATCCTATTCCAAGGGCGGCTACATCGCGCGCGGCTTCGACGACATCGAGTGGCTCTGAGCCTCGTTCGTCCCCAACCGCATCAGACAGACATCATGGGAGGAAACCATGGCAGCACCATTTGATCTCAAGAACGATGGCGTGGTCGTCATCATCGGCTCGGGCGCCGGCGGCGGCACGCTCGGCAACGAACTCGCCCAGAAAGGCGTCGACGTGGTCATCCTGGAGGCGGGCGCCCGCCACGAATATGAGGATTTCATCAACGACGAGTGGGATTCCTTCGCCCAACTCGCCTGGACGGATAAGCGCACGACGTCGGGCGACTGGCGGGTGGCGAAGGACTTTCCCAATTTGCCGGCATGGATCGTCAAGTCGGTCGGCGGCTCGACCACGCATTGGGCGGGCGCCTCGCTGCGCCTCCAGGAGCATGAATTCAAGACGCTCTCGACCTATGGCAAGCTGGAAGGCGCGACTTTGCTCGACTGGCCGATCACGCTGGCCGAGATGGAGCCCTACTACGCCAAGGCCGAAGCCAAGATGGGTGTCACCGGGACCAATGATTGGCCGAGGCTGCCGGGGAACAACAACTTCAAGGTGCTGAAGGCCGGCGCCGATAAGCTCGGCTACAAGGAGTGCCACACCGGCAACATGGCCATCAATTCGGTCGACCGCGACGACCGCAACTCCTGCCAGCAGACCGGTTTCTGCTTTCAGGGCTGCAAATGGCGCGCCAAATGGTCGACGCTCTATGCCGAGATCCCCAAGGGCGAGGCGACCGGCCATCTCGAGGTCAGGCCGAATGCCATGGCGATCAAGATCAACCACGATGCGTCAGGCAAGGTCACCGGCGTCGTCTATGCCGACAAGGACGGCAAGCTGCAGGAGCAGAAGGCCCGTATCGTCGCCGTCGCCGGCAATTCGATCGAAAGCCCGCGTCTGCTGCTCAATTCGGCATCGAGCAAGTTCCCCGACGGTCTCGCCAATTCGTCGGGGCAGGTGGGCAAGAACTACATGCGCCACACCACCGGCTCGGTCTACGCCATCTTCGACAAACCGGTGCACATGTATCGCGGCACCACCATGGCCGGGATCATCCGCGACGAGGCGCGGCATGATCCGTCGCGCGGTTTCGTCGGCGGCTACGAGTTCGAGACGCTGTCGCTCGGCCTGCCATTCATGGCCGCCTTCCTCGATCCCGGCGGCTGGGGACGGTCCTTCACCACGGCGCTCGACCATTACGACCACATGGCCGGCCTGTGGATCGTCGGCGAGGACATGCCGCGCGCGGAAAACCGCATCACGCTGCATGCCGACATGAAGGACGAGCACGGCATGCCGATCGCCGATGTCCATTTCGACGACCACGCCAACGACACGGCGATGCGCAACCATGCCTACAAGCAGGGCTCGGCGCTCTACGCGGCGGTCGGCGCGACCCGCACCTTCCCGACGCCGCCCTATCCCTCGACCCACAATCTCGGCACCAACCGGATGAGCGAGAAGGCGGCCGACGGCGTCGTCAACAAGCATGGCCAGTCGCATGACATCAAGAACCTGTTCGTGTCGGACGGCAGCCAGTTCACCACCGGCGGCGCCGAAAATCCGACACTGACGATCGTGTCGCTGGCAATCCGCCAGGCCGAGTACATCGCCGGACAGATGTCGGCGAAGAGCATTTAGCCGACAGCATCCTCCCGACTGCCTGCTGGCGCGGAACCGGCAAGGTTCCGCGCCTTTTTTGGCGTCAACTCTTCGTGCAGGTCGAAGCGGTGAAGGCGCCGTCGGGCTGGCGCATGATGATGTCGAAGGACGGGCTGGTCTGCCCGTCCAGAGTGGCCTGGGTAAGCGAGATCGAGTTGCCGCCGCTGGTATAGCCGCCCAATGGACCAAGCCAGGTGATCACGCCATTGGCGTCCATCTGATAATTATAGCCCTGCTCAGCGGTCCCGAACGTGACCGGGCCGCTATAACGATTGCCCTTGATGGTGATGTCGCCGAGGTTGAGGAACATGCCAAGCAGATAGACTTCGCAATGATAGGTGCCGTCCGGCATTTTGCCGTCGCTGAAGTCGGCGCGCGCCGCGCCGGTGGCTGCAAGCATAAGCGTGATGCTGAAAATGCAGGAGATATTGGAAGTCATGAGATCACTCGGTTCGAGACGAATTTGCCTATTTCATCGCCGCACCGCAACGGTCGTTCCTTCAACTTCGGCGAGTTAAATGCAATGCAGCCTAAAATGTAGGCATTTTAGGCATTTGGGCAAAACCTAGGCAGAGCTGCGCAATTTATTCCCAGCAAAACTTTATCGATCCCGTTCCATCATTGCCGGCTAATATTATAAGAAGCTGATAACGTTTGAAAATTCCTGCCTTTTCTACGGTCCACCACCGGTTGGCACGGAGGTTGCATTGCATGGTTGCGGTGCAGTCAACCAGCTTGGGAGTGTGGAATATGAGGGGTAATTTCTCGACAATAACAAAAATGGTTTCGGCGGGCATAGTCGCTGCGGGTCTGTTGATGTCCGCCCAGGCCAGGGCGGCCGACGACACGATCAAGGTGGGTATTCTCCATTCGCTGTCGGGGACCATGGCGATTTCGGAGACGACGCTGAAGGACGCCATGCTGATGCTCATCGAAGAGCAGAATGCCAAGGGCGGCCTGCTCGGCAAGAAACTTGAGGCGGTCGTTGTCGACCCGGCTTCCAACTGGCCGCTCTTCGCCGAAAAGGCGCGCGAGCTGATCTCGAAGGACAAGGTGGCGGCGGTATTCGGCTGCTGGACCTCCGTGTCGCGCAAGTCGGTGCTGCCGGTATTTTCCGAGCTCGACAACATCCTGTTCTACCCCGTCCAGTATGAGGGCGAGGAGAGCGAGCGCAACGTGTTCTACACGGGTGCCGCGCCGAACCAGCAGGCCATTCCCGCCGTCGACTACCTGATGAGCGAGGACGGCGGCTCGGTAAAGCGCTGGGTGCTTGAAGGCACCGACTACGTCTATCCGCGCACCACCAACAAGATTCTCGAGGCCTATCTGAAGGCCAAGGGCGTCGCCGCGGAGGACATTATGGTCAATTACACGCCATTCGGCTTCTCCGACTGGCAGACCGAAGTTTCGGCAATCAAGAAATTCGGTTCGGCGGGCAAGAAGACCGCTGTCGTCTCGACCGTCAATGGCGACGCGAACGTGCCGTTCTACAAGGAACTCGGCAACCAGGGCATCAAGGCCGAGGACATCCCGGTCATGGCCTTCTCGGTCGGCGAGGAAGAGCTTGCCGGTCTCGACACCGCGCCGCTGGTCGGCCATCTTGCCGCCTGGAACTATTTCGAGAGCGTCGATACGCCCGAGAACAAGAAGTTCATCGCCGACTGGCACAAGTTCATCAAGAACGACAAGCGCACCACCAACGACCCGATGGAAGCCCATTATATCGGCTTCAACATGTGGGTGAAGGCGGTCGAGAAGGCCGGCACCACCGATCCGGACAAGGTCATCGACGCCATGATCGGCGTCTCCGTGCCGAACCTGACCGGCGGCTATTCGACGATGATGCCGAACCATCACATCACCAAGCCGGTGCTGATCGGCGAGATCCAGGCCGACGGCCAGTTCGAGACGGTGTCGCAGACCTCTGGTCTCGTGATGGGCGATGAATGGTCCGACTATCTGCCTGACTCCAAGGACCTGATCTCCGATTGGCGCGCGCCTCTGTCCTGCGGCAACTTCAACGTCGCCACCGGCAAGTGCGGCGGCAAGGGAACCAACTGATCCTCCCCGGTCTGGACCGCAAGGTCCATGACCAAGGCCGCGAAGCGTCCGGGCGAACTCCTCCTCCAGTCCGCCCGGACGCAGAATTCGAACTCTCAGGAATAGCTGAACGGATGATCTTTTTGCGCGCTCTCGGCTTGGTGCTGCTGTTTCTGCTGGCAAATCTGTTGCCGGCAAACGCTGCCGAAGCCGATCTGCGCGCGATCATCGCGAAATTTGCCACAACCTCGAATTTCTCGGCCACCGAGGCCGTGGTGCGCGAGCTTGCCGCCACCGGCGATCCCTTGGTCGAACGCCCGCTTGCAGCGCTCGCGGAAGGCGATCTCTATGTTCGCAAAGCCGATTCCCTGGTCTTCGTCGGCAAGGAGGGCGGCGACAGCGTCGAGCTCCTCGATCCCCTGAGCGGCGAAAAATCGGGTGAAGCAGCCAAGTCTGACATCACCAAGATCAAGGTCAACAACACGTTGCGCCGCGTCATCCGCGACGCGCTGGGGACGCTGACGCTACGCGCCAAGGAGCCGGCCGTGCGCATCGCCGCCGCCGTAACCATGTTCAAGACGCCCGATGCCACCAACATCGAGCCGCTCGACGCAGCGATTGCCGCTGAGACCGATGCAAACGTCAAGGTACTGTTCGAACAGGCGCGCGCCGCGTCGGTACTCGTTTCTGACAAGCCCGAAGCCGACAAGCTTGCGGCAGTCGCCCTGATCGGCGCGCGCGGCGATCGCGATGCGCTCTCCCTGCTGACCTCGGTCGAAGCGAATTCGCAAGGCGCGGTCAAGGACGCGGCGACCGCGGCAATCGGCACCATCAATTCGACGCTCGCCTTCTGGGATGCCGGCCAGAACATCTGGTACGGCATTTCGCTGGGGTCGGTGCTGCTGCTTGCCGCTATCGGCCTGGCCATCACCTTCGGCGTCATGGGCGTCATCAACATGGCGCATGGCGAAATGGTCATGCTCGGCGCCTACACCACCTTTGTCGTCCAGGAGGTGATCCGCAATTCCTTTCCCGGCCTGTTCGACTGGTCGCTGGTCATCGCATTGCCGTTGGCCTTCCTTGTCGCGGCCCTGGTCGGCCTTGCCATCGAGCGCGGCGTCATCCGCTTCCTCTATGGCCGGCCGCTGGAAACGCTGCTCGCGACATGGGGTGTCTCGCTGATCCTGCAGCAGGCGGTGCGCACCATCTTCGGGCCGACGAACCAGGAGGTCGGCAATCCGTCCTGGATGTCGGGCTCGTTCGATGTCGGCCAGCTTGCGATCACCTGGAACCGCCTCTGGATCCTGGTTTTTTCGCTCTGCGTGTTTGCGCTGTTGCTCTATGTGATGAAGCGCACGCCCTGGGGCCTGCAGATGCGCGCCGTCACCGCCAACCGCCGCATGGCCGCTTCCATGGGCATCAGGACGCCCTGGGTGGACGCGCTGACCTTTGCGCTTGGTTCCGGCATTGCCGGCATTGCCGGCGTCGCGCTCAGCCAGATCGACAATGTCTCGCCCAATCTCGGCCGCGGCTACATCATCGACAGCTTCATGGTCGTCGTCTTCGGCGGCGTCGGCAATCTCTGGGGCACGCTGGTCGGCGCCTTCTCGCTCGGCATCGTCAACAAGTTCCTCGAACCCTATGCCGGCGCCGTGCTCGGCAAGATCGTCGTGCTGGTGCTCATCATCCTGTTCATCCAGAAGCGCCCGCGCGGCCTGTTCGCGCTGAAGGGCAGGGCGGTGGAAGCATGATCACGGGACGCTTCTTCGCCGCCGGCGCTGATCGCCGCATCGCCATCACGATCTTCATCCTTTTGGCAGCCGCCATCATCGTGCCGCCGCTCAATCTTGCGGTCTCGCCGGCAAGCGCGTTCTACGTGCCGTCCTATATCGTGGCGCTCACCGGCAAGTATCTCTGTTATGCGCTGCTGGCGCTCGCGCTCGATCTGGTCTGGGGCTATTGCGGCATCCTCTCGCTCGGCCATGGCGCCTTTTTCGCGCTCGGCGGCTATGCGATGGGCATGTATCTGATGCGCCAGATCGGCTCGCGCGGCGTCTACGGCAATCCGCTGCTGCCCGATTTCATGGTGTTCCTCAACTACAAGGAATTGCCGTGGTTCTGGTACGGTTTCGACCATTTCTGGTTCGCCGCAATCATGGTGCTTGCGGTGCCAGGCCTGCTCGCTTTCGTCTTCGGCTGGTTCGCCTTTCGCAGCCGCGTCACCGGCGTCTATCTGTCGATCATCACCCAGGCGATGACCTATGCGCTGCTGCTTGCCTTTTTCCGCAACGATATGGGTTTTGGCGGCAATAACGGCCTGACCGATTTCAAGGATATTCTGGGCTTCAACGTGCAGGCCGACGCGACGCGCTCGGCGCTGTTTGCGGCCAGCGCTATCACGCTGGCGCTTGCCGTCTTCGTCACCTGGGCGATCGTCGGCTCCAAATACGGCAAGCTCTTGATGGCGGTGCGCGACGCCGAAAGCCGCACGCGCTTCCTCGGCTGGCGGGCGGAGAACGTCAAGCTGTTCGCCTTTACCGTTTCGGCTGTCATGGCCGGCATCGCCGGGGCGCTCTACGTGCCGCAGGTCGGCATCATCAATCCGGGCGAGTTCGAGCCGTCCAACTCGATTGAGGTCGTGGTGTGGGCAGCCGTTGGTGGCCGCGGCACCATCGTCGGGCCAATCATCGGCGCGCTTCTGGTCAATGCCGGAAAATCCTGGTTCACCGGTGTGCTGCCCGAATTCTGGCTGTTTGCGCTGGGTGGCCTGTTCGTCGCCGTCACGCTGTTCCTGCCCAAGGGCATTATCGGCATGTGGGATTCCTGGCGTGGCAACGCCAAGGCGATGCGGGCGGCCTCGATCGCCGAGGAGGCCGGCACCGATCCTGATGTGCCGCCGGCGAAGATCGTTCGCAGCGCCGCGAGGACGCCTGGCGACTGGTCCGCTTCCGGCCCTGAACCGCAGCCGGCGGAGTAGAGCGATGTCGAAGTCGAACACCATACTCTATCTCGACGGCGTCTCGGTCTCCTTCGACGGGTTTCGCGCCATCAACAATCTGTCGCTGGTGCTCGACAAGGGCGAGATGCGCGCGATCATCGGCCCCAACGGCGCCGGCAAGACGACGATGATGGACATCGTCACCGGCAAGACGCGGCCCGACCAGGGCGAGGTTTTCTTCGACGGTCAGGTCGACCTCACAAAACATGACGAGGCCGAGATCGCCATGATGGGCATCGGTCGGAAATTCCAGAAGCCGACCGTCTTCGAAAGCCACACGATCGAGGAGAACCTGATGCTGGCGCTGAAGGGGCCGCGCTCGATCTTCCCGGCGCTGTTCCATCGCCGCTCAGTGGCCGAGGCACGGCAGATCGACGACATCCTCGGCATCATCCGGCTCGGCGACAAGCGCGACGAACTTGCCGCCAATCTGAGCCATGGGCAGAAGCAATGGCTCGAGATCGGTATGCTCCTGGCGCAAGACCCAAAGCTGCTGCTGGTCGACGAGCCGGTCGCCGGCATGACCGACGCCGAGACCGAGGAAACCGCGCGGCTGCTCAGGGATATCGCGCGCGACCATTCGGTCATCGTTGTCGAGCACGACATGCATTTCGTGCGCGAGCTTGGAGTCAAGGTCACCTGCCTGCATGAAGGCTCGGTGCTTTCCGAAGGCTCGCTCGATTTCGTTTCGGCCGACGAGCGCGTCGTCGAAGTTTATCTCGGGAGATGATCATGGTCTGGCGGGTTTCGTTCCATCGTTTCGACCTTTCCTTCCTCAGGCGTTGGAGAAAGCGCTGACCATGCTCGAAGTTACCAACGCCACGCTGCATTACGGCGCCGCCCAGGCGTTGCGCGGCGTCTCGCTCAAGGCGGGCGCCGGCAAGATCACCTGCGTGCTTGGCCGTAATGGCGTCGGCAAAACCAGTTTGATGAGATCGATCGTCGGCCACCATCGGCTGACGAGCGGAAGCGTTGCCTTCGAGGGGAAGGCGCTCGACCGGAGCGCGGCGTATGACCGCGCCCGGTCGGGCATCGCATTCGTGCCGCAGGGCAGGGAGATCTTTCCGCTGCTCAGCGTGCGGGAAAACCTTGAATCGGGCTTCGCGCCGCTGAAGCGCGCCGACCGCAACATTCCCGGCCATGTCTTCGAGCTGTTTCCGGTGCTCAAGCAGATGCTCGCGCGCCGTGGCGGCGACCTTTCCGGCGGCCAGCAGCAGCAGCTTGCGATCGGCAGGGCGCTGGTGATGCGGCCGAAGTTGCTGGTGCTCGACGAGCCGACCGAAGGCATCCAGCCGTCGATCATCAAGGATATCGGCCGCGCCATCCGCTACCTGCGCGACCAGGCTGGCATCGCCGTGCTGTTGGTCGAGCAGTATCTCGATTTCTGCCGGGAATTGGCCGACGAGGTCAACATCATGGACCGCGGCCAGATCGTCCATACCGGCCCGGCGGAAGATCTCGACCGGGCGGATGTCCGCAAGTTTCTTACCGTCTAGTATCGCCAACCTCGAAAATTGACCGAACCATCCCTCCCTTCGTCATCCTGGGGTCTGCGCTCCACTCCGCGTCGCTATGCCCAAGGATGACGAAATCACGAAGGCCGCCGTTTGCAACCCTGGCGCGCTGAAGATTGCATGCTAGGCTTTGCTTGGCCTTGGTGAGTCGGCCGCTTTCCGTATCAGTCTCAATCGGCAGATCAGAGGAAGGTGCAAGCCGCGCCACCACGCTTCGTGCGAGCGGCTTCCCTCCCGTGGTTTGATCGTTGTTTCAACTTTTCGGGCACCAGGGACAGCCTATGGAACGTTACGTCGAGGACTATCAGAAACGACGGCTCACCGAGCGCGTCGACATCATGACCGCCATCAACATTCTGAAATCGGAGGGGTATGACCACGACGAACTGATCGCGGAGATCACCAAGGTTTTTTATGTCGACCTCGATGCCTACAATGAGATCGTCATGGCGGCTTGAGGCCCGGCTAAGGTTGCTGCGCCGCTAGCTCGCGCGTCGCAGTGTCGATACACGGTTGCGGCCGCCGCGCTTGGCGGCGTAGAGCGCCTTGTCGGCGCCGCTGAGCACCTTGTCGAAGCTCAGACCTTCCTTGCTGCCGAAAGCGAAGCCGGCGCTGACCGTACATGTCAGGGGACGCGTCTCGGTCTCGATGACGCGCGCGGCGAAGGCGGTGCGTATGCGTTCGGCGGCTAGCTCCACCGTTTCGGGCAGGGTGCGTTTCAGAACCAGCGCGAATTCCTCTCCACCCATGCGCGCGGCGACATCGCTCGGGCGAAGATTGCTGGTCAGTTCCTCGGCGAACACTTTCAGCACGCGGTCGCCCGTGGCATGGCCGAATTCATCATTGATGGCCTTGAAGCCGTCGAGATCGAACACGACCACTGCCGTGAAGGCTCCGATCGGGGCACTGTTGTTGAGATCGAACAGCGCGCGCCGGTTGAGCAGGCCGGTCAGCGGATCGGTCAATGCATCCAGGCGGTGATATCGGGCTAGGCGTCCCTGGTTGAGCGCCAGCGAAAGGGCGCCGACGCCGGTCATCGAGGCAATGACGATGACGAGGCTGAGATTTTCGGCCCAGTTGCTCGGCGCATGTCCGAGAACCAATCGGCCGTCCCATGCGAGAACTGTGGCACAGAGCACGAAGGACACGGCGGTGGCGCAGTAGAGCACCGTGAGGCTGATGATCGGAACGGGCGCCTCGACGCGTCCTTTCCAGTATTCATGAGCCGTCGCGAACAAGAGCAGGGCGGCACAGGAATTCTCGAGCATGAAGCCGAGCCCGTCATACCCAAGCGCCATGGGTGGCAACGCCACGGCCAGCGAGACGCCGCTGCCGAAGACCGTCAGCGGGATCGGCGATCGGCCTGACGTGAACTGGTAGGCGGCGCCCAGCATCGTCGAGAAGCCGACGAGGAGCACGGCGAAACTCGCCATGCCGAGCAGGCGTCCCGGCGCGTCGATATAGTCCCTGTAGATGAAAACGTCGCCGACGATCAGCAACGCGCTGATCGCCCAGGTCAGCAGAAATTTTTCAGTACGGGCTGTCAGCCAGATGCCGAACAACGTCAAACTCAGGCAGGCGGCCGAGAAACCGATTGCCAGCAGAAGTGAGTTGTAGTCAAGCGACATGCCCCGCGTTCCTTGCCACGACGGTCGCAACTCCGCGACCTGGCCCGACTGGAGTCATGCAGCAAGGAGGTATCGATAAAGTTACGATGCGGCGAAGAGGCCGCGATTCCAAGCGCTTCGATTCTGATGCGAAGATCATCCTGTTGAACCAGCTCTATGTGCATCCGGATTGCCAGAGGCGAGGGATCGGCCAGGCGCTGCTGGAAGAGGTCGAGGCCAGCTTTCCGGAGGCGCGCACGCTGCGTGTCGAGGTGGAGGAGGCAAACGCTCCTGCCGTCGCCTTCTACCGCGCGCAAGGGTTTCTGCCCGCCGGCAATACCGCCGACTGTGGCGGTGGCTCCGGGCTGCCGGCGCTCATTTTCGAGAAGGTGATCGGGTAAGCAGCCGGCGGCAACGGTGCCTGCCACGCCGTCAATGTTGTCCCTTGAGGACGACAAGATAGTCACGGTCCACGCGAAGGCGGAATGCGGTCTGCTCCGTTGTGCCGGGATCCTTGCGGGATTGCTCGATGACATAACCGCCCGGATGGGAGCGAAGCCATTCCTGGGGATTGTCGATCCGCTCCAGCGGCTTCTCGAGCCGGGCGAGGAAGCCGACTTGGGCCTGGTAGTCGAAGTCGACGGCCCAGTCCGCATCCCTCCGCTGGCTGATGAAGTTCGCCAGCGGCATGAGATCGTAACGTTTGAAGGCGGTGGCGGAGGCGATTGCATGCCCGACGCCGAATATGGCGAGCATGGAAAAGGCTGCTCCCTTGATCCTGGCGAGCGGCACTTCCGCCATGAAATATCCGAACATGATCGTTGCCAGCGGCAGGACCGGAACGAGGTAGTGCGGCTGCTTGCCGGATATGGCGCTGAAGATCAGCACGATGGCGACGAACGACATCGATAACAGCCGCAGCGCCGGCAGGTCCCTTGACCGTGTCTTTATCAGGCCGCGTATTCGGGCCGGCAGTCGCAAGCGCCAGACATGCGGTACGAAAATCCACGGGATGAACAGCAGCGGCATCAGCAGGATGTAGAAATAGAACGGCCGGTTATGGGAATTGTGCAGCTTGCCGGTGACACGCCCGGCCGACTGGTTCCAGACGAGGTCGTAGACGAAGTTGCCTTTCGTCAGGATGGTCGCCGGCACCAGCCAGACCGCTACTGGTATCAATGCGACGAGAATGGCCAGGCCTGCCCCCGCCAGGAATTTCGGCGTCGTCAGCCCTGTCTGGCGATCGCGCCAGAATGGATAGAAGAGAACGGGCACGCCGACATGGATGAGCACGACAGGGCCTTTCGCCAAGACACCCAGTCCGATGAACAGTCCCGCCAAAACCGCCTGCCAATGGTTGCCGCTCCTAGCAAAGGCCAGCAGCGACAACAGTGCTGCGACCACGCAGGCCGTCAGCAGCATGTCGAACAGGATCAGCGTCGAATAAATGACGAAAACCGTGCTTCCGGCGACCAGCCAGGGGATGCGGCTTGCGATGTCTTCGCGACCGGGAAACAGTGCCCTTGCAAGCAAGGTCGTCAGCCAGATGACGAGCGACGATGCGGCGGAGATGACGAGCATCGCGGCGACCCGGCTGGCGCCAAAAACGGTCCAGACGAAGTCGATGAGCCAGAACAGCAGCGGCGGTTTCTGCAGATAGGGCGCGAAATTCATCGTCGGAACGAAGATCTGTCCGCTTCGATACATCTCCCAGGTGACGCTGAGATATCGCGTTTCATCGACAGGCAGCAGCGGCCGAAAGGCGACCGCGATGCAGATCAATGCAAGCAGGAACAGATAGGGAAGCAGCCGCTCGACATGTGCTGGTATCAAGATTGGGACCCGCGCCAGAAATCACCTCTTTCCAGCCGGGCATGGTGCCGCGCTTCTGGAGTGCGCAGGACCGCGCCATGATTTTGGCCGAATTGTAACGAAGCCGGCTCAGTGTTGCAGATTTTGGCAATGAGGTCCGCAAAGGCTGCAAAACATGCCGCCTGGACCCGTTCCCCGGCGCAAGATCAGTTCGAGCGCAGCGGTGGCGACAGCTCGCGCATCAGGAGTTCGAGCCCGCGCTGATCGCCGGTGCCGGTCTTGTCGAAGATCGTTGCCAGTTGCGACTTGATGGTGCCGTCCGAGACACCGCCGGCGGCGGCGATTTCCTTGCGCGTCAGGCCGGCGGCAACGTGTCCGGCGACGCGCTTTTCCGCCGCGGTCAGCCCGAACAGCGCCGTGATCGCCTCCAGCGCGGGGACCGGCGCGGATCCCGCGGCTGCGATGAAGATGGCGGCGGCCGCGCGCTGCGACAGGCGCGCCGAAATTTCGCGCCTTGCCAGCGGCATGACATGAGCCACCGCCGGAACATTTGCCGCGGCCAACGGGATGCCGATGCCGGCAGGTCCGAGAGCGAATTCGTCGCGTCTGCCGAGCTGGACGGCGCGGCCGATCGCGGCATTGGCGAGCCCATAGGTGAAGGAGAGCTGACCCCGCACGCAGGAAACCGAGGTATTTTCGGCCAGCAGCGCTTCGGCCGCCGGATTGGCGAAGATGATGTTCATGTCGTCGGCGACGACCAGTACCGGATGGTCGAGGCTTTCGAGGATCGAGCGAAAAATATCGGCCTTGCGCCGCTCGGCTTCGAACAGGTCGCCGATGGTCATGGCTCGCCGCACATGCGGTGCAAGCAGGCTAACCAGGTCGATATCCTCGCTCGAGATCGGGCGCCTGTCCTCGTCGGTGACCACCATCAGCGTCCCGATGCGGGCCGGCTGCCTCATCAGCGCCACCCAGAAGAAATCGTCGAGCCGGTTGGGCTGGACCCATTCACGCACGATGCGGCTTTCCAGCCATTTCTCCCGCGCACCCGAACCTTGCAGCGCATAGATCGAATCGACGGTGAAGGGCACGTCGATCTCCATCCGGGGAACGACGGCATAGAAAGGCACTTCCGAGCCATAGTCGTGCTTCAGCGGCTCCAGGATGGCGGGGTCGCCACAGGATACCGAAAACCGGGCAGAGCTGCTGATCGTGTCGAGGACGGCGAGCATGGCTAGCTGCCCGTCGACGAGCCGGCAGATGGCATCGAGCGTCGATTGCCAGCGGTCGACATCGGCAATCGAATCGTAGATCGCCTCGACGATCTGCGGCAGCGCGCGACCGTTCCTGTTCGCCAGCGAAGTCAATATTAACTTCCAAGATGACCTTGCATAAGGTCACACAATCCCATTGGCTCCGTCCTGTCTGTGAAATGTCTTGCGGCAGCTTTCGGTTGTCCTGGTTGCATGACTCGGGGCTACGGGCGGCAAAATATCACCATGCAGGCAAGTCTATGCCTGCCGCGATACCAGCTCGAACAAGGGCTGGTTGAAGCTCGCCGGATCAGGCGGAGAGAACTTCCACATTGTCGATCAGCCTGGTCTTGCCGAGCCAGGCGGCGGCGAGCAGGCGGCCGTCGCGGCCGAGCCGCCACGGGGCAAGCGTCAGGCTCTCGCGCGCCGCGACATAGTCGACCTTGTCGAAGCCGGCCTTGACCAGCGCGCGACTGGCCTCGGCGGTTGCGCTGTCTTCATTCGTGCCGGCCGCAAGCGCCACCGCCGCCCGGCGCAATATGGCGTTGAGCTGGCGTGCCACCTCGAGCTCGGCGTCGCCGAGATAGGCGTTGCGCGACGACATGGCGAGGCCATGCGCATCGCGTACCGTCGGCGCGCCGATGATTTCCACCGGCATGTCGAGGTCGCGGCAGAGCTGCCGGACCACGCAAAGCTGCTGATAGTCCTTCTCGCCGAAGACCGCGAAGTCGGGCGACGCCTGCAGGAAGAGCTTCGCCACGACAGTCGCGACGCCGTCGAAGAAGGTCGGCCGGAAATCCGACTCCAGCCCGGCGGCAGGCCCGCCGACCGAGATTTTCGTGGCGAAACCGGCTGGATACATCTGCTTCACAGCGGGCGTGAAGGCGAGCTGCGCGCCGGCTTGTCGTAGCCGCTCGAGGTCGCGGGCGAGTTGGCGCGGGTATTTGTCGAGATCTTCGCTCGGCGCGAACTGCGTCGGATTGACGAAGATCGAAACAACGCAGCGATCGGCTTTTTCGAGAGCGATCTCGACCAGCGAGATGTGGCCGTCATGCAGCGCCCCCATGGTTGGCACCATTGCGATGTTGAGGCCGTCGCGACGCCAGTCGCGGACTTGCGCGCGAAGCGCGGCGACGCTGTCGACGACGAGGGGACGGCTCATACTTTGTCGCCTGCGTTGCTCTTGTCGGTAGCGGCGGGAAAGACATGGCCCGGGCCGGGAAACGTCCGGTTTCGCACCTCCGCCGCATAGCTGGCGGCGGCACCGGAGATGACGCTGCGCAGATCTGCATATTGCTTGACGAATTTCGGCACGCGGTCGACGGTCAAGCCCACCATGTCATCGATAACCAGGATCTGCCCGTCACAGTCGCCGCTGGCGCCGATGCCGATGGTGGGGATGGAGATGTGCCGGGTGAGGTCGGCGGCGACGGTCTCGACAGTGCCTTCGATGACCACCGAGAACGCACCGGCCTTTTCGACCGCGTCCGCATCGCGAAAAAGTGCTGCCACATTCTCCTCGCTGCGGCCCTTGATCTTGTAACCGCCGTCGCTTTCCACCGATTGCGGCAGCAAGCCGATATGCCCCATGACCGGAATGCCGGCCGCAACGATCGCCGCGATCTGCCGGGCAACAGCGACGCCGCCTTCCAGCTTGACGGCCTGGCAGCCGGTCTCCTTGACGATCCGCCGCGCCGAGGCAACGGCCTGGCGCGGCGAGTCCTCATAGCTGCCGGCCGGCATGTCGACCACAACGCAGGCCTTGGCGGAACCCCGCATCACTGCTTGCCCGTGGGCGATCATCATCTCCAGCGAAGCGCCGAGCGTGGTCTCGTGGCCATGCAGGACCATGGCGACGCTGTCACCGACCAGAAGCAGGTCGACATGGTCGTCGAGCAGGCGCGCGACCGGATAGGTGTAGGCGGTGAGGCAGACGATCGGCACGCCGCCCTTGCGCCGGCGAATGGAGTTGGCGCTGATCCGCTGATCCGCGTCGGATGCGTCTGGGGCCAAAAGCGTCATCTCCCTCAAGACCAGTCACCATTGCCCGCACCGGGCGCGCCGAGCTTTAGGAAGACGAGACAAGCTTGGCAAGCACGCGTCCCGGAACAAAGGTTTGCATTGGCCGCTGACGACCATTTGTACGGCACCTCAGGCAAAGGTCTTGCCTTCGCGATGACCTGACGCCATAAGCAGGCAACGGGCGCCCGCCGCGAGGATTTGGATGAAAACTTTCCTTCTGCAGTTTTTCACCTGGTGGAACGGCCAGACGCTGGGAACGCGCTTCCATACCTGGCGGCACGGCAAGGAAGTCGGGCAGGACGAGACTGGCAACGTCTACTACGAGGGTGGTGTCGATTCGGAAGGCCGCACGCGCCGCTGGGTCATCTATCGCAACTATTCGGAAGCCTCGGAAATCCCGCCGGGCTGGCATGGCTGGATCCATCATCGCGTCGACGTCGCGCCGCCGAGCGAAAGCTACAAGCCACGCGATTGGCAGAAATCGCATCAGCCGAACCTCACCGGCAGTGCCGCCGCTTACCGCCCCAAGGGCTCGGTGCTAACCAATCAGCACCGCCCGCAGGTGACGGGCGACTACGACGCCTGGACGCCGGGGTCATAACCCTCGTCAACGCGGATCGATCCTTTATCGCCACAATTGGCGTTTAGCTGCTTGCTGATCCCGCAGCAGCGAATAGCCTTGGCGATCGACAGAATCACCCGGGCGCAAACAACCGGTATCCCCATATGAGCATTTTCGGCCGAATCTCGATGGGCGCACTGACGGCGATAACTGTCGCTTTTGGTGCTTTCGGCGTGGCCGCCGCGCAGACGCCGGCGGCGCCGGAGGCGCCAGCCCCGTCCGCGACATCGGATCGCATCACCAATCCCGTCGCCGAGTTCGCCGGCATCGACAAGATTACCGGCCGCATCATCACCTTCGATGTCTATATCGACGAGACGGTGCAGTTCGGCGCTTTGCAGGTAACGCCGCGCGTCTGCTATTCGCGGCCGCAGGACGACCAGCCGAAGACCGATTCCTTCGTCGAGGTCGATGAGATCACGCTCGACCGCAAGATACGCCGCATCTTCACCGGCTGGATGTTTGCCGAGAGTCCCGGCCTCAATGCCGTCGAGCACGCCGTTTACGACGTCTGGCTCAAGGGCTGCAAGCAGAAGTCGGATGTGCCGGCGCCCGACTCGGCCAAGGCCGATACCGGGAAAAAGGCCACGGCCAACCCTGCTACCGCTGAACCGGATACCAGCAAGACCAACTGATCCTCCGGAACCGCCATACGCGCCATGCGTTAGGCCACGGACGGCCGCGCATCGATGCGCATGGAGGATCTTCGATGTCAGACAGCAAGCGGATCACCGCGAGCAAGAAAGAGCTGCTGGAGCTCGAAAAGGGGTTCTGGACGGGCGACGCGGCCTACTATGCGGCCAACGCCGACACCGAATGCCTGGTGGCATTTCCGCAGATGGCGCAGGCGATGGACAATGCCGATCTCGCCAAGACCGTAACCAATCCAAATCGTTGGCGCGACCTCGACATCGAACTCAAGGGAATAATCGAGCCGGGCAGCGACATCGTCATGCTCACCTACGAGGCGCGTGCGACGCGGGAGAACGGCGAACCGTACGCGGCGCTGGTCAGCTCCGGCTATGTTCATCGCGTCAATGGCTGGAAGATGATGTTTCATTCGCAAACGCCAATGGAGGCAACTGCGAAAGATTGATCGTCACGGATAAAACACCGCTTCGCCTTTCAGCGCCTCGGCCAGCATCTTTTCATACTTGCCGCGCGGCACGTCGACGGCGCCGAAGCGCTTGAGGTGCTCGGTGGTGAACTGCGTATCAAGCAGCGCGAAGCCGCGCTCCTTCAACCGCTCGACCAGGCGCACGAGGCAGGCCTTCGAGGCGTCCGTTTCCCTGGCGAACATGCTTTCGCCAAAGAACACCCGGCCAAGCGAGACGCCGTAGAGGCCGCCGACCAGCCGGTCCTCGCGCCAGGCCTCGACCGAATGGCAATGACCCATGCGATGGAGCTCGACATAGGCTTCGCGGATCGGCGCATTGATCCAGGTCGAGCGGCGCTCATCGCGCTTCTCGGCGCAGCCGTCGATCGTCGCCTCGAAATCGAAATCGAAACGGATGTCGAACAGGTTTTTCCGCAGCGTCTTGCCCAGGCTTTTGGGCGTATGGAACCCGTCGAGCGGGATGATGCCGCGTGTCTCCGGCCGCACCCAGAACACTTCCGGGTCGCTGGCGCTTTCGGCCATCGGAAAAACGCCCGAGGCATAGGCCTTGAGCAGAAGATCTGTCGGGATGCGATAGCCTGGCGCGTAGGGACGGGTCATCGCGTCATCATACTAGAAGTTGATGGCTATTCCTCTTTGGCCAGGTATTTTTCCAGCCAGTGGATGTCGTAGTCGCCATTGGCGATGTCGGCGTTGCCGACAAGGTCACGGAAGAGCGGCAGCGTCGTCTTGATGCCATCGACGACGAACTCGTCGAGCGCGCGGCGCAGCCGCATCATGCATTCGACGCGGTTGCGGCCGTGCACGATCAGCTTGCCGATCAGGCTGTCGTAGTAGGGCGGGATCTTGTAGCCGGAATAAACGCCGGAATCGACGCGAATGCCGAGGCCGCCCGGCGTGTGGAAATGCGTGATCGTGCCCGGTGAGGGGGTGAAGGTGCGCGGATCCTCGGCATTGATGCGGCATTCGATGGCGTGGCCGTTGAACTTGATGTCCTCCTGCCGCACCGAAAGCCCGCCGCCCGAGGCGACGCGGATCTGCTCATGCACCAGGTCGATGCCGGTGATCGCCTCCGTCACCGGATGCTCGACCTGCAGGCGAGTGTTCATTTCGATGAAATAGAACTCGCCGTTCTCGTAGAGGAATTCGATGGTGCCGGCGCCGGAATAACCGAGATCGGCGATGGCCTTGGCGCAGACGCCTCCGATATGCGCGCGCTCCTCGGCATTGAGCGCCGGCGAGGGCGCTTCTTCCCAGACCTTCTGGTGGCGGCGTTGCAGCGAGCAGTCGCGCTCGCCGAAATGCACGCCGCGGCCAGCGCCGTCGCCGAACACCTGGACCTCGATGTGGCGCGGCTTTTCCAGATATTTCTCGATATAAACGGCGTCGTCGCCGAAGGCAGCACCGGCTTCCGAGCGGGCCGTCTGCAAGGCAATTTCAAGCTCGGCTTCGCTATGCGCCACCTTCATGCCGCGTCCGCCACCGCCGGCCGAAGCCTTGATGATCACGGGGTAGCCGATCTCGGCGGCGATGCGCCTGGCTTCCTTTTCCTCGGTGACCGCGCCGTCGGAGCCGGGCACGACCGGAATGCCAAGGCGTTTTGCCGTGCGCTTGGCCTCGATCTTGTCGCCCATGATGCGGATATGGTCGCCCGTCGGGCCGATGAAGGTGATGTTGTGCGCGGCGAGGATATCGGCGAACTTGGCATTTTCCGACAGAAAGCCGTAGCCCGGATGCACGGCATCGGCGCCGGTGATCTCGCAGGCCGCGACGATCTGGTGGATGTTGAGATAGCTGTCGCGCGACGGCGGCGGGCCGATGCAGACGCTCTCGTCGGCGAGCCTGACATGCATGGCGTCGGCGTCGGCGGTCGAATGCACCACCACGGTCTGGATGCCGAGCTCCTTGCAGGCGCGCAGCACCCTCAGGGCAATTTCGCCGCGATTGGCGATGAGGATTTTCTGGAACATGTCTCGCCTGTTCCCGGCTCTACTCGATCACGACGAGCGGCATGCCATATTCGACCGGCTGCGCATCCTCGAACAGGATCGCCGTCACCGTGCCGCCGCGAGGCGAGGGGATCTGGTTCATCGTCTTCATCGCCTCGATGATCAGCAGCGTCTGGCCTTCCTTGACCGTCTGGCCGACCTCGATGAACGGCTTGGCGTCGGGTGACGGCGCCAGATAGGCGGTGCCGACCATCGGCGAAGCGACCGCGTTCTTTGATATTTCGGCTGCCGCCGGCCCGGCCGCGGCGGCCGCGGGCTGGGCCGCCGCCGGCGCATAAGCGGGCTGCGGCGCGGCGATCGCATGCACGGCCGGCGCCTGTCGCGACACGCGCACCTTCAAGTCGCCCAGCTCGACCTCGATCTCGGTGAGGTTGGTGTCGTTCAGTATGCCCGCCAGATCGCGGATCAGCTGCTGGTCAACACCGGTCTTCTTTATCGACATTTTCGAGCCTTCTGTTTGTTGGCCGGTCATAGGCGTGCGGCCAGCGCCTGCAGCGCCAGCGTGTAGCCGAGTGGCCCGAACCCGCAGATCATGCCGACGGCGACCGGCGAGACCATTGAGACGTGGCGGAATGGTTCCCGCGCGTGGATGTTGGAAAGATGAACTTCGGCGACGGGCAGTGGCGCCACGGCGCGTATCGCGTCGTGAATGGCAATCGAGGTGTGGCTGTAGGCGCCCGGATTGATGACGATGCCGGCAGCCTTGTCGCCGGCTTCCTGGATCCAGTCGACGAGATCGCCCTCGTGGTTCGACTGGCGGAAATCGATATCGAGCCCCAACGCCGCGCCCGCCTGCTTGCAGTCTTCGGCGATCGCGGCAAGCGTCTTGCCGCCATAGATGCCCGGCTCGCGCTTGCCGAGCGCGTTGAGGTTGGGACCGTTCAGGACGAAAACAGTTTTCAAGAATGCCGACCTTTCCCGGCACCGGCCTCAAGCCGGCGCACTGGGCCTCTATAATGGGCTTAGACGCCTGCGAAAAGAGCGCAAGTGCGTTCTTTCGCTGTCCACAACAGGCGGGAAACGGCCTGTGGCGAAACCAGTGCCGATCAGAGCGCGGCCTTGGCCGCTTCGATCTTCTCCGCCAGTACTTCCTGGCCGAGCGCCCCGAACACCACCTCGTTGCCGACCACGTAGGAGGGCGTTCCGGTGATGGCCAGCTTGTTGGCAAGGTCGAAGGTCTTGGAGAAGGCCTCGGTGATGGACGGATCCTTCATCTTCTCGCGCAATGTCGCTTCGTCGGCACCGAGCGAAAGCGCCACCTTGATGGCCGTGGCCTCGGTGGCGCGCCCCTGGCCGCCGAGCAGTGCGTTGTGGAACTCGCCATATTTCTCCGGATGCATCAGATGGAACGCCATCGAGACGACACTTGCCTTTTGCGAATCCGGGCCGAGGATCGGGAATTCCTTGAGCACGAAGCGCAGGTCCGGATCGGCTTTCGTCAGAGCCTGCATGTCCTCGATGGCGCGTTTGCAGAAGCCGCAATTGTAATCGTAGAACTCGACGATGGTGACCTTGCCGTTCGGGTTGCCGACGACGCCGTCGAAGGCCGAGTTGAAGATCTGGTCCTTGGCATTGGTGATGACGCCGAGACTGGCGATCCGCTGCTCTTCCTTCTGCTTGGCCTCAAGCGCGTCCTGGACCTCCAGCAGCACTTCCGGGTTCTTCAGGAGATAGTCGCGGATGATGCCCTCGACTTCCGCGCGGTCGATCTTGCTATCGCCGGACACCGCCTGGGCGAGTTGAGCTGTATCGGCCTTTGCCGCCTGCGGATTTCCGGCCACGAATCCGAAAGCCAGCATGGCGAGAGCAACCGCCACTCCCGTAGTGCCGAGCAGAATTGCCTTGTTCATCATCCGTAATCCTCTTGCCTGGTTTTCGGCCCGATTGGTCTGACCTGACCGGCCTGACTATATGTCGCCGCGGTTGCCGGAAGGTTCACTTTTTCTTGCCTGGTGGCGCGTAGTTTATGATGTCCTGCGCGCGAAGCCAGCCCGGCTCGCCGCGCTTCAACTTTTGTTGCGCGCGCATGGCGAAGATCTTGGCATTCCTGTAGTCGCCGGAATAGAAATGGCCTTCAGCGGTGGCAAGATCGGCGGCCGGGATTTTGCCGAGCTCGCCATTGGCCTGCGCCAGATAGCGGTAGCCGGCGACGTTTTCGCGATCGCGCCCGAGGCCCTTGTTGATCTGCACCACCGCCTTCTCCAGCGAATCAGGCGTGCCGATGGCCATCAGCGCCTGCCCGTAGGAAACCAGCAGCAGTCCCGATCGCACCGGGTCGAGGCTGACCGCCTTGGCATAGGCCTGCGAAGCATCCTTCGGCTTGTTCGCCTTCATCAGGATGTCGCCGCGCAATTCCTGGAAATAGGGGTTTTTCGGCTGCGCCTTGATCAATGCATTGGTCTTGCTAAGCGCGGCAGCCAGATTGCCATAGAGATAGGTCGTCTGCGCAAGGCCATATTGCGAGGCCAGGCTGCCCGGATTCTTGCGCATCAGCCGCACCGCGGCGGCCTGGCCTCCCATATAGGCGGCGATCTTGATGCGCATCATGTCATGCCGCTGCTGCAGCGCCGGCGGGTCTACCTTGTCGACATAGGGGCTCTGCTTCACCAGGACTTCGAGATTGGCGATACGCTCGCGTGGCATCGGATGGCTGATCCTGTAGGGATCGACCTGCGCGCCCGACAGCGACAGCGCGCTCTGGAACCGGCCGAACGTCTTCAGCATGCCCATGCCAGACTGGCCGGTGGCGTTGAGATAGGTGATTGCCGAGCGGTCGGCGGTCATCTCTTCGGAGCGCTGATAGGCAAGGACGCTGCGCTGTGCCATCTCCCCACCGCCCGCAGCGACGCCCATGCCGGCGCCGGCCAGGCCACGGCTGTTGGTCGTGGCGCCGGCGACGATGGCGCCGGCGCCAAGCAGCGTTGCGATGATGGCCATCGTCTTGGCGCGTTCGAGTTGCTCGCGCAATTTCTGCTGGTGACCGCCGGCGATGTGCCCGGCCTCATGGGCAATGACACCGATGATCTCATTAGGCGTTTCCGCTTCCATCAAGGCGCCTGTGTTGATGAACAGACGGCGCCCGGCGACGAACGCGTTGAAGCTCTGATCGTTGACCAGGACGATGTCGATGGCATCGTTTGACAGGCCCGCCGCCTTGAAGATCGGCCGCGCATAGTCGCGCACCAGGGCTTCGATCTCGGCGTCGCGCACCACCGGCACGTTTTGCGCGAAGGCATTGACCGAGCCGGCGACAGTGACCATCACGGCAAGCCAAAGCGTCGCGAAAACGCGCGCTGCCCTGGCAATCGTCAATCTGGGTCGGCTCAACATGGCAGGTCCACTGGTAGACGAGCGGGCGAAGGATGAAAAGTCGGCACCGAAAACTTACTGAACTTGTGATCCTCACATCAATCGGGCATTTGTGCGGCGCGGCCGCCAGGGCCGGCGGCTTCGGACGGCAGGATGTGAGGTCAAATGGTTGTTTCGCTTTCACGCCGCGGCGAGGTCGAGCCGTTCCACGCCATGGACATTCTGGCGGAGGCGAATCGGCTGAAGGCCTCCGGCATTCCGGTCGTTTCCATGGCTGTCGGCCAGCCGTCCGACCCGGCGCCGGCCGGGGTCAGGCAAGCGGCTGCCCACGCCTTGAAGATGGGGCTCATCGGCTATACCGATGCACTGGGCCTGGCCGGCCTGCGTAAGGCAATCGCCGAGCACTATGGCGATCACTATGGGCTCGATGTCCCGCCCAGCCGGATCGCCGTCACCACCGGATCGTCGGCAGCCTTCAACCTCGCCTTCCTGGCAATGTTCGATCCGGGCGACCGCGTCGCCATTGCAGCCCCTGGCTACCCGGCCTATCGCAACATCATGGCGGCGCTCGGCATCGAGATCGTCGAGATCGAGCTTGACGGCGCCGCCTATCTCCATGCTGGGCATCTGGAAGCCGCGCACCGCCAAAAGCCGCTGAAGGGCGTTCTGTTCGCCAGTCCGGCCAACCCGACCGGTGCGGTTATCCCTGCCGCCGAGCTGTCGGCACTGATCAAGACCGCGCAAGAGCTGGGCATCGCCGTGATCTCCGACGAGATTTATCATCGGCTGGCCTATACCGCGCCCGACACGACGGCGCTTGCCCGCAGCCCGGATGTGACGGTGATCAACTCCTTTTCGAAATACTATTGCATGACTGGTTGGCGCATCGGCTGGATGGTGCTCCCCGAAGAGCTGGTGCGACCCGTCGAGCGCATCGCCCAGAGCCTTTACATCTCGCCGCCCGAGCTTTCCCAGATCGCGGCGATAGAAGCGTTCAAGGCAACCGGGGAATTGGAAGTGGTGAAGGCGCGCTATGCGGGCAATCGCGAGCTTCTGATGCAGCGCCTGCCGGAGCTCGGCTTCGCGCTGGCGGCGCCGATGGACGGCGCCTTCTATGCCTTTTGCGATGTCACCAGGCATACCAACGACAGCATGGTTTTCGCGCGCCGGATGCTGGCCGAGGCGCATGTCGCGGCGACGCCCGGCCGCGATTTCGATCCACTCCAGGGCCATCGAACCATGCGCTTTTCCTATGCCGGCAGCTATGATGACATGCTCGAGGCGCTGGCGCGCATCGAGCGCTGGCTGAAGTAGCGAGGACGCCAATGCCGGAACTCGAACAGGCTTTGGCCGAAGTCGCCGCCGAGATGGCGGAGCGGACGGATAGGGGCGAGGTCGCCACCTACATTCCGCAGCTCGGCAAGGTCGATCCGAAGAATTTCGGCATCGCCGCCGTGACCAATGACGGTCGCGTGCTCATGGCGGGCGACGCCGATGAGCCGTTTTCCATCCAGAGCATTTCCAAGGTGTTCACGCTGACGCTGGCGCTCGGCAATGTCGGCGATGCGCTCTGGCAGCGCGTCGGGCGCGAGCCATCGGGCAATCCGTTCAACTCGATCGTCCAGCTCGAGCATGAGAACGGCATTCCGCGCAATCCGTTCATCAATGCCGGCGCCATCGTCATTTCCGACATTCTGCTCGCAGGCCACCAGCCGCGCGAGGCGATCGGCGAGATCCTGCGCTTCATCCAGTTCCTGGCCGATGACGACACTGTCATCATCGACCGCGAGGTCGCGGCCTCCGAGCGTGCCACCGGCTACCGCAATTTTGCGCTTGCCAACTACATGAAATCCTTCGGCAATCTCCATCATGCGCCCGAGCTGGCGCTCGGCGTCTATTTCCATCACTGCGCCATCGCCATGAGCTGCCGGCAGCTGGCGCTGGCCGGCCGCTTCCTCGCCAATGGCGGCAAGAATCCGGCAACCGGCCATTCCGTCGTGTCGGCCGAACGCGCCCGCCGCATCGGCGCGATGATGCTGACCTGTGGCCACTATGACGGCTCGGGCGACTTTGCTTTCCGCGTCGGTATCCCGGGCAAGAGCGGCGTCGGCGGTGGCATATTGGGCATCGTGCCGGGCGTCGCCTCGCTTGCCGTGTGGTCACCGGGCCTCAACGCCAACGGCAATTCCAGGCTGGGCTCGATCGCGTTGGAGAAACTGGCCCGGATGATGAACTGGTCGATTTTCGCGCCATAGTCGGCTGCGGCGGTCGTGAGCGATTCTGTTGGGAGGGTGCCGATGGTCGGCCAACCAGAATCAGGCGGCCGGCGCCCGCTGTTCCAGCATGTCAATACCGAGCAGGTGTCGCACATTCGGCCGTGCCGCCACCATGTCGGCGATCGTATAGCGCGCAAGCACAGCGAAGAAGGCGTTGAGCGCCTCGCGCAGCGCCGAATTCAGCGCGCAACTGTCGATCAGCGGGCATTCGGCGGCATCGTTTTCGAAGCATTCGGCCATGGCGAAGCTTTCTTCCGTCACCCGCACCACGTCGAACAGGTTGATCTGCTCGGCTGGGCGCCCAAGCCTGACGCCACCGTTCCTGCCGCGCACTGTCTCGACCAGGCCATGCTCGACCAGCGGCTGCAGGATCTTGAACAGAAAAAGCTCGGATACCGAATAGGCGGCGGCAATCTCGGGGATGCGGCTCAGCCGATCGGTGTTCGCGGCGCAATACATCAAGATGCGCATGGCGTAGTTGGTCTGGCGTGTCAGGCGCATTTTGTCCTCGCGAAGCAGTGGCTTGACCCCAAAACGCGTCGAGTCAAACGAGCGACGCGCTTCGGGCCCTTGTCTTTGTCCATGCTGTCGTCCCCAATCGCTGGCGCGGTTTTGGGCGACATCAGTGAATATGGCCTATACCTTGGAATAATTCCAGACAAGCACGGCTTAATAGTTGAATATTATCGTCAACTTTGTGTGCGGTCGCGCAAACCGGGCTGGGATGAAATGTGGCGCGCATTCGGCTGGGCGGGTTACTAAGTAAGTCCGCGAGATCCATCAGGAGCGGTTCCATGTCACAACCAGCCTCGGCTTTGGCGCCCGTCGCCCGGTTCGACGCCGATGCGGTCGCCAAGCTTTCGGCGCTCCGGCGCACTAAATTCCTCGCTACGGCAGCGCTTGCGCTCTGCGTACTCATCTTTGCGGTGGCCAAGTCGTTCGAGGGCCGCTTTGCCTGGCTTGGTTTCGTCGCCGCCTTTGCCGAGGCCGCGACGATCGGCGGGCTGGCCGACTGGTATGCGGTGGTGGCGCTGTTCAAGCGCCCGCTCGGCCTGCCGATCCCGCACACCGCTATCATTCCGGAGAATCAGAACCGCATTGCCGACAATCTCGGCCGGTTCATCGAGGTCAATTTCCTGGCGCCGGAGCCGGTGCGCGAAAAGCTCGCCGAGGTCGACTTTTCCGCGCTCGTCGCCGACTGGCTGTCGGACGCCGACCGCGCGGCCGGCCTGTCGCGGTTCGTCGGCCGTCTGGTGCCGCAGACGTTGGCGGCAATCGAACAGTCCGGCCTGCGCGGTTTCGTCACCAGCCGTATGCTGGAGCAGGTCGAAAAGGTGCCGCTGGCGCCGCTCGCCGCCGAATTGCTGTCGGCGCTGACCGACGACCGCCGCCATCAGAAACTGTTCGACGAATTCACCAAGGTCGTCGGCCGGTTCCTGAGCGATGAAGAGGCATTGGCGACGATGCGCGAGAAGATCCGCGAGGAATTGCCGTCGCTGTTCAACCTTTTTCGCGCCGATGCGTATCTCCTGAAGAAGATCGTCGCCTCAGCCGGATCGCTGCTCGACGAGGTCAGGGCCAATCCCGATCACCCGATGCGCGCCGAATTCGACCGCTTCGTGGAAAGCTTCATCGAGCGGCTGAGGACATCCAGGCAATATGCCAGGCGGGCCGAGAAATTGAAGCGCGATTTCCTTGCTCGGCCGGAACTCAAGGCGCTGGCCGGCGACATGTGGGAAAGTCTGCGCCTGTTCATCGAGCAGGACGCCAAGGCGGAGAACTCGATGATCCGCGCCCATCTGGCCAACATGTTTGTCGAGGTCGGCCGCCATCTTGCCGGCGATTCGCAGATCAGGGCCGACATGAACCAGGGCTTCGTCGTGGCGCTGTCCTCTTTCGTCGAAAGCCAGAAGAGCGGCGTGTCGAAATTCATCGCCGACCAGGTCAAGCGCTGGGATCTTGCCCAGCTCACCAGGCTGATCGAGATGAACATCGGCAGGGACCTGCAATATATCCGCTTCAACGGCATGGTCATCGGCGGCCTTGCCGGTGTCGTGCTCTATACGGCGGAGCTGCTGTTTCTCGTCAACTGAGGCGCCGCGTACGGCTCTGAAACGTTCATTGCCCGTCCGAATGGACCGCGAAGCTCCGGTGCTCTATTCTCTTCTTCGGGTGCCGCATTCGCGGCAACAGGGGAGAGAACCATCATGGCAAAGCAACCCGATTCCGACTCCTTCATGGACATGTTCGGCAGGTTCGGCCGCGACCTCAAGTTGCCGAACGTCGATGTCGAGGCGATCCTCAGCCATCACCGCAAGAACCTCGAAGCCCTGGAAAAGTCGGCCAGGGCCAGTGCCGCCGGAGCGCAGTCGCTTATGTCCAGGCAGCGCGTGATGCTGCAGGACACGCTGCGCGAGGTCACCGACATGGCGCAGAGTTACAGGGCGCCGGGCAATCCGCAGGAGTTGATGACGAAACAAACGGAGTTCGCCAGGAAATCCTTCGAAACCGCGCTGAAGAATGCCGGCGAGGTCGCCGAGCTGGTCAAGAAGTCCGGCGCCGAATCGGTCGAGATCCTGCGCGATCGCATCAAGGAAGCGATAGCGGAGATCCGCGCCGGCTACGAGAAGAAGTAATCGACCGCTGTCGGTCGAGCCGGTTCTCCTGGCTGGGCAAACCGCTTCCGGTTCGTGGAGCACGGTGACTCGGGCCGAATAGGCGGAACGGAATCGCACAGAGCGAATTGACAGAGGCGGCCGGTTCGTGGTCCGGAGGCAGGCCAGCGATCGGGAAAGCAGGAATGACGCAAATACGGCCGAGGACGCCGCCGACCTATGAGCAGCTCAGGACCATGGCCGGGCAGGAACTTGGCGTGTCCGACTGGACGACGGTCGACCAGAATCGCATCGACCAGTTTGCCGAATGCACGGGCGACCACCAGTGGATCCATGTCGATCCGGAACGGGCAAGGCGGCAAAGCCCGTTCCGCACCACCATCGCGCATGGCTATCTGACGCTGTCGATCATCGGCGCGCTGGCGCTCGACATGGGCATCGTGCCGGAAAACACGCAAGCCGCCTTCAACTACGGCTTCGACAGAGTGCGTTTCCTGTCGCCTGTCCGGGTCGGCGCCCGGATCAGGCTGCGCACGACGCTCCTGTCGATGGAAGACAGGGGACCTGGCCAGTACCTGATGAAGGCGGCCAACACTGTCGAGATCGAAGGCGAGCAGAAGCCGGCGCTGACGGCCGAAACGCTGGTCATGCTGTATGAGCGACGGAGGCGGGCAGGGGCGTGAGGCAGCACCAGGCCCGGGCCGTCAGTCACGACGCGCCATCGCCTCTTCAAGCACTCTGAAAATCCGCTCATCGCCCGTTTGCGCTACGTTGAAGCGCATGAAGCGGCTTGCCGATCGAGACAGGCTGAACGCATTGCCGGGCGCCAGAACGATATTGGCGGACAGGGCGCGGCGAGCGATATCGGCGGCATCCATGCCCTCCGGCAGGCTGCACCATAGGAACATGCCTGCCGGCTGGTCTATCCATGGGGTGATGCCGATGGCTCTCAGGCGGGCGCTCGTGTCGACCATGGCGCGCGACAGCCGCGCCCGCAACAAATCCATATGCTTGCGATAGAGACCGTCCCTGAGCAACGTCAGCACCAGTTCGGCCGCCAGTCGCCCGCCGCCGAAGGTTGTGGCGATCTTGAGATCGGTCAAACCCTCCACCCAGCGCCGCGGCGCGGCGATGAAACCGCAGCGTATCGAGGCTGAAAGCGTCTTTGAGAAGCTACCGATATGAATGACCCGATTGAGGCCGTCGAACGCCGCCAGCCTGGCGGCGGGGGTGTGCTCGAAATCGGCAAAGATATCGTCTTCGATGATGGTCAGGTCCGACTGCTCGGCGAGCTTGAGCAAGCGGTGCGCGGTGACCGGCGACAGAATGGCGCCTGTTGGATTGTGCAGGGCGGAATTGGTGATGTAGAGGCGCGGTCGGTGCTCGGCCAGCGCCTGCGCGAACTCTGCGATATCCGGTCCCGAAGGGGTGTAGGGGACGCTGACGACCTTGGCCCTGTGCGCGCGCAACAGCGCGTGGAAGTTGAAGTAGCAGGGGTCGTCGACCAGTACCGGGTCACCGGGTTCGATAAGGAAGCGGCAAAGCAGATCGATGGCCTGCGTTCCCGATTCCGTCAGCACGATCTGGTCGGGAGAGGCCTCGATGCCGTGCCCGGCCATGCGCCGAGAAAGCAGGTGACGCAACGCCGGCAATCCGAGTGGGGTGCCATAATCAGTCAGGGAGACATTGTCGGCTCGCGCCAGCGTCCGTAGCGCCCGGCGCAGGCCAGCCTCAGGCATCCACGAGGCCGGCAGCCAGCCGCAACCTGGCTTCAGCACGTCCTCGCCCGCCTCCAGGGACTGGCGCGAAACCCAGAGCGGATCGACGGCACGGTCGAGCCGGGGGCCGATCTCGGCCAATGACAAAGGCGCAATTGGTCCGGCGGCATAATAACCCGAACCCGGCCGCGAACGGATATCCCCCTCGGCGGCAAGACGCTCGTAGGCGTCGACCACGGTGGATTTGGAGACCTGCATGGTCTTGGCAAAGGCGCGGATCGACGGCAACCGTGCTCCCGGTGTCAGGATCCGTGCGGCGATCCTGTGCCTGATCGTTGCCATGACGCTTTCGACAAGCGTCCCGTTGCCTTGGCTTTCCGCCGTCAGTTCATCCATCTGTACTGCTCGCTAGACCATAACAGTTTCTTCGAATTGTACTGCATTGTCTCTGGTGGTGCCACATGTCTTGGCCCGATAGAGGAGCGCGAGCATCGGGAGCGTTGAATGGACAAGACGGCGAGCGGCTGGGTGAGCGGATTCGTCGGCGTGCTGATTTTCAGCGGCTCGCTTCCGGCTACACGCGTGGCAGTGATGGATTTCGATCCGATCTTCTTGACCGTGGCCCGCGCCGCGATAGCCGGTCTGCTCGGCCTTGTGCTGCTCATCGTTTTGCGCGCCGAGCGTCCGCGGCGTGGTGACCTGTTTTCCCTGGTCATCGTGGCGCTCGGCGTCGTGGTTGGCTTCCCTTTGCTCACCGCGCTGGCGCTGAAACACGTCACCTCGGCTCACTCCATCATCTTCGTCGGCCTGTTGCCGCTTGCGACCGCGATCTTTGGCGTCATTCGCGGCGGTGATCGCCCAAGGCCGGCTTTCTGGCTGTTTTCGTGCCTTGGCAGCGCCCTCGTTGCCGGCTTTGCGCTAGCGCAGGGTGGATCGGCTTCGCCGCTGGGCGACAGTTTGATGCTTGCCGCCATCATCGCATGCGGTCTTGGCTATGCCGAAGGGGCCGCACTGTCGCGCCGGCTCGGCGGCTGGCAGGTGATCTGCTGGGCGCTGGTGCTGTCACTGCCGGTGATGTTTGCGCTGACGCTGATGACCAAGCCGGCGTCGTTTGACGGCGTCGGCGTCAACGCCTGGATCGGCCTGGCCTATGTTTCGCTGTTCAGCATGCTGATTGGTTTCGTGTTCTGGTATCGCGGGCTGGCGCTGGGGGGCATTGCCGCCGTGGGACAGTTGCAGCTTCTCCAGCCCTTCTTCGGCCTCGCGCTGGCGGCAACGCTGCTGCACGAGCAGGTCAGCCCGCTGATGATCGCCGTCACGGTCGCCGTGGTGCTTTGCGTCGTTGGCGCCAAGAGGTTCGCCAAGCAGGCTGTGCCGCAACGGGTGGCCGCGCAGTGACTGCGCCGTCCGCTAAAGCGCGTCATGTTTGACGCGCTTTAGGTTTTTGTTTTTATGCATGTCGTTATCGCAAAACCGCTGCGCACCCTCGGGTCAAGCCCGTGGGCATGCTTTTGCGCGACATGCATTAGAACTTCGTCACCACACCGATGCCGATGCCTTCGAAACCGCCCATCGCCATCAGCGCGGCCGGCGCGTCCTCGAGGCTGATCCGCTTGCCGACCAAGAGTTCGGGCTTGAGCTTGCCGGTGCGGATCATCTCCATCATCGCCTGGTAGCGGTAGGCCTGCATGCCGTGGCTGCCGCGGATTTCGAGCTCGAAGGCGATCACCTTGTCCATCGGTATCTGCGGCCTGGCATGATCGCCGAGCATCAGGCCGACCTGCACGTGCCGGCCGCGCCGGCGCAAATTGGCGATCGAGTTGAACGAGGTGGTGGGATGGCCGAGCGCGTCCACCGACATATGCGCGCCGCCATTGGTGATCTGCTTGACCGCCTTGACCACATTCGGCGTCTTGGCGGCGTTGATCGTCGCCACGGCGCCGATCTTGCTGGCGAAATCGAGCTTCTCGTCGGTCAGGTCGATGGCAATGACGTTGGCGCCCATGGCGCTGGCGATCATGATCGCCGACAGGCCGACGCCGCCGCAGCCATGCACGGCCACCCATTCGCCGGGCGTCACCCGGCCCTGGTCGACGATGGCGCGGAACGACGTCACGAAACGACAACCGAGGCTGGCAGCAGTGGCGAACTCCATCTCATCGGGCAGGCGCACCAGATTGGTGTCGGCATGGTCGATGGCGACATATTCGGCAAACGAACCCCAGGCGCTGAAGCCGGGCTGGAACTGGTGCTCGCAGACCTGATGGTTGCCGGACGTGCATTCGAAGCAGCGACCGCAACCGACGGCGAACGGCACGGTGACGCGCTCACCGGCCTTCCAGCGGGTCACTCCTGAGCCGGCGGCCACCACGACGCCGGCAAGCTCATGGCCCGGCACATGCGGCAGGCGGATGCCGTCGTCGTGACCCATCCAGCCGTGCCAGTCGCTGCGGCAGAGCCCCGTCGCCTCGACCTTGATGACGACGCCCTCGGGCGCCGGCGTCGGATCGGCGACGGTCTGGATGGTCGGCGCTTCGCCGAACTTTTCGAAGACGACGGCTTTCATTGGCAATACCTCATAGTCATGCTCGTCATAATTGGATTGCGCCGTTACTCGGCATCGATCTGGTTCTCGGGCGCCGCCTTTTGGAAGGCCGGCAGAGCCATGCAGGCGGCGTGGATGCGCGCAATCGTCGGGTAGGGCGTCATGTCGACGCCGAAACGCGCGTTGCTTGTGACCTGGGCGACCAGACAGATGTCGGCCAGCCCCGGCGTGTCGCCATGGCAGAATATCCTCGTCTCGGACGAAGAAGCCAGGATCTTTTCAAGTGGCTGGAAACCCTCGTTCACCCAGTGCCGGAACCAGTTGACGACGTCCTCGTCGCCGGCGCCGAACAGCGTGCGCAGCGAGGTCAGCACGCGCAGATTGTTCACGGGATGGATGTCGCAGGCGATCATCTGCGCCAGCATCCTGACATGGGCCCGGCCAAGCGCCTCCTTCGGCAGCAGCGGCGGCGCGGGCTTGGTCTCGTCCAGAAATTCGATGATCGCCAGCGATTGGGTTAGAAGCGTGCCGTCGCCCAGGATCAGCGCAGGGACCAGCCCTTGCGGGTTGACAGAGAGATAGGCGGGCTCCAGATGCTCGCCGTGGCGCAGGTGATGCGGCACGTATCGATAGGTCAGGCCCTTCATCTCCAGCGCGATCCGCACCCGGTAGGAGGTGGAGGAGCGGTAGTAGTTGTGAAGGACGATGTCGCTCATTGCGGCACATTCGGCCGATTTGGACCACCGAGCAAGGCATGGCCGTTCGGAAATTGCCATCTCCGCCCTTCACCATGGATGGCGATGTACTATTTGGCAATAATCTGACCATGGTCGCAGGATTATCCTGCGCCAGAACAGGTCGACCAGACCGAACCGAAACGAGCCCCATGACCGCAGTCAACGATCGCGCCCGGTTTCTGATCATCGACGACCATCCGCTGTTTCGCGAGGCGCTGCACAGCGCCGTGCAGATGGCTTATCCGGAGGTCGACACGGTGGAGGCGCGCACCATCGCCGAGGCGCTCGAGCTTCTGGCTGATGCCAAGCCCTTCGATCTTGCCTTGCTCGACCTCAGCATGCCTGACGTGCATGGGTTCGAGGGGCTGCTGCAGCTTCGGACCCGTTATCCGCGCCTGCCGGTGGTCATCGTCTCGGGCTATGAGGAGCCCAGGATCATTTCCGAGGCGCTGTCCTATGGTGCTGCCGGTTTCATTCCGAAATCGGCGCGCAAGAGCGATCTGGCGGCCGCCATCCGCTCGGTGATGGAAGGCGCGATCTATGTGCCCGAAACCTATGAAGGCCAGCCGCCGGACGCCGACAGCACCGATCGCGCCGAGATGGTGCAGCGCCTTGCCAAGCTGACGCCACAGCAGCTCAGGGTGTTGCAGATGCTGCGCCAGGGCCTGCTCAACAAGCAGATCGCCTACGAGCTGCAGGTCGGCGAAACCACGGTCAAGGCGCATGTCTCCGAGATCCTGCGCAAGCTCAACGTTTATAGCCGCACGCAGGCTGTGATCGAGGTGTCGAAGCTGGACAATGCGGAGTTGTTTCGGGACCAGGCGGGGTTTTAAGCCAAAAGGTGCGCCAGCAGCGCCCGCAGTTGCGCCGGCTTCAGCGGCTTGCGCATCAGCTCGATGCCGGCGGCGCGGGCGGCTTTTGCAACGGCCTCCGAACCGTCGGCTGTGACGATCAGCGCCGGCACGGCGCGGCCGAGATAGTCGCGGACCTCGGCGATGGTGGCGGTGCCAAGGTCGCCAGCGTCGAGATGCTGGTCGGCGATGATGATGTCCGGCACCCAGTCCGTGTCGCCAAGCATGTCGAGCGCTTCGCCGGTCGAGGTGGCGGCGCGCACCAGACATTGCCAGCGTTCGAGCAGAAACGTCATCGCCTGCAGCACCTCGGCGTCGTTCTCGACCAGCAGCACTTTTGTGCCGAACAGGCCGTAGCCGCGCGGCCGCTCCATATCGGTGGCGCTGGCAATGGCGTCGGCCGTGGCGCCAATGCCGACGGGAACGTCGATGTGGAAGATCGTGCCGTGGCCGACTTTGGACGAAAACGTCACGGGATGGCCGAGTGCGGCCGCGATGCGGCGCACGATAGCCAGGCCCAGACCCAGCCCGCCGCCGGCGAGCCCGGCATCGGTCGAGATCGTGCCGCGGTGGAATTCCTCGAACACGGCCTCGCGCTGGTCGTCGGGGATGCCGCAGCCGGTATCGGCGACATCGATGCGGATCGTGTCGCCGCGATGCCTGGTGCCGACCAGCACGCCGCCGGAGCGTGTGTAGTGCAGCGCATTGGACAGGATGTTCTGCAGGACGCGGCGCAGCAAGGTGCGGTCCGAACGCACGACCGCATTGACCGGCCGGAACTTCAGCGTCAGCCCCTTCATCTCGGCGACGGGCAGGAAATCCGAGCGCAGCGACGAAAACAGCGTTTCCAGACTGACGTCGCCGATATCGGGCTGCACGACGCCGGCATCAAGCTTGGAAATGTCGAGCAGGGTGCGCAGCAGGTCCTCCATCGTCTCCAGCGACCGCTCGACCTGCCGCACCAGTTTCCTGCCCTCGTCGGAGGTCTGCACCTCGGCGAGCGCCGAGACGGACAGATGCGCGGCATTCAGCGGTTGCAGCACGTCGTGGCTGGCGGCCGCCAGGAACCTGGTCTTGGACAGGTTGGCCAGCTCGGCGTTTTCCTTGGCGGCGCTGAGATCGATGTTCGACTGCTCCAGCCGGCGCAAGGTCGAATGTAACTCCTCTGTGCGCGTGCGCACTCGATTCTCGAGCGAAATCGCGGTTTGGAAGAGCGAGAAGGCGTTGCCTTGCTGGTCCATCGACCGCTCGACGCGGCTGACCAGGGCGGCGTTGATCTTCTTCAATTTCTCCAGGTCGGTGATGTCCCTGAGCGGCATGGAAGATGTCCTATTCCGCCGCCTGGCGTTCGCCGAAGGCGATGCCGGTAAAAGTCTGGTTCAGATGCATCGACCGGTATTGTTCGCCATAGGTGCCGAAGCCGATGACATTGTTGACCCGGTAGAGTTCCGAAATATCGCGAAACACCTGCCGGTTGCGGGCGTCGAGCCGGCGCAGCACGCAGTCGAAACCAAGGATCACGTCGATGCCGCCCAACCTGTTCTCGACGTCCCTCAAGGCGGAACGCGTTGCCTCCACCATATCCTTGGGCTGGGCGATGGAAAGGACGACGCCATCATCGATGGCGCAGAAGAACGACAATGAACCGTCCGGATGCATCTTCTGGATCGAGCGGCAGTAATATTCGCCGCCCACCTTCACCACCACCGGATGCGAGGCGAAACTCAGCGGCGTCAGAGTCTGCGCGACGATGCCGACCGAAGCGGCATATTCCTCGGCCGCATTGATGGCGTTGAATTCGCGCACGATGCGATGATCGGGGTCGGACGCCGTCACCACCAGCTTCTCGTCGGTGGGGACGAAATTGTCGGTCTTGAAGACGTGGAAAGGAATTTCGGTGGCGATCAGCACGATGATGGCGCTGTCGGAGGCGACCTTGCCGTTCGAGATCAGCCGCGTGGTCTCGAATTTCAGGTCATCGCCCGCCGACCCGCCAATCAGCGGAATGTCGTCGAGGCCCCAATGGATGGCCGAGGTCACCGCTTCCTCGGCATAGGACAGGCCGTCGATGAGGCAGAGCGCGAAGGTGCTTTTGGCCCGCTCGGGCCTGTTCCCGCGCAACGAACGCCTGAGCATCTCGACTTCGCCGGTGATCTTGTCCATGCCCGACGAGGACAGATTTTCGACCATGGTGCTGGCCGCCGAGAATGATGCGGAGGGAAGCAGCATCGCCAGGATATGGCCGTCCTCCAGACCCTGCGGCGTGATCTCGCCTGCGGTCGAGCAGCCGGCATAGCGCAGCGCCGGCGCATGGGTCTTCAGCGCATCCGTCAGGGCGGTCGCCTCGACAAGGCTTTGCGAGAAGAAGAGCAGGGCGAAGCCGGCATCGATTGCCGCGGCCTCCAGTGCCACCGCACGGGCGAAGGCATCCGTGTCGGGCTCGTCGGTGGTGAGCGCCGACAGGCCGCATGCATAGCGCGTCCGTGAACTGGCCAGCGGCTCCTCCTGTCGTTTCCTCCGACGCTCTCTCTTGTTCGCGGCTCTTTGTTGGCCTTGCGCGGGGGCGTCGAAACCATTGTTGTCTTCAAGTCGCGCTTTGGCAATGGCCGATCCACCACACTGGACTTGCTCGTCATGGAAGCGGTTCAAGTAGAACGGAAACCAGAGCGCAAGGCAGGCCAACCACCGTTTACGCGATTATTCCAGCCGGCGAATTCTGTCGGGCTCGATTTTTCCGCCTTGAGGCTGGTTCCTCTGGAGCTGGAGCATGATGCCGAAAAGTGTGAAGTGGTTTTCGGACGACATCATGCTCTATCTCTTTGATTTAGAGCCGGATTCAGATTTCAGGTCGACTTGACCTGAAATCATCCGGCTCTAGGCCAACCTGTAGCGCTGCGCGAATTCATCGGCCGTCAGATCGAAAGCTGAGCGCTCCGCTTTCAAGCGGTCTACAGGCCAGTTCCACCATTGGATTTCGAGCAGAGTGGAGATCGTGTCGTCGGAGAATCGTCGCCTGATCGCCTTGGCCGGGCTCCCGCCTGCCAGCGTGTAAGGCGCAACATCTTTCGTCACGACGCTGCCTGCGGCGACGATAGCTCCATGGCCGATTGTCACGCCCGACATGACGATGGTCCTGGCGCCTATCCAGACATCGTTGCCGATGACGATCGGGCCTTTTGATACCAGATACTCCAGATTTCTTTTCTGCCTGAAAATCCGCGACTGAAGGGGGAAAGTCGAAGCCGTGCTGGTTGGATGACTTGCCTGGCAGATAAAAAGTACGCCCGGACCAATGGAGCAGAATGCGCCGATCTCGATGGGACTTTCAGCGGTGCAGTTCAGGAATGTTCTGCCGTGAATGCCATAGCTTTCGCGCCCAATCTTTGCATGTCTTGGGATCGCATCGGGATGCTGTTTCAACCCTAGCCAAATGCGAAGCTTCTTGAGCGCCATCGGCGAAACCTAAAGACACGCCGAGAACTCCGCAACCCAGGCAGGGAAGTGTGCCTGCGCGGAACGCCGCCTCACAGCGGGATGTTGTCGTGCTTCTTCCAGGGGTTCTGCATGTCCTTGTTACGCAGCATCCTGAGCGCGCGGGCAATGCGGCGGCGGGTAGAATGCGGCATGATCACCTCGTCGACATAGCCGCGCTCGGCGGCGACGAAGGGCGACAGGAAGCGATCCTCGTAAGCCTTTGTATGCGCTGCGATCTTTTCCGCGTCGCCGATATCCTTGCGATAAATGATCTCGACCGCGCCCCTGGCGCCCATCACGGCGATCTGCGCCGTCGGCCAGGCATAATTCATGTCGCCGCGCAGATGCTTCGACGCCATCACATCATAGGCGCCGCCATAGGCTTTTCTGGTGATGACGGTGATCTTCGGCACGGTCGCCTCCGCATAGGCGAACAACAGCTTGGCGCCATGCTTGATCAGCCCGCCATATTCCTGCGCGGTGCCGGGCAGGAAGCCGGGGACATCGACGAAGGTGACGATCGGAATCGAGAAACAGTCACAGAAGCGCACGAAACGCGCTGCCTTGCGGCTGGCATCCGAATCGAGAACGCCGGCCAGCACCATCGGCTGGTTGGCGACGAAGCCGACCGTGCGGCCCTCGACTCGCCCAAAACCGGTGACGATGTTCTTGGCGAAACTCTGCTGGATTTCGAAGAAATCGCCCTCGTCGGCAATCTTGAGGATCAATTCCTTGATGTCATAGGGCTTGTTGGCGTTGTCGGGGATCAGCCGGTCGAGCGAGAGATCGTGATCGGTGACCGACTGGTAGCATTCGATCTCGGGGATATCAGCCGTGTTGGAAGCAGGCAGCAGATCGACCAGCCGGCGCATCTGCAACAGCGCCTCGACGTCATTGTCGTAGGCGCCGTCGGCGATCGAGGATTTCGTCGTATGGACGGAGGCGCCGCCCAGGCTTTCGGCGGTCACCGTCTCGTTGGTGACTGTCTTCACCACGTCCGGCCCGGTGACGAACATGTAGGAGGTGTCGCGCACCATGAAGATGAAGTCGGTCATGGCAGGCGAATAGACGTCGCCGCCGGCGCAGGGTCCCATGATCACCGAGATCTGCGGGATCACGCCGGAGGCCAGCACATTGCGCTGGAAAATCTCGGCATAGCCGCCGAGCGCCGCCACACCCTCCTGGATGCGCGCGCCGCCGGCGTCGTAGAGGCCGATGATCGGCGCGCGGTTACGCAGCGCCATCTCCTGCACCTTGACCACCTTTTCGGCGTGCGCCTCCGATAGCGAGCCGCCGAATACGGTAAAATCCTTGGCAAAGACGTAGACCGGCCGGCCGTTGACGGTGCCCCAGCCGGTGACGACGCCGTCGCCGGCCACCTTGGTTTTTTCCATGCCGAAGTCGGTCGAGCGGTGCTCGACATACATGTCGAATTCCTCGAACGAGCCCTCGTCGAGAAAGACGTCGATACGCTCGCGCGCGGTCAGCTTGCCCTTTTTGTGCTGGGCGTCGATGCGGACCTGGCCACCGCCCATGCGCGCCATGTCGCGGCGTCGCTCGAGTTCCTTCAGCACGTCCTTCATCGGTCGATCCCCAAAACGAAAAGGTGCGTTTCGTGGTAATCATGCCGGCAAGGGAGCGCAAGCGCCGCTTTTGCCATCGATTTGTTGCATCGCAACATGGCGCCCCTTGCATTGCGCGGCGAACTAGGCCATATGCAGCGGCATAGGCGCTTGGGCCGGGCAAGATCCGGCCTTCTCGACGAATGAGACTGGTTGCGTCTGTTTTCCCTCTTTCCCGTTGATCGGCAAGGTGGCGAAAAAGCCCCGTGGCATGATGCCTGCGGGCACGACAGCGCAGCCGAGTGGACGTTTACGTCCGCCCGCCTTGTCGTTTCGTATCAATTTTTTTCGACGGCAGGTTGCGCCCTGCCGCCATCGATGTTTGCGGCTACAGGCCGTGTGAAAGAAGACTATTTTGACCAACGAAAACACCTTTGCCGGTAACACCAACTCGACCGGCAGCACTGCGGAACTCTCCGGTTTCGCAGCCCTTGGAATTACCGGCGCGCTGCTCAAGGCGACCCATGGCGCCGGCTTTACCGAACCGAAGCCGATCCAGATGCAGGCGATCCCGCCGCAGATGGAAGGCCGTGACATTTTCGGCATCGCACAGACCGGCTCGGGCAAGACGGCGGCCTTCGCGTTGCCGATCCTGTCGAAGATCATCGCGCTAGGCACCAAGCGCCGTGCGAAGACCACACGTGCCTTGATCCTGGCGCCGACGCGCGAACTCGCCGTTCAGATCGAGGACACCATCAAGATCCTCGCCAAGGGCGCGCATGTCTCGACCGCGCTTGTGCTTGGCGGCGTCTCGCGCTTCAGCCAGGTGAAGAAGGTTGCGCCCGGCGTCGACATCCTGATCGCCACGCCCGGCCGTCTGACCGACCTGGTGCGCGAGGGTGACCTCATCCTCTCCGACACCAAATGGCTGGTGCTGGACGAGGGCGATCGCATGCTCGACATGGGCTTCATCAACGACGTCAAGCGCATCGCCAAGGCGACCGCGCCCGACCGCCAGACGGTGCTGTTCTCTGCGACCATGCCGAATGAAATCGCCGAGCTGGCCAAAGGCCTGCTGAAGAACCCGATCCGCGTCGAAGTCGCGCCGCAAAGCACCGCGGCGGCCGAGATCGTGCAGGGCGTCGTCTTTGCCCGCACCAAGCAGAAGCGCCAGGTGCTGTCGACGATGCTCGCCGACGACGCAATGAAGTCCGTCATCATCTTTTCGCGCACCAAGCATGGCGCCGACAGGGTGACGAAGGACCTCGAGCGCGACGGCTTCAAGGCCGCCGTCATCCACGGCAACAAGTCGCAGAACGCCCGCCAGAAGGCACTGAACGATTTCCGCGACGGTTCGGTGCGCATTCTTGTCGCCACCGATATCGCGGCGCGCGGCATCGACGTGCCCGGCATCAGCCACGTCGTCAACTTCGACCTGCCGGACGAGGCGGAGAGCTATGTCCACCGCATCGGCCGCACCGGCCGCAACGGCATGGATGGCATTGCGATCACGCTTTGCGATCCTTCCGAAAACAGCAAGCTGCGCCAGGTCGAGCGCATCATCCGCACCAAGCTGCCTGTCGTTGCCGACCATCTCGGCAGCCCGGATCCGCAGCGCAATCCGGCCGAAAAGAACGAGCGCTTCGAGCCGGCCAACAGCCGCCCCGACCACAATGGCCGTCGCGACGGCAGGCGGCCCGGTGGTGGCAACGGCTTCGGCAAGAAGCGGTTCGGCGACAAGCCGGCCGGCGACCGGCCGTTCGCGGCCAAGCATCAAGGCGACCGCCCGGAAGGCCGCAAGCCGTTCAAGGGCAACAACAAGCGCCGCTTTGGCGGCAAGCGGCCGGCGACGCACGCTGCCTGATGAATGCCACTTCGGCGGATTGAGCCCGGCTTGATCGCTGATAAATAAAAAAGGGCGATCGGAGCAATGCTCTGATCGCCCTTTCGTTTCTACTGCACCACGGCCTCCACCCACACCACGATCCGCTGTGCGAGGAAAGCCGTGGTCGACGGCGACAGCGCGTCGCCGGCAATAACGTGGTTGTCCTTGTCGTCGGTGTCGTCCACGGGCACCAGCTCGTGTGCCGCACCCCAGCGCCCGGCAATTTCGCGGGTGCGGTCGGGCCGCACCACGGCGTCCGAATCCGAAAAGATGAACAAGGCAGGGATGGTCGCCTTCTCCACCGGCGCGCCATAGGCGAGTTCCGTCAGCGCCGCCATCGGCAGCGTCGCCGCCGTCGGATACTGGTATGTCCAGAATTTCGCGTGCAAGGCGTTGCGCGTCTCAAAGCTGCGTTGCTTGCCGATGACCAGTTCGGCGATCTGTTTGCCCCATGGCATGGTCAGCAGTTCGGCGCCGGAAGCCTTCACGCCGAAATTCGGCGAGATGAACGCGATCGCCGCAATGCCGTCCGAAGCGCCGGGCTGCGTCGCCGCCCACGCCGCCAGCGAGCCGCCGGTCGAGGTGCCGATGACGATCACCTTGTCGCCGATCGCCCGGCCTATGGCGCGCGCTTCCTCGAAGTCGTTGATCCAGGCGTTGACGCTGCCTTCAGCCATCGCGGCGCCGTCCTGCCCATGGCCGGTGAGGCGGGTGTAGAAGAGATTGGCGTCGAGCTGGTCGGCGACCTCGTCAGGCAGCGGACGGACCTCGCCCTTCGATGCCGAAAATCCGTGGATGTAGACGATTGAAAGCTTCGTCCTGGCGTGAACCATCGGGTTTGCCCAGATGATTTCCTTCTCCAGCCCGTCGCGGATATCAGGCGCGGCGGCTTCCTTGCGCGCCAGATAGGCCTGCGGATCGTCTCCGATCACCGAAGGATCGAAACGGATCGTGGTGTCGACCAGCACACGCGGGCCAAGCAGGACGGCCAGGACAAGGATGACGACAAGACCCAGCACCGCGAGCACGATCCGTCGCCCCATCGCAGACTCCAAACAACAATTCTCAACCTATGGCCGCGATTGCAACCAGGCAACTCGTACCCTGTGGACAGTTTATTCGTTCGGTGGCTTGCGGTCGAAATTCAGCGGCCGCGACTTCCAGCGCGTCGCAGTGCTGATGACCCACCGGCAGACCGGTCTGGGCAGGATGCTGAGCAGTTTCAGCCCCCAGCTCAGGCGGCGCGGGAAGGTGACTTCGAAGCCGCCGGAGTTGATGCCGCGCGCCATGCGCCGCGAGGCACGGTTGACGGGCATCAGCCCGGGCATCGGCAGCAGGTTCCTCTCGGTCAGCGGCGTGTCGACAAAGCCCGGATTCATCACCTGGACGCGGACGTTCATCTTGTCGAAGTCATATTTGAGCGACTCCGCCAATATGTTGATCGCCGCCTTGGTGCCGCCATAGGCCGCCGTGGTCGGCCAGCCGAAATAGGCGGTGACCGAACCGACCAGCACGATGTGGCCGCGCCCACGCACGCGCATGCGTTCGACAACCGGCACCAGGCCGTTGATGATGCCGAAATAATTGACTTCGAAGGACTGGCGAAACCCGCGCACGGTAAGATCCTCGCCCGGCGTCGCGATGTAGTTTCCGGCATTGAAGACGGCGAGCACGATCGGGCCGAGATCTTTCTCGATAGCCGCGACCGTCCTTGCCATGCGCTTCTCGTCGGTGACGTCACAGGGATAGGCCGTGACGCGGCCCGGCATCTGCGCCGTCTCGACAACAAGCGTGTCGATCGGATCGTCGTCGAGCGACGACACCGCGACGGAATAGCCCTGGGCTGCGAGATCCTTGGCCAGTGAGCGGCCGATGCCGCTGCTGCCGCCCGTGATCCAGGCGACGCCGTGCTTCGGGTTGGCCCGGTAGAGTGTCATGCCGTGTCCTGCGACTCTTTCTTAGCTTGTGCTCTAGCGACGAAGAAATCGAATGAAAAGAGTGCTTTTCCAGACAAGGTTTAAATGGACGCCCGAGCGCGGTATCCGGTTTGAGGGAATTGCAGTGCCGGAAATGCGACTGGACCAGATGAAATCTTGCCTTGAAACCGAAGCGGTGGGTTTCTAGGGTCTCGCCGCACGCATAAAGGAACCTATATGCCACGTTCTGTAATTGAAGCGATCGGCAACACGCCCCTGATCCGCCTCAACAAGGCCTCGGAAGCAACCGGCTGCGAGATTCTGGGCAAGGCCGAATTCATGAACCCGGGCCAGTCGGTCAAGGACCGCGCCGGCCTGTTCATCATCCGCGACGCCGAGCAGCGTGGGCTTTTGAAACCGGGCGGCGTCATCGTCGAGGGGACGGCCGGCAACACCGGCATCGGCTTGACGCTGGTCGCCAAGGCGCTCGGCTACCGCACCGTGATCGTCATTCCCGACACGCAGAGCCAGGAGAAGAAGGACACGATCAAACTGCTCGGCGCCGAACTGATAGAGGTGCCCGCGGTTCCCTACAAGAACCCCAACAATTATGTGAAACTGTCGGGCCGCCTGGCCTCGCAGATGGCCCGGTCCGAGCCGAATGGTGCGATCTGGGCCAACCAGTTCGACAATGTCGCCAACCGCGACGGCCATATCCGCACCACTGCGCAGGAAATCTGGAACCAGACCGACGGCAAGGTCGATGGTTTCGTGTCCGCCGTTGGGTCCGGCGGCACGCTGGCCGGCGTCGCCTTCGGGCTGAAGGCCAAGAGCAAGGACATCAAGGTCGCGCTCGCCGATCCGCTGGGCGCCGCGCTCTACAGTTTCTATACCAGCGGCGAATTGAAATCCGAGGGCAGCTCGATCACCGAGGGCATCGGGCAGGGGCGGATCACCGCCAACCTCGAAGGCTTCACGCCGGATTTTTCCTTCCAGATACCCGACGAGGAAGCGCTGCCCATCGTCTTCGACCTGATCCAGGAGGAGGGGCTCTGCGTCGGTGGCTCGACCGGCATCAATATTGCCGGCGCGATCCGGCTGGCGCGGGAGCTGGGTCCCGGCCACACCATCGTGACCATCCTCTGCGACTACGGCACGCGCTATCAGTCGAAGCTGTTCAACCCGCAGTTCCTGCGCGAAAAGCAGCTGCCGGTGCCGGGCTGGATGGAAGAGAAAGCCGACATTTCGGTACCGTTCGAAAAGGTCGCGTGATGTCCTATAAGACGCAGGCGCTGTTTCGCGACGATGCTTATCTGCGCACCGCCGACGCCACCATAGTCGCCATCAACGAGCGCGGCGGCATCATTCTCGACCGCACCATCTTCTATGCCACGTCGGGTGGACAGCCAGGGGATACGGGTGCGCTCGAGCGCGCCGACGGTAGCGTGATCGCGATTGCCGCCACCATCACCGGCGAGACCAAGGACGAGATCATCCATGTGCCGGCGCCCGACCAGCCGGCGCCGGCCGTCGGCGAACGGGTCAAGCTCGCCATCGACTGGCGGCGGCGGCATCTTTTGATGCGCATGCACGCGGCCTGCCACCTGCTCACCGTCGTCTGCCCGTTCCCGATCACGGGTGCCGCGGTTTCCGAGGACGACAGCCGCGTCGACTTCGACATCCCGGATGCCGGCTTTACCAAGGAAGATGTGACGGCAAAGGTGATGGAACTGGTGCGGGCCGACCATCCGATCTTTGTCAGGCTGATATCGGACGAGGAACTGGCGGCCAATCCTGGTCTGGTCAAATCCAAGAATGTGCGGCCGCCCGTCGGCACCGGCCAAATCCGCCTGGTCTGCATTGGCGACAACGCCTCGATCGACAGCCAGCCTTGCGGCGGCACCCATGTGAAGAGCACTGGTGAAGTCGGCGAGATCCATATCGGCAAGATCGAGAAGAAGGGCCGCGAGAACCGGCGCTTCCGTATACGCTTTGGACCGATGCCGGCAGCTTGATAAAATACAGAAGCTCCGCCTGGGGCGAAGCGGGAGAACGAAAATGGCCGAAGACAGCCCTTTCACCGTCGATGCGGACTGGTTGCAGGCTCGTCTCCACGAACCGGGCCTGACCATCGTCGATGCGTCCTGGTATCTGCCGGCGCAAGGCAGGGACGCGCGCGCCGAATATGAGGCGGCACATATTCCGGGCGCCCGCTTCCTTGATCAGGATGCGATATCGGACCCTGATTCGGCCTTGCCGCACACGCTGCCTTCGCCGCAGCATTTCGCCCAGTATGTCGGCGCGATGGGCATTTCGGCTGACGACACCATTATCGTCTATGACGGTCCGGGCTTTTTCTCAGCGCCGCGCGCCTGGTGGATGTTCCGCGTCATGGGCGTGTTCCAGGTCTACATACTGGACGGCGGCTTCGACCATTGGAAAGCGGCGGGACGACCGGTGACGGCGGAGCCGACGAAGACAGCGCCTTGCGTGTTTCACGCCGACTTCGATGCCAAGCGTGTCGCCAGCCTTGCCGATATGCGCCGCATCGTCGAGACGAAGGAGAGCCAGATCGCCGATGCAAGGTCCGCTGGCCGGTTTGCCGGCACTGAGCCCGAACCTCGCGCAGGCATCCGCTCCGGTCATATGCCTGGAGCGAACAATTTGCCGTCATCGGTGCTCGCCGAGAACGGCGAACTGTTGTCGAAGGATCGTTTGCGCAAGGTGATCGAGGGAGCCGGCATCGATCTGTCGAAGCCGGTCGTCACCTCTTGCGGTTCAGGCATCACCGCGGCCGCGATCACGCTGGCGCTGGAGACGCTTGGCCACACCGACAACAGGCTTTACGACGGTTCATGGACGGAGTGGGGCGGACTTTCCGACACGCCTGTCGTGACGGGCCCCGCCTTGACGGGCAAGGAATGACGGCCATGGAAAACGGAGTGGTGGAAGACATCGACGTCACGGTGACGTTTCTCGAAATGCATGTACCGCCGGCCTATTCGCCGCCAGCGCCGTACAACCGCCAGATCGCGCTGCTGAAGACCAAGAACATTCCGCTGCACTTCTATCGCTATCTGATGGATCGGGTGGGACGCAAATGGCACTGGGTCAATGTTCTCAGGTTGAACGACGAAGAGCTTTCGGCGGGCATCCATCGCGAGGACCGCGACATCAGGGTGCTTTATCTCGACGGCGCGCCGGCCGGCTTCTTCGACCTCAAGCCGCATCTGCCGGAAGAGGTGGAGCTAGCCTATTTCGGCATGATGGAACATGCGACCGGACAAGGCATCGGCCGCTGGTTCCTGGGGGCGGCGATCGCCGCCGCCTGGTCGCACGGGCCGAAGCGGGTAACGGTACAGACCTGCACGCTCGACCATCCGGCGGCATTGCCGCTCTATCAGAAACTCGGCTTCGCGCCGGTGGCGCAGAAGAAAGAGATCGTGCATCCGATGGCTTTCGCCGAGCGCTCGGCCAGCGTCATGCGGCCCTGAAAAACTGAACCTTTCGTTCATCGAGGCTTCAGACTGCCTCTGGCATCTTGTCGGCACCATCAATGCGGCCATCAGAGCAGGGCCGAAGGAGAAAGACATGCTGACCAGACGCACCTTTGCCGCCGTGCTGATTGCGGCGCTTGCCATGCCGACCCTTGCCGCCGCCCAGGCGACGACCCCTTCGGCCGCCACGATCGAGCGGCAACTCGAAGCGGCGCCCAAGGTGAAGCTGCGCCCGAACCAGCGCGTTACCATTCGCGAATTCAAGCGCCGGCCGGATCTGCGGCGCATGGCCCGCTCGATCGATATCCAGTCGATCAATTTCGCCTTCGGCTCGGCGGCCATTTCCGAGTCGCAGTACGGCAAGATCGAAAACATCGCCGACGCACTGCGGCGCATCCTGCGGCGTGACCGCGGCGCCCGCATTCTGATCGAGGGCCATACGGACGCCGTCGGTTCCTTCCAGTCGAACCAGATCCTGTCCGAGCAGCGCGCCGCGTCGCTGAAGCGCACGCTGGTGCGCGAATTCGGCGTGCCGGGCCATGCGCTCGAAACGGTTGGCTATGGCGAGGAGTTCCTGCTGGTGCAGACGCAGAACGAGAACTGGCGCAATCGCCGGGTGACGCTGCGCCGCTTCGACGATTTCATAAGATAAGCCTGCTTGAGTCCAGTGATCCGACCGCCTGCGCGGCGTCTGGATCAACACTCAAGAAAGAGCCTGGCTTGAATGAGCCGGGCTCTTTCCATATCGCTGGTCGTTTCAAGGCGCGATTGGAGGACCAGGCGATGACGATACGAGTGGTGATGGCCGGGGCGACCGGCTGGGTCGGCAAGGCGCTGGTGCCGGCGATCTCGGCGCAAGGTGACATGAATTTGGCCGGAGCGGTTTCGCGCAGCGGTGCGGGGCAGAATTCCGGCCTGCTGGTTGGCCTGCCAGCCAATGGCGTCACCGTTTCCGCTTCGCTGGCCGAGGCGCTGGAGGCGCCGTCCGATGTGCTGGTCGACTATACCAAGCCGCATGTGGTGAAGGATCATGCGCTGCTGGCGATCTCCAAGGGGCGACATGTGGTGATCGGCACATCGGGGCTTGGCGCCGCCGATTATGCCGAGATCGATGCCGCGGCACGCGCCAACCGGGTCGGCGTGATTGCCGCCGGCAATTTTTCGATCACCGCCACGCTGATGAAGCGGTTCGCCCTGATGGCGGCGAAATACGTGCCCGATGTCGAGGTCATCGACTATGCCAGCGCCAAGAAGCCCGACGCCCCGTCAGGCACCGCGCGCGAGCTTGCCGAGGCGCTGGCGGATGTCCGCAAGGCTTCGACGGCAAGACCAGTCTCGGAAGTGACGGGCGTGCCCGGAACACGCGGCGCCGCGGTTGGAGCCGGTGAGGGGGTGCAGGTGCACGCGCTTCGCCTGCCGTCCTACATCCTGTCCTGCGAGGCGCTGTTTGGGCTGCCCGACGAAAGGCTGACCATTCGCCATGATGCCGGCTCGTCCGCGGCACCCTACGTGGCCGGAACGCTGCTCGCCGTCCGGCGCGTGCTGCAAGTTACCGGGCTGGTGCGCGGTCTCGATGCATTGATGGACTAGCATGGAGCGCGGCGGTCTGGCCACGATCCGTCGATAGCCTCAGCTACCCACCAACCATCAGCTTGACGACTTCATCATGGTTGGTGTCTGAGATCTTGCGCTCACCGGCCTGGACGCCGCGCCGCAGCACGACGATGCGGTCGGACACGGCGAAAATATCCTGCAGATTGTGCGAGATGAAGATCACGCCGCGCCCTTGCGCCTTGAGCTGGTGGATGAGCGAGATGACCTTGCGCTGCTCAGGCACCCCAAGGGCGGCGGTCGGCTCGTCCATGATCAGGATCTGCGCGTCCCAATAGACCGCCCGGCCGATGGCGACGGCCTGGCGTTGGCCGCCGGAGAAATTGCTGACCGGGGCATCGAGCCGGCTGACATGGAAGTCCAGCCGTCCCATGGTCTGCTTGGCGGCGACGGCCATGGCCTTGCGGTCCAGCACCGGCAAGAAGCCGAAAGCCTTGCGCATCGGTTCGCGGCCCAGGAAGATATTGGCGCCGATCGACAAATTGTCGGCCAAAGCCAGGTCCTGGTAGATCGTCTCGATGCCTTTTTCGCGCGCCTCCTGTGGCGTCGCGAAGGTCACCGGCTGCCCCCTGAGCAGGATTTCGCCGGCCGTCGGCTGAAACACCCCCGATATCGCCTTGATCAGCGTGGTCTTGCCGGCGCCGTTGTCGCCCGCCAGCGCCACCACTTCGCCCGGCCTCACGGCCATGGAGAAGTCGTTGAGCGCCTGGACGGCACCAAAATGCTTGGAAAGGTGCCGGACTTCGAGAAGCGGTGTGGTTTGTTCGGAACTATTCATCCTGGCGAGCTCCACTGAACCGGCGCTGCGCCTGGTCGATAAGGACGGAGATAATGATGACGAGGCCGACGGCGATGAACTGCCAGAACGGCTCGACATTGACGAAGACCAGCCCGTACTGGATCACCGCGATCACCAATGCGCCGGCGACCGTGCCGAAGATCGTACCGGACCCGCCGAACAGGCTGGCGCCGCCGATCACCACCGCCGCGACGCTGTCGAGCAGCAAGGGTTCGCCGGCCTGGGCCGCGCCCGCCGTGAAGCGCGCAGCGTAGAGCGCACCACCGAGGCCGGCACACATCGCCGAAAGCACGTAGAGGCGCAGGATATGGCCCCTGATGTCGATGCCGGCGCGACGCGCCGCCTGCACATTAGCGCCAATGGCGTAATTGTGCTGGCCGAACCGGGTCTGGCTCAGGATGTAATGCATCACGACGACGAAGATTGCGGTGATCATCACAAGATAGGGCACACCGTGGAACTTGCCGTTGCCGAGCAGCGCGAACCAGGAGTTCTGGACCGGCACCGTCGTGCCGCCGGCAAGGAGATAGGCGGCGCCGCGCGCCACGCCGAACATGCCGAGCGTGCCGATGAAGGGCGGAATTCTCAGCCGCGAGATTAAGAGGCCGTTGATGATACCCGGCACGCCGGCAACGAGCACGGCAGCCAGAATACCCGCCAGCATTGCCAGTGGCAGCGGAATTGCCGCTCCCGCCATGTTCGTGGCGTGGGCGGCAACGACGGCGGCAAGGCCCATGATGAAGCCCAGCGAGAGGTCGATGCCTCCCGAAATGATGACGAATGTCTGTCCGGTTGCAAGCAGCAACGGCGCCACCGCAAATATCGCAATGGACTGTACGTTGAACGGGTTGAGCACGAAGGTAGCGCCGAAGGCGAGCCTCGACCAGACCTCGAAACAGATGATCAGGCCGGCGAGGAACAGCCAGGCGCGCCCTTCGGCGATGCGTCCGAGCCAGGTCCTGGCCGGATCACCATGGTCGGCCTGAGGAGCGATATGGGTTTCGCTCTGCTCGATTGGTGATGTTGAGGTCATTGGTATATCCGATCCGCGGCGCGGCCTCCGTCAACAGGGGCCTAGAGACCCGGCGCTGGTCTCCTCCCGGCAAGCCGGAAGGAGACCAGGCTGGTTTGGACTCATTCGGAATAAAGGTACTTCGAGATGTTCGGATCAGCGATGTTCGCCTTGTCCATGATCGTGAAGCCGGTGCCGATCGCAACCGGGATCGACTGGCCGGTCAGGTGCGCATAGGCCGAAACGACACCGAAATAGCCGATCTCGGCGGGATGCTGGGCAATCGCAACGTCGACCAGGCCGGTGTTGATATTGTCGACGATGCTGGTCGGCGCGTCGAACGCCACGACCTTGACGGTGCCGGTCTGCCCAGCTTGCTGGACGCCATTCGCCGCGCCGAGCGCGGAGAACAGGTTTGCGCCGAACACGCCGACGAGATCGGGATTGCGTGCGAACACAGCCTGCAGCTGCGAGGCGGCCTTGTTGGCGTCGTTGTCGTTGAACTGGGTCTCGAGAACGGTGATGCCGGGATGGTTGGCCGCCATTTCCTTCTTGAAGCCCTCTTCACGCTGATCGGTGGTCGAAATGCCAGGCTTGACGTTCGAAACGTAGACCTTGCCCTTGTCGCCTATGGCAGTGGCCAATGCCCGCGCGGCGATCTCGCCGCCCAGAATGTTGTCCGAAGCGATATAGGACAGCGGGAAATCCGCGTCGCCGGCACCGGTCTGGTAGACGCCGCTGCCGATGAAAGTGTCGACGGTGATCACCGGAATGCCGGCATCATTGGCCTTGCGCAGCGGCTCGACCAATTGGACCTTGTCGGTCGGCGCGATCAGGATGGCATCCGGCTTCTTGGCGATGACCGCGTCAAGCACGGGGACCTGGGTTACCGGATTGAAATCCGGGGCGCCCTGGAAAACAAGGTCCACGCCAAGCGCGTCGGCTGCCGCCTGGGCGCCTTTGCGCATGGTGATATAGAAACCATCGGTCGTGAGGCCGGGGATAAGTGCAATGGTGAACTTCTTGTCCTGCGCCAGCGCGGGAGCGACCAGCGCCGTGGCGCTGATGGCGAGAGCCGCGAGAGCGGCAACAATCTTCTTCATGACATCCTCCTCATTGTTGGCAGATCTGCCGTTGCAAGTGACATTGGAATGGCCGTCAATCGTTCAGGCAAAAGCTGCCCAACGGCCGGGGAACGCCTGTTTGCTGTCGCGGGCAGCTTTCCTCCCAAGCGCCCTCCGGTCGATAGGTCAGCCGGTCGAACCGACCGGAACAAGAGCCGCAGCTCCCCTTCACTCGCCTCCGCAAGCCTGTGGGAACTGCGTCGCCCGGCGTTCTTGCACGCCGGATCGTTCTGGTTGTAACACTTTGCAGAAATAAATTGCAACTCGGTTTTTCCGAGTTTGCGGCGTCGGACTTTTCAAACCGGACAGCATATGATGCGCTCTGCAGGCCTCCAGGGCGGACTATTGCCCCGACATCCCGGCGACACAACCGATTTCCTCGCAGGGGACCTACGGTTCCGCCCGGAGCCGGCCTCTATCGAGGCGCGAGAGCCTCAAGGATGGCCTGCGCCGTCTTCGTATCCGTAGTCAGGGCATTGATGAGCCTGGCGCGAGCGGCGCCGATGATTGCCGTCGCTTTCTCCGGCGACGCGGCAACGCCGATCACCAGCGGCACCGTGCGAAGCTGTGCCGGCGACATCGCGATCATCCGGCTCTCACCTTCCCAGGGAATCAAGGTGCCTTCGGCATCGAAGTAATGCCGAAGGACATCTCCCGCCGCATGAACCAGGGCCTGCTCGCTCAATGTGGCCGCACTCGCCTCGGGCGGATTGATGGCGTGCGGCAGGCCGATGCCGACGATCGCGACGTCGGTCCGGTCCCATAGCGCGACAGCATCGCGGATGGCCGCGTCGCCAAGGAAGACCTCACGCAACTCGCTGGATGGCAGATAGGGCGCATGGATGAAATGCGGCGTTCCGCCCAATTCCTCGGCGGCGAGCCGCACGAACTCGTTGATCTGAAAATGCGGCGCATGCTGCTGCATGCCGCCGGTGGCAGCGACGGTGTGGACGCCGGGAATACGCGGAAGGCCGGTCCGGATCACCTCGCGGACGGCGCGTCCCCAGCCGATGGCGAGCACGGAGCCGGCCACCAGCCGCGCTTGCTTGAGCAACGCGCCGAGCGGAGCGGCAAGCGCCGTCAGTGCGCCCGCCGCCGGCGTCTCGATCACCGCCGCGTCTCGAAGTCCGAGCCCATCGATCAATTGCCTGGTGATGTCCTCGGGCGTTGCCAGATCGAGAACCTCGATCCGGACGATCCCCTCGGCGCGCGCCCTTTGCAGCAGACGCGAAATCGTCGCCGTGGAGACGCCGAGCTGCCGTGCGATGTCGACCTGCGACATCTCAGCCTCGTAGTGCAGCTTGGCGACCGTGTGCAGCATCGTGCGCGATGCGGTCGCGTCCTGGATCGGAGGGGCAGACAGCTTGCAATTCCTTTCAGCAACGTGTTACACGAGCATAGGCCGACGGGAGTTATCGCGCAAATTCGGCAAACTCGCAACTTGAGGTCCTAACGGGCGGCAGTGTCGGCGAGGCCGCTTCTCCCGGCGAATCGATAGCGTAGCAAAGCGGCAAAGATCTTTCCGCCGGCAAGCGGGAAAAACTGAACAATCTTGTTTCCACGGAATCCGCGCCTCGCGAATGGGCGCCAACATCGGACAGAAGACCATGGCAAAGATGACCACCGCGGAGTTGCGCGGCTACCAGCAGATATGCGGCAAGGACGGGGCCATGGTGGCCATCGCCTGCGATCAGCGCGGCGGCATGCGGACCTTGCTGGCGTCGGATCCGGCCGAACAGGCCAAGATCACCAATGACATGCTCGGCGACACCAAATCGGACATCACGCGTTACCTCGCCAGCGCCGCGTCCTGTGTCTTGCTGGACCCGCTGTGCGCGGTGCCGAGGGTGGTCGACGAAGGCGTGCTGAACCGGGATACGGCGCTGCTCATCGGCCTCGACGCTTCCGGCTTTGACGTCTCCCCCGACGGCTATCGCTTGTCGCGCCTGGTTCCCGGCATCGACGCGCGCCGAGTCCGCGAACTGGGCGGCACGGGCGGCAAGATCATGGTCTATCTCAGGGCCGACAAGCCTGAGGCCAATGCGCACAACATCGCCATCCTGCGCCAGTGCATCGCAGACTTCGGGCGGGAGGACCTGCTGCTCGTCGTCGAGTTCCTGACCTACCAGCTCGAAGGGGAAAGCCCCGAGGACTATGCAGCCAAAACGCCCTGGCTTGTCGAAGAGGGTACCCGGATTTCACTGGAGTGCGGCGCAAAAGTGCTGAAGCTTCCGTACCCTGGAACACCCGAGGCTTGCGCCAACATCACCAGAATAGCAGGCGACGTGCCGTGGGCGGTGCTTTCGGCCGGTGTCAACCACGCGACCTTCCTTGGCCAGGTCGAGATCGCCATGCAAAACGGCGCGTCGGGTGTCATCGCCGGCCGTTCGCTGTGGAAAGACTGCATCTCGCTCGACCGTGACATTCAGCGCGAAAGGCTTAAGACCATCGCAGTGCCGCGATTGCGCGAAATCCAGGCTGTGATCGGACACTACCGGCAAAAGAAAGCCGCCTGATATCCGCGTTTGATCACTGGCAGGACGTCATGCCCCTCAGCATCGGAATTGACATTGGCGGCACCAATCTGCGTGCCGCCCGTATTTCCGCCACGGGTCAAATCCTCGACCGCATTTCCGAGAAGAGCGCGCCGGACCCGGAACTGGTTCTCTCCCGCATCGCCGGGATGGTGCGCCGGCTCGATGCCCCAGAGGTTGCAGCCATCGGCATCGGCGTCCCCGGACGCGTCGATGCGCGGCTTCGCAGGGTGCTGTCCGGCGGCTATGTCAACCTGGCTTCGGTTTCGCTGGCCGAACGGCTTGAAGACATCGCCGGCAAGCCCGTCGTCGTCGACAATGACTGCAACATGGCGCTGGTCGCCGAGATGGCGCTCGGCGCCGGCCGGGGCCATGGCGATATCGTCATGTTCACGATCGGCACCGGCATTGGCGGCGCCGTCGCCCGGAACCGGCAGATCATGCAGGGCCGGGCAACGGCGGGCCAGCTCGGCCATATCACCGTCGACGTGAACGGCGAGACCTGCGCCTGCGGCCGGCGCGGCTGCGTCGAAACCACCAGCTCGGGCACGGCGCTCGGCCGGCACATCGCGCGGGCCGGGCTCGGTGCGGATGTCTCGGTCGATCAGCTTTTTGCCCGTGACGCGGCCGGCGATATCCAGGCGCGCGGGGTACTGGAAGCCTGGGCCAGGCCGCTGCGAGCCGCGATCGACACGACCGTTGCAGTGCTCGACCCCGATCTGGTTCTGCTTGGCGGCGGCCTTGGCCGGGCGGCGCACAAGGCGCTTGCCTGCGCGCCGGCGCTGGCGCCCTGGTACCAATGCAAGGTGGAACCGGCACAGCTCGGCGACGATGCCGGCGTGATCGGCGCTGGCCTGCAGGCATTGGCGGGGGAGGCGGGCATGACGCCGGCTCCGACCCAACTCGGCCGCGCCAGGCGCGCCGTGCTCGTCAACGGCATCCCCGCCAGCGGCAAGAGCACCGTTTCGCGCGGCATCGCCGACCGCATGGGATGGCCATTGCTTGCGCTCGATACGGTCAAGAACCCGTTCCTCGAAGTGCTCGGCGGCGGCGACCGCGAGTTCAACCGCACGCTCGGCCGCGCCAGCTACCAGGCGATCTGGTCGGTCGTCGGCGAGGCGCCCGCTGGCACAACCGTGATCGTCGATGCCTGGTTCGGCTTCCAGCCGCGCCAGATTCTTGAGGACCATTTGCGAAAGGCGGGCGTCGAACAGACCGCCGAAATCTGGTGCCACGCTCCCGGCGAGGTTCTTGCCGAGCGCTATCGCGCCCGGCTCGACCAGCGCCCCGCCGGCCATCCGGGTGCTGCCTATATCCCCGAGCTGATCGAACTGGCCAGGCGCGCCGAGCCGCTGCGGCGCGGACCGCTTTTCGACGTCGATACGACGAAACCGATCGACTTTGATGCGATCACGGAATGGCTGAAAGCCATCATTGAAGCCGGCGATTGAGCCGCGCGTAATCTCGACTGATCCCGATACGTTTGGCATGAATCGGGTGGGAAGTGCCGGCGGGCAAGCATAGTTTCCGGTCAACGATACCGGAGATTTCACCATGACCATCCAGTTCAAAGCCTTGCCCACTGAAGACGTAAGGGCCTTGCAGCGCGGCGGACCGGATGCCTACGGCCAGACGCCGGAGCGCAAGATTTCCGATGGCGACGGCGTGCCTTGCCGCCATTGCCTGAAGAATGTGGCCGCCGGCGACCCCTATCTCATCCTCGCCTTCCGGCCGTTTCCGGAGCTCCAGCCCTACGCCGAGACGGGACCGATCTTCCTGCACGCCGAGGAATGCGAGCGTGCCGCCGCCGTTGATACGCTTCCCGAAATGCTCGAAAGCACCGACTACATCGTGCGCGGCTACGGCAGCGACGACCGCATCGTCTATGGCAGCGGCGGCGTCATCTCGACCGGCGCCATCGCGGCACGGGCGGAGGCCTTGTTCGAGCGCGACGACATCGCCTACGTCCATGTCCGCTCGGCGCGCAACAATTGCTATCAATGCCGGATCGAGCGGGCGTGACGGGTATCGTCGTCGGTCGCTTCTGTCGCACGCCTGTCGCAATGCCGCGCTAGAACGTGATTGTCGATCGATTTGCCGACCGCGGATGAACCGGCGGGAAATCTCGACAGCAGAGGAAGCGGGGCAAAAACCCCGCTTTTTTGTTGCCCATATTCTCCCGCGTTCCGCACTCTTCCGAACAAACAAAAAGCCCGCCGGAACGACCGGCGGGCTTTGACCGCTGCCTGGACGGTTTTAGTTGAACTTGTACTTCGCACCGATACGGACGGTGTGGAAGGAAGGCTTGGAGGTGAGGGTGTCATCCGGCAGCCCGATATCCGACGAGAAATCCTTCTTGGCGAACTGCGAATAACGATATTCGAGCCCGACGGTCATGTTGCTCGACAGGGCCGTTTCCACACCGCCGCCCACCGAGAAGCCGCTGGAACCCCAGTCGATGATATCGCCGATGGGCGAAGACGCATTCAGGTCGAAATGCTGCCAGGAATAGCCGCCGAGCACATAGGCCAGCGTCGATTCGTTGACCTTCATACCGACACGGCCGAGCACATCGAACCCGTAATCGGTATCGAGGTTGATCGATCCACCCGGGATCTTCAGCTCCGAAGTCATGCCGGAGTAGCGGGCATCGACCATGACGCCTGCCACCCAGCTGCCGAAGTCGTGATCGTAGCCGGCGTTCAGCTCGCCGAAGACACCTTCGCCGCCGAGCCCGTTGAATTCCAGGTCGCCGAGCGGTGGAACGTTGATCTGATGCACCGATGCACCCGCGCCAGCCGCGCCGCCGATGTAGAATCCGGTCCAGTTGTAGGCAGGGGCCTCAAAGGAGGCGGCACCACCGTTCTGGGCGCCAAAGCGATAATTGGCCGCAACCTGGAACGTATGCCGCGACGTGTCGAGATTGAGGGTTCCATCCGGCGCGCCGAGGTCGGCAAGAAGGTTGTCCTTGGTGCCGAAGCGCGTATAGCGATATTCGGTTTTAATCGTCCAGTTGCTGTTGATGGCGGTCTCAACGCCGGCTCCAACGAAATATCCGCTCTGATCCCAATCGAAATCAAAACCGGCGTTCGTGTCGAGCTTGTATTTCTGCCAGGAATAACCGCCAAGCACGTAACCCAACGTGTTTGGCGTGAAGAGGTAGCCTGCGCGCAGACCAGCGTCGAAACCGTAGGTCTCCTTGACCGAAGCATCGAACCCGGCGACGTCGAGCGAGGTTTCGATGTTGCCGACATGGGCGTCCAGAAGTCCGCCGATCAGGAAGCGCGGCGACACCATGTAGTCGTAGCCAACGGTCAATTCACCGTACACGCCTTCGCCACCGATGCCATTCAACGACAGGCCGGGAATGAAGTCGCTGCTGAGCTCGTGGACGTTAGCGCCGGCGCCAACGCCAAAGCCGACATAGATGCCGCTCCAGTTGAAGCCGGACGTCTCTACCGGCGCGACCACGTCGGCGGCATGAGCGACTGAGCCGAGCGCCAGAATGGACGCTGCGCCGAGAAGAAGAGATTTTGCGGATTTTATGCTGATCATTGCCCTTGCCCTTGATGAAGCCCGCGAGCTTCCTAGCACCCGTCCGCTACGGTAGCTGTAACAAAAATGCCACAGAAGAGCCTGATTGCACGCAAAACGGGAAACCCGGCTCGACGGGCTCTAAGTCATTAAAATTACTTGTGGAAAAAATGAGCCGCCGAGACAATCGGCGGCCCTATCGAAGAATCCGGGCGGGTTCAGGCGGCGAGAACGGCCTTCGGCTCGACCAGATCGTAGCCAAGGGCTTCGGCCACCGCGCGGTTGGTGATCTTGCCCTTGTGGACATTGAGGCCATTGCGCAAATGATGGTCATCGACCAGCGCCTTCAGGCCCTTGTCGGCGAGTTGCAGGCCGTAATGCAGCGTCGCGTTGTTGAGCGCGTGGGCCGAGGTGACCGGCACCGCGCCCGGCATGTTGGCGACGCAATAGTGGATGACGCCGTCGACCTCGTAGGTCGGCTCGGCATGGGTGGTGGCGTGCGAGGTCTCGAAGCAGCCGCCCTGGTCGATGGCGACATCGACCAGCACCGAACCCTTCTTCATGCCGGACAGCATTTCGCGCGAAACGAGTTTCGGCGCTGCCGCGCCCGGGATCAGCACGGCGCCGATGACGATGTCGGCGGAGAAACATTCCTCTTCCAATGCCTCGACGGTGGAATAGCGGGTATGGACCCGACCGGCAAAGAGATCGTCGAGCTGGCGCAGGCGCGGGATCGAGCGGTCGATGATGGTGACATCGGCACCGAGGCCGGCCGCCATGCGAGCCGCATGCAGGCCGACAACGCCGCCGCCGAGCACGGTGACCTTGCCGGGCAGCACGCCGGGCACGCCGCCGAGCAGCACGCCGCGGCCGCCATTGGCCTTCTGCAGCGCAGTCGCCCCGGCCTGGATCGACAGGCGGCCGGCGACTTCCGACATCGGCGCCAGCAGCGGCAGGCCGCCGCGATCGTCGGTGACGGTCTCGTAGGCGATGGCGGTGACGCCGGAGGCGAGCAGGCCCTTGGTCTGCTCCGGATCCGGAGCGAGATGGAGATAAGTGTAGAGGATCTGGCCGTCGCGGAGCTGTACCCACTCGTTGGGCTGCGGTTCCTTGACCTTGACGATCATGTCGGACTTGGCGAACACGTCGGCGGCGGTCTTGGCGATGGTCGCGCCGGCGGCGCGATAGGCATTGTCGTCGGCGCCGATGCCGGCGCCGGCGCCGGTCTCGACCAGCACCTCATGGCCATGCGCGACATATTCGCGGACCGAGCCCGGCGTCAGCCCGACGCGGTATTCGTGGTTCTTGATTTCCCGGGGGCAGCCGACGCGCATTTTCTTTTCTCCTGATCCGGCCCTTGGGGGCTCGTTCCCTGTGTGAACACAGTGAACCACGAATCGTTGCGCAAGTGTTTGCGAATGCGCTTGCGCTAAAGTGCGCGCTTCGATAATCGTTGCGCAAAATGTCAGGTTTTTCGCAGGAATCCCGAAAAATGCCGCTGGACAGGATTGATATCGCCATTCTCGAGACATTGCAGAAGGATGGGCGGATACCCAATGCGGCACTTGCCGAGAAGGTCGGGCTGTCGCAGTCGGCCTGCTCCAGGCGACTGGACAATCTGGAGAAATCGGGAACCATTCGCGGCTACCACGCCCGGCTCTCCAATGCCGCCCTCGGCCACCAGATGACGGCAATCGTGCATATATCGCTGTCGGGGCAGTTCGAGAAGACGCTGTCGGATTTCGAGGCGGCGATAAAGCGCTGCCCGAACGTGCTGTCCTGCCACCTGATGTCGGGCGAATACGACTACATCCTGCGCATCGCCGCCAAGGACCTCGTCGACTATGAGCGCATCCACAAGGAATGGCTGTCGGCCATGCCGCATGTGACGAAGATCAACTCGTCCTTCGCCTTGCGCGAGATCGTCGACCGGACGGCAATGGGGCTGAAGCCGGAGATGGCCTGAGATTCGCTAAGTTCCAGGCGCCTCCGTCACCAGCCGGTCCATCGGGATGTCGTGCGGCTGCGGATAGATGGTGGCGATGCGCTGCAACTCGTAGCCGACGCCGATGACCAATGGCTTGAACGGCATCGCCGCCAGCGTGCGATCGAAGAATCCGCCGCCATAGCCCAGGCGATAGCAATTGGGATCGATGCCGACGATCGGCGAAATGACGATATCGGGCAGCACCGGGTCGCCTTCGGCCGGGATCGGTATGTTCCAGACACCCTTTTCCAGACGGTCGCCCGGAACGTAGGCGCGAAAAACCAGCGGTTGCCCTTTCTCGATGACCACAGGCAATGCCGTGCGCCCGCCGCGTGCATTGACCGATGCCATCCATGGGCGCAGGTCCGGCTCGCCGCGGAACGGCCAGTAAAGACTGACCATGCGGCCGGCAATGTCGCCGATCACGGCGTCGAGCCCTTCGGCGATCCGCCGTGACATTGTCGCCCTTGCATCGGCGGCGATGGCCAGGCGAGCCGCGATCAGCCGCTCGCGCTCGGCTTTGCGCCAGCGTCTTACGTCAGTCCAGTCGGAGAGGGGGGTGCGGAATGCCGGGTCGAGCTCATGCAGGAAGCAAGGCGGCGAGGCGTATTGCGCCGGACCTTCATCGTCGCATTCATTGGCCATGCTTAACCTCGGCATGCTGTTTCGATGAGGCTATCTCAGGAGTGCGAGCTGCGGCATGTGCATTGACGACATCAAGCGGCGAGTCCGGGGCAATCGTTCATGTCTGGCGTCCATGCTGGGCGTTGTTGCGCTGCACAAAATGCCTATATCAATGACAGTGAATTGTTCGCCACCGGTGAAAAGGAATGAACCAGGCCAACCATCATGTCGTCGTTGTCGGTGCGGGTTTCGGCGGCCTCGAATTCACCCGCGCGCTCGCCGGTGCGCCGGTGCGCATCACCATGATCGACAAGCGCAACCACCATCTCTTCCAGCCGCTGCTCTACCAGGTGGCGACCACGGCGCTGGCGACCTCGGAGGTCGCCTGGCCGATCCGCCATCTCCTGCGCAAGCGCAAGGACGTGACGACGCTGCTTGCCAATGTCAGTGGCGTCGATCGTGCCGGCAAACGCGTGCTGCTCGATGATGGCGGCGCGGTCGACTATGACACGCTGGTGCTGGCCACCGGCGCTAGGCACGCCTATTTCGGCCATGACGAATGGGAGCAGTTCGCGCCGGGGCTGAAGACGCTGGAAGACGCCACCACAATTCGGCGGCGCATGCTTCTGGCCTTCGAACAGGCCGAGCGTGAAACCGATCCGGCCAAACGCCAAGCGTTGCTGACGCTGGCGATCGTCGGCGGCGGGCCGACCGGCGTGGAACTGGCCGGCACGATTGTTGAACTGGCGCACGACACGCTGCGCGGCGAATTCCGCAACATCGATACACGGCAGACGCGCGTGGTGCTGATCGAGGCCGGCGAGCGCATCCTGCCCAATTTTGCGCCTGAACTTTCCGATTACGCCAGGAAGGCGCTCGAGCGGCTTGGCGTCGAGGTAGAACTCGGCCGGCCCGTCACGCGCTGCGATGCCGAGGGCGTCGTCTTCGGCGACACCCAACTGCCGGCGCGGACAATCCTGTGGGCGGCGGGCGTCGCCGCTTCGCCGGCCGCCGAATGGCTGGGCGCGGCGGCGGACCGCGCGGGCAGGGTGCTGGTCGAACCCGACCTCACCGCGCCGGGGAGCCCCGAGATTTTCGTCATCGGCGACGCCGCGCATGTCCTGCGGCCCGACGGCCGCATGGTGCCCGGCGTCGCCCCCGCCGCCAAGCAGCAGGGCAAGCATGTCGCGGCGACGATCAAGGCCCGGCTTGCCGGCGATACAGCCCCGCGTCCTTTCCGCTACAGGCATGACGGCGACCTGGCGACGATCGGCAAGCGTGCCGCCGCCATCGACTTCGGCTGGATCAAGCTCACCGGCCGGCTGGCCTGGTGGCTGTGGGGCTTCGCGCACATCTATTTCCTGATCGGCTTCCGTAACCGGCTCGCGGTTTCGCTTAGCTGGCTGTGGATCTACCTCACCGGCCAGCGCAGCGCGCGGCTGATCACCCAGGGCGACGACGACAAGGGTTGACCTCTCCGGTGGCGGACATTCATCCGCATGTCACCCTTTCTTGATGGACTGGACTTCTGGACTCGGCTGGATTTCGGCGCGAAGCTTGGCTTCGGGCAGGCCTTGTTGCGTCATGGGCGTAGGAGAACACAATGTCTCATCGGTTCCATCCCGTCTCTCGCCGCTCACTGCTTGCGGGCGCGGCCGCCACGGGAGCACTGATCATGCTGCACCCGTTCTCCGCCCGTGCGCAGGCCAACCAGGCGCATCTCAGGATCATGGAGACGACCGACATCCATGTGAACGTGCTGCCCTATGATTACTACGCCGACAAAGCGAACGACACACTGGGCCTGTCGCGGACGGCCTCGCTGATCGATGCGGTGCGCAAGCAGGCGACCAACGCGATGCTCATCGACAATGGCGACCTGCTGCAGGGCAACCCGATGGGCGACTACATCGCCTATGAGAAGGGCATGAAGGATGGTGACCTGCATCCGATCATGAAGGGCATGAACCTGCTCGGTTACGAGTGTTCGACGCTTGGCAACCACGAGTTCAACTACGGCCTGTCGTTCATGGACAAGGTGCTGGCCGGGGCCAATTTCCCATTCGTCTGCGCCAATCTGATCCGCGGCACCGGGCTTGCCGCCAACCCCCGCGACGACAAGCTCTATCTCAAGCCCTACGTCATCCTTGACAAGAAGATCAGGGATGGCTCGGGCGCCGAGCAGCCGATCAGGATCGGCATCATCGGCTTCGTGCCGCCGCAGATTATGGTCTGGGATCTGAAGAACCTCGAAGGCAACGTCAAGACGCGCGACATCGTCGAGGCCGCAAAGGCCTGGGTGCCGGAGATCAAGGAGGCGGGCGCCGACATCGTCATCGCGTTGTCCCATTCCGGCATCGACGTGAAGCAGGGCGACATGATGGAAAACGCCTCCTTCTTCGTCGCCGGCGTCGACGGGATCGACGCCGTGTTCACCGGACACCAGCATCTGGTCTTCCCCGGCAAGAAGGATTTTCAGGCGCTTGAGGCGGTCGATACCGAAAAGGGCACGCTGCAGGGCAAGCCTGCGGTGATGGGCGGTTTCTGGGGCTCGCATATGGGCCTGATCGACCTGTTGCTTGAGCGCGACGGATCGAAGTGGCGTGTCGTCTCGGCGACCTCCGAGGCGCGGCCGATCTATGAACGGGTCGACAACAAGAACAAGCCGACGGTCGCAGACGACAAGCGCATCATCGCTGCGCTCGAGCAGGACCACCAGGCGACGCTGGCCTATGTGCGCCGACCGGTCGGCAAGACCTCGGCGCCGCTCTATTCCTATTTTGCGCTGGTCGCCGACGATCCGTCGATACAGGTCGTCAGCCAGGCGCAGACCTGGTATCTCAGGGATATCCTCAAGAACACGCAATGGAAGGACGTGCCACTGCTGTCGGCGGCGGCGCCCTTCAAGGCCGGCGGCCGCAACGGCGCCGACTACTATACAGACGTTCCGGTGGGCGACATCGCCATCAAGAATGTCGCCGACCTCTATCTCTACCCGAACACCGTGCGCGCCGTCGAAATCACCGGGGCGCAGGTGAAGGAATGGCTGGAGATGTCGGCCGGCATCTTCAACAGGATCGAACCGGGCAAGGCCGACCAGGCGCTGATCAACACCGATTTCCCGTCCTACAATTTCGACGTCATCGATGGCGTCACCTACAGGATCGACCTGTCGCAGCCGCCGAAATACGACGCCAAGGGCGGGCTGGCCAATGCCGGCTCGAACCGCATCGTCGACTTGATGTTCGACGGAAAACCGATTGATCCAGCGGGGAAATTCGTTGTCGCCACCAACAATTACCGCGCCGGCGGCGGCGGCAACTTCCCCGATATCAACGCGTCGAAGATCATCTACGAGGCGCCGGACACCAATCGCGACGTGATCGTGCGCTACGTCGTCAGCGAAGGCACGATCAACCCGTCGGCGGACGGCAACTGGTCGTTTGCGCCGCTGCCCGGAACCAGCGTCCTCTTCGAGACCGGCGCCAGGGCGAAGGATTTTATCGCTGAGGTGAAGTCGCTGAAGATCGAACCGGCAGGCGAGGGCGAAGCCGGGTTTGCGAAATACCGCATCCTTCTTTGAAAGTCGCCCGTACCCACGCCACTCCCAAGCGGCGTGGATCTGTCGTTTCACGCCGGCGGCGCGAAACGCCGCTTGATGACAGGCATGACCAGGTCCAGCGCGTCGGTGGAAATCCCGCCGGAATAGCCGTCCGGCAACTGGTCGATCAGCCCGGGATCGTCGAGTCCCTGCGAAAAGCCACCGCCGGCATAGGGGCCAAGCAGATAGATGCGGGTGTCGACGGCATCCATGCGGTCCAGAAAACGGTCGGGCCAGCCCCATAGCCATTGGGCGACATTGATCGGGATCAGCAGTGTGCCCTGCCGGCACGCTTCCGGAACATAACCGCTCCAGCCTACCGCGGCATAACGCAGGATGCATTGGGTCAGCGACGCACGGCTTAGCGTATGTATGTCCGGCTGCGCCGCCTTGACCGCCGCAATCGGCTTGTCGCCGCCATAAACCGTCAGGCCGGCGCGTTCGGTGGGCGCCAGCGTTGCGAGCCAGGCAGCGAGCGCTTCGCCTTCCGCAGCGTCGTTGCTCTTGATGTTGATGTTGAAACGGCGATTGGGGAAATGCCGCAGCACTTCGTCCAGCGACGGCATCATGCCGACGCCCTTGCCGCGAAACGGAAAGGTCTTGCCGCCATCCGCCGTATACCCGTAGCCGACATCGAGTGTCTTTAGCTCGGACATCGCATGGGCACGGGTCTCTCCCTTGCCTTGCGTGCGGCAATCCAGCGTCCAATCGTGGAAGACGGCGAACTTGCCGTCGGTAGTCGGGTGAACATCGAGTTCCAGCGCGTCCGCACCGAGCGCAAAGGCGGCTTCCATCGAGGGGATCGTGTTCTCCAGGAACGCATGGCGTGGCGGCAGCATGCGATCGGCTGTGCATGTGTCGGCGTCCAGATCCGTGCGGTCGAAATCCTGGGCCAAGCCGCGATGGGCAAGCACCGAAGGGGTGCCGGCCGGCCGGCTCGACAACAGCGATGTGTTGTTGAACCAGACGCCGCCGGCAGCGGCGATCACGACGAGGAGGCAGATAGTGCGTTTGCGCATGATGTGATTCCCGATTGGCAGGCCGGGCGCATCCTGCGGCGTGATCTGACTTTTTGACGGCGATCGCAGGGCGATGTCGAGATTACGGAAAAGGCGCTCGGTGGCCCGCCGGGCCTCAAACCGCCCACGTGGGGGGTGCAGGTTGTGCTGCGCAATGAAATGGTGTGAGCCGCCAGAACGCTCTCAAGCCTTGTAAACCACCTGGCGGACATCGATGTAGCTGGCGCGGAAGCCGGCCTCGCAATAGTGCAGGTAAAACTCCCAGAGCTTCTTGAAGCGATCGTCGAAACCGAGCGGGACGATCTTTTCCCATGACGCCCGGAAGCGGTGGCGCCATTCGGCGAGCGTGCGGGCATAGTCGTCCGGGAAGACGCGCTCGCGCAGATGAGCAAGGCCGTGGTCTTTGCCGAGCGCCTTCAGGATCGACGGCGTCGGCAGCATGCCGCCCGGGAAGACGTAGCGCTGGATGAAATCCGGACGGGCGCGATAGGTGTCGTAAGCAGCCTCGTTGATGGTGATGATTTGCAGGCCGGCCGTGCCGCCCGGTTTCAGGCAAGTCTTCATCTTGCCGAAAAACACCGGCCAGTATTTTTCGCCGACCGCCTCGAACATCTCGATCGAGGCGATACGGTCATAGGTGCCGGTCTCGTCGCGATAATCCTGCAGCTTGATGTCGACCTTGTCGGCCAGTCCTGCCTTCTGGATGCGCGCCTTGGCAAAATCGTGCTGCTCGCGGCTGATCGTCAAGCCGGTGACACGGCAGCCGATCTCGCGCGCGGCGAATTCGGCAAAGCCGCCCCAGCCGCAGCCGATCTCCAGCACATGATCCTTCCTGCCAATCCCGGTATCCTTGGCCAGGGCGCGGTATTTGGCGGCCTGAGCGCTTTCCAGATCGTTGGCGCCGGTCGCATAAAGCGCCGACGAATAGGTCATGCTCGGATCCAGCCATTCCCTGTAGAACGCATTGCCGAGGTCGTAATGCGCCGAGATATTGCGCTTCGAACCGGTGCGGGTGTTTTCGTTGAACCAGTGGCGGATGCGCTGGACGGTGTTGATCAGCCAGCTGGCGCCGCCCGCGACACGCTCGCCGATGGCCGAATTGACGACGAACAATTCGAGGAAACTGGTGACGTCGGGGCTTTCCCAATCGCCGTCCATGTAGGATTCGGCAACGCCGATTGTGCCGCCGGTGAAGGCACGGGAAGGCAAGCGCCAGTTCTTCAGCACCAGCTCGGCGTCCGGACCTGGCCCCTTGCCGCCGACGAGGACGGCGCGGCCGTCCGGCATCCTCACCTTGAGCGAACCACGCGGCAGGTTCATCGCCGCCGACAGCACCATGCGCGCCTTGGCCGGCAGGCCCTTGACGATTTCGGCGAAATTGACTTCGTCCAGCCTGACCGCGTCGCCCAATATAACGCTGCCCAAAGCAACGTTCTTTTGTTCCTTGTAAGCCATGTCACGCCCCCGGACTTCTGCGCAACCGGCATAAACGGCCGGTTCCCACACTCTCGCAGTTCATTCGCCAGGTTCGAACGTCGCCCCCTGATGAATCCCGCCGCAATCTTTCACGTCATCAAAGGGAACTTCAAGAGGCAAGATGTTGGGGAGGGCCGCCGGTCGACCTCGGAATCACTCTGGCAGCAGCAGCCACTCTCATGCGATAGTTTAGCCATGCGTTATGTCATCGTCATCGCCGCCGTCACCTTCTTCCTTATCTGGGACGGACTCTACAATCAGGGCCGCTATCTCGACTACACCGTCAGGGAGATAACGCGCGTCGTGAACTACGCCACCAGCTTCGTCTAGGGTTTCTTTCCCCGCGCAACACCGGCGCGACATCGTTGCCGGTTGACGCGATCGTTTTGGCCGCACAAAACACGCCTGCATATCGATCGGGGAGGCTGGTTTGATCCGGCATATCGTTTTCTTCAGCGCGCGCGAAAAAGAAGATGTGGAGGCCGTGCGCACTGGCTTGCTGACGCTGGGCAAGATCCCCCATTCCCGCTTTTTCGAGGTAACGCTCAACACCAAGGTCGACCCGCTCTCGGACGAAATCGACGTGGTCGTCTACGCCGAGTTCGAGGATGAGACAGCCCTTGCCGCCTATAAGGCGCATCCTCTCTATGCAAAGACGACCAGCCAGGTCAGGCCATTGCGCGAATTGCGTTATTCGGCCGATGTCGTGGTGGCGGCAAGCGTTTGAAACGCTTGAACCGTCTCCCGGAATGGTGCAAACCGCGCCGGCATGACCGAGACGCCGCCCACTCATCCGCTTGACCATCTTGTGCTGCCGACCGCGAATCTCGACGTGGCGCGGGCGCGGCTCACTTCGCTTGGCTTTGTCGTGGCGCCGACCGGCATTCATCCTTTCGGAACGGAAAACTGCTGCGTCTTCCTTGGAGATGGCACCTATCTCGAGCCGCTGGCGGTAGGCGACGCGCAAGCGGCGGCGAAGGCGATCGCGGCTGGCAACGTCTTCGTCGCGCGCGATCGCGCCTTTCGCGACAGATGCGGCGACGAGGGATTTTCGGCCATCGTGCTCAGCACCGGCAATGCCGGCGCCGACCATGCGCGCTATGTCGAAGCCGGCCTGTCGGCGGGCGGCATGCTGAGCTTTTCGCGTGCCTTTGCCGACGCGGCGGGAAAGAGCGACATGGCATCGTTCAAACTTGCCTTCGCCTCTGGAGCCGGGGCGACGGACGCGTTGCTGTTCGCTTGCGAGCGGATCAACGCGCCCAAGGTAGACCGTACCGCGTTGCAAGCCCATGCCAACGGCGCAACCGGCATCATCGAAGTCGTGGCGGTCAGCAACCGACCATCCGAGCAGCGCCGATTGTTGGCGGTCGCGGCGGATGCGGAGGAGGACATGGCGTTTCGCTTGCCGAACGCCGGTTTGACCCTGCTTGAGCCTGCTGCGTTCGAAACGCGTTTCGGCCTGCCGGCCAGTGCGCCGTCGGAACTCCGTTTCGCGGGGGTCGTCTTTTCGGTTCGCAGCACGGATACCGTGGCAACGCTCCTTGCAGCCAATTGCATCGAACACGACATAGACGGCAATGATATTGTCGTGCGGCCTGCGCCCGGACAGGGCGCGGTTTTCATTTTCCGGGAGATCCCATGAGCAAGCCTTTGGCCCCCAATTCGTCGGTAACCGTCGGCAATGTCGTCTTCGACAACAAGGCAGCCTTGGCGCTGATCGCCGGCCCGTGCCAGTTTGAATCGCGCCAGCATGCCTTCGACATGGCCGGTGCGCTGAAGGAGCTCACCGGCAAGCTCGGCATCGGGCTCGTCTACAAGACCAGCTACGACAAGGCCAACCGCACCTCGCTGTCGTCGACGCGCGGCGCAGGCATGGAGGCAGCACTTCCAGTCTTCGACGAACTGCGCAAAACGTTTTCGCTCCCCGTGCTGACCGATGTCCACACCGAGGAACAGTGCGCGATCGTCGCGCCGCATGTCGATGTGCTGCAGATACCGGCATTCCTGTCGCGCCAGACCGACATGCTGGTTGCCGCCGCCAGGACCGGCAAGGTGATCAATGTCAAGAAGGGACAGTTCCTTGCTCCCTGGGACATGAAGAACGTCGTCGCCAAGATCACCGGTTCCGGCAACGCCAATGTGCTGGTCACCGAGCGCGGCGCGTCCTTCGGCTACAACACGCTGGTGTCCGACATGCGTTCGCTGCCGATCATGGCCGAGATCGGTGCGCCGGTGATTTTCGACGCCACCCATTCCGTGCAGCAGCCGGGCGGGCAGGGTGGTTCCTCGGGTGGCGAGCGTCGCTTTGTCGAGACGCTGGCACGTGCGGCTGTCGCCGTAGGCGTTGCCGGCGTGTTCATCGAGACCCACCAGGATCCAAACAATTCGACCTCTTCCGATGGCCCGAACATGGTGCCGCTAAAGGACATGCCGGCATTGCTCGAACGGCTGATGGCGTTCGATCGAATCGCCAAGGGTTGAAACGCACGCGCTTGTGGTCCCCAACAGCCGGCTGTACTCTTGCCATGCAAATGAGCACTTGCAGGAGGAAGCCATGTCCGTCGCCCGCGTCACCGAGATCACATCATCGTCGAAGAAGAGCTTTCAGGACGCCATCGAGAAGGGAATTGCGCGCGCCTCCAAGACCCTGAAGAACGTCGAAGGCGCATGGATTCAGGACCAGAAGATCGTCGTTGAGAACGGCAATATCTCCGCCTACCGCGTCAACATGAAAGTCACCTTCATCCTCGCGGAGTAGCTGGCCGGACATCAAAGAAAGTCTGGAACCTTCGTCCGCTCCCCTCATTGTCAACGCATAGCGTCAACAACGAGAGAGGAGCATACCATGACAACCCAGACCGGGCACACCGAGGCCATTGCCGCTTCGCGCGTCATCGGCACGTCGGTCTACAATACCGAAGGCGAGCATATCGGCGACATTGAGGATGTCATGCTCGACAAGACGTCGAACGGCATCATGTTCGCGGTGATCGGCTTTGGCGGATTTCTTGGCATCGGCGAGAAATACCACGCCATGCCATGGGCGAGCCTCGACTATGACGAGGACAAGGGCGGCTACGTCGTGCCCTTCACCAAGGAGCAACTGACAGCCGCGCCTGCCTATTCGATCAACGAACTGACCGGCGCCGACGGCGAGGCGGCACGCGACGCTTCGTACAACTATTACAAGGTCGAGCCTTACTGGCACTGACTTCAGTCCGCTGAATCGGAAAGGCCCCCGTCAGCCGGGGGCCTTTCCATATGCGATGAAAGCTATTCCGCGATCTGCAGGGCCGGCAACGATCCCTGCTGGGGCTGCTGACTGTCGCATGACGTCAGGAACGCAGCTGCAATCAGGAATAGACTCACGATACCGCTCAACTGGGACATGGCGAAACTCCTCCTGTTTCGCCCCGCGCAAGCGCGACCATAACCGAGAACCCGGCCCGCCGCCATGACTTATGATGACAGCGATTTGCGCTTCGTGAATCGGCCGGGGAAGCGGCGCGGCAATATTTGCAAGCGCCCCGATTGCCTTTTGCGGCACTTTGGCTAAGACGTGCGCGACGCTTTGCCAGATCAATCGGGGACATTACAATGACCGCCATCATCGACATTGTCGGGCGTGAAATCCTGGACAGCCGCGGAAACCCGACTGTCGAGGTCGATGTCGTGCTCGAAGATGGTTCGATGGGCCGCGCCGCGGTGCCGTCCGGCGCCTCGACCGGGGCGCATGAGGCGGTCGAGCTGCGCGACAGCGGCGCCCGCTATCTCGGCAAGGGCGTGCTCGGGGCCGTCGAGGCCGTGAACGGCGAGCTGTTCGAGGCGATCGGCGGCATGGAGGCCGAGAACCAGATCCATATCGACCAGACGATGATCGAGCTTGACGGCACGCCCAACAAGAGCCGGCTCGGCGCCAATGCCATTCTCGGCGTGTCGCTGGCGGTGGCCAAGGCCGCGGCGGACGCGGCCGGCCTGCCGCTCTACCGTTATGTCGGCGGCACCAAGGCGCATGTGCTGCCAGTGCCGATGATGAACATCATCAATGGCGGCGCGCATGCCGACAACCCGATCGATTTCCAGGAATTCATGATCCTGCCGATCGGCGCGCCGACGCTGCGTGACGGCGTGCGCTGGGGCTCGGAGATCTTCCACACGCTGCGCAAGAGGCTGAAGGACGCCGGTCACAACACCAATGTCGGCGATGAGGGCGGCTTCGCTCCGAACCTGAAAAGCGCGCCGGCCGCGCTCGATTTCATCATGGAATCGATCGAAAAGGCCGGTTTCAAGCCTGGCGAGGAGGTCGCGCTCGGCCTCGATTGCGCCGCGACCGAATTCTTCAAGGACGGCAACTACGTCTATGAAGGCGAGAGGAAGACCCGCGATCCGAAGGCGCAGGCCAAATACCTGGCCAAGCTCGCCGCTGACTATCCGATCATCACGATCGAGGACGGGCTTGCCGAGGACGACTGGGACGGCTGGAAGTACTTGACCGACCTCATCGGCAAGAAGACCCAGCTCGTCGGCGACGATCTGTTCGTCACCAACACGGCGCGGCTGCGTGACGGCATCCGCATGGGCGTCGCCAATTCGATCCTGGTCAAGGTCAACCAGATCGGCTCGCTCACCGAAACGCTCGACGCCGTCGAGACCGCGCACAAGGCCGGATACACCGCCGTCATGTCGCATCGTTCTGGCGAAACCGAGGATTCGACCATCGCCGATCTCGCCGTCGCCACCAATTGCGGACAGATCAAGACGGGTTCGCTGTCGCGCTCGGATCGCATGGCCAAGTATAACCAGCTCATCCGCATCGAAGAAGAGCTCGGCAAGCAGGCGCACTACGCCGGCAGGTCGATCGTCAAAGGCTGATCCGAAAGATATATCCGGAAACATGATTGTCGTTCATTATGCTCGATAGAGTATAAGGACGACATTCATGCTCAGGGCACTAGGTATTTCCGTTGCCGCGCTCATGGCAGCTTACGGATCTTGGCTGATCTACGCTGCGATCAAATTCTTCCAGTGCCTGGCGGAGCCGCCGCCTACACCCACCCCGCTGCTCATTTGTCAGGATGTCGGTGAGGATTGGGGATGGATCATGGTCGGACTGGGAACTGCATTGGTGCTGCCTATGGTCTGGATAGTCTTCCGGCACTTCCGATCGCACCGGCTCGAAAGATGACAAGTTGGGTGGGACGGCACGCCTCTGCGCGCCACCCCATACCGCTGCTGCGGCCAACTCCATGATGCCGTCGCGGAGCAACCACTCTGGTTGCGCGACTCCACTTTAGTTAGGGGCTGGGGACATTCCCGGCCTTTTTGCTTCAAAACTGCCAAATCCGGTTGTTCGTAACCGTCCATTAAGCACAATCGAGCGAAAAAAGACGCTGGCCGTTTGAGTTCGCGGCTGCGAGGATTTGGACCCATGTGGACACGCCAGCACAAGCAGAGAAACACCGGTCGGCTGATCATTCCCTCGCTCTGCGTGGCGTTCCTGGCCTATTTCGGTTTCCACGCCTATCACGGCGAGTTCGGCATCTATTCCAAGTACCGGCTCGAGGCCCAGGCCGCGGATCTGCAGGGCAAGCTCGACGCCGTCAAGGCACGCCGGGTCGATCTGGAACGCCGCGTCCAGCTCATGCATGAAGGCACGCTGGAAAAGGACATGCTCGACGAGCAGGCGCGCAAGGCGCTCAATCTGTCCCATGCCGACGAAATAACCATCATGCTGCCGTCGCAGGCCAGATAACCTGATTCGAGTTAATCGACGATATTTTCAACGATTTTAATCGCTTAGATGCATGCCAGCCATGCATTTTTCAGCATGGCGAAACCCATTCTCGCATGTTAGCCTCTTCCAAATCGGTGGGGAGGACTGATCTCCCTCAGAGCAGATTTCATCTTGCTCTAATGTCCACAAAGAGACGCAACAGGGAGTGATGCATGGCCACCGCCGCCAGAAAAGCGCCTGCCAAATCGAGATCCGATAGCAAATCGTCGGGACTTTCCGCCCCGAAGCCAGCTGATTTCACCAAGGACGAGGAGCTTGCCGCTTACCGGCACATGCTGCTCATCCGCCGCTTCGAGGAAAAGGCCGGCCAGCTCTACGGCATGGGCTTCATCGGCGGCTTCTGCCATCTCTATATCGGCCAGGAGGCTGTTGTCACCGGCATGAAGATGGCGCTGGTCGATGGCGACCAGATGATCACCGCCTACCGCGATCACGGCCATATGCTGGCGATGGAATTGTCGCCGCGCGGCGTCATGGCCGAGCTGACCGGTCGCCGCGGCGGCCTGTCCAGGGGCAAGGGCGGCTCCATGCACATGTTCTCCAAGGAGAAGCATTTTTACGGCGGCCACGGCATTGTCGGCGCGCAGGTGTCGCTCGGCACCGGCCTGGCCTTCGCCAACCGCTATCGCGGCAACAACAATGTGTCGCTGACCTATTTCGGCGACGGCGCCGCCAATCAGGGCCAGGTCTATGAAAGCTTCAACATGGCCTCGCTGTGGAAGCTGCCGGTGATCTACATCATTGAGAACAACCGCTACGCCATGGGCACTTCGGTCTCGCGGTCTTCGGCCGAGACCGACTTTTCGCACCGCGGCGCCTCCTTCAAGATCCCCGGCATCCAGGTCGACGGCATGGATGTGCGTGCGGTCAAATCCGCTGGCGACCTCGCCACCGAATGGTGCCGCGCCGGCAACGGGCCGCTGATCCTCGAAATGCAGACCTACCGCTATCGCGGCCATTCAATGTCTGATCCGGCAAAGTACCGCTCCAAGGAAGAAGTGCAGAAGATGCGCTCCGAGCACGACCCGATAGAGCAGGTCAAGGCGCGGCTGCTCGACAAGAAATGGGCCACCGAGGACGAACTCAAGACCGTCGACAAGGAGGTCCGCGACATCGTCGCCGACGCCGCTGAATTTGCCCAGAACGACGCGGAGCCGGATCCGTCCGAGCTCTGGACCGACATCGTATTGTAACGAGAGGGCAAGGACATGCCGATCGAAATTCTCATGCCCGCTCTCTCGCCGACCATGGAAGAGGGCAATGTTTCCAAATGGTTGAAGAACGAAGGCGACAAGATTGTCGCCGGTGACGTCCTCGCCGAGATCGAGACCGACAAGGCGACGATGGAAGTCGAGGCCGTCGATGAAGGCACGCTGGCCAAGATCGTGGTTCCCGCCGGCACCGAAGGCGTCAAGGTCAACGCCGTGATCGCCGTGCTTGCGGTTGACGGCGAGGATATCGACAAGGCTGGCGAAGGCGTCGGCGAAGAGCCTCCCGAAGCCGAGAAAGCAGCGCCGGCGCCTGCCGCGGCCAAGAGCGAGGCGGCGGCACCCGTTGCCGCCGCTCCGAGAACCGAAATCGCCGCCGATCCGGATATCCCGGCCGGCACCGAAATGGTCTCGACCACGGTGCGCGAGGCGTTGCGCGATGCGATGGCCGAGGAAATGCGCCGCGACGAAGACGTCTTCGTGATGGGCGAGGAGGTCGCCGAGTACCAGGGCGCCTACAAGATCACGCAAGGCTTGCTGCAGGAATTCGGTGACCGGCGCGTCGTCGACACGCCGATCACCGAGCATGGCTTTGCCGGCGTCGGCGTCGGCGCGGCGATGGCCGGCCTGAAGCCGATCGTCGAGTTCATGACCTTCAACTTCGCCATGCAGGCGATCGACCAGATCATCAACTCCGCCGCCAAGACGCTCTATATGTCCGGCGGCCAGATGGGCGCGCCGATCGTCTTCCGTGGCCCGAACGGTGCGGCCGCCCGCGTTGCCGCCCAGCATTCGCAGTGCTACGCCGCCTGGTACAGCCATATCCCCGGGCTGAAAGTGGTGATGCCTTACACCGCCGCCGACGCCAAGGGCTTGCTGAAGGCAGCGATCCGCGACCCGAACCCGGTCATCTTCCTCGAAAACGAAATCCTCTATGGCCATTCCTTCGATGTGCCGAAGCTGGACGATTTCGTGCTGCCGATCGGCAAGGCGCGCATCCACAAACCGGGCAAGGACGTCTCCATCGTCTCCTTCGGCATCGGCATGACCTATGCGGTGAAGGCCGAGGCCGAATTGCGTGGCATGGGCATCGATGCCGAAATCATCGACCTCAGGACCATCCGCCCGCTCGATTTCGACACCATCATTGCTTCGGTCAAGAAGACCAACCGTCTGGTGGTGGTGGAGGAGGGTTTCCCGCAGAATTCGGTCGGCGACCATATCGCCAACCAGGTGTCGCAGCGCGCCTTCGATTTCCTCGACGCGCCGGTCATCACCATCGCCGGCAAGGACGTGCCGATGCCCTATGCCGCTAACCTCGAAAAACTGGCGTTGCCCAATGTCGGCGAGGTCGTCGAGGCGGTCAAAGCCGTCACATATCGCTGAGCAGGGCGGAGGACAAAATGCCGATCAACATCACCATGCCGGCCCTGTCGCCCACGATGGAAGAGGGCAATCTTTCCAAATGGCTGGTCAAGGAGGGCGACAAGGTTTCGCCGGGCGACGTGATCGCCGAGATCGAGACCGACAAGGCAACGATGGAAGTCGAAGCCGTCGATGAGGGCACGGTCGCGAAGCTGGTCGTTCCGGCCGGCACCGAAGGCGTCAAGGTCAATGCGCTGATCGCCGTGCTCGCGGCCGAGGGCGAGGATGCAAGTGCCGCCGCCAAGAGTGGCGGCAACGCTGCGCCGGCAAAGGCCGAGGCGCCAAAAACAGACGCCCCCAAAACTGAAGCACCGAAGGCCGAAACACCGAAGCCGGAAGCGCCGAAGGCAGAACCGGCCGCCGCACCGGCGCCCAAGGCGGCTACGATGGCCAACGGCCACGCAAGCGGCGAGCGCACCTTCGCCTCGCCCCTTGCCCGCCGTATCGCCAGGGAAGCCGGTGTCGATGTCTCCGCGGTGACGGGCTCCGGCCCGCATGGCCGCGTGGTCAAGGCCGATGTCGACGCGGCGATTTCTTCGGGCGGCGTCAAGGCGGCGCCAGCCGCGAAAGCTCCAGCCGGCGCTCCGGCGGCTCCTTCCGCCGCGCCGAAAGCCATGCCGGACGAACAGGTGCTGAAACTGTTTGCCGAAGGCTCCTACGACCTTGTCCCGCACGACAATATGCGCAAGACGATTGCGCGCCGCCTGGTCGAGGCCAAGAGCACCATCCCGCATTTCTACCTGACGCTCGACTGCGAGCTCGATGCGCTGCTGGCGTTGCGCACGCAGATCAACGCCGCGGCACCAGTGAAGAAGAGCGACAAGGGCGAGGTGCCGGCCTACAAGCTTTCCGTCAACGACATGGTGATCAAGGCGATGGCAATGGCGCTGATGGCGGTGCCCGATGCCAATGCCTCGTGGACCGATAGCGCCATGGTCAAGCACAAGCATGCCGATGTCGGCGTTGCCGTGTCGATCCCGGGCGGGCTGATCACGCCGATCATCCGGCGCGCCGACGAAAAGACGCTGTCCACCATCTCCAACGAGATGAAGGATCTGGCCAGCCGCGCCCGCAGCCGCAAGCTGAAGCCCGAGGAATACCAGGGCGGCACCACCGCCGTGTCCAATCTCGGCATGTTCGGCATCAAGGACTTTGCCGCCGTCATCAACCCGCCGCATGCGACGATCCTGGCGGTCGGAGCCGGCGAGGAGCGGGCTGTGGTCAAGAATGGCGAGATCAAGATTGCGACAATCATGTCGGTGACGCTGTCGACGGATCATCGCGCCGTCGACGGTGCGCTCGGCGCCGAACTGCTTGTGGCCTTCAAGCGCATGATCGAAAACCCGATGGGCATGCTGGTCTAGAAAGGAAAAGGCGGTGCGGGAATTCTTCACCAGCCTTTTCGTCTTCATCCTTTCCGGTTCGGCTGGCACATTCGTGCGCTGGCGGGTCAAGCGCGCTCAGACGGGCTTTGGCAGGAGTTGGGCAAACGCATGAAAACAATTCTCTGCTATGGCGATTCGCTGACCTGGGGCTATGACGCGGCAAGTCTCGACCGCCACCCGCTCGAAGACCGCTGGCCGAGCGTGCTGGGGAAGGCCCTGGGCGGCGGCGTTGAGGTCATCGCCGAGGGCCTGAACGGCCGCACCACGGCTTTTGACGACCATCTGGCCGGCGCCGACCGCAACGGCGCAAGGATGCTGCCGACGGTGCTGACGACGCATGCGCCGATCGACCTCATCGTCATCATGCTCGGCGCCAACGACATGAAGCCGTGGATCCATGGCAATCCGGTCGCGGCCAAGCAGGGCATCCAGCGCCTGATCGACATCGTGCGTGGTCATGATTACCCCTTCGACTGGCCGGCGCCGCAGATCCTGATCGTCGCACCACCCGCTGTCAGCCGCACGGAGAATGCCGAATTCAAGGAGATGTTCGCCGGCGGCGATGACGCCTCGCTGCGATTGGCGGCGCTATATTCCGCCCTTGCCGACGAGGCCGGCTGCGGCTTCTTCGACGCCGGCACGGTGGCCAAAACCACGCCGCTCGACGGCGTTCATCTCGATGCCGAGAACACGCGAAAAATCGGGCAGGCGCTGGCGCCGCTCGTGCGCGTCATGCTGGAACTCTAGGGAATCAAGGAGAAAATCGTGGCTGAGAACTACGACGTCATCATCATCGGTTCCGGCCCTGGCGGCTATGTCGCGGCGGTGCGTTCCGCCCAGCTTGGCTTCAAGACGGCGATCGTCGAGCGTGAGCATCTTGGCGGCATCTGCCTCAACTGGGGCTGCATTCCGACCAAGGCGCTGCTGCGCTCGGCCGAGATCATGCACTATTCCGATCATCTGAAGGACTACGGGCTGAAGCTCGACGGCAAGGTCAGCGTCGATACGTCAGCCGTGGTCGATCGCTCGCGCAAGGTTTCGCTCAGGCTCAACGGCGGTGTCGCCTTCCTGATGAAGAAGAACAAGGTCGACGTCATCTGGGGCGAAGCCAAGCTCACCAAACCAGGTGAGATCGTGGTTTCCAACACGGCCAAGAAGCCGATGGAGCCGCAGCCGCCGGTGCCGAAGGGCGTCAAGGGCGAGGGCACCTACACGGCCAAGCACATCATCCTGGCCACTGGCGCCAGGCCGCGCGCGCTGCCCGGCATCGAGCCGGACGGCAAGCTGATCTGGACCTATTTCGAGGCGATGGTGCCGAAGGAGATGCCGAAATCGCTGCTGGTGATGGGCTCGGGCGCCATCGGCATCGAATTCGCCTCGTTCTACCGCACCATGGGCGCCGAGGTGACCGTGGTCGAGCTTCTGCCGGCGGTGATGCCGGTCGAGGACGCCGAAGTCTCGAAATTCGCGCAGAAGCAGTTCGAGAAGCAGGGCATGAAGATCATTCTCGAGGCCAAGGTGACCAAGGTCGAGAAATCAGCCAACTCGATCACCGCGCATGTCGAGATGAAGGACGGCAAGGTCGAGAAGATCACCGCCGACCGGATGATCTCGGCCGTCGGCGTGCAGGGCAACATCGAAAACCTCGGTCTCGAAGCGCTCGGCGTGAAGATCGAGCGCGGCTGTATCGTCGTCGACGGCTACGGCAAGACCAATGTCCCCGGCATCTATGCCATCGGCGATGTCGCCGGGCCGCCCATGCTCGCCCATAAGGCCGAGCACGAGGGCGTTGTCTGCGTCGAAAAGATCGCCAATTTCCCCGGCGTACATGCCACGGACAAGCTGAAGATCCCGGGCTGTACCTATTGCAACCCGCAGGTCGCCTCCGTCGGCCTGACCGAAGCCAAGGCAAAGGCGGATGGCAAGGACATCCGCGTCGGCCGCTTCCAGTTCGCCGCCAACGGCAAGGCCATCGCGCTCGGCGAGGACCAGGGCTTCGTCAAGACCATTTTCGACAAGAAGACCGGACAATTGCTCGGCGCGCATATGGTCGGCGCCGAAGTGACCGAGCTGATCCAGGGTTTTGTCGTCGCGATGAACCTCGAAACGACAGAGGAAGAACTGATGCACACCATCTTCCCGCATCCGACGCTGTCGGAGATGATGAAGGAAAGCGTGCTCGACGCCTATGGCCGCGCGCTGAACGCATGATAAATTGGCCGGGTGAGACTCACACGCAAGCGCCCGGGGAACTCGACGCAAGGTAGTTCGTTTCCGAATGCATTTTCACCCGTCAGCAGAGGAGTGGGCATATGGACGTGAATGGCGTGGGCTGGATAGCAGCCATCATCATCGGAGGGCTGGCAGGCTGGTTTGCCGAGATGTTCATGAAGAGCAACACCGGCATCTTGATGAACATCATCCTTGGCATCGTCGGTGCGATCGTGCTGAACGCCATCCTGCAGGCGCTCAATATCGGTGCCTTCGGCGCGGGCTGGATCGCTTATCTGATTACCGGTTTTATCGGCGCGTGTCTGCTGATCTGGGTAGGACGCCTGGTTCGCCGTTAATCGATCTCAACTCTTGCCATGCGAAAACGGCTGTGGCGGCATGCAGAGCTACGGCCTTTTTCTTTGGGTCAAAAAGTCCTAGATGACTTTGCAAGGCGAACGCCGGAAAGGCGCTCGCGAATGAACCGGGTTTCAGATGGTCACCGTCCTCGACACGATCGCCAATGCGCCGCGCCTGCGGCACCCCGAGAAGGCGCACAAGCCTGACCAGGAGGTGCTGCGCAAGCCCGACTGGATCCGCGTCAAGGCGCCGATGTCGAAGGGCTATGCCGAAACGCGTGAAATCGTGAAATCGCACAAACTGGTGACGGTGTGCGAAGAGGCCGGCTGCCCGAATATCGGCGAGTGCTGGGAAAAGAAGCACGCGACCTTCATGATCATGGGCGAGATCTGCACGCGCGCCTGTGCCTTCTGCAACGTGGCTACCGGTATACCGACGGCGCTCGATCCCGACGAACCGGCGCGTGTCGCGCATGCGGTCAGGCAGATGGGTCTGAGCCATGTCGTCATCACCTCCGTAGACCGCGACGATCTTGCCGACGGCGGAGCGCAGCATTTCGCCGAGGTCATCCGTGCAATCCGGGCGGCGACACCTTTGACGACGATCGAGATCCTGACGCCCGACTTCCTGCGCAAGGAAGGCGCACTGGAGATCGTGGTGGCGGCCAAGCCGGACGTCTTCAATCACAATCTCGAAACCGTGCCGTCGAACTATCTTACGGTTCGGCCGGGCGCCCGCTATTTCCATTCGATCAGGCTCTTGCAGCGGGTCAAGGAGCTTGATCCCTCGATCTTCACCAAGTCCGGCATCATGGTCGGGCTCGGCGAGGAGCGGAACGAGATTCTGCAACTGATGGACGATCTGCGGTCGGCCAATGTCGACTTCATGACCATCGGCCAGTATTTGCAGCCGTCGAAGAAGCACCATCCGGTGATCCGCTTCGTCACGCCGGAGGAATTCAAATCCTTCGAGACGATCGGCAAGACCAAGGGCTTCCTGCTGGTGGCGTCGAGCCCGCTAACGCGCTCGTCGCATCATGCCGGCGACGATTTCGCCAGGCTGCGCGCGGCGCGCGAATCGCAGCTCAGAAAATCAGCCTAACACGCTGGTTTCATGCCGAAATTCGAAGCCACACGCCGCGTCACCCATACGCCGGAACAGATGTTCGCTCTGGTCGCCGACGTCGAAACCTATCCGCAATTCCTGCCGCTGTGCGAGGCGCTGACGGTTCGCTCACGCAAGGAGCGCGATGGTCGCACGATTCTCGTCGCCGACATGAGCATCGGCTACAAGGCGATCCGCGAAACCTTCACCACGCAGGTGCTTCTAAAGCCCGACGAGAACACCATCGACGTCAAATACATCGACGGGCCGTTCAAATATCTAAGCAATGTCTGGCGCTTCGATCCGGCCGATCGCGGTTGCGAAGTCCACTTCTTCATCGACTACGAGTTCAAGAGCCGCATTCTCGGCGTGGTGATGGGGACCATGTTCGACCGCGCCTTTCGCATGTTCTCCGAGGCCTTCGAGAAGCGCGCCGATATTATTTACGGCTCAACGCCGACAGCCTGATCCTGGTCGAGCGCGCGCAGGCCCAGTTCCAGCGCGTGCCTGACCGTTTCCCGGCGGATGAAATCGCGGCCGTTGTCGGCAAACAGCTTGCGTTCGGCAATGATCGGCTTGCCCGCCACGGCAACGCCGAACCAGACAAGCCCAACAGGTTTTTCCGCCGACCCGCCGCCCGGACCGGCAATGCCGGTGACGGCAAGGGCGAGCTGGGCGCGCGAGCGGGCTAGCGCGCCCGCCGCCATCTCCAGCACTGTCTCGCGCGAGACGGCGCCGTGCGCCTCAAGCGTGGCGGCGGAAACGCCGAGCATCTCCATCTTGGCTTCGTTGGAATAGGTGATGAAACCGCGGTCGACCACCGCGGAAGAGCCGGCAATGTCGGTGAGTGCTGCGATGATCATGCCGCCGGTGCAACTCTCGGCCGTCGCCAGCATGATGCCGCGTTGTTGGCATGCCTGGAGCAGGGCGTTTGCGAGGTCGCTGTTGCTCATTCGGGTACGTCGCCGGGAAATACGACGCTGGCGGTTGCGATGGCCGCTATGCCTTCCTCGCGGCCGACAAAACCGAGCTTTTCGTTGGTTGTCGCCTTGATCGAGATCCGGTCCGGCGAGATTCCCAGCATCGCCGAAAGCGTCGCGGTCATCGCCGCGCGATGCGGGCCGACGCGCGGCGCCTCGCAGATCAGTGTGATGTCGGCATTGGCGATGCGCCCGCCACGTTCGCGCACCAGCTTCGCCGCATGTTCGACGAAAATCCGCGAGGCAGCGCCTTTCCATTGCGGATCGGACGGCGGGAAATGCGTGCCGATGTCGTCGGCGCCGCAGGTGGCGAGCAGCGCATCGGTCAGCGCGTGCAGGCCGACATCGGCATCCGAATGGCCGGACAGTTTCTTGTCATGCGGGATGGCGACGCCGCAGAGCGTGACGTGGTCGCCCGGTTCGAAGGCGTGGACGTCGTAGCCATTGCCGGTGCGGATATCAGGAAAACGCGGCCGTTCGCCGGAAAGCCGCTGGTCTGCCATGGCAATATCCCGTGCCCAGGTGAGTTTGATATTATCCGGTGAGCCCGCAACGATCTTCACCGGAATATGCGCCCATTCGGCGATCGCGGCATCGTCGGTGAAATCAGCCTTGCCCAGATGGTGGGCTTTCTCATGGGCGGCAAGCAGCGGCCAGAACGGAAAGCCCTGCGGTGTCTGCGCGGCATGAAGTCCGGTTCTGGGGACGGTCTCTTCGATCATGCCGGCGGCCGATTCGCGTTTCAGCGTATCAGCGACCGGCAAAGCGGGCAGCGAACCCTGGCGCTCGCCGATGGCGGCGATCGTGCGGTCGATAAGGGCAGCGTCGACGAAGGGGCGCACGGCGTCGTGGACGAGAACCCGGCCCGGTGCATGGTCGCGTAGCGCCAGCAGCCCGAGACGGACCGACGCCTGGCGCGACACGCCGCCAATCACGGCGATGACCCGGTCGGCATCGGCGCCCGCTGCCTGACGGAAGAGGTCGCGGTCGTCGGCATGGATGGCGACGGCGACAGGGCCTGTTTTCGGGTGCGACAGGAAGGTCTCCAGCGTGCGCGCGATGACGGCGCGGCCACCGATGCGCTGATACTGCTTCGGCCCGTCGGCCTGTCCGGCACGCGCGCCGCGCCCGGCGGCGACGATCACCACACCCACCTTGTCGTTTGCCGCGTCGGCTGTTTTTTCGCTTGCGTCTGTCATGGCGAGAGGCTTAGTCGCGGCTTGTAGCGAAGGCCAGCATTTTCCCAAATGCGCCTTAATGTGGCGTCATTCCGCGTTGCACATTGCCTTGCTTCTGGCTAGAGAATGTGCAGCAATCGAACATGCTTGGTTTTTGTGCATGCCTGACTTGAGCAAACTTGACTTGACCAAATTGGCTTTGCCGCTCGACGTCGGGGGCTTGAGAATCCGCAATCGCGTCTTTCTCGCACCCATGTCCGGTATAACAGATGAGCCGTTCCGGCAACGCGCTTACGCACATGGCGCCGGGCTGGTCGTGTCGGAGATGGTGGCGAGCGGCGAACTGGCCAGGGGCAGGGCCGGCTGCGATCTGCGCATCCGACATTCCGGGCTGCCTGTTCACATGGTCCAGCTTGCCGGCCGCGAGGCGGCGCATATGGCCGAGGGCGCCCGAATCGCCGCCGGTGAGGGCGCCGACATCATCGACATCAACATGGGCTGCCCGGCCAAGAAGGTGACCGGCGGCTATGCCGGTTCGGCATTGATGCGCGATCTCGACCACGCGCTGTCGCTGATCGAGGCGGTGGTCGGCGCCGTCGAGGTGCCGGTCACGGTCAAGATGCGGCTCGGCTGGGATGAAAGCGCGCTCAACGCACCGGTTCTGGCGCGACGCGCCGAGCAGGCCGGCGTCCAGATGGTGACGGTGCATGGCCGCACGCGCTGTCAGTTCTACCAAGGCAAGGCCGACTGGCGCGCCATCGCCCGCATCAAACAGGCCGTGTCGATCCCGGTCGTCGCCAATGGCGATGTCGGCTCGCCGGCCGAGGCGGCCATGATCCTCGACCAGTCGGGCGCCGATGCGGTGATGGTCGGCCGCGCGCATTACGGCGCGCCTTGGACAGCGGGCAGCATAGCGGCGACGGCGGCTGGTGAAACGGCATCCGGCATTCCCGCCAGTCCGCCAGCGCTCGCCGATTACGTCATTGCCCATTACGAGGACATGCTGGCGCTCTACGGCATCGAAAGTGGCCTGCGCCAGGCGCGCAAGCACATTGGCTGGTATCTCGATCGCCATGCCGCCAGCATCGCCTCCGGCCGGCGCAAGGCGATCCTTACCTCTTTCGAGCCGGCACAGGTCATTGCTCGGCTGCACGACGTGTTCCAAAGCGCTGCGGAACCAGCCGATCTGCGGAGCGCGGCATGAGCGCGACCGTCGCACAGAACACGGACATGGCGGACGCCGCCCATATCGTGCTGAACACCATCCGTCGCCCCGTGATCATGGTCGATGAGCAAGGCTTCATCACCTTCGCCAACGCCGATGCCGAGGATTTCTTCCGCTCGAGCGCGACCATGCTCGCCCGCAACACATTGTCCAAGCTCATTCCTTTCGGCAGTCCGTTGCTGACGCTTGTCGACCAGGTGCGCGAGCGCCGGGCGCCGGTCAACGAATACCGGGTCGACGTGTCGTCGCCACGCCTCGGAATCGAGAAGGTGGTTGACCTCTATGTCGCGCCGGTGCCGGAATTCCCAGGCTCCGTGGTCGTCATGTTCCAGGAACGGTCGATGGCCGACAAGATCGACCGGCAGATGACGCATCGCGGCGCCGCGCGCTCGGTGACTGGCCTTGCCGCCATGCTCGCCCACGAGATCAAGAACCCGCTCTCTGGCATCAGGGGCGCTGCCCAGCTGCTCGAACTGTCGGCTTCCGACGAGGATCGCGCGCTGACCCGGCTGATCACCGACGAGACCGACCGCATCGTCTCGCTGGTCGATCGCATGGAGGTGTTCTCCGACGAGCGGCCGATCGACCGTTATCCCGTCAACATCCATGTCGTTCTCGACCATGTGAAGGCAATTGCGAAGAACGGTTTTGCCAGTCGGATCAAGATATTGGAGGATTATGATCCTTCATTGCCTCCGGTTTTCGCCAACCGCGATCAGCTCATCCAGGTGTTCCTCAACCTGGTCAAGAATGCCGCCGAGGCCATTGGCAGCGATCCGCAAGGCGAGATCACCTTGTCGACCGCGTTCCGGCCGGGCATCCGTGTCTCCGTTCCGGGATCGCAGGGCCGCGTGTCGCTGCCGCTGGAATTCTGCGTGCGCGACAACGGCTCCGGTGTTTCCGAAGATATCCTGCCAATCCTGTTCGACCCGTTCATCACCACCAAACCGAACGGGTCGGGGCTCGGTCTTGCGCTGGTTGCGAAAATCGTCGGCGAGCATGGCGGCATCATCGAATGCGATTCGACGCCGCGCGGAACCACCTTCCGCATTCTGATGCCGGCTTGGAAAGAAACGCCGTTCGGCACGGACGATGATGGCGAAGGAGACCGCAAATGACGGTTCGCGGCAATATTCTCGTCGCCGACGACGATGCAGCCATCCGCACGGTCCTCAACCAGGCGCTTTCGCGCGTCGGCCATGAGGTGCGCGTGACGTCCAACGCCTCGACGCTGTGGCGCTGGGTGGCGGCGGGCGAGGGCGATCTCGTCATCACCGACGTGGTGATGCCCGACGAGAACGCCTTCGACATGCTGCCCCGCATCAAGAAGGCGCGGCCGGAACTGCCGGTCATCGTCATGAGCGCCCAGAACACGTTCATGACCGCGATCCGCGCCTCCGAGACAGGCGCCTATGAATATCTGCCCAAGCCGTTCGACCTGACCGAGCTTCTCAACATCGTCAACCGGGCACTGTCGGAGCCCAGGCGCCCGAAGATCGATGCGCGGGCGGACGAGCCGCCGGAGACGATGCCGCTGGTCGGCCGCTCTGCCGCCATGCAGGATATCTACCGCATGCTGGCGCGCATGATGCAGACCGACCTGACGGTGATGATTTCAGGCGAATCGGGCACCGGCAAGGAGCTGGTGGCCCGCGCGCTGCACGAATATGGCCGCCGCCGCGGCGGCCCCTTCGTCGCCATCAACATGGCGGCGATCCCGCGCGACCTGATCGAATCGGAACTGTTCGGGCACGAGAAGGGCGCCTTCACCGGTGCGCAGAACCGTTCCACCGGCCGTTTCGAGCAGGCCGAGGGCGGCACGCTGTTCCTGGACGAGATCGGCGACATGCCGATGGAAGCCCAGACGCGCCTGCTGCGCGTGCTGCAACAAGGCGAATACACCACCGTCGGCGGCCGCACGCCGATCAAGACCGATGTGCGCATCGTCGCCGCCACCAACAAGGATCTGCGCACGCTGATCAACCAGGGGCTGTTCCGCGAGGATCTGTTCTACCGGCTGAATGTCGTGCCGCTCAGACTGCCGGCGCTGCGCGAGCGATCCGAGGACATTCCCGACCTCGTCCGGCACTTCTTCAAGATCGGAGCCAGCGAAGGCTTGCAGACAAAACGCATTTCCACCGGCGGCATCGAACTGATGAAGCGCTATCCCTGGCCCGGCAATGTGCGCGAGCTTGAAAATCTCGTCCGCAGGCTGGCCGCGCTTTACTCTCAGGACGAGATTTCCGCCGAGATCATCGAGGCAGAACTGAAGACCGGCGAGCGGCCGGTCGTTCCCGGTGGCGGCAATCTCATTCCCGACGATCTGTCCATAGGCCAGGCGGTGGAGCATTTCCTGCAGCGCTATTTTGCTTCCTTTGCCGGCGAATTGCCGCCCGCCGGGCTCTATCAGCGCATTCTCTCCGAGGTCGAATATCCGCTGGTTCTGGCCTCGATGACGGCGACCCGCGGCAATCAGATCAAGGCCGCGGAATTGCTGGGGCTGAACCGCAACACGCTGCGCAAGAAGATCCGTGAACTCGGCGTCAACGTCTACAAATCGTCCAGGCAATCTTAGGGGCAAAGCCCAATCACTCAGAACGACCGAGTTCGACCTAAGCGGAAGCTCGTTCGCGCTCGGCCGAATTCACGCCCAGACCCGGCTCACACTTCTGGCAGCCAGCCAGCGCGATGGCGAAGGTGAGACAGCTGTATCCGCTGTCACCCACCACTCAATGCGCGACATCTGGCCAAAGTCACTTGCGCTGGCGCCAAGGGACTGACTAAGCAAATGGGCGGGAAGGTTTGAGGGCCGTCATGCGTAACTTCGAAGATCCTGGTCGGTCGCTGGCCGTCGCCCGTCACGGGATGGCGGCAACTTCGCATCCGGCCTCAACCCTGACGGCCATCGAGATCCTGAAGGCAGGAGGCAACGCCATCGATGCCGCGGTGGCGGCCGTGGCGGTTCAATGTGTCGTCGAGGCGGGCTCGACGGGTGTCGGCGGGGACTGTTTCGCAATGATAGCGGTGGAAGGATCCACCGACATGCGCGCGTTTAACGGCTCGGGCCGAACGCCGGCCGCCCTGACCCGCGACGCATTGCGCGCCGGGGGTGTGACAGCAATCGAACGCTCGTCTCCTCATGCCGTCACGGTTCCTGGAGCGGTCGATGCCTGGTGCCGCCTCTTGAGCGACTTCGGCCGGATGCCGATGGCCGAGGTCCTTCAGCCGGCAATCGCCATGTCACGCGAGGGCTCCGCACTGACGCCCCGTGTCGCCGCCGACCTGGGCCTGCAGCGCGATCTCCTGGCGGCAGACCCAACCACCCATGCCACCTTCCTGGTCGAGGGAGAGGCGCCGGCGGTCGGCAGCGTCCAGCGCCAGCCCTTGCTCGCGGATACGCTCGACGCGATCGCACGCGATGGCCGAGACGCCTTCTATCGCGGCGCCGTGGCCGAGGACATGGTCGACTATCTGCGAGGCCTCGGCGGCCATCACACCCTCGACGATTTCGGCAGCGCTGCGGGAGACTACGTTACACCCATCTCCACAACCTATCGCGGCCGCACCATCTACGAATGCCCGCCGAATGGCCAGGGCGTCGTCGCCCTCCTGATCCTGAACATCCTCTCACGTTTCTCGCTGTCCAACGACCCGTTCGACCCCGATGATCTGCATCTCCTCCTCGAGGCAACACGGCTCGCCTACGCCGCGCGCGACGCGATGGTCGCCGATCCGTCGGGGTCGGATGGGACCGTCGAGCGCATGCTATCGAGCACACTTGCTGATCGCCTCGCCGCTGGCATTTCCTTCGATCGGGTCACCGAACCGCTGCCGTCGTTCGACACCGTCGAGCACAAGGATACCGTCTATCTTTGTGTGGTGGATCGCGACCGCAACGCGGTCAGCTTCATCAATTCGATCTTCAGTCCCTATGGCAGCGGGCTGATGGCGCCACGCTCAGGCGTGTTGTTCCATAACCGTGGCCAGAGCTTTTCGCTTGCGGCGGGTCACCCTAACGAAGTCGGCCCCCGAAAGCGTCCGATGCATACAATAATCCCGGGAATGGCCGCCGAGGGTGGCCGCGTCGTCATGCCGTTCGGTGTAATGGGCGGCCACTATCAGGCCATGGGCCACGCCCATCTGTTATCCCGGCTCTACGATTGTGGTCTCGATCTGCAGGCCGCCATTGACCTGCCGCGCCTCTTTCCACTGCCCGCTACCGCGACGGTGGAGGTCGAGGAAGCCATCCGCACCCGCATCGGTGCCGAACTTGAACGCCGCGGCTTCAAGGTTCAACCGCCCCGGTGGGCCATCGGCGGCGCGCAGGCCATCCGGATTGACTGGGAGCGCGGCGTCCTGATTGGAGGGTCCGACCCCCGCAAGGATGGGATGGCGTTGGGCTACTAGCTTTGCCTAGTCTCAAAGCATGAACGTCTTGCCGACCGCGGATGGAACGACCCTCTCGCGATAGGCGGCCGCAAGTGCGCTCACGGCGCGCCAACCCGTGCAATGCCCGGGTGATATCAATTGCAGGTCAAACTGCGCCAGCGCTTCGACCGTCTCCGGAATAATTGGCTCGGTGATCCCGGAGAGGTGGAAGCCGCCAAACACGCCATAGAGCGGGATATCCGGAAACCGTGACTGGGCGTGCGTCAGAACGTTAATCAGGCCGGCATGCGAGCAGGCGGTGAAGACGACTTGCCCCTTACCGGCCACGTTGATCGCCACGAAACGCTCGTCCGGCATTACCTCGTCCGGCTCCCAACTGCCTGTCGCGATCCGGCGATACTGGCCGGGAAACCCGCGTTCGAACCGGGTCACGCGAGGGATTTCGCCGCTCACATAGAACGTCTCATCAAAAAGCAGCAGCTCGTCTCGGGTAACGATGACATCGGCGCCGTTTCCGGACAGGACATCCACGCTCGGCACCAGCTCCATCGGTCGAAACTGCCCGTCAGCGGATTTGGTCGCGCGTAAGGCGAACATATCGGGGTGCATGTAGGTCGGAACCGGCTGCCCGCCATTGCTCATTGTGATCATCTGGAGGGCGCGCGGCATTGCACCCCCATGATCCCAGTGACCATGCGACAGCATCACCGCGCCAACTTCCCCCAGATCGACGCCGAGCCGCACCACATTGCGCTCAAACACCCATTCCTCTGGCCCGGTGTCGAACAGCAGCGCGCGGCTGGCGGATCCGGTCCTGGCGGTGATCAAGCAGGAAAGCCCATGCGCGGCGCAGCACAGGCATTTCCCGGACAGCCACTGCATGCCGCGACGGCGATGGCTGGCGAACTCGGTCTCGACGAAACCAGGGTTCGACGAGAGACTGTCGGTCGCGTTATCGACCAGAAAGATGACCTCTGCCGTATCGACAGCTCTCATGGAAGCGGCCCCGCCTGGCGATGCATCGGGACCATTCTATCCAATTCGCTTGCGGCGCATAGCTCCGATAGGCATCCGGAGCCTATGCTCTTCTTGCGTCGAGCTTGCGCGATGCGATAGTGCCACGCCGTTTTTCCGGGGATCAATCGCCGAAAGATTTCCGTCCAGGTCACACTTGTTGCATAATCGCCACAATGCGTTGCATAGATCCGACGCAATCATTGGCTCCACACGGCGACATGGCTTCACAGGCACCGACACTGAGCGAACGGCTTTTCAACAAGCCCGGCCCGAGGGAAGGGCGCCGGCTGCTTGCGCTGCCCGGCGTGGTGGCGATCGCCGGCGCGCTGATCACGGCGGCGATCTCCTTTGCGATTCTCGTCGGCGCCACGCCGATCGTTCCGGACGAAAGGACGACGCTGGCGCTCATCGCGCTCAACGCCGCCTTCGTCCTGTTCCTGATCGCGCTGGTCGGGCGCGAAGTGCATCGCATCGTGATGGCGCGCCGGCACGGCAAGGCGGCGTCGCGGCTGCATGTGCGCATCGTCGCGATGTTCGCCCTGGTCGCCGCAATTCCCGCCATCATGGTGGCGATCATCGCCTCGATCACGCTGGACATCGGCCTCGACCGCTGGTTCGAAATCCGCACCAAGACGATCGTCAATTCGTCGCTGTCGATTGCGGACGCCTATGTGCAGGAGAACGCGCGCAATCTCCAGGGGACGACGCTGTCGATGGCCTATGACCTCGATGCGTCGCGCACGCTCTACGGTCTCGACCGGACCGGTTTCCTCGATCTCATGAACAAGGAAGCCATTGGCCGTTCGCTGGCCCATGCCGCACTCATCAAACCCGACGGTTCCTTCGTCATGAGCGCCAAGACCGATGCGAACTTTGCCATGCCGGAGCCACCGGAAGGCGCCGTCGCCAGTGCCACCGATGGCAGGCCGGTGCTGATCGAGCCGAAGACGCGCAACATCATGGGCGCCATCGTCAAGCTGCGCGAAATCGAAGGGCTCTATCTCTACACCATCCGCCTCGTCGATCCCGAAGTGATCAAGGCGCGGCAGATCGTCAGGTCCAACGCCGACGAATATCGTGGCCTCGAAGACAATCGCCGCACCTCGCAAGTGGCCTTCGCGCTGCCCTATTTGTCGCTGACGCTGATCATCATCCTGTCCGCCATCTGGACCGGTATTGCGGTCGCCGACCGTCTGGTGCGGCCCATCCGTCAGCTCATCGGCGCGGCCGACGAGGTGGCGACCGGCAATCTCGACGTTGCCGTGCCCGTTCGGCCCTCCGATGGCGACGTCGCCTCGCTCGGCGATACCTTCAACAAGATGCTCTTGGAGCTGAAATCGCAGCGTAACGAGATCCTGTCCGCCAAGGATCTGATCGACGAGCGGCGGCGATTTTCGGAAGCGGTGCTTGCCGGCGTCACCGCCGGCGTCATCGGCGTCGATCCCTATGGCATCGTTACCATCGTTAACCGCTCGGCCGAGACGATGCTGGCCATATCGGCCACCGCCACACTCGGGCAGAACCTTTCCGCGGTGCTGCCGCATGTCGGCCGCGTCTTCGAGATCGGCCGCAAGTCGGGAAAACCGGTCTATCGCGAGCAGGTGACCTTCTACCGCGCCGGCACGGAGCGGACCTTCAACGTGCAGATCACGATCGAGGCTGGCGATGACGGTTCGGAGGAGAAATCCTATGTGGTGACGGTCGACGACATCACCGATCTGGTGCAGGCACAGCGCTCGTCGGCCTGGGCCGACGTGGCGCGGCGCATCGCCCACGAGATCAAGAACCCGCTGACACCGATCCAGCTTTCCGCCGAGCGCATCAAGCGCCGCTACGGCAAGGTCATCACCGAGGATCGCGAGGTTTTCGATCAGTGCACCGACACGATCATCCGGCAGGTCGAGGATATCGGCCGCATGGTCGACGAGTTCTCCGCCTTCGCACGCATGCCCAAGCCTGAAATGAAGTCCCTCGACTTGCGCGAATCATTGCGCGAGGCCTCGTTCCTCGTCGAGGTGAGCCGCGCCGACATCACTTTCGAGCGCGTGTTCGGCAACGAGCCGCTGAAAGGCACTTTCGACAGCCGGCTGATGGCGCAGGCTTTCGGCAATGTCATCAAGAACGCAGCCGAGGCCATTGACGGACTTGATCAAAAGGATCGTTCGGACGGCATAATCCGGATTCAGGCCGGGCGCCAGAATGGCGCGATTCGCATCGATGTCATCGACAATGGCAAAGGCTTGCCGCGCGAGAATCGCCAGCGGCTGCTCGAGCCCTATATGACGACGCGCGAGAAGGGCACTGGGCTCGGCCTCGCTATCGTCAAGAAGATCGTGGAGGACCATGGCGGCCGGCTCGAACTGCATGATGCGCCGGCGGACTTCCACGGTGGGCGGGGTGCGATGATCAGCATCATCCTGCCGCCAGCCGCCGTTGCCGCGCCACCGCGCGGCGAGGGCAGGACGGAAAACGAGAGAGAAACTGAAAAGGTCGGTAATGGCGTCTGACATTCTCATCGTCGATGACGAGGAAGACATCCGCGAACTTGTCGCCGGTATTTTGAGCGACGAAGGTCACGAAACCCGCACGGCATTCGATGCCGACAGCGCGCTGGCGGCGATCGCCGACCGGGCGCCGAGGCTGATTTTCCTCGACATCTGGCTGCAGGGCTCGCGGCTGGACGGGCTGGCGTTGCTCGACGAGATCAAGACGATGCACCCCAACCTGCCGGTGGTGATGATCTCCGGCCACGGCAATATCGAAACGGCGGTCTCCGCCATCCGCCGCGGCGCCTACGACTTCATCGAAAAGCCCTTCAAGGCCGACAGGCTGATCCTGATCGCCGAGCGTGCGCTGGAGACCTCTAAGCTGAGACGGGAGGTTTCGGATCTCAAGCAGCGCAGCGGCGAGACCTTCGACCTGATTGGCATGTCGTCGGCGATGAGCCAGTTGCGCCAGACCATCGAGCGCGTCGCGCCGACCAACAGCCGCGTAATGATCATCGGCCCGTCCGGTTCCGGCAAGGAGCTCGCGGCCCGCGCCATCCATACGTTGTCGGCGCGCAAGGGCGCGCCTTTCGTCACGCTGAGCGCCGCCAACATCACGCCCGAACGCATGGAGGTCGAGCTGTTCGGCACCGAATCGAACGGTGTCGAACGCAAGGTCGGCGCGCTGGAAGAGGCGCACCGCGGCATTCTCTACATCGACGAAGTGGCCGACATGCCGCGCGAGACGCAGAACAAGATCCTGCGCGTGCTGGTCGAACAGCAGTTCGAACGGGTAGGGGGCACCAAGCGGGTCAAGGTCGATGTCCGCATCATCTCGTCGACCTCGCAGAACCTGGAGGCCATGATCGCCGACGGCCGTTTCCGCGAGGATCTCTACCACCGCCTGGCGGTGGTTCCGGTCATGGTGCCGGGGCTGGCCGAGCGGCGGGAGGACATTCCCTATCTGGTCGACAATTTCATGAAGCAGATCGCTCGTCAGGCCGGTATCCGGCCGCGGCGCATCGGCGACGACGCACTGGCCGTGCTGCAGGCCCACAACTGGCCAGGCAACGTCCGCCAGTTGCGCAACAATGTCGAACGGTTGATGATCCTGGCGCGCGGCGACGATGTCGATGCGCCGATCACCGCCGATCTTCTGCCCGCCGAGATCGGCGACGTCATGCCGCGCACGCCAAACCAGTCCGACCAGCACATTATGGCGCTGCCCTTGCGTGAAGCGCGCGAACAGTTCGAGAAGGACTACCTGATCGCCCAGATCAACCGTTTTGGCGGCAACATCTCGAAGACCGCCGAATTCATCGGCATGGAGCGCTCGGCGCTGCATCGCAAGCTGAAGTCGCTCGGCGTCTGACGGCTGGCCTGTCGCGGGCCTTGCCGCTTCTGGCCCACGCATTTGTCGGTTACGCCGGTGGCGGAATCGCTTAAGAAAGCCGGGACCATCCAGGGGACTACAGATGCCACGCATTGCCTATGTGAACGGGCGCTATGTCGCTCACGCCGACGCCTGTGTGCACATTGAGGATCGCGGCTATCAGTTCGCGGACGGCGTCTATGAGGTCTGCGAGGTGGCGCGCGGCTTCATCGTCGACATGCCACGTCATCTCGCCCGGCTGGACCGTTCCTTGCGCGAGCTCTCGATCGACTGGCCGGTGACGCAGCGCGTATTGCCGCTCATCCTGCGCGAAGTGGTGCGCCGCAACCATGTCGCCAACGGCCTGGTCTATCTCCAGGTGACGCGCGGTGTCGCCAGCCGCGACTTTGTCTTCCCGGCGGCCGGCACCAAGCCATCGCTGGTGGTGACGGCCCGGAAGGCCGACCCCGCAGTCGCCGCCAAGCGGGCCGAGAGCGGGATCAAGGTCATCACCGTACCGGAGAATCGCTGGGACCGCGTCGACATCAAGTCCGTCGGCCTGCTGCCCAACGTGCTTGCCAAGCAGAAGGCCAGGGAGGCCGGCGCCCAGGAAGCGTGGTTCGTCGATGCCGATGGCACCGTCAAGGAAGGCGGCTCGTCGAACGCCTGGATCATCACCAGGGATGGCGTGCTGGTGACGCGGCCGGCCGAGCACGGCATCCTGCGCGGCATCACCCGCACCACGCTGTTCGAAGTGGCCGCCAAGCTGGGGCTGACGATTGAGGAGCGGGGGTTTTCGGTCGCCGAAGCCAAGGCCGCGCGCGAGGCTTTCATCAGTTCCGCGACGACGATCGCCATGCCGATCGTGGCGATCGACGGGGTTCCCGTGGCCAATGGCCATCCCGGCTCAATAACACTTTCCTTGCGGCAGGCCTTTTTTGACGTTGCGGAAAAAAGTCCGGCCTGATAACCGCACAGGTGGAATGAACATCAATATATCTCGTTCTGCTTGTCGTTACTGACGGCAAGAGGGTGTTTGTACGCTTGACATGGGCCGGTTAATTTGGCGCATTGGCCTGCAAACCGAAGGGGATCGGCGGAAAGACAAGAACAATGGCGGAACGATCGCAAAACCTTCAGGACCTGTTCCTGAACTCAGTTCGCAAGAGCAAGAACCCGCTCACCATCTTCCTCATCAACGGCGTGAAACTGACCGGCGTGGTCACTTCATTCGATAATTTCTGTGTTTTGCTGCGTCGTGACGGCCATTCCCAGCTCGTCTACAAGCACGCCATTTCCACGATCATGCCGAGCCAGCCGGTTCAGATGTTCGATGGCGAGGAAAGCCAGGGCGCCTGATTGGCACGTGAGAAAGACGCGGATCGCAGCGTCCGCGGAAAAAAATCGTCACATCAGCCCGGGACCGAGGCCAAGGGTCCAACCCGGGCTGTCGTCATTGTGCCGGTGCTTACCCGACAGCCGCGCGGCGACGACGAGACGAACCGTCCGCGCCTGACGCGTTCAGCCGAGGCCCGACACGACGAGGCGGTCGGCTTGGCCCGCGCCATCGATCTCGACCCGGTCCACACGGCAGTCGTGACCGTCAACGACCCGCGCCCGGCGACCTTGCTCGGCAGCGGCAAGGTGGCGGAATTCGCGGAGATCGTCAAAGAGCGTCATGCCGAGCTGGTCATTGTCGACCACCCGCTGACGCCGGTGCAGCAGCGCAATCTCGAAAAGGAATTGAACGCCAAGGTGCTGGACCGCACCGGACTGATCCTGGAAATCTTCGGCGAGCGTGCGCGGACCAAGGAAGGCACGCTGCAAGTCGAGCTTGCCCATCTCAACTATCAGAAGGGCCGGCTCGTCCGCAGCTGGACCCACCTTGAACGCCAGCGCGGCGGCGCCGGCTTTCTCGGCGGTCCCGGCGAAACGCAGATCGAATCGGACCGGCGTGTCCTGCAGGACAAGATCATCAAGCTGAAGCACGAGCTGGAAACCGTGCGGCGCACCCGCGACCTTCACCGCGCCAAGCGCAAGAAGGTGCCGTTCCCGGTGGTGGCGATCGTCGGCTACACCAATGCCGGCAAGTCGACGCTGTTCAACAGGCTGACCGGAGCAGGGGTTCTGGCCGAGGACATGCTGTTTGCCACGCTCGATCCAACGCTGCGCCGCGTGCGCCTGCCGCACGGCACGCCGGTCATCCTGTCGGATACGGTCGGCTTCATTTCAGACCTGCCGACACATCTGATCGCAGCCTTTCGGGCGACGCTGGAAGAGGTGGTCGAGGCCGATCTCGTCATCCATCTGCGCGATATTTCGGACCCCGACACGACAGCACAGGCCGAGGATGTCGAGCGCATCCTCGCCGATCTCGGCGTCGATGCCGGCGACACCAAGCGCGTCATCGAAGTGTGGAACAAGATCGACCGGCTCGATGAGGGCAACCGGGCGCGGTTGCTTGCAGACGGGGTCGACGGCAACAAGGCGCCGCCGATCGCCATATCGGCCGCCACCGGTGAAGGCATCGATGCGCTGAAGGCGATCATCGAGACAAGAGTATCAGGCGAGCTGGCAACGCTGACAATCACGCTTACGCCGGCTCAATTTGGCCTTGTCGACTGGCTCTATCGCAATGGCGACGTCGTTTCGCGGGTCGACAATGAGGATGGCAGCGTGACCGTCTCACTCAGGGCGACGCAAAGCGCGCGTGAAGAGATCGAAAGCCGATTGCACCGTAAAAACAACGGGTAATTCAGCTTATTTCGCGCTTTTGGCCTGCTGCCAGAGCGCCTCCATCTCGTCGAGTGTCGCCTTTTCGAGCGTGTTCCCGGACGCTTCCAGTGCTTGCTCGACATAGTGGAAGCGCGAGCGGAATTTCTCGTTGGTGCCGCTGAGTGCGGCTTCGGAATCGAGCTTGAGATGACGGCCGAGGTTGACGACGGCAAACAGCATGTCGCCGAACTCATCCTTGATCGACGCCGTGGCGCCCTTGGCCAGCGCCTCGCGCAATTCGCCGATCTCTTCCTCGATCTTGTCGAGGATAGGCGTGGCTTCGCTCCAGTCGAAGCCGACACGGGCCGCTTTTTCCTGCAGCTTCAGTGCCCGGGTCAGCGCGGGCAGGGCGACCGGCACGCTATCGAGAAAGCCTTTGCCGTTGTCTTCGGGGTCGAGTCCACGCGCGAGGCGGGCGCTGCGTTTCTCAGCCTTCTCCTCGGCCTTGATCTTTTCCCACATGCCCTTGGCCATGCCAGCGCTGCGGGCCTTCTCATCGCCGAAGACATGCGGGTGACGACGGATCATTTTCGTGGTGATGGCCTGGACCACGTCGCCGAAGGCGAATTCGCCGGCTTCCTCGGCCATTTGCGCATGGTAGACGACCTGCAGCAGGAGATCGCCGAGTTCGTCGCGCAGATCGTCGAGATCGCCGCGCGCGATCGCGTCCGCCACCTCGTAGGCTTCCTCGATCGTGTAAGGCGCTATGGTCGAAAAATCCTGCTCGATGTCCCAGGGGCAGCCGGTTTTCGGCGCCCGCAGCGCCGCCATGATCTCGATCAGCCGGGAGATGTCTTTCGAAGGCTTCATCGGGCGGATGCTAGCCTGAGCGCCGGCGTAGGGCCAATGCCGTCGGCCTGCGAGGGGGTATTGTCCACAGGTGCCGGTGCGGAACGGGCGCTATTCTCAAACCCGCCCCGACTGGTATGATGGATTTCAATAGCCTGATCTTGCTTCCGCTTTCGCGGAGCCATGGCCGACATGACCGCATGCCGTTGAGCGCCTTCCGGTTGAAAACGACCCAGCGCTTACAATCATAGGCTGATCTCGCGAGCCATCAAACGGACGGCGGGTGATAGCAATGTTGGAAACGGACAAGGTGTTCGCTGGCTCGATTCCGGAAAACTACGACCGCTATATGGTGCCGTTGATTTTCGAGCCGTACGCCACAGATCTTGCACGACGAGCAGCGTCCTTGTCGCCAGCCGCCGTTTTGGAGATCGCCGCGGGCACCGGGGTTGTGACCCGGGCATTGGCGCCAAAACTGTCCCCCCGCGCAAGCTATGACGTAACCGACCTTAACCAGCCGATGCTCGACTACGCCGCTTCGCGACAAGCGCCCGACAGTCGCATCAAATGGCGCCAGGCGGATGCGCTGGCGCTGCCGTTTGAAAATGCGGCCTTCGATCTCGTTTGCTGTCAGTTCGGCGTGATGTTCTTTCCCGACCGCTCATCTGCCTACCGCGAAACCAGGCGAGTCCTGAAGCCCGGAGGACATTTTTTGTTCAACGTATGGGATCGCATCGAGGAGAATGTATTTGCGGATGACGTCACGAATGCTCTCGCAAGGATTTTTCCGAACGATCCGCCGCGCTTTCTGGCACGCACACCGCACGGCTACCACGACACGGCGCTGATCCGCAGCGAGTTGGAGGACGCGGGTTTCTCCCGCGTGGTGATCGAGACAAGAGCCGAACAAAGCCGTGCATCCTCGCCGCGCCTTCCGGCGGTTGCTTATTGCCAGGGAACTCTCCTTCGCAACGAAATCGAGGCCAAGGACGCAGGAAAACTCGACGCTGCAACCGACTACGCAGCATCCGCGATTGCAGACAGACATGGCAGCGGCGAGGTTGCTGCCAAAATTCAAGCCCATGTAATCGTGGCTGTGGTCTAGTCGAGCACCGAGACGATCGCCTTGGCGAGTGCGTCCATCCCGTCCTCGGGCAGGCCCGCGACGTTGATGCGGCTGTCGCCGACCATGTAGACGCCGTGCTCGGCGCGCAGCCGCTCGACCTGCGCCTCGGACAGGCCAAGGCGGGAAAACATGCCGCGATGGCTGGCGACGAAATCGAAGCGGTCTGAATTGGACTGCCGCCGCAGCGCCTCGGCGAACTGGACGCGAAGCCTGAGCATGCGCAGCCGCATGTCTTCCAGTTCCGCTTCCCAGTCGGCGCGCAAGGCGGCATCTTCCAGCACGATGCGCACGGCGGCAGCGCCGTGGTCCGGCGGCATCGAATACATGGCGCGCGCCGCCGACAGCATCTGGCCCATCGCCACATCCGCCTGGGCGCCGTCCTTGGCCAGGATCATCGCCGCCCCGACACGGTCGCGATAGACGGCAAAGTTCTTCGAGCAGCTCGAGGCGACGACCATTTCGGGGACTTTTGAGGCCATGATGCGCAGGCCGGCGGCGTCCGCATCGAGACCTTCGCCAAAGCCCTGATAGGCGATGTCGACGAAAGGCAGCAGGCCGCGCTCGACGACAAGATCAGTGATTTCGGTCCATTGCGCGGTATCGAGATTGGCGCCAGTCGGGTTATGGCAGCAGCCATGCAGCAGCACCACGTCGCCGCTCTTTGCAGCGCGTAGCGCCGTCAGCATGTCGGCGAAGCGCACCGCACCGGAAGCAGCGTCGAAATAGGGGTATTCGCGGATCTGCAGGCCGGCGGCGCGCATCACAGGTGGGTGGTTCGGCCATGTCGGGTCGGACAGCCAGATCGTCGCGTCGGAGCGGGTCCGCTTGAGCAACTCGGCCACCAGCCGCAGCGCGCCGGAGCCGCCGGGCGCCTGCGCGGCGCGGATGCGCCCCAGGTCGGCCGCGGGACCGAAGGTGAGCTTCGCCATCGCGGCGTTGAAGCCGGTGTCGCCGGCAAGGCCGAGATAGGTCTTGGTATCCTGGCTCTGCAGCAGGCGCTTTTCGGCTTCGCGCACCGCGCGCATAACCGGCGTCTTGCCGTCGCGGTCCTTGTAGACGCCGACCCCGAGGTCGACCTTGTCGGGGCGCGGATCGGCGCGATAGAGGCCGATCAGGGCAATGATCTTGTCGGCGGGGGCTGGTTGCAGGTTTTCGAACATCAACATCGTCCCAATGGCGGCGGAGTGATACGCAAATCGCCCGCCTTGCGCCAGCGGTTTCATGTGCGCCAGACCGAATGCCGTGCGATCGGTAAGACGGAAGTGAGCCCTACACGTTCCTGTGACATCGGCGTAGTTTGGACAGGCATTTCCGGGACAAGCGCGAGAATGGCGGCGTGAGACAATGATAGGCCGGCAAGAACAGTTCGACCCTGAAATTGTCGGCGCCGGCATTGTCGGTCTGGCTCATGCGCTCGCCGCCGTCCGGCACGGCCTTTCGGTGGTCGTCATCGATCGCGACGCGCATTCCAGAGCGGTCGCCGCGTCAGCACATTCAGCAGGCTTTGCGGCACGCGAGATTGATATCGTGGGAAAAATTTTCGCAATGAGGGATTAAAATCCCTGCATGTTCCGTAAACAGAGCATGAAACCATCGATGCCACGTTTCGATATCACGGGACAGCTCGGTTCGCTGCGCCGCTACGCGCGTTCGTTGACGCGCAATAGTGCCGATGCCGAGGATCTGGTGCAGGATGCACTGGTGCGGGCCTATGAGAGGCGCGGCACCTTCCGCTCCGGCGGAAATCTGCGCGCATGGCTGCTGTCGATTGTGCACAATGCCTTCATTGACGGAATACGGTCGCGCAAATCCGAAGCGGCGCGCATCGAGCAGGCCGAATACCTTGCCGACGCCAATATGGACGCCCCCCAGGAGCATTCGATCCGCCTGGCGCAGGTGCGTGAAGCCTTTTTCAAATTGCCCGAAGAGCAGCGTTCGGCACTGCATCTCGTCGCCATCGAGGGACTTACCTACAGCCAGGCGGCCGAGGTCAGCGGCGTGCCGCTTGGAACGTTGATGTCACGCATCGGTCGTGCGCGGGCGGCGCTGCGCGAGATGGAAGACACGTCGCCTGCGCGTGCAAAAAACCACCTCAGGATCGTGGGAGATCAGTGATGAACGAACTGCGCGATCCGGTAATCGATGCCGACCTTGACGCCTATGTCGACGACCAGTTGGACGTTGCACGCCGCATTGAAGTTGGGGCGTTTCTTTCGACCCGTCCGGAGGCGGCGGCACGGGTGATGTCCGACCTCAGGACGCGCGACGAACTGCGCATGGCGCTTGCGGGGTCCCAAGGCATGGCGCGGCCGGCAACGGCCGATGCGGCACGCCGGCTGGAGCGGGGCCTGGCCCGGGACCGCGTCTTCGGCGCGTTGCAGCGGGTGGCCGCGGTTGCTGTCTTTGTTGCTGCCGGCTGGCTGGCGCACAGCATGCTTGGACCGATATCGGTGACTAAAGTCGTCGCCTCGACCCAGCCGCCTGTCTACCTGCAGGAAGCGATCCAGGCGCACAGGACGACGATCGTGCGCGAGACCATGTCGTCCCAGTTGGAAGCGCCGGACTACAACGCGGACGAGATCCGCGCCGCCACGGCGATCGTCATGCCGTCACTGCCGACCGACTGGAAGGTCCGCGACGTACAGATCTATCCGTCGCAGTTCGGCCCGAGCGTCGAAATGGCTGTCGAAACAAAGGATATGGGATTGGTCTCGCTCTTCGCGATCAGACCCGGAACATTCGACGTGGTCAAGCCGACCGTCGCGCCTTCGGGCGACATCTCCTCGGCTTACTTCCAGATCGGTGACGTCGCCTACGCAGTCATTGCCCGAAGCGGTGTGCGCGACCTCGATCACGCCGCCGAAACGCTTGCCAGTACGCTTTACTAATTCCGCATCACCAGGAGAATCCGCATGAACATTCCCAATCTGAGATATGGCGTCGGTACTGGCGCCCGCGCCGGAGCCGACTATGACCAGGGCCTGCGCCAGCACATGCTGCGCGTCTACAACTATATGGGGCTCGGCCTCGTCGTCACCGGTATCATCGCCTATGCGGTGGCTTCGACGCCCGCGCTCTACGTGCCGATATTTTCCAGCCCGCTGAAGTGGGTGGTGATGTTGGCGCCGCTCGCCTTCGTGCTCTTGTTCTCGTTCCGGATGCAGACGATGTCCGCTGCCGGCGCCCAGGCCATGTTCTGGGCATTCTGCGCGGTCATGGGCCTGTCGCTGGCCTCCGTGTTCCTGGTCTTCACCGGCACCAGCATCGCGCGCACCTTTTTCATTGCCGCCACCATGTTCGGCGCCACCAGCCTTTACGGCTACACGACCAAACGCGACCTGACCCAGTTCTCGTCCTTCCTGATCATGGGCCTGATCGGCGTGGTGATTGCCAGCGTCGTCAACATCTTCCTCGGCTCGACCGCGCTGCAGTTCGCGATCTCGGTGATCGGCATCGCCGTGTTCATCGGCCTTACCGCCTGGGACACGCAGACGATCAAGGAACAATATGCCGAGAATTTCGGCGCGGAATCACAGCAGAAGCTCGCCGTCTTCGGCGCCTTCTCGCTCTATCTGAACTTCATCAATATCTTCCAGCTCTTGCTGAATTTCACCGGCGAGCGCGAATAATCGGACCGACCGTAGCAGGCAACACGTCGGAACCTTGCCGTGGCCGAAGGGAAACCTCCGGCCACGGTTTTCATTTGAGGCAGCGAGCAACACGCCGTCTCGCCTGTAGCGCGTTGGTCGCGGCTGTGCGAGGCGCGGCGTAGCCTGCGCTCTTGAGTTCCCGCGGGGCCTTTTGCTAGCCTGCCGGCCACATCAGCCACCCGTGAGGACATATGGAACAGGATCGTCTGACACTTCACGGTGACGGCATCTCGGCGACTATAGTCGCGCAGGGCGCCGAGTTGGTCTCGTTGCGCGACGCGGAGGCGACCGAGCTTCTGTGGCAGGCCGGACCGGCCTGGCGGCGGCATTCGCCGGTGCTGTTTCCGATCGTCGGCCGGCTGAAGGGCGATCAATTGCGCCATCGAGACCAATTCTACCCGATGACGCAGCACGGATTCGCGCGTGACAAGCCGTTTGCCTGGGCGGAGAGGGGGCCCCGATCCTGTACGCTGGTTCTCACCGACGATGCCGATACCCGCACGCACTATCCATTCGCCTTTCGCCTGGCCGTGACCTACAGGCTGGACCGCCGGCAGCTTGGCGTGACCTTCGACATCACCAACGCCGGCGACGAGCCGCTTCCGGCATCGATAGGGGCGCATCCGGCCTTCAACTGGCCGCTGCTACCGGATCTGGCCAAGACGGACTATCGGCTGACCTTTGCCGACGACGAGCGGGCGCCGATCCGGCGGCTTAGGGACGGCCTGCTGCTGGCGACGCCACAGCCGACGCCCGTGGAGGGCAAAATTCTTGCGCTCTCCGAACGCCTGTTTGACGACGACGCCGTCATTCTCGATCGGCCTGCCGGCAGCAGCGTGCGTTATGCCGCCGACCGTGGTCCGGCGATCGAGATGTCCTGGCAAGGATTTCGGGAATTGGGCATCTGGTCCAAGCCAGGCGGTGCGCCATTCCTGTGCATCGAGCCCTGGCACGGCATTGCGAGCCCCGTGGACTTCGACGGCGAGTTCACGAACAAACCGGGCGTGATGTTGATCGCGCCTGCGGCAAAGCGTGTTCTGTCCTACCAGATCGATCTGGGATGATAGCGGTTTGAACGCAGGGAAGAGCATGGACTACGCGATCAAGACCGAGATCCGCGATCCGCAGGCAAAAACCTTCGCGTTCACCGCGCAGAAAACCATGTATGGCGGCAAGCATATCGCCGAGGGCGATACGGTTTTCGTGTTCGCAAGCGAGAACGAGGGCGGGCAGGGTCTTATTGCGTGCGGCGTCGTTACATCAGTCGAAGCGATTGCGAAGAAGCACGGCATCGCCCGGCAAACGCCGCGTGTGAGCCTCTCGATCGAACGCACCGCGCTCGTCAAACGACCGCTCGGGCGGCGCGAACTCAAACATTTCACCGCCTGGAAAGACGGCCGGCCCGAGACGGAACTCAATTTCAAGTTCTATCGTCAGGCAACGAACAAGATCATCGGCATCTCGGATGAGGCGGCGGCGTTCCTCGGCGAATTTTTTAGTGCAGCCGGATCGGTCCAGCGGGGACGGAGCCAGGCGGCACTGATGAAATCCTCTGAGCAGATCTAAAACGGTTCGCGCGGCATCGGGCTCATGCACGCGCCGATTACCGGCTCAAACCTGCCTGACGATGCGCCCGATCGCGTTGACGAGAAGGCGCGCGGCGGTCAGGGCCGACAGGCCGTCGATATCAGCGGATGTTTGGAATTCAATGAGGTCGAAGCCGGCGAGGCGTCCGCGCTGGCTCACCCCCTCGATCAGTCCGATCGCCTGCTGATAGGTCAGCCCGCCGGGCGTGCGGCCGGCGACGCCCGGCATCACGCTGGGATCGAGCCCGTCGCAGTCGAGAGTCACGACCACGCGCGCGCCCGCGGGTATGTGCCTGAGGGCGGCCTCGATGCCCTCAGCATGGATCTCCCGCGCCGTGACCAGGTGCGCACCCCAGCGCCTGGCGGTCTCGACCTCCAGGGGCCGGGCACTGCCAACGCCCCGGATACCCGCCTGCACGATGCCGGCGACATGTGGCATCTCGCTCGCCCGGCGCATGGTGCTGGAGTAGCCCAAGGGCTCGCCGTAACGCTCGTCGCGCCAATCGATATGGGCATCGATCTGCAGGATCCAGATTGGGCCATGATCGGCAAAGCCGGCGATGAAGGGGATGGGCACGGAATCGTCGCCGCCGATCATCAATGGTGCAGCGCCGGCGGCAAGGATGGCGCGCGTCTTCTCTTCGATCAGCTTGCGGTTTCCGGCATTGTCAAGGACCGACGTCGGCAGGTCGCCGGCATCGACACAGCAGGGCTCGCGGCCGTCGAAGAGGGGGCCGCCAAGGTCGAAGTCCCAGCTGTCGAGGAACTGCGCATCGTCCTGGCTGGCGGCGCGGATGGTGGCCGCAGCACCGGCGAAACCCGACGCGTCGGCGCCGGGATAGGTGCTGCCATGCGGCGCGCCGAACAGCACGATGCGCGGCTGCACGCCGCCGGGCAACTGCGCGGGGAAATCGAGAAAGCCGGGATGCATTTTTGGAGGTCCTTGTTGCAGAGTTCGGAAGGTGCGACGACACCGGCCGGGTAGGGGCGATGATAGGAATGTCTATTCTCTTGGAGCGAGGCCATCGAGCAGGAAGTCGAGGCCTTTGCGGAAAGCGCCGTCCCAATCGTTATCCAACAGCAGACGAGAGCGTTCGATCGTCGGATAGCGTTCGCTGGTAAGGCGCTGCTGCGCGGCGGCCCTGTCGTCGTCCGAGAGGTCGAAGCTCGCCCGGGTGATGGTGGCGCCCATCACATAGTTCCAGAGCGACCATATCGCGACATTCAAGTCCGTGTCCGCCACACCGGCTTTGGACAAGGCCTTGCCCAGCAGTTCCAGCCGACTGAGGATGTTGGGGCCGAGCGCCCGGCGCGGCAGCAGCGATGCCGACCAAGGATGGCGCAGCATACTGGCGCGCCAGTCTTCGAGCATATGAACGACATCTGCGCGCCAGTCTTGAGATTCGACTATTTGCGGCGGTCCGCGATATTCGAGCACCGAATCGAGCGCCAGATCAAAGACATCCTCTTTGTTGTTGACGTGCCAATATAGGCTCATCACGCCCGAACCGAGGCGATCGGCCAGCCGGCGCATCGTCAATCCGTCGAGCCCTTGAGCGTCCAGCAGCTCAACCGCGGTCGCCACGATGCGCTCCCGGGAGAGAGCTGGTTCACTGCGCGGCTCCTGCACTGGCTGGAGCGGTTTGCTTCGGGCGCCGCTGCGTTTGGCTGCCATCTGTCTTCCTCGCTGGCCGAACGTCGATTTTGGCAGGCACCGTCAGGAATGCCGACGCTGACGGCTTGACTAGTACACTGTACCATACGATGACTCGTACATCGTATGAGTCATCGTATGGCCGATATGGCCAAAGTTCAATCATGCTGGCAGCGAGGTCGTTCGCAGTCGGCAGAGCGCAAGAGAAGAAACATGTCACGTGCAATCACGAACCTGCTTATCGGAGGCCTGCTCATCATGACCATTCCCACTGCGACCACAGCGAGCGAGGATCGAAAGCTGACCATCGTCAATCCGCGGACGCTCTACGGCCCGTCGCCGAACGGCTACAGCACGGCGGTGATCACGCCGCCCGGAGCCCGGGTGGCCTACATTTCCGGGCAGGGCGGCCAGGACAGCACGGGAGGCTTGTCGCCCGACTTCGCTATCCAGGTGAAACAGGCCTATGCGAATTTGCGGACAGCGCTTGAAGGGATAGGCGCGAAACCCGATCAGGTCGCCAAGCTAACGGTCTTCGTGGTCGATCACGACATGTCCAAGCTCGAGGCGCTGACCAGGAACGTCAAGGAAATGTTCGGCGACGCGCTGCCGGCGCAGACTCTGGTTCCCGTTCCCAAGCTCGCGATCGACCCGATGCTCTTCGAGGTGGAGGCCGTCGTCATCCTGGAATAGTGGGGCGGCGCTCTTGGCCCGATCGCTTGAATGGAAATGGTTGAGCGCGCCGCCGACAGCCGCGTGCTCAACTGTCTTAGCCGCCACATCAGAAAGTCGCATAAGATAGATTATGGAACTTATGAGCAAACCCGGCAGCTGGAAATTGCTGGCGATTTTCATAGGCTTGGCGCAATTGATGCGTGTTGCCTAGAGCCGATGGCCAGCGCTAGGCTGCCCGGATGACGACAGCAAAGCGTGAGATCGAAGCGGCGATCGAGGTGTTCGTGCATGGGTATAGCACCGGCAAGAGCCACACCTTTCCTTACGAGGCCAGCCGCGTCGGGCCATTGTGGCTGATGCGCGATGCCGTGCGCAAGAATCCTCGCGACTACCGCAGCGAGGAATGGGTCGTCCATGACGTCGCCGCCCAGGAAGCTGACGCGATCGTGCGGCAGCATGCGCGGCCGGGCTTCGCCATATCAGTTGTGATCGCGAACGAGGAATCGGATGGGCCGACGCGAACCGCGTACAGGGCTCTCGGCTACCGGCTGCTTCGGACGGAAGGATTTTTCGTCCAGCCACTGAGCCAGATTCCAAAGCCGCCGGCGATTGTTTTGATCGAACGCGTGCGGACAGTCGAACGGGCGGCGCAGTTGGGAAAGAGCATGCGCAGGCGGCCGATCGCGGACGATCTGCTCGGCGACGGAGCGCCGTTCCGCCAATATGTGGCGGTCGATGGCGACGATATCGTTGGACGCGTGCGCAGCGTGGATGCCGTCGGCGCTACGTGGTGCGCGGACATGTATGTCGAGCCTTCGCACCGGCGTCGCGGCATCGGCCAGGCGCTTATGTCGAAAATGCTGCATGACGACCGGGCCCACGGGTCGCGGTGCTCGGTGCTGGCCGCGACACATGCAGGGGCGCTGCTTTATCCCCGGATGGGCTATAAGCGGATTGGAACGCTGCTGATATTCGGGCCAAAGAGCCGAATGCGCTTATGAAGCGCTATCCGTATCACACTGACTCATAAGGTATTTCCAGGATCATGCCATCATAGGCCGGCTCGACGTTGGCTGGCGTCTCGGCCATCACCGTGGCGTAGTCGAGCGGCACATGCATATGCGTCAGCACGGCCTTTTTCGGCGCCAGTTTTTCGATCCAGTCAAGCGCCTGTCCAAGCGACAGATGGCTCGGATGCGTCCTGTATTGCAGCGCGTCGATGACCAGCATTTCCAGGCCGTGCAATAGCCGGACCGTGGCCTCCGGGAAGCCGCTGATATCGGGACAATAGGCGAGCCCACCGATGCGAAAACCAAGCGAGATGATGTCGCCATGGAACTGCGGCAGCGGCTGCAGGGTGAGGGCACCCCCCTCTCCTTCGATCACCACCGGCCTGGCGTGATCGATGATATGGGCGTTGACGATGGGCGGATAGGAGCTGCCTGGCGGCGTCTCGAAACAATAGCCGAACGCCTGCCGCATGCGTAGCATGGTGTCTTGGTCGGCATGGATATCGATCAGTTGGCGCTGTTCGAGGACGAAGCCGCGCAAATCGTCGATGCCGTGGATATGGTCGGCATGCGGATGCGTGTAGACGACGGCATCGATGCGCTTGACCGATGCCAGCAGCATCTGCTCACGGAAATCCGGCCCGGTGTCGATGACGACGGTGGTTCGGCCGCCATCCGCCGCGATCCGCTCGACAAGGGCGGCGGTGCGCATGCGCCGGTTCCTGGGATTGGTGGGATCGCAATTGCCCCAGTCGCCGGTGATGCGCGGCGTGCCCGGCGACGAGCCGCAGCCGAGGACGGTGAAACGCAGCCGGTCGCTCATGCGCCCGGCGCCTGCGCGTCCGGACCCGGTGTGTCGGGTCGGGGCATCTTCCTGAACAGCCGAAAGAAGTTGTCCGTCGTGATATCAGCGATCTCGGCCTCGCCGACGCCGATCGTCTCGGCCAGAACCTTGGCCGTATGCGCGACATAGGCCGGCTCGTTGCGCTTACCGCGAAACGGCACCGGCGCCAGATATGGCGCGTCGGTTTCGACCAGCAGGCGCTCATGCGGCACATCAGTGGCGATGGCGCGCAGTTCGGCCGAATTCTTGAAGGTCAGGATGCCGGAAAAGGACACGTAGCCGCCGAGCTTGACGCCCACTTCCGCCAGCCGGCGTCCGGACGAAAAAGAGTGCAGGATGAAGGGGAAGGCGCCCTTCCCCGTTTCATCCTCGAGGATATCCGCCATGTCGCCGTCGGCGTCGCGCGAGTGGATGACCAGCGGCAGCCCCGTCTCGCGGGCGGCGGCGATATGGGTGCGAAACCCATGTGCCTGCGCATCGCGGGGCGCATGGTCGTAGAAATAATCGAGCCCGGCTTCACCGATCGCCACCACCTTGGGATGCGTGGACAGGCGTATGAGCTCCTCAGCCGTCACATCAAGCTCTTCTGCCGCATTGTGTGGATGAGTTCCGACAGAGCAGTATACATCGTCGAAAGACTCGGCAATCTCAACCACTTGCTGAAATCGCTTCACGCGTGTCGAGATCGTCACCATGCGGGCGATTCCGGCCGCTTTGGCGCGGACGACGATGGCCGCCCGCTCCTCGGCGAAATCAGGAAAATCGAGATGGCAGTGACTGTCGACCAGCATCAGGCGTTCGCGTCCGGCTTTTCGACGTAACGCGGAAAGACGCCCTCCGGCACGGGCAATGCCGTACCGGGCACAAGTGCATAGTCGGCGTGGACATGCGCAAAGTCACGCTTGTCCGCCGCCACCGCCAGCAGGTCGAGCAGCTTGGAGGCCGACCCCGGGATGTAGGGCTGGCACAACAACGCCACGCGGCGTACGATCTCGGCGGTCGTCCAAAGCACCGTCTCCATACGGACCGGATCGGTTTTCTTCAGCGCCCAAGGCTCCTGCGAGGCGAAATAGCGGTCGGCTTCGGCCACCACGCCGAAGATCGCAGCCAGCGCCAAATGGATGCCCTGCTCTGCCATCGTCGTGCGCGCCGCGCCAAGCGCATCCACCGCCTGGTCGAGGATAGCACTGTCGGCATCCAGGAGGTCGCCGCGCCGCGGCACCACGCCACCGCAGTTCTTGGCGATCATCGACAGCGAGCGCTGCGCCAGATTGCCGAGACCATTGGCGAGATCGGCATTGGTGCGGTTGACGATGGCTTCGTGGCTGTAGCTGCCGTCCTGACCGAACGGCACTTCGCGCAGGAAGAAGTAGCGCACCTGGTCAACGCCATAATGCTCGACCATGGTGAATGGATCGACGACGTTCCCAACCGATTTCGACATCTTCTCGCCGCGGTTGAACAGGAAGCCGTGGCCGAAGACGCGCTTCGGCAGGGGGATGCCCGCCGACATCAGGAAGGCTGGCCAATAGACGGCGTGGAAACGAACGATGTCCTTGCCGATGATGTGCGCATCCGCCGGCCAAAAGCGCCAATCATCAGCTTTTTCATCGGGATAGCCGACGCCAGTGATGTAATTTGTCAGCGCGTCGACCCAGACATACATCACGTGCTTTTCGTCGCCCGGCACCGGCACGCCCCAGTCGAAAGTGGTGCGCGAGATCGACAGGTCCTTCAGCCCGGATTTGACGAAGCTCATCACCTCATTGCGCCGTTCGGTCGGGCCGATGAAGTCCGGCTGGCTTTCGTAAAGCGCCAGCAGTCTGTCCTGATAGGCCGAGAGGCGGAAGAAGTAGCTCTCCTCCTCGACCCATTCGACTGGTGTCCCTTGCGGGCCGTAGCGGACATTGTCGGGGCGGACTTCGGTTTCTTCTTCACCGTAATAGGCCTCGTCGCGCACCGAGTACCAGCCGGCATAGCCGCCCTTGTAGATGTCGCCATTGGCGGCCATCGCCTTCCAGATCGCCTGGGAGGCAGCGTAGTGCCGCTTTTCGGTGGTGCGGATGAAATCGTCATTGGAGGCATTGAGCGCAACGGCCATGCGCTTGAATTCCGCCGAATTGCGGTCGGCCAGTTCGCGCGGCGAGATGCCTTCGCGCTTTGCCGTCTGCAGCATCTTGATGCCGTGCTCGTCGGTGCCGGTAAGAAAGAAAACCTGCTTGCCGTCAAGCCGCTGGAAACGGGCGAGCGCGTCGGTGGCGATCAACTCGTAGGCATGGCCGATATGCGGTTTGCCGTTCGGATAGGAAATCGCGGTCGTGATATAGAATGTGTCGCGTGACATGAATGAACCGTCATGAATGTCCGAATGAATGTGAGGCGGTGGATATCGCATCGAGACGGCGATTGCCATCCCGACGCGGGGCCGGATCCGGTCACATTCGCATTGCGGAATTCAGGCGGTCGATCATGGTCAAGGCGTGCTGCTTCTTGTCGAGATTGTAGGTGTCCGTCTCAGATATAGCGTTCAGCGCCTCGTGCCAAGTATCCGACAGCGTTTTCGCCCGCGCCAGATCGCCGGCAAGGGCTGCTTCGCCGGCGCCTGATGCAAGCAGGTCGAGCGCACGGCGGTTGAAGATGTCGAACTGAATGGCCTGGTCGCGCCCGGCGACCGCCTCCGCCAGGCGATAGGCGCCGGCGATGTCGCCCTTTCGCGCTGTCACCAGGGCATCGAGCGTCTCGGCGATTTCCAGTCCGCCATATTGCGTCAAAAGGATCGCGGCGCGCGCGCTGCCCCCTGCCCGTTCGGCCAGTGCTGCGCGTGCCGCGGGATTGTCGGGCGGCGGCGGCTCGACCCCCTCCAGAACCGTCATCAGGCTTTCGGCATCGAGCGGCGACAGCCGCACCATCTGGCAGCGCGACCGGATCGTCGGCAGCAGACTGCCCGGCGCATGGACAATGAGGATGAACAAGGTTCGCGCCGGCGGTTCTTCAAGGTTTTTCAACAAGGCATTGGCGGCGTTGGTATTCATGTCGTCGGCCGGATCGACGATCACCACGCGGTAGCTGCCGTCATGCGAGGTCAGCGAGAGGAAGCGGCTGACCTTGCGGATCTCGTCGACGGTGACGACCGTCTTGAAGCTCTTGGTCTTGTCATTCGCTGGGCGTGTCAGATGCAGCACCGAAGGATGCGCGCCGGTGGCGATCTGGCGAAACAGCGATGACGCCGGGTCGGGAACGGCAAGAACATCCGGCGCCTGCTCGAATGCCGGATGCTTCAAAAGATGATGCGCCAGATGGAAGGCAAGCGTCGCCTTGCCGATGCCGACCGGGCCGGCAAAGATCAGCGCATGGGGCAGCTTGCCCGAGCGATAGGCTGACGCGAGCATGTTCGCCGCCTGGCCATGTCCGACCAGGCGCGGGGTCTCGGACGGCTCGGGTACGCCGTCCAGCGTGTCGTGCTGCTCAGGGGCGATGCGTTCGAAGATCATGCCGGCGACGCCTGCTTGCTGTGTGTTGGCGCCAACGCCTCCAGGGCTGCGAACACCGTGGCGGTGACGACGTTCTCCACCACGTCGGGATCGGCGGACGCGTCGATGACGATGCAACGCTCTGGCTCGGCAGCCGCGATCGCCAGAAAGGCTTCGCGGCGGCGCTGGTGGATATCGAGCGTTTCCTTTTCGAAACGGTCGGCATCGGCATCGCTGCCCCGCCGCGCCGTGGCGCGGCGCAGGCCCTCGGTCGGGTCGATATCGAAGATCAGCGTCATGTCGGGCGCCATGCCGTTGATGGCAACCTCTTCCAGCGCGTCCATGAACGCCGGATCGAGGCCGCCGGTGACGCCCTGGTAGACGCGCGAGGAATCCATGAAGCGGTCGCAAAGTACGATCGAACCGCGCTCGACCGCCGGCCGGATGACCTGTTCGACATGATCGGAACGCGCGGCTGCAAAAAGCAGCGCCTCCATCTTGGGGCCGAACGGTTCGGCGGCGCCCGAAAGCAGGACATGCCTGACAGCTTCCGCGCCCGGTGAGCCGCCCGGCTCACGCGTGACGAGCACATCGTACTTCTTGGCGCGCATCTTCCTGGCCAATCGCTCGATCTGCGTCGACTTGCCTGCTCCTTCGCCGCCTTCGAAGGTGATGAAAAATCCGCGCGCCAATCGTAACGCCTCTGTCGGTGCCTGGGGATGGTCATAATCCCGGCCGGGAAAAAGGTCCACCGTAACGCCGCTAACGCAACCAGCCGACGGCCAGTTCCGTGGCGGCATCGAACGCGCGCTGCGGCAACGATCCCACACCGACCGACTCGGCCGCGAAAAGCGGCGTCTCCTGGCTCAGCGTGTCGCCGATCCAGACGCGCAGCACGCCCACCTTCTGCCCCTCTTCCACGGGTGCCGCAACCGGCCCGTCATAGACGATGCTGGCGGTCACCTTGTTACCGTTGGCGGTCGGCAGGAAGATCGTCACCGGGCCCTTCGCCTTCAGCGCCACGCCGGATTTGGCGCCGCCGAAAACCTGGGCCTCGCCGACCACCTCACCTCCCGCAAAAATCTCGGTCTTCTGGAAGGAGCGCATGCCCCAGTCGAGCAGCTTTCGCGCCTCCTCGGCACGCTCGCGGTCGCTGGCCAGACCGCTCATCGCCGCGATCAACCGCCTGCCGTTCTGGTTGATCGAGCCGACAATGCCGAAACCGCCGGTCTGGCTGGCGCCGACCGCCAGGCCGTCGGCGCCGATATCCATCGCCAGCAGCGGGTTGCGGTTCCTCTGCAGGATCTTGTTCCAGGTGAAGTCCTTCTGCCCGTAGTAGCGATAGAGATCCGGGTATTCGCGCCAGATATGCAAGGCCAGCAGCGCAAGCTCACGAACCGTCGTTTGCTGACCGTCGGCCGGCAGGCCGGTCGAATTGACGAATGTCGATTTGGTGAGACCGATCTGCCTGGCCCGTTCGGTCATCTGCGCCGCGAAATTCGCCTCCGATCCGGCGAGGCCTTCGGCGATGATAATGCAGCCGTCATTGGCTGCCTGGACCGTCACGCCCTGGATCAAATCCTCCAGCCGGATCGCCGATTTGAGCTTGGCGAACATGGTCGAGGTTCCAGACGGCGCACCGCCCGTGCGCCAGGCGTGCTCGCTGACCACGAATGTATCGTCGAGCGTCGCGCGCCTCGATTTGATGGCGTTGAACACCACTTCCATCGTCATCAGCTTGGCCAGCGAAGCCGGCGGCATCGGCCTGTCGGCATCCTTGGCAAACAGCACCGTACCGGTTTCGGGATCGATCATGAACGCCTGCGCGGCCTTGATCTCGAAAAGCTGCGCCGCCGCCGGCGCCAGCGAAACCAGCAGCAGACCAAGACCCAAAAGCCCAGCAAAAGGGAGCCCGGCAAAAGGCCAAGCGCGGCGAAATTTCATCAGAGGTTCGACCCGTCAGCCGGCATTTCAGGGCAGGCCCTACAAGCTATCAGGCTTTTCCCCGGCGGCACAATCAACCACGGAAACCCGGCCTTGCCGGTCAGTTCCGCACGGCGAGCGCGTCGGGCGCACCATGCGACCAGGCCGCCTGCAGCATCTCATCCAGGCTGCCATGGCCGTCAGGGTAGAGATTGACCGAATACCAGTCCTCGCCGTCGAGTTCGGAGCGCTGGATTTCGGTCTTGCCGAAGCCGGAAAGCTGTGCCGCCACGCGCTTCGCCTCGGCGGCATCCTCGAACGAGCCCGCCGCGACATACTCCGTCGGCGAACCGGCCGACGGCGCTGCCGGGTTACCCCGCTTCCACGACTGGAGGATTTCGGCAGGCGACATGCCGTCGCCATCCAGTGCGGCAAAGGCGTTGGACGCGCGCTCCACGCGCTCATCCGCGTAAGACAGCGATGCCACAGTGAATGGCGATTGCGGATTGATCTCCGGGCGCTCCGGCACGATCGGCCCGAAGTCGGGCAAGGTCACGTCGCCGAAGGCCGGCGCCTGCGCCGACACAACAGGCTGCGCTCCCGAATTCGTCAGTTGACCAGGAAACGGCACGGCGGCCGTGCCTGCCGGCAGGCTCGGCGACGGTCCATTCATGGCGATCATCACGCCGGTCGGCAGGCCGTCGGATGGATCCGGCGCCCTGTTGCCGGGATGATAGGACGCCATTAGATACTGATCGTCATTGCCGTCGAGCGGCGCCCGTCCGACATACTCCACTTTCACCTTGGCCGTGCCGCTATTGGCATAGTCGAGCATTTCGGCGGCGCGCTTCGACACGTCGATGATGCGCCCGTCATGGTAGGGACCGCGATCGTTGACCCGCACGATGACCGAGCTGCCGGTCTTCATGTTGGTGACCCGCGCATAACTCGGCAGCGGCATCGTCGGATGCGCGCCAGTCAGATGCGTCATGTCATAGACTTCGCCATTGGCAGTCAGCCGGCCGTGGAACGCTTCGCCATACCAGGAGGCTAGACCCACCTTGGCATAGCCCCTGTCCTCCTTCGGATAGTACCACTTGCCGCGCACCTGATAGGGCTTGCCGAGCTGGTCGCGGCCGCCGCCACGCTGCAGGCCCGACATCTTGAAGGTGACGCGCGGGCTGGCCTTCACGCCATATTCGGCCTCGGAGAAATATTCCTTCGAGCGGGGCTTCTTGGTGTTGACCATCGCCTTTGGCTCCGGCGACGCGCAGGCTGCCAACAAGGCACCCGACAAAGCCAGCAACACGAAAGCGGAAGCGCGACGGAAATGTGGGCGCGCCACAGGCTGCATTTTTCTGATGTCCCCCTACAGTCTCGACAGGCGCACTACGACCCGAACCCCAGGAGCCAAAGCACGCGCTCGACAAAGCCAGCGGCGCCCTGATTCCATCCCCCTTGTGCGCAGGAATTCTTTATCAGCGTATTAACCGATTGTGGTCGGAACCGGGCAGGATTGTGGCACGAACCGGCAAGGCGATCGGAATGAAAAGCCACTGCTTTTCGGCTGGCGCGGCCATCGTCACATCACAGCGCGCTCTTCGCCTTCAATACGAAGGGCTGAAATCCGCTGTATAATCTCGGATACTTGGCGTCGGTCAGCCCGGCAGCGGCTCTGATGGAATTTCCTGTGCCGTTATGTGCGACAGCCTTCCGCGCTTTATCAGGATTGGCTTCTCGTATGTCTTCTTCATGGATTCTCCCGAAAGTTGAAAACACGCCGCAAGTTGGCCAGTCTTGCGCCATATTGTCAATCGGCCGGCAACTTTGCCGCCGGCGGAGAGCCGCGGCCGGTTGACAGGGCTTTGCTGGGCGCACTAGAGCAATGACGCGCGAATTGTCTCAGGGTGCGGCAGCGCCGAGCAAACACCAGAACAGATCATGCGCATCCAAGTGATTGAAAAATCACGATGGAGGGATGGCCGAGCGGTTTAAGGCACCGGTCTTGAAAACCGGCGTGGGTGCAAGCCCACCGTGGGTTCGAATCCCACTCCCTCCGCCAATGCACCCTGCCCCAACATTCTCTGCCTCGATCCAAAGGCACAGGAATCCCGCAGAACTGCGGGCTTTTGAAAAGAAAGCTGGCAACCGCGCCGCCCGCTATTCCGGCTGAATTAGCGTTCTCTCGACCGATATTCTCCAAAGCTGTGAACCTCGCGCTTTTGGTTCATAGGTTTCTATGCAAACGATTTCAAAAGCTTACAGATCAAGTGACCATTTGAAGTTGGCAACCTTCTCGCTTAGCGAATTCAGCCGAAATCCAACCCGTACGTCTACGCCTTGACCTATCATAGACGTTTGCCCCGCGAGCGTTAGCGACTCATGTCATCCTTCAGGTGCAAACTTGGATTCCCCGTTAGATGTCGCCCTGTTCATTTGGAATAGGGTGAGCATGAACGCATGAACGCATGAACTCGGTTGGCATACGTATTTAAACTGCCGGCGTTGCCCTCCGAAGGCAGAGGTCACAGGTTCGAATCCTGTCGGGTGCGCCGTTCAATTAATTGATTCTGCTATCGAATTTTAAGGAAGCCGCTTGCGGCTCTCAAGCCGGGTAACACCGGGGTAACACCACTTACAGCTTTAGCCTTTCATTCGCTCCAACATCAAAGCCAATAACCAAAAGTGAGACATGGGCATTTTCGAGTAGTTTGCACTCGTGGTAGTCGAAGCCTCGGCTGCTTACTGGTCCCCGAAGTTTTTCAGGATGGTTACCTCGTTCATGGGTTGCAAATAAGGGCCGATTTTTAAAAAGGGTAGGCGCGATGTCCGAGCTGAGATTTGTATCTGTTAAATCGACCGAGCGAATTCCCGAAGGCTTGGCGAATTGCCTAGTGCTTCACGCAGATGGATGGGACGACTTCGGTAGCAAGCTTAGATTTGATCTACATCACTACGACGAAGCGGGAAATGGCTCTGCGATGGGGAAAGTTAAGATACTTCACCGTCCTGCCAAGAGCAACCATAAGACGCTAGACAAATTGACCGCATTACCAAATGAATTTTCTTCGCTGGACAGCGGATACATTTCTCTTGGGCAAAGCCAAGATTACTATGAATCGTTGAGCGCGATATTTACTACCGACGGAGCGATTGAGGTACTAGAAGCTCTTCGCGACATTGCTGAGATGCCAGCTTTATCAAGCGATTTCGACACCGACACCGCGTTCCGCAACGGCCTTGAGCGCGAAAATAGCGCAAAGCGTGCCAGGCGGTTTGCGCGTGCGTGGGTCAGACAGCAAGACTCCCAACCCGATCCTGCGTTTACATATTCATTGAATATCGGACAAGGGTCAGTGCCTACGATCTGCGACTTCGCGTTCGATGAGAAGTCAAAACTTCCTGGCCGCATTGTTGCGATTATCGGTCGAAACGCAGTTGGCAAGACCATGCTGTTGTCTCACCTTGCTGCCGATTTGACTCAGGTGGACCGCATTTCCGTCGAGCGACAGGCCAAGGTCGAAGGTAGGTTTTCTCCTGGCCGCCCTCTTTTTGTCCGTGTGATTGCAATTTCCTACAGCGCATTCGACAAGTTTCGGCGCCCGGAAGTCACTCCTTACAGCAGTTATGTCTACTGTGGGATTCGCGACGAAAAAGGAAGCATTTCTCAACGCGCATTGTCCCAAAGCTACGACACGAACAGGACTCGAATTCGAGAACTTGGCCGAGCTGAAGATTGGATCTTTCGAATTTTAGCGGTACTAGGCGAGGATCAAGGCCTGTCCGAAAGCAGTCTGCGTTTAGAAATCATGCGGGAAGCGCCCGGCACACTGATCGATGACCTCAGTTCTGGCCAGGCAATCCTGTGTCACTTTGTGACGGCCCTATTGGCGTGGATACAAACCGACACGCTTGTGCTTTTCGACGAACCAGAGACACATTTGCACCCAAACGCATTAGCAAGCCTCTTTCTGGCTCTCACATCCATTCTTAGACAACACCGCTCTTTCGCCGTGGTAGCGACCCATTCGCCGGTTGTGCTCCAAGAAATCCCCTCCCGGCGAGTACTCCACTTCGTGAGAACCGAGGCAACTACGGTAGCAGAACTGCTAACGACGGAGAGCTTCGGCGAGAGCGTTACTGAACTTACTCGCCATGTCTTTAAAACAATGGAAGTGGAGAGCCTATATAAGGAAGTATTGTCGCGGCTATCAAATTCGATGACGGTTGAAGAGGTGCTCGATTTATTCCCTCGCGGACTCGGCCTTGCTGCTCAAGCTTATCTGTTTGGAAAATACGCCGACAGAGCCGAAAAATGAAAACACTAGTGCCTCTGGCTCCGGATTATCTCGCACGCTACATCGTCATTCGAGACAGTAAGTACAACCCCACTAAAAAGACTCTCATTGACAACGAGATGGCCATCTCCGCACGCTATCAGGCGCTCGACAACCGCGCGGCGGCCGGGGATCTCGAGATTATAGGGGCTTCGCCGCTACTCGCAATAAGTGCAGCCTTACGTCACTGTTATGGCAGCGAGACGTTGGCGCTTTTGGCGCTTAAGCAAGAAATTAAGGCAGCCCAACCCCAGAGGCAGCTTAAGTATTGCCCCTATTGCGGTACAACCACTAACGAAACTTACGACCACTATTTGCCCGCCTCCCAATTCCCCGAATTCTCAGTTCACGCACTGAACCTCGTTCCTTGCTGCTTTCGTTGCAACACGATCAAGGACGACGACTGGTTGAACGCGCTGGGTGAACGCCAGTACCTCCATTTTTACCTAGACCCTATCCCGGAGGCCCAATTCCTTCGCGCAGACTTGGTGGTTCGTCCGCCACTAGTCGCAGTCGGCGCTCACTTTCGGCTTGACCAAAATGGCATAGAGAACGCCACTTGGACCCGAATACAACGGCACTTCGATCGTCTGCACCTTATCGATCGTTATAACGAAAATGCTAATGACGAAATTGGTGAGATGCTAGACGGCGGTGCCGCTTACGTGGGAGCCGGGGGGACCGACGTCGCTGAGTTTCTGGCTCTCCAAGCCGCGTCCAATCAACAAATATTCGGGATTAACCACTGGCGTTCGGTCTTACTGTGGCAACTGTCAGCTCACCCAGACATAGAAAGCTGGGTTGGAGCTGCTTATCGCCAGCGAGGGCCTAGCAATGCCATTAGGCGACGGGTACATCGAGCAGGGAAAAGACATGACGCATAATGAAAACCACCTCCATCAGCTTATCAGCGAACACTAACTTGGCTAGTTTGTGAAATCGGTCAGATATTCAGAGGTCGGAATGACCCCCGTCAATAGCAGGTGTTCGCGGGCCCGCGTGCATGCCACGTAGAGCAGCCGCCGCTCGGTCTCGTAAATGTCGTCAAGTTCCACTTCGTCCGCAGCGTCGGCCACGCGCTCATCAAGCGGCAGGATTCCTTCGTCGCACGCCATCACGACGACGGCGCGAAATTCCAGTCCTTTGGCCAAGCTCATAGGCGCGGTCACCATTTCCTCGGCTCCTGCGAGCCCTGCGATTGCAGACCGAGCACGAGGGACGAGTTGTGACGTACGGACGAACAGTCCGATCTCCGGAGCCGCGATACCCTCGCCCAACCAGCCTTCTATGGCATCTCTAATGCAATCGGCCTCTGCACGTTCGGCATCGAACGACTTAACCTCTGGAGCCGGCCCATCGAATACGGAAATGATGCCGCGCCGCTCGTCTTCCAATCCATCCGTATCGCGCAAAACCGCCGGCAACAGGCGATCCGCCGCGCGTCGAATCTGCTGCGAGGTACGATAGCAGACCTTCAGCGTGTGCGATCGGCCTCGCACATCTACCCCCAGGCTCGCCCAGGAATACGGATGCTGGAAGATGCGCTGGCCCACGTCTCCGGCGAGGAACAAGCCATCAGCTTTGCCAGGCGCCAGTGCGGCAAAAAATCTGAGCTCGGCCGGCGCAAGGTCCTGCGCCTCGTCGATGATGACATGATCAAACGACTTTGACGTTCGGTGTGACAATGCGTCCGCCAATCCCGTGAAGACGTCTGCCCAAGTTGTGTATCGTTCGGCGGCCAGTGCCGCCCGCACCTCGTCAAATACCGGCCAAAGACGCTCGCGCTGGTTCGGGCCAAGCCGGCTCTTGCGGCCCATCCGCTGGACAGTCGAGTACGTGTCGAGAGATGTCACCCCCCAGGCATCGATGACATTCGTCCACTCGGAGAGCAAGAAGCGCTCAGAAAAGCCCTTGAGCCCAGTGGCATTGGCAGCACTGTGCAACCGTTCGCGCAACACCAGATCGGAGGCGATGCGCGGCCGCACGCCATTCTCAAGCTGGTACATTTGCTCTGCGATCCCTCGAAACGATGCGGTCGTTATGCGAGGCACGATACCGCCCGTCTCAGGTGCGAGCACAAGCAGCTTCTTCGCCATCGCGTCGGCGAGAGGCTGCGAGAAGCTCGCAAGCAAGATCCGGGCGTGTGGATTTTCTCGGGCGAGCCGGACGGCTCGGTGGATCGCCACGATTGTCTTGCCGGTTCCTGCAGATCCGGCCACACGCGCCGGGCCTGAGAACGAACGGTCGACTAGCGCGCGCTGGGACGGGTGGAGAAAGACGCCCCACTTCTCCCAAGGAAATGCAAGCGCCTGTTCCAGCTCTTCCTGATCGGCGATCGGACGTATCCGCCGAAGCGCGTCCGGATGGGTGAAAGGATTCGCACCAGCCAGAATCGGGGCTGGCAACAGTCCCGTCGCTGCATATTCAAGTAATGCTTCCGAGGCCTCAGCCGGCAGGTGCGCGGCGAGCGCGAAGAAACCGTCGTCGTCGGCCGCTCGGACATCAGACAGCCAGTCTGTGGGCACGCCTACCGACAGCAGGGCATCGTCATCGAGCGCAGAGAACAGGGGCGGCGCAGGTGCGCGTGTCCCTTTGCCTTTCGCGGATTCAGGAAAGATAAAATCGAAAGTTGAGGGCGGAGCGACGTCCTCCACGCGCGCGCGCACTTCCACAATCTGTATAGCACCCGTGCGCGGATGCGCTTCTATCCGCCGCCGCTCAGCCCAGGAATAGGCGTCGTCGTGATGACCCACATAGGCGACAAGGATGCTGTCGCCTGTCTTGTGGACAATGAGCCGGACATCGCGGTTAACACGCGCCGACCAGAAATTGGCGTCCTTGCTGTTTTCTATGCGGTGCAACTGCAAGCCGTTGCCGGTCGGGTCCATCTGCAGATCGAAGACACTCGCCTTCACCGCCTTCTGGTCGAGGCCAGACAATCGGTTGAACGAAGCTGTGAAGGTGTCTGCGATCAAGAAGTTCACGGCAATTCTATCTCCATTGCCTTTGAAGCAGCAAAATCTGATCACTCCAGAATTGGACCTCATCGACGAACGAGAAGCCCAAAGACATAGCAAGTTCAAGGAAGCCTTTTCCGGGCTGCAGATCATGTTTGTGGACGACCAACGCAGTTATCAACGGTCTGCCGGCTTCATGCTCCTCGGTTGAAATCTCGCCTAGAAAATGAGCGAGCCGAGTGTCGTGGGGCTCCATGCGAACCGCCTTTATTTGCGCGACAAGGTCGGAATAGGTGATGGGATTGCCTGTCCTTGCCCGCAGCGTCATGACCACCAGCGCTTCTTGCTTGGCCTTTTCCCAGGCCAAGGCGCTGAAGCCGTGATCGAAGCTCTCCCGCCGCATACCGCGCTCCCCTACACCCCAAACACTTTCATCACCTCGTCGCCGAAGTGGTTGATCACCTTCACGGCAATCTTCCCAGTCGCAGGTCGTTCGAACGGCCGGGACGTGTCGGAATACAGCGTTGCCCAGGCGTCTTTGTCGATCTCGGCCTGAAGTGCGGTCCTCAGATTCTTGTATGGATCGTTGGCGCCGAGGAAATAGGCATGGCGGACGAAGAAGCTCTCCTCGTTATATTCCGTGTCTATGAACCAGGCGGCAATGCCGGCCGTGTCGTTCGAGCGGATATCGCCAGTATTCGGATCAAACACATCGACGCCGTTCACCTTGACGCGGATTTCAGGCCCCCCGTCGTCGAGGATATCAACGTCCGGCTCACCAAAAACCACGAACATGTTGCCGCGGCCGGTGTTCTTCAGTTCCTCCGACATGTGCATATCAGGGTTGATACGGGCCTTCAGGATCTTCAGGCTACCGAGGCTGCAAAGCTCGGAGGAATGGGCATCAAAATTGAAGGCGCAGGCGATCAGCACATCGAAGCGCGCGTCAACGGCCTCGCGCGCGGCGGCGACGATGTCCTGTCGGCCGACGGTGCCGTATTCTGGCCCTATTAGGATCGCGGCGCGCCGCTCCGGGCCGTTCTCACCCTCAATGAAAGTGCCGCTGGCGCCGATGAAATTGCCGGGCCATGGCGTCAGGCTCTCGAAGGTGATGCGGTCGCCTCTCTCCTGCTGCTTGACGCCTTCTGACTTCATATAGTCGATGACGATGCCAGAAAAATCTTGGCCAGCCAGATCGGCCTCGGCGAGCGAGCGCTTGCCCTCTGCGGCCTCGATCTCCTCGATCAACTCCTCTTCGCTTGCCGGCAGCACACGGTGTGGCGACAGGCTTTCCACCGTGAACGGCCCGGCGACACGGACGCGATTACTGTCGGCAAAAGGCTTGTCGTAGAGGTACTCGACGTCGGCGCGGACAGCGATCGATGCGTCAATCTCGTGCTGGCGGGCAATGCGAGCCGCCCACCACTTTTCGTGCGGCTCCCTCGCGGACGCCGGCACGGTGGCAGGTAGCTCGCGCGGGACTTGCCACTCCTCCCAAGCGTCTCCCGTTGCAGCGTTGAGCGAAGCGCGGATAGGCTCCAGCACGGCTTTCCATTTATCCCAAATGTCGTCGATCAACGGGTTGTTGGCGATGGATCCCAATGTGATGCGAGGCACCCGCTCATAGACGAACCCTTGGCGAATATCGTTGCCAATCGGTGTATCGGCGGGTGGACGTTGGGCGAGGGTGGCTTCTTTGGCGCGGCCTTCGCGACTGTCGGCAAGCAGGTACCAAGGATAGCGCCGACATCAACCGCGTGCGAGCAAGCGCGAGCGCAACGCGGCTGGTATCGATAGTAATCCAACGACGACCCCATTGTTCCGATGCGTAGGCAGTTGATCCTGACCCGCACGTTGGATCCAGAACGAGATCGCCGGGGTCTGTCGTTAGTAGTATACAACGCGAGATGATCTTGGCGGTCGTCTGAACGACATAATATTTCTCGTCGCCGAAACCGCCTGTTCCAGTGTCGGTCCACAGTGCCTTGATCGGCATGGCAGCGAAATCATTTATAAATCGAACATAGGACAATGTATTTCCTGATACTTGCAATCGATCAGCTTTAGTTAATCGATCCAGTCCTGCGGGCGTAGTTTTCCAGCACTTGTCATTACCTGGATGAAAAACTTTGTTCCGAAACCGATAATCAATTGTGGTGTTTGGGCGAAAGGCACCAGAGGTCAGATTGTCTATTCGGTAGAGCCTGTGTAAATTATCTGCCTCGCCGCTCAATTCCGATTTCGAAGCTTTACGCCGCCGCCCTTCACCGTCATCAGTCCACGTATACTGATCCGAGCCAGCCTCGCCGGCCGCTTTCGCGAGAAGGATTGGGCGGTACTTTAAATTACCCTTCCTTTTGGCAAACCACAGTAGATAGTCGCAGATAATAGGCAGCCCGGACGCGCCTAGTCCCGATGTTTTCACAAACGGGATGAGCGCTACGCTATTCTCGGCCCCGAAGACCTCGTCTAAAACCGCCCGCACGCGGTGAACGTTCTCATCGCCAATCTGCACAAAGATCGAACCACTTTCCGTCAGCAGATCGCGCATCACGGTAAGGCGATCGCGGAGATACGTGAGATAGCTGTGGATGTTATCTTTCCAGGTATCGCGAAAGGCCTTCACCTGCTCGGGCTCGCGGGAAATGTCAGTCTGCTTACTGTCCTTCACGTCCCGCGACTGTGTCGAAACCTGCCAATTCGAGTTGAACTTGATGCCGTAGGGCGGATCGAAATATATGCACTGAACCTTACCCCTCAAACTCTCTCGCTCGGCCATACTCGCCATAACCTGCAAGCTGTCCCCGAGAATCATGCGGTTCGACCAATGCTGGTCATGCTGATAGAATTCCGCGCGCTGGTCGGGTTCGATGCCGTTGAAGTCGGCGAAGAGGTCCGGTGCGTCGGTATTCGCCTCGCGTTTCAGCGCCGTGCGGCGCTTCAGATCATCGATGATCGCCTTGGGGTGGATCTTCTCCTGGATGTAAAGCGGCGGCACGTTGACCACGAGGTTGGACCAGTCCTGCCTGTCCTTCCCGCGCCAGACCAGTTGCGCGTCCGACAGCGTCAAGCTACCCGTCTCGGCCAGTTCCTGCATTTGCTCATCACTGATGCTGATACGCGCGCCATTCCAGATCAGTTCGGGCTTCGCCGGCTCCTCTGCTGTCCGTGTCGCGCCCGGCGTCAGCGGTCGCGCACGGGCGTAATGCTTCGGCGGCATCGGCGAGGTGTCCTCGTCGCGGCGGAAAAAGCTCTCCATCTCAGCCGTCGGGATGTTTCGCCGCGTCGCAGCCTCATGCTTGAGGATATCGATGATCCGAGGGGATTTCGGGGGACGAGCCATTATTCAGTTTCGCTCCAACGGCGCCAGAAGATGCCGAATCCCGTGAAGCTTTACTAACGCCGCAATTTCGCCGGGCAGTTCGTTCTCGGTCACTAGAAAAGCCTCAACCGCTACATTGTCTCGTACATCCATGGCCTGGCGAACGGCTCGGTATTTGACACACTGGAAAACACCGCGTCGCAAATCGATTTCGTTTGAGATCCGGGATTTCACTTCGACAACGATCGTTCGGTCGATGAGCTTGTAGACCACATCTATACGGTCGCCTGAATCCAGATCCACCTCAGTTTCAGCCGTAGCAGCACTGAATGCTTTGTCCACCATTCCAGGGTTATCCTTTACCCACAGGCGGAGCGCCTTATGGTATGGACCTTCTCCGCCAGCACCATAGTTTCGGCCTGTGGGTATTCCGTCCTTTTCGGTTCCTCGCTTGCGCTCCCGGCGATCGCGTTCAATAGCATCCGCATTCAGGGGAGTACCGAAAACACGCCTGTAGAGATCGGCCCACTCGGTTGCTGACAACTTGTAGACTTCACCCGCCGCTCGTTTGAAGCTTCTTTCCCACAGTCTTGGAAGGCGCTGTTTAGAGTCCTCTCGCTCGAGCTGGTTCTCTCCGAAGCGTTTCGCCATGAATGGGCCAGCACCTCGGCTGGGTTGACGATCTTTTTGGTTGACCACCAACACGTTGATGAGGGGTGCATCCGCCGCGACTTGCTGGATCGTGTGCATTAGCACGCCTGCGACGAAACCGAGGCGCGTTCTAAAGATAGTCGAGAACCCCGCCTCGTTCTCCAGCTTGGTTCCGAGTTCGCCGTAGGTCATCGTCGAGCCGTCGAGAGCCACGGCAATAAGCCAGCGCATTGCCGGCGCGAGACCGTGTGCGAGCAAGTTCGCATCTGTTGCCGCATAAGGCTTAAGCTTGGCCATTCCTCTCCCCCATCAGTCGATCGACCAGCGCAGCAAAATCATCTTCCATCACGGTCCAATCACGAAACTCCGCGAAGGCCCAGCGGCCGAAGCCGCCCAGCGCGTTGACCCCGCGCACCCACAATTCGCGGGTCGTCTGGGCCTTGGCCTTATCTGTCTCGTCGCGAAGGCCCTTCACTTCGAGGATTAGCTTGAGCGGCTCGTCGCCGCCATCATCGAGGCGAACAAGAAAATCAGGCATGTAGCGCCGCATCACTCCCGCATCGAGGTAGGGAATGTCGAAACCCAGCGCCTGGTTCTTAGCGTAGGCGATGACGCGCGGATTACCCTCCAGCGTCAGAGCGAGCTGTTCTTCCCAGCTCGAATCCAGGACAACGTGGCTTATTTGGCTCTTCGGCGGGCGGGCACCGGTCGCCCAGCATGTCTTCGAGGTGATGAAGTTAACGTGACGCGTGGAACCCTTGGGATTGTATGGATCGAGCACCGCGAGGATGCGTCCGTCGCCGGCGCGCGTCAAGGCGATGTCGATCTTCTCTGCGGCGCGCGCAAGTTGATCCTGATAGAGTATGGCGCCGATAGGTACGCCCTTCGTGACCAGATATCCCTCGTCGAGCCAGCGGCGCGCCAGTCGTTGAATTTGCGGGAAGAGGTGCTGCTTTGGAAAGCCCTCGTCGTCGCGGAAATGCGCGTAGAGAAGGTGCTTGGCTAGGTTGAAGCTGATTTCCGAAGGTCGCAGGCGCTCCAGGACCGCAGGCGTGATCGTGACCCCGGCGCCGACGATCCCCTCCATGACAACGGAAGTAGGGCCGATGTCGGCGGGGGTGATCACAAGACGGCTGTCTTCGGTAAAGACGGCGTCCAACTTCTCGGAGGGCAGTTCGCGCCGGTAGCCGCTCACGCGCGGGAAAGCGATCTCCAACGCTGCACGCTCCTTAATCGCATGCACTCGGGTCACAGGCTTTGGCTTGGTCGGTTTCGCAATCTGCGGTGCCGAGGCGAAATCGAATGGAATGCCCATGATGTCGGCATATTCAACATCGAACAGACCGGTCTTCGGATTGAGTTCGTAGGATTGGCGGCGCAGGCCGCGCCCGACCACCTGTTCGCAAAGGAGCTGGGTTCCAAAGGCGCGGACGCCCAGAATATGCGTAACAGTGTTCGTGTCCCAACCCTCGGTCAGCATGGACACCGACACCACGCAGCGGATTTGCTCCCCGAGGCGGCCTGGACGGCCGACGGTGTTCATGACCTCGCGCAACAATGCGCTTTCGCTGGTTCTGCGTTGATGCTACCAGCGCCCTCCCGTGCGGCCATCTCCCGCTTGAACTGCTCAATCTCTGCACGGGCCGCTTCCTGGAAGCCTTTGTCCAGCGCGTCTCCGGATTCGATCTGGCGGGAGTCGATGAGCAAGGTGCGCGGACGCGGCAGCCTTGCACCGTGCTCATCATAGTTTCGAAACAACTCAAGATGCCCGGCATGGAATGCAGCGCGTTCGCCCTCGGTTGCATCGCCGCGCTCGAAGCCGGCTATCCACTCGAACACCAGCTTCGAGATCGCCGTGTTTTGGCACACCACGATAAAGACCGGCGGCACCTCGATGCCTTCGCGCTTCCAGCGGTCGAACTCGCCCTCATAGTGGCTGTAGAGGGCGGACAAAGCTGTTCGAAGTTGATTGGGCAGATCAAACGGACTGAGCTTGTTGGCGCCGGCCGCGGTCTTGGGCAGGTCCTTTCCAATATGCTTCCAGAGGTCTCGATAGATGACCGAGTCCGTCTGAACAAGATTGTCGGTCACGGGAACGCGGGGCAACTTGACGATGCCGCTCTCGATCGCGTCGATCAGGCTGAAGTCGGACACCACCCAGGGAAACAAATAGCCTTCCGGGTAGCCTGACCCGCGCAGGAAGAAGGGCGTGGCAGAGAGATCGTAAATCGCCCGCACCCCCTTCGATAGCTTCCGGTCGAGCGAGTCGCTCGGTTAGTATCCGGTTCTCAAGTGGGTTCACCCCTACGAGCGGAGAGAATGGTGACCAAACCAAAAGAACCCCGATCCCGATGCAAACCATTGGCAGCGAAAGCGGAAGCTCCCTGAGAAGTATGGGTAGCCAGGCAGTAAGGAGCACGATTGCTCCAAAAACCGCCAAGAGGAGGGCATAGGACTGCATGTGGGCTCAGGACGTTGAACGCATGTTCGAAGCGCGAACCTGCTTCCAACCCGAGCACAAACAGGCACCCCTCCTCACCCAACGTTCGCCCGCCATGTGCTTCCCCTGCGCGTCGCTCGACCGAGGTCTATCGTAACACGGACATGGAGCCGCTGTCCGGCTAAGGGCAGATCACTGGAGAAGATCGCATTATCTCATTGAATCCCTTGCCTATTCTTGACGGGTGAGCAAACTGCAAACGGTGGTTTGCAGTTTGAACACCCCGGAAACAGCAGCATGACGAGCGCGGTCGCCTATTATCGAGTCTCCACACAGCGGCAAGGACGCTCGGGCTTGGGCATCGAGGCCCAGCGTGCCGCGGTCGCCCGCTTTGCCGAGGCCGAGGGGATGATCATCCTCCAGGAGTTCACCGAGATCGAAACCGGCAAGGGAGCAGACGCTCTTGATCGACGGCCGCAACTGACAGCTGCCCTCGCCCTTGCCCGGCAGCTCAAATGCCCAGTCGTCGTGGCGAAGCTAGACCGACTCTCGCGCGACGTTGCCTTCATTGCGGGCCTGATGGTCCAGCGCGTTCCTTTCGTCGTGGCCGAACTCGGTGCTGACGCCGACCCGTTCATGCTGCACCTTTACGCCGCGTTGGCCGAGAAAGAGCGGCGATTGATCTCGGAGCGCACCAAAGCCGCCCTCGCCTCGCGCAAGACCACTGGCATGAAACTCGGCAACCCGACCAACACCGCTGAGGCCGCGGCGAAAGGCCGGAAGATGTCGATTCGGGAGGCAAACCGATTTGCCCAGACCGTGCTGCCGGTCATCGCCTCTATCCAACGGTCCGGCATCACCAGCCTGCGTGGCCTGGCCATTGCCCTGAACAGCCGCGGCGTTCGGACAGCGCGCAATGGCCGATGGCAGGTCTCGAATGTGCGAAACATCTTGGCGCGGCAAGCTTCTGCGAAATTGCTTTTATAGGCGGGAATTTGACCAGTCGACTATAGCGGTAAAGAAAGCTTATTAGATAAAGCGGTGTGGAGGGAATGGACGGATGAGGTTCAAACTGGCGCAATTCACGCGAACAGAAACTCGCTGGTCCGTCCGCTGGCGATGTAGGTGACGCGTAGCCAATCGCCATTTCCGGAACGCCGTCCTGGCCAACCGGCCGGGTCGCGGCCGAATTCGCGGCCTGAACATCGCCGTTGACTGTTCCGCCTGGTGAGTGCTTGTATTGCATTGCACATCTGGCGAGCACCCACAGCGCCAAGGAAGGGCCATCGCGATTTTGGGTGTCACCGCATTTTTTACAACTGCGTTTTTCGAACATGACTTAGGGCACGTGTGGGGCGCATGGTTCTATGCCGTATCAAGCATGATAATTGTTGTTGGGTTAGCATCCAAAGACCTGACGTCGACGATCACATGGCCACGAATCGGCATGCTGTTTGGTGACGCGTCTTATTCGATCTATCTAGTGCACTTCCCGGTTATCGTTGCCTTCAACAAGCTTTGCTTGAAAGTAGCCCCGGCTATGCCATCGCCGGCCATTCAGATCGGATCTATCGCTGCTGGGCTGGCCGCCGGCGTCTTCTTCCACTTTGTAGTCGAACGTCCGCTGCTCAATGCGGGCTTTTTCCGCCGGAAGGCCGCCATCGCATGAGCGACCCTCAAGGCGCGAACCGCGCAAAGTTCTCGGCGTACTCTTGCGCGGCGGCATCGGCGGCGGCGCGACCGGAAACCGTCAGGTCCGGAATGCGTCGATGGCTTCGCGGTCGGTCCAGTCGCCGGCCTTGGCAAAGAGGATGCCGTTCTGCTCGTCGCCATGCTCGGCATACTGTTTGACGATGCGAGCTGCCAAGTCGGCATTGATGCCCGAGGATGCGAGGTTGCGAATATCCCTTGCTGTCCCCTTGAGGCGCATTCCAGGGCGCCATGAGCGACATGACACCAAAGCGCTAGCTCAGCGCAGTCAAACGCGGTGTGGCGCCCGAAATCGTCCATTATATCGTAGATGGCCATGGCGCGGCTATCGAGACCTACCGCTTGGCAGCTAGAGCCTCCCGGAGCAGCGAACCGCCAAGCCCTTCCTTGGCCTCCGCGGTCTCGGTGACCCCTGCTTGCCAGGTTCCTCCTCCGGCGCCTGTTTCCAGGTGGGATCAAATTAAGCCTCTATTGCGGACCGAGCCTCGCGACTCGCCTCCCGAAAGTCGTTTGGGACGAAACTAGGCAACCCAACCAACGCGTCAGCCGCAGCCGACAAGGGTCGGCGCATCTCGATCCGAGAGGCTTGCCGAGCAGCAAAAGGTTCTCGACCGAACCGAGTGCTGTGGCCAGATTGAAACTGATCAACGATTGCACGGTGTCGTTGCCGGCTTCGTTGCTCCCCATATCGTTGCCCAGACAACGCCGGTAAACTTCGGTAAGTTGCGCCCTCAAAATATGAGTATGTAGAGCCAGTGACGATACCACCACCGACGTGCCTGCGCGATCCGAGACACTTGCCTAAAGCCGTCCGTACAGGCATGCTTCAGGCGACTGACACGATAAATCGTATGACATTGCCGTCCAGCTGGTGCGGAAGGGATTCTGCAGTAAATCGGCTTAAGAATGTCAATCGGTGGCGGGGAGGTGTTCAATATGCGTGAATGCAGCGCTTTGCACCACCTTGCGGTGGCGCTGAGGCGAGCCGCGATACGGCGCGGGTGCGCTTTCATCGCAGTTATCGCTTGCGTTACAACCTCAAGCGCGCAGAGCGATATCGACTTAAACCGTTGCTTGGTGACGAACCACCTGCGCAGCGTGGCATTGGTCGAGACCCGGTATTTGAACCCAGAGGGTTCCGAAGCGTTGGTTACCGGGACCGGTTTTCTCATAAGCCAGGATGGATTCTTACTGACCACAGCACGAGTGGCCGGGGTCTCCGAGCATCCGGCAAGAGCGAACGAGGCTGTGCAAAGTAATCTTCGAATTGAGGTCCGGGTGGGGGGAGCTGGGGCCATACCCTTGTCCGCGATTTTGGTGTCTTGGGATGAGCAGTTGGACATAGCCCTTCTGAAATTACCCAAAAGACAGACGGAATGGCCGGTCATGCCAATTTCGTTCGAAGTAAACCCTGAACCAGGTGCCGATATATATGCCCTCGGGTTTGCTACTCTCGGATCGTTTGTGGTTGTGGAAGGCGCAGTTATTGATACAAGCGCTCAGATAGAGGGCAGATTGCGACCGATGCTCCAAACGAACTTATCAGTGCAACCGGGGATGAGCGGGAGCCCTGCGTTCGACGAACTTGGTACAGTTATAGGTCTAGTTGCTTCGAGTTTTGATTTGGAACCTGGACTTAGTTTCGTTGTTACGAACACATTTATGCGAGACATACTGTCGAAAGCAAATGTGCGACCCGTAGAGGCGGGTCCATGTCATGGCCCGGACTCAAAGGATGGCGCCACTGATGTTGGTGTTATCCCAGAATGTCGCGACCCAAGCCATGGCGTCGAATCCTGGGGCGTCCAGGAGACAAATTCACGATGGTCCGATTGGCGGCGCGGCGGCAGTAACCCATCGGCCTGGTGTGACGAGTTGAAGGGCCGGCTGGCAGAAAGGTACAACGCCCCAGTCTTCGACGTGCTTGAAAGTGCGGAGAAGGTGCGAGATCGGTCGCCGCCCTTTAGGTTGATTGAATATCAATACTTCTGCAGCCTTCGCGTGAGGTCAAATCCTACTTACGTGCTGGCCAGATCTCAGGCCTGCATAAAATGAGACCGCGTATTTGTGCGGTGCAGAAACGATTATTAGCGGTTTTCGCATGCCTACTTACAACTGCGGGCCACGGATACGCGCAAGTGAGCGCCAAATGCATTTACTCGGAATACGAGAAAATAGTTGGGGTTGTAGAGGCCTATCCTCCTGTGGAGGGTGACCCCGTAGCCACAGGATTTACTGTTTCGGCCCAGGGGCATTTTGTAACTGCCGCTCCTGCTCTGTGGAAGGCGAACGAGAAAATGCCTCTCCGCGTTCGCTTCGGAGGGAGAAACGGCCCCGTTGTCGCAGCTGGGAGGATCGAGTCTGACGATCATCTCATGCTGCTGCAGCTAGAGAAAAAGGCGGAACCGTACCCTACCGCTACCCTCGGTAGCGAACCACTGGCATCTGTAGGCGACCCATTGTTTGCTATCGGATATCCGAAAGGCTTTGACCTAACAATCTTCGTAGGTGGAGCGCTTACCAGCAGAAACGCTTTCGTTCAAAGTACACTTACCACATGGTGGCAAACTAACATTGAAATAATGGCAGGGATGAACGGCGCGCCCGTATTCGATGTGGGTGGTCGAGTTGTAGGGGTGGCGATTAAGGGCCACGATGAGTTTGCGCGTGTAGGATACGTGCTCCCTTTGGCAAGGGCTGACACGATACTAGACAAAGCGGGAGCGGTGTACAAAGACACCGGACCCTGCTCCGAAATAACCCCTGCTGAAAACGCAACCGTGTCGGATGAGAGCACCGCTGGGGCCTGCCGAGATCCTAGCCACGGAGTTGAGAAATGGAATGAAGTGCAGGAGGTATCCCGCGAGTCAGGGTGGATCCCGGAGGAATTGGACGCAGAAAAATGGTGCGCACGGGTGCAAAATTCGATTTCGAAGAACTACATGCTACCGCAATTCGAGGTTCTGGAAACCGAACGCCGAATGCGGCGTGACGGCGACGTTCCACCACGCGTTTGGTACTTGTACTCCTGTAAGCTCCGCGTCCAGTCAAATCCATCATACCTTCTGAAGTTATCAAGCGCTTGTGGGAATTGAGAACACTAGATCTCATCAATTTACTGTACGCGACGGACTTTCTTCTCGATAGCTAAGTGCAACAGGGTGACATCCGACACACGTTCTAGAGCTGAAAACCACTGAACGGAAGGGCAAGGCTATGAGCATGCGGGATCAGGTTGGGATCGCTATGACGTGACCCCTCCCGGTTCTCCGCTCCACCGGCAGAACCTGGCTGCTGGGACCAACCTGGTCGCTCGGCAGGAACGCCAGCGACGGCAAGGAGCGCGTTGGCGGCATCACCATGGTGCTGATTCCCCTCGGAAAACAGCACAGCGTCAGCAACCCGACCCTACCGAGAAAACGTCGATGACCGCCCGCTACGCCGCTCGCTCGCTACAGCGCTGCCGAGGGACGCGGTCGCGAGCGGCTTCGCTGACGCCGAGCTACACCACTCCACGGACACAGCCTCAACTGGGTGTGCGTTAGAGGGTACAGCCGCGCTAAAGTTGGCGTGATCTCGGCAATGAAGCAGCTTGGTACGTGGCAGGCGGGGATTTCGCCACCCCATGCCAGCGATCAGTCTTCCACTGTACCACATGACGGTTGTCCCTTATTGGTGCCTCTGGCCCCGCGACATCCAATCAACTGCTTCCCGTGCGGGCGGCATTTCCCTTCGATTCGGCGTTTTTCAGCCAAATCATCACGAACGCCATAGATAGTGTAGTCGGCTTCAACCCAACTGCGCCCTTCGACAATTCCACGTTTAGGCGTCCATGTATAAACGTGAACCCCATTCTGGAAGCTACTAGCACTCATTACCGATGCTCGGTCCCCTGTGGCAGGTACTACGGAGGAGGTGCGTATTTTGGATCGACAATATTGATAACCCGCAGGCAGTTCGATCGTATAACGGCCTTCCTCGCCTTCCCGGCTCACCCGCGGCACTGCAGCGAGAGCTGCCGCCACAGTCCCGGGCGGCAGCTTAAGAAACGACTCGGCAACTTCCGCGAGTGAGCTACATCTCTCGTCTCCGGCACAGTAGCCTATCGGGTCGCCGACATTCCTAGGCTGCAAGACCGGGTTTATGACTGCCTGGACAACCACGAAATCCTTGTTTGCCCCCTGAGTCGTTGTGTTGCCTTTTTGATGCGCCACCACTTGGTCCAGGGTCGCAAGCACTTCGTCGTCTAAGGTGCCGGTTACCTTGAGGCCTTGCTGCTTCTGGAAAAGGGCGATCGCCGTACTGGTCTGTGTACCGTAAAGGCCATCCACCAATCCGACAGGATAGCCGAGTTCGGAAAGCTGACGCTGCACCTCCCTTACCCGTTCCATTTCCTGATCGACAGGTTGCGCAACTCCTCGTCCAGTCGGATCGTCCTGTATGATCAGCCGGCCGCTCGCAGCATCCAGAAAGGCAGCGGTGTCTCCTTTGGGAGAGACGTCCAGCGCGCTGGGTCGGAAGGGTAGCAACAGCGTATTCTGAACCTCAAGACTCCGGGTGGACCGGCTGTAAACGAGCACCTCGGTACTGTTTTCACTTCCTACCAGGATTGCATTTTGCTCAGCATCGGCTGCAATGAGCAATGGCGATTTGCGAAGGACTGCATCCGACGCGCGGTGCATAGCCTTTAGATCGACAACTTGGATGATATCGAAGCTGGAAAACGCCTCGTCGACGTCGGCAATCAGCAGCCGCTCTCCGCTAGAATCGCCGATAACGACCGAATCGGATTGGCCTGAAAACGTCGCCACCAGATGAAGGGCCGGCTCCTTCTCATCTACCATCTTTCCGTCAAGCTTGAGCTGATCGATTGATCCTCCCGTTTGCATGTCGATCGCCGTCACTGCACGCTCGAAAGCATGTGAAACGAATAAGATCCGCTCGCCAGGCACGGACTCGATCCCAGCGACCGGCGCCGCTTTGATCAAGAGTTCGTTGCCGCCTCGGTCGATATCAAACGGGATCGGGCTGTCACCGAGGCCTGTGTCAAACAACTCGATAGGAACCTGCTTCAATGTTCCGGCGAGGTACCTGCTAACGAAAAGTCTATCGTCGGGGCCCACTGCAATCGATGGCCTGTCGAGTTGCCGATCGAACGCAACAGTGCGCACGATACCATCTTCTAGGGACATTCGAGAAACGGCTGTGTTGCCTGCTTTACTGTCCTGTCCAATGAGGAATACGTAGTCCCCGCCGGATGAGAAGGTTGTGTCGGACACATTGTGCGGGACCTGAGTTGAGAATTTGATGCTTGCCGTTGCCAAATCGTAGAGGACCACGCGATCGGTTGGGCCCTCGATCAAAATCAGATTGTTGCCGTCGGGGGTGAACTCGAGGTGATAGGCCCGAATCTCGAGTTCAACTGGCAAAGCAGTAGACAACATCCCACCCTGAACCGTTCGCGGTAACATAGCGGCAAGCAAGGCACAGAGGGCCAGGGTCACGCGGCGACCGACCTGCTTCCACCTTCCATAATTTGGCGACATGGCCGCCCTACCTCTCCAAAGTCATCTTCTTCGACGGCAATTGAGTCCCGTCGGACAAGGTTACGATGAAATCGACGCGAAGCGAAACGTGGGCGACATCCGGATTGGCCTCTTTATGAAAATCGATGATCGATATGGCTTTTTCGAGATCGAAATAGCCGACGTCCAGCGAATTGGTCTGAGGTTTGGATGTATAGCTTTTACCTGGCAAAGTTTCGAACAGGGCTATCGTACCATCGGAACGGTGTCCAACAGGCGTTATTTTGACACTGATCTGTTGAGGGAAAGGCTCGCCTGACAAGGCTTTTTCATAGTAAATTCTTACAGACTCAACCCCACTTTCGGATTTCTCGATTTTTCCCTCCCATGTCATGTATTTCTGCAGAGCGTCGATCGTGCTCTGAATCGTTTTAATGCGGATTGCCAACTGCTCTGGACCGTGTTCGGGGTGCGTGAGTTCCGAGTTCACCTTGCTCAAAGATTGCTGCAGTGCACTGACGCGCGTAGCCGCCATGAGCGGATCAGCAAATTCTATTGGAATGAAGTACTGGTCCCCAGCGCCCGGAGAAAACTGGCCGCGCGCTATTCCTACCACCTTGCCATCCCCGCTGTAGACCGGACTACCGATTTCGCCCTTTTCAAAAGGCAAGGTCGTTGTCCAAAGGTGAACACTGCTGTTGTCGCGGTCGGTTATCTCTCCCGTATGAACGCGGTACCCATTCTGGTCTGAATAGCCCGACGAAGAAATATTGGTATTCTGAGCAATCATGCCGGACTTGCCGAATTCGACGCCTTTCGTGGGCGAATCAGAAAAAACCTTCAACAGCAGCAGATTCATATTCTGGGAAAAATCCACAATCCCCGCCCGCAAGGTCGGGTTGGGACTATTGCTGCCTATATCAGCGCGGATTTCGATCGTCTCGGGATTCACATTTCCTAGGCCGGTCAAAAGACTGTAGACAGTGAGAACCAGCCCGTCGGACGAGACAACGAACCCGGTCGCTGACGAAGAAACTAGCGTATTGTCCGACTGCTGGCCGATCGCCCGAATCGATACCAGGCTGGGCTTAATCTTGTCATGCACCGATTGCGCGGGGGCCGCCGAAACAGCGAGGAAGGCAAAGATCAACTGCAGCAAAAAAGCTGACGCCCTTGGTTTGGCTGTAGTCCACATGTGACCCATCGTTTCACCAGCGTTGCTATGATAGCTTCTCTTGATTGTGTCTTAAAGGGAGCAGCCTATTCATAATGGCACTAATTTTTTTCCTTAATTTGGGACCCACTCGCCAAGGTCGTCATATTGGTATGTGTTAAACGTGCAGAGACAGGTCACCTCATCAGAGCTTAAGGACAGGGCGTGATGAAAATTCTCAGCTGCGCGAAGTGGTTTCTGCCGCTTTGTTCGATTGTAGTCGCGTCCGCCGCCACGGCTTCTGAAACAGCCATTCTCAAGGCGATCCGGGAGGGTCAAGTTACTACCGGGGCCGAGATCGTCGTCCCGCAACCCGTCGACGAGGCACCTGCTATGGGCGGCTCAGAGACCTCGGTCAATCCGCTCATCAACATCACTGCCGCAGAAGAAAGGCTGATCGTCGACAAGATATTTCCGCTTTCGGCAGCCAAGTGGCCATTCAAGGCTCGGGTTTGAAGCCTGCTTGCCCTCCGAGCCTCTCTAGTATTGGCTCTGTTGTGAGCACCAGTCCGTCGATCAGGCCCGTACCGAGGCTCGATGAAAACCGTCGCGTCTGCTAATACCCTTTGAATTGCCCACGACGGCGCACCGGTTGAAGCTGAGTTGAACAGAACCAGGCCTACCAAAAGACCGACCCAAATCGCTCGAAAAGTGGCACGCGCTTCTTGAGGCACCATTAGGGTTCACCTTAACATGTCCCGCAATCGTCAGGACTTTTTTCCAGCTCTGACTCGACTAACGGGCTAAGGTTTTTCCCCACTCATATGACTATGTATCTCGCTAGTCCGATCATTCAGTCTTGCAAATTATCGAAGGGCTCGGCTTGCTCTAGTCATCTCGATCTGCAGTGCTAATATTCAAGCCGTCGATTTTTCTGCTCAGCCCGTCAACTTTGCTACGCAATATTGTCAGTTCCTTCAACAGCTTTTCTAGTAACGGTCCAGTTGTTTCGCCACCCGTCGTCGTCGCACCACCTGTTCCGACGACAACGACCGTCTCGCCAGTACCTGTTCCGCAACTTGGTTGCGCGAAGTTGCAGGGGTCGCTGTAGAAGGCGATCGGCTTCATCGCGTCGGCGACTTGGTCGTAATGGAAGGAAATGTAGTGATCTCCCATTGCGATACCGCGATCGAAGGCCTCGTGGCCGATGACCGGGGCGCGTCCCGATTCGTGACTGTACATTGTGCGCATCCAGTTCCAGGAGGTGTCGGATTCGCCGAGGTCGAGTAATTCGTCAGAACTGACCCTTCTGCCAAAATAATCGGTGGCGAAGCCGCGCCCACCGCCGAGGCCGATATAGCCGCGGAGATAGCTGACCACCTTGTTGCACATTACCCGCGCCTTGTTGGCGCTGCGCGCCGCCGCGATGCCGGCCTCGGTCGGGTTGACTTGCGCGTCGCAGGCCGACGGATCGACCCCCGCCATGCTGTGCGCGACCATGCGCGGCGTTATCCGGAGACTCTCGGTGAACTGGGCGCGCTTCCGGATCCAGACGCGCGAGATCGCAACGCCTGCCTCGTCGGTCGTAAGCTCCGGTATCAGGCCGCCAGCGCTGTCGATCTTACCACCGCCCTGAACCAGGCCGGGGAACGAACTGAAGTAAGGAAGCAGCCTGATTGTTCCGGAAGCGTCCGGATAGAAGGTAATCGCCAGGAAATTGCGCGTGATCTCCGAAAGCGTCTCGCGGTCCGGCGGCACCGTGTGTTGAACGACGGCGGGCTGGGGCGCGACGCTTTCGACGAAGACGAATTCCAGTGCCTGCTCCTGAGTCCCGACGATCTGGCAGTCGCTGTCGAGGCGGTTGCGCGTACCGGCGACCTTGACGCTCGTGGTCAAGCCGTCGGCGGCGCTGCCCCTGCCGGCAAAGCCTTGATTGCCGCAGCGCTTGCTATATTGCTTCGCCGTGCCGCGATACTCGCCCCCCCGGTTCACGCCCTTGAACAGGACAGGATCGTCGGCGACGATCTCCTCGATCGCCTTTTTCGGGCGGAAATAGACAAAGGAACGCTCGCCGCTCGCATTGTCGGCAACGAGCCCCATGATCGAGCAATTATGCCGCCAGAGGCTGACGAAGCTATTTCGGTCGACATTGGGCAGAGGATCGGCGATCGCGACACCCTCGCAGGAGCTCATCGGCGCCGGCCCCGGATCCGGCAACAGGCCGGGTCCTGATCCCGCCGAGCCGACCTCATGAGCGGGATCTACGGTGAGCTCGCCATTGGCGACGCCATCGGGGATGCCCCAAGCACGCTTATATGCGGCGATCAGCGACGGATAGACGTGGAAGAAATTGCCCTGCCCGGCCGAGCCGCTATAGGCGTCAAAATGCAGGTGGCGGGACGTCTGGCATATCTTGCCGAGGAAGCAGGAGACGCGCCCGATCTGCTGACCTTGGCTGACATTATTGCCGATCTCCAGGCCGGCGTCGGCAATCGAGCCCGGGCTCATATGCAGATAGCGGACCGTGTGGTTGCCGCTCCGGATCTGCACGGTCGTGTTCCGCGTGATGCTTGTCACGACGCCGCTCTCGACGGCGACCACCGGCCAGAAATCGTCGCGATTGTCGTTGGCGCGGATGTCGACGCCCTGATGCCCCTGCCCGGCCGGGCACGGCCGCATGTCCCATTGCCGCGGCTCGCATTGATTGTCGCGGCTTGGATAGTTGAAGAGGCGCGGATCGTTCGCCCAGTTAACACCGTGAAACTGCGTGAGCTGGGTGCCGATATAGGCGTGATGGCCGCTCGCGCTGCCGATCTTCAACGGGAATACCCAGTCGGGGAAAACTACCTTGCGACCCTGGACGCCGAGATTCGACCTCGGCAGGATGTTGCCGGGCGCGAAATATTCGAGGCTCGGCCCCGAGATTGCCGTCGACTGGGCGTTGGCAGGGATCCCGGCTTGCGGCATGATGAGCATCGCGCTCGCCGCCAGCATCATCGCCGCCTTTAGAATCAACCGCATGACGAGTCCTCCGAATTAGTTCGGCGCCGGTCGGCCCGCGACAGGGATGAGTTGGCCAGTAAGGGCTACCAAGGCTGGCCTGCTTGCACAGAGGCTCTCGCTGCCTGTCTGGCAGGAAACGGTCACGCCATAGACGAGATTGCCGCGCGCATAGCTGATGACGACCTCGTTCTGTTCGATCTTCGGCGGCACCCCGAGCGAGGCGACGTTGCCTTCCGCATCGATCGACTCGCCGGCATTCTCATTCTGATAAGCGAGCTCAATCGAGCCGCTTTCCGGCGCTTCCTCAGCAGCATTCGCGAAGGCCTCGTCGGGCTCGTTGCGGTCTCCGTCGATGACGATTTGCAGGCAGCCGAAATCATAGGTCGAGGTGAACCAGGTTCCCGGCGCCGCGCCGGCAGCCTGCTCGGGCGTCTCCGGCACGGTCGTCACTTTCGGTGACGCGGTCGCGCAGGCCGGCCATTCCGCGATCGCGGACTTGAGCCGCGCGCTGAGCGGGCCCCCGATCGGCGGCGCGGCATCGCCGGCGCCGGGAGCCCCTTGCGTTGCGAAGCCGAGCACCGGCAGGCTGAAGGAGACGCCGTCATTCGGGGGCGATGCGTCGAGCGGCCGGCTCCTTTCCCGCTCGAGATAGCCGGAGAAAAACGGGTCATCCCAGCCGGGATCGGCGAGTTCCTGCGCGAAGGACGGCATCGCTGCGCCGGCCATCATGAGCGTGCCGAGCAGTCCCCCCGAGACCATACAGGCCCTTAGGCTCATCGCATCCTCTCCCTGGCCATCGGGATCAAGCGCTGGTCGCTCTTAGACCGGCCTACTGGCACTCGACCTTCCAACGGATCTTGCAGTCTGCAAAACCTGCAGACGTGTCCTTTATGATTTGGATGGGCTCACTCCAGCCGGCGCTGTTCGGATCGGCCCCGGTCAACGCGCCGGCCGTGCTCCAGTCGCTGCAGGCCTGCGTGTTTCCCGCGCAAAGTGTTGGGGTTGCACTGACACACACGCGGCACTGCCCCTTCGGAACAGCTGCGAGGCGCTGCCAGATCGCCTCGAGCCGCAGCGGAATGAGCAGCGGATCGGCAAGGTCGATTGGGACGAAGAAGCTCTTGTTGGACGCCCCGCGGAGCTGTCCCTTGACCACGCCGACGACCTCGCCGGTGTTGAGGTAGATAGGGCTGCCGCTCTGGCCGCCGAGGAATTCCATGTCGGTGCCCCACAAAGTGCCGCCGGGCCCCTGCTTCGAGCGAAGGGCTCCGTCATCCTGCCAGCGTTCGAGATTCTCGGGGAAGCCTGAGGTGAGGAGAGGAGCGTCGAGCGCAAGCGTGCGCGATGAGCCGAGCCGCACGGGGGTGTAGGCGTCAAGGCCTTGGCTGATCTTGAGGAGCAGGAGGTCGAGCTCGGGCAAGGCCGTTACGACGGCGGCGCTTTCGGTGAAATCGGTGGAATTCTCGCCGCGCCGTCCGACGCGGGCAGTGATCTTGACCGTGTCGCCGAGGACCTCACCGAGGCCGCTTATCAGATGATAGACGGTCAAGACCTGTCCGTCGGCCGTGACGAGGAAGCCGGTCGCCTTGCTTTCCTTCTGGATGCCGAGCTTGTCCATCGCCTCGATGCGAAGATGGACGAGGCTCAATGCCATGTCGCCATGCACATCGCCGCGCGCGCTGTGCGGGACGGCGATCAGGGCGAGTCCGGCCAGCAGAAGGCCGGCGAATACTTGTGCTCTGCCGAGTGTCAGCCGCATCGCCGTCTCCTCTTGAAGGGTTCTGCCTATGGCACGCCGTAGAAATACTGGACGCCCTTGATATCGAGCTCGCTGAGTTCCCCATCATTATTCCACTCAGGCGAGCAGTAGTTCATGATCGAGTTCGGATCATAAGGCGTGAGCAACACGTCGCCGTTCGAACCTTGGTGAAGAATCGCACATTCACCCGGTGCATCCGGCCTGTTCTGCTCATGCGCGAAACCGATCGCGTGTCCAAACTCGTGAACACCCACGGAACGAATGCAAAACTCCTTCGTCTCCTGGCAACCCTTGCTCCAATTGGCAAAGTCGAAATTGAGGACCATGCCGTCCTTCTTGCCGTTCAGGAATTTGCCGAGCGCCTTCACATGCGGGCCGCTGTCCTCGATGAGGATGCGGATGCCGAGCGTGGCGGCCTGGCAGGTCTGCCAGCCCATGAATTTGAGCGAGGAGTTCTTCTCCCAGCTGTTGACCACCGCGTCGCGCACCCATTCGCGGCCTTCGAGGTTCTCCGGCGTCCCATTCTCCCAGCAGACGAAGACGACATTGAACGGCCACTTGGCGGCGGCGAGCGGGAAGAGCCGGTCGACGATGATCGCCTGCTCCTTGGCCGTGATGTTGAAAAGGGTATTGACGCTGGCATTCCCAGATTCCGGAGCAGCATCTGATGCTTCCGGAACAATAATTTGGCTGCCAGTGGTGACCGACTGCTTTCTTATCGCGTCCAAAGTCTCTTGTTCGGATGCGAACGTGGAGCTTGAAGAGAATGCAGCAATACCCCAAAAAATCGAGGTAAAAACACTTAAACTGCGAAACATATTTCCCTCCCTGACGACTTATTCCTCCTTGACCCTCATGAATCATGAACTAAAGTTATATTAGCTAGATCTTATCATAATCCTCGCCACTATACCAGAGTGGTAAAAGAATAAATTTTTACATTTATTCAATATGTTAAGGTAAGTTTGGGTAACCGCTCGGAGTACTCCGGAGGGCGCCATAGGAGGACAAATGGCCGCAGTATTTCTCGCGACGCTCGAAGACAGATATCAGCTGACGCGCCGACGCTTCATGCAAGGGGCAGCGGCCCTGCTCCCGGCGTGCCTTCTTCCGACAAGTGCGCTCCTTGCGCAGGAAACCGGCATCGTCACCGACGTCCATTGCCACGTGTTCAACGCCCATGACCTGCCGGTCCGGGGCTTCGTCCAGCGCGTCGTTTTCGGGGATGCAGAGCCGACTGTCGTTCCAAACGAAGCTCCAGAAGTGAACCGGGCGCTAGCACCATGGATCGGCGCCGTCCTCGTCCGCCAGCTGCTGACGGGCACCGCGCCGAGCGCCGAAATGGAGCTCCGCACCATCGAGGCACAGGCCGATGCCGGAATCGAAAATGCCCCAAGTATGGATTCCGACGTCGCGACCCTTGCCGAGGCGCTTCGCGCGACGATGTCGGAGAGTTTCTCGCAATCCTTCGAGAATCTGCCCGCTTTTGAACGTCAGGTCAGCGGTGCGAGCGCCGGATATTTCATGCGTCGGCTCGCCGAGGAGGCCGGCCAATCGGAGGATTCGCTTCTTTCACCGGAGATGGGCGCCGACCCCTATCCCAATATGGCCCGGAGCCTGCTTTCTGGCGACGGCAAGATCTCACGCTATTTCCGCTGGGCGGCGCTTTTCAACAGCCCACGCCGCAAGATCGTCGCGGAGATCGAGCGACTTTTCGGCGGACCGGACCGCGTCAGGCTGTTCACGCCCGCCCTTATCGATTTCTCGCGCTGGCTTGACGAGGAGCCGCGCTCGAATCTGGAGAGCCAGATTCGAGTAATGGAGCGGATCCAGCGCCTCGAGCGTCGATCGATGGTTCACTGCTTCGTGGCGTATGACCCGTGGCGTGAGGTTGCAGACCAGGAAATTGGCGGAACCAACACGGCGCTCGACTTGGTCAAATGGGCGATCAACGACATGGGCTTCATTGGCGTAAAGCTTTATCCGCCAATGGGCTTCATGCCGGCGGGCAATGAAGGTTCGACTCTTGCCTTTCCCGAGCGCGCCGGCGACATCTCGCAATTCACGCGGAAGCTTGACGAGGCACTGGACAAGCTATTCTCGTGGGCCTCCAGCCAAGGCGTGCCTATTATGGCTCATAGCGCCGATTCCAACGGCGCGGGACCCGGATATTCCGGGCGCGCCAGCCCGGCGAACTGGAAGCCGGTTCTTCTAAAATATCCGGAACTAAGACTGAACCTCGCCCATTTCGGTGGGTTCGAAAAGTCGGTCGCGGGGGGCGAGGATTGGGAGAATATCCGCGTGGCGCTCGTCTCTTCAGGTGCCAAGAATCTCTTCGCCGATGTGGGATTCCTCAGCGAGATCCTGCCGGGTCATTCCACGCCGGCTGAGATGCAGAGGCTGAGCGCCGCCTTTGCCAGCTATGTAGCGAATTCCGATCCTAATGTCGAAAGGCTGATGTTCGCCACCGACTGGATTATGCTGGGCCAAGAGGCTGGCTTTTCCGACTATTTCGAGGTTGTCGACCGCTTCACTCAGGCGGTCGGCATAACAGACGAAAAGCGGCAGCGCTTCCTCAGCGGCAATGCCAAACGTTTCCTAGGCCTTAGCAAGAACGAGCCGGCGCGAACGAGGCTTGAGAGTTACTATCAAGCTAAACACATGGACGCCAAGAGGCTCCAAGAATTCGATATTTGATATCAGCCTTCAAAAAACGATCAATCGCGGAGAAGACGATGTATCTTCGGCACTGCTTTCCTTCGTTGATCCTTTCATTTGCATTTCCTGTTCCGGCGTTTGCGTCCTGCATAGACGATTTAGAGAACCAACCTGGGCGTTACGACCTGAAGCAACTCGCAGCTTGTATTACGCTTTAAGTAGAAAACTCCCTTGGTTCTCGCATGCTCCCGACAGGGGCCGTTGTTGCATTCGACCTACCCTCGGGTTGTCCCGATGGTTTTACGAATGTAGGTGTCCAAGATTCCGATCGATTTGCCGGGCGCAGCATCATCGCTGCAGGCCCTCGAGTTGATCGGGATCTAGGTCAAAAAACAGTCAGAAGAAATTTTAACGATCAAGGCGGCTTGGAAGAATTCACCCTCACTTCCGACGAAATTCCTCCGCTTTCTTTCTCATTGAGCGTCAGCGAAGCACGAACTGGAAGAGACAAAGTTGAGGCCGGTGGCGATGACTATGGCGTCGTCTCCGCGCGGCAGGTCGAGCTTCAAGGTAGCACACAGGGCACTGGCAATCCGTTTCCCACTATTTCCCCCTTCATTGCTCTCCATTATTGCCGCAAGGATTAAGGAAGCTGTTGAGCAATTGCCGACCTCCTTTAAACAAGGAGAGAGCCTTAGGATGATCAAGGAGGACGTGACCCCACTTGGTAGGCTAAAGACGCATGCGGCGTGCCTTTGCGCACCTGACGACGCATGCCCGGAACTTCGGCAGGGGTCCGATTCCGCTCTTAACTACGTCACGCCTACGACCCTGAGTCAGTATTGAATTTCTGCAATCCGAAATTCTCCAATGACGGCATGTTGTCGGCGCTCGACATAGAGAAAGCGCGCGCGATATATGGCCACCTCAGGCAGTCGTGGCGGCGGACGATCAGAATTGAAGCGGTCGTTTGCTGAGCGTCGAGCTTCAATCAGCTGTTCCACTGAGGGCCCGGCAATCAACGGCATTCCATCTTCCACTTAAGCTGGCAGTCGGCAAATCCGCTACCTCAGTTTGCAGGATTTGCAGCGGATGGCTCTATCCTTCCTCGCCCGATTCCCCGGACGTTTCCCCCGGCTTCAATGGCATATTTCATCATCGCCGTTGCCAGCATTGCTGGAAATGCAAGCCCCGAACCGGTGAGCCCAGCTTGCTTCTGCCGGCACGCCACCTTGTTGATGAAATCCCCTCACCGGCCGACGCGCTGCTGTTGGACAGTCTTTTTCGCCCGTTGGGGGCAGGTTACGACGCGTGGGTGGAGAAGGTTGGATCTCAGTTGCACTCCCTCCGCCAAACGCCGCCGATAGCCGCACAAATTACCTGGCTATACTAAATTAGCCAATAGAGGACCAATCTCCGCCGATTGCCGCATGTAAATGGCGTCAGGAAATCGCTGCGCTATCCGACCGCGGCGAGGTATGCGCTGGTCGTTACACGCCCCAAACGTCTGGATTTCGTGCGAAGCATTCGATCAGCATTTCGATGAGGACCCGCACTTTCCGCGTGGGGTGCTGACCCGGCGGGCGTACGACATATGCGGCCCCCGGAGGTACCGGATAGCGTGTCATCACCGGAACGAGCGCGCCGGAGGCCACATATTCGTATGTGATGCAATCGGGGAGCCAGGCGATGCCGAGTCCTGCCGCCGCGGCAGCGGCAAGCGCCGTAGCGTTGTCGGCCTTGAACCTGCCCTGCGGCTGAGCCGTGACGATCTTGTCGCCATCCATGAACTGCCAGGCTTCCGTTCCTTGCATGAGGGCCTGATGGTTGACGAGCTGCTCTACCGTCTCGGGTGAACCGTGCGCTTTGATATAATCCGGGCTTGCGACAAGCTTTCCAAAGATCGGCCCGACGCACTTCGCGATCAGGTTGGAGTCCTGAAGATAACCAACCCGGATCGCGCAGTCGAAACCTTCGGCGATCAGATCGACGAAGCGATCGCTGTAGGAGGTATGGATGTGGAGCTGCGGGTGGTGTTGTGCCATTTCCGCAAGCACGGGGGCAAAGTGGGTTGGGCCAAAAGAAAGCGGCATGGCAACTCTCAGGCGGCCGCGCAGTTCCCCGGCGGGGAGGATCGTTTCCCTGGCCGCATCGATCTCGGCGCTGGCTCGGGCCGCATGGTCTCTGAACGTGATTCCCGCTTCGGTGAGCGCGGCGCCGCGGGTCGTTCGTGCAAGAAGCTGGACGCCAAGCTCCGCTTCAACCCGAAAGAGCCGCCGACTGACGATCGATTTGGAGATGCCGAGCCGGCGCGCGGCGGCCGATACGCCCCCTGCATCGGCCACCGCGACGAATGTCTGTAGATCTTCGATGTCCAATTCGGCGTTCCTCGTTTCGCGACACAGCTTGCCTGACTATGGCACTACCGCATCACCAGAAGGAACAGCAAATTGTGTCCAGGCAACGTCGCCCGCTGGCGCATGCCTCCAATGAACCCATCGCCGTCCATAGCGGCAGAGAAAGGAAGTCTTGATGACCCCTCGTAACGGCCTCGATTCGCTTCTTCGTCCTGAAGACTCGGTCCTCGTTCTGATCGATCACCAACCTTATCAGCTCGCAAACCTGAACAGCCACGATCCGCACATGGTGGTCAACAACACGACCGCGCTGGCGAAGCTGGCAAAAGCCTTCAATGTTCCGACCATTCTCACCAGCGTGATCGCGGCGCGCGGTGGACTTCTCTTTAAGCAGATCACCGACGTATTTCCGGACCAGGAAGTCATCGATCGCACCTGGGTGAACACCTGGCAGGACGAGAATGTGGTGGACATCGTCAAGGCGACCGGCCGCAAGCAGCTGATCATCGCCGGCCTGTGGACCGAGGTCTGCGTCGCAATGCCTGTGATCCAGGCCGCCGGCGAAGGCTGGGACGTGACCGTGATCACCGACGCGTCGGGCGGGATTTCGAGGGAATCTCACGAAGTTGCCATCCAGCGAATGATCGCGGCCGGCGCGAACGTGATGACCGTGATGGCGCTCGCTGGCGAATGGCAACGCGATTGGGCGCGCACCGAGCATGTCGAGGAGCTGACCGAGATTCTCATCCAGCACTTCGGCGGCAGCGGCATCGCGTATCTTTGGGAGCAGCAGCTTCTCAACACGCCAGTAGCGGGCTGATCCCGTCCGGCATGGTGAGCATTTCGGTGAGGGTCGGAATCGATCGGTTTGCCGGCCCTCGCCGCCCTCACCTCACAGGGAAGCCTTCTACCGATTTCGCTTCCTGCGGCAAACTTGCCGGGTTGTTCAGTGCCGACCCTTCGGTGCCTCCAGGGAATCGACAAAGCCCTCCGTCACCTTCTCAAGTGGCGTTCCTTCCGCATTGCAGCCTCGCACGATGGCGGCAGCGATTTGCAGCATGTCGGATCGGCTTCCGACAAGCTTAGTCACCACGGCGTTCTCCGGGCCATCACTGTCGCCGTCGTAGCTAAAGCGCTGCGCCACAAACAAGGTCAGCCTGAGATTGTCGCCCATGAACTGGAGTGGGCCGGCGTCGGTGACAAAGGTGTCGGTCAGGTTGCGGACGGCGGAAGTCAGCGCCGCTTTTTCTTCGGGGTGATCTCCTCGATTTGCGCCCTCACTTGACCACGCTGACCGCGACGCCGTGGTCGAAGTTAGTTTTTAATTCGCGGCAAAGTACTACAGAGGGCCATGGAGTAGTCAGGCTCTGGGAGTAGGCACTGATTCCCGTGCTTGCGGGCGGTTGTGACCATGGCATTCTCTAGATGGTCACGCTCGGTAGCATGCGGGCTTCTTTTGACTCTCGCCAGAAGTTCTGGCATGTAATACTCCTCCGTCATGAGACACTGGCATGAGTATAGTGGGGCGAACGTGCGGTCGCAAGCGCATCTTCTTAATACGATACTCTTCTGTTTCTCAGTCAGAGGTTCTTGACCTAGTTTTGGAAACAGGTTCTCTTGAGCCGATGCGGTGCCTGCGAGCGCGCCAAGCACCATTACTAAAAGTGCCACGCGTTTCATGCTGTCCCTCCCTGGGTTGCGCCGCGCCATGCCTTGCCCGGTCGAACCGAGCGTTGTTCAACTCTGCCCGACGCCCCGTCGCGATGCAAATCAGCCATTCGGTCTAACCACGCGCCCGCCGGTTGCTCATCCACGGCACTGCGCGAAGCGATAAATATTGGTTAGATGTTCTATTCTATACTACGCCGTTAGCAGCAGCTTCTCAACACGCCAGTAGCGGGCTGATCCCGGCCGGGATGGCGAGCACCTTGGTGAGGGTCGGAATCGATCGGTTTGCCGGCCCTCGCCGCCCTCACCTCACAGGGAAGCCTTCTACCGATTTCGATTCATGCGGCAAGTTTGCCGGTTGATCAGTGCCGGCCCTTCGGTGCCTCCAGGAAATCGACAAAGCTCTCCGTCACCTTCTCGAGTGGCGTTCCTTCCGCATTGCAGCCTCGCACGATGGCGGCAGCGATTTGCAGCATGTCGGATCGGCTTCCGACAAGCTTAGCCACCACGGCGTTCTCAGGGCCATCACTGTCGCCGTCGTAGCTAAAGCGCTGCGCAACAAACAAGGTCAGCCTGAGATTGTCGCCCATGAACTGGAGTGGGCCGGCGCCGGTGACAAAGGTGTCGGAGACGCAAAACGGTTCGACTATAGGGATGTTGCTCATGACGCTGTTCCTTCGAGTGCCTTCTAAAAGGCATTCCTCACCTTATCGGGCATACCTGCCGCGACGTTACAGTGAAGTCGCGTCCGGTCATCACCTGATTGGAGGAGGTAAAGCCGGTTTGATCGAACAGATTCCGCTCAATGCCTGACGGCGAAGCCGGCACCATCGAAAACAACTGTGATGACCGTTCAATCCGCCCTAAAGGTCGGTTTCCACCCGCTAATGGCGGTACGAAAAAGTTGATTTTTCGAACTGGCGATATGGCGTTACTCTGCAGTGCACTCTCACAAAGCTAGGAGCCATAGGATGAAGACCACCATCTTAGTCGCCGCCGCTCTCGGCCTTTCCGTGTCCGGCGCCGCGGCGGAATGTGTTGGCCACACCAAAACGACGGCTTCCGTCGACCAGCAAACCAAAGTGGCAAGCATCGCGAACAGCAATACGCCGACAACTGCCGATACCGCCACAACTGCCGACACCCCGGTCCTCAAAAACGAGGACGCGAAAGCGGCAGAATAGACGCTTCAACACGAAGCCAGCCCTGACTGACCGCCCCACCCAGGTGGTGGTGGTCGACGTGGCCGAGACTCTTTGGCTTCGACCCAAGAGCCTCATAAGTCTCGACAGCTTGTCCAGACCGTTCGAAAGAGGCGCCGGCCGGCGCCTCTTTCGTTTTTTTCAATCTTCCAACCACATCGCCAACTCATAGCCGTCCGGATTGGAGAAATGGAAGCGGCCCAGGAAGGTAAGCCGGCTTGGCAATCCTGCAGCCGGCCTCCTCTGCGCTGGTCTCCTCGTTCTCGCCGTGCCTCGTCCCGTTTTGGCACGATCGGATTGGCATCTGAATTGCACAGTGAGACTCGCCAGAGTTGGGCTCGCTGATTGCGGGACAGCGAGCTTCTTCGGTCATTGTGTGAGCGCCTTCATATCAGTTTCACACACGACGGCTTTGAATGGTGTCGCCAAGCGCCGCGAAGGAGATGGAAATGGGTTTAGCCGAAAACTTGTCCGATATCGCGCTCACATTCGCTTGTCCGGATTGCTCGCATCCGACGGTAAGGAAGGGCTCCGCGCTGAGAACGATCGCGCACATCAGATGCGACGGCTGCAACGCCAAGGTGCGGATCACCTATCCGCACAAGATGGCGATCTTCGAAAAGCACAAGCAGCTCGCCCCCCAAGGCGCGTTTTGATTGGCTGTTTGCCAAGCACGGGGCAGAGCCAATAGCACCTCACCTCGACGACGCGTGCCTTCTCGCCGAGCGCTATTTTAGCTTGTCCTTGATTTTTTCCAGCGCTTCCATGGCGCATTCCTCGTCGAGGTTGCCACCGGGAGCGCCGCCGATCCCAACCGCGCCAATGGTTCATCGCCGATCTTGATGGGCACGCTACCGGCAAGCACAAGAAACCCGGTATGTCGACCAACTGGGCAGCGCCGTGGTTTTCCTGAACAGTCTTCGCCATGACGCGGGGCGCCGGATCTGGCTCGGCGCCCCTTTCCACCTTCCTCACCTCTCCGACCACACCGCCAGCTCGTAGCCGTCGGGATCGGAGAAATGGAAGCGGCGGCCGCCTGGGAAGGAGTAGGCCGGCTTGACGATCTTGCCGCCGGCCTCCTCGACGCGACGCTGGATCTCGTCAAGCTTGTCTGCATAGAGGATCACCAGCGGACCGCCGGCCGCCTTGCCCTGGCCACCGAGAGCGAAGCCGCCGGTCAGGCGGCCGTCGTTGAACTCGCAATAGCCCGGTCCATAGTCCTTGAATGACCAGTCGAAGGCCTTGCCATAGAAGTCGCGCGAGCGTGCGATGTCGGCGACGGAAAACTCGACATAATCGATGCGTTTGTCGTTGCTGGATTTGGCCATGATCGTCTCCTTTCGTGAGTTTGATGCTCAGCGTTCGAGCAATGCTTTCAAGGCTTGGAGGTCTCGCTCCACCGCGACGGCGTCGGCGGCGAATACCTCCTCCGTCATGTCCGGTGCCTTCAGAAGCGTGAACATCATCTCCGCGCCGGTCCCGTTGGGAACGACGCGCACCGCATTGCGGGTTTCCTTGTCCTCGGCAAGGACGATATGATCGAGGACACCGAATTCGTTGGGCCGGGAGAAACGGACGCGGATGAGCCGGCCGTCCGGATCCTCCGCCGTCCACTCTTCGCCCGATTGCTCGAAGCGCCTGCCGAGACCTGCCGCCCATCGCTGGAAGTTCTCCGGGATGGAGGCGAAGTCGTAGACTTCGCGCCAGTCCCGGTCGATGGACGCGGTGATGATACGGGATTTGTAGATGGTCATATCTGCCTCCTTCCGATGAAGACAGATAAGGCTGACGTCACAGTGGCGTATTGAACAAAACGGCCAGTCAGGCGCCGTACTGCCGCAGAACCGCCGCGGGCGAAAAACCCGACAGGCGCCGCACCTCGCGGGTAAGATGCGCCTGGTCGCTATAGCCTGCTTCGAAGGCGAGGCCGGCAAGGCGTTCACCGCCCGACTGTCGCGCCAGGCTAAGGAACCGCTGGAAGCGGAGAATGCGATCGAGCGTCTTCGGCCCATAGCCGAAAGCCTCCTGGCAGCGGCGGCGCAGCGTTCGCGGGCTGACGTCCAGCCGGTCGAGGATCACCGCCATGCCCGGACCGGCGGATTCGGTCTTCAGCGCGTTAAAGGCAAATCCCATGTCCGGCGGCGGCGGCTCGATATCGGGCGCGCGTCTGGAGAGTGCCCTCTGCATCACCCGCATCCGTTCTATCGTGGAGGGCGCATCGCCAATTCTGCGGGCAATCTCACGCGCCGGCGTTCCCCAGAAGTGGCCGAGCGCCACCCGGCCGCCGACGATCTCCGACATTGGCAGGCCGAGCCACCGGCTTGCCGCACCTGGCCGGAAGCGCGCGCCGATCACGGTACAGCCGGGTGTCAGTGTTGAGACGGCGACGGCAACATCGGGGCCTGCAACGATCAGCTTGCCGTCGACCCAGGTGATGTCGACGCAGCCATCCGGTACGACGGCCGACAGGCTTCCTCCATCCGGTCGCACCGCATTGGACCAGACACACTGGAAATGTCTTTCGAGCGCGGCCGCAGGATCGAACTCGCGGTAGTCCCCGATCGCCCCGGAAAGGACGGCTGTGTCGGCGTCAGACGTCACGAGCCTCTCCTGTGAGGATTCGGCAGGCATTCTTCGGCTCTCGCATCTAATCTATTGCCGCGGCGGCCTGCATCAACCCCAGCCCCCAGCCCGGCCCGCCATTTGTGGTCGGTTCTCTCCCTCCCGCGGCACAACTGCCAATTGCCGCACGGCATGGCTTTTACTATTCCTGTGCCTGGCGCGAGTTCAGGCCATGTATCGCGATTTGACCTTAGCTGTATCCCGAAACACGCCGCGACCTTGTGATAGAGGGAACTTGAGTGACATAGAGGTTCCAACGACCGAAGGGTTCGACTTCGGCCTCGCTTTGCGTTGATCGGAATATCGGGGCTCAAGTTGTGAAAGAGCGGCACAACGGAACGGTCTCAGCCCCAATTGCTGTCGTGCTCCGCGTGCGTCCTAAGGTACGCGCCCAGTGCGAAATGCGTGTCGTAGAACTCTGTGTCGAGCCGATGCGCCTGGAGATACATCAGGTTGAAGATCGCCGGCACGGTGGCCGGGAATCTGCCGAAAGTATCGTATATATACTGGGCCATCACGGCCACGCAGTTGACGAACTCCGTTCCCATCGGCGCGGCGCTGGTGCGGACTGTCTCCGAGTGCTTGTAGGGGCCCTTTGTCTCGCCATGGAACGGCCCGCCCTTGCCGAACTTGCGCTCGACCACCGCTTCAACGGCAGCGCGCATGTCCGGAAAATGCGGCGGGCAGTGCGCTTCGAACACGCCCGGCAGTCCGGTCACATGGGGCAATGGTTTTCCGGGGATCATGTCGAACCGGAACCCGAGACCGGGAACGGCAGGATCGCCGCTGGCGCCTTGAACCGTGAATGGATTGAGGCCATCGTACATCCAGCCACCGAGACCAAGTGCCTGTAGCATTAGGGCACCTGCGTAGCAGGCTGTCGAGGTTTCAACGGTGACTTCGGTGAGAGCCAGCTGTTCTACGAAGGTCAGCGGATACGGATTCTGCAGATCCACCAGCCCTGCGAAGTTTTCCAGCCCCGGGATTGGCCGGCCATTGACGTCGTCGTAGACGCAGGCTCCGTTCTGAACGAGGTAGCAAAGCGTGAGCACCATGTGCTGGGCGAGATCCGCGACAGGAATAATCAGCGTGCTGCCGGGAACATTGCCGCACCACTCGTTGTGCATCTCCATGTGCTCGGGAGAGCGCGGGACGTTTAGCCGTTGATCCGCCAGTTTGACGATGCGCGACCGGTGCGCCCCGAGATACGCGTCCAAGTCAATCTCGCCCCCGACCGGCACGATGGACGCCATGTCCCGCGTCGGCAGGAAATAGACTCCGGTGTCGTCGGTGAAGAAGATCTCCGATGTGTGAAACCCTGCCGAAGACGGAAATGTGCGGCCACCGGCGGCGCCCGCATAGTTCGGCATTTTTGGGGCGTAGCTTTTGTTGTGCGGAATGAGATTTGCCCATCCTGTATTGCCCGCCACCGTGCTCAAGAGCAGCATCTTTTCGATCTCGGTGATCGGCGCCGCAGGATGTTTTGACGTATAGGCAAGAGGACCGTCCGGAATGGATGCGCCTTTCGCAAAACGCCGCGAGCGGCGGCCGTGAATCGCTTGGAGCAGCGGAAAGGTAGCGACTTGCGCAAGGCCGCGCTCCGGGGCTGTTCTGACGCCGTTCTGCTGGTTCACCGGAGTGGCGCCGGACGCGATACCGCCCAGCAGGCCACTTGCACCGATCACGGATGCACCCAGTACGTTTCTACGGGTTTGGTCGAACATTGATCTGTCTCCTGATGCGCATCGGACTTCAGCTCGCGGATGCGCCGTCTGGTTCGGGGTTTCGAGTGCCCGGAACATCCACGGACCAGCGTTCCAAAACCAGTTGGCTTACGGTATACTGGCCATAAATCGAAAATTGTTGTTTAGAGACAATGTCTTGCAGAGCCGCAGCCGGCATGCCTACCCGCCGTCGTCGCAAGATTTTGTACTGACGGTCCAGAAAGCGGGTATGCCTTGAGCACAAATATACGCGGGAGTTCGACGCGACAGCGCATTATGGACGTCGCCCAGGACGCTGTCCTGCTGAAAGGTTTCGAAGCGACGTCGATCGAGGAAATCGTCGCGGCCGTAGATATATCCAAGGGCGGATTTTTCTACCATTTTGCCGACAAGAACGCTTTGGCGCAGGCGTTGATTAGTCGCTACATCAAGGAAGAGGATCGCATTTTCGACGACTTGTTCGGCAGGGCGCGCGAACTCAATGACGATCCACTGCATGCCATGCTGATCGGCCTGAAAATGCTCGCTGAACTGTTCGAGAATTTGCCGCAGGCGCACCCCGGCTGCCTGGTCGCCACGACCGCCTATCAGGACAGGATGTTCAACACCGAGGTTCGCGAGTTGAATCGTTCTGCAATCCTGGGCTGGCGTGCCAGGTTTCTCGCAATGATCGAGGATATCCGCGCGTTATACCCTCCTAACGAGCCGGTCGACATGGGCGCCCTCGCCGACATGGTTATGGGCGTGGCCGAAGGAGGTATCATTCTGTCCAAGGCGTTGAATGAGCCGAGTGCACTGCCGGCGCAAATCATGCTGTTCCGAACCTATCTGAAACTGCTCTTTAGTCCTCGTTTAAGGCCAGCACTGTGAGCGGGCGGTCTAGCCAGCGGTAACATGCGTCGTGATGACCGAGGCCTCGTCCGGTTGATTTTTCCGCCGAAATATGGTGCTTCTCCCGGCCATGAAGAAGCTGTGTCTAACGGTCCTGGCATCAGCAACGCTGGCTTTGCCGGCCAATGCCATGGACAGCGCCCTGCGCGCCGGCCTGTTGAAACTCGACCCGCAAACCCGGCTCGAACAGCGATGCGACGCTGAAGTGCTCGACCGCATCAGCCACGACGATCGCAAATACAAAGCCGATCGCGTCGTCGCTTACGCGTTTGCGACACCCGAAATGGGCGCCGATGCAATCAGGAGCCCTGGGGCCGCCTTTCGCAGCAAGGGGCAGTGGTACCGGCTGAAATTCAAGTGCCAGACAGCGCCCGACCATATGCAGGTTCTGGATTTTCGCTATCGGATCGGCGAGGAGATTCCGGAAGCCGATTGGGCGAAATACAATCTCTACGACTAGACTGGAGAATCAGAAAAATACTAGGGAATTCAAGATATTAATGGTGGGATTTTGAGTTCTTGGTTGGCGCCCTGCGTTTGCTCCGGAATGATCCCAATTCCGGATTCGCCCAACCAATCTCTTGACGCGTTCGAACCATGCACGTAGGCGGACACTCGACGCAAACGATCGGCGAAGAGCGAGGAACGTCCAGTTGATGGAAATTTTTACCGCCGCGGGATTCTCGGCCCTGCTCCAGGTTATCGCCATCGACCTCGTGCTGGCGGGGGACAACGCCATCGTCATCGGCCTTGCTGCGGCCGGCCTGCCGACCGAACAGCGCAAGAAGGCCATCCTCATTGGCGTGCTGGCGGCAACGGTGCTGCGCATCGGTTTTGCAGCCGTCACAATCCAACTGCTCGCCATTGTCGGCCTGTTGCTGGCCGGCGGCATTCTGCTTCTGTGGGTTTGCTGGAAAATGTGGCGCGAACTGCGCACCTCGCATGCCGATGAGCACGAAGCGACGGAAGCGCTGTCGGATTCCGATCTCGACCAGGATAGTCTCGTGGCTGGCAAGGCGCAGCGCAAGACGCTCGGCCAGGCGGCGTTGCAGATCGTCGTCGCCGACGTCTCGATGTCGCTCGACAATGTGCTGGCGGTCGCAGGTGCGGCGCGCGATCACTTCTCCGTGCTGATCATCGGCCTGGTGCTGTCGATCGCGCTGATGGGCCTGGCCGCGAGCTTCATCGCCAGGCTGCTGCACCGCCATCGCTGGATCGCCTATGTCGGCCTGCTGATCATCCTCTATGTCGCTGGAGACATGATCTATCGCGGCGCGCTGGAAGTCTGGCCGCATGTGAACAACGCCGTCGGCTGACGTCGCCGGCCAGAGCGCTTTCGCGGTTGCCGCGCACGACCATACCAATGCCGCAATAAGTGTGGTAATGCGCCGCCAATCCCGAAAACCCGGAAACTCCTTTATGTCCGCAGCGCCTCGCGTCAGTTTCGTCAGTCTTGGATGCCCGAAGGCCCTTGTGGATTCGGAGCGCATAATCACGCGCCTGCGCGCCGAGGGCTACGAGATCGCGCGCAAGCATGACGGCGCGGATCTCGTCGTCGTCAACACTTGCGGCTTCCTCGATTCCGCGCGCGACGAGTCGCTCAACGCCATCGGTTCCGCTCTTTCGGAGAATGGCAGGGTCATCGTCACCGGCTGTCTCGGCGCCGAACCGGACGTCATTCGCGAAAAACATCCCAATGTTCTCGCCATCACCGGGCCGCAAGCCTATGAGAGCGTGATGGCCGCCGTGCATGAGGCGGCGCCGCCGAGCCACGACCCCTATATCGATCTCCTGCCGCCGCAGGGTGTCAAGCTGACGCCGCGCCACTACGCCTATCTCAAGATTTCGGAAGGCTGCAACAATCGCTGCACCTTCTGCATCATCCCCGCACTGCGCGGCGATCTCGTCTCACGGCCGGCGGCGGATGTGTTGCGCGAGGCCGAGAAGCTGGCCAAGGCCGGCGTCAAGGAGATCCTGGTCATTTCGCAGGACACCAGCGCCTACGGCATCGACATCAAGTACCAGACGTCGATGTTCGGTGATCGCGAGGTGCGGGCGAAATTCCTCGACCTGTCGGAAGAACTGGGCAAGCTCGGCGTCTGGGTGCGCATGCACTATGTCTACCCCTACCCGCATGTCGCCGATGTCATCCCGCTGATGGCCGAGGGCAAGATCCTTCCCTATCTGGACATTCCGTTCCAGCACGCCTCGCCGCAGGTGCTGAAGAGCATGCGCCGGCCGGCGCATGGCGAAAAGACGCTGGAGCGCATTCGCGGCTGGCGCGAGACCTGCCCGGACCTTGCCATCCGTTCCACCTTCATCGTCGGCTTTCCCGGCGAGACCGAAGATGATTTCCAGATGCTCCTCGACTGGCTGGACGAAGCAAAAATCGACCGCGCCGGCTGTTTCAAATACGAGCCGGTCAGGGGCGCCCGCTCCAACGATCTCGGCCTCGAACAGGTCCCGCAGGAGATCAAGGAAGCGCGCTGGCACCGCTTCATGCAGCGCCAGCAGAAGATTTCGGCAACGCAGCTCGCCAAGAGGGTCGGCAAGCGCCTGCCGGTGCTGATCGACGAGGCGCATGGCAATTCGGCCAAGGGCCGCACCAAATACGACGCGCCCGAGATCGACGGTTCGGTGCACATCCAGTCGCGGCGGCCAATGCGCGCCGGCGATATCGTCACCGTCAAGATCGACCGCGCCGACGCCTATGATCTCTACGGCACGGCGGTCTGACGCAGATATTTTCAAGCGGAAAGCCAACAAGAAAGGGCGCCGTGCGGCGCCCTTTCCGTTTGAAATCCTGTGCTGCTTACTGCGGCAGCTTGTCGTCGACGCCCTTGACGTAGAAATTCATGCCGAGCAGCGTGGCGTCGTCGGCGACTTCACCGTCCTTGAGCCATGGCGTGCCATCCTGCTTGGCGATCGGGCCGGTGAAGGGGTTCCAGCCGTCGGAGATCTTCTTGGTGGTTGCCTCGGCCATGGCCTTCACGTCGTCGGGCATGTTGGTGAACGGGGCGAGCTTGACGGCGCCGTCCTTGATGCCGAGCCAGACATTGCCCGGCTTCCAGGTGCCGTCGAGCGCGGCCTGGACCCGGCTGATATAATATGGGCCCCATTCGTCGGTGAGTGAGGTGAGCTGCGCATTCGGCGCGAACTTGATCATATCGGAAGACTGGCCGAAGCCGTGCAGCTTGCGCTCCTCCGCCACCTGCAGCGCGGCGGTGGAATCGGTGTGCTGGACGATGATGTCGGCGCCCTGGTCGAACAGGGCCTTGGCGGCGTCGGCCTCCTTGCCCGGATCGAACCAGGAGTTGACCCAGA
>NZ_PZJX01000005.1 GCF_003034915.1 Mesorhizobium helmanticense | reverse complement strand
TTGGCCTTGAAGTTCGGGTTGATCGACTGCGCGCCGAGCATGAAGGAATTGATGCCCATCACCACTTCGGGAATCGGGAAGGAAACGATGTAGCCGGCCACGCCGGCCTTCGATTCCTTGGCCGCGATCTGGCCGAGCACGTAGCGGCCTTCATAGAAACGCGCATTGTAGATGCCGAGATTGTCCGCCGTCTTGTAGCCGGTGGCATGCTCGAACATCACCTTGGGGAATTTCTTGGCGACTTTCACCTCCGGGTCCATGAAGCCGAAGGAGGTGCCGAAGATGATCTTGCAGCCTTCGCGAGCCAGGCGCTCGAAGGCGCGGTCGGCGTCGGGGCCTTCGGAGACATTCTCGAGATAGGCGGTCTCGACCTTGTCGCCGAGTGCCTTCTCCACCTCCAGACGGCCCTGGTCATGCTGGTAGGAATAGCCGAAATCGCCGATCGGGCCGGTATAGACCCAGCACGCCTTCAGCTTTTCCTGGGCTTCGGCGGTCGCCGCCAATGACAACGCGGCCGTCGTCGTCATCAGGGCAATTAGCAGTTTTTTCATTGTGTTACCTCTCTGAGTTAAGCCTTGGAGCTTCCCGTCTTTTATTGTTGTCAACGATCCGGAACGAATGGCTGCCCCAACGAAGCCGGCGTGTTCATCATCGTCAGACGCTTGTTGCGCGAGATTAGAACGAGAACCACCACGGTTGCCAGATAGGGCAGCGAAGAAAGCAGTTGCGAGGGAACCGGAATGCCAAAAGCCTGTGCGTGGAGCTGGCCGATCCAGACCGCGCCGAAGATGTAGGCGCCGGCCAGCACCCGCCATGGCCGCCAGGAAGCGAACACGACCAGCGCCAGCGCGATCCAGCCGCGCCCGGCGGTCATGTTCTCCACCCATTGCGGCGTATAGACCAGCGACAGATGGCCGCCGGCCAGGCCGGCGCAGGCGCCGCCAAAGATCACCGCGAGATAGCGGTAGCGGATGACATGGATGCCAAGCGCGTGCGCCGATGTGTGGCTGTCGCCGATCGAGCGCAAAGTGAGCCCAGTGCGGGTCTTGAACAGGAACCACATGACGGCGGCGGTCAGCGCGATCGAGATGTAGAAGATCGGATCCTGGCCGAACAGCAACCTGCCGACGACGGGAAGCGAGGTCAGGCCGGGAATGTCGAGGTTGGGCAGCCGCTGACCGGGCTGGCCGACGAAGCTGGTGCCCATCATGCCGGACAGGCCAAGGCCGAGCAGCGTCAGCGACAGGCCGGTCGCCACCTGATTGGTGGCCAGAGACAGTGTCATGACGGCGAAGAGCAGCGAAAACAGCGCACCGAGCGCGATCGCCGCCAGCAGGCCGATCCAGGGCGATCCAGTGAGATAGCCGGCACCGAAGCCGCCGACGGCGCCCATGATCATCATGCCTTCGACGCCGAGATTGAGCACGCCGGAGCGCTCGACCACCAGCTCGCCGATCGCCGCGATCAGCAGCGGCGTCGCCGCGGTGGCAATGGTCAGAAGGATGTTGACGGTGATGTCCATCAGCGGGCCTCTTCCAGTTTCGGCGTGGCTTCGAGTTTGGGAGCGGCAAAGCCGATCAGGCGAATGCGGTAGTGGATGAGCGTGTCGCAGCCGAGCACGAAGAACAAAAGCATGCCCTGGAACACCCGCGCCACCTTGTCGGAGATGCCGAGCGCACTTTGCACCGCCTCGCCGCCGAGATAGGTCAGCGCCAGCACCAGGCCGGCGGCGACGATGCCGAGCGGATTGAGCCGGCCGAGAAACGCCACGATGATGGCGGTGAAGCCATAGCCGGGCGAGATCACCGGCTGCAGCTGGCCGATGGCGCCCGAGACTTCCGAGATACCGGCAAGCCCAGCCAGCGCACCCGACAGCAGGAAGGCGAAGAACACCATGCGGTTCAAGCCGAAGCCGGCGAAGCGCCCTGCCCTCGGGCTCGAGCCGAGCACACGGACCTCGAAGCCCTTCAGCATCCGGCTCATCAAGATCCAGATCAGCACAGCCGCGACCAACGCGAAGACGAAACCCCAGTTTGCCCGCCCGGAATCCGGCATCAATTCCGGCAGGATGGCCGAGTCGTTGAACTGCACCGTCTGCGGGAAACCATGGCCCTGCGGGTCGCGCCAGGGACCACGCACCAGCCAGTCGAGGAAGAGCTGGGCGACATAGACCAGCATCAGGCTGGTCAGGATCTCGTTGGTGCCGAAGCGTGTCTTCAAAAAGGCCGGGATAGCCGCATAGGCGGCGCCGCCGACCATGCCGAGCAAAAGCATCAGCGGCAGCACCAGCGGCCCTTCGAACTGCGGAAACAGCACCGGGATCATCGAGCCGACAATACCGCCAAGGATGAACTGGCCCTCGGCACCGATATTCCAGATATTGGCCCTGTAGCAGACCGAGAGGCCGACCGCGATCAGGACCAGGGGCGCTGCTTTGATCGCCAGTTCATGCAGCTGCCAGACCTGGCTGATCGGTTCGATGAAGTAAATCTCAAATGCACTCAAGGGGTTGACGCCGAGCAGAGCGAACATGATTGCGCCGGCAATGATCGTCAGCAGGAATGCTATGAAGGGCGACAGCGCCGAGAATAGCGCCGAGCGCTGCGGGCGTTTGACGAGTTCGAGGCGCATCATGCCGTCTCCAGAGTGTGTTCGGCGTGGCCGGGCTCGGCGCCGCCCATCAACAGTCCGATCTTTTCGAAGGTGGCCTCGGCAATCGGCAGTGGTCTGGACAGTGCGCCATTGTGCATGACCGCGATCGAGTCCGATATCTCGAACAGTTCGTCGAGATCCTGGCTGATGACCAGCACCGCCGAGCCGCTGCGCGCCAGCTCGATCAGCGCCTGGCGAATGTGGGCGGCGGCACCGGCGTCGACGCCCCAGGTCGGCTGATTGACGACCATGACCCCGGGTTTGCGGTCGAGCTCGCGGCCGACGATGAATTTCTGCAGATTGCCGCCCGACAACGCTGCCGCCTCCGGATCAGGCGCGCTCTTGCGCACATCCATTGCCTTGATGATACGCTGAGCGGCGCTATAGATCGCCTCGCTTTTGACCATGCCGCCGGCGCCGACAAAGACCTTGCCGTCGGTGGCATGGCGCGACAGAAGCAGGTTCTCTGAAAGCTTCATGCGCGGTGCCGCGCCATGGCCGAGCCGTTCTTCGGGCACGAAGGCGGCACCCATCAGCCGCCGGCCGGTGATGCCGAGGCCACCGGCGTCCTTGCCGCGGATGCGCACCGAGGCCGTATCCTGCTGCAGCACTTCGCCGGAGACGGATTCGAAGAACTCGCCCTGGCCGTTGCCGGCGACGCCAGCGATGCCGATCACTTCGCCGGCGCGCACATTGAGGTTGATGTTTTTCAGCGGGATTGAAAACGGCGTCGCCGGCTTGCGGCTGAGCGCGCGGATCTCCAGCAGCGGTTGCGCGGTCTCGATACCCTCGGCCGGGGCACGCACCACGGCCTTGACTTCATTGCCGACCATCATGCGCGCCAGCGACGCGGCGGTTTCCTCGCGCGGGTTGCAATGGCCGACCACCTTGCCGTGGCGCAGCACAGTGGCGCGGTCGCAGATGCGCTTGACCTCTTCCAACCGGTGCGAAATGTAGAGGATCGACTTGCCCTCCGAGCGCAGTCGTTCGAGCGTCTCGAACAGCTTGTCGGCTTCCTGCGGCGTCAGCACCGAAGTCGGCTCGTCGAGGATGATCAACTGTGGCGTTTGCAGGAGGCAGCGGATGATCTCGATGCGCTGGCGCTCGCCGACCGACAGATCGCCGACCAGCGATTCCGGGTCGAGCGGCAGGCCATAGCTGTAGGAAAGCGCCCTTGCCTTGGCGGCGATCGTGCTGATCGGCGAACCGTCATCTAGCGACAGCGCAATGTTCTCGGCAGCCGTCAGCGCCTCGAACAGCGAGAAATGCTGGAACACCATGCCGATGCCTAGCTTCTTGGCAAAGCCGGGGTTGGCGATCCGGACCACCTGGCCGTTCCAGAAGATCTCGCCCGAATTGGGCTCCAGCGATCCGAACAGCATCTTGACCAGCGTCGACTTGCCGGCGCCGTTTTCGCCGAGCAGCGCGTGGATCTCGCCCTTGGCGATGTTGAGATCGACATGGTCGCACGCCGTCAGCGTGCCGAATATTTTGGTAAGGCCACGAACCTCTAGCAGGTTTGCGCCGTCCTGATTTGCACTCACAGTGCCTCCCATCTGGTTTGCCAGATATGTTCTGTGTTCCCGCCAGTATGGTATGCGTGGCCGGCTCCCGTCGGAAAGCGGCACGCGTCTTGAAAGAGCTTCAAGAATTTCAGCGGAAACTCAAGGGGTAAAGAGCAACCCCTCAAAAAGCCGAGGTCAGGGGACGAGAACGGTTGTCCCGGTCGTCCTGCGCCCTTCAAGGTCGGCATGTGCCTTGCCGGCATCCTTCAGCGCGTAGCGCTGGTTGATCCTGACCTTGACCGCGCCACTGAGCACGACGTCGAACAGCGCGGCAGCTGACGCCTCGAGGTCTTCACGCCTGGCGTTGTAGACGAACAAAGTCGGCCGCGTCACGAACAGCGAGCCCTTCTGCGCCAGCAACGACATGCTGAATGGCGGGATTGGCCCCGACGACTGGCCGAAGCTGGCGAACATGCCGAGCGGCTTCAGGCAGTCGAGCGAGGCCGGAAACGTATCATTGCCAACCGAATCGTAGACGACGTCGCACTTCTTGCCACCAGTGATGGCAAGCACGCCGGCGACGAAATCCTGCTCGCGGTAATTGATGACATGGTCGAAGCCATGCGCCTTGGCGAGCTCGATCTTGTCGGTTGAGCTGGCGGTGCCGATCACCGTTGCGCCAAGGTGTTTCGCCCATTGGCCAAGGATCAGTCCGACGCCGCCGGCCGCGGCATGAAACAGGATCGTGTCGCCCGCCTTGACCTTGAAGGTGCGGCGCAAGAGATACTCCGCGGTCATGCCTTTCAGCATCATGGCGGCCGCCTGTTCGTCGCTGATGCCGTCCGGCACCTTCACCACACGGTCGGCGGCGATCACGCGCTGTTCGGCATAGGCGCCGACATTCACGGCATAGGCGACGCGATCGCCTGGCTTCAGCCAGTCGATATCAGCGCCGACCTCCATGACCACCCCGGCTGCCTCGCCACCGGGTATCAGCGGGAAACCGCCGGGCGGCGGATAAAGGCCCGAGCGATGATAGACATCGATGAAATTGAGGCCGATTGCCGTGTGTCTGATCAGGATCTGCCCCGCTCCAGGCCGACCTGGATCGGCGTCCTCATAGGTCAGGACCTCCGGACCGCCATGGGCATGGATACGGATGGCTTTGGACATTGTCTCTGGGGCTCAGGCTCTCTTGGAGGTCAGTTCTTCCCGGAATCTGGCGCGGAATCAGGTTTGGCGCCGAGATCTGGAAAGAGCTGCATGATACCGCCGATGCAGGCGAGGTAAAGTCCCGAGATCGTGATGCCGATCTTTGTGAAGATGCTCACCTGTTCGCCGAGCACGCCGATCTGGTCATAGAAGGCGGCGAGAGCCGCCTGCGCCAGCGCCAGCGCCCCGAAAGCGCACCACAGCAGCGTCATGCCCAAGTTGATCGGCCGCAGCCGCACCACCCGCACCGGATGGATGAAATTGATCGGCACGAAGGTCAGGATGCCGGCCGCTACGACCACGCCAAAGGAGACCCACTGTCCAGGCTCGATGACGAACAGCGTGAACACCACCATGTTCCAGACCACCGGAAATCCCTTGAAGAAGTTCTCCTTCGTCTTCATGCCGGTATCGGCATAGTAGATGGCGCTGGAGACGACGATGATCGCCGCCGACAGGAACGACAAGCCCTCGCCCATGAAGCCGCGCTGGTAGAGCGCGAAGGCGGGGATCAGCACGTAGGTGACGTAGTCGATGATGTTGTCGAGCAGCTCGCCCGACCAGGTCGGCAGGATCTCCTTGACGTCGAGCTTGCGCGCGATCGGCCCGTCGATGCCATCGACGAACAGCGCCAGCCCCAGCCACCAGAACATCGCCGTCCAGCGCTCCTCGCTTGCCGCCACCAGCGACAGGAAAGCCAGGAACGAGCCTGACGCGGTCAAGAGATGGACCGAAAAAGCGCGCGCCTGCGGCCAAGTGACCTTCTTCTTCGGCATCGGAATCCGCTCGGCGATTTTCCTGGCCGTTGTCTTCTTGCTCACGAGGTCCGCCAGTCCGGCTTGCAGATGCCGGCAAGGTTCCAGTTGCGGCCGGAGAGAACGGATTCTCTCTTCCTCGCCCTGCTCCGGTCCGCCATTGAATTCTCCCCCGCTCATGCCGAGACTACTAGCAGGGCGGCTGCCCAGACAAGCAGTATCGCACCCCTCCGAAGCCGGCGCCCAACGAACGCTGCCGCCAAGGCAATCGAATGGGCCGAATCGCCACGTTGATCAAGCCGCATGATCTGACCTATATCCGCTGGCAGGCCGATGAGCCTGCATCGTGACCCGGAAGCCGAATTTGGACCATCAGAAGACAGCGCCGATACTGGTTGCCGGCAGTGGCCCGGCCGGGCTGATCGCAGCGCTCGGTTTTGCCGACGCCGGCTTCGCCGTGACGTTGGTCGGGCCCGAGGCCGGCGGCCTTGATGGCCGCACGACGGCCTTGATGAACCCCGCCCTGAAAATACTCGAGCGGTTGCGCGTTCTCGACGAGGTGAGGTCAAAGGCTGCACCGCTCAAGGTGATGCGTATCGTCGATGCAACCAGCAGGTTGGTGCGCAGTCCGGTGGTCACTTTTCGCGCCAGCGAGATCGGCGAGGATGAGTTCGGGCTGAACCTGCCCAACAGCGCGCTCAATCCGGCACTCGCCAAGGCTGTTGCGGCGCACTCCGGTATAGAATGGCGAAAATCCATGGTCGAGACGTGGCGGCTCGATGCCGGTCATGCCCATGCCATTCTCGCCGATGGCAGCGAGGTCACGGCATCGCTGGCGGTCGCCGCCGACGGACGCCTGTCGCCGGCCCGCGAGGCCGCCGGCATCTCGACATCGGCCCGGTCCCTGCCGCAGGCGGCGCTCGTTCTCAATTTCGGCCACCGCGGCGAGCACGCTTTCACCTCGACCGAATTCCACACCGAAACCGGCCCGTTCACCCAGGTCCCCCTGCCCGGCCACCGGTCCAGCCTCGTCTGGGTGGTGGAACCGGAGACGGCAAAGGAACTCGCCGCGCTGGACGACGCCACGCTTTCGATGCGGGTCGAACAACAAATGCAATCGATGTTGGGCCGGGTGTCAGTTGAGCCCGGCCGGCAGGTCTACCCGCTTTCGGGCGTGACGCCCCGTCGTTTTGCGCGCAACCGGGTGGCGCTTGTCGGCGAGGCCGCGCATGTGTTTCCGCCGATCGGCGCGCAAGGTCTCAATCTCGGCATCAGGGATATCGACGATCTGATTGAAATCGCTTGCAAAAATAAGGATGACCCTGGTGCGGTCAAGGCGCTCGCGGCCTACGATTTCAGGCGCCGGCCCGACATTCTGGCGCGTAGCAGCGCGGTCAATCTCCTGAACAGGTCGCTGCTCTCGGACATGCTGCCGGCCCAGTTGGCGCGCAGCGCCGGCCTTGGCGTGCTTGGCGGCTTCGCGCCGCTGCGCGCCTTCTTCATGCGCGAGGGGTTGCGGCCCGGCAGCGGTTTTGCCGCGCTTGCCGGCGGCTTAAGGAAACAGGTCCGCCGGTAGCACACCATGGCGGATCATGTAGAGCAGCCCAGTCACCGTCACGACCGAGAGGCAAGTGGTGATCAGCACGCTGGCCGAGGCACGCTGCACCCAGACGCCGTATTGCTGGGCGATGACGAAGACATTGGTTGCGGTCGGCAAGGCCGCCAGCAGCACAGCCGAGAAAATCCAGGTTTCGGAGAAATTGCCGATCCAGCTCAGCACGACATAGCAGAGCAACGGGTGCAGGATCAGCTTCAGCGCCGCTATCAAGGCCAGCTCGTGCGGGATGCGATTGAGTGGCCTTAGCGCCAGGGTGACGCCCATGGCGAACAGGGCACAGGGCGCCGCGGCGCCGGAAAGATAATCGAGGAAACGCTCGACCGGTTCCGGCGGGCGAAAGCCGACATAGGCGGCAGCCACGCCCAAGGCGGTCGCAATGATGAACGGATGCAGCACGATCTTCCTGAGAACGCCCAGAACGAGCTGCGACGGGGATGTCTTGTCGTCGCCGGAAAGTGCCATCATCATCGGCGCGACGGCGAAATGGATGATGTTTTCAAAGCAGAAGATCAAAGCCACTGGCACCGCGGCGTCCTTGCCGAACGCCAGCAGCGCAAGCCCCGGTCCCATATAGCCGATATTGCCATAGGAAGCGGCAAGCGCCTTGATCGTTGATTGCGCGATCTCGCCTCGCGAGGTCAGCACCGACCATGCGAACATCAGTGAAAAGATCGCGTAGGTCGACAGCACCGAGCCGAGGATGAAGCTCCATTCCGTCAGCCGCTCGAACGGCGTCTTGGCGAGCAGCTGGAAGAACAGGGCCGGGAGCGCGACATAGACGATGAAAGTGTTCATCCAGCCGAGCGCTTCCAGCGGCTGCCTGGTGATGCGTGCCACCAGGAAGCCCATGAAAATCAAACCGAAGAACGGAAGAACGAGACCGATGACGTCTGACATTTTTACGCTGGCTGAAACCCTTGGGCCGGGCTAGCCCGTTGCTTAACCGCGCGTCAAGCGCCCCGGGATTGAATTGAGGCGGCGCATGCGCCAAATAGAGCGGAGATCAGCCCTAAAGTCGGGCTCGATTTTTGGTGGCATAGTGCGTAGATTCAAGGTCTTAGAGCGTCTTTTTGCGCAAAGAGCGCGGGGCACGCCTGAGACTTAAGTGGTGAGTACGATGAAAACGGCCAAATTCTCGATCGGACAGGTGGTTCGCCACCGGCTGTTTCCGTTCCGCGGCATCATCTTTGATGTCGACCCGCAATTTGCCAACACCGAAGAGTGGTACGAGGCGATCCCCGCGGAGGCACGGCCGCGCAAGGACCAGCCGTTCTACCATCTGCTCGCCGAGAATTCGGAAACGGAATACATTGCCTATGTGTCCGAGCAGAACCTGCTCGAGGACCAGTCTGGCGAACCGGTGCGGCATCCACAGATCGGCGAGATGTTCGACAAACGCCCGGACGGCCGCTACGAGCCGAAACGCCAGTTAAGACACTGACGATACTCGGGAATCGGCCAAAAACGAAAAAAGCGGGGACATGCCCCGCTTTTTCCTTGTCCGAGAACGCGCCAATCAGTTGGCGGTCTTTGCCTTGTCCTGCTCTTCCTTGAGCTTCTTGGCGAAGTCCTGGTTGTTCTTGGCGACGAAATCCTGCAGCTTCTTCTGCCGGTCCTCGATGTCCGACTGCTGCAGCGGCGGACCATCGAAGGCGCCGCTGAAGCCGGTCAGTGCGATCTTGATCGGGTTCGGCTGATTCTGGAAATTCACCGAGGTGAGCGTCAGGTTCGAACCCTTCTTGAAGGAGGCGACGAGCTGGTCGGTCAAAGGCACTTCCGCCACGCAGCGGTCGGGGAAGCAGATCACATAGTCGAGCTTCTGCGCCTTGCCGGTGTCGATCTGGAGGCCGATACCGGGAGGAACCAGGCGGCCGGTCGGAACCGTGACCTGGAACACCTTGCGGTTCACCTTGCCCTTCAACTCGATCAGGCTGACGCCGGTGATGAGCTGGCCGTTGCCGGCGGTGGTGATGTTCTGGACATTGCAGATGTCGACGTCTTCCTGCTTGGTGCAGGCCTTGAACCAGCCTTGCGGGATCTGCTGTTGCTGCTGCGCGGAGGCAGCAGGAAGCCCGGCGACCAGAAAGCCGACCACGCCAGCGGCCATGGCCGAAAGGCGGTATGCGTTGCTGTTCAGGCTCGTCATGTCGTGCACTTCCTCTCAAATGATCCCGGGGACCGGCTTCTTCGCGCCGTGTGGTCCAGCTACCTGTTGCCGAAATGAGGCAACAGAATGACTTCGGACGGCGTGTTACACTGCAAGCGATGCCGAATCCAGCCCGATAGCCGCAATTCTTGAAGACGCGATTGGCTGTCGCGCGGCCGCCTCATGCTAGTGTGCGCACCGAATCATCAAGCCGACCCGGTAAGGAGACGGTCATGGGCCGCATTCTTGTTTGGCTGCTCGCTGCGATCTCGTTTGTCACCCTTTCGCTCCAGCCGGCGCTGTCCGAGCCGAAACATGCGATCGCCATGCAGGGCGAGCCGGCGCTGCCGGCCGACTATACGCATTTCAACTATGTCAATCCCGATGCGCCGAAAGGCGGCAGCATCACCTATTGCGTCGTCGGCACCTTCGACAATCTCAACCCGTTCATCCTGAAGAGCCTGCGCACGACCGCGCGAGGCATGATCGACACGATTTACGGCAATCTGGTCTTCGAACCGCTGATGCAGCGCAACTATGACGAGCCTTTCAGCCTCTACGGCTTGCTCGCCAGCAGCGCCGACATGGATCCGGAGCGCAAGAGCATCGAATTCCACCTCGATCCCAAGGCAAAATGGTCAGACGGCCAGCCGGTCACGCCGGAAGATGTGCTGTTCACCTATGATGTTTTCACCGACAAGGGCCGCCCACCCTACAGCGATCGCATGAGCATGATCGCCAAGCTGGAGAAGACCGGCGAGCACAGCGTGCGCTTCACCTTCAACGACAAGGCCAATCGCGAATTTCCGCTGATCATCGCCTTGACGCCGATCGTGCCGAAGCACGCTTTCGACAAGGACACCTTCGACAGGACGACGCTGAAGCCACTGATCGGCAGCGGCCCCTACACGGTGGACAAGGTGCAGCCCGGTCAGCGCATCGTCTTCAAGCGAAATCCGGACTATTGGGGCAAGGACATCCCTTCGAAGCGCGGCTTCGACAATTTCGACCGGATCACCATCGAATATTTCCTCAACGCCAACGCCAAGCAGGAGGCGTTCAAGAAAGGCATCTGCGCCATCGACGACGACAGCGATCCGGTCAAGCGCGAGCGCGATCTCGACTTCCCGGCCTTCCACAAGGGTGAGGTGATCGCCGAGACCTTCGACATGGGCATTCCGCCTGTCGTCAACGGCTTCCTGTTCAACACGCGGCTGCCGAAGTTTTCCAACCCTGTCGTCCGGCACGCGCTCGGCATGCTCTACGACTTCGAATGGGCCAACAAGAATCTGTTCGGCGGCAAATACACGCGCACCATGAGCTACTGGCAGAATTCGGAGCTTTCCGCGCTCGGCCACCCGGCCAACGATCGGGAAAAGGCGCTTCTGGCGCCCTTCCCTGGCCGCGTGCCGGCCGATGTCATGGACGGCACCTACCGGCCGCCTGTCGCTGACGGTTCGGGCCAGGACCGCAAAGTGCTGAAGGCTGCCTTCGACATGTTGAAAGGCGCGGGCTACACCGTGCAGGACGGCGCAATGCTCGATCCCGAGGGCAAACCTTTCGGCTTCGAGATCCTGACGGCGTCACAGGACGAAGAACGCCTCGCCGCCATCTACCAGCGCACGCTGGAGAAGATCGGCATCGACGTCACCATCCGCGGCCTCGACGGCGACCAGATCCAATCTCGCAAGCAGCGCTTCGATTTCGAGATGCTGATCGGAACAAGCGGCTTCAACAACTCGCTGTCGCCCGGTATCGAGCAACTCGGGCGCTGGGGATCCGCCGCCGCCAAGACCGAAGGATCGTTCAACCTCGCCGGTGTCGCCGATCCTGCTGTCGACGCTGCGATCAACGCGATGTTGAATGCTCGGACCAAGGAAGATTATGTCGCTGCCGTCCGCGTTCTCGACCGGCTGCTGATCTCAGGCAATTACATGGTGCCCATGCAATACAACGCGCAGCAATGGCTCGCTTACTGGGCCTATCTGGAACATCCTGAAAAGACACCCATATTCGGCTATCAGCTGCCGACCTGGTGGCGGAAGCCCAACTGAGGCAAGCCAAGGAGACGACCATGAGCGCCGACAACTCCATCACGGTCGACGTTGTCTCCGACGTCGTTTGCCCATGGTGTTTCATCGGCCAGAAGCGGCTGGACAAGGCCGTCGCCGCTGCGAGCGATGTCGAGGTGCATATACGCTGGCGGCCGTTCCAGCTCGATCCGACCATCCCGCCAGAAGGCAAGGATCGCCGCGAATACATGATGGCCAAGTTCGGCAGCGAACAGCGCATCCGTGAGATCCATGCCCGCATCGAGCCGCTGGGCGAAGCAGAAGGGATTTCCTTCGCCTTCGACGCCATCAAGGTCGCGCCCAACACGCTCGACGCGCATCGCCTCATTCGCTGGGCCGGTGCCGCCGGCGAAGCCGTGCAGAACCGGCTGGTGCGCCGCCTGTTCCAGTTGAATTTCGAGGAAGGCGCCAACCTCGGCGATCACGCCGTGCTGATTGAAGCGGCCCGCGAGGCCGGCATGGATGCGTCCGTGGTCGAAACGCTGTTGCCGACGGATGCCGATGTCGACGCGGTGCGGACAGAAATCGCTACCGCTTCGCGCATGGGCATCACCGGCGTGCCGTGCTTCCTGCTTGAGGACAAATATGCGGTGATGGGCGCGCAGGACGCCTACACGCTCACCGACGCCATTCGCCAGGTGGCGGCGGCCAAGGCGCGGGGCGAGTTGGAAAAGGTCGACTGAGCCCCTCCCCCTTCTTGGCCGCGCTGACGAGGAAATCATGGCCATTGCTGCCCGCGCAGTTGGCCGACGACGCATGTCGCTCCGGCGGGCCGCTTTGACCGAGTGCGGCAATACTTTTCCGGTCACGTATCGCCCCTCGGTATGAGCGGTGACGTGAGGAAAAGCCGAATCATCCCAAGCCATTTTCGGCTGTTTCCGTCAGCTCAAAGCGAGAGTCCTGGTTCTTCGAGTGGATGATGACGTTCACAAAACCGTGTGAGAAGCTTCCCCAAGGTAAGACGTCTGGTGTTCTGCGTGCCACCTGACAACTCTCTGAAATTATAAGGATAATCAGCCTTTCGACCATTGATCACACGACGTTGCAGCCTCGTAATCTGTTGCTTCACGGCAACGGCCGTCAGGTCAATCCGCTGCAGCCGGAGAAAAATTAATAGAAAATGATCAATTGGTGTTACTGTTCGTAACAAAACTAAAAAGGTTTGGGCGGGATTGTGATTCGGGTCGGTAGACCAGAGCGACACTCAATATCGGAAAAATGGCTTCGCGACGTCGAGAGACAGTCGCCCCTGACGCCGGTGTCCTCCATGCGCAGCTTCTGGGGGCTGATGCGGGCCTACTGGTTCTCGGATCGCTGGAAGGAAGCCTGGACGCTGACGCTGATCATAGCGCTGCTCACCGCGCTCTCCAGCAAATCCGGCGTCTGGTTCGCCGAAGCATCCGGCGAGTTGGTCAACTCGATCGCCTTTTTCCACGATGCGGCAAACACCACGCCGCTTCGGTCGCTGCTGACCAATGCCGGCATACTTGTCCTTCTGGTTGTGCTCAAGGACGCCGGCTTTACCGGCATTCGCACCCTGGTTTCCACGACGCTGCATCGCAAATGGCGCGGCTGGCTGGACAGCCGCTTCAACGAAGCGTTGCTTGATCCCAATCACACGCATTTCCATGCCCAGCATGGCTCGTCCGGCTCCGCCGCTCCCGACAACATCGACCAGCGCATCCAGGAATCGATCAAGGACATGACCGGCGGCGCCATTGGCCTTGCCATGGGTGTTCTGGCCGTGGCCACTTCGCTATATTTCGTTGGCCAGAAACTGATTGAAAACTCAGCTGAGGTCAAAGGGCTGGAGTTCCTCGGCAGCTACGGCAGTGCCGTCCTCGCCTTTCTGGCGGTCGCCACGTATGTGCCGCTGAATACCTGGATCGCGGTCAAACTGGGCAAGCTGCTGGAACGGCTCAACGTCAGGATGCAGCAGGCCGAAGGCAGCTATCGCGGCGAGCTGACCACTTTCCTGCGCCGCAGCTTCCATGTCGCCGCATCGCGCGGCGAGGATGTGCAAAGGACGATGCACAGCCAGCGTTATGTCGACATCGACCGCACCTGGGCACGATTGAACATTGTCAACACCAGCTACAATTCGTTCGAGCTGATCTATAATTTCATCGGCGCCCGCATTGTCGCTTACGGGCCGGGCCTCGTGCCCTTCATCCACAACGGCTTCGATCTCAAGGGCTACATAACCGGCTCCGAGATGGTCAATTCGCTGATCAGCCAATGTTCGTGGTTCATCCATGTCATGCCTGCCATCGCGGCGCTCCGGGCCAACAGCCAGCGTGTGACCGAGCTCGCAAACGCCATTGAAGACGTCCAGCATCCGCAGGAATTCTACCGGCAGACCGGCCTTTCCGATTTCCGCTATGCCAGTCAGAACCCGGTCTTCGGCCTGACCATCCAGAAGCTCGAACTGGCGCATCAGGGCGAAGACGCATCGCCGTTCCTCAGCGCCGCCAATCTGCGCTTCCGGCGCGGCGAATGGACATTCCTCAAGGGCGAATCCGGTTGCGGCAAGACCTCGCTGATCAAGGCGATCAATGGTCTTTGGCCTTATGGCCGGGGCACCATCGTCTTCCCGGAGAGCGTCAGGAGTTTCTATGCCGCCCAGGAGGTCAAGCTGCAGCAGGTCTCGCTGAAGCAACTGGCCTGCCTGCCTGGCTCCGAGCACGATCACTCCGATACACAGGTCGCATCGGCGCTGCACAGGGCCGGCCTTGGCGACTTCATCGAACACATGGCCAACGAAAGCCGCGAGGGAAAGATCTGGGATCAGGTTCTCTCCGGCGGCCAGAAGCAGAAGCTGGTTGTCGCCCGCATTTTGCTGCAGCAACCGGGACTGCTGTTCCTCGACGAAGCGACCGGCGCGCTCGATCCCGACGGAAAAATCGCCTTCCACCAGGCGATCAAGGACAATTGCCCAGATGTGACGGTCATCAGCGTCATGCACGAGGCCGTGCCGCCGAGATCGCTTTCAGGCGCCGAATTCTACCACAGCGTGGTCTCGATCACGGATGGCGTTGCGACCAAGAAGCCATTGGTTCCGAGCCTGCCTCGGGAACTCACCACCATCCTCGCACAGCCAACGCCGGTCGAGGACAAATGGCTGCGTTTCTCCCGTCGGCTGAAGCAGAGATAGCTTCGACACGATGGCGTGGTGGCACATGGGCCGGCGCCTAGCATCGGTCCAGCAGTCCAACGCCGATCACAGTCTCGCGATCTGGCCCGTTCGCTGCCGTTTTCAGCCCTGCCGGCAATTGACTCGGCAAGAAGCGCTCCTATGTTGCGCCGGCTTGCAGATCCCAATCCAAACCCGCGAGCAGAAAGGTCACCGCGCCATGCCTGGCGACAGTCACAGTCGAACGCAACCGCCGTCCGCCTAGACGTGACCCGACAGGTTCACGTCCTGCCGGACGGCAAGGAGTGAGCCATGAACGAATTTTCCCCTGTAGCGGGCGACGATGCAGTAGCGATCGCCCGTATCCTTGCAAACGATCACGTCGCCGACGTCGTCGAGGCCCTAAACCACGAGCCTCGCGAGACCGCGACGGAGCTGCTTTGTGAAGTGCCGTTCGAGCGACTGGTCGAGATTTTCGACCAGCCGGAACTCGACCGCGCATCAGACCTCGTCGAGGCGCTGCCTCGCATCAAGGCCGGCAAACTGCTGGCCGCCATGTCGGTCGACCGTGCCGCCGACCTCCTGCGCGATCTGGAAGAGCCGGCGCGTTCCGAACTGCTCGGCGGCCTCGCGCCGCCGCTGCGTTCGACGTTGCTTGCCATTCTCGGCTATCCCGAAGGCAGCGCTGCCTCGATCATGACGACCGAGTTCGTCAGCGTGCCCTCGGACTGGACCGTGGGGCGTACGCTGGACTACATCCGCAAGGTCGAGCGGACACGAGAGACCGTCTACGCGATCTACATTGTCGATCCCAAGACGCATGTCCTGGTGCGCTCGACCGGCCTGCGCAGGCTGATCACCGGCGAGCCGGACGATCTGATCATGGCGATCGCCCCCGATCGCATGCCGGTGACGGTGTCACCGCTGACCGACCGCGAAAAAGTGGCGCAGACGATCTCCAAGTATGACCTGCTTGCGGTTCCGGTCGTCGACCACGGCAAGATCCTCGGAATAGTCACCATCGACGACATCATCGACACCATGATCGAGGAGACGACCGAGGACGTGCATCGTTTCGGCGGCATGGAGGCTCTCGACGAACCCTACATGAAGATGAGCTTTCTCGCCATGATCCAGAAGCGGGCCGGCTGGCTGTGCGCGCTGTTCATCAGCGAGATGCTGACCGCCAACGCGATGCAGAGCTATGAAGGCGAGCTGGAAAAAGCGATCGTGCTCACCTTGTTCATCCCGTTGATCATGAGTTCCGGCGGCAATTCCGGCTCGCAGGCGACATCGCTCGTCATCCGGGCGCTGGCGTTACGCGAGATCGGCCTTGACGACTGGTGGCGGGTCGCCTTGCGCGAACTGCCGACCGGCCTGGTGCTCGGATCGATCCTCGGCGTCGTCGGCATCTGCCGCATCGCGCTCTGGCAATATCTGGGCTTCTACGACTACGGTCCGCACTGGCCGCTGATCGCCACGACGGTCGGCGCGGCCCTGGTCGGCATCGTCACCTTCGGCTCGCTGTCGGGATCGATGCTGCCGTTTGCCCTTAAACGGGTCGGCTTCGACCCGGCCAGCGCCTCGGCCCCGTTCGTCGCCACGCTGGTCGATGTCACCGGCCTGGTGATCTATTTTTCGGTGGCGATGGTGATCCTGCGCGGAACGCTGCTGTAGCCGGCGTCAACCAACCCGTCGCGGCAACGTTGTTGCCGCGACGGGTCCTGAACTGCATGCATTAGACGCGCTCGCCGTCCTTCACCCGGTAGGTTGGCTTGTACATGGTGACGAGTTCTTCCGCCGCGGTCGGGTGCACGGCCATGGTGCGGTCGAAATCGTCCTTGGTGAGCCCGGCCTTGATCGGGATGCCGAGCAGCTGCGCCATCTCGCCGGCGTCCGGCCCGAGGATATGGGCGCCAAGCACCTTTTTCGAGAGGCCATCGACCACCAGCTTCATCAGCATCTTTTCGTCACGGCCCGACAGCGTGTGCCGCATCGGCCGGAAAGTGGCGCGGTAGATTTCAATGTCGGCAAAGCGCTTTATCGCTTCGTCCTCCGACAAACCGACCGTGCCGATCTCCGGCTGCGAGAAAACAGCGGTGGCGATCGTGTCATGGTCGGGCGCGGTCGGATTGTCCTTGAAGGCGGTCTCGACGAAGCACATCGCCTCATGGATCGCCACCGGCGTCAGTTGCACGCGGTTGGTGACGTCGCCGATCGCCCAGATGTTGTCGATGTTGGTGCGCGAATATGGGTCGACGTTGATCGCGCCGGTCTTGGTCAATTCGATGCCGACGCCTTCAAGGCCGATGTTTTCGGTGTTGGGGATGCGGCCGATGGCGAGCATGACCTGATCGACCGTCAACGCCTTGCCGCCGCTGACAACCGCGTCAAGCCGGCCGTCCGGCCGCTTGCGGACCCATTCCGACACCGCATGGCAGAGGATCCTTATCCCCTTCTTTTCCATCGTCTCATGCAGCATGCGCCTGAGATCCATGTCAAAACGGGAGAGGATCTCCTTGCCGCGGTAGACCAGCGTGGTTTCGACGCCGAGGCCGTGAAAGATGTTGGCGAATTCGACGGCGATGTAACCGCCGCCCTCGATCATGATCGCCTTCGGCAGTTCCTTGAGGTCAAAGGCTTCGTTGGAAAAGATGCAATGCTCATGGCCGGGCAGAGCCGGATGCGGTGCCGGGCGGCCGCCGGTGGCGATCAGAATCTGGTCGGCCGTGACGGTGCGGTCTTCGCCGAGAAGATGCACCGCATGCGGGTCGACCAGCACGGCGCGCGAATGAAACGTCTCGCCGCCGGCGCCTTGCACATTCCTCTTGTAGATGGCCTCTAGCCGGCTGATCTCGCGGTCCTTGTTGGCGACCAGGGTCGGCCAGTCGAAAGTCGCCTGCGGCACCGTCCAGCCATAGCCGGCGGCGTCCTCGAAATGCTCGGGAAATTGCGAGGCATAGACATAGAGCTTCTTCGGCACGCAGCCGCGGATGACGCAGGTGCCGCCATACCGGTATTCCTCGGCAATGCCGACGCGCTTGCCGAGCGCTGCCGCCACACGCGCCGCCCTCACCCCGCCGGAGCCGCCACCGATGACGAAAAGATCGTAGTCGTAACCGGCCATGCCGTGGCTCCTCATGCTTCGAAACGTTCGAGACAGGTAGGCCGTGAAGCATCAAAAGAAAAGCCCGGACAAGCCGGGCTTTCTGGTCCAGTGGCGATTGCCACTCCGGAAAAATGAACTCAGTTCTGCGTGCCGTCTGCCGGGGCGGCACCATCTGCGGGCGCAGCGCCGTCGGCTGGAGCAGCATCGCCCGCGGGCGCCGCCGTCGCCTTGGCTTTCGCAGCCGCTGCCAGTGTTTCGCCGACCTGCTGGGCGAGGTCGCGAGCGAGGCCGTTCTGCCAGATGTCGGCCGCCTTGACCAGGTCACGCGTCACGGCCGGGCCGCTGTCGAGCAGCTTCTTGCCGGACGCCGAACTGTAGAAAGCGGCGATGTCGTTGAGTTCCTGTTCGGAAAACACCTTGGCATAGGCAAGGGCTGCCTCCTTCTCCAGGTCGGCGCGGCGCGAGGCCAGCGCCATCGCCTTCTCGTTGATCGTCTTGCCGATCAGTTCCTGCATGTCCGGGTTCTTCTGGATGAGCTGCTGTTCGAGCGCGGCCGCTGCCTGCGGCAGGATGTTGTCGAACGGGTCCGTCGCGTGGATCGCCGTAACCGCGGCGCGCGCGGCCTTCAAATGCGCGTCGGTGACGTCCTGCGAGAATGCCGGCGCGGAAAACGCCAAGACGGCCGAAGCCGCGACAATGGCGGAAAGACGGCGAACCCGGTTATGCAACATCATGATCGGTAGAACTCCCTGGTTTTCGGGCGGCATGGACGGTTTGGATGCCGTCGCCGCCGGCGATGATGGCCGCTGACGCCAGCCCGATGAAAAGACCATGCTCGACAACGCCTGGAATGGCGTGGAGAGCATTCGAAAGCGCTCTTGTATCCGGAATGCGGCCAAAAGATGCATCGAGGATAAAATGGCCGCCGTCTGTAACAAAAGGCTGGCTTCCCGTCATCCTCAATGTGACAGGACCGGAAAGGCCGAGTCCCGCGGCCGCCGCGCCGACCGCGATTTCGGTGGCGCGCAGGCCGAATTGATTGACTTCGATGGGCAGTGGAAAACGGCCGAGCGTCTCCACCATCTTCGAACGGTCGGCAATGACGATCATGCGTGCGGAGGCCGCCGCGACGATCTTCTCGCGCAGCAGCGCGCCACCACCGCCCTTGATCAATGTCAGCTCCGGGTCGACCTCGTCGGCGCCGTCGATGGTGAGATCGAGTTCGGGTGTTTCCTCCAGGTCCGACAACGGCACGCCAAGCTCGCGGCAAAGGATGGCGGTGCGCTCAGAGGTCGGCACGCCGACGATCGTGAAGCCAGTGGCGACCTTTTGGGCGAGCAGCCGCACGAATTCCTCGGCGGTGGTGCCGGTGCCGATGCCGAGCCGCATGCCGTCGCTGACATGGGCAAGGGCTGCCCGCGCGGCCTCGACCTTCAATTGCCTCGCATCCATGTCGCTTGTCGCGCCCCGTTTTTGTTTGCGCGCTCCTAGCATTTTTGCCCGCCCGGTCAAAGACCTTGGCTGTGGACTGGTCCAGACAGCTTGCCTGGGCCGGCTTGCCTGATCGGACCGCAGGGGGTATCGCCTGCGCAATGCAATCGTCACAGGACAGGCCATGACTCGACCGATCATCGTGTTCGACCTCGACGGGACGCTGATCGACACGGCGCCGGATCTGCTCGACAGCCTCAACCACAGCCTCGCCGCCAGCGAGCTTGCGGCTGTCGACGAGGCCGGCTTCAAGCGCTTCGTCGGCCATGGCGGCCGGGTGATGATCGAGCGCGCCCATGCCGCGCAGCAAAGATCGCTTGCGGTGGACGAGCATGACCGCTTGCTGAGATTGTTCCTCGATCACTACACCGACAACATCCCCGGCAAGTCGCGCCCCTACCCTGGCGTCGTCGAGGCGATAGCCCGGTTCGAGAATGCCGGCTATCTCCTGGCCATCTGCACCAACAAATACGAGGCCAACTCGGTGGCGCTGATCGAGGCGCTCGGCCTGGCAAGCCATTTCGCCGCGATCTGCGGCCAGGACACGTTCGCCTTCCGCAAGCCCGACCCTCGTCATCTCACGCAGACCATCGCGCTCGCCGGCGGCAACCCGCACGGTGCGCTGATGGTCGGCGATTCGCAGACCGACATCGATACAGCGAAAGCGGCCGGCATTCCGGTGGTCGCGGTCGATTTCGGCTACACTGATCGTCATGTACGCGAATTCGAACCGTCGGCGGTGATCTCGCATTTCGACGCGCTGACGCTGGACCTGGCGGAACGGCTGATTGCCGCGGCTGCACACTGAGCGCGAAGGCGGCCGGCCGCTCCCACGCGGGGGCACTCGCTCGTCACTGGAACGCTGGACATTACCTTGACTTCGCGGGCCGGCCTCCCTTATATCGCGGCTCGCTTGGCCTTCGGGGCAACGAGCGGGCGATTAGCTCAGCGGGAGAGCACACCCTTCACACGGGTGGGGTCGCAGGTTCAATCCCTGCATCGCCCACCATCTGACCTCCAGAACAGGTTGGATGACCGGTTTTCACGACATTCACCGAATTTGCCGCCAGCAGGCCGAGATGGCTTCGGCTCGGGCCTGCATCCACGCGCCCGCCAGCCAGCGCGGCATGGTCCGCTGCAAATCGGCTATGTAACGCTCTTCACAGACCGTCGGCCCGTTTCGCGCGAACGTAGCCTGGCGCGGTCGAGATTCGATTGGCCGTGCTGAACAAAATTTCGTGGCTCGGAAAGCAACCGGCCCAAGGCGGGGATTTTTTGGCGGGATTTTTGATCACCTAGGCATTTCACAGTTGCCGTCTGCGCGCGTTGGCTCCTCCCGCCGCGCGTGCAGACGGCCTTCAACGCAGGCGGGTCGGATGCAGGACGGTTCCGGTGTCCGATCCCATGCCTTTCGAAGGAGCCGTGACATGGATGAACACCGGGCTTTGATGCCGTCCACTCTTGCCGTAAACTTTAGCAGTTACGGAAATTGGGGCACTGACATGGCTTTTGCTGGCGCGAACGACAGAGATGATCTGCCGCGCCTTGCGCGTATCGACCCGAGCCAGTTCGATCTGCTGTTCAGCGGCTGCAAACTCGAGCGATATGCCGCCGGCCAGCATTTGTTCGTCCAGGAGGATGCCGCCGACCGCATCTACGGTGTGATGAAGGGCACGGTGGAGATCTCGATCTATTCGCCTGGCGGCCAAAAGCTGGTGGCCAATATCGAGCTGTCGCGCAGTTTGATCGGAGAGATCGGGGCACTTGACGGACGCCCGCGCACGGCCACCGCGATCTGTCTAACCGCCTGCGAGCTGGTTTCGGTGAGCCGGACACAACTGTTTGATCGAATTGAGAAAAACCCATCCCTGGCGCGCGCCATGATAGACCTTTTGTGCGCGCGGTTGCGCTGGGTCAGCGGTGAACTCGGCGATCAGGCCTTTTTCGGCATCGAGGCGAGGCTGGCAAAACGACTGGTCTTTCTGGGCGGCGTCATAGCCGACGACACAGGCTGGATACCGATCTCGCAGTCTGAACTGGGCGAGTTCCTTGGCGCGACACGCGAGTCGGTCAACAAGACGCTCAACGACTGGCGCAGCCGGCAGATCATCGCCATCAAGCGCGGCGGTCTGCGCATCATCGATGCCAGGGCGCTCAGTCATATCGCCGCTTCGCAGGACGATGACTAAGGAAGGCGATGACTGAATCCGGTGATTCGGGGTGCGTCCTCGAATCCGATTCGGGGATGCGTCCCCGAATCAGAGTCGCGAAATCAGATAGCGCAGCGACGATTTGCCCGGCATGAAGAAGTAGCCCCCTCCCCGCGTGGTGACGAATTGCGGGATGCCCTTCAGCACGGTGACACCCTCCCAGGAGGGGATGGTGAACCTGCCGCCGCCGTCGCGCGAGCCGATGGTCGGATCCTTTTCGCCGCCCAGCCCCTGGAACGAGGTGGATGAGACCCAGGTCTGCTGCATGAATTCGTACTGACGCTCGATGTCGGCGTTGAGGCACATGAAGAGCAGGCCCTTCTCGACTTTCCCGCGCTTCTTGTCCTGTTTCAGATAGGTGCGGCCGACCCGGATGATACGGTGGCGCTTGCCGATCCTGATTTGCGTCTCGCGGTCTTCGCCGAGCGAATCGCGCGGATTCGAGCGACGGACATGGGCGCCAAGCGGGCAGCGGTGTCCCTGTGGGTCCTCGGCGCCAAAGGCGAAATCATTGTCGGCCGGGCGGCCGGGGCGGCCGTCGGGATTGCGCACCAGCGAACTGCCGTCCGGCCAGCGGCCAAGCATCTTGGCGGCGACCCAGCGCGGCGTGATGGCAGGGTTGCCGGTTTCGCTGGCCGCCTGCATGGCCGCGGCCTTGCAGTAGTCGTCGAACACGTCGACGTGCTGCTCGAACTGGCGCACGACAAGGAAGGAGCCGTTGCGGCCGAAATCGTGCAGCGGCGGTGGCTGGCCTGCAATCTGCCGGTTGCGGCGCACCGCCGACAGGATGCCGGACCGGTCCTGCGAGGCCCGGACGGATGGCGATGCCGGATAGAAGCCGTGCTCGTCGCGATAGCCGAACAGGAACTCGCCCGGCGCGACCAGATGCATCGGCGCCACGTCGGCATTGGCGCGCGCCGTGCCCCTGACGATCGGCTGCGAAACACCATCGACGAAGCCGAAATGCTCCACCGCGCGCTTGCCCTCGCGCTTTACCGCAAGCGGCAGCTCGGCGACGAGTTTCAACCCCGCGCCCGTCGTCCTTCGCTTCAGGGCGGCGATTTCGGCCGCCAGGACCTCCGCGCTTTCGGCATAGCAGACGACGACCGCATCCGCCGGCTTCCGTGGCGAGCCCCACCGCCATTTGTCGGGCACGCTTTCACCGACATCGTCGAGGATGCGGCTGCGCTCGGGATTGCCCATGCCATGGCGAAAGGCGACCGGAAACGTATTGAGCGGATCGTCGTCGACGCCACCCTCCAGACCCAGGCGGCGAAGGCCGTCGGGGCCGAACGCCACCGTCATTGCGCGCTCTGCCGGCACGCCGTCGCCGAAGCTCGTTTGCGCCACGATGAACTCCAGCCACGCCTTGCGATTGATCCGGGAAAGTGTGTCCGGCACGGCCATCGCCAGCATATGGGCATGGCCCAATGACCCAAATGGGCCGAAGAATATGGATTGGATCTCGCCGGTTTCCAGCTGTTGTTCGAGCGGCGCGGGAAACGCCGAACTGATGTCCGCCAGCAACGAGGCGGTCTTTTGGACGGCGGTTTTTTGAGCCACCGGACGCGGCAATGACCCAAACAGGCTCAACCAGTCGCGCGCTTGGCTGTCCGTAGCGGTCGCCAACCCCCGCCTGATCCTGGAGTTGGCGCGTATGCGGATCGTGTTGAGGGCGGGATAGGCCGAATACCAGAACAGCGTCGGCACCTGCTGGCGCCGTGCCCAGCGCTTGAAGCGGTCGCCGTCGCGCGCGCCATCGAGGAAGAGCCAGCGCGTGCGTGGATAGCCTTCGGTGTTGCTCCATACGCCGGTAAGCCCGGACGCGGCCTTGGCGATGAAGTCCTCGAGATAGCTCTCCCAGCTGCCGCCATAGTTGGAAAGGAACATCAGCCTGTTGGTGCCCGGCAGCAGCACCCAGCGGGCGAAATGAATGGTGTTGATGGTGGCGAGGAAGCCCGGCTTGAACACCTTCTGCGCCGAGATCGAGATCAGGTAGAAGGAAAGCCTGAGCGCAAGCCGCCGCAAGGTTCCGGCCTTCATCGTCGAGATCGCCGTCAAATGGTTCTGGGCGGTGCGGTCCTCGTGGACGATGATCTTGTCCAGCGCATCGAGGTCGACAGGCGTGTTTTGAGGGCGATCGATGTCCTCGATACGCCGCAAGGCGACGAAGCACAGGCCGATCACCGCGATCGCTATCGCCAGCAGGCCGAGCACGGCCAGTAAAAGTGCCGTACCGGCAATGGCGATGTTGGGGAAGGTCAGGCCGTCAGGGTCGCCGAACACCAGCACATAGGTCATGCGCCAACAGGCAAGCACGACCAGCGCGACGGTGATGAGCACGGCCGGCGCCAGCAGCGTCGTCGTTATAGCCTGCCACCATTTTCCCGGCGGCCTTTCGAGCAGGCTTTCGGCTGGCTGGAACGCCCAGTCGAACCTGCCGAGCGACTGGACATGCCGGCGGGCCTCGGCGAGCACGGCGGCAGCGTCGCCATTGCCATGGCGCGGCTGTTCGACGACGTCGCGAATGGTGTCGGCGAGCTCGGCTTCGGCCAGGATACGGCGGACCGAATGTCCCGGCGTGCCGGAAAACACCAGCCCGGCGTTGCTGCCGAAAGACGGCGATATCTCGACATTGTGTTTGCGCAGGAAGTCGTTCAACGCCCCGCCGTCGGGCAGACCGCAGACGTCTTCCAAAATCGGCAGCAACCAGTGACCGATGGCCCGCGAGACTGTGTCGATGACCTCGTCGCTGCTGCCGTCGCCGGAGACTTCGAGAACCACAACGCCTTTCTCAAGACCGGACGCATCATCGGTCTCGCCAGTGCCGGCAACGGTCAGACTGGTAAAATGTATAGTGCCGGCAATGCGGAGCGCGGTGCTGATCTCTTCATTGGCCGGGTTGCCGAGCGCCGCGACCTTGTCGCGGATGGCGTCCAGCGGCGCGGCCTGGGTGATTGGGCAGACCACCGTCACCATCGAATGGCCGACGGTGCGGCAAAGTGCGGGCCGCTCGAAGTCGATCGTGAGGCTTTCCGGATAGGCGCCGACGCTGGTCATGCGTCCGGCCCTGCCGCGTACTCGGCGTACGCCCTGCTTCCGGAACAGGGCGCGCAGGCTTTCGCCGATCTGCACCCTGGCGATTTCGGCGCCAATGCACAGGTGAATGCCGTGGCCGAACACCATGTAGTCGCGTTGCGGACGCGAGGTGTCGAACTCGTTCGGGCGTTGCACGGCTTCAGCGTCGAACATTGCCGACAGCGTTGCCGGCATGACCACCGTTCCTGCCTTCACCAGGCGCTCGCGGCGCGTGCCCTTGGCGATCGTGGTGTCGCGCGACGTGTAGCGCCACGGGCCGATCCAGATCGGCTTGAAGCGCATGGCTTCGAGGATTGCACGGTCAAGCTTGCCGGTGTCGTCCTTGGCGAGCGCCGCATCGATGGCCTGTCGTGCGTCGGACCGGGACAGGATCACGTCGAGGCAATTGCCGCCGGCCAGCACATTGGTCGGAACAAAGCCGGCGATCATACCGAGCATGATCGAATGGATGTCGGGCAGCGACAGCTTGCCCTGATCGAGATGGGCGACAAGTCTTGGCAGCGGCTGCTCGGCCTTCGCGCTCCTTTCCCTGATCGCGTCGATGGAGCGGTCTATGACCTTGATCAGCCGGTCGCCGGCGACCACGGCAAGCTCGCGCGTGACCGGCTTTGCCAGCGGATCGGAAAAGAACAGCGCGCTCAGGGCTATCGCCCAGTCGGCGAATTCGGATTCGTCGTCGATCTCGAGACCGAAATAATCGCGGCAGATATGCACCGGCACGATCTTCATCAGCCCGGAGATGGCATCGAAGCCAGGACTGGCGCGGATCATGATCTCCCTGGAATGGCGTGCGGCGATCGGCCTGACGGCAGCCTCGACCTCGGCCGGCGGGAAGGCGCTCAGCACAGACGACTTCATGCGGCGATAGTCGGCGCCGTCCTGCATGCCGAGGATGAAGTTCGACCCGCGAGCGAGTTCGGTCATCTCGGGTCCATAAGGTGTCTGGAATTCGTCGCCGCGCTCCAGTATGTCGCGAACGTCGGCGTTCCTGGTAACGAGCAGGAAATTGCCGAAGGCAAGGTTCGGCCAGAACCGGCGCAACAGCGCCAGCGCCCAGCGAGGATCATTGAAAAGGAAGCCTGCTATGCGCGCCGCAAGGCCGCTGGAACGCAGCCGTCCGAGGTCGAATGGCGGCATTTCCGCCAGCGGCCGCTGGTTTTCCCGGGCCTTGCGGACAGCATCGAAATACTTGATCCTGAACATGCGCATTCAAGCCCCCCGGCCGTTCACATTGTTGCGATATCGGCTACCTCTGGCCTAGGTTCGCAGCGGTTGCGCGTATGTGAATTCCCTCACAGTTGTAGTTGGTGTTCGCCCGCTTCGATCATCTTGCTGGCCCTGGCCATTTCGAAATTGCCGATGAGGAATTCATTCGCCGCCTTGTCGGCAAAAGGTATCCAGCGCACCCGTTGCTCCGAGAAATCCGGGTGCCTGGTTGCGAAAACGGCCATTTCCCGCCTGGCTTCTTCCTCGCGGCCGCTGCGCATCAAGGCGCCGATCTTCAGGAACCTGGCGTAGAAATAACCTGGCGACAGGTTGAGCGAGCGGTCAGCGGTGGCGATCACCGACGGCCAGTCCTCGATGAAGCTGTAGGCCGCCGCCAATTCCCCCAGATTGTGGAACCGGTAAAGGTCGAAGGGGCTCAGTCGCTCGGTATCGAGAAAGAACGGAATTGCGCCGGCGGCATCGCCGAGCAAAAGGCGGGCACTGCCCATGGCCGAGCGCGCGAAGGCAAAGCTCGGATTGATGTGGATCGCTTCCTCCAGGTGCTCTACCGCGGCCCGCGGCTCTCCCCGCATGATGTCGATGGCGCCAAGATGGGCATGCGGGCGTGCATCCAGGCTGTCCATCAACAGCGCCTTGCGCGCGTATTGCTCGACCTTGTTCAGATCGTCATTGTCGCCGAAGCGCAGCCAGGCCCGCCAGAAATACCACCACGCCAGTTCGTTCAGCACGGCACTCGAATTAGGATCCTCCTGGTAAGCCTTTTCGAAGAAGTCCAGGGCGATTTCAGTATCGCCGCGCGTGCGCCGGTTCATGTGCCAGCGGCCGCGTCGCACCAATTGCCAGGTTTCCAGGCTTTCCCACGGCACCTGGAAGGTGCGCGCCTGCTCGGCCCGGTCGACCTCCTTGTCGAGGATCGAGACGATCTCCGCGCCGATCTGGTCGCGCAGGCTGAAGATGTCGACCAGGTCGCGATCGAAACGCTGAGACCACACCAATCGCCCGTTCGAGACGTCGGCGAGCGAGGTATTCAGACGGATCTGTCCACCATTGCGCATCAATGTGCCGCTGACCATGTAGCGCGCGCCAAGGGCATTGCCGATCACCCGCGTCCCCAGTGTGTCATCGCGAAACTGGAAACTGGAACTCTTGGCGATCACCGAGAGCCATCTGGTGTTCGAAAGGCCATAGATGATGTCTTCGGCGATGCCGTCCGCCATGTAGTCGACGTCGCGCTCGCCGCCATCGCCCCGGAACGGCAGCACCGCGATTGCGGGCGGACCTTTGGGTGACAGTTTCTGCTGACCATTGGCTGGAGGCATGGCCGCGACGAATGCGGCGGGCGCCGACCCGTTGCTGATGCGCCCCGCAATCAGAACGCGCACCGGCAACGCGATGTTCTTCAGCATGAATTCGCCGAGATCGATGAACTCGGCCGCGGTCTTGTCCTTCACGTGGTGCCAGGTCGTCTCCGAGACGGCAAGACCATCGTGCGGCGCGAACTCCTGGATCCTGGCGGCGATGTTGACGTCGTCACCGTAGAGCCGGCCTTCGCGAACGATGACGTCACCGGTGTTGATGCCGACGCGAAAGGGCATGCGCATGGCTTCGTCGACCGATGAATTGAGCGTGACGATGCGGCCCTGAAAATCGAACGCCGCACGCAACGCTTCGATCGGGCTGCCGAATTCGGCCATGATGCTGTCGCCGGCGTCGCCAAAGGTCCGGCCGCCAAAGGTGCTGCAACTGTCGGCAATGACGTCGCGCCGTTCCTCGAACGCGGCGACAGCCGATTCATCGTCAAGACCCATCAGCCGCGAGAACCCGACGGCATCTATGGAAATAATTGTCGCAAGCTGACGGGTGTAGTTCCGTTCAGCCATGTCTGAGCCCCGGTCTTTTCTGGTCTTCGCCAGCGCAGGCGACTACCTGCCCCTGAAAATTTCGCCGCTTTGGAAGAAGATTCCCGGCAGGTGCAACGCGCCGATGCCGCCCTGTCTTGTCATGAACCTAACAGGGTCTTGGTAAAATCTCTACCACGACCAGCTAATATGTCGGAGGCCGCGGCACCGTCCATGCCTAGCTGGCCGTTGTTCGAAATTGTCGGTAAAATATTCGCCCTTACGCATTGAAATAAAACAACTTTATCGACTTAGGCCGCGCTCCAAATTGCATTTTGAGACGGCCTCTGGTGAAAGATGCGACAATGGTGGCACAATGGAACAGTTGCAATTTTAAGAGGTGGAGCAAATCGGCTTGAAAACGTGTCTCCGCTGCTCTCGCGCCTACAGGAAATACGGATCACGATTTCCGCGGCAAGCTGCATTTCTTCCGAGGGATGCAGGTCAGGCTGAAGGCACCTGCACTATAGCGCAGCGCATCGGCGATGCCGGAACAAACCCGCCTGAAAACGAGTTTCTATTCATCGAAATGTGAGGGAAAGCCATGTCCAGATTTGTTTTGGCGACCAGTCTTGTCCTAGCAACAGGTGTCGCCGTTCTCTTCCTCGGCGGATCGGCCTTTGCCGCGGACGGACCATTGCCGCCGCCAAATGCCAAAAAACTGTCGGAAATCATCGCCAAGGTCGAGCAGCGAAACGATTTTCGCTATGTGGAAGAGGTCGATTGGGACAGCGGCGCCTACACCGTCACCTACTACACGACCGACAAGGCGAAAGTCGAAATCACCTACGACCCGGTCACGGCCGAGCCGAAATAGCCTGCCGACAGTCCGCATTCGAAGCATGTACAGGCCACTGGCCTTTCCGCCTCCCTTGCGTCCATCCGTCTTTGATGGCTGACTGCGGCGTTATCACTGCGCCGGCACGGGGGTGGGCATGGCGAAGCACGTATTGAAACGCGTCCTGATGATGCTTGCCGGCTATTTTGTCGCGGTGCTGGTCGGGCTGATCGCGGTGGTGGCCATCTACGCCGCATTGAGTTCGCTGCCCAATGCGCCGGAATATTTCGGTTTCATGGGGATCACTCCGATCGTGGCTTTGGTCGTGCCGCCGCTCGGCATGTTCGTCTATTTCCTGACGATCATATTGACCGGCCTGCAAACCCTGATCTTCGCGCTGATCGCCGAATTCTTTTCGCTGCGCAATTTCTGGCTGCATATGGTCTTCGGCGCCGCGGCCGCGATCGGTGGCTTCGCCCTTGTCTGGCCGAGTGCGCCGGAGGACATGGGCCCTGAGCGCTGGGCCGATATCGCCATCATTGCTGCCGCCGGTCTCGCCGCCGGCCTGATCTATTGGCTGATCGCCGGCCGCGAAGCCGGCTTCCGTCGCCCGCTCTATCAGCTTTAATCTTGTCGGTTCAGCTTGCCGGCGAGCGCACGGCTTCCGTGCTGTCGATCGCCTGCTGCAGCCGCGTGTCGCGGTCGTAGATGTCGTTGAAATACTCGACATTGCCGGCCATGTCGGGCCATGCGGTGAAATAGGCGACGTAGACCGGAATGGTGCGTGTCACGTCTTCGGTCGAATGCCCGTGCTTCAGCTTCTCGGCTATGTAATCGACCGAGGTGCCGAGCACCGCCGCCGCCATGCCGCGCGGATCCTGCAGGCGGACGCAGCCATGGCTGAGCGCACGCATATCGCGCTTGAAGAACGACTTCTGCGGCGTGTCGTGCATGTAGATTGCGTGTTTGTTGGGGAACAGGATCTTCAGTTCGCCCAGCGCATTGGCCTCGCTCGGCAGCTGACGCACACCGTAAGGTATGTTTGCGCCATAACCACCCCAATTGACCGAGGATGAGGGAATGCGCTTGCCGCGCGCATTGACCACTTCATAGCCGGCACGGTCGAGATAGCCCGGATCCCGGCGCAGCCGGGGCAGCATTTCATTGACCAGGATCGACTGCGGCACGCCCCAATAAGGGTGGAAGTCGACCTGCTTGATCTTGTCATAGAAGAAGGCGGTCTGGTTCGTCGTCCTGCCGATGACGGCGCGGGTCTTCAGCTTCTCTTCGCCATTGTCGATATAGCTCGCCGTAAAGGCCGGCTGATTGATGAAGACGCGCGGGCTGCCGAGATCGGAAGGCAGCCAGCGCAACTCTTCCAGCGCGACCTGTACTTTCTGGATCTTGTCGGCCTTGGAGGCTCCCACCAACGCCGCGACGGTACGCGGCCCGATGACGCCGTCGCCCTTCATTCCGGCTTTCTTCTGCACCGCCTCGATGACCGGCACCAGCTCCGGAACATACTCCTCGCCGGTAGCAAACCTTGCCAGCGTCTCGCCATAGGCGCCGCCCATCTCGTCGTCGAGATTGCTCGCGATCTTGGTCAGGAGTTTCGGCAATTCGGGGCTGCTCTGCCCCGGTTTGAGCAGCAATTTGGGATCGACGACGATTTCGTCTTCAGCGCTGGCCTGCAGCGATTCCAGTTCGACGCGCAGCGCCTGGTACTCGGCGTTCTGCGGGTGGCGTGATTCGAGGTAGGTGCGCACCTGCTGGGTGTGCGCCAGCGTTTTCAGCACACCCTCCATGTCGAGTGGCTTGACCGGGAAGTCATAATAGCCGGTCATGCGATTGGGATCGACACGGCCGCTCTGTGCGTCACGAACGTAGCGCAGGACACGCGCCGACAGCGCCATCTCGAAACGGACAAGCTCCTTCAACCGCGCGTCGGCGTCGCCCGTCGATGCACTGGCCTCGGGCACTTCAACCAAATAATCGGCGGGCGTGAGGCCATAGCTCGCTGCCTCGCCCAGCACCCGCACCGCATCCTGGGCGCGGCTGTTGGCGCTGGTTCCCGTCACCCAGATGAAATCCGGGTTGGCCGAATAATAGGCAACGAGCGCCTTGGCGATGTCCTTCTCGGCAAAGAGTTCATAGCCGTCGAGCCCGGCAATCGCCTCGTGGAAGGCGGCATTGGTTGCGGACGATGGCTGGAACGCGGCATCCTGCGGTTTTGCCGGCTCAACTATTTCCGGCAAAGGCATTCTCGGCCCGGGCGTTGCCGCCAGCGCCGCGAAGTTGACACGCACGAGCGGATCGCTTTTGTAGGTATAGTAGGACGGGCTGCTGATCTGGACGGCGCCGCTGCGCTTGCTGCCACCATTTGGCTTTGCCTTGTATTTCGGCCCGTTCCTCGACGGTGGCGGGGGGAAGTCACCTTGCGGCGCGCGCTTGATGCCGCCGCCGAAAAGCATCTCGAAAAGCCCTTGCGCGCTTGCCTGCGTTGCGCCGAAGGTCAGCATTGCCGCAGCCGCAACAAGCGGCATTACGGTTGCTTTGTTTTCGAGGAATTTCATGGATCACCCGCTCCGGCTGCAACCGGTTCCCGTTTTGCCGTTTCGCACCGCTTGACGGTCTCGCCCACCCTATGACGGATGTAAGGTTCGACTATACTGATTCATACCGATTTCGTTAAGCTTCCATAAATTTCAGCGGTCCTGTTGCAGAACAGTTTCACAAGATCGTGACAACCAGAGCGTGTTCGTCGCGCCCTGGTTCGAAACTGTCGCCGCCATGGCGAGTGTCAGGCGTTGGCGCCACCGTCGATTGTCAGGGATGCGCCCGTCACGAAGCGCCCCTCGGGACCGGCGAGCCAGGCGACCATGCCGGCAATCTCATCAGCCTTGCCGAAGCGGGGCGTCGCCATCTTCTGCCGCTGCTGTTCGGCATGCGGCCCGCCGGCCGGATTCATGTCGGTATCTGTCGAACCCGGATGAACGACATTGGCGGTGATGCCCCGCGAGCCAAGGTCGCGCGCCAGGGCCTTGGTCAGGCCGACCAGCGCCGCCTTGCTGGTCGAATAGGCGCTGAGGCTGGTGTCGGTGACACGTTCCGCCAGATTGCTGCCGATCGAGATGATCCTGCCGCCCTCCCCCATATGCACCGCTGCTGCCTTCGAAGCCACGAACGGGGCTCTGAGATTGACCTCCATGGTTTCATCGAAGTCGGCGAGCGACAAGACATCGATGGGCGCTGCACGCCAGATACCGGCGCTGTTGACGAGAATGTCCAGCCGCCCGAAGGCCTTCACCGCGTCGCCGACCGCCGCTTCGACCGCGGCGGCATCGCGGTTGTCGGCTTTGATGGCAAGGGCGTGGCCGCCAGATGCCGTAATATCGGCAACGACCGCACGCGCCGGCTCCTCGCCATTGACATAGGTGATGGCGACACTGGCGCCCTCGGCGGCGAGCCTTCGTGCGATCGCGGCGCCGATGCCGCGGCTGCCGCCGGTGACGAGCGCGGCCTTGCCGTGCAAGCTGTTGGATGACATTTTTCTTCTCCTTTATGTAATGATCGATACATAAATATCTGGCAGCCTTGCCCAGCTACGTCAACTGATTTATGTATCGATCAACACAGAAAAGGACGTCATGACGGAACGCGGCCGCCCTCGCACTTTCGACCGAACCGCCGCCCTGCGGCGGGCGATGGAGGTGTTTTGGGCCAAGGGCTATGAGGGCGCGTCAATGAGCGACCTGACCGCGGCGATGGGCATCAATTCGCCCAGTCTCTATGCCGCCTTCGGCAGCAAGGAAGCGCTTTTCCTGGAAGCGGCCGAGTTCTACACGCAGTTCGAGGGCACCGAGATCTGGTCTGCACTGGAGAAGGCGCCGACGGCGCGCCAGGCGGTCGAGCGTTTCCTGCGCCAGACGGCAAGAGTCTATTCGCAGACCGATCGTCCGCAGGGCTGCCTGATCGCGCTCGGCGCACTGCACCAGGACTCAAGCCGAGGCGCCATCTGCGATGATCTGCGCCGCCGCCGCGCCGAAAATCGCGCGGCCTTGCTGAAGCGACTGCAGCGCGGCGTGGCGGAAGGTGAATTGCCCCAAGGTTTCGACAGCAGCACGGCAGCGACCTTCTTTGCCACCGTACAACATGGCATGTCGATCCAGGCGCGCGACGGCGCCTCTCGCGCGGCACTTCTGGCAACTGTGGCCGGGGCGATGGCGGCGTGGAAGACGATGGCCGGCGCCGACGCGGCGTGACAAAGGCCTGATGTTATGCTGCAAATCCAGGCGGCCGGCAAAAATGCGGTCGGGAGGATGAGCCGGTGAAAAAGGGATATCGCGAGCTGCTCGACGAGGCCAATGCCGAGATCGAGGTGGTTTCGCCGGAGGAAGCAGCAGGGCTGCTCGACGACGAAGGCACGATCTTCGTCGATCTGCGCGACCCGCGCGAGGTTGAGCGGGACGGCAGGATTCCAGGCGCCAGGCATGTCACCCGCGGCATGCTGGAATTCTGGATCGACCCCGAAAGCCCCTATCACAAGCCGTTCTTTGCCTCGGGGAAGAGCTTTGTCTTCTTCTGTGCCGGCGGCTGGCGTTCAGCGCTTGCCACCAAGACGGCGCAGGATATGGGCCTGTCACCGGTGAAGCATATCCTTGGCGGCTATACCGCATGGAAGGCGGCCGGACTGCCGGTCGAATCCGGCCAGAAAAAGAATTAGCGTCAGTGCAGCGAAACCAGCCCCTGTTGGCCGGTGACGAAGCCGATGGCGTGCTCGGCCACGCCCTTGTCGGCGAGGATGCGGCGGTGGCCGAGCCCGTCTGCCCAGTGGAGCCGGACATGGTCGCCGGCTTCCGCGTAGAGCCTTGCATGATCGGCGGACACTTCGCGATCGTCCGGCGCATGGATGACCAGCGTCGGCACCGGCCTGCTGGCAAGCTGACGGTCGCCGGTGAATTCATGCAGCGGCCGGCCGGCGATGTGTTCGACCCTGTCAGCCATGGCGGCCTGCGAACGCGGGCCGACATTGAGCATGCGGCTGAAATCGGTGAAGATCGCCGGCAAGGAACTCGGCGCCGCGATGAGCACCAGCCGCTCGGCCGCCAGCGGCGGGATGTTCTTGACCGATCCCGCGACGGCGTTCGCGGCCACGGCGCCGCCGAAGGAATGACCGACAACCGCCGCGAACGGGCCGAACCATTCGCCGGCGAGCCGCGCGGCATCGACCGCGCTGACCAATGTCAGCCGGCGGCCTTGCGACTGGCCGTGGCCAGGCAGGTCGAGCGAGACGACCCTGTAGCCGGCATCGCGATAGCCCTCGATCAGCGCGCGCATATATTCGGTGCGCGAGCGCCAGCCATGGATGACAAGCACGGTGCCTTCAGCCGCCCTGCCCGGCTCGGGCCGGAACTCGTGCACCATGACGCAGCCCTTTGCGGTCTTCAGCCGATGGTGGCGGGCTTCGGTCATGAAAGCTGCGGCGCGATCGACGGCGCGGCGCTCCGCATCGCTCAGGGCTTTGACGTTGGGCGTGCGGCAGAACAATTCGAACGCCGCGCGCCCGGTAAGGCGGGGGGCGACATGTTCGGCGGCGCCAAACACGCCCCGGATGACCTTCAGTCCAAATGATGCCATAGTGGCGATCCATCCATTCGTTCAAGCATGAACATAATAGTTCAAACATGAACATTAAGCAAGAGCTGCCCTGGGACAACCCGCGTTTTCGCAACTGGGTCGCGGTGGCGCGCGCCTGCCATGTGTTGGAACGCACGCTGGCGGTGAAGCTCGCGCCGCTGGACCTGAAGCCGGCGCAGCTCGATGTGCTGATGAACCTCTACCGCCACCCCGGCATGTCGCAGCACGATCTCGCCAGGCGGCTGCTGGTCGGCCGCTCCAACATCACCATGCTTTTGCCGCAGCTCGAGACCCGGGCTCTGCTGCGCCGCGAAGGCGACGAGAAGGACAAGCGGGTGCTGCGGCTGACCTTGACCGAGGCCGGCACGGAATTGCTGATGCAGGCGCTGAAGGTCCACATGGCGCTGATCGAGAAGGCGATGAGCCAGTCGACGCCGGAACAGTGCGACATGATCGGCGAGCAGATGCGCAAGATCTATGAGGTGCTGAAGGAGGCGTGATTGGTTCGACCGGCCTTGCGGCCGGCTTACCACATCGTCTTCTTTGCCCGTTCAGGCCATTCCTTGTCGTAGGCCTCTCCGTCGATGTTCTTGCGGCTGGTGACCTCCAGGATCTTTCCCGGTGTCGGCAGCGATTTGGGGTCGACATGTCTTGCCGGGTTCCACAGTTCCGATCGGACAATGGCCCGGGCGCACTGGAAATAGACTGAATCGACATCGACAATCGTGACCGAGCGCGCCGGCTTGCCTTCGACGGTGAAGGAGGCGCAAAGTGCGGTGTCGGTGGTGATGGTGGCGCGGCCGTTGACGCGCAGAGTGGTGCCGGAGCCAGGCACCAGGAACAGCAGCCCGACGCGCGAATCCCTGATGATGTTTTTCAGCGAATCGGCACGGTTGTTGCCGCGCCGGTCCGGCATCATCAGGGTTTTCGGGTCTTGGATACGCACGAAGCCGGCAAGATCGCCGCGTGGCGAGCAGTCCAGCCCTTCCGGCCCACAGGTCGCCAGCGCGACGAAGGGCGAGGCTTCGATGAAGGCGGCGTATTCGGGGATGATATGGTCGAGTTCCTTGACCACCGACGCTTCGCCCGGCAGGCCATAAAGGGCTTCGAGCTGTTCGACCGTGGTTATGGTGGACATTTTTTCGTCTCCGAAAACCTTTGCCGGCGTTACACCAACTCCATGACGTTCTAGCGACATGACGTAGCGACGCGCCAGCGGCTGGCAGTCAGGAAACGGGTGTCGAGGTGACGACATAATAGGGCAAGCCGTGCTGATCGCATGAAACGGATCGTGCTGGCAAACGGAGATCAACAATGGACGAAACACCCGGTCAGCGAAGCACCGCCATGGAACTTCTCGAAAACATGTTCGACGTTGAGATGCGCTTCCTGCGCTCGGACTCCGACAGCGTCGATATGCTTGCCGGCGCATTCCACGCCGAGGTCGTCGTGCATGAGCCGCCATCGCTTCCCTATGCCGGTGACTGGGAGGGCCTGGACGGCATCGGGGCTCTTTTCCACAAGATGCGGGAAATATGGAGCGATGTGGCTGTGGAAGGTCTTCAGGCCGCCCAAAACGATGACATGGTGTACATGAGCTGTACGCTCCGCCTGACTGCTCGTGCAAATGGTGCCGTTGTCGCACAGCCATTTGCGGAAGTTTTGCGTTTCAAGGACGGTCGCCTGATCGAAGGCACGCCGTTTTACCATGACACCAACGAGATTCTGACGACTCTTGGGTCGCCGGGGATTGCGGCAGAGGTTGCCTAACGATCGCGGCTCAGGCCCTTCTCCTGCAGTTCGGCGAGATAGGCGACCCAGTGTGCCTCCTTCTCGTGGCCCAGCGTGTGCAGGTAATTCCAGGTGAAGATGCCGGTGTCGTGGAAATCGTCGAAGGTGATGCGGACGGCATAATTGCCGACCGGCTCGATCTTGAGGATCGCGACGTTGCGCTTGCCGGGAACGGTCACGCGCTGTTCTGGTGAATGGCCCTGCACTTCGGCCGACGGCGAGGCGACGCGCAGAAGCTCCGCCGGCAATTCGATCGGCCGATGATCGGGGAAGGTCACGGTCAGCAGCCTGCGGTCCTTCGAGACCCTGAGTTCCTTCGGCGCCGCCATGGTGATAGATCCCGCATCGATGTGCCCTTCCCTACGCCGCTTTGCGCAGCGGGAAAAGGTCGCTTTGAAACTTCCGACACGATCTGTCGGCGGCGGGATGTTACCAAAGATCGAGACGTTCTATCTTGAATGGCGGGCTGGATCGTATCACATAGCTAGATAACGACGCCGTTCGCGGCCACGGGAAGCGCATAGCATGGACATGATCGATCCTTTCGGTCGCACGATCAGCTATCTCAGGGTGTCGGTCACCGACCGCTGCGATTTCCGTTGCACCTATTGCATGGCCGAAGACATGACGTTCCTTCCCAAGAAGGATCTTTTGTCGCTTGAGGAACTCGACCGGCTGTGCACGGTCTTCATCGAAAAAGGTGTCAGGAAACTGCGCCTGACCGGCGGCGAGCCGCTGGTGCGCAAGAACATCATGCATCTGGTGCGCCAGCTTTCGCGTCACCTCAAGAGCGGCGCTCTGGAAGAACTGACGCTCACCACCAACGGTTCGCAGCTTTCGCGTTTTGCCGCCGAGCTCGCCGATAGTGGGGTCAAGCGCATCAACGTCTCGCTGGATACGCTCGATGCCGACAAGTTCCACCAGATCACCCGCTGGGGTAATCTCGGTAAGGTCATGGAGGGCATCGACGCCGCCCAGGCGGCCGGCCTTAAGGTAAAGCTCAACGCGGTGGCCCTGAAGGATTTCAACGACGCCGAGCTGCCCGACATGCTGCGCTGGGCGCATGGCCGTGGCATGGAATTGACGGTCATCGAAACCATGCCGATGGGCGAGATCGACGCCGATCGCACCGACCAGTATCTGCCGCTGTCGCTGCTGCGCGCCGCACTGGAGCGGCAGTTCACGCTGACCGACATTCCCTTCAAGACCGGCGGTCCGGCCCGTTACGTCCACGTCGCCGAGACCGGCGGCCGCCTCGGGTTCATCACGCCGATGACGCATAATTTCTGCGAGAGCTGCAACCGCGTCCGGCTGACCTGCACCGGCACGCTCTATATGTGCCTGGGCCAGGAGGATGCCGCCGACCTGCGTGCGCCGTTGCGCGCGTCCGAAGGCAACGAATTGGTCGCTGACGCCATCGATGAAGCCATTGGCCGCAAGCCGAAGGGCCATGATTTCATCATCGACCGGCGCACCAATCGTCCATCGGTGTCAAGGCACATGAGCGTCACCGGCGGCTGATTCTTTCACCAACTTCGTGCAAGATCACTTCCGGTCATCAGGCGTGGAGGCCCGGAATGAGGCGCGTTCAATCGATTCTGGTGTTGTTTGTGACGATAGCGGCAACCACGTCGGTTGCCGCCCCGTTCACCTATACCAATGCGCGCTTCGGCACCGTCTGCACCTTTCCGGATGAGATTTTCACTGATCGCCAGCCTGAGCCCGACAATGGCGACGGACAGCAATGGCTCAGCACCGACGGCGCCAGCCTGACCTGCTCGGGCATCCTCAACATCGATGAAGATACCCCGAAAGGTTTCGTCGCCGCCGAGAAAGCCCGCGAAGGGCCAGGCTACGAGATCACCTACAGCAAGACCGGCAAGGACTGGGCGGTGCTGTCAGGCCTGAAGGGCAACAACATCTTCTATGAGCGCCGTCTGTTCGGAAAGGATGGCGTCATCCGCACGGTCTGGATCGACTATCCGCCTGCCCTTAAGTCGAAATACGACCCACTCGTCGGCCAGATCGCGAGCAGCCTCAAAGGGCCGTGAGCCTTCCGGTCACACCCAGAAAAAGTCCCAATCCGCAAGCGGTTGCTGATTTACCACTGGAGCGTTCCAGCCTAGCCTTCCCTCCGGAGCGGCTCTTCGTTCCATGGGGGAATACATATGCGCAAACTCGTTCTTTCTCTGGCATTGCTTGGCCTTGTGTCCGTGCCCGCGGCTGGCCAATCGATCGGCGGCACCTACACGGTCGCCGGCACCAATTTCGACGGATCGGCCTATGGCGGCGAGGCAACCGTCACGCTGACCAGCGAGACGACCTGCACGATCCATTGGGAAACTGGCGGCTCGTCCTCGGATGGCATCTGCATGCGAAACGACGATGCCTTTTCGGCCGGCTACGTCATGGGCAAGGCGGTCGGTCTTGTCGTCTACAAGGTCCAGGAAGACGGTTCGCTACACGGTCTGTGGACGATAGCCGGCAAGGATGGCAACGGCACCGAGATACTGACGCCGCAATAATTCCGTGGCACTTGCAGGCGGATGGTGTGGGCCACAACGAAGCCTGTGGCCCAGCCCTTTGACGTTGCTGTCTTGCGACCGGCTGCTACAGGCTTAATGCAAAGCGCAACCGGTGACGCCCTTTGCTTCTTTCCCCAAATTTGCGCGGCGCGCTGTTCATGATGGTGGCGATCGTCGGCTTCACCCTCAACGACGCGATCACCAAGGTTTCGTCGGAAACGATGAACATGGCACAGGTCATGCTGATCCGGGGCGTCTTCGCCTCGCTTTTCGTCGGCTTGCTTGCCTGGCACGGCGGCGCGCTTGCCCGACCGAGCTCGATGCTGCAGCCATTGGTGGCGATACGGGTGATCGGCGAAGCCGGCGCCACTGTCGCCTTCCTCGTTGCCCTTGCCCATTTGCCGATCGCCAATGTCTCGGCCGTGCTGCAGGCGCTGCCGCTGGCGGTGACGATGGGCGCAGCCCTGGTGTTCAACGAGGGCGTCGGCTGGCGGCGCTGGCTGGCCATCGCCATTGGATTCGCCGGCGTGCTGATCATTGTGCGGCCAGGCTTTGAAGGGTTCAGCGTCTATTCGCTGCTGGCACTGGTTTGTGTCGCCTTCTGTGCGGTGCGCGACCTCGCCACCAAGCGCATTCCCAAGGCCATTCCGTCCTTGCTGGTGTCGACCGCCACGGCATCTGCCATGACGATCCTGGGGGCGGCGCTGCTTTCGCCGATGGGCGGCTGGACGCCGATGACGGCGGAAAGCACGGCGCTGCTGGCGCTCGCCGCTGTGCTCGTGGTCATCGGTTATCAGTTCATCATCATGGCGATGCGGGTGGGCGACATCTCCTTCATCGCGCCGTTCCGCTACACTGCCCTGCTCTGGTCGATCCTGCTTGGCCTCGTCATCTTCGGCGACGTTCCAGACCTTCCCATGACCGTGGGCGCCACCATCATCATCGGCTCCGGCCTCTACGCGCTTTACCGCGAACGGGTCGTCGGCCGGCAAAAACCTGCCACCGAAAGCGCTGGACCCGACATGGCACCGGACGGCATATAGGCCCAATCGTTGAAGACCGTCCGATTGTAACGGATGTATAGGCAGCTGACGATGGGCCAAGACATTGCAGGGATCATTCTGGCCGGTGGCCGGTCGCGGCGAATGGGCGGCGGCGACAAGAGCCTGCTTGCGCTTGGCGGCGACAGCCTGTTGGGCCATGCCGTCTCGCGCTTTGCGCCGCAGGTCGGACCGCTGGCGCTCAGCGCCAATGGCGATCCTGCACGGTTTGCCGGGATTGGACTTCCGGTGCTTGCCGATGTGGTGGAAGGCTTTGCCGGCCCGCTTGCCGGTATCCTGACCGGCCTCGAGTGGGCTGCCGCCAACACGGCCAGCGAAACACTCGCCACAGCTGCCGGCGACACGCCCTTGCTGCCGCGGGATCTGGTTGAACGGCTGGTCGCGGCGGCCGGCGCACGGCCCGGTTCGATTGCAGTAGCCTGTTCGGGTGGCAAATGGCATCCGACCTTCGCGCTCTGGCCGACAGAGGCGCGCGCGGCCCTGCGGCGTTTCCTGGTCGACGAGGACATCAGGCGTGTCTCCGCCTTCATCGACCGGCATGGCTTTGTCGAGGTGGAGTTTTCGCTGCTGAAATCCGGCGAGCACGAGATCGACCCGTTCTTCAACATCAATACACCAGACGATCTTGCGGCGGCCGCGCGTCTGTTGCAGAGCATTAAGCCATGATGAGACGCGTCTTCGGCATCACCGGCTGGAAGAATTCCGGCAAGACCACACTGACCGAAAAGCTGGTCACCGAACTTGCCCGGCGCGGCTGGAAAGTCTCGACGGTCAAGCACGCCCATCACGATTTCGACATCGACACGCCGGGGACCGACAGCTTTCGCCACAGGCACGCCGGGGCTACGGAAGTCGCCATCGTTTCGGGCAGGCGCTGGGCGCTGATGCACGAATTGCGCGGTGAGGACGAACCAGAGCTGGACGAAATCCTGTCGCGGCTGGCGCCATCCGACATCGTGCTGGTCGAAGGCTACAAGCGCGAGACGCACAACAAGATCGAGACGCGGCGTCTGGAGGCCAGGGACAGGACACCGCTTTCGACAGGCGATCCGCATATCGTCGCCGTCGCAGCCGACTTTGCAGTCTCCGGCGAAAGCCTGCCGGTCTTTGATCTCGACGACACGAAATCAATTGCCGACTTCGTCGAGCGCACGACGGGTTTGACGCGCTGACGGCACGCCGGAAGACCACTCGGTCGCCGCTTTCCTTTCCCCCGCGCCTGCCCCAGCGTCAGCATTTTCCGGGAATACAAATCCCGCAACTGACGGTTTTGCAGTTGCTTTTTCTTGGAAAATATTGGGAGTATTGCGCCAGCGGGCGGTCAAAAGCACCGCCCACAGAGCCGTTAGGGACGACGGCCGGGACCATAAAGAGAGGACTATCATGCGTATTGCACTGCGTATAGCGCTCGCCGCATCGGCGGCGCTGCTGACGCTTGGCGTTGCCCAGGCTCAGGAAAAAACCTTGAGAATCGGCACTGAAGGTGCCTACCCCCCGTTCAACAACCTTACCGCCGACGGCCAGCTCGTAGGCTTCGACATCGACATCGCCAAGGCGCTTTGCGACGAGATGAAGGTGAAATGTACCTTCGTTGCACAGGATTGGGATGGCATCATCCCGGCACTCCAGGCCGGCAAGTTCGACGCCATCGTCGCTTCGATGTCGATCACGCCGGAACGAGCCGAGAAGGTCGACTTCACCCACAAATACTACAACACTCCCTCGGCACTCGCCGCACCGAAAGACACCACGCTGAAGGGCGTGACCAAGGAGGATCTGGCTGGCAAGACCGTCGGCGTTGCCACCACGACAACGCACTTCAACTATGCCTCGAAGACCTACACGGACAGCACCATCAAGGGCTATCCGAGCAGCCCCGAGGAGCAGGCCGATCTCGCCAATGGCCGTCTTGACGCCATTGAAGACGACATCGTCGTGCTGAGCCAATGGCTCGACACGCCGGACGGCGCCTGCTGCAAGATCCTCGGCACGCCGAACCCGCAGCCGGTCGAAATCTTTGGACCTGGCGCCGGTATCGCCGTGCGCAAGGGCGAAACCGATTTGGTCAACCAGTTCAATGCCGCCATCGACGCCATCCGCGCCAATGGAAAATACAAGGAAATCAACGACAAGTACTTCAAGTTCGACGTCTACGGCGGCGAATCCTGACAACTCGGTCACGACGGCGGGGATACCCCGCCGTCGTCCATCCTCGTCTTGGGAACCGTCACGGAGATTAAGACCGATCCATGCCGAGCCAGAGCATATGGACGCTTCTCAGTTGGGGACCGGATGGCTGGCTTGACGACATTGCTTCTGGTGCGATGGTCACCGTCGCGCTTGCGCTGGCCACGCTGCCCATCGGCCTGACGATCGGTTTCTTCATAGCGCTGGGCAAGCAATCAGAAGAACCTTCGTTGCGCCTCGCCGCCAACGTCTACACGACAATCTTCCGCGGCCTGCCGGAACTGGTGACGCTTTTCCTGTTCTTTTTCGGCATGCCGATTCTGCTGCAGCATCTCATCAGATATTTCCGGCCCGAAGCGACCATCGACGTCAACGGCTTCGTCGCCGGCATGATCGTGCTTGCCCTGATCTTCTCATCCTATGCCAGCGAGGTTTTTCTTTCCGCTTTCCGCGCGATACCAAAGGGCCAGTATGAGGGCAGCTACGCGCTTGGCCTTTCGAGCTGGCAAACGATGCGCAAGGTGATCTTGCCGCAGTTGCTTCGCATCGCCTTTCCCGGCCTCGAAAACTGCTGGCTCGCTTTGCTCAAGGACACATCGCTCGTGTCGATCGTCGGCCTTGCCGAAACGCTGCGCAACGCCGGTGTGGCCGCCCGCGTCACCAAACATTCGTTTCTGTTCTACAGCGTCGCGGCGCTGGTCTTTCTTGTCCTGGCCGTCCTGTCGTCATTCGCCACCAATGCCATTTTGCGCTCGCTGGGAAAGCGGGAGGCGCAACGATGAGCGTCACAGCCGCAATCGTCGAACGGCCGCCGCCACAGGCGCGAGGCTGGCCGCGCAGCCGCATCATCGGCTACGCGCTTGTTAGTCTGTGGATCGCTTTCGGCCTGGGCATCGTTGCCTATTTGGTCTTTGCCTGGAACGCCGAATTCTTCGCCAAATATGCACCGGCCTATCTGAAAGGGCTGGAAGTCACACTATCGCTGGTCGCCATTTCGATGGTGCTTGGCGCCATCCTGTCGGTGCCGGTCGCCTATGGCCGCATGTCGAAGAACCCTGTTCTTTCCGGCCTGGCCTATTGTTATGTCTACTTCTTCCGGGGCACGCCGCTGCTGGTCCAGACCTTTCTGGTCTACTACGGGTTGGGGTCGTTCAGGCCAGAGCTCCAAACGATTGGGCTGTGGTGGTTCTTCCGCGAAGCGTTCTACTGTGGCGTCTTCGCCTTTGCGCTCAACACGGCCGCTTACCAGGCGGAAATCCTGCGCGGCGCCATCGAGAGCGTTCCAAGGGGCCAGTGGGAAGGTGCTGCCTCGCTTGGGCTGCACAAATTGCAGACGCTGCGCAAGATCATCCTGCCGCAGGCACTGATCGTCGCCTTGCGGCCCTATGGCAACGAACTCATCCTGATGATCAAGGCCTCCGCCATCGTCGCCATCATCACAGTCTATGACTTGATGGGCCAGGCCAAGCTTGCCTTTGCCAACTCGTTCGACATCCAGGCCTATATCTGGGTCGCCATCGTCTATCTGGTGATGGTCGAGATATTGCGCCACGCGATCGAATGGATCGAGCGCCGGATCACCATTCACCTGAAACGCTGATGCGGTCCGGCGCCGGCCGCTCCAAAAATCGATTCCGATTTTCCGGGCCATGCGCTAGAGCTTCCGCAGCGAATTCTGTTTCTGTGGAAGGTAAGCCTATGGCATCGGTGGCATTTCTTGGTCTTGGCGTGATGGGATATCCGATGGCCGGGCATCTCAGGAACAAGGGTGGCCACGACGTCACCGTCTACAACCGCACCAGGGCAAAGGCCGAGCAATGGGTTGGGCAGCATGGCGGCAGCCTTGCCGCGACACCGGCCGAGGCTGCCGAAGGCAAGGATTTCGTCTTTTCCTGCGTCGGTAACGACGATGATCTGCGCTCAGTGACGATCGGCGGTGGCGGCGCTTTCCAGTCGATGAAGAAGGGAGCCATCTTCATCGACAACACCACTGCGTCGGCCGAAGTCGCGCGCGAACTGGCGGAAAAGGCGCAAGTACGCGGGTTTTCGTTTCTCGACGCACCGGTTTCCGGCGGCCAGGCAGGCGCCGAGAACGGCGTGCTGACGGTAATGGTCGGCGGCGAACAAAAGGCCTTCGACAAGGCGCAGCCTGTCATTGACGCCTATGCCCGCATGGTCGGGCTGATGGGACCGGCAGGTGCCGGCCAGCTCACCAAGATGATCAACCAGATATGCATCGCCGGTCTTGTCCAGGGATTGGCCGAGGGCATCCATTTCGGCAAGAAGGCCGGGCTCGACATCGAGAAAGTCATCGAGGTGATCTCCAAGGGCGCGGCCGGCTCGTGGCAGATGGAGAACCGCCACAAGACGATGAATGCCGGCAAGTACGATTTCGGCTTCGCCGTCGACTGGATGCGCAAGGATCTCGGCATCTGCCTGGCGGAGGCCGACCGCAACGGCGCCAAGCTGCCGGTGACGGCACTTGTCGACCAGTTCTACAAGGATGTGCAGGCGATGGGCGGCAAGCGCTGGGATACGTCCTCGTTGCTGGCGCGACTGGAAAAATAGGTTCGCGGTGGCCGAGCTTTCGCCTCAATCCAGCGCCGAGGAAATTGTCGCCCATCTGCGCTCGATCGGCTCGGAAGAGAATCGCCTCGGCATGCTGCGCTATGGCATCAAGATCGAACGCGCGCTCGGCATCTCGCATGGCGTGCAGCGGCAGATTGCCAAGAAAATCAAGGGCAACCATGAGCGTGCCTTTGAGCTATGGCAGACAGGTATCATGGAGGCGCAGTTCATCGCTTCCGTCACCGCCGACCCGAAGCGGTTTTCTGCCGCCGATGCAAGAGGATGGGCGGCGTCTTTCGACTCGTGGGATATCGTCGACGGTGTCTCCGATCTCTTTGTCGACACGGACTCCTGGAGGGAACTGATCTACGAGTTCGCGGCCGACGAACGGGAATTCGTTCGACGCACGGCTTTTGCCATGATGGCATGGTCGGTCGTCCACCGGAAGAAAGAGCCAGCGGCAACCTTCCTCGACTTCCTGCCGATCATCGAAGCGCATGCCACCGACGGCCGCAATTTCGTGAAGAAGGCCGTGAACTGGGCTCTTCGTTCGATCGGCAAGCGCTCGATGGATATGCACGGCCCTGCCCTTGCCTTGGCGCAAAGGCTGGCTGCCTCAACCGACAAGACGGCGCGGTGGATCGGCAAGGATGCGGTGCGGGAACTTTCCGATGCCAAGACACTCAATCGACTGGCGGCGAAGACAAAACAGGGCAAGTGATCTGTTCCTTGGGGGAGTCGATCTGGACCAAGGCGTTGACGCTGTCGGCAACGGCGGCTTTACTCGGTTGCAAAGGGAAGCAGCCAATGAGCATCCGCCTTAAATCAACCATGGGCTTCACAGCCGCGTTGCTGCTGCCCATCGCGTCGGCAAACGCCTCTGCGGAAACCGCGCACATATTCTGGAAGGATCTGCGTCCCGCAACGCAGGCCGCCGCCGAAAGCGTCGGACTGCCGATGATCGCGGCAAAAATGCCCGATCATGGAGAGACGCTGTCGCTCGATTTGCAGGACAAGACCGTCCAGCTTGCAGGCTATGCGCTACCGGTCGACCGTGACGGCGACCTCGTCTATCAGTTCCTGCTGGTGCCCTGGACGGGCGCTTGCAGCCACATGCCGACGCCGCCGCCCAATCAGATCGTGCTGGTCACCCCTGCCCATCCCTACACGATGTCGGAGGCCTACCAGCCCGTCTCCGTCACCGGCGCCTTGAAGCCAGGCATGGAGAAAAGCCAGCTTTTCATCCTCGACGGCGTCAGCGTCATCCAGTCGGGCTACACGATGCGCAAGGCCGAGGTGGTGGGGGTCGATAAGGTGCCGGACACGATCACGCTGCCGGTGAATTCGCCGTGGAGTTTCCTCAACAAAAAGAAGAACTAAGCGACCGAACCTCAGGCAGCGTTGGCACCCGATTCCTTATCGAGCACCATATAGTCGAGCGGCATTTCAGTCGTGTATTTGATCTGCTCCATGGCGAAAGACGACGACACGTCGCGGATTTCGATCTTGGCGATCAGCCGCTTGTAGAAGGCGTCATAGGCGGCAATGTCGGGCACCACCACGCGCAAGAGATAGTCGACGTCGCCGCTCATACGGTAGAACTCGACCACTTCAGGAAATTCCTGGATGACCTCCGAAAAACGCCGCAGCCATTCATGGCTGTGTGAATTGGTGCGGATCGATACGAAGACGGTGACGCGCACATTGACCTTCTCGTGGTCGAGGATGGCGACGCGCCGCTTGATCACGCCTTCCTCCTCGAGCTTCTGGATGCGTCGCCAGCAGGGCGTCGTCGACAGCCCGACTTTCTTGGCGACATCGGCGACCGCGAGCGTCGCGTCCTCCTGCAGGAGGCGAAGAATTTTTCTGTCAAGGCGGTCCATTGGGTGCTCCCCTGGTGCCTGTCGCCGGGAGAACGACGTGCACAAAACAAGAATTCAAAGCGCGTCAAATGTTCCCTTCAACGCGATGCGTTTTGGGGAATAGATTGGCTATAGTCCCTCTTATTTTGGCCTTTCACAAGAAAGAAATTCTGCCAAATGGCACAAAAGCGAGTGTTTTCTTGCTGACACCTCAGCCGAGGCGATAGCGGATTTCCGACCGCAGAAATGGCAGCAAATCCATTTCAAACCACGGGTTGCGCTTCAGCCAGCCGGTGTTGCGCCACGAGGGGTGCGGCAGCGGCAGCACTTTCGGGTTGCCGGGTGCATCCCAGATCGCCCGCCAGTCCATCACCGTCTCCGTCAGCGACGGGCGGCGTGCGACACCCATATGCCAGGATTGCGCATAGATGCCGATCGTCAGCACGAGGTCGATGCGCGCCATCAGCGCCATCAGCGGCGCGCGCCATGCCGGTGCACATTCACGGCGCGGCGGCAGGTCGCCGCCCTTGGCATCCTGGCCCGGAAAGCAGAAGCCCATCGGCACGATGGCGAATTTTGAAGTGTCGTAGAACTCTTCGCTGCTGACGCCCAGCCAGTTCCGCAGCCGATCGCCGGACGCGTCGGTGAACGGCATGCCTGATATATGCACCTTGGTGCCTGGCGCCTGGCTGGCAATCAGGATGCGGGCGCTCGGCGAGGGTCTCAGTACCGGGCGCGGCTCGTGCGGCAACGGCCGGCCAATCGGATTTTCTACGCAGATGCGGCAGGCGCGTACTCTCGCCGTGAAACTGTCGAGTTCTTCGCGCATTCCGAGGCCCATTCTCAGGCGGCGGCGCTTGGCCGGCTTGAGATCGCCTGATGCCAGCGCAGCACGTTGGCGCAGTCATCCGGCACCCTGATCCGCGCCGGCTTCATGAAGTCGATGGCGATCAGCCCGGTGATGTCGGCGATCGAATAGGCGTCGCCGGCGACAAATTCCCGTTGCGCCAGTTCGCCGTCGAGCAGCCTCAGGAACTCGACGGCTTTCGGCTTGTTGGCCTCGCCCCATTCGGGGATTTGCGGAATCTCCCAATCCTTCATCGCCGGGTGAATGTGCCGGAACGCGGCGGCGACGCAAACGAGCAGGTTGAGCTCAATGCGCCTTTGCCACATCTCGACCCTGGCCTTGCCAAGCGCGCCGCGTCCGAACAGCGCCGGCTCCGGATGCAGTTCCTCGAAATAGCGGCAGATGGCGACGGATTCGGTGATGATTGTGCCATCGTCGAGTTCGAGCACCGGCAAACGCTGCAGCGGGTTGCGCGAGCTGACCGGCTGCTGCCTGTGCTCCAGCGCGCCCATGTCAACGGACACCAGAGGGACCTCCAGCCCCTTCTCGGCGAGGAAAACGCGAACCCGCCGTGGGTTGGGGGCGCGGCCGCCGTCGAAGAGCTTCATTCCATCCTCCCAGTCCTCTGGCTCGTTGCGACAACTATAGGGTTGTCATCACCAGAAGCGAAAAATTTCTCGCAAGGCGTCGCCGATCGAAGCCAGAGTGCCGTGCTTCCTTTCGACCATTTCGTGACCGTGGCTCTCGCGCCAATCATGCGGTTCGTCGAAGGTGCCGGCCCAGATGCCGGCCTTGCCGCTACGCGCGGCAGCTTGCTCAGTTTCGAAGTCGCCATAGGCGATCGCCCAGCCGGCTTCGACCTGGGCGCGATTGAGATCCTTGCCGCCGGCCTTGCACTCGCCGAGCAGCCTTCCGTAGCGGTCGCGCTGCCAGCCGGTGCAGGAGACGGGTTTGCCGGATATCAGTCGCACCAGCGACTGTCGCGCCAGCTTGCCGCAGGCATAGTCGGCGCCGTCCCTGCGGCAGATTTGCGAATATTCCGGCGCGTCGATGCCGCGCATGCGGATGCGCTCGGTGCCCAGCGTGATCGTATCGCCATCGTTGACGATCGCCGCCCCTTCCGTCTTGCGTGTCTCGATCCGGTCGAGGCGTGCGGCCAGGAGGATCAACGGACCAAGGGCAATGACGGTCAGCCCGTAGTCCACCAGCCTGCGCCACAGGCTTGGCGGCCGCGGCGGAGCGTACCGTCGGCGCGGCCGCCGCGACCACGAACGGCTCATATGGCAAACCGTTGGTTAATCATTCGAACGTAGCTTAACAATTTGAAACCGCTGCCCGCATAAATTGAAGTTTCCATGCCCTTGCAACGCTCGAACACAGCGGACAAGTTTATTGTGGACCGCAGGAAACGCCATCGCAACAGCGATGTCGCGCGCGCGGTCCGCAAGACGCGCGACCGTCTTTCGCAGCAGGCGGGCAATCCTGATTTCGATCGCGAGCTTCTGAAACTCCACGCCCGTTCGATGATCGGCAGCGCGATCGCCGTTCCGCTTCTCGTCCTGGCGGTTGCCGCGACGGGCCTGTTTGCCGGAATGGGCAAGGGGATCGGCGTCTGGGCACTCTTCATGCTCATCTGCTACGCCATCGTTGCATTGATGGCCGGGCGCATCGACCGCACGGAAGCCGCCGAAGTCAACCCGCTGCAAACGCGCAGGGATTTCCTGATCGGCCATTTCCTTTGCGGTCTGGGGTGGGCCTGGTTCGCCTGGCTCGGCTGCGACGCCTGCCAGATCGACCAGTTCCATCTGGTCAAGGCGGTCGTGCTGCTGCTCGCCATGGCGGCGACGGCGCTCACGGCCTCGTCGCTGCACGGTGCATTGCTGGCGATCTTCGCCATTCCGGTGGCGGTTTATGCCTATGCCGGTGCAAGGCTGGGGACGCCGGTTGAACTGATCATGGCCGGATTGCTGATCGTATCGCTGCCCTTTTTCGCCTATGTGGCGCGCCATCTTAATCGCGCGTCCCTGATGCTTCTGTCGTTCCGCTCCGAAAAGGATGCGCTTGTCGCCGAGGTGGAGACGGCGAAGTCGATGTCGGACGAAGCGCGGCGGCGGGCGGAAGACGCCAATCTGGCAAAGTCGCGGTTTCTGGCATCGATGAGCCATGAGCTCAGGACGCCGCTCAACGCCATTCTCGGTTTTTCCGAGGTGATGTCGAACGAGGTGCTCGGACCGATGAGCAACCCCACCTATCGCGACTATGCTCGCGACGTCCATGAGTCCGGCCAGCATCTGCTCGATCTGATCAACGAAATCCTCGACCTTTCGCGCATCGAAGCTGGCCGCTATCAGCTCAACGAGGAACCGATGATGCTGCTCTCCGTCGTCGAGGATTGCTGCCACATGATGGAGCTGAAGGCGCGCAACAAGGATATCCGCATCGTCCAGGATTTCGAAAGCGCCTTACCGCGCCTGTTTGCTGACGAGCGCGCGGTGCGGCAGATCGCCCTCAACCTCTTGTCCAACGCCATCAAGTTCACCGCGACCGGCGGCGAGATCCGCGTGCGCGTCGGCTGGACGGCCGGTGGCGGGCAATATCTCTCGGTCAAGGACAATGGCCCTGGCATTCCGGAGGATGAGATTCCGGTTGTGCTGTCGGCTTTCGGCCAGGGCTCGATCGCCATCAAGAGCGCCGAACAAGGCACCGGGCTTGGCCTGCCGATCGTGCAGGGCCTGCTCGCCATGCACGGCGGCGAATTCGAACTCCATTCCAAACTGCGTGAAGGCACCGAGGCGATCGCCATCTTTCCGCTGAGCCGGGTGATGGAGGAATTGCCGGCGCTGCCGACCAAGGCGGTTGCAGCGCGTAGGCGTTGAAGGTTTAGCCGCGAACCGCCGCCGCCATGCCCGAACTGGTGAGCGCCGCCGCCTTGACCAGACCCGCGGCAAGTGCCGCCCCTGCCCCTTCGCCGTGGCTGATGCCCAGATCGAGGAGAGGACGAAGGCCGAGCCGCTCGGCGGCCCTTGTATGTGCAGGCTCCGGCGACAGGCCGGCAAGAAGACAATGTTCCAGTGCGGCCGGGTTGGCGGCATGAAGCACGGCGGCCGCCGCTGTCGCCGCAACGCCGTCGAGCAACACCGGGATCTTCTGCATCCGAGCGGCGAGGATGGCCCCGGTGATCGCCGCGAACTCGCGGCCACCGACCCGGCGCAATGCTTCGAGCGGATCCCTGAGGCTGGTGCCGTGGAAAGCGATCGCGGCATCGACCGCTTCCGCCTTGCGCGCCTGCATCGCCGCATCGGCGCCCGATCCAGGCCCGACCCAGTCGGCGCCCTTGCCGCCAAACAGCGCCGCAAACAGAGCCGCGGCGACTGTTGAATTGCCGACGCCAAGATCGCCAAGGCACAGCAAATCGGTGCCGCCGGCGATCGCTTCCATGCCGAAGGCCATGGTGGCGGCGCAGCCGCGCTCGTCCAGCGCTGCCTCCTCGGTGATGTCGGCGGTCGGAATGTGCAGCGCTAGATCGAACACTTTCAGCCCGAGGTCGTTGGCGATACAGATCTGGTTGACTGCGGCACCGCCGGCCGCGCAAAGCTCGACCGCGTTCGCGGTGGCCGCGACGGGACGTGGCGAAATGCCGTGGCGGGTGACGCCGTGATTGCCGGCGAAGATCGCCACCAACGGCCGTGTCACCGCCGGCGGTGCCCGGCCGCTCCAGGCGGCGAGCCAGGCTGCAATGTCCACGATGCGGCCGAGCGAATTCCCGGGCTTGTCGGCCTTGGAAAACAACGCTCGGACTTTGGTTTCGGCCGCCGTATCGGCCGGCGGCAAGGCCGCCAGAAGGTTGCGAAAATCGTCGAAGGGCAGCGCACTGGTCATGGCGTTGAGGATCATCCCCTAAGTCTGACGAGCGACATAGCCGCGTTGCACGGCCGGCACAACCTCCTGCCGGTGCCGCGATAGCGCTTGCCGGCGGCGCATTCCGGAGGGCTTGCATTGGCCTTGCCGTTGCACCATGTGGAAGCGAGACAAGGGATTCCTTGGGAATCCCAAGAGAACATCATGACGGCCATAGAATCCCCGTGCATCCTGGTCTGCTCGATCGATATGAAAACCGGCTTCTGCTTCGGGTGCGGTCGCACGCGCGAAGAAATCGGCGCCTGGATCGACATGACGCCGGAAGCACGGCGAAATGTGATGGCCGAGCTGCCGGCCCGGCTGGAAACGGTCGAACGCAGGCCGCGTCGGGAAACGCGCCGCACCCGCCTCTCTCGTGAACGCGACGCGCTATCGTGAACCACCCATGAACCGACTCTTCTGGATCTTGATGATCGTGATCGGGGTGGGCGTGGCCCTGCTCATCTTCAACGATTCCGCCGGCAGCACGTTCGGCGTCGAGAACAACGATTTTGGCCGGCTGATCTGGCTTGGCGCATTGGTTGCGCTCATCGGCGCCGGCCTGCTCAGATCCGGCAGACCCTTGGGCACCATGGCCCGTAGCCTCGGCACTTGGGGCGTCATCGTGCTGGCGCTGATCGCCGGCTACCAGTACCGCTACGAATTGCAGGATTTCGCCAGCCGGGTCACCGCCGGGCTCGTTCCCGGCAGTCCGCTGGCGCTGGGTGTGGAGGACGGCCACGCCACGGTGACGCTGGACAAGGCCGACAACGGCCATTTCGAAGCGCGCATCATGGTCAACGGCACGCCGGTCCGGGCCGTGGTCGACACCGGCGCGACCAGCACCGTGCTGACAGCGCAAGACGCGCAGGCGGCTGGCTTCAATCCGGCCACGCTCAATTTTACGATACCGGTCTCGACCGCCAACGGCATGGCGCGCGCGGCGGGCGTGAGAACCGACGAATTGGCGATCGGCGGCATCGTTCGCAAGAACATGCCGGTCATGATCGCCGCACCCGGCATGCTCAGCCAGAGCCTGCTCGGCATGAATTTTATCGGTTCGCTGTCGGGTTTCGATGTGCGCGGCGACCGCATGATTTTGCGCGACTAACCCTCAGGCGGCTTCCGCGCTTGCCCTGACCAAATCAACCGCGGCGAAGGCGGTTTTCAGCACGTCCGGCCCAGCGCCGGGCCGTGTCGCGTCGGTGGAAAGGATCTGCCGATAGCGGCGTGCGCCAGGCAGGCCATGGAACAGGCCGACCATGTGACGGGTGACATGGCCAAGCCGGCCGCCCCGCTCGATATGACGCGCCGCGTAAGCCGCCATGGCATCGATCAGTGCGGCAAAGTCGAACGGCTCGGATTTGCCGCCATAGAATGCGGCATCGACGCCCGCCAGGATGCCCGGCGTGTGATAGGCGGCGCGGCCGAGCATGGCCCCGTCGACATGATCTATGTGCCTAAGTGCCTCTTCGAGCGATTGAATACCGCCATTGATGCCGATGAATTCATTCGGCTTTCTGGCTTTCAGGCGATAGACCCTGTCGTAGTCGAGCGGTGGGATGTCACGGTTTTCCCTTGGGCTGAGCCCTTCCAGCCAGGCCTTGCGGGCATGCACCCACAATGCGTCGGCGCCGGCGGAAAAAACGCCGTCCGCCAGCGCGTCGAGCGCTGGCTCCGGATCCTGTTCGTCGACGCCGATGCGGCATTTGACGGTGACGGGGATTTTCACGGCGGCCTTCATCGCCGCGACGCAATCGGCGACGAGAACCGGCGTCTTCATCAGGCAGGCGCCGAACGTGCCCGACTGGACGCGGTCCGACGGGCAGCCGACATTGAGGTTGATCTCGTCGTAGCCGGAGGCTTCGCCTATGCGCGCCGCCTCGGCAAGCTTGCGCGGATCGGAGCCGCCAAGCTGCAATGCGACCGGATGTTCCGCGTCATCAAAGCCGAGCAGCCGCTCGCGCGCGCCCTGGATGATCGCGTCGGCCACCACCATCTCGGTGTAGAGCAGCGCCCGGCGCGTCAACTGGCGATGCAAGAACCGGCAATGCCGGTCCGTCCAGTCCATCATCGGCGCCACGGCCACTCTATGATCTTGATTTTTCAGCATTTTTTCTTTAGCATCAAATCGTTAGAACCTGCCGAGTGCACACCAATTTACGCCAGAATGGCGAGCGCAGGTCCGTCGCAAAGGTCGCTACGTCAGCGAGACCTTCCTGCGCCGAGACGACGCACGGCGCTGGGCAACCGACGCCGAGCGCCAAGTCGATCGCGGTGAGACGCCGACCAAGTCCCGCATAGCGCGCCTGAAGACCTTCGGTGAACCCATCGACCTTCATATCGACGACATGTGCGATGTAGGCAAGCCCCCTCGCCGCTCCAAGGCCGCAGCCCTCGATATGTTCCAACGGCATCTGGGGAAGTGCAACATCGCAGCCCTGGACCGGAAACGGCTCATTCGCTTCGGTCGTAATCGAGCCGCCAAGGTGCCGGACCGATGACTCTCGGTATCGACATCGGCTTTGTAAAACTCGTTCTGGCTCATGCCGCGGCCGTTCACGGCCTGCCCGTCAAGGTCGCACCGGTTGATCTCGCACGTATCGCCCTAAAGAGGCTTGGCCTCGTTGGGAAAGGCCATCAGCGTGACAGGCGGCCGACGCAGGATGTCGGCACGAAGTGGAATGTCCAGCGCGGATGGCATCCAGCCAGCGCGGACTTTCAGCTGTTTGTGGGTGGCATGGTTGTCGAGGATGACGTGGACGCTCCTGGCGGCGGGCATCTCAGCCTCGACTGCACTGAGGAAGCGGATGAACTCCTGATGCGATGATGCTGCATGCTGACGCGCTCTCAATATTCTCGTCAGGTTTGAGCTGGATCAAGCGTCAATCCGGTTTCCGCCCTCTTATAGGTCAATCCGAGGAATGGAGTATCGCTCGTGAAGATCCGCCGCCCATCGACGACGAGTGTTCTGATCCTTATCCTGATCGTGGCGGCCGGCGCTGGCGGCGCTTGGTATTGGTGGCAGAGCCAGCAAGGAAAGCTGCCGGACGGCTTGGTATCGGGCAACGGTCGGATCGAGTCCGATGAGGTCGACATCGCCGCGAAATCCGCCGGCCGCGTGCGGGACGTGCTTGTCGAAGAGGGTGACCTCGTTTCCGCCGGGCAGATCGTCGCCCGGATCGATACCACGGAACTTCTGGCCGAGCGTGCCAAATATGTCGCCGATCAGACCTCCGAGGAAGCCTCGATGCTCGAGGCAAAGGCAACGGTGGCTCAGCGGCGGGCTGAATTAATGCTGAAGGAGGCCAATCTCCGCCGGGCTCTCACCCTCATCGCCAAGGGCGCCGTAAGCGAGCAAACACTCGACCAGTACCAGAGCGAGCGCGATTCCGGGCGCGCTGTTGTCGAGGCCGCGGAAAAGAATGTGATTGCCAGAGAGCGCTCAATCGAAGCGGCGAAAGCTCTTGTCGATCAGACCGATGCCCAGATCGCCGACGCGACCCTCGCAACACCGGTCAAGGGCCGCGTCCTCTATCGCCTTGCTAATCCCGGCGAAGTCGTCAGTGCCGGCGGTAAAGTTCTGACGATCGTCAATCTCTCGGAGATCTACATGGAGATCTATCTGGCCTCCGAGCAGGCCATGCGGGTTCCCGTTGGCTCGCAGGCTCGCATCCAGTTCGACGGCGCCGACTTCGCCGTGCCGGCCAAGGTGAGCTTTGTCTCGCCCGAAGCCCAGTTCACCCCGAAGCAGATCGAGACGCGCAGCGAGCGGGACAAGCTTATGTTCCGGGTCAAACTGCGCATTCCGTCGAGCCTCGTTGAAGATCACATCGAGCAGGTAAAGACCGGAGCAAGGGGCACCGGCTATGTCCGACTCGAGCCGAACCCGCCAGACTGGCCAGAATCCCTGCAGAAACGGTTCCCGGGCGATCCCGCGGACGCTGAGAAATGACGATGGCCGTGCCGGCTGGCCAGATTGCCCGGATCACCGGCGTCACCCACACCTACGGCAAGGTCCTGGCGCTCGACAATGTGTCGTTCGATCTGCCCAGTGGCCGGATGACGGGCCTCATTGGCCCCGACGGCGCCGGCAAGTCGACCCTGCTGGGTTTGATCGGCGGCGCACGGAAACTGCAGATCGGTACGGTCCAGGTCCTGGACGGCAGCATGGCCAACGCCGGACATCGCCGGGCGGTTTGCACGCGCATCGCCTACATGCCGCAGGGGCTCGGCAAGAACCTCTACCAGGAGATAAGCGTTGCGGAGAACCTTGCCTTCTTTGGCACGCTGTTTGGTCTTGCCGCGGGTGAGCGAGAGATGCGCATTCGCAAGCTCGCGGGCGCAACGGGACTGCTGCCCTTTCTCGACCGCCCCGTGGGAAAGCTCTCGGGCGGCATGAAGCAGAAGCTGGGACTGTGCTGCGCGCTCATCCATGAGCCCGACCTTCTCATTCTCGATGAGCCGACGACGGGGGTCGATCCCCTCTCGCGGCGACAATTCTGGACGCTCATCGCCGACCTGCGCCACGAGCGGCCGATGATGAGCGTCGTAGTCTCGACCGCCTATATGGACGAAGCCAACCACTGCGATTGGCTGGTAGCGATGGATCACGGGAAAGTGCTCGCCTTCGGCACCGCCGACGAGCTCCGGAAAGCCACCGGCGAGCAAGATCTTGAATCGGTCTTTGTCGCCTTGCAGCCAGGGCAACAGAGCAAACACAAGCGCTTCGTCATTCCGCCGCGCAAGCCCTGCTCCGAAGAACCGGTGATCGTGGCGAAGGGCCTGACCCGCCGCTTTGGTAAGTTCACCGCGGTCGATCGTGTCAGCTTTACCATCGAGAAAGGCGAAATCTTCGGCTTCCTTGGTTCCAACGGCTGCGGCAAGACCACAACGATGAAGATGCTGACCGGGCTGCTTGCAGCCAGTGAGGGCGAGGCGGAGGTGTGCGGCAGCCCTGTCGACGCCAATGATCTGTCGATACGTCGGCGCGTCGGCTTCATGACGCAATCCTTTTCGCTCTACGGCGAGCTGACGGTTCGCCAGAACCTTCTTCTGCACGCCCGCCTGTTCCACCTGAGCAATGCCGCCGACCGCAGCGAAGAACTCATCAAGAAGGTTGGACTGACCGGCTATGCGGATGCTGACGCCAGTTCCCTTCCGCTTGGTGTGCGCCAACGCCTCTCGCTCGCGGTCGCGATCGTGCACGATCCGGAGCTCCTCATACTCGATGAGCCGACCTCCGGCGTTGATCCGCAGGCACGAGACGATTTCTGGCGGCTGCTGGTCGACCTGTCGCGAAGCCGCAATGTGACCATCTTCGTCTCCACGCATTTCATGAACGAAGCGATGCGTTGCGACCGCATCTCGCTGATGCATGCAGGTCGCGTGCTCGTGTGCGATACACCGGAGAACGTGATCGCCTCCAAGAACGGCGCCGATCTCGAAGAGGCTTTCATCGCCTATATCGAGGAAGCCGAAGGGTCTCGATCCGCGCCGGCCACGCAGGAAGCTCTGTCGCCGGTCCGGCAGGAAGCGCGGGTCGCTTCGCCTGTTCGCCCGCGCTTTATGCCGCTACGGCGCCTGCTCGCCTACACGCAGTGCGAGATGTTGTCGCTCATGCGCGATCCCATCCGGCTCGCCTTCGCCTTCCTCGGCTCTCTCATCATCATGCTGATCTTCGGCTTCGGCTTGTCGAACGACGTGACCAACCTGGCCTACGCGGCCTTCGACCATGACAACACACCCGAAAGCCGAGCCTATCTCGGCAGTTTCTCGAGTTCCCCCTACTTCACGGAGCGATCGCCGATCCAGAGCGTGCAGGGGATGGAAGACCGTCTGAAGTCCAACGACATCGAACTCGCTATCGAGATCCCGTCGAACTTCGGCCGCATGGTGAAACGCGGGTCCGACTGGCAGGTCTCGGCGTGGATCGATGGCGCGAACACCACGAGGGCGGCGACCATCGAGGGATATGTACAACAGGCGCACAACCTCTTCTCCGAGCAAAGAAGCCGTGAGGCGAGCACCCCAGCCACATCCGGTCCCACCACGACGCTCCAGGTCCGCTATCGCTATAATCCGACAGCCGAGAGCATCTATTCCATCGGACCATCGCTTCCGGCCATGCTGATGATGATGTTCCTGGCGATCCTGATGGCGGTGAGCGTCGCTCGGGAAAAGGAGATCGGTACGATCACCAATTTCTATGTGACGCCAACGACCCGGCTGGAATTCCTGATCGGCAAGCAGCTGCCTTATCTCGGCGTCGGAATGATTAATTTCGTTATCCTGACGGCGACTGTGCTGTTCTTATTTGAGGTTCCACTCAAGGGCAACGGCATGGTTCTGGCGCTTGGGGCTCTGCTCTACACCGCGGCCGCCACTGGCTATGGACTCTTCATCTCGACCCTCACCAGGAGCCAAGTGACAGCGGTCTTCGCTGGCGCGGTCTTGTCGATGCTGCCGACCATGCAATTCTCGGGGATGATGCAGCCCGTCTCGACGCTCGAAGGCGGCGCGCGCCTCATGGGCCGGCTGTGGCCGACGACCTACTATATGCACATGAGCGTCGGCGCCTTCACCAAGGGGCTTGGGTTTGGCGACATGGCGACGGATCTCCTGGCGCTCGCGCTGTTCCCTCCGGCCTTTCTGATGCTGTCGATGATCCTCCTGAAAAAACAGGAGAAGTGATGATGCCGAGCTTCTCCACAATCTTCTGGCTCGGCACCAAGGAGCTTCGGACGCTTGCAAAGGACCTGACGATGATTCTGTTCATCATCTGGTCGTTTGGCTTCAGCATCTACACGCAGTCGACCGGTGCCGGAGAGACGGTCAACAACGCCGCCATCGGCATTGTCGACGAGGACCAATCACAGCTCTCCCGCTCAATCGCCGGGCTGTTCTATCCACCGTACTTCCAGGCCGTCAGAACCATTAGTGCCGCCGACATCGACCGCGCGATAGACGAGGGGCTATACACCTTCATAGTCGTCATACCGCCGGGATTCGAGAAAGACACACGAAAGGGACGTGACACCGAAATCCAGGTGAATGTGGACGCCACAGCCTCGCAACAGGCTTCTCTGGGTGCTGGTTATATCCAAAGCATGGTGACGAAGGAGGTTGACCGGTACCGGGAGAATCTCGAAGAAACAACAGGGCTCTCCTCCGATCTCGCCATCCGTCGCGCCTTCAATCCCGGGGGGACACAATCTTGGTTCAGGTCGATTGTGAGCCTGGCCGATCAGCTATCGATGCTGGTCATCATCCTGACCGGAGCGGCGCTGTTGCGTGAGCGTGAGCACGGCACTATCGAGCATCTCTTGGCGATGCCCCTCACAGCATTTGAGATCGCGCTCGCCAAGGTCTGGGCGAACGGTCTCGTGATCATCGTCGCTTTCACCTGTTCTTTGCTGTTGGTCGTGGAGGGGGCGCTCGACGTTCCGATCGCTGGCTCGCGCGGGCTGCTGATGCTTGGCACGATCATCTACGTATTTGCCGCGGCCGCTATCGGCATCTTTCTCGGTACGCTCGCGCGCACCATGGCGCAGTTCGCGCTCCTGATGATTATGGTCATCATGCCGATGATGATGTTGTCAGGGGGCATGTCACCGGTCGCGAGCCAGCCTCAATGGCTTCAGTACCTAACGTGGTTTCTCCCCTCCCGGCATTACGTCAGCTTCATGCAGGCGATCGTTTCAAGGGGAGCGGATTTCACGATCGTATGGAAGGAATTCGCGACCGTGCTGATTATGGGCGTGACGTTTCTCGCAGCGAGCCTGGCCCTTTTCAGGCGCTCCATCGCCGTGGCACAGTAAGCTCGATCTTTGGGTTCGTGAGCATGTAGGCGTTGTCGTGAGCAGACCGCCTGGAATCGCCGTGCCGCCGGTCATTCGTCACGCGATCTTTCGTTTTTCGCCGCATCGAGCCCCTGCCATCATATCCAATTGATCCAACGCAAAGTCTGGCGGGCCGAACTCGATATGTTGACGATGTTCAACCACTGGATTCTATCATTATGAGTTGGCTCATTGGCATTCTCCTGGCTGGCGCCGGTGTCGTGGCTGGTTGGTTCGTGCCGCGCGATCAACTCGGCTACACCATCCTGCAGTTCGTGGTCCTCCTTCTGGCGATCTTGCTGATCTCAGTTGTAATCCTGTATTTTCCCAGGCTCCGCAGCATCTTTACTCAACCTTCAACCAAGAAGTCCGACTGACGCGAGCTGGCGGTGTACAGCGCCGTGCGCTTAGGAGGCCGCCGGACGAAGCCGGTGGCGGCAGTAGTCAAAGTGTCATTAGGCCACGGTAAGGTCGCTCACGTCCAAGTTACTGCCTGGAGCCATCGATGCAGACGTATCTCGTCGAGCGAATGGAAGGCGATGATGTGATCGCGGGTCGCATCATCGACGCGCCAAGCCCGTTCAGAGCAGCTTCCCTGGCGACGGATCGACACATCACGCTGCGAACGTGGGAAAAGGATTGGGTCCGTGTAACGGACGAGAACCGGGGGCAAATCTTCGCCTATTGCTTTGTCTCCGGCGCACACGCCGCTGCCAACGCTTGGCCCGTTAAAAAGCAGGATAAACAGGGGTTTGCGGCCGGACGTTGGAAGTAAGATACTCTATTCCCGGCTCCATCCGCACGCCTATCGCTTTTTTCCGAAAGAAGAAAGTGACTTGGCGTGAAATCACAATAGCGTGAAGACCAAGCCCGATTGCCGATAGCGGCGGCGAATATTCCTTGTCGGTCGTGCGGTCAGCCCCCTTGAGGCGTGGCGGCGTCATCAGAATGATCGATGAAAAGGTTTCGACGGAGCGCGATAAGTGACCCTAACCTCAGCGTGGGCCACTCATGTCTCCAATGTATTTGGCATCAGAAAGGACGGATCAGGATCTACAGGCGGATCGTCAACCAACGACCCCCGGTAGATGGTCGAACGTCCCGGAATACGCACTTGATCAGGGCGGCCCCGTCCTGCGCCCCTATCAACGCATGGGCGTCGATTTTGCGAACATCACCGTCTTCGATCACCTGAGAGACATCACTAGGCAATATCCCAACAAACTGGCGATCAGCGATGGCACCACCCGTCTGACATATTCCCAGCTTCTGCAAGCCGTCGAGATGCTGTCCCACCGAATTGCCGTTGCCGTTCCCAGCGGACAGGCGATCGGGATCCTTCAGGCCAACTCGGCCTGGTACCCTGTGGCCATCTTGGCGAGCATGGCGGTTGGGCGGCCTTCCGTGCCGCTCAACACGAGAGATCCCCATTCGCAAACCAATGAGATTGTTGTCGCGGCTCGGCTCTCGGCGGTCATAGGCGATGGCGATGTTCGCCCTGTCGGTCTGACTCAGGATGTCCAGTGGATTGACGCGACCACCAGCATCACGCCACAGGTCCAGCCGCTACCCCAGTCCTGTTCCGTCTCGGTCGACGCGCCCGCGGTGGTGCTCTACACCTCAGGCAGCACCGGTCACCCCAAAGGCATCGTCAACAGCCAGCGCAGCCTGCTTTGGCGGGTTCAGCAATATGTCGACGCATGCCACATCAACTCGGATGATGTCTTCTTACCCTTGACCGGGCCCGCCACGATCGCCGGTTGCCGGGAGGTTCTCGCCGCCGTCCTGACCGGCGCCACCTTGCATCTCGCCGAGCTCGAAGCCATCGGCTTGCGGGCGGTCCAGCGCCTGATGGAATCCGAAGGCGTGACGGTCACCTATCTGGTGCCGGCCTTGCTTCGCGTACTCATGGCGGACACACCTGCTGACGCCTTCCGCTCGCTCAGAGTGGCCCGGATCGGCGGAGAAAAGGTGACATGGGCCGATATCGCCCTGCTGCGCAAAGTCGTGTCGAGCACCTGCTTCATCCAGATCGGTTACTCGTCAACCGAGACCACGGGGGCGCAATGGTTCTTGCCGCAAGACTGGTCAGAGGAAGGCGCCTCGGTTCCGGTTGGCTGGCTGCTCCCAGGAATGATGTTCGCGATTGTCGACGAAGGAGGGCGCCGCGTTCAGCCCGGCGAGGTTGGCGAGCTCCTGATAAGAAGCCCTTATGTCTTGCTTGGCCATTGGGAGAACGGCGCCGTCGTGCCCGTGGCATCGAATCCGAATGATGGTGATCTGCGGATATTCGCAACGGGTGACCTTGTCCGGCTTGACAGCCATGGCCTGCTGCACATCGTTGGCCGCAAGGGCCGCCAAATAAAGATCAATGGTCGGCGTATCGAGCCGACCGAACTCGAACTTGTATTGCGTAGCGCGTCTGACGTGGAGGATGCCGTCGCAGTCATGACGGCGGCAAGTGAGCTTGTTGCATTCGCCATTCCCCAGCCATGGGCGGGGCCAGCCTTTTCGGACGAACTTCGCCAGCTTGTCAGAACGAAGCTGCCGCCGGAGCTATGTCCCATGCGGTTCCACACGATCACCGCAATTCCACGTCTGCCGGGGGGCAAGGTCGACATGGCTGCGCTTGCGGAGATTGATCTTTCAGCCAGGAAGTTCGCCCCGGCTGCGCAACAATCCAATACCAGCGAGATGACTGCCCATCGAATAGTGCAGCATGTCTGGAACAATATCCTCAACACACGCGTCGCCGCAGGACGCTGGGATGACGCAGGCGGAGATTCGCTGAAGCTGTTGCGTTGCGTCATGGAAATCGAAAACGCCATCGGACAGGAACTCAGTCTCGATGGGTTCACGGTCGGTATGGACATGGGCGAAATGGTCAGGGTGGTCGCGTCGGCACAAGCCGGCGCCCTAAGCACGCAAGTGAAAAAACACGAACCCCCAATTCTTTTCCTGCTGCCGGGATCCGCCGGCTATGGCCCAAGCTTTGCCGCCTTTGCATCTTCGATGGGCAAGATGGCGCGAGTGGTCCCCATCAGGTATCCAGCCTTGGCTATGATATTGCGCGGACCAAACACTGTCGCAAACATGGCCGAGGGCGCGGTAGAGCAGATCCGCCGCGCGCAGCCGACAGGCCCCATAAGACTTCTCGGCCATTCGCTCGGCGGCGCCGTCGCGTTCGAGGTTGCGGAGCGGCTGTTGGCTGCGGGGCGAACCATAAAGTTCCTTGGAATCCTCGACACGAGCCTCCTCGGCGAGCGCAGCACCTATTGGGAGATGATTGTCCGCACATACCAGCGGATCCGGACCAATCGCGTCACCGCTGACCGGATGGTTTGCCGCTTCCTGGCAAAAGTTGCTGTCAAAACGGGCTTCGAGGTGCAGCTCGCCCGCATCCTCAATCGCTATGCTCAGGATGAGTTCAACGCGACGAGCTTCAGAACCAAACTGGAACTGCAGGGGCAGTTGCGAGGGCGGGCCTTCTACCAGTGGCTGGCGATACCCAGACCGACGCTGCCGATCACCGCAACCCTCTTCCGCTGCGCTCGTCCCAAAATGCCGTTGGCCATTGGGTGGGATGGCGCTTTCGCGCGTCTGGATGTGGTTCCGGTCGTTGGCAGTCACTTCGATATGGTCACGGAGCCTTATCTCGCCACCAACCGCCCACTCATCGAGAGCGCTTTGGAGCAAACCTATTCCGCGGCCGAGCTGCGCATACGGGAGTACGGACCATCGACCTGATTTCGGAATTCAGCAGGGCCACGCTGGTGCTCGATGCTCGCGCGGAGGTCGATCGCATGGTCGAGATCGTGCGTGAGCAGGTTTTTGGCACATTGCGGCGCCGTGGCGTGGTTGTCGGCCTCTCCGGTGGCATAGACAGCTCCGTCGTCGCTGCCTTGTGTGCGCGCGCACTTGGGAAAGACAAGGTTCTGGGGCTATTCATGCCGGAGCACCATTCCTCCGGCGATTCGCTCAGACTGGGCCGCGTTGTCGCGGCCCAGCTTGGCATCGATACGATCCTGGAAGATATAGCACCGCCCCTTGAGGCCATTGGCGCTTATCGCCGACAGATCGAGGCGATCCAGACCGTTGTTCCCCAGTATGGCGACGGCTGGAAATGCAAGCTGGTGCTTGCGTCGGTTCTCGAGAGCAACGGCCTCAACATAACACGCCTCACGGTTGAAGATCCGCAGGGCAAGACCGACACGGTGCGCCTGTCGCCGGCAGCCTATCTGCAGATCGTCGCTGCAACCAATTACAAGCAGCGCCTGCGCAAGATGACCGAGTACTACCACGCGGACCGCCTCAACTATGCGGTGGCAGGCACGCCAAACCGCCTTGAGTACGACCAGGGCTTTTTCGTCAAGCAGGGCGATGGAACCGCCGATCTGATGCCGATCGTCCATCTCTACAAAACCCAGGTCTACCAACTGGCCGAATATCTTGGAGTGGATGAAGAGATCCGGCGGCGGCCGCCCACCACCGACACTTTCTCCATGGCCCAGAGCCAGGAGGAGTTCTATTTCGCGCTGCCCTATCATCTGATGGATCTGTGCCTCTACGGTGTGAACCACGGGCTCTCTGCCGAGGAGGTGGCGGCCGCCGCCGATCTCACCGCGGTCCAGGTTCAAAAAGTCTTCAAGGACATCGACAGCAAACGGCGTGCAGCGCGCTATCTTCACGCCCGGCCCTTGCTGCCTGCCTCGATGGACGAGGGCTGACCGGATGTGCGGCATTGCCGGAATTGTGTCGCTGAGCGCCGCTGCCGCGCCTCCTTCGCGAGACGCATTGATACGCATGGCAGGAGCACTTACGCATCGCGGCCCGGACGAGCGCGGTCTTTACCGGGACAGACGTGCGGGCCTGGCGCATGCCCGCCTGTCCGTCGTCGATCTTTCCAGCGGCCAGCAGCCGCTCGCCGATGCGGGCGACACGACATGGATCGTCTTCAACGGCGAGATCTTCAACTATGTCGAATTGCGTGAAAAGCTGGTCGCTCTCGGCCACCGCTTCCGCACGCGCAGTGACACGGAGGTCGTCATCCACGCCTATCGTGAGTGGGGCGAGGCAGCCTTCGAGCAGATGAATGGGCAATGGGCGATCGCAATATGGGACTCCGTGGCTAGTCGTCTCGTGTTATCGCGCGACCGGTTCGGCATCTGCCCCCTGCACTATTGCGAGCACGGCGGTCGGCTTTACTTCGCCAGCGAAGTGAAAGCCATCTTTGCCGCCGATGCCGGCATATCCCGTGCCTTCGATCCGGTTGGTCTCGACCAGACCTTCACGCTGTGGACGATCGTACCGCCGCAGAGCGTATTTCGCGGAATCAAGGAATTAAAGCCGGGCCACGTCCGCATCTATGAAAATGGAACCGTTCGCGAGCGGGCGTTCTGGAAGCCGAGCTATCCCGAAATTTCCGGCCTGAACGATGGTCAATTCACCGGATCGCTCAATGATGCGGTGGAGGAAGTGCGCAGCGCTCTCGAAGCCGCCACCGCCCTGAGAATAGTAAGCGCCGATGTTCCGGTCGGCTGCTACTTGTCCGGCGGGCTCGACAGTTCGCTTGTCGCCACGCTGGGCAGGCGCTTCGCGGGCGAGCGTTTCCAGACCTTCTCGCTGCGTTTTGCCGATGCTGAATATGACGAGACCCGCTTCCAGCGCCTGGTCGCCGGCGCGACCGGAAGCGAGCATCATGAGGTGGTGGTCTCGCGCAACGATATCGCCGAGATCTTTCCCGAGGTGATCTACCACACCGAGCGCCCCATCCTCAGGACCGCGCCTGCGCCGCTGTTCCTGCTCTCCAGGCTGGTGCGCGAGCACGGCATCAAGGTCGTGCTCACCGGCGAAGGGGCCGACGAGATGTTCGCCGGCTACGATCTGTTCCGCGAGGGCAAGGTCCGCCGCTTCTGGGGACGCCAGCCCGCTTCGACACGACGCCCGCGGCTGCTCGATCGCCTCTACCCTTACCTCAGCCGCTCGCCGGTGCACCAGCAAGCCATGGCGCGCCAGTTCTTCGGGCGCAACATCCAGTCCCATGACGCGCCAGGTTTTGCGCATGACACGCGCTGGCACACCACCGGCGCCGTCAAGCGGCTGTTCTCCGCCGACATGCGCGCTGAAACCGGACAGCGCGATGCCGTCTCCGAATTGCTTGGCCGCCTGCCGGCGGAGTTTTCACGATGGGGTTCGCTTGCCCAGGACCAGTTTATCGAGATCGAGACGCTGATGTCGGGATACCTGCTCTCCTCGCAAGGCGACAGGATGCTCATGGCTCACTCGATCGAGGGGCGCTTCCCCTTCCTGGACGATGAAGTCGTGAAGCTCGCGAATTCGCTGCCGGCAGCCTACAAGCTGGCCGTCCTCGATGAGAAGCACGTGCTGAAGCGTGTGGCGCAACCAATCGTGCCGCCGGAAATCGTGGCCCGCAAGAAGCAGCCATACCGGGCGCCCAACGGGCTTTGCTTCGTCGCCGGCGATGCCCCGGCCTATGTTCAGGAAGCGCTTTCGGAGACGGCGTTGCGCGCGGCGAACGTCTTCGATCCGAAATCGGTCACGCGACTGCTGGACAAGTGTCGAGCCAGAACGGGCGATGGCGATCTGTCCAATTCCGACAACATGGCGCTGGTCGGCGTGCTGTCGACGCAGCTGCTTCACCAGCAGTTCATCGCAAACTGTCCCGGTGGCGCTCGTACCGGCACGCTCAGCGTCGACATAGAACGCGAGCATCGCGAAGAGGTCCTGGCATGATGCATGGTGCGGTGCCTCTCCTGCATGACTACCTCGCCCATTCCGCCAGCCGCCTTGGCGAGAAAGTGGCGCTGGTGTGCGGCACGCAACGTGTCACCTATGGCGAGCTCGAGGCGCGCGCCAACGCCATTGCGCATCATCTGACCGCCGCTGGAGTGGCGCGCGGCGATCGCGTGATGATCTTCGCCGACAACACCGTCGAAACAGTCGTTTCCTTCTGGGGCGTACTCAAGGCGAATGCCGTTGTCAGCATCGTCAACCCGCTCACCAAAAGCGACAAGCTTGACTATCTGCTCAACGATTGCCTCCCGGCGGCACTGATCACCGACAAGCACCTGCATTCGGTGTTCAGCGAACCGGCGCGCAACTGCCCGTCACTGCGTCGGGTGATCGTTTCCGGGCCCATCGACGACGACGAGTTGGCTGGATTGCCGCATGCCGTGCGCTGGGATCGCGCGGTCGCCGGCGGCTACAGCAAAGCGCCTGCGCGCCGCTGCATCGATATCGATCTTGCCGCCATCATCTATACGTCGGGGTCGACGGGCGAGCCCAAGGGCGTGATGCTGACACACAGGAACATGATCACCGCCTGCACGTCGATCGCCTCCTACCTTGAGCTTGGCGAAGACGAGGTGATCCTCAACGTCCTGCCTCTCGCCTTCGATTACGGCCTGTACCAGATGATCATGGCGTTTCGCACCGGCGCCCGGCTGGTGCTTGAACGCTCGTTTGCTTTCCCGGCCCAGATCCTTGGTGTGATCAAGCAGGAGAAGGTTACCGGCTTTCCCGGCGTGCCGACTATCTTCGCCTCGCTCTCGGAACTCAAATCGCTGAAAAGTCACGACTTTTCGAGCATTCGTTACGTCACGAACACCGCGGCCGCGCTGCCGCTCAAGCATATTCTCATGCTCCAGGATCTGTTTCCAGGCGCGCGCGTCTATTCGATGTACGGCCTCACCGAATGCAAGCGCTGCACCTATTTGCCGCCGGAGGATCTGGAACGAAAGCCGTTGAGCGTCGGCATCCCCATCCCGAACACGGAAATGTGGATTGTCGACGAGGATGACAGGCGGGTTGGCCCCGACGTCGTCGGCCAGCTCGTCATCCGCGGAGCGACGGTGATGAAGGGCTATTGGGGCAAGCCGGAGGCTACGGCCAGGAAACTCAAGCCGGGTCCGTTGCCGGGCGAGCAGGTCTTGTACACCGGCGACTACTGCCGGATCGATGCTGAGGGTTACCTCTATTTCATCGGTCGCGGCGATGAGATCATAAAATCCAGGGGCGAGAAAGTAGCCCCCAAGGAGGTGGAAAACGTGCTGATGGACATTCCGGGGGTACGGGAAGCGGCCGTCATCGGCGTCCCGGACGAGCTTCTTGGGCAAGCGGTCAAGGCCTTTGTCGTGATGGAGCAAGGGAGCATCATCGGCGAAAAGCAGCTTCAGAAGGAGTGCCAGAGGCGGCTGGAGAACTTCATGGTTCCGAAGTCCATCGTTGTCGTAGCAAGCCTGCCGATGACAGACACCGGCAAGCTCAAGAAAACGGCTCTGTCATAAGCTCTTTTTCTGGACGAGATTTGATTTGATTTTTTGTTGTTGCTCAGGAGGGCGAATTCAATGCTGACTACCAAGGACCGGGTCGAAACCTACAAGGAGCAAATTCGTGCGTTCCTGGCGTCGAATTTCTATATAGCCGACGCAGACGCGCTGCAGAGCGAAACATCGCTTCTCGACCAAGGCGTCGTCGACTCGACGGGGGTGCTTGAGGTCATTGGTTTCATCGAGGAAACCTACGGCATCACGGTCGAGGACAGCGAGCTTCTGCCGGAGAACCTGGATTCCATCCAGGGAATTGCCCAATACATCATCAGCAAGAAAAACTGATTACAAGCTTATTGCGCGGCGGGCGTTCCACGCTCCGCCGGCAGCGAGCGCACCTGCATCCGCGGCAAGGCTGACGCCTACCGCGGCGACGCTTGTTTACGCATCCGCCTTCACATGTCCCACTACCACCCTGCCCTCGCCGGCTTCGTTGGTGACGGCACGGATGTTCTCGTAGGCCTTGGAACGCTCCAGCAGGCCCATCACTTGCCGGTCCTGGCCGAGGCCGATCTCGAAGAGCAGAATACCTCCGCGCCGCAAGTAGCGCGGCGCGTCCTTGATCACCCGCATATGAATGCTCAGGCCATAAGGGCCGGCCGCAAATGCTTCACGCGGCTCAAGCTCGGTCAGATGCGCGCGGTCGCCCTCGAGCCGTTTTTCCGAAATGTAGGGCGGGTTGCAGACGATAACGTCGATCGTGCCCTCAAGCTCAAGGCCTGAGAAGGCATCGAACAAATCGCCCTGAAGCACCGACACACGCTCCGTCATGCCATGATGGGCGATATTGCGGCGCGCGACTTCGACGCATCCGTCGGTGAGGTCGCTGGCCCAGACACGCGCGGTGGGGACGTAATGCGCAATGCCGCACGCCAGATTGCCCGCCCCGCAGCACATGTCGACGACGCGTGGCGCCGGCAGGTTCAGTTGACGCAGCACGTCAACAGCCGTCTTGCCAAGCAATTCCGTCTCGGGCCGGGGCACGAGCGCGCCAGGTGCGACGAGCAGCTCAAGTCCCATAAACATTGTGCGGCCCTTGCTGTAGGCGTCGGCAACATTGATTTCTTCACTCACTACAACCCCTCCCGATCGGCTCGATGTTCACCAATAGCATACTATAGAAATATATCTTGAAGTCGCCGAATTCTCGACCGGCAAATTGAAAAAACATTCGTCTTCGATACGCTTTGAAGACGTTGTGCAACAAAAGATGATCATAAGCTTCTCATCTGTGTCATGGTTGGGAAACAGTCGCTTTTGCCGACTCAGTTTGTCCCCAGGTTCCGAAGCGAATTTCCAAATTCTCGGCTATGCGTCACGATTTCGCTGCATTTTGACCAAAAGCACGTATGTAAGCAAACCATAATGTTCCGATAATGAAGCAGCTGCCTTCCGCCAGGCAAGAGGTTATCCCCATCACCGACAGAACCGACGAGATAGCGCGGCGACTCCGCGCGAAAGAGTGCAACCCATGAAGCCAGAGGAAGGGCGCTCGCTCGATCTACGCTCCGCCATGTTCGGCTCAATGCATGGGCTTGTTGGCGTCGGCATTTTCTCGGCAGTGATAAACGTTCTCGCCTTGACCGGCTCAGTTTACATGCTCCAGGTCTACGATCGCGTGCTGCCTTCGCAGAGCGTGCCGACCCTTGTCGGATTCACAATCGGCATGCTAGGCCTGTACGCGGTCTACGGTCTCCTCGATTTCGTCAGGCTCCGGCTGTTGGTCCGTATTGGCAGCCGTTTGCATAGAAATCTGCAGCAAAAGGCTTTCTCTGCCTCGCTGTCCCTGCCGCTCGTTGCTGGGCCTGACGCGAACCGGGTGCAGCCGCTTCGCGATCTGGATCAGTTGCGCGGCTTTCTTTCCGGCCTGGGGCCGACCGTCGTCTTCGACGTCCCCTGGATACCGTTCTACATGGTGGTCATCTACCTGCTGCACCCCTCGCTTGGCGTGCTGGCAACGCTCGGGGCGCTAGCTGTCGTGTTTGTGACGGTGGTCGCCGAAGTCGCCAGCCGCAAACCCGCGGCGCGTGCGTCTGAAACCCTCGTGGCACAGCGGCTTCTCGCCGATTCCGGTCGCCGTAACGCGGAGGTCGTTCAGGCCATGGGCCTTTCCGCTCGGCTCGGCCGACGCTGGGGTGAGATCAGCCATCTCTATCTCAGGAATCAGGAGTGGCTATCCGACATCGTCGGCGCCACCAGCTCATTGTCAAAGACGCTCCGGATGGCCCTGCAGTCTTGCGTGCTGGGACTTGGCGCCTACCTTGTGATCGGCGGCGAGGCTTCGCCAGGCGTGATCATCGCGTCGTCGATACTGCTGGGCCGCTCATTGGCGCCGGTCGACGTGGCGATCGCGAACTGGAGAGGGTTTCTGGCCACCCGCCGAAGCTATTCCGACCTGGCGAAGGCGCTCGATGCTTTCGACAACCAGAAAGAGGTCATGGAGTTGCCGCGTCCGCAGACGCAGCTTGTCGTAGAGGAACTGACGGTCGCACCACCAAGCCTGCAGAAGCCAACGGTCATCAATGTCAGCTTCCGCCTGTCGAAGGGCGCGGGGCTGGCGATCGTCGGTCCGAGCGGCTCCGGCAAGACCACGCTCGTACGCACCTTGGTCGGTGCATGGAAGCCACTTCGCGGAACTGTAAGATTGGACGGCGCCTCGCTCGATCAATGGAATCCGGAGCTGCTCGGCGCGCATATTGGTTACCTGCCGCAGGATGTCGAGCTGTTTGACGGAACGATTGCTGACAACATTTCGAGGTTCGGCGGTCAGGGTGACGCAAGGGGTGTGCTGGCAGCCGCCAAGACCGCGGGCGTCGACAAGATGATCATGCGCTTGCCCGAGGGGTTCCAAACGCGCATTGGTGAAGGAGGAGCCAACCTCTCGGCTGGACAGAGGCAACTCGTCGGACTCGCCAGGGCCCTTTATGGCGACCCATTCCTTGTCGTTCTCGACGAACCCAATTCAAACCTGGATGCAGACGGCGATGTAGCGTTGGCCGGGGCGATCCTGGCAGTGCGCGAGCGTGGCGGCATCGCGATCGTCGTTGCGCATCGCCCCTCCGCTCTCGTCAACATCGATCAGGTGCTGGTCCTGTCGAACGGGATGCTTCATTCGTTTGGTTCGCGCGAAGACGTTCTGGCAAATGTGATCCGGCCCTTCCCGCGTCCGGAAAGGCCAGGTGCCGTTGTGCAGATGCAGAAGGGTGCAAGCGGGCATGTGTGAGGTGTCTTTGCGTGTCTGACGTGACCATGTCCTCCTTTGCCCCGGCCGCTGGCGCAAACCAGTGGATCGGGACGAACCCGGTCGACGAGCCGGATGGCATCCGGGCCAACCTGATCCTCGGTCTGGCAACCACTGCCCTGCTGGTCGTCGGCGGAGGGCTATGGCTGGGGTTGACCAAGATTGCCGGCGCGGTGATCGCGCCCGCCACCGTGGTGGTCGAAAGCAGCATAAAGAAAGTCCAGCATCAAACCGGTGGCACTGTCGGCGGCATCTTCGCCCAGGATGGCGATCATGTGCAGGCCGGCGACATTCTGGTCAGGCTGGACGACACGGTGACACGGTCAAACCTGCAGATAGTCAGTGAAGATCTGGATCGCACCAACGTTCGCCTGGCGCGGCTTGAGGCCGAACGACGGGGTCTGCCGGAGATGCAGCTTCCACCCAGCCTTCGGGTCCGGATGGACGACCCGCAACTGGCAGCGCTAGTCAGCGGCGAGCGCGCCGTATTCGAAAGCCGTGCCACCGCACTGGCTGGCCAGAAGGCGCAGTTGCAAAGCCGCTCGAAGCAACTGGAGCGTCAGATCGATGGCCTCAAGGCGCAGCAGTCGGCGATGGACGAGTCGCTGGCTCTGCTGACCAAGAGCCGTGCTGACGTCGAGGCTCTCTACGCCAAGAAATTGGTGTCGAAGGAGAGGCTGAGCAATGTCCAGCTGGAGGAGACGCGGACTCGCGGCGAGTCGGGACGCCTCCTCGCGGCCATCGCGGAAGTGCATGCGAAAATCAGTGAAACCGACCTGCAGGTGCTTCAGCTCGACGAACAAATGCGCAGCGAAGTAACGGGCGAACTTCGCGAAACGGAAGCCAAGGAAACCGAGCTCAGCGAGCGCAAGGTGGTCGCGCAAGACGAACTCTCCAGGACCGACATCCGCGCCCCACAGTCGGGAACGGTGCAGGAATCCTCCGTCCACACCGTCGGAGGTGTAATCGGTGCCGGGGAAGCGATCATGATGATTGTGCCCGATGCCGACAACCTCGTCGTGGACGCGCTCATTCCTCCCCAGCGTATAGACGACGTTCATCCCGGGCAGCGGGTTTCGATCCGTTTCCCGGCTTTCGACACCGGAACCACGCCGGCGTGCGAAGGCTCGGTCAACCGCATCTCCGCGGACCTGATCAAGGATCCGCAACGTGAGCTGTCGTATTTCTCGGCGCGAATCGACGTTGAAAACGAGGCAGCCTGCCTGACGGGAGAGAAGATACTCAAACCAGGCATGCCCGCCGAAGTCCACATCAGCACCGACGAGCGCAATGTCTGGTCCTATCTGCTGAAACCCTTTACCGACCAGGTTTCCCGGGCTTTCAAACAGTAAGGCCTTAGAGCATGATGCCGAAAAGTGTGAAACGGTTTTCGGACGACATCATGCTCTATCTCTTTGATTTAGAGCCGGATTCAGATTTCAGGTCGAATTGACCTGAAATCATCCGGCTCTAGGCCCCATCAGTTGCGCCCTCGCCGACCTCCGTCCCGATTCCATCGGGACGGAGTCGGTTTCTATTGGATCGCTGAAGTTTCGAGAGCTCCGCCGAACCTTACCTCGATCGTGTCTCCCGGCATGATTTCGGTGTCTTCTTCGGCCGGCTGTTTGCGCCATTCCTCGTCGACCTTGCGGACGATCGTGACCTGAGCCTCGACCCTCTCGCCGGCGACCGCCTGAGCAGGGGCGGACGCACCCGTCTGCAACTTCTGGCTGGCGGCGCGGAGTCTGGCGGTTGTGTCGGCAAGGCGCACGTTGGTATCCTTCAACTCGCCCAGAAGACCAATCCTTCTCAGATTCTCGTTGCGCTCGAGCTGTCTGCTTACATCATCCTGCTGGCGTCGTGTTCTCATGAGCTCGACCGACGTTTCGAGTGCCCGGCTGGAAGAGAGAAGCACACCGCGCCGGACGTCGGCGAGCCTGTCGTTGGTCAGATTGCCTGCCTGAAACACTTTCGTTATCCGCGCCAGATCGGCCTCGTCGGCCTTGACCGCATCCGCTTCGGCTTGCGAGCGCTTGAGCAGCATCTCTATCTGTTCCGCGGCATCCTTGGCGCTTTTTTCGAGATATGTTTGCTCTTGCTGGAAGTTGTCCAGGGAGAGCTTCAGTCCTTCTGCTTCAGCCTCGGCGATTGCCGACACGAAAGTCGCTGACAAGGGTGACCCTTGTGGTGCCTGCATGTCGAATTTCGCCTGGTTCTGCAGTTCGGCGCGCAGGCGTGCGGCATGAAAATAGTCTCTGGTGTATTCCCCCCAGGCCCCTTCATAGTCGCGCCGCAGATCCACCGGATCGGGGCCGGCCTGGTTTGCCCGTGACCGCAAAAGGCTGAAACCACCGGACACGGCAACGGCCTGCCGCACGGTCATGAGCGGCCGGTAGGCCTGCTGGCCGGGCGTAAGCACGTCGCCGGTTACGTAGATCGGCCGGTACTCGGCGATTACGGCCGTCACGTCACTTGGCTTGATGACGATCATTTGCTCTCGGCCGTCGGTCAGGCGCTGGTGAAATATCTTGGTTGGCAGGATCGTCTCCATGCGCGTCTGCAATTCGGCCGCAGTCAGGCCGGCGACCGAAATCATCCCGACTTCGGGAAGCGCGATCGTGCCGTCCATCTGCACCACGGCACGTTGTGTTCGTTCCGGGGCGGAGGCAATTCCTATCTCGACGGTGTCGCCGGCGGAAATTCGGTAAGCGACCCGTGCGTCCGCAGCGGCAGCCACGTTGATGACGGACAGCATGCCAAGCACGGCAACAAGCGTTCGATTAATTAAGACCATTGGTTACAAGCTCCTTCCAGTTCGAACTCGGCTCTTCCGGCCAGTCGAGGCGAGAGACGAAGTCGTAGACTGGCCCGCCGGGCACGCCCCAGTTGCTGGACCAAATTACCTGCGAGCCGTCAGGCGATGGTGAGGCATGAGTCTCGCTTCGATAGTCGAGCTGAGTGCTTCTCGATTGTGCAATGCGTCGAACCTCACCGCTGCCGTCGATGCGCAGCGCGATCACTTCCTGTGCATATGGCGCCCAGTCTGGTTGAGCTGCTATCTCATCCGGATCGCCGCCATAGGTCAGGAACACCCAGCCAGGCCTGGTCAGCGAACGCAACGATGCATGCATGGCTTCGCCGTACTTCGTAAGTGGAGTGACCTTGCCATCGGACAGTCTCCGTTTGATCACCTGAAACTTGTCCGGAGAGGATTTGCTGATGCCTACGTAGACTTCGCTGCCATCTTCATCGACCGTCATGTCGCCGTGGCCCGGCCGATGATGTTCAATCCACTTCTGACGCAAAGTGCCATCGACTGTGAAGATAAAGCCCTGTTCGATGCCGCTTATTATCTCTTGAAGGCATAGGATGCTGGTTCCGAGCGGGGAAATCGAACAAGCACCGTTGGTTCCGCCAAGCTGATCGAGCTCGATATCCGGGAATTTCTTCCGTTCCTTGAGGTCATAGGCAAAAACCACCACTTCGCCATTCTCACGGAGTGCGCGCACCGCTATGCGGTTCCCGTCACGGCTTGGATTGCCCTTGCCTGGCCCGAAATGCAGATCACGATAGTCGTTCGAAACGAACACGACGTCTTCGCGATTGGTCCGTGGCGCCCAGGTCGATATTTGCCGGCCGGCAACGCAGATCATCAGCTCCGCGTTTTGAGGATGCCATTCGCACTCAATTGATCGAGCGCGACGAAACAGCGGGGCATATGTGCGCCCATCCAGAAAGCACATGCCGTTGCAGCCGTTGGTGATGACCAGAAGGCTCTGATCCGAATTCCAGGCTTGAGCGCTTGAATAACGGTGGGTGCAGTATTCCTTGCCGCATACGGCCCCATTGCCAAGGACGCCGGGCTTGGTGATGCGCACGAACTCTGTGCCGAACGCTGGATCGGTGGCAGGCTGCAGATAATCGGGCAACGCCATTGCCACCGGTGCGATAAATTGTGTCGGCTCGCTGTTCTGTCGACTTCCGGCGGCCGGCAGATCCATGGACAGGCCGGCCACAAAGAACAGCAGAGCCAACGCACGCCGGCGAAGAATCATGTCATGTAATCCATTTCCCGCCGTACGCGGCCTTCGCTGAGGCGCCCCTTCCACCACCCGATGGTCCGCTCCACCCCATCGCGCAGGCTGGTCTGCGCTCGCCATCCCGTCTTGCTTTCAAGGCGCGAGGGATCGGCCAGCAGGGCGCGGACCTCGGAATTCTGCGGCCGCAATCGGCGCTCGTCACGATGGACCGGCTTTTTGGTGCCGCTTAGCTCGAGCACCAGATCCAATACGTCCGAGACCGTCACGGCACGCTGGGTGCCGGCATTGTAGGCATGGCCGAATTCGAGTTCGGCCGAACCCGCGGCCATGAATGCCGCGGCCGTGTCTTCCACGAAAGTAAGGTCTCGGATCGGACTTGTGTCGCCGACCATGATCGCTTGGCAATTCGGATCGAGGGCCTGCCTTATGATGGTCGGGATGATCGCTCGCTCACTCTGGCGCGGGCCGTATGTGTTGAAGGGCCGCAGGATGACCACCGGGACATCGAACGACCTGGCGTATGATTCCGCCATCATGTCCGCGCCGATCTTGGACGCCGAGTATGGGGACTGGCCCTGCAGCGGATGGGATTCACTGATGGGCATCGTCAGTGCGGTGCCATAGACCTCGCTGGTCGAGGTTTGCACCACGCGCTCTGTCTCCCATTGCCGAGCCGCCTCAAGGACGTTCACCGTCCCCAGGATGTTGGTCTCTACATAGGATTGGGCCGCGGCATATGAGTACGGTATCGCGATGAGTGCCGCGAGATGAAACACAACCGCCTGGCCACGCATGACCCGGTTGACGAACGCGCTGTCGCGAACATCGCCGCGGATGAGGTTCAGCTGGCTTCGAATGTTATCCGGCAAATCATCCAGCCAGCCATGGCTGTCGAAGGAATTGTAGAGGGCCATCGCGGTGACATCCGCCCCGCTTCGGACGAGCGCTTCGGTGAGATGCGAGCCGATGAACCCATCGGCGCCAGTGACCAGAACTTTCCTGCCCTTGTAGTTCATGACTAAATGCCCCTTGTATGCGCGACGCGCTAACCTTGCTCTTGGATGCTGGTTTGCGGCGGCGACGAGACCCGACCGACAACCGCGAGAAAACCACGCACCATCCAGACAATGTCTGAGATGATGGTGCGCTGCGGATAATAGGAAAGGTCGAGCTTGGCCTTGGCCGGAAATAGGACCTCGCGATAGAACAGCAGCGGATCACCGGACTGAGGATAACAGTGGGCTTCGTTGCGGTAGACAACTTGGGCCGGGCCGAGCAAGCCCGGCTTGTATTGCAGGACGTCCTCAAAGCCGCCGCGGAAACAATCGGCGAAGGCGAGACTCTCGGGACGCGGTCCGATAATCGCCATCTCTCCCTTCAAGACGTTCCACAATTGTGGCAGCTCGTCGAATTTGGTGGCGGCGAGGATACGCCCTATCGTCGTCATGCGGTCGTCGCCGGCCATCGTCAGCGCGAAGCCATGGGAATCGCACCGCACGTCGAATTTACGGAACTTGTACATGCGAAAGGGCCGACCGCCCGCACCCACCCGGGTCTGGGCAAAGAAGATGGGCCGGCCGCCTTCCAGTAACAGCGCCAACGCAATCAGCAGCATCAGCGGAGCAAAGACTATGGCTGCCGCCGCAGCCAGGACGACGTCGATCGCACGCCTCGCGAACCCGTGGCTGGCCCTTGAGATGCCAGATCGGTGGAGAGAAAGGTCAAGAGCATTCATGCGGCGGTTCCTGCTTGGGCGCGGCCGTTGACGGCGGCGGCAAGAGCGACCACGACCGCTTCGACGACAGGCGCAGTGATCTGGGGATGCAGTGGCAATGTCAGCTCGCGCTGAGCAAAGTCCTCTGTCCGCGGCAAATGGATTCCGGGGAAAAGCTCGCGATAGAGTGTCATCTCGTGGACGGGCGGATAGTGGACGGTGGTTTGTATCCCCTCCGTACGCAATGCGTCGACAACGTCCTGCCTGTTGACGTAGCGCGGCAAGAGGACAGGCATGATGTGGTAGGCCGATGTCCGTGGTTCGTGGAACGGGATCGTCACGGCCGGACAGTGTTTTGCCATGAGACGTCGATAGAGCATGACCAGGATACGCCTGATCTCGTTCCATTCCTGCAGGTTCTGCAGTTGGACCAGTCCGATCGCGGCCCGCATTTCGTCCATGCGATAGTTGAAGCCGAGCATGGTGACATCATAGTGCGCCGTGCGGCTGTTCAGCCTCTGGTGGGTCCCTGAGGTCATCCCGTGTCCGCGGGCCTGGCGGATTTTCTCGAGCAGCTCGGGATCCCGGGCGATCACCGCCCCGCCTTCCGCCGTGGTCATGTTCTTGTTGCCGTAGAAGCTGAAGGCGGCCGCGGTGCCGTATGTTCCGACCTCTTTCAAGCCCGGAGCATGCGCGGCATCCTCAATGATATGCAGCCCTCGGGACCGGGCGAACCTCTGCCATTCTTCCCGATTGGCCAGGTAGCCGGCGAAATGCACGAGAATGACCGCCTTGGTGCGTTCCGTGCACCGTGCCTCGGCTTCCGCGATCGACATCAATGGCACGTCGACCGACTCGATATCGACAAAGACCGGGGTCGCGCCGACATAGAGAACCGCGTTCGCCGTCGCCACGAAAGTCATCGATGGGACCAAGACCTCGTCGCCTGGTCCGATGCCGAGCGCGTGCAGGATGAGATGAAGCGCTGCGGTGCAGGAACTGACCGCGACGCTATCCTCCGCGTCGTGCGCCTTGGCGAAAGCCTCTTCGAAGGCCTTCACCTGCTCGCCCATCGTCAGCCAACTGCTGTCGATGACCTTGGACAAAGCTGTTTTCTCCGGCACACCCAAGATTGGGGCACTGACCAAGAGCATCATGACCTCCTAGATTGTTGACTGCGGGACTGGGGCTTGGTGATTGCGTCACGCAGCCGTGGCAGTGACCTCGATCGAGGCCGACTGGTCTTCCCAGGAAATGGCTTGTGCACTCTGAAAGTCGTCGACGCGCCCGATGTCGAGCCAGAGGCCATCGTGTTTGTACACGTGGACTGGTGTACCGTTCTGCATCATCTGCAGCATCAGGTCGTCGAACCCGAACGGTATGCCGGACGGAATGAACTGCATGACATCCGGGTTCATGCAGTAGATCCCCATGCTGACCAGATGCGAAAGCGTCGGCTTCTCGCGGAAGACCTGCACGGTGTTGTCGACTTCGTCTATGACGCCGAAGTCCATCTTGTGCAGGCGGGAAGCCGTAGCGATCGTCACCGGATCGTTGTGCTTGCGGTGCGCTGCCACAAAGCGACTGATGCTCAGATCGGTAAGAACATCACCGTTGAGAACGATAAAGGGTTCGTTCAACTCATCCCTGATCAAGGAGAGCGGTCCGATGGTGCCAAGCGGCTCCATCTCCTGGGTATACCGGATTTTCAGATTCCACTGTGAACCGTCTCCGCAAACGGTGCGGATCAGATGACCGAGATACCCGGTGGTGATGTAGACTTCCTGGATACCATTACGTCGCAGCCATTTCAGCAGCATCTCGAGAACCGGCCGAGCACCGATTGGCATCAGCGGCTTCGGCAAGACTGATGTGAAGGGACGAAGGCGTGTCCCCATGCCACCACATTGAATCACCGCTTTCATTTGCTTCTCCCGTGTTCGTTAGGCCTGATCACCATTGTCATGAGCCGGCCACCCTACCCCTGTTCAGCACCCGGAAAGTCGCGCTCTTGTTTCCTTGAGAAGACCTGTGGGAAATCCCACAGACGCTTTGGTCCGGGCATCGTAGGTTGGATGGTAAGTGGCGGTCGGGGTGGATGTCGTCGTGCATTCGAATGGTAACGATCCAGCCGTTCTGGTGTTCTATGGCTGGAGCTGTTCTGACGGGGCAAATCGGCGGCTCTCGAGGCGCCTGTCGCAAGGTAGGAAAAGGGTGCTGTAGCCAGGCTTTCTGGGGTTCAGAAAGGATGTCTGGCAAGGTCAGGTGGTCCTGTTAACGGCAGCTCAAAAAAAGAGAAGCGTTTTCCGTTATCTAGGATTATATTAGCAATCTGGCGTCTGTGGTGTTGGGGCATCGCTGGCGTTGACTGGATGAATCGACGAGCGGATGGGCACTCTTTCAAGTCCATCGCCGTTCAATCCGTTCAGAGTGCGTTGGGGTAGTTCAAAATGTACCGAATCGTTATAGCCGACGATCATGGCTTGTATCGTCGTGGCCTGCGGTTGGCATTGACCGCGGGTATTCCCGGTGTCGAGATCTTTGAGGCGTCGTGTTTCGATGCCGTGCTCAGCCTGTTGGCCGAGCAAGCTTTCGTCGATCTTGCCGTTCTCGACCTGAATATGCCGGGATTGTTCAACCAGGAAGTGCTAACCGGCATTCTGTCGGCTTATCCGGATACACGATTTGCGATCGTTTCCGGGAATGATTCACGCTCGGAAATACTGACGGCTCTTTCGATCGGGCTTCACGGTTATATCGTAAAGTCGCAGAGAGACGAGGAGGTCGTGCTGGCCGTCAACGAAATCCTTGCGGGCCGCATCTATGTGCCCGCACTTCTGTCGCGGCCAGGCACGGGGCAAGTGACTCTCGCACCTGCGCCCGCAGAGCAAATCCAGCCCAGACGCACCACCAGCGCCAATCTTGGCAGGCTGACTTCGAGGCAACAGGAAGTGCTCAAGCTGATGGCGGAAGGATATTCGAACAAGGAAATTGCGCGCGATCTGGAAATTGCCGAGGCGACCACCAAAATCCATGCCGCTGCGGTGCTGCGTGAGCTTGGGGTGCGGAATCGGACAGAAGCTGCCGTTTTGCTGAAGACTTGGCTTACAAAGAATGCCAACTAAAGCGCGCCCTTATTGGATGCGCAAAGGACGCCCGGATCTGCAAAATCCACGCATTCTGCCCGCTAGAAATCGCTTCCGGGCCGATGCGTTAAAGGCCAATTTCCTTGCGCGACAGCTTTAGCGAATACCGCAGCCCGTGATCCGACATTTCCAGCTTAGGGGAATGACCGACAAGCGGCGCCCCATCGACACCGATAATCATCGAACCGAAACCGTGACGAACAACATTTGAAGTTCGCCTCCGCCCCGATTCCAACCATTCGAAGACGACGTCACTGCCGGCGCCCTCAGATGTCCAATTTACCTCGATCCGGCCTTTTGAATCGCCAAGTGCGCCATGTTTCATGGAATTGGTCGTGAGCTCGTGCACAATCATCGCAAAACTCTCGGCGGCGCCTCCCGACATAGAGACGGAAGGACCGCTCACGGCTATGTCACGTGTTCCCATATACGGTTGCAATTCCTGAACGACGAGATCGTGGAGCATCGCCGACTGGTTTCCCTTTGCTGAAAGGAGCAGATGCGTTGCCTCAAGCGCACGAATCCGGTCGATCAGCGTCTCCTTGTATTTGGCGATATTATCGTCGGGAACACTGACCATCTTCACGAGCGCGGTAATCACCGGGAACAGGTTGCTGAATCTATGGCGTTGCTCGAGCATGATGCGCTCCCGCTTCTTTGCCGCGGCGCGCAGCAGTGTGGTTTGTCGTCGCTCGGTCAGGTCTGCGGCCACTCCAAGCCGCTGCGGGTGATTATCGTGTTTATCCTCCCTTCCGCGCAGAGCTACCCAGCGGATATGTCCGTCTGGCCGCCGGACGCGTATTTCAACGTCGTAGTTCGTGACCGGCTCGAGCTTTCTCGACGCTGCCAGCTTCGGCCAGTCCGCCGGATGAACGACGGCTGCCAGTTCCTCCAAGGGGCGGCTGGCGGCCGGGGGCAGGCCGAGAATGTCCCAGAACGTGCCCGACCCTGTGACGATCCCCTCCTTCAGGTCGATCCGCCACGTGGCCAAGCGTCCGGCGGACAAGGCAAGATCCAGCCACTCTTTTTGAGCCCGAAGCGCTTCATCTGCAGCTCGTCGCTCAGAAATATCGTCGACCACGACAAAGATGCTCTCGGTGAGGACCCCATCAGGCACGGATGAAGACAGGGTCAGCCGGGCCCAGAATGCCGTGCCATCTTTTCTTAAGAGACGGACCTCCGAACCGAACGAGGCAGCGTCCTTGCCAAGACCCGCCAACAATCGTGCCAGGGCGTCGCGATCATCTGGATGGACGAGTGTGTTGAGCTGCAATCGGGCGAGCTCTTCCTCCTTGTAGCCTGTCATATCACACAGACGTCTGTTGAACTGTAGAAGCTCGCCTTTCTCGTTGGAGTTTGCGAATCCCATGGCGGCACGTTCGAAGGCCCAGCGGTAGCGGCTCTCGGTTGCTTCGACGGCAGCCAGTCTGGCGTCTGCAACCTCATGCAAATCTTTTCGCAGCCGATGAAACGTTATGGCGATCACCCCGCCCGAGACCAGGAGCAGGATGGCGCGTGCCCAATCGTCGTTGGAAATCTGATCCAGCCCCCGCGCCCACAGGCCGACAGCCACCATCAGAATCGTCGCCGCAAGCGCTGGGGTACGGTCTTCAAGATAAGCAATTAAAATAATAGCCGGAATAAATTCCAGAAAACTCGCGCTTTCTCCAATAGATGCTGATGTTTTTATTGCAAATACCAGTGTAACTGACAGTACCAACAGAGACACAAGATGAGTCAGCATTCTGCCTGGCGGGCTCGAATTTAACCGAGGCGGACGCGATTTCATAGGCATAGACTACAACCTTCGGACTAGCCCGTCGAGACTAGAGCAAGAAACGTACAACCTAGTACGACTGCCGGATTGCCCATCACTATCATGGAGCGCATTTTATCAAGGCGGGGGGAGCATGACTTCGGTCATAACTCCTCAGAAGATACAGAGTTTCTAAATGGCGGGCGACATTTTTGTCAACCGCCATGCAGGAAACTGTTTTGTAAATCCCGAGTAGATTACTTCGGGCTGGCGAAACTTTTGGCAGGGGGTTAAAAAATGACACTGGTTGATAGGCATACCGAGGCCGCTAGCGGCCGATACATAGTGATGAGGACTAAGTATGACCGCGAGGCGAATGCGAGGCGGCCATCCTATACTTATCCGTCGGATCGCGCATCAAATCGATCGGACGCAGAGGTCGGCGAGGCAAAAGTACGCAGCCTGGAATCCATCACGGGCATGCTTGATCGCATTGGCTGCGGCTATCTCATCCTGAACCGCGAACGAAAAGTCGTCGAATGGAACGCAGCCGCTCAAACCACGTTGGAGCGTCAGGGCGAAGCGGCTGAAACGGCAGGCGAGCTCTCGGCCGCTCTAAGGCGTCTGATCGCGAATGTTCCGGCCAACTTCGTGCCGGGCTCACTGTCCTGGGTTGTGATCCGCAGCGCAGGCGACAGGCCGGTGATATTGAACGAGACCGGGGCAATAGCACCTGATGGCACGAGCATCGTGGCGCTGCTCGACCGTGAAAGCAGGTCCGGGCCAAATCCGCACACACTTCAAAAGATGTTTGGCCTGACAGGCGCGGAAACGAACCTCGCTTTGCGCTTGGCCCAGGGCGATGCGCCCTTGGAGATCGCCCGCAGCTGGCGGCTCAGCCGCACCACCATTCGTTCCCAGCTTGCCTCGCTCTTCGCCAAGACCGAAACGAAACGTCAGGCTGAATTGGTCGCTCTTCTCGGGCGCATCTCGGTTCTGCCGTAAGAACCCCGTTTTGAGCCCGTCGCCGGGCGGTGTCATCCGCCCGGCGACGAAGGCAATAGCACTCAGAACCGTTTTCAACATAGCCGAGCAGCTTATGGCGCCGATGCGCCTGGCCCCATTAGCCGGCGTACGATTTCAGCGCACGTAAACTCGGGATCCAGCGGAATTCGCCAGAGTCGAAACGAATTCGAAGGGCGACAATTCGAAAGGCCGACAAGTTGGACAATGATCCATACAACAAATCCACCCGATCGCAATCGGATCGCTCGGTGATGGGCCTGGCCCGCAAGGGTCCAATCGTCGTCACCGGCGCGGCCGGCTTCATCGGGTTTCACGTGGCCTTGCGGCTTCTCCATCTCGGTGTGGAAGTCGTGGGTGTCGATAATTTCACACCCTACTATGATCCAAGGCTCAAGGAAGCGCGATTTGCGCGTCTCTGTGCCGAGCCGGGGTTCATTCCGTTGCGAATGGATCTGGCGGACCAGGCGGGCGTAAAGTCGCTTTTTTCAGACTTTCGGCCGTCACACTTTGTGCATCTGGCGGCTCAGGCCGGCGTGCGTTATTCGCTGATTGACCCGCACGCCTATGTGCAGTCGAATATCGTGGCATTTCTCAATGTGCTTGAAGGCTGCCGGCACGTCGGCGCCAGCCACCTCGTCTACGCCTCGTCGAGTTCCGTCTATGGCGCAAATCGGACGATACCTTTTTCCGAACACCATGGCGCCGACCATCCCGTCAGCTTCTATGCCGCAACCAAGCGTTCAAACGAATTCATGGCGCATTCCTACAGCCATCTGTTCGGCCTGCCCGCGACGGGACTGCGCTTCTTCACCGTTTACGGCCCCTGGGGCCGACCCGACATGGCGCTCTACATATTCACGCGGGCCATCATCGAGGGGAAGACCATCGAGGTGGCCAATGCCGGACGTGTCTGGCGGGACTTCACCTATATCGACGACATCGTCGAGGGCGTGGTTCGAACACTCGCCTCGCCGCCAAGCGCCGATCCGAATTGGAATGCTCATACCGCTGATCCGGCTACAAGTTCCGCGCCACATCGCGTCTACAATATTGGCAATGACCAGCCCGAGGAGATCAACCGGTTGATTTCGATCATCGAAACGACCCTTGGCCGTCGTGCACTGCGCAAGGATGTGCCTTTGCCACCCGGCGACGTTCTGGAGACTCGCGCCGACGTCAGCGACCTTCGCAATGCCGTCGGTTTCGCACCGGCAACAACGCTCGAGGACGGCGTGCATCGTTTTGTCGAATGGTATCGACAGTTTCATGGAACCGATGCTGAGCCGCGCACGCAGCAACCGATCCTGATGCATGTGTGAGCATCGGTCGCGTCTGTCGAGACGCGGCGATGCCCGAGCGCAGCGAATACGAAATTGAAATCAAAGCCCCCGCCGGCCGCAGCTTCAGAGTTGCCAGGCCGGCGGGGGTTTTTCAGCTGAGATCTGACTAGAGCATGATGCCGAAAAGTGTAAAGTGGTTTTCGGATGACATCCATGCTATCTCTTTGATTTAGAACCGGATTCAGGTTTCACGTCGACTTCACCTGAATCATCCGGCTCTAGCGATCGTTCCCAGAGTGGACGTCCATGTCACGCTCGGCCCAGGCTCCGCAGGATACGCTGCTCTCAATTTGAGCCGCGGCCCCGCCCCGAAGCCGGCCAACGGCCCGCTTGACAATCCTTCGAATGGGCTTTGTCGTAAATCCCTGCAACTGCTCAGAGCCTGATGTCAGTGTAAGAACCAGTATCGCAGCTGGCGGTTAACGGTGCCCGTTTTGAGCGAGATCAGCGCAAAGAGCAGCCCCGGCATGATTTTCAATCGTTTGCTGATAAAGATCGCCATGACCACATTCCAAACAGCCAGGGCAAGCGCGAGACCCACCGCGGCGCCCAGTGGGCCGTAGAGCTCGATCCCCACCGCACAGCCCAGGACGCCGGCGGCCGCGCCGATGATCATGGCTACAGCCGCCGCCCATTCGTTGCCGGTCATCGTCAACAAGTTCAGTTGCGGTCCGCAGAACGCGACAACGACATATCCACACATCAGGATCCGCGCGATGGGCGCTCCTGTGCTGAAATCATCGCCGAACCAGCTCATGAGAGGTCTGACGATAACAACCAGCGGGATGGCCATCGCTAAGGCGCCGCAGGCCGATAGTATCGAGGCGCGTGAAAATAGCTGCTGCAGACCCTTGCGGTCGCCTTGGGCATGCAGGGCCGCCGCCGCGGGCGAAAACATCACCCCGACGGCAGCCACGGAAAGACCCACAAGCAACGCGACGTTCAGTCCCAAGGCGAAGATTCCAGCATCCTTGATATGACCTGTCCAGCCCAGCACCATGACGCCGGCGCGGTTGATGAAAACATCAAGCCCGGCCATGAGCATGATCGGCGGAACCACCGCCCACCACTCTTGCGACGCGTCGCAGGGGTCAGTTTGCCGCAACCCGATCGGTTGAAATCGTGTCGCGAGGATATACACCAGCGCGACTGTAATGCCCGAGCTGATCAATACCGTCTTCATCACCAAGGTGGCGTCAAGGGTCCACGATCCCGACAAGGCCGCCAGTCCGAGCATTGTCAACAATAGACCGTCGCGCACGATGCGTTCCGGCAAAAGGGCCGAGACACCGCCGCCGAAAGAACGAACAAGTGTCGCCCCCAAGGCGTAGGCGGTGACCAGTGGCACCGCCGCCATGCCCAGAAGTTGGCTGATTTCAAGTTCCTTGTGGGAAGGATCTGAAAAGAAAAAGATCAAGGCGGCGCCTGTGATGCCGAACAGTGTTGCCGCCGCCAGCGCTCTCTGCAGGGCGAACCTGATTACGCCGTGCGCCAGGTCAAGCCGCCCTTTGGCCCTGTAGGCCGACACGAAGCGCAATAGCGATATGTTGAAACCTAGTGTTGCAAGATAGGCAAGCACGGAGGTCCAGGACAGGACGTAGGAATAGATGCCATAGCTGGTGGAGCCGACGAGGCGTGCAATCAACAATTGCGCCAGGCTGGTCAACCCTGCGCCACCGACATAGATCATCAGAGCAAAGATGGTGGCATAACCCAGGCTTCGGCCCATGTCCTGGTTGGGGCGCGAAACGACATCTGCTGCGGCAGGAGAGACAGCAGGAGTTCGCGCCGTCTTCACATCTCCATAATCATCGACACTGCCCTCGAACACCTCATCATCCTGGCTGCCTTGGACCGCAGGTCGACCTCCGGCTTGCAGAATTTTTGAGATTATCTTCTGCTCGACACACTCGATGCCCTCTAACGAGGACCGATCATTGAGGGTGTTGATCGGAATGATTTGCCTGTCGGATCCTGCCAGAATGTCATTAATGCTTTGAAATAGCCCAAAAGCGCGCATGCTCGTGTCGAAATCCGCCTCGAAAATTCGCTCCCCAGGCGCCTCATGCTCCATCCGCTGCTGCAAGCGCGTCTCCACGATCGAGCGTGGCGCAACAACTCTGAGCGTGAAATCAGCGGTGGGCGCGAGGCTGAGGGCCTTTGCGAGGGCGGCCTTGTCAACGGTTCCATTGAACATTGCCAGTGATGCAACCGCCTGGACATAGCCCTGATCGAATATGACCACGTCTCTGGATTGCTTCGCCTCATCCCAGCGGCGCGAGAGTTTCAATATGTGCTGCCAGAGCCGAGCCCGCCATATTCGCTTTTTTGGCGGGATCATTCTTGTCATGGAAAGGGACGTCGAAAGGTCTTTGATCCTGCCTCTTGGAGAGAGCAGTATTTTCAATGTTGAGAAAATTGCCGACAAGATCCTGAAAATAGCCAGAAAGATTCCAAGATCGACGCTCGACCCCCTCTTGCGAGGCGCGTGATTGGGGGCGACCGTGGCGTTGTACCCCTGCCCGCGCAGCCGCTGCGCAAGGGCGTGAGCAAAGGTGCTCTTGCCGGATCCAGGTGGTCCGAAGAGTTCAATGATCATGGGACAAATCCGATCGTGGCGATATCCGCGCGATTTCTGCGACTGTCATTGCCTGGAAGTCGCGTGTGACGCTCACGACACTCTCTCGAGCAAGAGATCAGCACTGTCCCCGAAATGATAGCTGGCGTGCTTCTTGAGATCGACCTGCGTGAGGACGCTCCCGACAGGGACCGAAGTCGACGCATCGCTCGCAAGCGGCTCCAGGACACCGCGCGCGATGCTGCGCCGTGTCTTGCCCCAGCGGATGGCGAAAAGAATCGCGTTAGCCCAGTTCGTCAGAAGCCCGGCCTCTGGCCCTCCAAGCCCCGGCGGTCCATTTATGATGACGACGCTATAGATCGACTGTAGCTCATCCGTGAACAGGGAACTGTCGGCCGTGGACAGCAGCGCCAGCAGATCATCCGATGGCGCAAGAGTCATGAAGTCGATCCCGATCTCAGGCATTGCGACGGTTGCATCGTGCAAGGCACAGCGGTCACTCACATAGTCTCCGAAGAAATTGTGAGGCTTGTGCGCTGTGAACTCGTCCAGAAATTCGGTCGTGAGGCGCGCGCCCGTGCCGTCAAGATCGAGGAAAAGCACTCTGCCGCCCAGTCGGGTGGCAGCCAAGGCCAGGCTCCATGCAAGCTCGGTCTTGCCATCGTCCTGCACGCTGGATGTGACGAGAATGACATGCGATGAGCGGTTCCTGGCCGGCTTGGGCGCCGCGGCGACAAGCAGGGACGTTATGGCGCGGCTGTATCTGGACTTCTGCTGGGCTAAAACCAGCTGCTGCAGCCGCTTGGCGTGCATTGTGGGAGCTTGAGGTATCAGCCCCAGGCAAGGAACCCCGAGCGCTGCTTCAGCTTCGGCCACGCCGCGCAAAGTCTGATCGAGGCGGTTGCGAAGAACGACAAAGACCCCGCCTATGAGGCCAAACACGACCATGCCGGGTGGGATAAGGAAAATTGGCGACAGGGTCCTTGGATTCGTCGGCGGCCATGCGGCTGAAAGGATCGAGATTCCGGCCGAGGGCGATGCAATGCGCTGTTTCAACTCCTGCTGTTGCGTCAGGAGCTGATTGTATCGCTGCGTCAGGATGCTGACCTGCGGCTCAAGCGCACGCAGTCCGGACAGCCGGCCGGCTGTATCGGCCGCGACCGCATCGAGCACGTTCTTGCGTGTCTCCAGAGTCGTGATCTGGGTGCGGTAGATCTCCGCTTCCGCGGCGATACGGGCAGTGCCTCGTTCTATCTCGAGGTTGATCGCATTGGTCAAGTCTTCATTGGCCGTGCCGCTGGCCTGGCGTACCGCCAGGTCGGCCAGCACCTGTGACCCCATCGCTTCGGCGAGTGCGGTGACCGACGCCCCTTGCTTTTGCAGGTCCTGAATATGTTGAAGACGAGCTTCCGAGGCTGACAAATCCGCTCTCGACAAGGAAATCTGCTGGCTGAGCTCGGCCGTCTCCCTGGCGGCACTGTCCGAGGCGCTTTGATCAATGGCGCCATGGCTCAGCCGATAATTCTCCAGGCGATCGGTCGCTTCCGCCAGATCGCTTTGCACTCCCGGCAAGGCGGCAACGATCGAGGCGAGTTCCAGCTTGTCCGATGCCTGATGTCTCGCTGCGAGATCGTCGATGTACAATTGGGCGAAGGTATTAGCCACCATGGCTGCGCGCGCCGGATCGTTATCGGTAAAGCCGACCGTGATCACTCTCGATCGCAGTTCCTGCCCAACCCTCAAGTCCTTTCGCAACGCTTTCAGTTCAGCCGCATCCAGGTCCTCCTGTTTGCTCTGCGGCCAAATTCTGCTGAACAGACCACCTGCATATGAGTGCGAATTCGATTGGCCGTCGCGAACGGGGTCGGGGCGAGCATCGCCGGTTCCGGAATCACTTTGTACAGCAGTGCCGCCAGCCTCCATTTTGCGTAATGCCGCCGCCACCCGACGCAGATGCCCTTGCGACGTGAGCGTGGTTATATTGTCGTCAATGGTGGCATCCAGCATCCCCAGATCCGTGCCGTTAGGCCCGCTCCTGCCGGGTGCATCCAGAATGATTTGCGTGGTGGCCTCGAACTCGACAGAGCGAGCAAGACCCGCGAGTCCGGCCAAGACACCGCCCAGGACGACCATGCCCAGCAGGAACCATTTTCGTCTCGCGATGGTCGTGAGAAGTTGATGTAAGGGGTTCTCCGTATCGATCTGCTCGCGCAGCGGCCGCCTCATGCGTGGCTTGGTGTCACGCGCGCTTACATGCATCTCAGTCGCACGCGGAAGTTGAATGCGGCTGACTATGGAACCTTCCATCTTACACTCCTGCCAGTTCGAAAATGCGGGACAAATCCTTTGCAGGCGCCGACGGGCGAGTGGCCTCGTTGCGCCATGCCTGGAACATCAACGCCGCCCACAAATCACGAGAATGATCCTGCCTGCCGTCGATATGATCCCGCCAGCACGTCTCGACCTTTGTGAAGTCGAAGATCCCGTCGCCGGAGAGACGCATATCGGCGATAAGATCGCTGGCCCAGATGCGCAGCGGTCCTCTCAGCCACACGGCTATAGGAACGTCGAAGCCATGCTTTGGCCGGTCGATCAGCCGCTCCGGAACATAGCGGTGCAGCAACTGACGAAGGATCCACTTGCCTCTGCCGTGGCGAACCATCGCGTCCGCCGGCAGACGCCAGGCGAATTCGACGACCCGATGGTCGAGAAGCGGGCATCGTCCCTCGAGGCTGTTGGCCATGCTGGCGCGGTCCAACTTCACCAGTATATCGCCGGGCAAATAGCCGACCATGTCGTCGTACAGGAGACGCGACAGCAGGCCATCAAGCGGTGGTGTGCCATTGATCGAAATAGGGGGTCTGTGGTGAGTGAGGTTCTCGGTCGATGATCCCATCAGCCGTTGATAGAGTTCATCCTCATCCGCCGCTGCCAGCAGCCGAGCCAGGCGATCCAGCCGGTCGCTCCGCAGCGCATGCCGGGCATGAGCAGATAGCGGCAGCTTGCTGACGAGATCGTGACGGGCTGCACGAGCAAGCAATCCAATACCTGTCGCAAGCGTCTGACGCATCGGCAACGGCAGCCCATGCTGCCGTTTCACTCGGGCCGCCATGAGGTGGCGGGCGTAACCGGCAAAGCACTCGTCGCCACCGTCGCCCGACAAAGCCACCGTGACGTGCTGGCGAGCCAGCCGCGCAACGAGCAGAGTTGGTATCTGCGATTCGTCGGCGAACGGCTCGTCCCAGGTCTGTGGCAGTTCTGGGATGATGTCGCGCGCGGAGGCAGGCGAAAGATGAAGTTCCGTATGGTCGGTGCCCAGATGCCGGGCGACCTCGGCGGCGTGGGGCGCCTCATCGAACCCGCCTTCTCCAAATGCGATCGTGAACGTGCGCACAGGTTTTGAGGACTGAGCCTGCATCAGGGCCACAACAGCCGAGCTGTCGACGCCGCCGGATAGGAAGCCGCCCAGCGGCACATCGGCGACCATGCGTTGCCGGACGGCAAGTCTCAGCAGATCGTCGAGTTCATTTGTCAGTTCTTCGTCGGTGCCGGCGATTGGTTCCAGCCGACCTTTCTCGGCAACCTCGGCCAGCGACCACCACTGTCGGATGCGGTCTGAAAGGGACTCGGCACTGCGTGCGTTAGCGAAATCTGCAGCCGTCAGGGACAGAACCGAGCCGGGAGGCAGCTTGAACACGCCTTGCCAGATGCAACTGTTATCCGGCACCCATCCCCTCGACAGCATCGCCGCCGCCGCATCGAGATTAAGTTCCTGACGGAAATCTGGAAAACGGTTGATTGCCTTTAATTCGGAGGCAAAAACCAGTGCGTCGCGTGTGGAGGCAATGTAGAGCGGCTTTTTGCCCATTCGGTCGCGGGCAATATGAAGGGTCCTCGTCTTCCTGTCCCACAATCCAAACGCGAACATGCCGGCAAAGCGCTTGAGTGCGGTATCGAGCCCCCAATTCTCGATCGCGCACAACATGACTTCGGTATCGCTGCTGCCGCGGAAACGATGGCCCTCGCCTTCAAGTTCGCGGCGCAAATCGTGGAAATTGTATATCTCGCCATTAAAGGTGATGACGTATCGGTCACCGTCCGAAAGCATCGGCTGGTGTCCCGCCTCCGACAGATCGACGATGGCCAAGCGCCTGTGTCCGAAGGCAATGCCGGCTTCACGATCTGTCCAGAAGCCCTCGCCATCGGGCCCGCGATGGCGCAGCGCCGTCGTCATCTGCACTATTGCCCTCAGTGGCTTTGCACTGGTTGCATTAGGTGCAAGAAGGATTCCGGCAATCCCACACATCCCCGTTACCCCGCGTAGCTATAAGTTCGAGTGGGGGTCACTGAAGCTGCTCGTGACGTTGAAACTGTTCGCGACGTTCCGACAACAAGGCATAGGGTGACCGCAAACCACACGATCGGGTGTCGGACGATCAGGTGCGGAAACCCATAAAAAAGGATCGACAACATCAACGCCAACAGGGCATCGGCCTTCGCACGCCAAGCGGCCAAGGTGGCTGAGCCAAGGATCCAGAGCAGGGTCAGGACCGCAATCAAACCACCTTGAGTATACGTATCGAGATAAGTGCTGTGGGCCTCGAAAGGTTCACGTCGAAACTGCTTATAGACCGCGAGCGGGCGGTCCACATGCGGGCCGGGTCCAAGGCCCAGAGACCCTGAAGTCACGCCCTTATGCAATGCATCGTTCCAGAGGATGAAGCGAAGCTCAGCGGTCTCCGTCGTCTCCTCGCCGCCCCCACCGCGGCTGAGGCTCTTGGCGATATCTTCGACGTTGCCAAACTCCGTGACAACGTAAGGTGCCATCGACATCCCCAGGGGAAGAAAGCCGATCGCCAACAGGAGAGTCACCTGGCGGAAAACGGTGACTTTGTTACCGGAAGCGAACCATGTCCGAACACGCAACCCAAGAAATATCAGGAGGGTAAGGATGCTTGTAAGAAGAAAGGTATCACTCTTTGTCAGCTTCCCGACAAGGAAGATCAGACCAATGCTGCTTAACGCATATACCCGCGCCCATAGATTGCCGGTGGTCGTTGCAAGATACAAAGCCAGCGGACTAAAGAGTGCACAATAGAGCGCCAGTTGGTTCGGATTTTCGGACCAGCCGACGAAGCGATCCCAGAACCATGGGTCGACACCGGCTTGGTGGATAACCCCCCACCCGAGTGCCAGCTGAAAGAGAAAGCATGCGTTCGCTATGCCGATCACCCACCAGGCGGTGCGGCGTAGATGAAGTTCGGCGTCGGGCTCGGCTGCGGAGAGGCAGGTGACGCAGGCCAACAGCACATAGGCTGTCATATCGTGGACAGGCGCCGCAAGCAGTTCAACCGAGGTCAATAAGCCAGTGATGAGACCGACACCCCAGGCAAACGTCATGATTACCCAGAAAGTCACAAGGTGATACAGGGCCGGCGTGGCCTCCAGGCGACCGCCCATGACTATTCGGCCGATCGACAGCATGATCCAAAGCGACAGCAGCAATTCGGTATATCCGAAAGGCATCCCTGGAATGCTGAGCTGCGCGGCATAGGCCATCGCAACGCCACCGGCCAGCAACGCGTCCCGGATCATCGGCGTACCCCACCCATTTCGGGCTCAGCGGCGCCCTCTTCGAGCAAGATCGGGGACACAGGTCGAGCGAGACCGCCATGGGATTTGGCGCTAAGGACGTTTTTGTACAGATCGCAATACTGATCGACGACAAAGGGCAGCGCGAACTGCTCCCGGACAAGCTCGACGGAACGGCCGCCCATGAGCTTTCCGCGCTCGCGGTCGGAGAGCACGTCTATTATTCGAGATGCCAGGCCATCGGCATCGTGCGGCGGCACGAGGTAGCCGTTCCATTCGTCTTCAACCACGTCGTTGCAGCCAGGCATTCTCGAGGCGACGATGGGCAATCCTGCCAGTCCTGCCTCCAGCAGGACGCGCGGGATCCCCTCCCGATATTCTGTGGGAAAGGCGAACATATCGGCCATGCCGAGAAGGGCGGGAACATCGCGTCGCGGACCCAAGGCGATGACATTGGGAGCATAGCGATCGATCTCCGCTTTATCGACGGCAAATGGGCCCTCGGATTCCCAGGGGCCGACGAGCACGAAACGTGCATTGGGCCTTTTGGACAGGATCTGTGGGATTGCTTTGAGAAGTGTCGGTATACCCTTCTGGTGGGTCAGCCGACCGACGAAAATGACGACTTCGGCGGACTGGTCGAGCCCGAGCTCTTCACGCATTTTCATCGCCGGCGGCGCAAGATGCCTTGCCATGGCGAACGCATCGACATCGATTCCTGAACTGCGGATCAGCCGCCCGCTGCCGCGTCGGATTAACCTGTAGCGCTCAAAGAAGGCTTGATCATCTCGATTTTGGAACACTGTCGCGGCAGTCCAGAAGGAGACAAGCCATTGCAATCCGCAAAAGACGGGACGCAGAGCCAGAGCGCGCGGTTCCAGCGACGAGAATGTCCAGCCCAGGCCATTGATCGTGCGGATGACTGGAAACCGTCCGCGCACCGCAAGCGGCGTCAGCAGGTTCGGTTTGGTGTCGAAGCTTTGGACAACGTCCGGCTGGAGTTCCGACATCAATTTTCTGATCGTTCTGACAGTGCCCCATTGTCCACCGCCACTGGAAAATCGGTCGAAACCGTATTGGCGATGCGGAATGCCATGCCGCAAAAACGCAGCGTCACTGCCGCTCGATACCGCAGTGACCCGAAAACCCTTTTCGCGCAACGACATCAGGAACGGGAGCCTCAAGGCGTGATCCTCGCCCCCGACACATACGAGATGCGGATTCATCCTCCCTCCCTTGACCCTGCGCCATACCCTAATAGCGGGCAGTGGCCGGCTTTCGATTCTGCTTTCATGCTCTTGGTTTCGCCATTTGTGCGCGTATGTCGCCAAGGTCACGGTAGGGGCAGGCTGGTCTACTGTCCTCGTCTGTTTAGATGAGGCAAACGGGTTTGGATCGCGCTGCGGCATCACACTTCGGCAAGCCTTGGCGTGGATCAACTGGCCGAGCTGGGAAACTCACCGCCTGAGGCGCTTGCAACAACCGAGTGGCTGGTCTTCGCAACGCATATTCTGTCGCGCGTGGCGACGCGTGAGATGAACCATTTCGCGGGCGCTTCCGCTGGTGAGGGCAATCGAAAACCGCACTTCGACAATCATACCGCAGCCGGTGCCCCGGCATTCGCTCAAATCGAATCTCGATTCGCTGGCTGAACCTATGCGACGTCGGCAACCTCAGCTGAGACCGAGCGGGAGCGAATGTCTGCCATCTATGTCCACAACAAATTCAGTCGCGATGGCGAGGATGCAATCAGGTTCACACCCTGCTTTAATCTCTGCCGACTTTGCCGGTAGTTCGACAGATTTCGCGAAAACACTAGCAAAAAATCCGTCTATAAAATACACCATAAACAGAAATGACCAAAATGGTCTGCGCCATCCTAGTAAATCGGTTAAAAACCGTGGTTTAATAAAGCAAAGATCAAGAATTTTACCCGCGAAATAAGAGTCTATTTTTGCCGAAGTTTTGTGCTGGTCAAGGAAATGATCTTTCCAGTACGCGGAAATCCCGTCGGCGATCAATGATTTTATCAAAGGGTGTCTGTATGTGATTTGTCGCTAATATACGTCCTCTAGTAGGCAGGCGGCAGCGGGGCGCTATCGAATGAGACAAAGGATTGTAGATGGCTCTCCACTTTGCCGCTGGCGGTTCCGCCAGCGAAGTTACAACCGCCGGCTTCAACCTGGTTGATGTTCAAACCGTCGAGCAGCTCAACGAATTGCCAGAAGGCTCGAAAGGCCTGGTCTGGCTCAACGAGGGCGAAGGGGTAACCCAGTCCTTCATCGACAAAGTCACCCCCTTCATCGGCAATTCGAAGCTGTACGGATTTTTTCTCGTCGATGAGCCGGATCCAACCGGCAAGTACCACACCCAGGTGGACGCGGCCGATCTGAGAGCGGAATCCGACTACATCCATTCCAATGTGCCGGGCGCCAAGACCTTCATCACCCTGATGGACATGGGCTCCGCCGCAAACCCGGATTATTCAAACACCTACAACTATGCCAACACCCATATCGATCTGTTCGGCTTGGACCCTTATCCGGTGCGCACCGGCACCAGCACCGTCGACTACGACATGATCGACAGATCCGTGGCGGCCGCGGTGGCCTCGGGCATCCCGATCAGCCAGATCGTTCCGGTCTATCAGACGTTCGGTGGCGGCAATTGGACGACCAACACGGGCGGCAAATATGTCATGCCCACGACGGACCAGTTGCAGACCATGATGGACCACTGGGAGAAGCTGGTTCCCAATCCCGCCTTCGACTTCGCCTATGCCTGGGGCCAGCAGGAAGGCGACACCGCGCTCGAGCACTCTCCGACCCTGCAGGCCTTCTTCAGGGAACACAATCTGAGTGATACCGGGACGCCGACTGCCCCCACAACGCCAACTGACCCCACAACGCCAACTGCTCCCACCGTGCCGACTGACCACACGACACCGACTGCTCCCACAACTCCAACTGCTCCCACCGCGCCGACTGACCACCCCACCCCCACTACGCCCATTACCTCTCCTGCCAATGGTATTTTGTATGGCACCAGCGGCGCCGATGTGTTCCACGGAGATGGCGGCCATACGATGATCGGCTATGGCGGCAACGACGAATATTATGTCGAACACGTCGCCGACAAGGTGGTCGAGGCCGCTGGCCAAGGTCAAGACAGGGTGTGGACCTCTGTGAACTTTGCGCTCTCGGCCGACTCGTCGGTTGAAGTCCTTGGCACCACGAATGACGCCGGCACCACCGCAATCAACCTGACCGGCAACGAATTGGCTCAAACCATCCAGGGCAATAATGGCGACAACATCATCAACGGCGGCGGCGGTGTCGACAAGATGAGCGGTCTTGGCGGCAATGACGATTACTATGTCGACCATGCCGGCGACCGGGTGATCGAGTCCGCTGGCCAGGGTCAAGACAGGATATGGACCTCTGTGAGCTATGCGCTCGATGCCGGCTCGTCGATCGAGGTCCTTGGCACCACTAAGGACGCCGGCACCACGGCAATCAACCTGAGTGGCAACGAGTTGGCCCAGACCATCCAGGGCAATGCCGGCGCCAATGTCATCAACGGCGGCGGCGGTGCCGACAAGTTGAGCGGCTTTGGTGGCAACGACACCTTCGTTTTCAACACCGCCCTTGGTAACGGTAATGTCGACACGATTACCGACTTCAACCCGTCCCAGAACAAGATCCACCTCGACCACGCCATCTTTACCGGGCTGAATCTGGGCGCGCTCACATCCGCCGATTTCTTTGAGGGCGCTGCCGCACACGACAGCTCCGACCACATCATCTACAACAGTTCAACCGGAGCGCTCTCTTTCGACAGCGACGGCACCGGCGACGCATCTCAAATACAGTTTGCTACCCTTTCTCCACATCTCGCGCTTACGGCAAGCTCATTCCTTGTGACTTGAAAAGCGGGCCTTGTGACTTGAAAGGCGGAAACTCACATCGCGCCCCAATCGCCAGATAGGGACAGGTAGACAAACTAAATTGGATGCACGTTTCTTCCAGCGAACGTGGATGACTGTTGGCACCTGCGGGTGCCAACAGAAAATTGGCTCAGTTTGAGTTTTGATTGAGATAGCTATAGACACCCGCACCGATGGCGACGGCTCCTATCGTGATCAAAATGGATGGAGCTCCCATCAAGGTGGCGCCAATTCCCCAAACGAGGGCGACGGCTATGGCACCGGCCGTCCCCAAAACCATTCTTGGCCATTTCGACATGATCTGGCGTCTATCGCCTCAGCGCGTGTAAGCGATCGATGGTTCCGCCTTCCATCGGCACCGCCACGTCATCTTCCAGCAGTCGGGTGATCCGGGCAAAGCCGGTAAAAGCCTTCCTGGCTTCCTCGGCCGACATTTTGCCCGCCAGAGCTGCCGCGCAGCAGTTCAACGCGCATTGATAGACAGGGCCGCGTCGCCCCGTTGGCCACTTCCGCAAGAAGACCATCGCCTCGCTAACGCTGTCGATATCTTCCACAGGCTGCCCCTGCCCGCGCGAAATTCGCACGGGCGAGAAGAATTGCAAGCGATCCATTGTTTCCTCCCCGTCGATCGCGATGCGTTCGATCGAACCCTATTAAATTCATGGCTGGTCATTTGGTTCCACACAAAAATGTCTGGCTGGCAAAAGAATTCGTGATGGGCGCATGCTGCCAGGCAGTGCTCAGAGCCATACCGCTGCGCAGCTTTTTGCCCTAGTGGGGAACGTTCGGGCAGTTGATGCATTTCGACCCCAGCGATGATCTTGAGGGAAATGCCAAAAATGAGAATAGCCCATGTGGCGCCGCTGCATGAATCCGTGCCGCCCCGGCTCTATGGGGGGACCGAGCGCATCGTCTCCTATCTGACCGAAGGACTGGTTGAGCTTGGCCACGACGTCACCTTGTTCGCCAGCGGCGACACGAGCACATCGGCTAGATTGGTGCCGTGCCGCGAGCGTGCGCTTCGCCTCGATCCCCGTCCGCTGAAATCCGAAACGGCCGCGCACCTTTCCATGCTTGCCGAAGTGAGAGAGCGCGCTCGGGAATTCGATATCATTCACTTCCATCTCAGCCATTTCCTGCATTTTCCCTTCTTCGAGCATATGCCCGAGCGGACGGTGACGACACCGCATGGCAGGCTCGACTATGTCGATCTGGCGCCGGCCTATGAGCGTTTCCCGCGTTTTCCGATGATCTCTATTTCCCGCAGTCAAAGGACGGGGCTCGCCAACGCCAACTGGTTGGCGACCATCCATCACGGGTTGCCGACCGGCATTTACGAGCCGGCTTTCGAGGCAAACCAACCCGAACCCTACCTTGTCTTCCTTGGTCGCATGTCGCGCGACAAGCGTCCGGACCGCGCCATCGAGATCGCGCTGCGCTCGGGGCTGAAACTGAAGCTTGCCGCCAAGATCGGCGATGACGACCGCGCCTATTTCCATGAGGTGGTCGAGCCGTTGATAGACGGCAACCGCATCGACTATGTCGGCGAGATCATGGAGGACGATAAGGCGGAGTTCCTCGGCAAGGCGGCCGGCCTCGTATTTCCAATCGATTGGCCCGAGCCCTTCGGCCTTGCCGTCATCGAGGCGATGGCCTGCGGCACGCCGGTGATCGTCTGGAATTGCGGCGCCATGCCTGAGATCGTCGACCAGGGCGTGACCGGCTTCATCGTGGATTCGATAGAGGACGCGGTCGCATCGATGCCGGACTTGCTGCGGCTCGACAGGCGAAAAGTGAGAACCGTCTTCGAAAAGCGGTTTTCCGCAGGTAGAATGGCCCGCGACTATGTGGCCGCCTATGCGCGTCTGATCGGATCTCCGACGGAAGCAAGAGCCTCGTGATCGACGTCTCGCGGACCAATCAGGAACGAAACAAAGAGTTTTGCAACAAATGACCCAACTCGACGAGCGCAAGCTCGATCCCGCCGTGGCGCTTGCCTCTCTGGACGCTACCGCGCCGCGGGAGCCGCACCGGTTGTTTGCGCTTAAACAAGGCGACTGTTTCGCCGTCGCCGATGCCTATGGCGATATACGCGGCGCTGGCGACGGTTTCTTCCGTGACGACACGCGTGTACTTTCTGAATTCCGGCTGACTGTCGGCGGCCGGCAGACATCGTTGCTTGGCACGTCGCTCAGCCAGGACAATGTGCTGTTTACCGCCAACCTCACCAATTTGCCGATCCAGACGGCGGGTGGCCGGGAAATTCCGCAGGGCGCGATCCACATCGAGCGTGCCAGGCTGCTTTGGCAGGATCGATTGTTCGAACGTATCACTCTTTCCAACTACAGCCGGGAACATTCAACCATCGGCGTTTCGTTGCATTTCGGCGCTGATTTTCGCGACATGTTCGAAGTGCGCGGCTCGACAAGGCCGAAGCGCGGCATGGCCCATGCGGCCGAGATTGATGCGGCTTCCGTTCTGTTGCGATACGACGGATTGGACGGGCTAGCGCGCATGTCGGCGATATCGTTCTCGCAAGCGCCCGACCATCTGACGGCTGACCATGCGGATTTCCTGATTGCCGTGACGAAGCGCAGTAGCAAAGTGCTGTATGTCGAGGTCGGCCCAGAGGTGGCCAAGGCGCCAGATCGCGACCGTTTCCGCGCCGCTGCGGCTCGCGCCCGCTTCGGCATGCGGGCCAAACGCCGCCATGGCGCGACGGTGCACAGTTCAGGTCGCGTCTTCAACGACTGGGTCGAGCGCGCGCGCGCCGACGTGGCGCTTTTGACCACCGAGCTTGCCACCGGGCCCTATCCCTATGCGGGCATCCCCTGGTTCTCGACGGCGTTCGGCCGCGATGGCGTGATCTCCGCACTGCAGATGCTTTGGCTCAACCCTGGCCTGGCGCGAGGTGTGCTGGCCTTCCTTGCCCAGCACCAGGCGACCGAGACGTTGCCATTCAGCGATTCGCAGCCGGGCAAGATCATGCACGAGACCCGTAAGGGTGAAATGGCAGCGCTGAGCGAGCTTCCTTTCGGCCGGTATTATGGCGGCGTCGATACCACGCCGCTCTATATTCACCTGGCCTGCACCTATGCGGACCGAACCGGTGACATGGCGTTCATCGACAGCCTTTGGCCGTCGCTCTGCGCCGCAGCCGAGTGGACGGAAGAGGCAAGCCGGGCGACCGGTTTCGTCACCTATCAGCGTGCTGCCGAGTCCGGCCTCGCCAACCAGGGATGGAAGGACAGTTTCGATTCCGTCTTCCATGCCGACGGCCGCATTCCCAAGGGACCTATCGCCTTAGTGGAGGTGCAAGGCTATGTCTTTGCAGCATTCCGGGGGCTGGCGGCACTCGCCCGTCGCCGCGGCGAGGATGACAAGGCCGACCATTGGGATAGCCGCGCCGAGGCCATGCGCATTGCCGTGGAACGTCGCTTCTGGCAGGACGATCTCGATTTCTATGCCTTGGCGATAGACGGCGATGGCGAGCCCTGCAAGGTGCGGACGTCTAATGTAGGGCACCTTCTCTATGTCGGGCTTCCCGAGCCCGCACGGGCGCAGTCGGTTGCCGATCAGCTCTTGTCGGCGTCCTTCCACTCGGGCTGGGGGGTGAGGACGCTCGCCGACGACGCGGTGCTGTTCAATCCGATGTCCTACCACAACGGTTCGATCTGGCCGCATGACACCGCCATGTGCGGCGCCGGCCTGGCGCGCTATGGCGAGCGCGAAAGCGTGGTCCGGCTGATGAGCGGCACGTTCGAATCCGCGGTGCATTTCAACATGCGATTGCCAGAACTGTTCTGCGGTTTCACCCGCTCACCGGGCGAAGCACCGATCGCCTATCCCGTCGCTTGCCTGCCGCAGGCGTGGTCGGCCGGATCCGCCTTCATGCTGATGCAGGCCTGCCTTGGCCTCGAAATCGACGGTTGGGACGGTGAGATCCGTGTCACCCGTCCCAGGCTGCCGATTGGTATCGACATGCTCACGCTTAGGCATCTAGGCGTTGGCGCGACAGCGGTCGACCTGACATTCCAGCGCGTCGGCGACCGGGTGGTTGCCTTCCTCGCCGATCGGCACGAAGGCCTGGTCCCGCTTATCGTGCGAACCTAATCTCGGCTTCGCGCGTGGAATTGGATGCAGCGCTCCAATTATCGGAACCGATAGCCCGTTTGTGCGTTGCACAATCATGCCGGTGAGGCGTCTGTCGCGCGCGGCCGGCTGCGAATTCGAAAATCAATGAGAAGAAACGGTCACCAACCGGCCGGAGGATAATCGGCTTTCCAATGACAGACTACGGCACAGAGGTACTTTGGGTTCTCATCCTTGCAAGCTTGGGCCTTTCCGCGATTGCGGTTGTATTCTCGTTATCCCGTCGGCGTCATAACCAGACACCGGCCATTGCATATACTCCCGGCGAGGACGTGGCTTCGGAAGCGGCGCGGAAGGTTCTGCGCGAGTTCGAGAAAAACGGTCAGTCTGTCGATGCGGCATTGGTCACCTGGTCGCCTGATACCTTGCGCAAGATCCTGGCCGACGATCTGCCGGACGCACAGGTCATCGTGGTGTCCAATCGCGAACCTTACATCCACAACGTCAAAGGCAACGGCGTCGAACTGCTGGTGCCTGCCAGCGGGCTGGTTTCAGCGCTCGAGCCGATCACCCGCGCGTGCTCCGGCACCTGGATCGCCTATGGCGGCGGCACGGCCGACCGTCTCATGGTCGACGAGAACGACCGTGTGCAGGTGCCGCCAGGCAATCCCTCCTACACGCTGCGCCGGGTCTGGCTGACGGAGGAGGAGCATCAGGGCTACTATCTGGGTTTCGCCAATGAGGGTCTTTGGCCACTTTGCCATATCGCCTTTACCCGGCCGGTTTTTCGCGCCTCGGACTGGGAAGCCTATGAAGCGGTCAACCGGAAATTCGCCGACACCGTGGTCGCCGAAGCGCGCAACGAGCGACCGATCGTGCTGGTTCAGGATTACCATTTCGCGCTCTTGCCGCGCATGATCCGTGAGCGCCTGCCCGAGGCGATCGTCATCACCTTCTGGCATATCCCATGGCCCAACTCCGAAGTTTACAGCATCTGCCCGTGGCGTGAGCGGATCCTGGAGGGGCTGCTGGGCAGTTCGATCATCGGCTTCCATACCCAGTTCCATGCCAACAATTTCACTGAAAGCGTTGATCGGTTCCTGGAAAGCCGCATAGAGCGGGCCGATGCGGCAATCTCCTATGGTGGGCAGACAACGCTGGTCCATGCCTATCCTATCTCCATCGAGTGGCCGGCCGAACTCCTGGCAAAACTGCCGGATGTCGACGAATGCCGTGCTCGTCTGCGCGAAAGGTTCGGACTGAAAGCGGATGTCAAACTCTGTGTCGGGGTCGAGCGGCTCGACTACACAAAGGGTATTCTCGACCGTTTCCAGGCGCTGGAAGAATTGTTCACGAAACATCCCGAATGGGTTGGAAAACTGGTGTTCCTGCAGATCGCGGCGCCAAGCCGCGGCACGCTCCCGGCGTACAAGCAACTGCACGATGAATGCCATCGCTACGCGGAAGACCTCAACCAGCGCTTCGGCAGCGAGAGCTACAAGCCGGTCATCATGGTTGCCGAACATCATTCGCAGGAGCAGGTCTACGAGATTTATCGCGCTGCCGATATCGGCATGGTCACCAGCTTGCATGACGGCATGAATCTGGTCGCCAAGGAATTCGTTGCCGCGCGCGATGACGAACAGGGCGTGCTTCTGCTCAGCACCTTCGCCGGCGCTTCACGCGAACTGCTGGAGGCGCTGATCGTCAATCCCTACGATGCGGCCATGATGAGCGAAGCGCTGCAGCAGGCGCTGACCATGACGCCGGAAGAGCAGCGCGAGCGCATGCGGCCCATGCGCGAGATGGTCCGCAACAACAATGTCTATCGCTGGGCCGGCAGCATGCTTCTGGACGCGGCGCGTCTGCGCAAGCGCGGCGACCTCGACCGGGTGACGGGTACCGGCGAGCGGCCGCCCTCAAATGCCAACAACGTCATCTCAATGTTCGAGCGGATGCGGAAGGCTGCATCGTGAGCGGCGTTCAAAAGCCGCCGGCGCTCGATCTGCCGGCAGGGCAATGGGCGCTCTTCCTCGACATCGACGGCACCTTGCTCGAACACGCATCCCATCCCGATGCTGTTTTCGTCACTGAGGAACTGCGTGGGCTTCTTGACAATATCGAGCAACGGCTGGGCGGCGCCCTCGCCTTCATCACCGGACGCTCAGTCTCCGCCGCTGACAGCCTGTTTCACCCACTGAAGCTGCGCGCTGCGGGACTCTACGGATTGGAGCACCGGCTGACGCCCAACGGCCCGGTCGGCGCTGCGGACACGCCGGCCGACATCGCCGCCCTCGCCGACGCCATCGAAGCCGAACTGGATGATGGCCAGGTTTACATCGAGCGCAAGGGTCCGATCCTCGCCATCCATACCCGTGCGGCACCGCATCTGCTTGCCCGTGCAACCGAACTTGTCGAACGGGCAGTGGCACAGCTTCCGCAGGGCTACCGCGTAATCCCGGGAAATGCCGGCGTTGAGCTCATGCCGCTGGAGGCGGTCAAGGGCGGCGCCATCCGGCGTTTCATGGAAACTCCGCCTTTTGCCGGCCGGCGGCCCGTGTTTCTTGGAGACGACACGTCTGACGAAAACGGCTTCGAGGCGATAAACGAAGCCAAGGGCATCTCCATCCGCGTCAAGCCAAAAGGGCGGACGGCTGCAACCTACGCACTCGATGATGTGGCCGAGGCGATAGCCTGGCTTGAGGCCAATTTCGAAGTGTCGCGCGTGTCTTGATCGCGATCTTCGGTTGGCCTTGGACAGCATGAAGCCGAATCGGATCGCAACTCAACTTCGGACCGCGTCCATTGTCCGATCGATAAGCGCGATTCTCATTGAATATCTTTAAGGCCAAAGCCGGCAAATCAATCGGTTGCCGGTTCCCTTGCGGCAGGCTTAACCTGCACAGCCAACGCGTGAGGGCGCGTGCGGCAAACAAGGGGACATCGCAATGACAATACAAGGCGCATCACCTGATCTATACAATGAGGATCTTGCTCCGGCGAAGGTCCGAAACTGGGGGCCATTCTCGATCTTCAACGTCTGGACGTCGGACGTTCACAGCCTCTGGGGCTACTATCTGGCGGCCAGCCTGTTCCTGTTTTGCGGTGGCTTCGTCAATTTCATCATCGCCATCGGCATCGGCTCGCTGATCATCTACGCATTGATGAACATGGTCGGCTATGCCGGCGTGAAAACCGGCGTGCCCTACCCCGTGCTTGCCCGCGCTTCCTTCGGCATCTGGGGCGCCAACATACCGGCGCTGGTACGCGCCATCGTCGCCTGCTTCTGGTACGGCGCGCAAACGGCGGCTGCCTCCGGCGCGATCGTGGCGCTGCTGATCCGCTCGCAATGGTTCGCCGACTTCAACGCCAACACGCATTTCCTCGGTCATACCGGGCTGGAGGTAATCTGCTTCGTGGTCATCTGGGCGCTGCAACTGCTGATCATCCAGAATGGCATGGACACGGTGCGCCGCTTCCAGGATTGGGCCGGACCGGCGGTATGGGTGATGATGCTGATCCTGGCCATCTATCTCTGCGTCAAATCGGGAAGATTTGCCTTCACCAGTGACATCCCGATGGATGTACTGCTCGACAAGACCAAGGATGCGGGCGTGCCCGGCACGCCGGGTTCGTGGACCTCGCTGTTTGCGGTGGCGGCGATCTGGGTGACCTATTTCTCGGCGCTCTATCTCAATTTCTGCGATTTCGCCCGCTATGCGCCGGACAAGGCATCGCTGCGCAAGGGCAACATCTGGGGCCTGCCGGTCAACCTCATCCTGTTCTCGCTGGTCGCCGGCGTCACCACCATTGCCGCTTTCGATGTCTATGGCGAGGTGCTGCTGCATCCCGACCAGATCTCGGCCAAGTTCGACAGCTGGTTCCTGGCGGCTCTCGCGGCCCTGACCTTCGCCGTGGCGACGCTCGGCATCAATGTCGTGGCGAACTTCGTCTCGCCGGCTTTCGACTTCTCCAATGTCTTTCCCCGGCAGATCGACTTCAAGAAGGGCGGCTATATCGCGGCGGTGATCGCCCTGGTGCTCTATCCCTTCGCGCCATGGGAAGGCAGTGCCGCCTCATTCGTCAACATCATCGGCGCGACGATGGGGCCGATCTTCGGCGTGATGATGGTCGACTACTACCTGATCCGGAAGGGTGAGGTCGACGTCGAGGCGCTCTACAGGGAGGACGGCGAGTTCCGCTTCCAGAGTGGCTGGCACGTCAATGCTTTCATCGCCGCCGGCATCGGAGCGATCTTCTCCTCGATCCTGCCGAACTTCACCAACTGGCTGCCGTCCTGGTGGGGCGTCTATGGCTGGTTCTTCGGCGTCGCTATCGCCGGCGCCATCTACTACGTCCTGCGCACGATGGCGCTGGGCGCCGGAGCACGGATGGCGAAGGCTTGACGGAAACAAATGGGGCGGCGCAAATGCCGTCCCATCCTATTTGGCGACCATCTCGGCCAATCTGCGCACCGTGTTCCAGTTACGCGAGGTGCCGGTGCCGAGACGTTTGTGGCTCACCGCCGCTAGCAACCGCGAACTCGGCGTTTCGCGCGAAAAGACGATCCAGAGATCGCCGCCAACCGCCTGCAGCTTTTCGTCCTTGCCAACACGGGCTCGCAGCGCAGGGACCGCGTCAGGGGAAACAGGCGCCCGCATCACGCGCACCGCCACCTGGTCGGCGGCAGCGGCCGACTCGGCTGGAAACGGATTGCCGGCCGCAAGCCTCAGCCAGTCATCCGCGCTCCTTACGATGATATCGACATGGCGGCCGAAGGTTTTTGCGAACGCCGTCTCCAGCCGGCTTTCCAGCGCTGCAATTTCCGTCTCCTTCGTTTCGAAGACCAGATTGCCGGTCGCCACCAGCGTGCGCGGGTTGTTCAGCCCAAGACCTTCCGCCATCGCCTTGAGGTCGGCCATGACGACCCGCCGCCCCTCGCCCAGGATGATGCTGTAGAGCAGCGCGACATAGGTCCGCATGAGCGATCTCCCGGACGCTAGAGCATGATCCCGAAAAGTGGGAACCGGTTTTCGGGAAAGATCATGCTCAAACAAAAGGATAGAGCCCCATCCCGATTCCATCGGGATGGAACAGGCTCTAGACGAGCCGGCTCTGCTCCACCGCCGCCCCGATAAAGCTGGCGAACAGCGGATGCGGATCGAGCGGCCGGCTTTTCAGCTCCGGATGATACTGCACGCCGATAAACCAGGGATGGTCAGGATATTCGACCGTTTCCGGCAGCACGCCGTCCGGCGACATGCCGGCGAACACCAGGCCGCAATCCTCGAGCCGCTCCTTGTAGTCGACATTGACCTCGTAGCGATGGCGATGGCGCTCGGAAATCTGCGTGTCGCCATAGATGTCGGCGATCTTCGAACCCTTGGCGAGTTCGGCCTGATAGGCACCGAGCCGCATGGTGCCGCCAAGATCGCCGGTCTCCTTGCGCTTCTCCAGCATGTTGCCTTTCAGCCATTCGGTCATCAGGCCGACGACTGGCTCGTCGGTGGGGCCGAATTCCGTCGACGAAGCGTGCTCGAGGCCGGCCAGGGAACGTGCCGCCTCGATGCAGGCCATCTGCATGCCGAAGCAGATGCCGAAATACGGCACCTTTCGCTCGCGGGCGAACTTCGCCGCCAGGATCTTGCCTTCAGAGCCGCGTTCGCCGAAGCCGCCCGGGACCAGGATGCCATGCACCTTTTCCAGCCAGGGCGTTGGATCTTCCTTCTCGAAGATCTCGCTTTCGATCCAGTCGAGCCTGACCTTGACGCGATTGGCGAGACCGCCATGCGACAGCGCCTCGATCAGCGATTTATAGGCGTCCTTGAGACCGGTATATTTGCCGACGACGGCGATCGTCACTTCGCCTTCCGGGTTGTGGATGCGGCTGGACACCGCCTGCCAGGGTTCCATGCGCGGCTTCGGCGCCGGATCTATGCCGAAGGCAGCCAGCACTTCCGAATCCAGACCCTCATTGTGATAGGCTATCGGCACGTCGTAGATATGTGGCACGTCGAGCGCCTGGATGACGGCGCTCTCGCGCACATTGCAGAACAGCGACAGTTTGCGGCGCTCTTCTTTCGGGATGGGACGGTCGGCACGGACCAAAAGGATGTCGGGCGCGATGCCAATGCCGCGCAATTCCTTGACCGAATGCTGGGTCGGCTTGGTCTTCAATTCGCCCGCCGTCGGAATATAGGGCATCAGCGTCAGATGGACGTAGACGGCGTTGTTGCGCGGCAGATCGTTGCCGAGCTGGCGGATTGCCTCGAGGAACGGCATCGCCTCGATGTCGCCGACGGTGCCGCCGATCTCGCAGAGCACGAAATCATAGTCGTCATTGCCGTCGAGGACGAAATGCTTGATCTCGTCGGTGACGTGCGGAATGACTTGCACGGTGGCGCCAAGATAGTCGCCGCGTCGCTCGCGCTCGATGATGTTCTTGTAGATGCGGCCGGTGGTGATGTTGTCCTGCTGGTTGGCCGAACGCCCGGTGAACCGCTCATAGTGACCAAGGTCGAGGTCGGTTTCGGCGCCGTCATCGGTCACGAAGACCTCGCCATGCTGGTACGGCGACATCGTGCCGGGGTCGACATTGAGATAGGGGTCGAGCTTCTTGATGCGCGCGCGATAGCCTCGCGCCTGCAAGAGAGCCCCAAGGGCCGCCGCAGCTATGCCTTTTCCGAGTGAGGAAACCACGCCGCCTGTGATGAATACATATCGCGCCATGGGAGTCATCGCTTAACGCGGCCGAATTGATTCCGCCAGAGAAAAAACCGCCGCGAAGGCTTTTTCCCAAGAAGGCGCCTGGATAATGGACGAGCAAAACAAAAGGGCCGGCGAGGCCGGCCCTTTTGGCAGTATCGTTTAAAACGTCAGATGATGACGACCTTGGTACCGACTTTCACCCGGCGGTAAAGGTCCATGACGTGCTCGTTGATCATGCGGAAGCAGCCATTGGAGGCGCTGGTTCCGATCGACTGCGGCGCGATGGTGCCGTGAATGCGCAGATGGGTGTCCTTCTTGCCCTCGTAGAGATAGATGGCGCGCGCGCCGAGCGGATTTTCGCCGCCGCCGGGCATGCCGTCCTTGTACTGACCGTAGTGCTTGGGCTCGCGCTTCTGCATGTCGAGCGTCGGGATCCAGCGCGGCCATTCCTGCTTGTCGCCAACGGCAACCGTGCCCTTGAACTGCAAACCTTCACGGCCGACCGCGATCGCGTAGCGGCGGGCAGTCGACGAGGATTCGACGAGATAGAGACGGCGCGCGCTGGTGTCGATGACGATGGTGCCCGGATTGTAGCCGGAGAATTCGACTTCCTGAGGCACGAATTCCGGCTTCACCTTGAACTGCCGCTTGGCTTCCTTCCTTTCGAGTGCGGCGTCGAGGGCGCGCGTCTCGGGGAGCAGCGACATGGAGGACGAGGACGCGCCGCCGAACAGGCCGGCGAAAAGCCCGACGCTCTTCGGTTTCTGCCCTACCGCCTCGCTGCGCAATTCGCCGTTGTTGCCGGTCAGCGCGATGTTCATCGCCTCGGCCGGAAGTGGTTCGGCCGATTGGATCGGCTCGATCGGCTGAACCGGTTCGATGAGCTTCCTCTTCTTGGCCGGCTTGGCGTCCGCCACCTTGGTATCTGCGGCTGGCTGCCCCTTCTTGCCAAGGGCTTTCTTGGCAAGGAACGCCTCTCGATCCGCATCCGCCTTGGCTTTGGCCGCCGCGCGCATCGCCAACTTTCTCGCCTCGAGCGCCTTGGCCTTGGCGGCTTCCCTGTCGGCCACGATCTTGGCTTCGATCTTGCTGATCTGGGCAAGGTCGTCCGAGGTCGGATTTTTTTTCTTCTTGAGAAGCCTCAGTTGCGCCGCGTCGCTTTTTGCCGCGGCGTTGATGACATCGGTTGTTACTGCGGCTTTGGGAGCCGAACTGCCCGCCGGCATGGCCGCGTAAGCGGGCGCACTCAGGCCGAGCACGGCACAAAGGCCGGCTAAAATGAAGCTGCGAAGCTGCATGGCGAAGATCCGATCGTTCAATGCTGTTGCCCACGGCGTCGCCCGGCGCCCCCCAAGGACGCCGAAAGTGCCGCGCGCAATCTATAATCGATTAGCCGGAGTCGCCTCAAGCGGGCCGTGATGCCGCGCCCGGTCGATTCTTCGTGATCTTGCGGCATTTGCCGCGACTGTGTTCAAACAACAACAGATTGCGGAAACCAAACATTAACAATTACTGGTTTGGAACCTGCGGCGTGACCGGCAAGGTAACACCGTTCGTGGCCGGCGGTGTGGTCGAACCCGCCGCGGGGGGCGAAGCCGGAGCGGTTGCCGGGGGCGTCGCCGCGGCATCATTGCCGGAAGGCGGTGCCACGTTGTTGGAGGACGGCGCCGTGGTGCCGGAGGGCGGCGCTGGCGGCGTGGTGCCGGGCAACTGGTCGAGCACGCCCTTGCCTGCGCCATCCGTTGCCGGCACGCGGTCGAGAATGTCGATCGGCTTCTCGCCGTAGCGTGCGACGATCGACAGCGTCAGCGAGGTGGCGAAGAAGGCCGCTGCCAGGATCGCCGTGGCTCGCGTCAGCGCATTGGCGGCGCCGCGCGCGGTCATGAAGCCGGATCCGCCGCCGATGCCGAGGCCGCCGCCTTCGGAGCGCTGCAAGAGCACCACGCCGACAAGAGCGAGCACGACCATGAGGTGGACGACAATCAGTACGGTTTCCATAGTTTATCCTGGCAAAGCCTTGCGCGGCCGCGGATACGACCGGTGATTTGGAGGCGGCTCAATACAATGCTTTGACGGCATTTCCAAGCCCGTGGCCGGAATATGGGAAGCAACGCGCCCTTTGCAACGATTTCGCGCAGCTGCGCCGCCCGCTCGAGGTCAGCAGGAGCTCGGATATTACGAGATATTCCGGTAGGCTTCGGCGATACCGAGAAAGTCCGCCGCCTTCAGGCTGGCGCCGCCGACCAGTGCGCCATCGACATTCCTGATGCCGAGCAGTTCGACCGCGTTGGAAGGCTTGACCGAGCCGCCATAGAGGATGCGCATCTTGGCCGCGGCGCCGCCAAGCCTTTCCGACAGTTTTTCACGGATATGCGCATGCGCTTCGGCGACATCGGCGGCAGTGGGCGTCAGCCCCGTGCCGATCGCCCATACTGGCTCGTAGGCGATGACAGTGTTCGACGCCGTGGCGTCCGGCGGCACCGAGCCGGCAACCTGGCGCGACAGCACGTCGAGCGTGGCACCGGCTTCGCGTTCGGCCCTGGTCTCGCCGACGCAGATGATAGCCACGAGCCCGGCGCGCCATGCGGCCGACGCCTTGGCCTGAACCGTCGCGTCGTCCTCGCCGCTTTGCTCACGGCGTTCGGAATGGCCGACAATGACGTGGCTGGCGCCGGCATCCTTCAGCATCTCGGCCGAGATGCAGCCGGTATAGGCGCCGCTTTCCTTGGTGTGGCAATCCTCGCCCCCGGCCCGCACGGGCGTGCGCGACAGAATCTCCGCGGCATGCGCAAGCAGCGTCGCCGGAACGCAGACCAGCGCTTCGGTCTCCGCATCGAGCCCGCTCATGAAGCCGTTGCCGATCATCCTGAGTTCGTTGAGCGAGGCGCTGGTGCCGTTCATTTTCCAGTTGCCTGCGACCAGCGGGCGGATTCCTGGCGTCATTGGTTTGCTTCTCCGGGCGATATTTGGCTCATGCTCTCACTACCAAAATCAGACCACAAAGCAATCGACAGTGGACCGGAAGGACGCTATTGCGCTTGTTTCAAGAACGGCGCATGCGAAAATGCGCAAAAATCGGAAGTAAACATGCTTGGTACGTTGAGAAGCGCGGCGGGAACCTGGGTCGCGAAACTGCTGCTGTCTCTGCTGGTGTTGAGTTTCCTCGTCTGGGGCGTCTCCGGAGAACTGGCGGGCGGTATCGCTGGCCACGACTCCGTCGTCACGGTTGGAGGCACCAAAGTGTCGATCAACGAATATCGCCTCGCCTATGATCGTCAGGTCAGCCTGATGTCGCAGCAGTTCGGCCAGCGCATCACCCACGAGCAGGCGAAGGCGCTCGGCATCGACAACCAGGTGCTGGCGCAGCTCGTTTCGGGCGCCGTGCTTGACGAACAGGCCCGCAAGCTTGGGCTCGGCCTCTCCAAGGACCGGCTGGCCGAACTCACGCGCGATGACCCGGCGTTCAAAGGCCCCGGGGGCCAGTTCGACAGGCGGACCTTCGACTATATGCTGCAACAGGCGGGCATGCGGCCCGAAGATTATCTTAGGAACCGCACCCAGGTGGCGGTGCGCCAGCAGATCGTCGAGGCGGTCTCCGACGGTCTCAAAGCCCCGGATGCCTTCTTCAAGGCGGTCGCGCTCTATCGCGGCGAAGACCGCACCATCGACTATGTGACGCTGCCGAAATCGCTGGTCGAGCCGATCGAAGCGCCGTCCGACACAGCACTCTCGTCCTATTTCGAGGAGAACAAGAAGACCTATGCGGCGCCGGAATACCGCAAATTCTCCTATGTCCGGCTCGAACCGCAAGACATCATGGATTTGAGCGCCGTGAGCGACCAGCAGGTCAGCGACGACTACAACAAGAACAAGGCGCGTTACACCACGCCGGAATTGCGCACCATCGAACAGCTCGTCTTCAAGACGCCCGAAGCCGCCAAGGCCGCGCTCGATTCGCTGCAGACGGGTGCCACCTTCGACAAGATCGTCGCCGCCGAGGGCAAGACGCCTGCCGATACGCTGCTGGGCACGCTGGCCCGGGACAAGATCGCCGACAAGGCGGTGGCGGATGCGGCGTTCGCGCTCAACGTCAACGAAGTCAGCCCGGTCGTGCAAGGCGCCTTCGGCCCGGTGCTGCTGCGCGTCACCGACATCAAGCCCGAAGTGGTGAAGCCGCTGGCCGAAGTATCCGCCGAGATCCGCAAGGACCTGGCGCTTGGCGAGGCAAGCCGCATCCTTTTGGACGTGCATGATAATTACGAGGATATCCGCGCATCCGGCAGTTCGCTTGCGCAAGCCGCCGACAAGCTGAAGTTGAAGCTCGTCACCATCGACGCGATCGATCGCACCGGCCAGAGGCCCGATGGAAGCATCGTCAAGGACCTGCCGCAATCGCCGGAGCTCATCAAAGCGGTATTCAGCGCCGAACCCGGCACGGAGAATGACGATCTTACCACCGCCGACAATGGCTTCGTGTTCTACGAGGTGGGTTCGATCACGCCTGCCCGCGACCGCACGCTGGAGGAAGTGCGCCAGAAGGTGGTGGCCGACTGGACGGCAGCCGAAACGACCAAGCGGCTCACCGCAAAGGCGGACGAGCTCGAAAAGCGTCTCAAGGCCGGTACCACGCTCGATACGATTGCCGGCGAGCTCAAGCTCGAGAAGCAGACCAAACGCGGCGTCAAGCGCGAGGCCGACGACGTCGATTTCGGCAAGGAAGGGGCGGCTGCCATGTTCGGCGTCGGCGAAGGCGGGACCGGCCTGATCCCCTCGCCCACCGGTGACGGACAGATCCTGTACAAGGTCGCCGAGGTCTTCGAGCCTGCCGGAGCCGACGCCAGTTCCTTGCCCGAAGATGTGCGGAAATCCTTCACGTCAGGCATGTCCGACGACCTACTCGACCAGTTGGTGGCGCAGTTGCAGACGCAATACGACGTTCGCATCGACCAGACCGCCGTTGCCCAAGCCCTGACCAGATGAGCGCGCTGAAGACCCACATCGCCAAGATCGCCACGGGAACCGCGCTTTCCTTCGAGGAAGCGCGCGAGGCTTTCGACATCATCATGTCGGGCGACGCCACGCCCGGCCAGATCGGCGGCTTCCTGATGGCGCTGCGCGTGCGCGGCGAGACGGTGAGCGAGATTTCCGGCGCCGTCGCCACGATGCGCGCCAAGATGCTGCGCGTCGACGCGCCCGAAGGCGCCATCGACATCGTCGGCACCGGCGGTGACAATTCGCACTCGGTCAACATCTCGACCGCATCCGCCTTCGTCATCGCCGCCTGCGGCGTCCCTGTTGCCAAGCACGGCAATCGCGGACTGTCCTCGCAGACCGGGGCCGCCGACGTGCTGATCGCTCTGGGCGTCAAGATCGACATTCCGCCGGAAACGATCGGCCGCTGCATCCAAGAGGCCGGCGTCGGCTTCATGTTCGCGCCGGCGCATCATCCGGCGATGAAGCATGTCGGCCCGACCCGGGTCGAGCTCGGCACACGCACCATCTTCAACCTGCTTGGCCCGCTGTCCAACCCGGCCGGCGTCAGCAGGCAGATGGTCGGCGTGTTCCTGCCCGAATGGATCATGCCGGTGGCCGAGACATTGAAAGCGCTGGGCGCCGACCACGCCTGGGTCGCCCATGGCGACGGCTATGACGAGATCACCACCACCGGCGAGACCCAAGTGGCCGAGCTGGTTGGCGGCGAGATCCGCAGCTTTACGCTGACCCCGGAAGCCGTCGGGCTGAAGCGTCACACCAAGGACGAACTGCGCGGCGGCGACGCCGCCTACAACGCCAAGGCCATGCGCGACATGCTGGGCGGCGCTGCCGGCGCCTATCGCGACACGGTGCTGATGAATGCCGGCGCCGGGTTGGTGGTGGCGGGCAAGGCAACCACGCTGGCCGACGGCATGGCGAGTGCCGCGCAAGCCATCGATAGCGGCCGGGCGCTGAAGGTGCTCGACAGGCTGGTCGCGATTTCGAACGGATAGTGGAAATGGCCGATATCCTGCGCAAGATCGAGGCCTACAAGCGCGACGAGATCGCCGCGGCGAAGGCGCGTATGCCGCTGGTCGAGATCAAGGCGCTGGCGAAGGACGCCGATGCGCCACGCGGCTTTCTCGCGGCGCTTGAGGCCAGGCGCAAATCCGGGGCTTTCGCGCTGATCGCCGAGATCAAGAAGGCGAGCCCCTCAAAGGGCCTGATCCGCGACGATTTCGACCCGCCTGCACTGGCCAAGGCTTATGCGAAAGGCGGCGCCACCTGCCTTTCCGTGTTGACCGACACGCCGTCCTTCCAGGGCGCGCCCGAATTTCTCACCAAGGCGCGCGCAGCCGTTGATTTGCCGGCACTCCGCAAGGATTTTCTGTTCGATCCCTACCAGGTTTACGAGGCGCGTGCCTGGGGCGCGGATGCCATTCTCATTATCATGGCCAGCGTCGATGACACCATGGCCAGTGAGCTCGAATCGACGGCCTTCGAACTCGGCATGGATGTGCTGGTCGAGGTGCATGACGAAGCTGAGATGGAACGCGCCCTGAAACTGTCGTCGCGGCTGATCGGCATCAACAACCGCAACCTCAGGACGTTCGAGACCAGCATCGAGACCTCGGAGCGGCTGGCCGCGATGGTGCCGGCCGATCGCCTGCTGGTCAGCGAGAGCGGTATCTTTTCGCATGACGACTGCCGCAGGCTGGAGAAAAGCGGCATCGGCACTTTCCTTGTCGGCGAGAGCCTGATGCGGCAACAGGACGTGGCCGCTGCGACGCGCCTGCTTTTGACGGGCAAGGCACCGGCCGAGGCAATCTGAGATGACAGCCGCCCTCACCCATCTTGGCGCGCAAGGCGAAGCCAATATGGTCGATGTCGGTGACAAGGCGGAGACGACGCGCACGGCGGTCGCCGAAGGCTTTGTCTCGATGCGTCTCGAAACACTGGAAATGATCCTGGCGGGCGATGCCAAGAAGGGCGACGTGCTCGGCACCGCGCGTATCGCCGGCATCATGGCGGCCAAGAAGGCGCATGAACTGATCCCGCTCTGCCACCCGCTGCTGCTGACGAAAGTCTCCGTCGACATCGAACCGGACCAATCGCTGCCAGGCCTCAAGGTCACGGCGCTGGCCCGTGTCACCGGCAAGACCGGCGTCGAGATGGAAGCCCTGACCGCGGCCTCGGTCGCTTGCCTGACGATCTACGACATGGCCAAGGCGGTTGACCGGGCCATGGTGATCTCTGGCATCAGGCTGGTGGAAAAGACCGGCGGCAAGTCCGGCGACTACAAGGCAGGTTCTTAATGGCGCTGGTCCCGGTGACGGAGGCGCTCGAACGCCTCCTTAACGGCGCAACAGTGCTGCCAGGCGAAAGCGTTGCGCTAATGGACGCGGCTGACCGGGTGTTGGCCGAGCCCGTGGTGGCGCTACGCACCCAGCCGCCCTTCAATGCTTCGGCCATGGACGGCTATGCCGCGCGCGCCGCCGATTTCGCATCCGTACCCGCCAGACTTTCGGTGATCGGCATGGCACCGGCCGGTCGTGGCTTCGAAGGCACTGTCGGTCCGGCGCAGGCCGTGCGCATTTTTACCGGAGCGCCGCTTCCCTCTGGCGCCGATACCATCGTCATCCAGGAGAACGTCAGGGATCTCGGCGGCGGCGGCATCGAGGTGATCGAGCCGACCGTGGAAGGACGCAACATCCGACGTCTTGGCCTCGATTTCTCGAAGGGCGACGTCCTGCTGGAGAAAGGCCGTCTGCTCGATCCCGCGGCTTTGTCGCTGGCCGCATCGGCCAATCATCCGCGTGTCAGCGTGGTGAAACGGCCGCTGGTCGCCATCATCGCCACCGGCGACGAATTGCTGCCGCCGGGCAGCGATCTCGGACCCGATCAGATCATCTCATCCAATGCCTATGGCGTAGCGGCGGCCGCACAGTCGGTCGGCGCTCGCGCGCTCGACCTCGGCATCGCTCCCGATCGCAAGGAAGCGATCGCCATTCTTGTGCAAAAGGCGGTCGCGGCCGGCGCGGATGTCATCGTCACGCTCGGCGGCGCTTCGGTCGGCGATCACGACCTCGTCCATGACGTGCTGACGGGCGAAGGCATGACGCTCGATTTCTGGAAGATCGCCATGCGCCCCGGCAAGCCGCTGATGTTCGGGCGGCTGGGTGATGTCAGATGCATCGGCCTGCCCGGCAACCCGGTGGCGAGCCTGGTCTGCACGCAGCTCTTCCTGAAGCCGCTCCTGGCGCGGCTCGGCGGGCGTTCGTACCGGCAGGACATACGCGAGGCGCGGCTCGGCGCTGCAATGCCGGCGAACGATCTCAGGCAGGATTATGTGCGCGCCGTGGTGACGGAAGAAGCCGGCACACTCACGGCCACGCCGTTCGGCATCCAGGATTCCTCGATGCTCAGAATGCTGGCCGACGCCAATGCGCTGATCGTGCGTGAGCCCTTCGCTTCCGCCGCCGCCGCAGGCGCTGCCTGCAGCGTGCTGATGCTACGCTGAACAAAACGTCAACACATTCATTAAACTTTAAACGGTTGCGGAACACAACTGGAACAGATAGTGTTTGTTCTGGGTTTGTTTTTCTGATTCTGTTTGGGGGAAGCGATGCTGACACGCAAGCAACATGAACTGCTTATGTTCATCCACGAAAGGCTGAAGGAAAGCGGCATTCCGCCATCGTTCGACGAGATGAAGGAAGCGCTCGATCTCGCCTCCAAATCCGGAATCCATCGGCTGATCACGGCGCTGGAGGAACGCGGCTTCATTCGCCGGCTACCGAATCGCGCTCGTGCGCTGGAGGTGCTGCGTCTTCCCGACTCGATTGCCCCTGGCCTCAATGCGGCGCGCAAATTCTCGCCAAGCGTCATTCAGGGCAGCCTTGGCCAAAACAATTCCGGGCAGGGCAACCTCGGACGGCAGATCAAGCCGGCGCTATCGCGAATGCCTTCTGCCGGCAACAATGACGACGCCGTTGCCGCGGTGTCCATTCCGGTGATGGGCCGCATCGCCGCCGGCGTGCCGATCGACGCCATCCAGCACCAGACGCACTCCATCTCGGTACCGCCGGATATGATTACAGGCGGCGCGCACTACGCGCTCGAGGTCAAGGGTGATTCGATGATCGAGGCCGGCATTTTCGACGGCGACACGGTCATCATCCGCAATGCCGACACCGCACAGCCTGGCGAGATCGTCGTGGCGCTGGTCGACGAGGAGGAAGCGACGCTGAAGCGGTTCCGCCGCAAGGGCGCTTCGATCGCACTCGAAGCCGCCAACCCGGCCTACGAGACGCGCATCTTCGGACCGGACCGCGTCAAGGTGCAAGGCAAGCTCGTCGGTCTGATTCGGCGTTACTGAGCCACAGGCTGCCTGGGTTTCTCGGGCTTGAGGTATGGCGGCAGCCCCCTCGCCTCGCGCGAGAACTTTCGCTGGGTATGCCAGGGCCGATATGGCGCTTCGACGGCGAAACGAATTTCTGCACGCATGGTCGCCGATTGCGGGTTGAAGAAGATGGCGGCACTGCCGGCGCGGGCAAGCTGCCGTTTGGTGACGACAAGGATCAGCGGATTGCGGCAGGGATCGTAGGCGGTGGCATCATCGATGACGATCAGATCGGCGAAGGCGCAGGCTGGCCGGGCGGTCTTGCGGTCGTCAGCGAGCGCGACGATAGCGCCCGACGGATGCCGGGCGATGCACAGGCCTTCTGTGCAGTAGAAAGGCGCGCCGGGCGGCAGCTGGGCTGGATCGGTTATGTCAAACTGAGCATCCCCCTTTTCGAAGGTCTCCGGCTCGACGATGGTTTCGGACACCAGCGCATGTTTCCAATTGTCGGTGGTAAACACGTTCGAACGCACCCGGTTGATGGCAAGTTCGCCGTTCCCGATCGGCAGCGCCACCAGATGCCCGTCCTCGGAGATCAGGACGTCGGGCGTGCGGGTGTGGGAAATCGTCAGCAGTCCGGCAAGTGCGAAAGGAAGCGCCGCGAGCCGTAGCCGGGTCGTCGCCATGGTCGCGATGACAAGGGCGATCGTCACCAGCAGGACGGACTGGCGCGAAATCAGCCCGACCGCATCGATCGGCGAGCGCTGCGATATCCAGCCGGACAGGGCAATCATCGCCGTGAGCCCCTTGCCCATCACATAGAGGAAAGGGCCATCGGCGCCGAACGGCATCGCCAACGCGCTGAGAACGGCGAAAGGCATGACCACCAACGAGACGATCGGCATGACGGCCAGGTTGGCGAACAGGCTGAGCGGCGAGACGCGCTGGAAGTGCCATATGGCGAAAAGCGCGGTAGCGCCGCCGGCGATGATGGAGGTCATGGCGAGGCCACCCATCGCAGCCAGGAATTTTCGCGTGACGAAACCAGGCAGCGATCGTCGTGGCGGTGGCGTGGTGATCTTGCCCGCACGGTAATCGGACCAGCCGGCATAGGCGCCGACGAGTGCGGCGGTCGCGGCAAACGACATCTGGAAGCTCGGGCCGACCACCTCGTGCGGCGACACCAGGATGACGGCAATCGCCGAAATCGCCAGATTGCGCATGGTGAGTGCTGCCCGGTCGAACAGCACCGCGATCAGCATCACCGCCAGCATGATGAAGCTGCGCTCGGCCGCGACCACCACGCCTGAAATGACGAGGTAGGCCGCGATCGAAAAGAGTGCGGCTGCGGCCGCATATTTCTTGATCGGTCGGCGCGAGGAAAAATCGGGAAACAGCGCGAAGGCGCCGCGCAGCAGCGCCATGACCGTGCCGGCGACCAGTGCCATATGCAGGCCGGAGATGGAGATAATGTGGTAGATGCCGGTGCGCCGCATCGCCTCATTGATCGTTTCCGGGATGCCGGCGCGCACGCCGACGATCAGGGCAGCGGCGATCTCGCCCTCGGCGCCGCCAACTTGACGGCGAATATGGTCCGCGATGCTCTCGCGCGCGTTCTCGACCACCGAAGAAAGACGCGCGGCAAGCGGCGCACCATCTGCCGGCGCGGCATCCGCGCGGACGAGTTTCGGCGTGCCGAGGAAAAAACCGCTGGCGCCGATGCCGGCGAAATAGCTGTCGAAGGAGAAATCATAGCTGTCCGGCCGCACCGGGCCGGTCGGCGGCAGCAGCCTGGCGTAGCCGGTCACCACGGATCCTGCGGTCATGCCAGGCGGTATTTTCGAGGCCGAAACGCGAACCCTTTCGGGTGCATAGCGCAGCGTCGGCCGGGCGGTCGAGATCACATCGATGGTCAGCCGGACGCGGCCATTCGCCATCTGGTCGAGGTTGACGACACGGCCGGTCAGCCGCGTCGGAATTTCCGAACCGAGCATTGGCGTTGCCACACGCCAGGTCTCGATCTTGGCGGCGAGCACGCCGAGCGCGCACAACAGCGCCGCCATGAAGCACAGATGCGTCTTGCGCCATGACCGTGAGACGGCCGCGCACAAGGCCATCAGGACCACGACGGCGATGGGTTGCGCAAAGTCCGGTTCCACTGCAAGCGAGAAATAGAAGATCACCCCGGATGCGAGGAAAACCGGCACCAGCAGGAAGGCGATGCCCCGGTCGATTTCCAGGCTGGCCGCCGAGACCACGGCGTTGCGGATGCTGGATGGCGAAAGGCGGCGAAACTGGCCGCCAAGGCGGGTCGCGGTGCCGATAGTCGGTGCCGGCGCCGTCGGCGTGCGATCCTGCGGCAAGGGCGGGATATCGAGGCGCGGCAGCGAAGCTGGCGCCGGCAGGACGGGAACAGAGGCGGCAAACAGCAACCGTTCGCTGACGCCGCTGATCGCGTCCTCGCCCTCGTCCGTACCCCGGCCTCGTCCAGCCATCGGGTCTGCCCCTTGCGCCCTTGACCTCCTATGCTACATGAACGCGCAACGCGCGAAAGTCCGTGCAATCACATCCGCACCTGCGCCTGCCCTGGGTCCCTTCCTTCAGCGATGGCTTTCGGCGACAAGGTAACCCGCCGTAATTTCGGCGTCGATTTGCGATCCTCTGCCGGCTTCAATCTAACGACACCAGAGCCGTGCCGCATAAGATTCGGCGCGGACAAAGCGAAACTGAAAAAATGGACACTGCCTCCCTTATTCACCCGAGCATCGACGTTTTTCTTGGGATCCGCTTCGTCTCGTCGATGGGAACGAGCAAGTAGCGCCACTTTCCGACCTCATCACCTCTAAGCGCGAACGTCTGGTGTGATGCCCGATGCGCGCGTTGGTAGGGCATCTCGCTGTTACATCGCGGTGACAAAAGCACCGCCACGGTGGCGTCACCCGGTTACCAAGGGCAGGAAATATCTCCGGTCTTCTGGGAGTGGTGTGTCAGCGTCCCCAGAGGCTGCGTGGGCGTGTCGCCCGGTTGGCTGTTAGCGCGGCGACTGGATCGCTTCACGCCTCGCAAGCGGGATAGCAAAATCTCGTGAAGGCAAGGTCAAGCTGCGTTCTCCGTCTGAATCGGCGACGGGCGGCGGCTGGGAGAGATGGATGCCATGCACGTTGGGGGTCTGGAAGTCAGCGGGACATGGGCGCGACGGCCGGGCGGTGCAATGACCGCGCAGCGCCGCCTCGCAGCGATTCTGGCTTGCGACGTGGTCGGTTATTCGCGCTTGATGGAGCGCGACGAGCGCGGCACGCTCGAGCGGCTCAAGACATACCGCAAGGACCTCCTCGAACCGCTGGTCTCCGAGCATCAGGGCCGGATCGTCAAGCTCACCGGCGACGGCATGCTGTGCGAGTTCGCGAGCGTCGTCAACGCGGTGACCTCGGCGATGTCGATCCAGCAGGCCTTGGCAGAACACGAGGCGGAGACGCCCGAGGAAGAGCGGATTCGCTTCCGCATCGGCGTCAATCTCGGCGACGTGGTCTACGAGGAGGACGGCGACCTCTACGGCGACGGTGTCAACATCGCCGTCCGCCTCGAAAGCATCGCCGATCCCGGCGCCGTGGTTGTCTCGGGCACCGCCTACGACCACCTTCAGGGCAAGCTCGACGGCGGTTTCACGCCGCTTGGCGACCTGCGCCTCAAGAACATCGAGCGGCCTGTGCGCGCCTATCGCGTCGAGACCGACGCCAGCGCCTCGGTGGCTGCACCGCCTCCCCTGCCCTCGAAACCCTCGATCGCGGTTCTGCCTTTCACCAACATGAGCGGCGACCCCGACCAGGAATACTTCGCCGACGGACTGGTGGAGGACATCATCACGGGATTGAGCCGGGTGAACTCCTTCTTCGTGATCGCCCGCAACTCGTCCTTCACCTACAAGGGCCGAGCGGTGGACCTGCGCCAGGTCGGGCGCGAGTTGGGCGTCCGCTACGTGCTCGAAGGTAGCATCCGCAGAGCAGGATCGCGGGTGCGTATCAGTGGGCAGCTGGTGGACGCGATCAGCGGGCACCATGTCTGGACCGACCGCTTCGAGGGCGACGTGAGCGACATCTTCGACCTGCAGGACAAGGTGACCGAGAGCGTCGTCGGTGCGGTCGAGCCGAGCATCAGGCTCGAGGAGATCAAGCAAGCGCGCATGAAGCCGACCGACTACATCGGTGCCTACGACCTCTACCTTCGTGCGCTACCGCGCTTCTACAGTATGACGCGCGACGGCTTCGCCGACGTGCGCCGGCTGACCAACGAGGCGCTCAGCATCGACCCGGGCTTCACCCTGGCGAAGGCACTCGGCGCCTATATTCGCAGCCTGTCCGTGAGTCAGTGCTGGCACGAGCCCGACGATACCCGCGTCGCCGTGCGCATGGCCCGCGAGGTGCTGGCGGACGCGCGAGACGACCCGACAAGCTTGCGTTTCGCCGCGCAGGTGATCGCCTACAGCGCCAAGGATTACGAGACGGCGCTGGACACGATCGAACGGTCCCTGCTCCTCAACCCCAATTCGGCGCAGGGCTATACGGGCAGCGGCTGGGTGAACGCCCATTCCGGCCGCCCCCTCGTCGCAATCGAGCACTTCCACAGGGCAATGCGGCTGAGCCCGGTCGACCCCGAGAAGGGCATTGCGCTCTCCGGCATCGGGATGAGCTACCTGATGCTCGAACGCTACGAGGAAGCGCTGGCTTGGGGAGAACGAGCGCTGCGCGAGATGCCGAATTACGGCTCCTCGCACCGGGTGGTGATCATGGCACTCGTCAAACTCAATCGGCTGGATGACGCGCAGGCGGCGGCGCGGCGGCTGATGGAGGCGTTCCCGACCTACACCCTCGGCCTGCAGAGGCAGATCAACCCGTGGCGGGACAAGGTGTTCGCCGAGCGCTACGTCGAGGCGCTGGGTATTGCCGGCGTGCCGGAGTGATCGTCGCGTTTGCAAAGACGCCCTCTCCTACGCGTCACGTCGGTCAGGCGACGTCCCTTGACCCCGCGTCACTTCTGGAAGGATAGTTCTCTGGCCGGGCTTGTCCGAGGACTGAGCGCGTAGCGAGTTCTATTGTATTGGCTGACGCCGCTGACCGCGTCCTCGCCCTCGTCCGTACCCCGGCTTCGTCCAGCCGTCGGGTCTGCCCCTTGCGCCCTTGACCTCCTATGCTACATGAACGCGCAACGCGCGAAAGTCCGCGCAACCACATCCGCTCCTGCGCCCGCGCCCCGAGAGTTCCATGCCCGACAAAGTCGTCACCCGTTTTGCGCCCTCGCCCACCGGCTACCTGCACATTGGCGGGGCGCGGACGGCGCTGTTCAACTGGCTGTATTCGAAGCATACCGGCGGTGTAATGCTGCTGCGTATCGAGGACACCGACCGCGAGCGGTCGACGGATGCGGCGACAGCGGCCATTCTCGACGGCCTTTCGTGGCTCGGCCTCACCTGGGACGGCGAGCCTGTCTCGCAGTTCGAGCGCGCGCCGCGCCATCGCGAGGTGGCCGAGGAGCTGGTGCGCATGGGCAAAGCCTACTATTGCTACGCGACACCGGCGGAGCTCGAGGCGATGCGCGAGGCGGCACGGGCCAAGGGGCTCCCTCCCCGCTATGACGGCCGCTGGCGCGACCGCGACTCGTCGGAGGCGCCGGCCGGCGCCAAAGGCGCCATCCGCATCAAGGCGCCGACCGAGGGCGAGACGGTGGTGCACGACCGCGTGCAGGGCGAGGTGCGCTTTCCCAACAAGGATCTCGATGATTTCATCATCCTGCGCTCGGACGGCAATCCGACCTATATGCATGCCGTCGTCGTCGACGACCATGACATGGGCGTCACCCACATCATCCGCGGCGACGATCATCTGACCAACGCCGCCCGCCAGACGGTGATCTACCGCGCCATGGGCTGGGACGTGCCGTCGATGTCGCATATCCCGCTGATCCATGGCGCTGACGGCGCCAAGCTGTCGAAGCGGCACGGTGCGCTCGGCGTCGAGGCCTATCGCGCCATGGGCTATCTGCCCGAGGCGCTGCTCAACTATCTGGCGCGGCTGGGCTGGAGCCATGGCGACGACGAGGTGATGTCTATCAAGGACATGATCGCCTGGTTCGATATCGGTGACGTCAACAAGGGTGCGGCGCGTTTCGACTTCGCCAAGCTCGAGGCTTTGAACGGCGTGCACATGCGCCGCATGAGCGACGCCGACCTGTTCGACATCTTCATCGCCACGCTGCCCTATCTCGAAGGTGGTCCGGCGATCGCCGAGCGTCTCGACGACCGGCGCAAGGCGCAGTTGCTTGCCGCCTTGCCGGGCCTGAAGGAGCGTGCCAAGACCCTGGTGGAACTTGTCGACGGTGCTGGCTTCCTGTTCACCGAGCGGCCGCTGCCGATCGACGAGAAGGCCGCGGCATTGCTCGCTGGCGAGGCGCGCGAGGTCTTGCGCGGCGCCCGCGACGCGCTGAAGGCGATTTCAGCCGGCTGGACCGCCGCAGCGGCCGAAGCGGCGATCCGCGACTATGCGCTGGCCGGCGGCTATAAACTGGGCACTGTGGCTCAACCCTTGCGGGCAGCGCTTACCGGTAAAAGCACCTCGCCCGGCGTGTTCGACGTACTTGCCGTTCTCGGCCGCGAGGAGAGCCTGGCGCGTATAGCGGATCAAATCGATTAGGAGCAAACTGGCCCAAGAAGATTGGCATTGAAAGGCGCGTTTCGCAGTGCAACATTAGACTTGGCCCAATCTGGCACGCATCCCTCCACAATGCGGTGGCGAATACGCGCATTTCCGGTGATTTCGACGTGTCGCTTTGCAGAATTTTGCCTTTGCCGGCATGAGGAAACAAAAAGGAGTTTGCAATGACCGAAGCTGCGACAAAACTGGAATTCGGTGGCAGAGACCACCCGTCGACGGCGAAGCTGGAGCTCGGCGGCAAGACTCATGAGTTCAAGGTGCGAAGCGGTTCGGTAGGGCCCGACGTTATCGACATCGGCGCGCTTTACAGCACCACCGGCGCCTTCACCTACGATCCCGGCTTCACCTCGACGGCAAGCTGCGAGTCGGAAATCACCTTCATCGATGGCGATGCCGGCATCCTGTTGCATCGCGGTTACCCGATCGACCAGCTGGCCGAACATGGCGACTTCCTCGAAGTCTGCTACCTCCTGCTCTACGGCGAATTGCCGACCAAGGCGCAGAAGGACGATTTCGACTACCGGGTGACGCGCCACACCATGGTGCATGAGCAGATGTCGCGCTTCTTCACCGGCTTTCGCCGCGACGCGCACCCGATGGCGGTGATGTGCGGCGTGGTCGGCGCGCTGTCGGCATTCTATCACGACTCCACCGACATCTCGGACCCGTACCAGCGCATGGTCGCCTCGATGCGGCTGATTGCCAAGATGCCGACGATCGCGGCGATGGCCTACAAGTACCACATCGGCCAGCCCTTCATTTACCCGAAGAACGAGCTGAATTTCGCGGCCAACTTCCTGCATATGTGCTTTGCCGTGCCTTGCGAGGAATACAAGATCAATCCGGTACTGGCGCGCGCCATGGAGCGCATCTTCATCCTGCATGCCGATCACGAGCAGAATGCCTCGACGTCGACCGTGCGCCTCGCCGGCTCTTCAGGCGCCAACCCGTTTGCCTGCATCGCTGCCGGCATTGCTTGCCTGTGGGGCCCGGCGCATGGCGGTGCCAACGAGGCCGCTCTGAACATGCTGGGCGAAATCGGCCATGTCGACCACATCCCGGAATTCATCGCCCGCGCCAAGGACAAGAACGATCCCTTCCGGCTGATGGGCTTCGGTCACCGCGTCTACAAGAACTACGATCCGCGCGCCAAGATCATGCAGAAGACGGCGCATGAGGTGCTGGGCGAACTCGGCATCAAGGACGATCCGCTGCTCGACATCGCCATGGAACTGGAAAAGATCGCGCTGACCGATGCCTATTTCATCGAGAAGAAGCTTTATCCGAACGTCGACTTCTATTCCGGCATCACGCTGAAGGCACTGGGCTTCCCCACCACCATGTTCACCGTGCTGTTCGCGGTCGCCCGCACCGTGGGCTGGATTGCGCAGTGGAAGGAAATGATCGAGGACCCGCACCAGAAGATCGGCCGTCCGCGCCAGCTCTATACCGGTGCGCCGGAACGCGACTACGTGCCGATCGCGAAGCGCTGATCAGGGCCGAAGGTCTAGGAAAAAGCGCCCTTTGTGGCGCTTTTTTATTTGATGTGATTGAGAACGACATCCGCCGCGATATCGCCGGACGGCCTGTCAGTGGCCATGCGTCTGGTCACCTCGGCAAAACCGCCCTTCTGCCAGGCGCGATAGGCCGTGTCGGAAAACAGCGCTTCCAGTTGCCGCGCCAGATAGGCCGGCCGCACATATTCATTGTAGTGCTCGGTCACCACCGGCTGGTCCACGATGAGATTGGGCAAGGCGGCACTCCATACGGTGATCAGGCGCTGGGCCAGCCGCATGACCGGATCAAGCCGGTAGCACGAGATCATCGGCACGCCCGACAGCGCCAGTTCCAGCGACACAGTTCCCGAGGCGATCAGCGCTGCGTCGGCCTTGCCGAAGGCCTGCCATTTGCGTTCGGAATCAAGGATGATCTCGGGCTTCTCGTCCCAGCTTGCGACCGCAGCCCTGACCAGGTCGGCGACGTGCGGCACCGTCGGTAAAAGCACGCGCAAGCGGTGCCCCCGCGCGCGCAGGATCGAGATTGTCTTGCCGAACGGACCCGCCAGCCGCCGCACCTCGCCGCTGCGCGAACCGGGCAGCACAAGCAGCGTTTTCACGCGATTCCCGGACAGGTCGCGCGGCAGGCCTTGCGCCTTGGCGGCGGCGAGCACGCCCGGATCATGCGTGAGACGATGACCGACATAGGTGCCCGGCGGACCGCCCAGGCGAGCGAGTTCCTTCGCCTCGAAAGGCAGGATGCAAAGGATGTGGTCGACATACGGCCTCATCGCCACCGCCCTGCCCGGCCGCCATGCCCACACGCTCGGGCAGACATAGTGGACGATCGGGATCGTCGGATCGGCGGCACGCACTCTCCTTGCCACGCGCAGCGAAAAATCCGGGCTGTCGATGGTGATCAGGCAGTCGGGCTTGTCGCCTGCAATCGCATTGGCGGTCTGGCCGATCCGCCGCATCAGGCGCGGCAGGTCGCGCAGGACGGCGCTGAAGCCCATCAGTGCGATCTCGCTGCCCTCGAACAGCGGCGTAAGACCGAGCGCCTGCAGATGGCGTCCGCCAATGCCGACAAGCCTGATCTCGCGGCCGGTCGCGCGCTTGAGCGCCTGGACGAGATCGGCGCCGAGCAGGTCGCCGGATTCTTCGCCGGCGACGATGGCAATCTTCAGCGGCCCGTCATTGACCATGGGCCAGCTCCGCAGGAGGCAGGCCAATCACGAACAGGCCGAGCGCATCGGCGCGCGCGACAACGACCGGGCCTTCCAGGACCAGCGACCGGCCGGCCTCGACGGCAATGCCGGCAAGGCCGGCTGCATGCGCCGCCTCGATAGTCTGCGGGCCGATGGAGGGCAGATCGGCGCGCAACTCCTGGCCGGGCTTGGCGCATTTGACCAGCACACCGCGCGCCTTGCCGGCCAGCCTGCCATGGCCGCGCAACTCCCTTGTCCGTTCAAGCAGCCCGTTGGTGCCTTCGATGCCCTCAAGCGCAATGGCGCGGCCACCGACCGCGACGGCCGCCTGGCCGATATCAAGCGCGCCGATTGCCTTTGCCGCCGCGCGAGCCGCCTCGATGTCGCGCCAGTCGGATTTTCGCGGCGTCGCCCTGGTCAGCGGGCCTTCGGCCGCAACCAGATCCGGCACGACCTCGTGAGCGCCAACAACCTTGACGCCGCGCGCTTCCAGAGCCCGCGTCAGGATCTTCAGCAGCCCGTCGTCGCCGCGGGCCAGCGCCATGACCACTGTAGGCACCACGGCCAGCAAACCGAGGCTCGGGCGCATGTCAGTCAGCCTCGGCCGGCGCCTGATCTCGCCGGCGAGGACAAGATGGCTGATCCGTCGCCGCTTCAGCAGCGCAGCCAGCGAACCGATATCTTCCAGTGCGAGACTCTCATGCTCGTAGCCGTCGAGGTCGGACTTACGGTCGACTTCACCCTCGATCTGGATGATGACCGGCGGATAGCCCTGCCCGGTCAGGCCGACGGCCACCTCGACCGGGAGACTGCCGCCACCGGCGATGATGCCGAACCTGGCGCCAGGCGCGAGATCAAGGCCCGACGGCGAGGCCTCAGTCCTCGTCATCGGCCCTTAGTCTTCGTCATCGCCGCCGTCATCGTCGCCGGCCTTAAGCGAGGGGACGGCGTAATGCCGCTTGCTGCGGCTGGCGATGAAATCGACGATCTTCATGGCCGTCGGCGAGGAAGCGAATTCCGCCTTGGCAAACTCGATGTTCTCGCCGACGGTTCGGGAGCGATCGAAGATCGTCCTGTAGACCTTGCGCAGAGTGTGAATTTCGGAGCGTGGCAGGCCGGCGCGTTTCAGGCCGATGATGTTGAGGCCGCGAAGGCTGGCCCGGTTGCCGGCGGCCATGGCGTAAGGGATAATGTCGCCGACGATTGCCGAGCAACCGCCTAGAAAGGCGTTGTCGCCGATGCGGACGAATTGATGGACGGCGGTGAGGCCGCCGATATAGACGTTGTCGCCGACCTCGCAATGGCCTCCCAATGTCGCCTGATTGGCGAAGGTGGCGTTCTTGCCGACGACGCAGTCGTGGGCGATATGGGCGTAAGCCAGGAAATTGCCGTTGTCGCCGACGACGGTCTCGCCGCGGCTGGAATCGGTGCCGAGATGCATGGTCACGCCTTCGCGGATCGTGCAGTTCTCGCCGATGACCAGCGTGGTGCGGCCGCCCTTGTGCTTGGTGTTCTGCGGCGGCCCGCCCAGTATCGCCATCGGATAGACCTTGGTCGAGGCGCCGATCGTGGTGGCGCCCAGCACCGAGACGTGGCCGACCAGTTCGACACGGTCGCCGATCACCGCGTCGGCGCTGACATGACAGAAGGGGCCGATGCGGACGCCTTCGCCGATTTTGGCGCCCGCCTCGATGACCGAAGATGGATGGATGACTGTCTGGATTTTCATAAGCATTCGATCGTCAATCGCTGGTGACCATCATCGCCGAGATCTCGGCCTCGGCGGCCTTGACGCCGTCGACCAGAGCCTCGCAGGCGAATTTGAGTAGGTTGCCGCGTTTCTTGATTTTCTTGACATGGATCTTGAGCTGGTCGCCGGGAACGACCGGCTTGCGGAATTTGGCATTGTCGATGGTCAGGAAATAGACCAGGGACGGTTTTTCGGCGGCAAGGCTGCGGATGCAGATGGCGCCGGCTGTCTGCGCCATGGCCTCGACGATCAGCACGCCAGGCATGACCGGCTGGTCCGGGAAATGACCCTGGAAATGCGGCTCGTTTATGGTCACGTTCTTGATGCCGATAGCGGATTCGTCGCCATCGATGTCGATGATGCGATCGATCATCAGGAATGGATAGCGATGCGGCAGGAGCTTCATCAGCCCCAATATGTCGACCGCTTCAAGCGTCGTCGCCGCGTCCATCTCAGCTATTTCCCCCATCGCCCGATTTGCGCGCCCTTGCCAGTCTTCGCAGGGCCGCGATCTCCCGCATGGCTTCCGCCATCGGCTGTGCCGGGTATCCTCCCCAGATCTCGCCCGCCGGGACGTTGCTCATGAACCCACTTCTTGCAGCAAGCTTGGCTCCTGTGCCGATGGTCAGGTGGTCCGCAAGGCCGACGCCGCCACCCATGGTGACGTTGTCGCCCACCGTTACGGAACCGGAAATACCGGAAAGTCCGGCTATTATGCAATTGCGGCCGATGCGGACGTTATGAGCGATCTGCACCAGATTGTCGATCTTGGTGCCTTGGCCGATGATCGTGTCGGACATGGCGCCACGGTCGACCGTGGTGTTCGAGCCGATCTCGACGTCGTCCTGGATGACGACGCGGCCGATTTGCGGAACGCGCTCCGGCCCCTTGGCGCCCGCCACAAAGCCGAAACCGTCTTGGCCGATGCGGGCGCCGCCATGGATGATGACGCGGTTGCCGATCAACGCATACTGGACGCTGGCGCCGGGACCGACATAGCCGTCGCGGCCGATCTGGCAGGAGTAGCCGATGACGGCATGGGGAGCGATGACCGTTCCGCTGCCGATCGAGACCCGCGGCCCGATCACCGCGCCGGCCTCGATCACTGCGCCAGCCTCGATATGAGCGGTCGCATCGACATGGGCGTGCGGCGAGATGCCGGTTTCGCCCGTCATCGGCCCCGGTGTCGCGGCTGTCGGGAAAAGCAGGCGTCCGACCATCGCGAAAGCCTGCTGCGGGCGCGGATGAACCAGAACCGCAACGCCCGCCGGCGCCTTGCTGGCGAATTCGGTGGGGCAGAGAACGGCGGCGGCCTTCAACGACTGCATCAGGGCGAAGTTGCGCCTGCCGTCGACGAAAACGAGCGCGTGCTCGCCGCCCTCGTTTGCCGGCGCCAAGGCCGCGATCGATATGTGGGACTGACTGGAATCGGCAAGCACCGCGCCGGTCAGATTCGCGACTTCACCGGCCGTATACCGGCGTGAGGGCGCGAAGAACACCGGATCGGTCATTCCAGAAGCAATATCCAGCTAGTGCACGACCCCGAAAATCGGAATTGAAAGTCGGAAAGGATCATGCGCAAAATCAAAGTGCTACAGCGTCCCTTGCGCGCGCGGCGCTGTAGTGTCGGATCACTCTCTTCCGGGCCCCAACGGCCCGGAAGCACCGTCCCCGCGGATCAGAAGCGGGTCGATATGCCGAAGTTGAATTCCTGCACGTCGTCCGTCGATTCCTTCTTGACCGGGATCGCGTAATCGATGCGGATCGGACCAAAGGGCGACGCCCACATCAGGCCGACGCCGACCGAGGCGCGCCACTCCATGCCGGTTGTGGAAGGATCCACACCATCGACCTTATTGCCGTAAAGCGTTGCCGCATCGGCGAAAACCGCACCGCGCAGGCCGAAGCTTTCTGGGATCACCGGAAGCGGGAACTGGGCTTCCGCCGAGGCATTGAAATAGGTGGCGCCGCCGAGATGGTCGCCGCTGGTACCCTCGGCAACCGGGCCGATGCCGCCATAGGCGAAGCCGCGGATCATGCGGTCGCTGCTCTGGAAGTAATCGAAGATGCGCAGGTCTTCGCTGCCATAGCCCTGGAGGTGGCCGGCACCGCCAGAAATCAGGCCGACCAGATCGAGCTGCTCCGACAGTGTCTGATAATAGCTGCCGCGCGCCGTGACCTTGACGTATTTGGCGTCGCCGCCGAGACCGGCGAATTCCGTGCTGACATTGGCATAGATGCCGTCATGCGGGTTCTTCATGTCGTCGATGGTATTGTAGAGCAGGCCGAGGCTGACCGACGACTTGAGCCAGGGGCTCTGTTCAATGCCATTCAGGATTGCCGTGGAGACATCGCATTTGGCGGGATCGTAGATCCCGTCGGTCTTGCAGCCGTCGTCGAGATCATACTTCTCCTGCGAGATATTATACGCAAGCTGGGTCGAGATGTTGTCGGTGATCGGCAGGCCGAAGCGAACCGTCGCCCCGAGCGTCTCGCTATTGTAATTATCGTAATCCCTGGTCCGCTGGTAGATATCGAAACCGGCTGCGATGCGCCGTCCAAGGAAATACGGCTCGGTGAAGGAGAGGCTGTAGTCGCGCGAATTCTTGCCGCCGCCGGCCGACAGCTTGATGAACTGGCCGCGGCCGAGGAAGTTGCGCTCGGTAATCGATCCTTCGACGGACGGGCCTGCGGTGTCGCCGCCTGTCGAATAGCCGGCGCCGACCGAGAACTCGCCGGTCGATTTCTCGACCACATCGACCACGAGCACGACCTGGTCGGGCTGTGAGCCCGGCACGGTGGAAACTTCGACTTTCTGAAAATAATCGAGCGCTTCAAGCCGCTTCTTCGCGCGCTGGATGAGAACCTGATTGAAGGCATCGCCCTCGCTTACGTCGAACTCGCGGCGAATGACGTAGTCGCGTGTCCGATCGTTGCCACGGATCTCGATGCGCTCGACATAGGCCTTGGTGCCCTGGTCGATCGTATAGACGACCGAAATCGTATGGTTCTCGAAATTGCGGTCGCCGCGCGGCGTTACCTGGGCGAAGGCATAGCCCGAGCCGGCGACCTTCTCGGTCAGCGCGATGATGGTGTCTTCGACATTCTTGGCGTTGTAGACGTCGCCCTTGTGGGTTTCGACCACGGATTCGAGGGACTTGGTGTCGACCTCGGGAATCGTGCTCTCGACGCTGACATCACCGAACGTGTAGCGGTCGCCTTCCTGCACGGTGATGGTCACCGTGTATTTGTTGGTGGCGTTGTCGAGTTCGCCAACCGCCGAAACGACCTGGAAGTCGGCATAGCCGTGATTGTAGTAGAAGCGGCGCAGCAGTTCCTGGTCGGCGTTCAGCTTATCCTCGTCATAGACGTCGTCGCGCAGCACGAAGGAAAGCCAGGTCGAGCGCTTGGTGTTGATCACGTCCGACAGCCGGCGGCTCGAATAGGCGCTGTTGCCGACGAAATTGATCGCCGCGATCTGGGTGCGGTCGCCTTCGTTGACGTTGAAGACCACATTCACGCGGTTGTCGCCGAGATCCATGATCTGAGTGGTCACGGAGGCGTCGTCACGGCCGATGCGCCTATAGGCGGCCTTGACCGCCTCGACGTCGGCATCGAGCGTCGCCTGCGAGAACGTTCCGCGCGGCTTCAACTGGACCGCCATAGCGAGGGCGTTGTCCTTGAGCTTCTTGTTGCCCTGGAAAAGCACCTGGTTGACGACCTGATACTCGGAAACCTTGATGACCAGCGCCGAACCGACCTGGTTGATCTGGACGTCGGAGAACAGGCCGGTGCCGAACAGCGCCTTCACGGCATCGTCGATGTCGGAGCTGGAAAACGCCTTGCCGGGCTTGATCGAGACGTAGTTGCGGATGGTGTCGGCATCGACACGCTGATTGCCGCTGACTTCAACTCTCGAGACAACAGCGGCCTCGGCGGCTGATGTGGCAACGAACTGCACTGCGAGCGCACCTGGCACGACCAGGGCGGCGGACAAGGCCACCGCGGACGCGGCGCTCAGAAACTTGGATGCTGCCTTCATCGGGCTTTTGTACCTTTTCTCGTAGTCCCCACGGCGAGAAAACCGGACGTGCGGTAATTTCTCCTACCGTATTAACCGGATTTTCCCTACACGCAAGGCTTCTGGTTAATTTGTAATTACTTAACCTTGGGGCGTGGCTTTCGCGTCACGCCAACCCCCGTGCATGGTAAACGGCGTCTCAACATTGGTGGTGCCGAAGCCGGATTTCTTCATGATTTCAGCATCCAAACAGATCGTTCCAGAAAACGAAACCCATGAAGCCCAAGACCAGGAGCAGGCCGCTCCTGTAGGCCATTTCCATCATCCGTTCCGACACCGGCCGCCGGATGACGGCCTCCACGCCGTAGAACAACAGATGGCCGCCGTCGAGGGGGGGAATCGGCAAAAGATTGAGGATCCCGATCCCGACCGACAACAGGGCAGCGAGTTGGACGAGCCAATCGAAGCCCAGTTTCGCCGCCTGCCCCGACATCTTGGCGATCTTGATTGGGCCGCCCAGCTGGCACTTGTCCTCGCGGCCGACGACGAAACGCTGCAGGAATTGACCGGTGCGCTGGATGATGTGGCCGGTCTCCTCGACCGCCGCCCCTACCGCTCCGACCGGGCTGTAGGTGATCAGCCTGGGCTGGCCTGCTTCCTTGTTGTTGACGACGCCGATCACGGCCACCTTGACCTTGTTGCCCAGCGCATCCTGCTGCTCCATCAGCTCCGGCGTCGCGGTGACGGTCACTTCCTTGCCGTCACGCAGCATGACGAAGGTAATGGTATCGCCGGCGCGGCCAGAGACCAGGCGCTGGACATCGGAGAAGGTCTCGATCTTGCTGCCGTCAACGCTGACGAATCGGTCGCCGGGCAAGATGCCAGCCTTTTCAGCCGGACTGCCGGCGGTAACTTGAGCCACCATCGGCTCCATCACCGGGCGGCCGTAGAGGGAAAACATCACGGTAAAGACGGCAATCGTCAGTAGGAAATTGAACAGCGGACCGGCCACCACAGTCGCCGCGCGCTTCCAGATCGGCTGCGTGTGGAAAGCGACCTTGCGTTCGGCATCGGTCAGCGATTCGAGCTCTTCCGAGCTGGGCTGGCTCGAGGTCGCGTTCATGTCGCCGACGAATTTGACATAGCCGCCGAGCGGTATGGCGCAGAGTTTCCAGCGCGTGCCGTGACTGTCTTTGAAGCCGAAGAGTTCCGGGCCGAAGCCGATCGAAAAGGCCTGCACGCCGATGCCGCACCAGCGGCCGACGAGGTAGTGGCCCATTTCGTGGACGAACACGACCACGGTCAGCACAAACAGGAAAGGCACCAGCGTGCCGAGGATAAAGCCCTCAGTGCTGAAAACCGCGTGAAGAATCTCGTTCAATTCATGCCCTCAAATTCGTCCGCAGCCAGATTCTTCCGCGATCCAGATTCTTCCGCCACTCACAGGGTGCGCCGCGCACTGTGACATCAATCCAGGCGAATCCATGGCTCATTCCGCGCCACGCCAAGAAACAAAGTCGTTCAAGCTGGAAACAGCCCCTGTGCCGGATGGTCGGCGCTCGCCGAAATCCAGCCGATGACGTATAGGGCAAAAGCGGCCGCGACAAGCCCGTCGACCCGGTCCATGACGCCGCCATGGCCAGGTATCAGAGCGCCCGAATCCTTGCGGCCGTGGCGGCGCTTCACCCAGGATTCGAAGAGATCGCCAGCCTGGGAGACGATCGAGAGCACCAGCGCAACGACGCCAAGCATGGCAAGATTGCCGGCCCCGGCCACGGCGGCCAGCAGCAGCCCGGCAATGACGCCGCCAACGGCGCCGCCGAGTGCGCCGCTCTGCGTCTTGCCCGGCGAGATCGAGGGCGCCAGTTTCGGACCGCCGACGCTGCGGCCGACGAAATAGGCAAAGATATCGGTCGCCCAAACCACCGCGAACAGGAACAGAATGGCGATGAGGCCGGGATGGTCGCCGTCGCGCAAAAGAGCAAGCGACAGGCCCGAAACGGCCGCATAGGCAAGGCCGGATGCATCCCATTGTCCTGTCTTGCGCGCCCAGGCCGCGGCCACGACGATCGCGACCAGCACGGCGACCAGAGGCAGCAGCCAGAAGGCCGGCAGGCCGGCGATCAAGGCGCCGACGAAGACCACAAGCAGCGCTTCCGGCAGAAAGCTAAGACCCGGGCCGGCGGCCGGGCGGCACATCCGCGTCCATTCGTGGAAGATCACGGCCGCCATGACGGCGCACAGCAAGCGGAACGGCAGTCCGCCAAGCCAGGTCAGGCCAAGCGTGGCGGCGGCGAGCACGAGAGAGGAGATGATACGAAGCTGAAGGTTGCTCATCCCTTGGCCGTCACGGCGACGTCCTGGGCGCCAAGCCCGCCGAAACGGCGCTCGCGGCCGGCGAAATCACGCAACGCGTCGGCCAAATGCTCGCGACTGAAATCGGGCCAATAGCAAGGCAGGAAGACGAGCTCGCTATAGGCAGCCTGCCACAGCAGGAAATTCGACAGCCTGAGTTCGCCGCTAGTGCGTATGACCAGTTCCGGGTCCGGGATACCCTCGGTGTCGAGGGCGCCGGCAAAGGACTCGGCCGTGATCGCCTCGCTGTCGAGTTCGCCGCGCGCCACGGCGGAGGCCAGCTTGCGTGCCGTGCGCACGATCTCGTCGCGTCCGCCATAATTGAAGGCGATGATCAGGGTCAGCGCCTCGTTGCGCGCGGTCAGCGTTTCGGCCTCTTCAAGCAGGGTCCTGATATCGGACTGCAGCCCTGTCCTGTCGCCGATGATCCTGACCCGCACGCCGCTCTGATGCAGTTCGGCAAGATCGCGACGGATGAAGAGTTTCAAGAGGCCCATCAGGTCGCTGACTTCAGACTTCGGCCGCGACCAGTTTTCCGATGAGAAGGCGTAGACCGTCAGGAAGGAAATGCCGAGGCCGGGAGCGGCGCGCACCGTCTTGCGCAGTGCTTCGACGCCGGCCCGATGCCCGGCAAGCCGCGGCATGCCACGCGCCTTGGCCCAGCGTCCATTTCCGTCCATGATTATCGCGACATGCGCGGGGCTTGTCATAGTTTCGCTTTCGGGTCGGGTGCCTACCCTTAAACCTGCATGATTTCAGCTTCCTTATCGGAAAGCAGATGGTCGATCGTGCTGATCATCTCGTCGGTGAGCTTCTGGACCTGATCGGAGCGCTTGCGCTGGTCATCCTCGCTGATATCGCCGTCTTTTTCCGCCTTCTTGAGAAAATCCATGCCGTCGCGGCGCACATGGCGCACGGCGACGCGGGCATTCTCGGCATAACCGTGCGAGATCTTGACCAGTTCCTTGCGGCGCTGCTCGTTGAGCTCGGGCAGCGGGATTCTAAGATTGGTGCCGTCGACGATCGGGTTGAAGCCGAGATTGGATTCACGGATGGCGCGGTCGACCGCGCCGACCATCGACTTGTCCCAGACCGAAACCGAAATCATGCGTGGCTCGGGCACCGACACATTTGCCACCTGGTTGATCGGCATGGTGGTGCCATAAGCCTGCACCTGGATGGCGTCGAGCAGATTGCTCGACGCGCGGCCGGTCCGCAGCGAAGCCAGATCGTGTTTGAACGCCGCGATCGCCCCGTCCATGCGCCGCTTGAGATCATCGTATTCGCCACTCATCATCGTCTCCTCGACCCGTTGGCCTGGGTTCACTGTTTCAGGGGAAACCCCGCATTTGAGTCTCAATTCGAAAATCCGCTTTTTGTTCACGCGGACCTCATCGTTCGGGATCTCGCTCCCGATCAGCTGTCCGCGACGACCGTGCAGCGGCCGCCGCCCCTCAGAATATCCCCAAAGCCGCCCTTCTCGTGTATCGAATAGACGATTATCGGGATGTTGTTTTCGCGCGCAAGTGCAATCGCAGCCGTATCCATGATCGAAAGCCCGCGTTTGATCACTTCGGCATGGCTGATGCGCTCGAAGCGCGTCGCATTCGGGTCCTTCTTGGGGTCGGCCGAGTAGACGCCGTCGACCTGGGTGCCCTTGAACAGCGCATCGGCGCCGATTTCGGCGGCGCGAAGCGCTGCGGCCGAATCGGTGGTGAAGAAGGGATTGCCGGTGCCGCCGGCGAAAATGACCACCTTGCCCTGGTTCATGTAAGCCGTTGCCTGGCGCTGGGAAAAACTCTCGCAAAGCTCGGGCATGGCGATCGCCGAGAGCACCACCGCGTCGACGCCGATCTTGTTCAGCGAGGTGCGCAGCGCCAGCGAGTTGATGACCGTGGCAAGCATGCCCATGTGGTCGCCGGTGACGCGGTCGCCACCCTTGGACGCAACCGCCACGCCACGAAAGATATTGCCGCCGCCGATGACGACGCCGACCTCGATGCCGAGCGCGCGAGCCTCGGCGATGTCGGCGGCGATGCGATCGACCACCGATACGTCGATGCCGAAATGCTGTTCGCCCATCAACGCTTCGCCCGATGCTTTCAGCAAGACACGTCGGTAGAGGGGCTTCACCGTCATCTGGTCCTCGTCATTGTGCATGTGACGCCTTCGGGCGCCGCGCCCGGAAACACTGGCTCCGATACACGAAGGGCGCCGCGATGTCACGCGGCGCCCGAGCCGGAAACTTGAGATCTTGGACTGAGAGTAACCGTCAACTCACGCCGGCAAAAGCGCCCTGCATGAGCAGGTCCGGCAGATAGCTTGCCGGCTTGTCGCCAACCGCCTGGCCGCCAGTCAGTCCGCCTTGTATTTCCGGGCCGAAGAACGAATATGGAAAGGGCGTGACCGGTCGGCTCACCGCATCGAGCCGCGCCCGAAGGTCTTCGGGAATGTCGAAATTGAGCGCACCGAGATTGTCCTTGAGCTGGTCAAGCGTGGTCGCGCCGACGATCACGGACGCAATGCCTGGCCTGTTTGCCGTCCAGTTCAGGGCGACCTGGGCCATGCTGCGGCCGAGCTGGGCGGCAACCGTCTCCAGTTCGGCGACGATTTGCCAGTTGCGGTCGGTGAATTTCTGAAACCCGGGATTGGTCGAACCGCGCATTGTTTCCAGCCGGCCACCGTCCTTGACGATTGTATCGGAACGGTATTTTCCGCTGAGCACGCCGCTGGCCAACGGGCTCCAGACCATGATCCCGGCGCCATAGCGTGTGCCGAACGGCACGAATTCGTGCTCGATGTTGCGCTCAGCCAGCGAATATTCGAGCTGAAGCGCCGAAACCGGTTCATAGCCGCGATGCTCGGCGACCGACTGCGCCCGGCTTGCATACCAGGCCGGCACATCGGACAGCCCGACATGGCGAATCTTGCCGGCCCGGACCAGATCATCAAGCGTCCGCATCACCTCCTCTGGCGGCGTCAGCCTGTCCCAGGCGTGGAGGATGTAGAGGTCGATATAGTCGGTGCCGAGGCGCTTCAGCGAGCCTTCGACGGCGCGCATTATGTTCTTGCGGCCGTTGCCGCCGGCATTCGGGTTGCCCTGTTCCAGATTCATGCTGAATTTGGTGCTGATCACGGCCTTGTCGCGCAACCCGCGCTCGGCGATGAATTCGCCGAGCCAGATCTCGGACGTGCCGCCGGTGTAGGCGTCGGCCGTGTCGAAGAAATTGCCGCCGGCCTCGACATAGGCATCGACCAGGGCGCTGGCGGTTTCCTTCTCGGCGCCCCAGCCCCATTCCGTGCCGAAGGTCATCGTGCCGAGCGCAAGCTGCGTGACACGCAAACCGCTGTTGCCGAGCGTGTAGTAAGACATGGTCATGATTATCTTTTCCGGTCCTGATTATGATTGACGCGGCTTATTGGCCGGGAGTGGTCTTGACCCAGGGATTGCCGCGCTCATGCGTCATGCGGAATGTGAAGCCGTCGACCTTCCAGTCGTCTCCTGAGCGCTTCAGGCGGTGCTGGTAAGTGCCCCAGACTTCCCACAACGGGTCGCCATTGCCTTCCATCCGGTTCCAGGCATAGCCATTGGAGAAGACCGTCGCGGCGTCGGGCTCGATAACGACCTGGTGGTTGGTGCGCAGATGCAGACTGGTCTTGCTGCCCTTGAGGTTGGCCGACCAGGTGCCGATAAGGTCGTCCGCGGCAATCGTGGCCGGAGGCTGTCCGGAGAGGCTGCTGAAGTCGACGGTGACGCGATCGGCGAAATAGCTGCGAGCCCGCTTCCAGTCCTGTGCATCGACGGCGCGATCGATGGCATCGGCGATACGGATGACGGCGCGCTCGTCGGCGAGCGCTCGCCAGTCGGATGGTTCTGCTCCGCCGGCATCGACGGGCGCCAATGCAAGGCCTGCCGCGAATGTGACGTGCTTCAACGCGTTCATGTCTCCATCTCCTTTGCGCATAAGCCCGCCGCCAATGTGCCGACGATAGTGTGGGGCAGTGCTCCGACATCGATAAGATTGCATTGTCTGCACAGACTATGCGATATTGTTCATGAATGGATCGCGACCTGCTCAGCCATCTTCCAGTCGTCGTCGCTGTAGCCCGGCGCGGCGGCTTTGCGCTGGCGGCCGCCGAGCTCGGCATGAGCGCATCAGCGGTCAGCCATGCGGTGCGGCTGGTGGAGGAGCGAATCGGCCAGCCGCTGTTTGCCCGCACCACACGCAGCGTCTCGCTGACCGAGGCCGGTCTGGCGCTGGTCGCGACGGCGGAACCTGCGCTGCAGGATATCGCCGAGCGTCTGGAGCGTATTCGCGGCATCAAGGGCCGTCCGGCCGGGTTGCTCAGACTGAATGTCTCGCATGTTGCCGTCCCGATGGCCGTGACACCGGTCGTAACGGTCATGGCGGAGCGCTACCCCGATGTAACGGTGGAAATCTTTGCCAATGAAGGACTGGTCGATATCGTTGGCGAAGGCTTTGACGCGGGAATCAGGCTTGGCGAGATGATCGCGCAGGACATGGTCGCGATCCGGCTGACGCCACCGTTCCAGGTCGTCATCGTCGCTTCGCCAGCCTATATCGGCCGACGCGGCGCCCCGACCGGCCTGACCGATCTCGCTGCCCACAATTGCATCGGCTACCGTCTTGTGCGGTCCGGCGCGGTCTATCGCTGGGATCTAACGGAAGACGGCAAGGATTTGGCGGTGGAGACGCGCGGCACGGCTGTCGTCACCGATTCCCTTGTCGCGATCGATCTGGCGCTATCGGGAACGGGACTGGCCTATGTTTTCGAGCCATTGGTGCGCGCCGACATAGAAGCCGGCCGGCTTGTCCAGGTGCTGCCGCAGTCGGCGATCGAGGAGCCAGGCCTGTTCCTCTATTTTCCCAGGCGCTCGGCCATGGCGCCGAAGCTCAGAGCCTTCATCGACACCGCACAAGAGATCGGCCGGACATCCTCGCGGACGCCCGGCCGAGTTGCCTGAGCTGAGAAACCCGTCTCCGGGTTATTTGTTTTGGGCTACTTCTTGACCGCTGCGGCGACTTCCGCCGCGAAATCGGTCTCTTCCTTCTCGATGCCCTCGCCGAGCGCGAAGCGCAGATAGGCCGTGATCTTGGCCGGAGCGCCGATCTCCTTCTCGGCATCCTTCAGCGCCTTCTCGACGGTGATATCGGGATTGAGCACGAAGGCCTGCTTCAGGAGCACGACCTCTTCGTAGAACTTGCGCATGCGGCCCTCGACCATCTTCTCGATGATCGCTTCCGGCTTGCCTGACTGGCGCGCCTGGTCGGAGAAGATCGCCTTCTCACGCTCGACCGCGGCGGGATCGATCTGCTCGGCGGTCAGCGCCATGGGGTTGGTGGCGGCGACATGCATGGCGACCTGGCGGGCAAAGGCATTGGCGGCATGCTCGTTGCCGGTGGTCTCGATGGCGACCAGCACGCCGAGCTTGCCCAGGCCATCGGCCACCGCGTTATGCACATAGGTCGCGACGGCGCCGTGCGGAACGGTGAGCTTGGCCGAGCGGCGGAAGCCCAGATTCTCGCCGATGGTGCCGACGGCATCCTTGATGACGTCGGTGACCGACTTGTCCGAACCCGGATACTTGGCAGCCGCAACCGCCTCGGTCTTGCCGTAGGCGAGCGCGACCTTGGCGACGTTAGCGACGATCTCCTGGAAGGCAGCGTTGCGGGCAACGAAGTCGGTCTCGGAATTGACCTCGACCACTGCTGCTTCGCGGACGCCGGAATCAACGCCGATCAGGCCCTCGGCGGCGGTGCGGCCAGCCTTCTTGTCGGCCTTGGAGATGCCCTTCTTGCGCAGCCAGTCGACGGCTTCTTCCATGTTGCCGTTGGTCTCGTTCAACGCCATCTTGCAGTCCATCATGCCCGCGCCGGTCAAGTCGCGGAGTTCTTTGACCTGTGCAGCCGAAATGCTCATTGTCGCCTCTTTGTTTCAAATGCGCCGACGCACCACCGGTCCTCGATGATGCGCCAGGCGCCAGCGCTTAACACGCCAAAATATGAGAAAGATGAAGGCCGAAACCGGCCTTCGCTGTTACGCTTTTGGGCTCTCGGCGGCCGGCGTCTCGGCCGGTGCCTCAGCGGCCGGCGTCGGATCCAGCGCCGGCTCGACCGGAGCCTCGACCGCAGCGCCCACGTCGACGCCGAGCGCGCCCTGCTGGCGAGCGATGCCGTCGATGGCCGCCTTGGCGATCAGGTCACAATAGAGCTGGATGGCGCGAGCCGCGTCGTCATTGCCGGGGATCGGAAAGTCGATCTTGTCCGGATCGCAGTTGGAATCGATGATGGCCACGACCGGAATGCCGAGGCGCTTGGCCTCGAGGATGGCGATCGCTTCCTTGTTGGTGTCGATGACGAACATCAGGTCCGGCGTCGAGCCCATGTCCTTGATGCCGCCGAGCGCCTTGTCGAGCTTCTCGCGCTCGCGGTCGAGGTTGAGGCGCTCCTTCTTGGTCAAGCCCTGGGCCTCGCCGGCCAGCATCTCGTCAAGCTTGCGCAGGCGCTGGATGGAATTCGAGATCGTCTTCCAATTGGTCAGCATGCCGCCGAGCCAGCGGGAATTGACATAATACTGGGCCGAACGCTGGGCTGCATCGGCAACGATGTCGGACGCCTGGCGCTTGGTGCCGACGAACAGAACGCGGCCGCCCTTGGCGACGGTGTCGGACACCTGCTTCAGCGCCTGGTGCAGCAAAGGCACCGTCTGCGACAGGTCGATGATGTGGATGTTGTTACGAGCGCCGTAGATGTAGGGCGCCATCTTCGGGTTCCAGCGGTGGGTCTGGTGGCCGAAGTGAATGCCAGCTTCCAAAAGCTGGCGCATGCTGAAATCAGGCAGAGCCATTCTCAAGTTCCTTTCCGGTTAGCCTCCACGGACACAGGCATTTTTGGACTTATGTCCTCGAATGCCACCGGAGGTTTCAGCCGGATTTCTCCCGGCAGACACCAAAGTCCGTGTGTGGAATGAGCGCGCATATAGAGGGGAAGCGCTGTAAACGCAAGCGCTGCCGCTCAGGGTGCGGCGATCGGCGCACCGGGGTCATCAGCGTATCTTGCCCTTCGGCACCCGGACACGCCGGAAAATCGCGACGATTTCCTCACGGCTGCACTCGATGGCGCCAAGCCGCACCGCGCGGTCGCGTTCGAAGCCGGTTATGTCATAATGCGGCGCCGATGTCTTCGGCGGTCCCTGATAGGATGAACGCTTGATGCCGAGCTGGGCGGCAAAGCGGTGCAGCTCGTCGGTATCGTCGGCAAGCAGATGGCACCAGCGGTGACCGACCCACTTCCAGATTGCCGCATCGACATAGACCGCCATCAGGCTTGCCGCACTCCCTCGCCCCGTCCGCATGCCCGGTCGGTAGAGCGACGTGCGTCCAATTGGACGCACAAAGTACGCTCTAACACTTTGAATCTACGCATCGTGCTTTCCGAAAATCGAATCCGATTTTCGGGCCGATGCGTCACGCCAAGGTTGCGGCATCAGCGATGATAGAAGGGATTCGGATGGAAAATGAAGCCGCCGCCGGCCTCGACCTGGCCGACGATTGTTGTGATAGCGTCCTGCATGCGGCGGTGCAATTCGGCAAGCGCCTCGTCGGCCGAGCCCTGCCAGGCATGTAATCCCAGCGGCTCCGGCGCGCGGATATGGGCGCGACGCGGCCCGGCCGGCTGCGGCACGAAGCGGTTGATCGTGTCGCGCAGCGTGCCTTTGCAATAGTCGTTGCGGATGCGCTTCAGATGCTCTGCGATCTCCTCCTGCGTGATGCGCGGACTGGACCATGCCCACGGCCCGACACGCTGGATACGCTGGATGGTGTCGGCCAGCGCCCGCACCCGCCTCTGCTCTTCAGGATCGCCTGCCCCTTCCCGAAGCCAGCGGCGCGACCGGCGCAAAAGCTCGGCGATCTCATTGGTGTCGGATTGGATTGGGGCACCGGAATCGACCGGAGCGCCGGACTCGACTGGAATGAGTTTCCCAAGCCGCCGGCTTAATTCGATCAGCAATCGCTTCTGGCGCGCGGCATAGGAGCCCTGCGCGTCAGGCATCATGTCGCAGGCGCTCTCATCGCGCGACAACAGCGTTGCATAGATATGGTGGACGCGTTCCGCCAGCGTATCGGTGGCATGGCGTTCGATTTTCAGGCTTTTCTCGACATAGCCGCATTCCTGCGCCAACGCCGGCTCGACATTCCCGGTGAAAGCCAGCTTCCAGACGACCGGCGCGATCCAAGCCTTGAAATCCCCATCGGTTGCGTGACCGCGCTTGAGCGCTTCGAACCCCATCTCGATGGCCCCGGGCAGCAAGGGGGCGGCGACATTGGCATGCCAGCCGACGCCGCCCTCGGGATGCAGGAGCACGCCATGCCCTTTCAGCGCCCAGGCGACCGAATGCTCCTTGGCCGCTCCGCTGTTGCCGGGGATCTGGGCGATCAGATTGTTGGCCAGCCAGAATTTCTGCATGATCCGGCCGAGGCCGTTGACGACGCCATGCGTGGCCCAGGATGCCGCGAGCGGGCTGACCTGCGAGACGATCTCCTTGTCGATCATCCAGTCGGTGAAGAACTCCGGATGATTGGGTGTGATGAATGTCGCCTTGCCTGTGCCGCAGCAGTCCTCCAACCGCCGCCGGTCGTCATCGGGAAAATCGATGTGGCGGACATTGGCGACGCCGTGCAACACGGCCAGGCGGTTGAAGGGCAGCAGGTCACGCAAGCCGGGAATGCCGTGCAGCATGACAATCCGGTTGACGAAAGTCATGATCTTGATCAGCGCCGGACTGGGCTTCGGCGCCACGAACACATCGATTCTGCTCAACCTGATCCCCCAAGGTAGATGCTGGGGAAAGGGTGAAACGCAATTGCGGCGCGTTCAAGTCATTGGGTGCGGCAGCACGCGTCGTGATTAAGCAGAGGCACTATTTCGTCGGGCAAGGCTTCGACTGATCGAACAGCGACAGGTTGACCAGCTTGCCGGTCATCGAGAATTCGCCATAGTCCATGACCATGTCGCGCGTGATGCCGTTCTCGAGCAGCTTGAAGCTGATCCGATATTCCGGCACTTCCTCGCCCGACTTGTCGGTGTCGTCGAAATAGGCGATGTCGACCGGCCAATATTTGTCGGTCGCGAGCCTGGCCAGCGCCGGCGCTTCCGGATCGGCCTTGTCGGCATCGGTTTTCTTGCCGACCACGACGGTGGTGGCCATCACCTTGTCGGCGTCTTCCGAGCCGTCGAACAGATTGGTTTCGTAGAAGTTCTCGCCCTTTTCGGCCTTGCCGATCAGTTCGACCAGGTGCTGGGTCGGGAATTGGGTGGCAGCCAGTTCGATGCTGTTCTTCTCCGGCTTGTCCATATCGACCTTGAGGCCCTTCGTCTCCTTCGTCGCGGTGCCCTTGACCTCCTTGTCGAGGTTCTGGTCGACGAAGGATTTCGTCACGAACGAAAAGGTCTTGCCTTCGGCGTCCTCGAAGGTCGTCGTCTGCTGATCTGTCAGCCGCGTGTTGTCGCCGGTGACGATCTGGGTGACCATGCGGAACTTCACCGTGTAGCCTTCGCAGGGCGAGCCATTGAACTCGTAGACCATGCGGCCGGAAATGCCGGTGATGCCGGAACGATCCGACGCCTTGTCCAGGGTGATGTCGTAAACGGCGCGGTGCGCCTGCAGCGCCGGGACGGCCAAAGCAGGAGCCGCCGCGAAAAGCGCCGCCAGCAGAACAGCATGGAATGCAAGGCGCGTTGCGCGCATGAGGGGCTCCGATCATCGCGGCCAATGGCAGGCCGCAGGGAAAGATGGTCCAGCTTAAAAAAAGTCATGGCGGAAGCGAGGCAAAAATAGCAATTTCGGCCCGGCCAGCGCGTCGACATCAAGCAATAGGGAAATACCATGAGTGAAACAATCGAAAAGCGGCTAAACGATCTCGGCGTGACGCTTCCGGTCGCCGCGGCGCCCGCCGCCAACTATGTGCCCTATTGCAGGTCAGGCAATCTGCTCTTCACCGCCGGGCAGTTGCCCCTCAGGGAAGGCAAGCTGCAGGCGAGCGGTCTGCTCGGCCGCGAGGTCGACACCGCAAGCGGCAAGGAAGCGGCAAAATATTGCGCGATCAACGTATTGGCGCAGGCCAAGGCTGCCCTCGGCGACCTCGATAAAATCCACCGGCTGGTGAAGATTACTGTCTTCGTTGCCTCAGTGCCGGATTTTGTCGAACAGCATTTGGTGGCCAACGGCGCTTCGGATTTTCTGGTCGCCGTCCTCGGCGATCGCGGCAAACATGCCCGCTCCGCCGTCGGCACCGCTTCCCTGCCGCTCAATGCCGCAGTGGAAATCGAAGCGATCTTTGAAGTCGAGTGAATAAGATGACCGACATTTCCTGGCTGACCGCCCGGCCCGTTGCCCATCGCGGCTTTCACGACATGAACAAGAAGCGCTGGGAGAACACGCTTTCCGCTTTCGCCGCCGCGGCCGAGCGCGGCTATGCGATCGAATGCGATGTGCATTTGTCGTCGGATCGCGTTCCCGTCATCATCCATGACGACGACCTCAAGCGGCTGACCGGCCAGGACGGCTTCGTCTGGCAGCGCACGGCGGCTGAACTGACGGCGCTCAGGGTCGGCGGCACTTCGGACCATCTGCCGACGTTGCAGCAGGCGCTCGATCTGGTCGGTGGCCGCGTGCCCATGGTCGTCGAGCTCAAAGGCGTTCCCGGCCATGATGAAGGCCTGGTCGAAAGCGTCGGCAAGATGCTCAAGCCCTACAAGGGCAAGGTGGCGATCATGTCGTTCGACCACTGGTTGATCCGCGATTTTTCGAAACATGCGCCCGGCATCCCAGGCGGGCTGACCGCTTATGGCAAGGACGTCAAGTTGATCGAGGCGCATTTCGCCATGCTGGCGCACGGTCTCGCTTTCACCTCCTATGCCGCCGGCGACCTGCCGAACCGGTTCGTCTCCTTCGTGCGTGAGAAGCTCAAAATGCCTGTCATCACCTGGACCGTGCTCGACCAGCCCGCAGTGGAGCTCACCTTCAGATATGCCGACCAGATGACGTTCGAAGGCTTCGAGCCCGATCACGTGAAGGTGGCCTGAAGCGGGCTTGCATGGCCCACTTTGGCGCTTAAATTAGCCTCATGGATCAGGGTGATGAATGCGACGGGCAAACGGCGAATGAACAGTATTCGATCCGCGTCGCCGCCGGTATCGGCGCCTTCACCCGCGCTGAATGGGACGGCCTCGGCGGCACTGCGCGCGGCGATAAAGAAAATGGCTACAACCCCCTTGTTTCGTTCGCTTTTCTGAGCGCGCTCGAAGACTCCGGTTGTGCCGTCCGGCGCACCGGCTGGCAAGGTCATCACCTCAGGCTGGAGACGGCGCAAGGCAGGTTGCTCGGCGCCGTGCCCTGCTATCTGAAATCGCACAGCCAGGGCGAATATGTGTTCGACCATGGCTGGTCGGACGCGTTCGAGCGCGCCGGCGGGCGCTATTATCCCAAGCTGCAATGCGCGGTGCCGTTTACGCCCGTCACCGGCCCTCGCCTGCTGGTCCGCAAGGGTGAGGACAGCGGCACCGTGAAGGCCGGGCTGGCTGCTGGCATGAAGGCGGTGACGGAAAAGCTCGGCGTGTCTTCGGCCCATGTCACCTTCGCCCAGGAGAAAGACGTCGAGACGCTGGAGGCAGCGGGTTTCCTACACCGCACCGACCAGCAGTTTCACTTCTTCAATGAAGGCTTTTCGACCTATGACGATTTTCTCGCCACGCTGGCTTCGCGCAAGCGCAAGGCGATGAAGAAGGAACGGCGCGAGTCGCTCGCTCACGGCATCTCGATCGACTGGCTGACCGGCAAGGATTTGACTGAAAAAGTCTGGGACGACTTTTTTGCGTTCTACGTGGACACCGGCAGCAGGAAGTGGGGACGGCCCTATCTCAGCCGCGAGTTCTTCTCGATGATCGGCGAGCGCATGGCCGACGACATCCTGCTGGTGATGGCCAGGCGCAACGGACGCTACATTGCCGGCGCCATCAATTTCATCGGCTCGGACGCGCTTTACGGCCGCAACTGGGGCTGTGTCGAGGACCACCCCTTCCTGCATTTCGAGGTCTGCTACCATCAGGCGATCGACTTCGCCATCGAGCGCAAGCTGAAAGTGGTCGAGGCGGGCGCGCAAGGCGAACACAAGCTGGCACGCGGCTACAGGCCGGTGACCATGCATTCGGCGCACTACATCGCCCATCCTGGCCTGCGCAACGCGGTGGCCGACTATCTCAGGCGCGAGCGGCGCGAAGTGGAGCGGATGGGCGACTATCTCGAAGAGCATACCCCGTTCCGCAAGGATCTCGAGGAGTAGCAGCCGCCCAGCGTCCTCCACCAAGGATGCGGCGCTGATCGAAGCGGGCATGGTCGATCTTGCCCGATTGTCTTGCCGGTCCAGAATGGCTTCGCTACACGAGACAGCGAGGCACAATCCGGAGCACAGGCCATGGCGGACGCCACCTATGACAGCAACAATATCTTCGCAAAAATCCTGCGCGGCGAAATCCCGTCGCACCGCGTCTACGAAGATGACGCGGTCTTGGCCTTCATGGATGTGATGCCGCAAGGGCCGGGCCATACGCTCGTCGTGCCGAAGGCGCCTTCGCGCAACCTGCTTGACGCCGATCCGACAACACTCGGCCCGCTTTTTGCGATCGTCCAGAAAGTGGCGCGTGCTGTCAAAAAAACCTTCGGCGCCGATGGCGTCACCGTCATGCAGTTCAACGAGCCGGCATCGGGCCAGACCGTCTACCACTTGCATGTCCATATCATTCCGCGCTTCGAGGGTGTCCCGCTGAAGCCGCACAGCGGACAGATGGAAAAGCCGGAAATCCTGGCTGAAAACGCCGGTAAGATACGGGCAGCGCTAAGCAATTGATCCAGTCGCAGGCGGGCTTCAGCCGACTTGCGATTGTGCCAGGCTTCGAAAAGCGGTCGGCCGCGGGCCGTGGTCAAGCCGCCGCCTGATCGCCTCGGCGCACTGCTGCGGGCTTAGCAGCGACGTATCGACCTCCAGGTCGTAGATGCCCGGCCGGTGTACCTCATCCTGCCACAGGCGCACGGGCCGCGGCATCGGATCGTCGCTGGAGCCGGTCACATAGCCCTCGTCCGCCGCGCTCCGCGCGCGCCGTTCAAGAATCACCTCGATCGGACAGCGAACGCCTACGAAAAGAACCGGCAGGCCGGCGAGCCGACCGGCGCAATCGGCCAGGATGTTGAGCGGCTTCGAATAAGCATCGTGATGACCGAGATCGGCGATGACATTCAGGCTCGACCGGCTGTGGGCGGCAATCGATTCATAGAGCGCGGCATAGAATCGAGGCACATGCATTTCAAGATCGGGGCGCTCCCCGCCGGGGCGCAGGCCAATGCCCGGACGAAACTTGGGCGGCGTGATCTGCGCGAAGGTATCGACGCCAAGGTTCATCCAGACGCCATCGAACGTCTCCTGGATTGCCTGGACAATGCTCGACTTTCCCGATCGCGGCGCACCGTTCAGAATGATGATTTGCCCGATCTGCACGCGGCCTCCCTCCCAACAAAAAAGCCCCGTTGCCGGGGCTTTTCTGACTCCAGAGCTTGTCAGCCCTTGCGGGGCAGTTGCGGCACCAGGCTGCGCTTGCCGCCATCCTTGCCCTTGGCCTCCGGCTTCTGCGCCACGGCCTTTTTCGCGGCGGGCTTCTTCGCTACGGCTTTCTTGGCCTTGGGCGCATCGTCCAGATCTTCCTTCTTCGGCTTGACCGGCGCCTCGTCGGCCAGCGATTCGAGCTTCAGGCCGGTCTCGCCGGTCTCCTTCTTCTCGACGGTGACGCGCACCGTGCCGCCCTTCTTGAGCTTGCCGAACAGCACCTCGTCGGCCAGCGGCTTCTTGATGTGCTCCTGGATGACGCGGCCGAGCGGCCTTGCGCCCATGCGCTCGTCATAGCCCTTGTCGGCCAGCCAGGCGATCGCGTCCGGCGACAGGTCGAAGGTGACGCCGCGTTCGGAAAGCTGGGCCTCGAGCTGCATGACGAACTTCTGCACCACCTGATGGATAACCGGCACCGGCAACGAGCCGAACGGGATGATCGCATCGAGACGGTTGCGGAATTCCGGCGTGAACAGCCGATTGATCGCCTCGACATCGTCGCCTTCGCGCTTGGTCGAGCCAAAGCCGATCGCCGCGCGCTGCGCATCCGACGCACCGGCGTTGGTGGTCATGATCAGGATGACATTGCGGAAGTCGATCTGCTTGCCGTTGTGATCGGTCAGCTTGCCGTGGTCCATGACCTGCAACAGGATGTTGAACAGGTCAGGATGCGCTTTCTCGACCTCGTCCAGCAACAGCACGCAATGCGGATGCTGGTCGACGCCGTCGGTCAGCAGGCCGCCCTGGTCGAAGCCGACATAGCCGGGAGGTGCGCCGATCAGCCGCGAGACGGTGTGACGCTCCATATATTCCGACATGTCGAAACGGATCAGCTCGACGCCAAGCGAGGCAGCGAGCTGCTTTGCCACTTCGGTCTTGCCGACGCCGGTCGGGCCCGAGAACAGGTAGGAGCCGATCGGCTTTTCCGGTTCGCGCAGGCCGGCGCGCGCCAGCTTGATCGCGGAGGTCAGCGCGGTGATCGCGGTGTCCTGACCGTAGACGACACGCTTCAACTCGACGTCGAGGCCCTGCAGCACCTTCTCGTCGTCGGCCGAAACCGTCTTGGGCGGAATGCGGGCCATGGTCGCGATCGTCGCCTCGATCTCCTTGATGCCGATGGTCTTCTTGCGCTTGGCCTCCGGCACCAGCATCTGCGAGGCGCCGGTCTCGTCGATCACGTCGATCGCCTTGTCCGGCAACTTGCGGTCATTGATGTAGCGCGCCGACAATTCAACCGAAGCCTTGATCGCCTCGCTCGTGTAGCGGACCTTGTGGAACTCCTCGAAATAGGGCTTCAGGCCCTTCATGATCTCGATGGCATCCTCGATGGTCGGCTCGTTGACGTCGATCTTCTGGAAGCGCCGCACCAGAGCGCGGTCCTTCTCGAAGAACTGGCGGAACTCCTTGTAGGTGGTCGAGCCGATGCAGCGGATCGCGCCGGACGACAGCGCCGGCTTCAACAGGTTCGACGCGTCCATGGCGCCGCCCGATGTGGCCCCTGCCCCGATCACGGTGTGGATTTCGTCGATAAACAGCACCGCGCCGGGATAGTCCTCGAGCTCCTTGACGACCTGCTTCAGCCGCTCCTCGAAATCGCCGCGGTAGCGGGTGCCGGCCAGCAACGTGCCCATGTCGAGCGCAAAGATGGTGGCGTTGAGCAGCACTTCCGGCACATCGCCCTCGACGATGCGCTTGGCAAGGCCTTCCGCGATCGCCGTCTTGCCGACGCCGGGGTCGCCGACATAGAGCGGGTTGTTCTTGGAACGGCGGCACAGCACCTGGATGGTGCGGTTGATCTCGCTCTCGCGGCCGATCAGCGGATCGATCTTGCCGGCCTTGGCCTTGTTGTTGAGGTTGACGCAATAGGCGGTCAGCGCGTCCTGCTGCTGCTTCTTCTTGCCGTTTTCTTCCTGCGGCTCGGCGCCGTTCTGGCCACCCTGCTCGTCGTCGGCGCCGCGCGGCGTCCGCGCTTCCGAAGCGCCGGGGCGCTTGGCGATGCCGTGCGAGATGTAGTTGACCGCGTCGTAGCGGGTCATCTGCTGTTCCTGCAGGAAATAGGCGGCATGGCTCTCGCGCTCGGCGAAGATGGCAACGAGCACATTGGCGCCCGACACTTCCTCGCGGCCGGACGACTGCACATGGATCACTGCACGCTGGATGACGCGCTGGAAACCGGCGGTCGGCTTGGAGTCCTCGTCGTAACCCGTAACGAGATTGTCGAGCTCGGTGTCGATATAGGTCAGCACCGTATGCTTCAGATCGTCGAGATCGACATTGCAGGCACGCATGACGGCGGCCGCCTCGGTGTCGTCGATGAGCGCGAGCAGCAAATGTTCAAGGGTTGCGTATTCATGGTGCCGCTCATTGGCGAGCGTCAGCGCTTGGTGAAGCGCCTTTTCCAGGCCTTGGGAGAAAGCCGGCATGTTACCTCACTTCTTCTCCATCACGCATTGCAGCGGATGCTGATTCTGTCGGGCGAAATCCATGACCTGAGACACTTTGGTCTCGGCCACCTCGAATGTATAGACCCCGCACTCGCCCACTCCATGATTGTGAACATGAAGCATGATGCGTGTGGCGGCTTCACGGTCCTTCTGGAAAAAACGCTCCAGCACGTGAACCACGAATTCCATGGGTGTGTAGTCGTCGTTGAGGATGAGGACCCGGTAAAGGCTGGGCTTCTTGGTCTTGGTTTTGGTGCGCGTGATGACGGCGGTGCCGCGACCGGCCTCATTGCCGCCGCTGCCGTTTTGCATGCGCGCCACGTCTCTCGTGGCAGTCAAACCGATCGTCACGTAGTCCTGCCTTTTTCGAATCCCCATGCGAGTTCGACATGTAGGTGTTCGATGGACGATTTTAAGCCCTTCTGTTTAGCTGACAATATGGCTAGGTGGCCAAACTTGACGGATTTTCGCAATCGTGAAGCCGGCGGAGCCCCTGATTTGAAATTGCCATGAAAAAACCCGGCCGCGCTTCCGCGACCGGGTCTGTCTTACAGGCTCGGGGCCGTCTTCACATCATACAGACAAATTACTTCGCCTTTGCGACGATCGATTCGAACGGCTTGTAGGCTTCCTTGGCGAGTTCGGCGTAGAGATCGCCGATCTTTGTCGCCTCGGTGACGAAGGATTCGTAGGACTGCTTGGCGTAGTCGGACTGGATTTCGATCGCCTTCTCCAGCGACTTGGCCGAAAAGATTTTCTCGACCGCGGCGCTGCCGGCTTCGAAGCTCTTCTTGGTATATTCGCCCGCTTCAGTGGCAATGGCCTGCGCGCCCTTGGAAAGGGACGCAAAGCTCTTCAAGCCGGTGTCGGCAAACTCTTTGCCATATTTGCTGAAATCTTCATAGGTCTGGGCCATTTCACGCTTTCCCTTTGATGACGGCCTTTGACGCGCCGTCCCGAACTGGGCGCCTATCCGGCCACGTTGTGCAATGCACGTCAATATATTGTGCGCTGCACAAAAGTCAAGGTTTAGCCTAAATCGGTGACCCCCGCCACGCCGGCAGTGGCTAACATTCGAATAAAGAGAAGCTCAATCCCGAAGAAAATGGTGAACGCGGCGGTTACCATAAACGGATTGGTAACGCTGACCGCGTTAGCGTGGCTGGAAGTGAGGCAGGGACCCTTTGCCGCCTCCAGGGCAACAAAAAATTCAAAGGAATTATCGGTGCGTCAGGCGTTGTCGGGCATTCTTTCCAAATCCGCGTCCTCTTTGAAAACGATCGTGATCCTCGCTTTGGCGATGACACTGGTCGTTGCCGAGGCCGCTTCGTCGCAGGCAGCCAGGTCGGCCGCCATCGTCATCGACGCCAAGACCGGCAAGGTGCTTTATTCCTCGGATGCCGACGGCCGGCGCTATCCTGCCTCGCTCACCAAGATGATGACGCTTTACCTGACCTTCGAGGCGATGGCGAAGGGCAAGATCGCCAAGAATTCTCGAGTCGTTTTCTCGGCACGTGCCGCGGCCGAACCGCCGACGAAACTCGGCGTCCGGCCCGGCGGGGTGGTCACGGTCGAGACCGCGATCCTGTCGATGGTGACCAAGTCGGCAAACGACTCGGCAACGGCGCTCGGCGAGCTCCTCGGCGGCAATGAAGCCAATTTCGCCCGTATGATGACGGCCAAGGCCCGGGCGCTGGGCATGAAGTCGACCGTTTTCCGCAATGCCAACGGTTTGCCGGACCCCGGTCAGTTCACGACCGCGCGCGACATGGCGATGCTCGGCATCGCGCTAAGAGAGCATTTTCCCCAGTATTACGGCTATTTCTCGCAGCGCTCTTTCCTGTATGGCCGCAAGCGCATCAACGGCCATAACCGGCTGCTCGGCCGCATCAAGGGCGTCGACGGTATCAAGACGGGTTACACGCGGGCCTCCGGTTTCAATCTTGTCTCCTCGGTCTCCGATGGCGATCGCCGCATCGTGGCGGTGGTCATGGGCGGGAAATCGGGCGGCAGCCGTGACAACCAGATGGCCGGTTTGATCAACGCCTACATGCCGAAGGCGTCGTCGCGCGGCAGCGGCGTGCTGATCGCCAAGGCTGGCGGCGGCAATCCGATCACGGCACTGGCCAAGGTGTTTTTGCCCAAGCACGACGCGCCGACGCCGGACGAAAAGCCGGACAATGATGCGGTTGCCGCTCTCGTTGAGGAAAACGCGCCCGTCGTCGAGGAGACCACTCCCGTCGTCCAGACCAGAAAGGTCAAGACCGTGGCCGTGGCCACAGCGGACGATGTGGCGACGGCCCGGGTTGCCGCGGCCTATGGCGACGCGGAGGCGGTCGATCCCGTCAATACCGCATCGGTGCCCTCGGGCTGGGCAATACAGGTCGCTTCTTCGCCAAAACGGTCCGAAGCCCAGGCTTTCCTCGACAAGACGACGAAGCAGGCCCCCTCGGTCCTCGCCGACGCGTCCGGTTTCACCGTCGCTTTCGACAAGGATGGCGTCACCTACTACCGCGCCAGGTTTGGCGGCTTCGGTTCGAAGAACGCCGCCTGGAAAGCCTGCAGCGCCCTGAAGAAAAAGAAGATCGAGTGCTACGCCGTCCAGCAATAGGCGGTGTGGAAAAACGCCTCCCGGGAAATTCTGCGTCGAAGGAGACTAGTTGTGATTGGAGAGCAAGACATCCTTGGCTTCGTTGATCCGCGCCGCAAGGAAAGACGTGCCACCGATATCGGGGTGCAGGCGCTGCATCAGGCGGCGGTGCGCCTTGCGGACATCCGCCGCGGCGGCCCCCGCTTCAAGACCAAGGATCTTGTAGGCCTCCTCCTTAGTCATGGCGCCCGCACCTGGCGCAACACCCAGCCCGTCGCCACCATTCGCCTCAGCGTCTTTGCGCCAGACGGGAAATCTGCTGTCAAGATACGTCTCTAGCAATTGGCGGCTCTCCGGGTCGCCGGGAAGTTCGCGGTAAAGCTGCTGCAATTCGGCAAGCGCCATGGCGCCGAGCATCTTGCCTTCATGGCGGCCGGCCAAAACGAGGCCTTCCAGGCTGCCGGTATCGTGGTCGAGTTCCATTTCGAGTGCAGCGGTGCGCACTGTCGAGTGCTTGCCCGGCGACAACTTCGTTGGCGGCCGTTTCATCCGCATGGATCCGTACCAGGCGAGCGCCGCCGACAGGATCAAACCGCCAATGCCTTGACGTCCGACCAGAAGCACGGCAACCCCGACCAGCGCCAGCAGGATGGGCCCAACCGTCCTCATCCCGCTTGCGAGTTTCGCCGGGTCGGCGCGCAGGAAGATCATAGCCGCGCCGAGAAGCACCAAAAGCAATGCTACCAATGCGATAATCGCGCCCATTATTTCCTGCCGCCCCGCAGATGCTCGATCATCAGCCGGTCTTCCGGCCTGCCCCTGGCTTCCAGTGCCGTCAGCCCTCCGGTCGCAAACACGGCGACCGCCGAAAGCAGGCTGGCCAAGGTCGCGGCGGCCCGCCGATCAAATCGGAACCATGCCCCTTTGGACAGCCGCGCGATCTCCTTGAAGGCCTTTTCCGCGCCGGAATCATGACCCTCCTGAAAGACGAAGACGGGAACGCCATGCAGGCCGAGGCTGCCGGCTTTGGCGGCAAGGTCGTCGACATTTTCTTCCATGGCGTCGCCGATATAGACCAGCGCATTGACTTTTGAGGCAGCCGTCTGTTTCAGCGCATGGGCAAGCACCTTGCCGATCTGGGTATGGCCGGCACGGCATTCTATCCGCGTCATCAGTTGCTTCAGCGCGTCCGTATTGGTCACGAATGCGGATGAACGACACTCGCCCAGACCGCGAAAATAGACCAGTTGAACCTTGAGCGCCCCGGCCTTGCCGACAGCGTCGAACATCTCGCCCTGCAGCGCACAGGCGAGATCCCAGGTGGGCTGGCGGCTCATTGTGGCGTCGAGCGAAAGGATCAACCTGCCCGAACCAGTCGCGGACGCGGCAAGCGTCCTCGCTTGGCGGACAAAGGCGTCGATTTCGCCGGTGCTCGATTGAGACTTGACCGGCCCAGGATCGACCCTCGCGGGCACGGGCTGCTTCTTGTCGCTCATGCGATTCAAGATGTGGCGTTGCCGCGCCGCTTGCAAGTCCAACATGATGAGACTTGGAGGGCCAGCAATCAAGACAATCGGCCTCGGACTTGGCGCCTTCGCTCAGAGCAGGCCGAGGTCGGCAAGCTCGCGCCTAAGTTTCGGCGGTATCTCGAAGAGCCCGGCCATGCCCTTGCCGAGATCGGCCGGTGCATCGGCCGGTTTCAGGTAACGCCAGCCCTGAAAGGCGCGGCGCGGCTGCCAGTCGGTGCGCACAACTTCCGGGTCGAGCATGAGATGACAACGGCCAATACCCTCGTCGTCGGTGAAGGGCCGGATTTCAGTGATCAACTGACGGCACTGGACATTGCCTTTGACCACCCAATAAAGCGACCCACCATCGGTGATTTCGGCGCCGCGCGTCGGCACCATGCGGGTGGTGTGGTAGTGCTCGGCAGGTTCGCCGGCGCGCCGTTTTTCCTCAAGGCGAAACGCGATCCACTCTTCGAGATCCTCGACGCTGTCGCAGCCGACACAGAGCTTTACGAGATTGAGAGACATGGATTAAGGTTTAGTCCGGCACGCGAAGCCGTCAACGGCCTGGTCGACTTTCTCCACAGTGCCAGGTTTTTGGCTCAGCACTCCACCACGTTGACGGCCAACCCGCCAAGGCTGGTTTCCTTGTATTTCTCGTTCATGTCGAGGCCGGTCTGGCGCATGGTCTCGATGGCGGCATCGAGCGGCACGAAATGAATGCCGTCGCCCTTGATGGCCAGTGAAGCAGCGGTCACCGCCTTGACCGCGCCCAGCGCATTGCGCTCGATGCATGGCACCTGCACCAGCCCGCCGACCGGATCGCAGGTCATGCCGAGATGATGTTCAAGCGCGATCTCGGCCGCGTTCTCGACCTGCTCGGGCGTGCCGCCCATGACGGCGCACAGACCCGCCGCCGCCATTGCCGAGGCTGAACCGACCTCGCCCTGGCAGCCGACCTCGGCGCCCGAGATCGAGGCATTGGTCTTGATGATGCCGCCGACCGCCGCAGCCGTCAGCAGGAAATCGCGGATGCTCGGCTGATCGGCCTCGGGGTGGAAATGCAGCCAGTAGCGCAGCACCGCGGGCAGCGTTCCGGCAGCGCCATTGGTCGGCGCGGTGACGACGCGCCCGCCAGCGGCGTTCTCCTCGTTGACCGCCATGGCGTAGATCGACAGCCAGTCATTGGCGAGCAAGGGATTGGGCCGGTTCTGCTGCCACTGCTCCTGCAGCTTGTCGTGCAATTGCCGCGCTCGACGGCGCACCTTGAGCCCGCCCGGCATGATGCCGTCCTGCGACAGGCCACGATCGATACAACCCTTCATGGCGCTCCAGATGCCGTCGAGCCCAGCGTCGAGCTCTTCGCGCGACATCTGCGTTTCCTCGTTGACGCGCTTCATGTCGGCGATGGAAAGGCCGTTTTTCGCCGCCATGGACAACATCTCGACCGCGTTCTTGAATGGGTAGGGAACCTTCTTGCCTTCCGTCGTCACCGAGCCCTTGGCCTTCATCCGCTGCAGCTCTTCCTCGGAAACCACGAAGCCACCGCCGATCGAATAATAAATGCGCCTGAGCAGCAGCCGGCCGTCGGCGTCATAGGCCGAGAAGGCCATGCCGTTGGCGTGGCCGGTGAGCGGCGTCTTGCGATCCAGCACCAGGTCCGTGGCCGGGTTAAAGCGATAGGATGGATGGCCGGGCGGCGAAATCCGCTTCTCGGCGGCGATGCCGGCGACAATGCCGTCGGCCTGGTCGGGATCGATGGTCTGCGGCGTCTCACCGGCAAGACCAAGCACCACCGCGCGGTCGGACCCATGGCCGATACCAGTGTAGGCGAGCGAGCCGTGCAGGCTGGCTGCGATGCGATCGACCCTGGCGCCGGCCGGACGCGGCCAGTCGTCTCCCGCGACTTCGTCGAGAAACCGCCGCGCCGCTGTCATCGGCCCCATCGTGTGCGAGCTTGATGGGCCGATGCCGATCTTGAACAGGTCGAAAACCGAAAGGAACACGCGGCACTGTCTCCGTGATCATTCCACATATAGGAATTCTCATGATGTTTCCGCTCTTTTGAAAATCGCGGCGCAGCGCCTGCCGACCTTGTTTGCTCCGCCAGCGACATGACTGCGTTCTGCCATCGAAGCGACCCCTCCGGCTGTGGTAAAAGGCAGTGCATGGGCGATTCTTTCCATTTATCGACGGCCGATTTCGCCGCACTGGCCTTCTTCCTCATCGTATGGGTGCTGCACACGCTCGCCTCCGACGGAAGACTGATCCGCCGCGTGTCGCTGACGACAGCGATGAACGCCCAGCGCGAAGCCTGGATGCGGACCATGGCCGAGCGCGAGATCCGCATCGTCGACACCGCCATCATGAGCGGGCTGCAACAGGGAACCGCCTTTTTCGCCTCAAGCTCGCTGATTGCGCTGGGTGGTTGTTTTGCCTTGCTTGGCGCCTCCGACCAGGTCGTTTCGGTGCTGAGCGACTTGCCGCTGGGCGACGCACCGTCGCGCGCGGCCTTCCAGATAAAGGTATTCGGGCTGGTGCTGATCCTGGCCTTTGCCTTCTTCAAATTCGGCTGGGCCTACCGGCTGTTCAACTATTGCTCGATCCTGATTGGCGCCGTGCCGATCCCGTATGGCGAAGCCTCACGCAACCCGGTGACCGAAACGGCGGTCTGGCGGGCGGCGCGCATGAACATGCTGGCCGGAAAGCACTTCAATTCCGGTCTGCGCGGTGTGTTCTTCTCGATCGGCTATCTCGGCTGGTTCGTCGACCCGACGGTGTTCGTGCTGTCGACGCTGCTGCTTCTGGCGGTGCTGGTCCGCCGCCAGTTCTTTTCCGCCGCGCGGCAGGCGGTGATCGGTCAGCCGCCTGGCCCGTCAGCCGGTCCGGGGAAAAGCCGATCGATCCGGCCCGACAGCCAATAAGCCATCAGCCCGATCCATTCACGGACCGCGGTGGTGGTGACCTCCAGCCCGTTGTAGGGGGGAAATGAGCGGATGCTTTCCGTGCCGGAGGTCATGTAGTCAACCGGCCACGGAACGGTTGGAAAGCCGGCCTTGTCGAAGAGCGCCGTGGCGCGCGGCATATGGAAGGCCGAAGTCACCAGCAGCCAGGTCTCGCCGGGTTTCGGTGCGACAAGTTGCCTGGTAAAGACCGCATTCTCATAGGTGTTGCGGGATTTGTTCTCGAGGATCAGGCGATCGGCTGTCACGCCAAGCGCCGTGAGCAGGCGCGGCCCAGAGTCTGCGTCGCCCTCACCTTTGATTACCATTTCAACGGTGCCACCGGAGATGGCGATTTTCGCTGTCGGAAAACGCCGCGCCAATACGGCTGCCTCGACGATCCGGTCGCCGGCGCCGTTAATTTCATAGCCGCCACGCACGGCATTGATGGCACTCTCCAAACCGCCGCCCAGCACGATGATACCGTCGACCCTTTCTGGCAGCGGTGGCCTGGGGAAGCGGTCCTCCAGCGGACTGATCATTGTCGCGCCGAGTTCCGTCCATGTCGAAAGCGCAAGAACGAGAACGGCAAGGACGCTGCCGGCGGTCGCCAACCGTCGCCGGCCGAACATCGCCGCCACCAGCCCCGCCAGCAGCAGGAAGATCGCAAAATTCAACGGTTGGACAAAGAACCAGAGAAATTTGGAAAGATAGAAGAACATCCTTCACCCCCACCGCATCGGCCCGAAAATCGGTATCGATTTTCGGAAAGCCCGGTGCGTAGACCAAACGTGTTAGAGCGTATTTTGTGCGTCCAGATGATCGCTCCAATGCATGCCGCCCAAAAGCGCGTAGCGGTTCTGGGGCAACGACCTGCATAAACCGGGGCTAAAGCGCACCGCATCATTCAAACGCGATGCCTAAAGGACTACCACCACTTTTCCGGCTGAAACGTGCCGGCCGCCTGTTCGATGACATGGGCGGTCTGGAACAAGGCTTCCTCGTCGAAAGGACGGCCGATGAGCTGCAGGCCGAGCGGCAGACCCTTGGCGTCGAGGCCGGCCGGCACGGCGATGCCCGGCAGCCCGGCCATGTTCACCGTCACGGTGAAGATGTCGTTGAGGTACATCTTGACCGGGTCGGCGGCCATGTCCTCGTCGGCGATGCCAAAAGCCGCTGATGGCGTCGCCGGTGTCAGGATGACGTCGACGCCAGCCGCGAACACGGTCTCGAAATCCCGCTTGATGAGGTTTCTCACCTTCTGCGCCTGCAGGTAGTAGGCATCGTAGTAGCCTGCCGACAACACATAGGTGCCGATCATGATGCGGCGCTTGACCTCGCGGCCGAAGCCGGCGGCCCGGGTCTTCTCATACATGTCGACAATGTCCTTGCCGGGCACGCGCAGGCCATAACGGACACCGTCATAGCGGGCGAGGTTCGACGAGGCTTCAGCAGGCGCCACGATATAATAGGCCGGCAAGGCATATTTCGTGTGCGGCAAGGAAATGTCGACGATCTCGGCGCCGGCATCCCTAAGCCAGGCAATGCCCTTCTGCCACAGCGCCTCGATCTCTTCGGGCATGCCGTCGACACGATATTCCCGGGGGATGCCGACCTTCATGCCTTTGACCGGACGGCCGATCGCCGCCTCGTAGTCCGGCACCGGCCTGTCGACCGATGTGGTGTCCTTCGGATCGACCGAGGCCATGGATTTGAGCAGGATCGCGGCATCGCGCACGTCGCGGGCGATCGGCCCGGCCTGGTCGAGCGACGACGCGAACGCGGCGATGCCCCAGCGCGAGCAGCGGCCATAGGTCGGCTTGATGCCGACCGTGCCGGTGAAGGCGGCGGGCTGGCGGATCGAGCCGCCGGTGTCGGTGGCGGTGGCGCCCGCGCACAGGAACGCCGAGACGGCCGAGGCCGAACCGCCGGACGAACCGCCCGGCACGAGCTGGGCATTGTCCAGCGTGCGCGCGGTCCTGGTGCCGCCGGCCGAGACGAAACCGCCATCGCCCTGATGCGTGGTCGGCATCACCACCGTGTCGAGGCGCGAACGCCGCCACGGATTGACGACCGGACCATAGTAGGACGTCTCGTTGGATGAGCCCATGGCGAACTCGTCCATGTTGAGCTTGCCCAGCATGACGGCGCCGTCGGACCACAGATTGGCGGTGACGGTCGATTCGTAGCGCGGCTTGAACCCGTCCAGCACGTGGCTGCAGGCCTGGGTATGAATGCCCTCGGTGCCGAACAGGTCCTTGATCCCGAGCGGTATGCCTTCGAGCGAACCGCCCTCGCCCTTGGCCAGTTTCGCGTCCGAGATCTTGGCCATGCCGCGCGCCTTGTCGTCGGTGATGGCGACATAGGCGTTAAGCGCCGGATTGGCCCGCTCGATCGCCGAGAGATAGGCGTCGGTGATCTCGGTTGCGGTGATTTCCTTGGCGCGCAGCTTGGCGCGGGCCTGCGAAATCGTGAGTTGCGTCAGGTCGCTCATCGGGCAAGGCTCTTTTCGTAAAACACCGACCACTCGGTATCAGGATAATCCAGAACCGGGCCGCAGCGCGAGAAACCGGCGCGTTCGTAGACAGTCCAGGCGGCCGGATGGCGGTCGCCTGTCTCCAGCACCAGGCGCTTCAGCCCTTCGCTGCGCGCCAGCGCCTCGACCCGCTCGACGATTTTCGCGCCGATCTTCCGGCCGCGATGCGAGGGACGCGTATACATGCGCTTGACTTCGCCAATGACGCCATCGTGGCGTTTGAGCGCGCCGCACCCTATTGCCAAGCCGTTGTCGCGGGCGATGAAGACGGTCGTATTCTTGTCGGCCATCTGCTCGACGCTCATGTGGTAGCAATGCTCCGGCGGCGTCAGTTCGAGCAGCGTGGTGTTGAGCTCGTCGATCAGCCCCCGGACATCGTCCTGCAATGGCGTCTCGATGGCGATCTCGATTGCCATCGGCCGCTACTCCACGACCTTCGGAACGAGGAAGAAATTCTCTTCGGTCGCCGGCGCATTGGCAACGATGTCGGCCGCCTTGTTGCCGTCGGTGACGACATCCCTACGCTTCTTCATCTCCATCGGGATGACCGAGGTCATCGGCTCGACGCCGGAAACGTCGACTTCGTTCAACTGCTCGACAAAACCGAGGATGGCGTTCAACTCGCCGGTCATGCGCTCGGCATCCTCCTCGCTCACCGCAATGCGGGCGAGACGCGCGACGCGCTTCACAGTCTTGATATCAACGGACATATTTGTCGCCTCGGGAAAACCAGGTCGCGCTATAGCGGCGTGGCGCGTGCCGCGCAACATGCATCATGCCGGCAACGCGGCCGGAAGCGCCTATGGCAGCGCCACGCCGTCGCAGAGGAAATAGCTGCCGCTGTTGCCGCTTGCCTCGCTCTCATCGTCGACGGGCCGGACGGAAACCAGGTCGATCTGTTTCGGATTCATTTGCGTGACCGACAAAACGTCCGGAAAGAGATAGCCCGGCTCCTGGCATATGGCGGTCACCGCCCAGCTCGGTGAACGAGTCGCCTTGGTGATCTCAAGGAATTCGCAATTGTATTCGATGCTTTCCAGGCCGCGGGACGACAGCACGATGTTGCCGGCCTCGATCACCGTTTGCAGCGTATCCTTCCTGGCTTGGGCACAAAGCTCCTCGGATTGGAGATAGACACCCTCGATGAAATCCTCCGCGGCAGGCGCCGGCGACGCCGCGACCAGCATCGAAATGCAAAGAGAGCTCCTCAAAGCCATGTTTTCATTCCGTTTTGGTGTCTTCTACCCAATATCTTCTACAAGGTAATCGTCTCGCCGATCTTCGGCAATGCCACTTTCACATCCGACCCGTCCATTCCGGCCACGAACTTTTCGGCGGTCTGGTCGATGATTGGAAACGTGCCGAAGTGACTGGGGATGACCGTATCGAAATCGAAGAAGCGCCGGCAGGCAAGGGCCGCCACCGCACCGCCCATGGTGAAGCGGTCGCCGACCGGCACGATGCCGATCTTTGGCTCGTGCAATTCGTTGATCAGCGCCATGTCGGAGAAAATGTCGGTATCGCCCATGTGGTAGAGCGTCTTGTCCTCCGGAAAATGCAGCACAAGCCCGCCCGGATTGCCGAGATAGGTGTTCTGGCCATTGTCGCCCGGGAACGACGAGGAATGCAGTGCCTGGACGAAGGTGGTGGTGAAACCGCCGCAATCGACAGTGCCGCCGATATTGCCGGGGTTGATCTTCTTGTCGCTGGCGCCCTTGCCGACCAGGTACATGCAGATTTCGAAATTGGCGACCAGCATGGCGCCACTTTTCCCGAGCACTTCCAGCGCCCCGCTGACGTGATCGCTGTGGCCGTGCGTCAACAATACATGCGTGATCCCTTCCGCTGGCCCTTCCCAACCACCGGTCCAGGACGGATTGCCGATCAGATAGGGATCGATGAGGATTTTCGCGTCCGCGGTCTCGATGCGGAATGCCGAATGGCCGTACCAGGTCAGTTTCATCAATGCTTTCCTCGATTTTTGCTTCGGTAGAGGATAGAACGCCGACGGCAAAGTTAAAGTGCCGCTGCGTCCCCTGCGCGTACAGGACGCACCGCGCCATGGTCAAAAGGAAAGCGGTTGAGCGTCATCACGATCGAGGAATTGCCGGCGCGGCTCGGCGGCGGCAAGACGCTGGCCGGGCTCGATCTCGGCGACAAGACGATCGGCGTGGCGGTTTCCGACCGGGGTTTTTCCTTCGCTCATCCGCGCCCAGTTATCATGCGCCGGAAATTCTCGCTCGATGCCGCCGCTCTCCTCGCCTTGCTGCAGAAGGAGAATGCCGGGGCGGTGGTGCTTGGCCTGCCGGTCAACATGGACGGGTCGGAAGGACCCCGTGCCCAGAAATCCCGCGCCTTCGTCCGCAACATGGCTGGCCTGACCGACCTGCCCTTCGTTTTCTGGGACGAGCGGCTGTCGACGGTGGCGGCCGAGCGAACATTGATCGAGATGGATTTTTCGCGCCGCAAACGCGCCGGCAAGATCGATTCGGCCGCTGCGGCCTTTATCCTGCAGGGCGTTCTCGACCGGCTTCAGACGCTCGGCGTCGATGCCTGGTCGAAATAGCGCTCGCGCATTGTCCGGATCCATCCGCCAATCGCCCGGCGTCGGCGAAACGCCCAAAACGCCATCAAGAGCAGCCCGTCGAAGACGCAGGCCTTCGCAACCATGCCGGGAATGACGGCCGGATCGACGCCCAGCATCTGCCCGTAAAGCTGGAAGACGAGATCATGCAATTGCCGGCTGAGCATCACATAGCCGAAATTGATGTCGTTGAGCGACAGGAAGAACCAGCCCCAGAATAGAGCGAGCGGAGCAACCCAGAGTGCGAACAAATAGCGCATCAGCGGCCATTCCTCGGTTTGGTGTCCGATCGACCGGAGATGCGCGAGAGCAAGGAACTGTGCGCCGCGTCCTTCGCCATCAGATGCGCGGCGGCCCGGATATCGGTTCTGGCCGGAACCGCCGCGGCGAAGGCCGAGCGCCGCTCCGCAAGCATGGCGACGTAGGAAGCCAGAAGTGCGGCCAGTTGCACCGCGACGGCCATGAACAACCCGTTGATGCCTTGCGCGGCGCCGCCGACCAGAACGAACGACAACACCGCGGAAGCTGAGATGAAGGCGGTGCGCACGACGCTGTCGACGGCTTGCGGATCTGGCGCGCCGCTGATCAGGGTCTCGACGAAGGCCCAGCAGAACAGCATCGCAACAACGAGCAGTGCAACGGCGAGCGGCGCCACGACGACGGCGTTTTCGAGATCGACGAAATGGGCATTCTGAATGGCGACGCCCAACACGCCGAGCGCCGCCGCAACGCCGCGATTTCCGTCAATGCAGATGAACGCCAGCAGGGCGAAAGCCACTGCCCAGTGCAAGGCCAGAAAGGAGGTCAATATATACCGCATGGCATTCCTGCTTTGGTAAACAGGACAGTGGGCTTTGCGGCCTGCCGCCGCAATGGAAACCATTTGTTAAGGTTAACGGTCATCCACAGGGATGCGACATCGGATGATTTTCCCTGTCAAAACCTCTCAGTTGACCGGCGGATAGAGCGTGTCGATGATCATGCGGGCATCGTGGCGCGAATCAAGCATGCCATAGGTGTTGCGCCACTGGCCGGCCAGCCGCGTTTCGACGAAAGCATCGGCGATCCGCCCTGCCCCCAGCCGGCGCAGCTCCGCCGCCGCCGCCGACAGTGCCAGTTGCTCCGTCAGCAGCCGCGCCGAGCCCTCGTCGGTTGCCGCCACCTGCATCGCCGCCTTGAGTACGCCGATGGTGCCACGCCCGCCGGCGCCGAGATCGCGGTCGATGCCGCTCAGCACCTCGTCGAACAGGCCGGGCGCCCGGCCGAGCACACGCAGCACGTCGAGCGCCATCACGTTGCCGGAACCCTCCCAGATCGCGTTGACCGGCGCTTCGCGGTAGTAACGGGCAAGCGGCGCTTCCTCGACATAGCCATTGCCGCCAAGGCATTCCATCGCCTCGTAAAGCAGCGGCGGCGCTATTTTGCAGACCCAGTATTTGACGACCGGGGTCATGGCGCGGGCGAAAGCCGCTTCGCCGCGGTCGCTGGCCGCCTCGTCGAAGGAACGCGCCAGCCGAAACGACAGCGCGGTAGCGGCGGCGACGTCAAGCGCCATATCGGCCAGCACGCGCTGCATCAGCTGCTGCTCGATCAAATTGGCGCCGAACACCTGGCGGTGACGTGTGTGGTGGACGGCCTCGGCCAGCCCTGCCCGCATGATCGCCGAGGAGGCGACGGCGCAGTCGAGCCTGGTCAGTGTCACCATGTCCATGATCGTCTTTACGCCCGCGCCGGGTTCGCCGACCATTTCGCCGATGGCGTTGACGAATTCCACTTCGGACGAGGCGTTGGATCGGTTGCCGAGCTTGTCCTTCAGCCGCTGGAAGCGAAAGCCGTTGCCCGACCCGTCCCCGAGAATGCGCGGCACGAGAAAGCACGAAAGCCCCTCCGGCGCCTGGCCGAGCGCCAGGAAAGCATCAGACATCGGCGCCGACATGAACCATTTGTGGCCGGTGAGCCGATAGAAACCGCTGCCGGCGCGCTCGGCCCTGGTGGTGTTGGCGCGCACATCCGTACCGCCCTGCTTCTCGGTCATGCCCATGCCGAGCGTCAGCCCGGTCTTTTCGACCGGCGGCTTCTGGCTCTGGTCGTATTTGCGCGTCGTCACCCTGGGCGCCCATTCGCGAAACAGCTTCGGGCTGGCCATCAGCGCCGCCAGCGATGCGCTGGTCATGGTGATGGGACAGAGATGCCCGGTTTCGAGCTCGGCCGTCAGGTAGAAACGGGCAGCGCGCACCTGATGGCGGCGCCCGACTTCGGCATCGCCATTTTCCCAGACCGAGGAATGCAGGCCGTTGGCCACCGACCGACGCATCAGCGCATGATAGGCCGGGTGGAACTCGACCTGATCGATACGCCGGCCCTGCCGGTCATGGGTCTTGAGCTTCGGAGTCTCGACATTGGCAAGACGGGCCAGTTCCTGCGCCTCCTGCGTCAGCACGAAACGGCCAAGCCCGTCGAGATCCTTGCGCACCGGATCGGAAAAGCGCTCGGCAAGCTGGATCAGCAACGGATCGCCTCGCCACGCATTGCCGCCCGTCAGCGGCGGCGGCTGGTTGATCACGTCGTCGGTCACGAACTGTCCCTGTTGTCTGAAGGCTAAGAAGTTATCTGAAGGCTACGAATCCGAACCCGCTGGCGGTTATAGCCCAAGCGTTGCCGCGCGCGCGACGAAAAACCGGGGAGAAAGGCCGCAATCCAAAGCTGGTGCTTGCGGCTGCAAAATCTGAGCCCTATAGCAGCGCCTTGAGATGACCGACGCTTCGTCCCCCTACCCTCACCGCCATCTTCTGGGCATCCGCGATCTTTCCCCCGCCGACATCGAGCTTCTGCTCGACCGGGCCGATCGAGCAGTGGCGATCTCCCGGCAGCCGGAGAAGAAGACTTCGACGCTGCGCGGCCGCACCCAGATCAACCTCTTCTACGAAGCTTCGACCCGCACGCAATCCTCGTTCGAACTGGCCGGAAAGCGGCTCGGCGCCGATGTCATGAACATGTCGGTGGCGAGCTCCTCGGTGAAGAAGGGCGAGACCCTGATCGATACGGCGATGACGCTGAACGCCATGCGCCCCGACATATTGATCATCCGCCACCAGTCGGCGGGCGCCGCCGCACTTCTGGCGCAGAAGGTTGGCTGTTCGGTGGTCAATGCCGGCGACGGCTCCCATGAGCACCCGACGCAGGCGCTGCTTGACGCGCTGACCATCCGCCGCGCCAAGGGTGCGCTGTCGAAGCTGATCGTGGCGATTTGTGGCGATATCCTGCACTCGCGCGTGGCGCGCTCCAACATCATGCTGCTCAACGCGCTCGGCGCCCAGGTGCGCGTCGTCGCTCCTTCGACGCTTCTGCCCGCCGGCATCGAGAAGATGGGCGTGATCGTCACCCGCTCGATGGCCGAGGGGCTTAAAGACGCCGACGTGGTGATGATGCTGCGCCTGCAGCGTGAGCGCATGGAAGGCGCCTTCGTACCTTCGGTGCGCGAATATTTCCGCTATTTCGGCCTCGATGCCGAGAAGTTGAAAGCTGCCAAGGGCGACGCGCTGGTGATGCATCCAGGCCCGATGAACCGCGGCGTCGAGATCGCTTCGGAAATCGCCGACGGTCCGCAGAGCGTCATCCAGGAACAGGTGGAGATGGGCGTCGCCGTGCGCATGGCGGTCATGGAAGCGCTGCTTGATCCCCGTCGTAACCAAGAGGGGCGAAACCAAGAGGGCCGCGGCGCATGAGCACCACGGTCTTCAACAAGGTTCGCATCATCGACCCGTCGCGCGGCATCGACGAGGTCGGCGCGGTTATCGTCGAGGGCAAGAAGATCGCCGCGGCCGGCAAGGCAGCGCTCAACCAGGGTGCTCCTGAAGGCGCCACGATCATCGATGGCGCCGGCAAGGCGGTTGTCCCCGGCCTGATCGACGCACGCGTCTTCATCGGCGAACCTGGTGGCGAACACCGCGAGACCATTGCCTCGGCCAGCGTGGCGGCGGCAGCCGGCGGCGTAACCTCGCTCGTCATGATGCCCGATACCGACCCGGTGATCGACAATGTCGCGCTGGTCGAATTCGTGCTGCGCACCGCCAAGGATACGGCCAGCGTCAACATTTTTCCGGCGGCGGCGATCACCAAGGGCCTCGAAGGCCGCGAGATGACCGAGTTCGGCCTGCTCCTCGAGGCCGGCGCGGTCGCCTTCACCGACGGTCGCCACACCATATCGAGCGCGCTGGTGATGCGCCGCGCGCTGACCTATGCGCGCGATTTCGGTGGCGTGATCGCCCATGAAACGCAGGATGCCGACCTCGCCTCATCAGGCGTGATGAATGAGGGCCTCTATGCCAGCTGGCTCGGTCTTGCCGGCATTCCGCGCGAGGCTGAGTCCATCCCGCTGGAACGCGACCTGGCGCTGGCGCGGCTCACTGGCGGCGCCTATCACGCGGCCAAGATCTCGACGGCGATGGCGGCGGCAGCGGTCACGCGTGCCAAGGCCGACGGCGCCAATGTCACGGCGGGCGTGTCGATCCACAATCTGTCGCTCAATGAGAACGATGTCGGGGAGTACCGCACCTTCTTCCGGCTGACGCCACCGCTGCGCGCCGAGGAAGACCGGCTGGCGATGATCGAGGCGGTCAAGGACGGCACCATCGACATCATCGTCTCCTCGCACGACCCGCAGGACGTCGACACCAAGCGCCTGCCCTTCGCCGATGCGGCGGCTGGCGCGATCGGGCTGGAAACGCTGCTGGGTGCGGCACTACGGCTCTATCACAATGGCGACGTGCCGCTGCTGCGGTTGGTCGAGGTGCTATCCACCGCCCCGGCAAGGCTCTTTGGCCTGCCCGGCGGAACGCTGAAGCCGGGCGCGTTGGCCGATCTCGCGCTGGTCGATCTGGACGAGCCATGGATCGTCAGCGAAGGCGGCATTCGCTCGCGCTCGAAAAACACCTGTTTCGAAGGCGCGCGGCTGCAAGGCAAGGTCTTGCAAACACTGGTAGCGGGACGCACAGTGTTTTCGGCCTAGCCGGCTGCGGCGAATAGCTCCGCAATCCAATCGGCTAGGAAACGCGTGGGGGAACAATGGCTTACGGTCCGGTCTTGGCAATTGTCTTCGGCTACCTGCTCGGCTCGATTCCGTTCGGGCTGCTGATCACCCGTGCCGCCGGCCTTGGCGACGTGCGCAAGATCGGCTCCGGTAATATCGGCGCCACCAATGTGCTCAGGACCGGCAACAAGGGGCTCGCCGCCGTGACGCTGCTGCTCGATGCGCTGAAGGGTACTGCAGCGGTGCTGATCGCCGGCCGTTTTGCTCCGGAGCTTGGGCTTTGGGCCGGACTTGGCGCTTTCCTAGGCCATCTCTTTCCGGCTTGGCTAGGCTTCAAGGGCGGCAAGGGCGTGGCTACCTATCTCGGCGTGCTGATTGCCCTTGCCTGGCAGGTGGCGCTGATCTTCGCCGTCGTCTGGCTGGCGGTTGCGTTCCTGGCCCGCTACTCCTCGCTGGCGGCGCTGACGGCTGCGATCATCGTACCGATCGCACTTTATTTCCTCAGCACGCCGCAGATTGCCGGACTGTTCGCGCTGATGAGCCTGATCGTCATCATAAAACACCGGGCCAACATTGAGCGGCTGCTGGCCGGCACCGAGGGCAAGATCGGGGCCAAGGGATGAGCCAGCGTTCCGCCGGGCCGCGCCTCAGCGACCGGCAGCGGCTGAGCTGGCTTCGTTTGATACGAACGCCGAATGTCGGCCCGGCTACCTTTCGCGATCTAATCAACCGCTTCGGCTCGGCCGAAGCGGCACTGGAGATCCTGCCCGAACTGATGATCTCGGGCGGCGCCAGCCGCATCGCCCGCATCCCGTCAGTCGCCGAGGCCGAAGCCGAACTGGAAGCCGCCCGTCGGGCCGGCGCCCGCTTCGTTGGCATCGGCGAGGCCGACTACCCGCCGCTGCTGAAGAGCATGGACAATCCGCCCCCACTGCTCGCCATGAAGGGCGAAGGCGCGGTGTTCCGCTTGCCGGCAGTCGCCATCGTCGGCGCCCGCAATGCCTCGCTGGCCGGCATCAAGATGGCGCGGACGCTCGCCGCCGAATTAGGCCGCGACGGCTATGGCATCGTCTCCGGCCTGGCGCGCGGCATCGACACCGCGGCACATCAGGGCAGCCTTGCGACCGGCACGATCGGAGTGCTGGCCGGCGGCCTCGATATGCCCTACCCGCCCGAGAATGCCGGCCTGTGCGACGAGATTGCCGAGCGCGGCGGCGCCATCATCTCGGAAATGCCGTTCGGCTGGCAGCCGCGCGCCCAGGATTTTCCGCGTCGCAACCGCCTTGTCGCCGGCGCCGGCCTGGGACTTGTCGTGGTCGAGGCCGCGCAACGCTCCGGCTCGCTGATCAGCGCCAGGCTTGCCGGCGAGATGGGCCGGCTGGTCTTCGCCGTCCCCGGCTCACCGCTCGATCCGCGCGCCGCCGGCACCAACGGCCTGCTCAAGGACGGCGCCACCCTCGTCACCGAGGCATCGGACATTTCCAGCGCGATCGCACCGCTGGTCGACACGCAGATGCCTAGGACGCCGCTCGAGGAGCCGCCCGATTTCTCGGTGACGCCGCCGCCCGGCGAGGACGACCGCGCCCGCGTCATCGAGGCGCTCGGCCCGACGCCGGTGGCGGTCGACGAGATCATTCGTCACACCGGCCTGCATCCAGCCCAGGTTTTCATGGTGCTGCTGGAACTCGACCTCGCCGGCCGGCTGGAACGGCATGCAGGCGGGAACGTATCGCTGATCTGATCGATATCTCCCCGGCACACTATTCTTGTGAAAACGCTCGCCGACGCATCTCGATTGGCTCTTGCCGCAAACCACTCCGCTCGGGCCCGCGTCAAACCGATAAGGCAAATACCGGCGTAATCTGCTGGCACATCGACGGTCGTATCAAAGACGGCCCATGTGCTGGTCGGCTCTTGAACGGGCAAAAATCTCATAAAAGCACCTGCTAATATATGCCCTCGAACTTAGGACGCCGGGCTTTGTTCGTGCATCGCTCAAACGAAGGAGAATTTCCGACAGGCGCCGTCTGATACGTTGGCTTGGGCCGAGTGCCTATCGGCGCCATCGGCCTAGCCCCGCTGGCGCGGAGCTCAGTGCAATTGCTGTTGCTCTTGTCGGGAAAAGAATGGCCGGCGCCACTTGGGGGGGCGTTGGGGTAGATTGCTTGGTGGGCGCCGGCCAAGCGGAACCAGGTCCGCCGCCTGCGTATAAAACCCAAGTTCGCGAGACTTGTTATGGTGTGATCGCGGAAGACTCAATTCCGAGCATGTGTCCGGAACCGACCTGTCTTTGTTGGTGAGCGCGTCGGGGTTCGAACCCGAGACCTACTGATTAAAAGTCAGTTGCTCTACCGGCTGAGCTACGCGCTCCCGCGGGCCCAGATATGCCGCCCTCGAAATTGCGCGGAACATAGGGAGAGTGCCGCAACGGGTCAACCGGAAAAAGACAAAGCGAAAGCCGGGATTTTTCGCGGTGCCGCAGCGCCTCGTGCCACCGAGCCGGCAGGCGCTTAACAGTATTCGACAGGCGAGCGAAAGGCTGGCCATCAGCGCAGCGGCCAAGCGAGAGAAACATTATAAATCAGCGGATTGCAATATTTCGCGGAACAATTGCACGCCTTGTCCGTTTTCTCGCCACAAGGGACGTCAACCACCCTTCAAGGAGAAAGATCATGAACAAGATCATGTCGGGGCTGCTGGCGACCACTCTCTCGCTTTCATTCGCTGCCGCGGAGATCGTGCCGGTCAACGCGCAGCCGACATATGTGCCGCTGAGCCAAGGGCTTTCGTCAAACGTTCAGACCATCCAGTACGAGCCGTGGCGGAAACGGAATTTCAACCGCAATTCCTCCCGCCGCGATTTCTCCCGTCGCAGCGTCGCCCGTAACGACGGCAACTATTGGCGCGGCCAGTGTGGTTATCGCGAGTACCGTCGCGGCTATCGCCGTCATGGCGACTACTGGTTCCCGCTGGCTGCCTTCGCCACTGGCGCGCTGGTCACCGGCGCGATCATCAACAACCAGAACCGTGTCTATCAAGGCAACTCCCATGTCCAGTGGTGCTATGACCGCTACCGGTCCTACCGCGCGTCGGACAATACGTTCCAGCCCTACAACGGCCCGCGTCAGCAGTGCTATTCGCCCTACTGACGTCCTCCGGTTACAGGTTAGTATAGAGCCCGTGCATTCATTGGCACGGGCTCTGCTTTGGTATCTCGGCAGCACCTGAGCACGGCGAACGGAGTTCGTATCAGCTGGCCCAGTCGATACTCTTGATGCTCAGGTAAAGGCCTCCGCCTTCACCCCGCGGAGAACGGTAAGCGCCAAGGGCATTGCAAATTCGAACCATGGCCCCGGTCAAATCCCAACCGAGCGCTTCCAGGTCATTATCCGTATCGATCACATAAGACTGGGCCAGCTCATCGATCTTGTTTGATTCTCCGAAGGAACGAACCAGCTTTGCATCGCTGAGAAGATCGCCAGGCAGGTTTGAATTTGCCCAAGCCCAAAGCCAGTTTCTGGCCTTCGCGCTGGTGGAGCCCGCAATCTGGATTTCGGCAATGACCTTGACGACCCCTTCCCCGGAGAAAAGGAGCCTTCCAGTCGTCAGGTCGTAGTCATAGCGCGCCCAACTGCCAAGGCCGAAATCTTTCTGCAAGCGGTCGTTCTTGGCGTTCAGTTGTTCCAAAGCTTCTTCCCGCCAAGCGGCATACGAGCCTGGATAGATTGCGCCTAGCTCCAGCACGATGTGTGCCCCCACCCGCCTATTGTCCGCTAAGCGTCCTGCGCACAGCGTCGCGCCAACCCGCCAGCTTGGCGGAACGTATCGAAGCATCCATGTCCGGCTTGAAGCGCCGGTCAAGCGCCCAGCTCCTGGCGAACTCCTTTGCCTTCGGCCACACACCCGCCTTCGAGCCGGCCAGCCACGCCGCACCCAGCGCTGTCGTCTCGAGAATGGTCGGACGGTCGACCGGCGCGTCGAGAATGTCGGCCAGGCGCTGCATGGTCCAGTCGGACGCCACCATACCGCCGTCGACACGAAGCACGGTTCTGGCCGAGGCTCCCTTCCAGTCCTTGCGCATCGCGTCGAGCAGGTCGCGGGTCTGGTAGGCAACCGATTCCAGTGCGGCGCGGGCAAATTCCGCCGGGCCTGAATTGCGGGTCAGCCCGAAGATGGCGCCGCGCGCATCGGCGTCCCAATGCGGCGCGCCGAGCCCGACAAAGGCCGGCACCAGATAGACATTTTGTGTCGGATCGGCTGACGCCGCCAGGACACCGCTCTGCTCGGCCTTGCCGATCACCTTGATGCCGTCGCGCAACCACTGCACGGCAGCACCCGCGATGAAGATCGAGCCTTCCAGCGCATAGGTGGTCTTGCCGTTCAGCCGATAGGCGATGGTGGTCAGCAGACGATTCTTCGAGCGCACCAGATCGCCGCCGGTGTTGAGCAGCGCAAAACAGCCGGTGCCATAGGTGGATTTCATCATGCCCGGCTCGAAACAGGCCTGGCCGATGGTCGCCGCATGCTGGTCGCCCGCCACGCCGAGAATTCTGATCTCCGCACCAAACAGACTTTTCTCCGTGATTCCATAATCATCGGCGCAATCCCTGACGTCAGGCAGCATCGCGGCCGGGACGCGCAGAATGGAAAGCAACTCGTCGTCCCAGGCGTTTTTCTCGATGTTGTAGACCAGCGTGCGCGAGGCGTTGGTGGCGTCGGTGGCGTGAACCTTGCCGCCGGATAGCCGCCAGATCAGGAAACTGTCGATGGTGCCGGCCAGCAACTCGCCCTTCTCGGCGCGTCTTCTGGCGCCCTTCACCTTGTCCAGCATCCAGGCAATCTTGGTGCCCGAGAAATAAGGATCGAGCAGCAGCCCGGTCTTTCTCGTGAATGTCTTCTCCAGCCCCTGCTTCTTAAGCTTCTGGCACAGCGGCGCGGTGCGCCGGTCCTGCCACACGATGGCGTTGTGGATCGGCTTGCCGGTCGCCCTCTCCCAGATGACGACGGTCTCGCGCTGGTTGGTGATGCCGATGGCGGCGACATCGGAAGCCTCGCGGCCAGCATTCTTCAGCGCTGCCTTCACCGTTACGACGACGCTTCCCCAGATTTCCTCCGGGTCGTGCTCGACCCAGCCCGAGGCCGGATAGTGCTGGATGAATTCCTGCTGCCCGCTGCCGGCAACCTTCATCTTGTCGTCGAACAGGATCGCCCGGCTCGAAGTGGTGCCCTGGTCGATCGCCAAGATGTATCCGCTCATAGTCTCTCCCTCGGCGTATGCCCAAAAAGGACGTACGGCACTGCAATGTCCATACAAAGAGGGAGACGGCAACATGCCGCCTCCCCTGATGTCGCGATGCGGGCGCAAGCACTCGCATCAAACAGTCCTACTTCTGCCAGCTCTTCACCAGCTCATCGTAGTTGATGGTGACCGGCTTTTCCTTCTCGTTCTCGATCTTGAGCTGAGGAGCGAGATTGCCGTTCTTGACAGCGTCGGCGTTCCAGTAGGCAAGGTCATGCTCTTCGGCCATCTTCGGGCCGATATCGCCCTGGATGCCTGCCTTTTCCAGGCGCTCCATGACCTTTTCCTGCTCAGCGCATAGAGAGTCCATGGCCTCCTGCGCGGTCTTGGCGCCCGACGAGGCATCGCCGATCGCCTGCCACCAGAGCTGTGCCAGCTTTGGATAGTCCGGCACGTTCGTACCGGTCGGCGACCACTGGACACGGGCCGGCGAGCGATAGAACTCGATCAAGCCACCGAGCTTCGGAGCCCGCTCGGTGAAGCTCTTGTCCTGGATCGTCGACTCGCGGATGAGCGTCAAGCCGACATGACTCTTCTTCACGTCGACTGTCTTCGACACAACGAACTGCGCATAGAGCCAGGCGGCCTTGGCGCGATCGTCGGGCGTCGACTTGAGGAGCGTCCATGAACCCACGTCCTGGTAGCCGAGCTTCATGCCGTCCTTCCAGTAGACGCCATGCGGCGAGGGAGCAAAGCGCCATTTCGGCGTGCCGTCCGCGTTCACGACGGGAAGGCCGTCCTTCACCATGTCGGCGGTGAAGGCCGTATACATGAACATCTGCTGGGCAATTTCGCCCTGCGCCGGAACCGGTCCGGATTCAGAGAAGGTCATGCCTTGGGCCGCGGCCGGAGCGTAAGCCTTCAGCCAGTCCAAATATTTCTGGATGGAATAGACCGCCGCCGGGCCGTTGGTGTCGCCGCCGCGCGCGACGCACGAGCCGACCGGCTGCGACTTCTCGTTGACCTTGATGCCCCACTCGTCGACCGGAAGACCGTTCGGCAGCCCCTTGTCGCCATTGCCGGCCATCGACAGCCAGGCATCGGTGAACCGCCAGCCGAGCGACGGATCCTTCTTGCCATAGTCCATATGGCCGTAGACCTTCTTGCCGTCGATTTCGCGGCCGGTGAAGAATTCCGCGATGTCCTCATAGGCCGACCAGTTGACCGGCACGCCGAGGTCGTAGCCGTATTTCGCCTTGAAGTCGGCCTTGTTCTTCTCGTCGTTGAACCAGTCGTAGCGGAACCAGTAGAGGTTCGCGAACTGTTGGTCGGGCAACTGGTAGAGCTTGCCGTCAGGCGCGGTCGTGAACTTGGTGCCGATGAAGTCGGCGAGGTCGAGGTTCGGGTTGGTGACGTCCTTACCCTCGTTGGCCATCCAGTCGGTCAGGCTGCGCGCCTGCTGGTAGCGCCAATGGGTGCCGATCAGGTCGGAGTCGTTGACGTAGGCGTCGTAGATATTCTCGCCTGACTGCATCTGCGTCTGCAGCTTTTCGACGACATCGCCTTCGCCGATCAGATCGTGGCTGATCTTGATGCCGGTGATCGCGGTAAAGGCGGGCGCCAGCACCTTCGATTCATATTCGTGCGTCGCGATGGTTTCCGAGACCACCTTGATATCCATGCCTGCGAAAGGCTTCGCCGCATCGATGAACCACTGCATTTCAGCTTCCTGCGCGCCGCGGTCGAGCGTCGACAAGTCCTTGATCTCGGTATCCAGGAAGGTCTTGGCTTCGTCCATTCCGGCATAAGCGTTGCCGGCCCCGAGCAACAGGACAAGCGCAGTCGTTGATGTCAAAAATTGCCGTCTCATTTCGTTTCCTCCACTGTTTCAGTTTCAAGTGCGATCGGAGCAGCCACCGGCACGCGGCCGCTCCAACTATTTCCCCCTCTATACGTAGCGGAACACGCCGATGGCGTAGACCACGGAGAGAGCGAGAGCCCACCACAGATTGGGTCCGACAAGACCCAGCCAAGCGAGATGGATAAAAGCGCTGCCCAGCAGCGACAGGAAAAGGCGGTCGCCGCGCGTCGTCTCGAAGCGGAGCACGCCGACCCGAGGATTGCCGCCCGGCGAGGCGTATTCCCAGATCGCCATGCCGCAGAGCAGCAGCAGGATCGTGATGAAAAAGATCGCTGTCGGCAGCGTCCATGCCATCCAGGAAAGGTTCATCGTCACACCCTCCCCAGGGCAAAGCCCTTGGCGATATAGTTGCGGACGAACCAGATCACGAGCGCGCCCGGAAGGATGGTGAGCACACCGGCCGCGGCCAGCACGCCCCAGTCGAGGCCGGAGGCCGAGACCGTTCGCGTCATGATCGCGGCGATCGGCTTGGCGGCGGTCGTGGTCAAGGTGCGCGCGATCAGCAGTTCGACCCAGGAGAACATGAAGCAGAAGAAGCAGGCGACGCCGATGCCGCTCGCGATCAGCGGCATGAAGATCCTGAGGAAGAAGCGCGGGAAGGAATAGCCGTCGATATAGGCGGTCTCATCGATCTCCTTTGGCACACCCGACATGAAGCCTTCGAGGATCCAGACCGCCAACGGCACGTTGAACAGACAATGCGCCAGCGCCACCGCGATATGCGTGTCGATCAGGCCGAAGGCCGAGTAGAGCTGGAAGAACGGCAGCGCGAACACCGCTGGCGGCGCCATGCGGTTGGTCAAGAGCCAGAAGAACAAATGCTTGTCGCCGAGGAAGCGATAGCGCGAAAACGCATAAGCGGCAGGCAGAGCGACAGCGATCGAAATCACTGTGTTCATAACCACATAGATGATGGAGTTAATGTAGCCCTTGTACCAGGACGGATCGGTGAAGATGGTGACGTAGTTGCCGATCGTCGGCGCGTGCGGATAAAGCGTCAGCGACGACACGATCTCGCTGTTGGTCTTGAAACTCATGTTGATGAGCCAGTAGATCGGCAGCAGCAGAACGACGATGTAGACCGTCGGCACGATCCACCACCAGCGCGATTCCTCGCCGCGACGGCGCATTAGCCGCGCAACTTCGTCCTGCGACATGGTGCTGGCGAGCCCATCCGAAACCGTCGTCCCGCTCCTGTCCTGCCTTGTCGCTCTCTCGTTGGCGCCGCCCATCTCAGCGCTCCGCGTCGTAATTGGTCATCACGGTGTAGAACACCCACGACAACAGAAGGATGATGAGGAAGTAGACCAGCGACATCGCTGCCGCCGGGCCTAGGTCGAACTGACCGAGCGCCGTCTTGACCAGGTCGATCGACAGGAACGTCGTCGAGTTGCCGGGACCGCCGCCGGTGACGACGAAAGGCTCGGTGTAGATCATGAAACTGTCCATGAAGCGCAACAGCACGGCGATCAGAAGCACGCGCTGCATCTTCGGCAACTGAATGTAGCGGAACACCGCCCAGCGCGACGCGCCGTCGATCTTGGCCGCCTGGTAGAAGGCGTCAGGGATGGAGACCAGGCCGGCGTAGCAGAGCAGCACGACGAGGCTGGTCCAGTGCCAGACGTCCATGATGATGACAGTGACCCAGGCGTCGATCGGGTCCTGGACGTAGTTGTAGTTGATGCCGAGTGCATTGACGTAATAGCCGAAGAGGCCGATGTCGTTGCGGCCGAAGACCTGCCAGATGGTGCCGACGACATTCCACGGGATGAGCAGCGGCAGCGCCATCAGCACCAGGCAGACCGGCACCGCCCAACCCTTCTTCGGCATATTGAGGGCGATGAAGATGCCGAGCGGCACCTCGATCGCCAGGATGATGAAGGAAAAGACCAGGTTGCGGAGCATCGCTTCCCAGAAGCGGTCGGAATGCAGCAGTTCCTCGAACCATTCCGTGCCGGCCCAGAAGAAGACATTGTTGCCGAACGTGTCCTGCACCGAATAGTTGACGACGGTCATCAGCGGGATGACGGCCGAGAACGCCACCAGCACCAGCACCGGCAGCACCAGGAACCAGGCCTTGTTGTTCCAGGTCTTTTCCATCTACGCCCCCATCTCGACACGCCAGGAATCGGCATAGATGTTGATGCGGGTGGGCTCGAAGCGCACCTTCGGCTCGGCCGGCACGGTTTCGTCCTCGCCGATGACGGCGGCGATCTCGCGGCCTTCGAGATTGGCGCGGACCACCTTGTGGCGGCCGACATCCTCGACCTTGCTGACCTTTACCGCCATGCCCTCGCGGCCAAGCCTGACATATTCGGGACGGATGCCGAGCTCGATCGGGCCGGTTGCGGTCTGGGGGGCGCCGGGCAGTTCGATGCGCTGGCTGCCAAGCGTCGCCGTCTTGCCGTCGATCGCCACCGGCATGACGTTCATGCCGGGCGAGCCGATGAAATAGCCGACGAAGGTGTGGCGCGGCCGCTCGAACAGTTCGGCCGGCGTACCGATCTGCACGATCTCGCCATCATACATGACGACGACACGTTCGGCGAAGGTCAGCGCCTCTGTCTGGTCGTGCGTGACATAGACCATGGTGTAGCCGAAGCGGCGGTGAAGCTGCTTCAATTGCGAACGCAGCACCCACTTCATATGCGGGTCGATGACGGTCAGCGGCTCGTCGAACAGGATGGCGTTGACGTCGGAGCGCACCAGCCCGCGGCCGAGCGAGATCTTCTGTTTCTGGTCTGCGGTCAGTCCGCGCGCCTTCTTCTTGGCCCATGACGCCAGGTCGATCATGTCCAGCGTCTCGCGCACCTTGCGGTCGACATCGGCCTCCGGCACGCCGCGATTGCGCAGCGGGAAGGCCAGATTGTCGTAGACGGTCATGGTGTCGTAGATGACCGGGAACTGGAACACCTGGGCGATGTTGCGTTCCTGCGTCGACAGGTTGGTCACGTCCCTGCCATTGAACAGCAACTGGCCGTGCGAGGGATGCAGCAATCCCGAGATGATGTTGAGCAGCGTGGTCTTGCCGCAACCGGACGGCCCAAGCAGCGCGTAGGCGCCGCCATCCTCGAAGACCTGATGCACCTCCTTCAGCGCAAAGTCCTTGTCCGACTTCGGGTTGGGACCGTAGGCGTGGCGGATATGGTTGCAGTCGACGCGCGCCATGTGCCCTCCTCCCTCAAGCCGCCAGCATCTGCGGCGCCGCGGCCGAGCGACCGTTGGCGTCGAACACCATGATGTGGCGGGGGTCGATGAACACCTCGATGACCTGGTCCGCCTCGAACGCCAGGATGCCGTGCTCCAGCATCACCCAGCGCACATCGGCGAAGTCGAGATGCACGAAGCTTTCCGAACCGGTGATCTCGGTGACCGAGACCTTGGCTTTCACCGAAACCGCTGAAGGGCCTGGCCGCGCAAGAGAGAGATGGTGGGGCTGGAAGCCGATCGTGTAGCTCGTATCGGCAATACCGGCGAGCTCAGCCGGTACCGGGAGGTTAACCCCACCATCAAGGAGGAAGCTCGAACCGCTTTTCTTCAGCACGATCGTGTTGAGCGGCGGATCGGCAAAGGTCTTGGCCGTGACCAGGTCGTTCGGCCTGCGGAAGACGTCGATCGTCGGCCCGAACTGGGTGATGCGGCCTTCGGAAAGTGTTGCCGTGTTGCCGCCGAGCAGCAACGCCTCATGCGGTTCGGTCGTGGCATAGACGAAGATGGTCCCGGCCGCCGCGAAGATTTTTGGCAATTCCGCGCGCAGTTCCTCGCGCAGCTTGTAGTCGAGATTGGCGAGCGGCTCGTCGAGCAGCACCAGGCTGGCGTTTTTGACGATGGCGCGCGCCAGCGCCGTGCGCTGTTGCTGGCCGCCGGAGAGGCTGAGCGGCGTGCGTTCGAGATAGGGCGTCAGCTTGAGAAGCGCGGCGGCTTTGCGCACCTCGCTGTCGATCTTCGCCCGGTCGGTGCCAGCCACACGCAGTGGCGAAGCGATGTTCTCGTAAACCGTCATCGCCGGATAGTTGATGAATTGCTGGTAGACCATGGCGACGTTGCGCTTCTGCACCGGCATGCCGGTGACGTCCTTGCCGTCGAACCAGACGGAGCCGGAGGTCGGCACGTCGAGGCCGGCCATCAGCCGCATCAGGCTGGTCTTGCCGGAAAGCGTCGGCCCGAGCAGGACGTTGAGCGAGCCGTGCTGAAGCGTCAGCGACACGTCGCGTATATGCTCCGCCGCGCCGACCGTCTTCGTCACATTTCTCAGTTCCAGCATGATGCCTCCTCCCGGGCTTTCTGCATCACTTGGCCATCCCTACTCGGCCGCCGCCACATGGCGCCGGCTTATCCCACGCATGAACTCCTCCAGCGCCGCCGCCTGTTCGCGGCTGAGGTGCAAGCCACGCTTGGTCCTGCGCCACAAGACGTCGTCGGCGGTGACAGCCCATTCGTTCTGGGCGAGATAGCGCACCTCCGCCTCGTAGAGATCCGCGCCGAAGTGCCGGCCAAGATCGGCATTCGATCTGGCCAGCCCCAGCAGCATGCGCGCGCGGGTGCCGTAGAGCCGGGTCAGCCGGCGGGCCAGGCGCGCGTCGAGGAACGGATAGGCCGTTTTCAATTTCGCCACTTCGGCGTCGAAGCCGGTAGCCGGGAAATCACCGCCCGGCAACGGCGCGTTCGCCGTCCATGGCTTGCCGCGTTTGCCGAGAAAATCCTCGATCTTGTCGAGCATCGATTCCGCCAGTCGGCGATAGGTGGTGATCTTGCCGCCAAAGGCGTTCACAATCGGCGCGACACCTTCGCCGCCATCCGCTTTCAGCACATAGTCGCGGGTCGCTTCCTGAGCCTTCGAGGCGCCGTCGTCATAGAGTGGGCGTACGGCTGAATAGGTCCATACGATATCCGAACGCTTGACGGCTTGCGCGAAATATTCGCTTGCCGCGGCACAGAGATAGTCGATCTCGACGTCGCTGATCTTCACGTCATGGGGATCGCCGGGATAATCCCGGTCCGTGGTGCCGATCAGGGTGAATTCTTCCTCATACGGAATGGCGAAGATGATCCGCCCATCCTTGTTCTGGAAAAAATAGGCGCGCGGGTCGTCGAACTTCTTGCTGATGACGATGTGGCTGCCCTGCACCAGGCGGACATTATGCACGTCGTTCAAGCCGACCGTGCCGGACAGCACATGGTCGACCCACGGACCGGCGGCGTTGACCAGAAGCCGTGCCTTGACCTCCTCATGTTCGCCGGTCTGGACATCTTCCAGCCGGATCGTCCAGAGGTCGCCGTCGCGGCGTGCGCCCACGACCTTGGTGCGGGTTCGGATCGTGGCGCCCCGGTCGGCGGCGTCGCGAGCGTTCAACGCCACCAGCCGCGCATCGTTGACCCAGCCGTCGGAATATTCGAAGGCCTTTCGAAACAGCGGCTTCAATGGCTTGCCGGCCGGATCTCTTGCCATATCCAGCGTTTTTGTCGCCGGCAGCAATTTGCGCCCGCCAATGTGGTCGTAAAGAAAAAGGCCGAGCCTGATCAGCCAGGCCGGACGCAGGCCCTTTGCGTAAGGCAGCACGAAACGCATCGGCCAGATGATGTGCGGCGCATTCTTCCACAGCACCTCGCGCTCCATCAGGGCTTCGCGCACGAGACGGAACTCATAAAATTCGAGATAGCGCAAACCGCCATGAATCAGTTTGGTCGAGCCGGAGGAGGTTCCGCTCGCCAGATCGTTCATCTCGGCAAGGAAGACCGAGAAGCCGCGCCCAACGGCGTCACGGGCAATGCCGCAGCCATTGATGCCGCCACCAATGACGAAAATGTCATGGATCGGGGATGCCTCCACAAAGTCCTCCAACAATTTCGCATTGCAGCATTTTTGATCTTTTGCGAAACCGTGGCGGGATTATTTCGAAATGAGAACGAATGTCAAACGAAATATAAACGGCAACAATTGCCGCAACGACATCCCCTAGGACAGCGACGTTTCGATCAGCTGAACCTCTGCCTCCTGGCAGATTTTGCGCACCGACGGAATGTCGCAGCGGTCGGTGATGAAGGTGTTGACCTGCGACAGATGGCCAATGCGAACCGGCGCCGTGCGCTCGAACTTGGTCTGGTCGGACACCAGGATGACATGCCTTGCGTTGGCTATGATCGCTTGCGCCACCTTCACCTCGCGAAAGTCGAAATCAAGCAGCGCCCCGTCATGATCGATCGCCGAGGCGCCGATCACCGCATAATCGACCTTGAACTGCCGGATGAAATCGACTGCCGCCTCGCCGACCACGCCGCCGTCGGAACCTCGCACGACGCCGCCGGCGATCACCACCTCGATCGAAGGATATATGCGCATCCTGTTGGCAACATTGATATTATTGGTGATGACCATGAGGCCCGTATGATCGAGAAGCGCCTTGCTGACCGACTCTGTCGTGGTGCCGATGTTGATGAACAGCGAGGCGTTGTCAGGAATCAGTCTCGCCGCCGCAAGGCCGATCGCTTCCTTCTCATCGGCAGCGATCTTGCGCCGCGCCTCATATTCCATGTTCTCGATTCCGGACGGAAACAGCGCCCCGCCATGGATGCGGGAAAGCAGCCTTTGGTCGCACAGATCGTTGAGATCCTTGCGGATTGTCTGTGGCGTCACGTTGAAATGCGTTGCCAGATCGTCGACCAGCACACGGCCATGGTCCTTGGCCATCTGGATGATTTCGGCATGCCGTGGCGACAGATACATCGGAGAGCCTCCCTTTTCGTTTTTCTTGTCAATAGACCAAAACGAAAGTGATGAAAAGGCACAAGCCGGCTAATGAAAATCACAGGATTGCGAAAGCAAACCTCGGCGCAACTCTCCAAGGCCGATCAAGCCAAGCCGCGGGCGATCTCCGTGATGGTCTCGAAGGCAGTTTCGATGTCCGCCGCTGTCGTCTCGAACTGGCCGACCTGAAAACGGATTGCGACGTGACCGTCCACGCGGGTCTGCGTCAGGTAGATGCGGCCGTCGTCGTTGATCGCGTTGACCAGGCGAAGATTGTGTTCGTCTGCATCGAGGCCTTTAGCCGCTACGTGCCGGAACGAAAACAGCGACAGCATCGGTTCGGTGACGATCTCGAAATCCGGCTCTCCGGCCAACCGCGCGGCGAGACGTTCGCTCCAGGCAACATGGTTGCGGATCATGGTCCGCAGATTTTCCAGCCCATGGGCCCGCAGCAGGAACCAAAGTTTCAGTGCGCGAAAGCGCCTGCCAAGCGGCACCGACCATTCGGAATAATTGATGATGCCGTCACGCCCATGCGTCTTCAGGAATTCGGGCTTGATCGCCAGCGTGCGAACGAGATCCTCCGGCTGGCGGATGAACTGAACCGAGCAGTCGAACTGCGCCCCCAGCCATTTATGCGGATTGAAGACGATGGAATCCGCCTGCTCGGCGCCAGCCCAGAAATGCCGGTATTCGGGGCAGATCATCGCCGATCCGGCCCAGGCCGCATCGACATGCAGGTAGAGCCCGTGGCGCCTGGCTACCGCGGCAACGCCGGCAACGTCATCCGTGCCGCCGGTGCTGGTGCCGCCGACGCTGGCGATGATGCCAGCCGGCAACATGCCCGCCTCCCGGTCGGCGACGATTGCTGCTTCCAGAGCTGTGACATCCATGGCACGGAAGCGGCCAGCAACGGGAATGCGCACGAGGTTCTCCTCGCCGATGCCCGATACCCAGATCGCCCGGTCGATGGAGGTATGCACCTGGTCGGATGAATAGACGCGCAATGCCGGCTGGCCATGCAGGCCCTTCTTGTTGCCTTGCCAGTCGAGTGCGCGCTCGCGCATGGTGAGCACGGCCGCGAGCGTTGCCGATGATGCCGAATCCTGCATGACGCCGGAAAACCCTTCCGGCAGCCCAAGCGCCTGCCGCATCCAGTCGACGACGCGAGTCTCGAGTTCGGTCGCCGCCGGCGAGGTCTGCCAGAGCATGCATTGCGCCGCCATCGCCGAGACCAGATATTCAGCCACCACCGAGACAGGAGCGGCATTGGCCGGGAAATAGGCAAAGAAGCGCGGATGCTGCCAGTGCGTCATGCCCGGCAGGATCTTGTGTTCGAAATCGGCGAATATCTCATCCATCGGTTCCGCCGCCTCGGGCGGCGAGGATTCTATGCTCCTGAAAATGTCTCCCGGCTCGACCAGCGGCCGCACCGGTCTTTCTCGCAACGTATCGCGATAGTCGGCGCCCCAATCGGCGGCGCGCCTCGACCATTGCCGGAAATCATCCTTGTTCATCGCACCTCCGGGAAATTATCCGAGCGCAGCCTGTATCGCCGCACGCCTGCGAAGAAGGTTGGCGCTATTCCCGAAAATCGGGCAGGCTCGCAAAAGCAGCCTTCAGCGCGTTCGACCAGCCGTCCGAGATCGTGCGGTAATATTGATCGTCCTGGGCTATCCGCTTCTTCAGGCTGATCTTGAAGGCGTCCTTTTCATAGAACAGGAGGTCGAGCGGCAGGCCGACCGACAGGTTCGATTTCAGCGTCGAGTCGAACGACACCAACAGCAGCTTCACCGTTTCGGCGAAACTCATCGTCCTTTCATAGGCGCGGATGATGATCGGCTTGCCGTATTTGGTCTCGCCGATCTGGAAGAAGGGTGTGTCGTCGGTCGATTCGATGAAATTGCCCTCGGGATAGATCATGAACAGCCGCGGCTCACTGCCCTTGATCTGGCCGCCGAGAATGAAGGAAGCATTGAAATAGGAATCGGCCTTGTCGCCGGTAGGCGACGAATGGGCGATGACTTCCTTGACGGTGTCGCCGACCATGCGCACCGTCTGGTACATGGAAGGCGTTTCGAGCAGCGTCGCATGGCGATCGGCAATCGCCTTGGTGCGCTCGTCGAGCAGGCTGACCACGGCTTGCGTCGTCGCCAGGTTGCCGGCCGACATCAGGACGATGACGCGCTCGCCCGGTTCCTCCCAGACATGCATCTTCTTGAAGGTCGAGATCGAATCCATGCCGGCATTGGTGCGCGTGTCCGACATGAACACGAGCCCGCGATCGATCTTCAAGCCGACGCAATAGGTCATCGAATCTCTTTGGCAGCAATCTTGCCGGGAATTACTGCTCCACCGTGACGGTGACCGCAAGCTGTTCTTCGGCCTGTCCCAGCCGAATTCCCGATACGGGCGTGGCATCGCGGTAATCGCGGCCGGTCGCCACCTTTACATAGCGTTCGTCGGGAGAAATGCCGTTGGCCGCATCGAAGGCAACCCAACCGAGCCCGAAAACATGCGCCTCGGCCCAGGCGTGGCTTGCCGCCTGTTCCACCGCCGCATCCAGCATCAGATAGCCGCTGACATAGCGGGCCGGGAACCCCATGGCGCGCGCCGCGGCCGCAAAAATGTGGGTGTGATCCTGGCAGACGCCAGTCTTGAGCCCAAGCGCCTCCTCGGCCGGCGTCGCTGCGTTGGTCGTACCAGGCGTATAGGCGACGCGCTCGCCAATCACGGCCATCAATCGGTGTAGTCTCTCGATATCGGTGCCCTCTCCGACCGATGCGGCGAGTTCGCGGATGCCGTCGCCGATCGTGGTCAACGGCGTTTCATGGCTGAACAGCCAGAGCGGCGCAAAACCCTGATGCGGCCCGGAGACGCCCGCGGTGTCACGCGTTACCACCTCACCTGATGCCTCGACGGTGATGAAATCGCGCTCGCCTTCGACGCTCAGCAGCCGCGTGTCATTGCCAAAATGATCGGTGAAGCGCACTTCCTCGCGCGCGCCTTCGATCTGCAGGGCCCAGGACAAGACTGTCTGTGTGGATCCGCTGGCCGGAAGAAGCCTCAGCCGCTGCAGAAGATAGTGCACCGGCGCATCGTAACGATATTCGGTTCGATGGGTGATCTTGAGCCGCATGGGCGTCATTTTCCATTTGTAAGCATGATCTTGTCCGCAAACCGGTCTTCACTTCGCCGGATCATGCTCAGTAAAACTTGTAGTCCTGCGCGATCTCGTCGCCGAGCCTGGTGTTGTCGCGAATGAAATTGGCCAGGAATTCATGCAGGCCGGCGTCGAATATGTCCTTGATCGAACCGGCCGTCAGCATGGCCTGGGTCTTGCCAGCCGTCGCATGACAGGCATGGCGTTCGCCATAGTCGTCGCCCAGGAATTTCAGATGCTCCGTCAGGAAGCGATAACAGAAGGTCAGCGAGCGCGGCATCCGGACATTGAGGATCAGATAGTCGGCGATATTGGTCGGCTTGTAGTCGGCCTCGTAGACCCAGCGATAGGAGCGATGCGCCGATACCGAGCGCAGGATCGATTCCCACTGATAATTGTCCAATGTCGAACCGACCCACGATATCGACGGCAGCAGCACATAGTATTTCACGTCGAGGATACGCGCCGTGTTGTCGGCGCGTTCGACATAGGTGCCGAGCTGCGAGAAATCGAAGATCTCGTTGCGCAGCATGGTGCCGTAGAACGAGCCGCGGATCAGCGCCGTCTCGCGCTTGATCGCATCGAGCACGCTGGGCAGGTCGCGCTCGTCGATCGGCCTGGCCAGCATCCGCTTCAGCGCCATCCAGGCTTCGTTGATGCTTTCCCAGGTCTCGCGCGTCAGCGCGGTGCGCACCATGCGGGCATTGCTGCGGGCCGTCTCGATAGAAGACATCGTGCTCGAGGGGTTCGACGTGTCGCGCAGCAGGAAGTCTGCGACGTTGGCGGCGCTGTAATCCTGGTATTTCTGGGTAAAGGTCGCGTCCGAACCGGCGCTTAGCAGCACCGAATTCCATTCCTCCGAGGCATTCTGGGTGCGGGTAAGCGCCATGCGCAGCCCGGCATCGACCAGCCGCGCCATGTTTTCCGCCCGCTCGATATAGCGGTTCATCCAGTAGAGCCCGTTGGCGGTGCGGCCTAAAAGCATCAAAAAACCTTCAAATGAAAATCAGTCATCGAGCACCCAGGTGTCTTTGGTGCCACCGCCCTGCGAGGAATTGACCACCAGCGAGCCTTCTTTCAACGCCACGCGTGTCAGCCCGCCGGGCACGATCTGAATGCGGTCGGAAACGAGCACGTAGGGCCTGAGATCGACATGGCGCGGCGACAGTCCCTTCTCGGTCAGAATCGGACAGGTCGACAGCGCCAGCGTCGGCTGGGCGATGTAGTTCGACGGCTTCGCCTGGAGTTTCCTGGAAAAATCCTGGCATTCCTTCTTGGTCGCCGCCGGCCCAACCAGCATGCCGTAGCCGCCGGAACCATGCACTTCCTTGATGACCAGTTCGTCGAGGTGCTCGAGCACATATTTCAGACTGTCCGGTTCCGAGCAGCGCCAGGTCGGGATGTTGCCGAGGATCGCCTTGCGGCCGGTGTAGAATTCGACGATCTCGGGCATGTAGGAGTAGATCGCCTTGTCGTCGGCGATGCCGGTTCCCGGCGCGTTGGCGATGGTGATGTTGCCGGCGCGGTAGACGTCCATGATTCCGGGCACGCCAAGTGCCGAATCCGGCCGGAAGGTCAGCGGATCGAGGAAGGAATCGTCCACTCGCCGGTAGAGCACGTCGATCTGCTTGTAGCCCTCGGTGGTGCGCATCGCGACATGGCCGTCGACGACGCGCAGATCCTGCCCCTCTACCAGCTGCACGCCCATCTGGTCAGCCAGGAAGGCGTGCTCGAAATAGGCGGAGTTGTAGCTGCCCGGCGTCAGCACGGCGATGGTCGGCGTGCCCTTGGTGCTTTGCGGACGCACCGCCGCCAGCGACTGGCGCAGGAGTTGCGGGTAGTTTTCGACAGGCCGCACCTTGATCTGCTGGAACAGCTCGGGAAAGAGCTGCATCATCGTCTCGCGGTTCTCCAGCATGTAGGAGACGCCCGACGGCGTGCGCGCGTTGTCCTCAAGCACATAGAATTCGTTTTCGCTGATGCGCACGATGTCGACGCCGATGATATGGGTGTAGACGCCGGCCGGTGGCCTGACCCCGATCATCTCGGGCAGGAACGCTTCGTTCCTGGCGATCAGCTCCTTGGGAACGCGGCCCGCGCGCAAGATCTCCTGGCGATGATAGATGTCGTCGAGGAAGGCGTTCAACGCCTGCACGCGTTGCTCGATGCCTTGCGTCAGCCGCCGCCATTCATTGCCGGAGATGATGCGTGGAACGATATCGAAGGGGATAAGGCGTTCGGATGCTTCCTGCTCGCCATAGACGGCAAAGGTGATGCCGGTCTTGCGAAAAACGCGTTCGGCGTCCTGCATCTTCTCGGTAAGTCTGGCCGGGTCCTGCTCCTTCAGCCAGCGATCGTAAGCCGAATATGGTTTTCTCAACCCGGAAACTTCCGGAAGCATTTCATCAAACGCTGCCAATCGCATACTCCCCTGTGACGCCATTTCACTGGCCCCGCCGGAGAAAATCAAGCGCAATCGGCGATTTCAGGGGTGTCGGCGATCAGTATGTCATCGCTGCCTAAAATTAGGGCAGCAACAATGTGGCTGTGTCAGGGGTTTGCCTCCTTAGAAGGCGCGGAAGGTAACGACCGTGAACGTGTCCTTGATGCCGGGTAGAATCTGCACCTTCTCGTTGACGAAGTGGCCGATGTCCTCCTCGTCGTCGACATAGAATTTGGCGAGCAGATCGTAGTTGCCGGCGGTCGAATAGATTTCCGAGGCGATCTCGGCATCGGCGAGCGCACTGGCGACCTCATAGGCCTTGCCCAGATCGCACTTTATCTGCACGAAAAATGCCTTCATTGCCCAGTCCTGCTCAGCCGCACCTGCAGCGCCGCGCGTCCATTTGGACGCGTAAAGGACGCTGTAGCACTTTGATTGCGCATGATCCTTTCCGAAAATCGATTTCGATTTTCGGGGTCATGCGCACAAGCGGCCCTTGTGGCAGACTGCCGCCCGGCTTTCAAGCATGAGGGCGCGCTAAGGCCGCCCTCGCCTGAGTTCCGCATATGAGACGCTGAATGTTAGCCGTCGCTGAAACCATGAACCGCCGTCAAGCGTATGGTATGCTGAGCGTCTTCGGACGGCTCCTCAAGGGGACAATGGAGGCAGGCCATGCGCCGCGCGCTTTTCGCATTCGTAGTCGTTCCATTCATTTTCGCGTTCCAGGCTCTGGCCGGCGATGCGGAAATCAAGGCTGGCCAGGCAACCATCGACGGGCAATTGAAGGCTTTCATAGCCGATGACGGCGCTGCCGCCTACAGCTTCGCCGCGCCGAATGTGAAACGCATCTTTCCGACCGTCGACACCTTCATGAACATGGTGACCAATGGCTATGCGCCGGTGCGCAAGCCACGGACCTATTCCTTCAGCAAGGTGCAGGAAATGGGCCCGACATCGATCATCCAGCAGGTGCTGATCGTCGGACCGGACGGCAAGGACTACGAGGCCGTCTATACGCTCGAGCAGCAGCCCGACGGGACCTACCGGATAACCGGCTGCAGCCTGCGCGCTTCCAACGCGCTGAGCACCTGAGCGGTCAAGGGCGCGAGAAATCACATCGACGAATTTCGGTTCTGAGCCTGTCACAGCCCGACATCGACCGGCCCCAGCGTGAAGGCGAGGTTCTCAAATTCGGACCGGTCGCTGGCACCACGTGTAAATTCGTCAACACCCGCATAGGCGAAATCACCTCGGTGGCCCGACGGCATCGGCCCCGGTTAGGCTTACAATCCCGGCAGGACGGGGTTGCGGTGATAGAAAGACAATTGAGCGCCCAGATAAATGCGCGTCCCTTCCAACGCCTTGTGCGTCGCACGTCGGCGTGATTTTCTCTTAGTCAGGGGGATCTCATGGTCGAAGACAAGAAGACAGGCACAGAGCTTGATATCAAAGTCGGGACTGGCGGCGTGGAAGCCAAGATTCGGTCCCGATGGCTTTCCGCATTGGATGCTTTGTTAGGCAACAGGGCAGAGATCAAAGGCCTCAATGAAGCACTTAAACTGCAGGTCGAGCGCAACAGGGCTGAACGTGATGCCTTCGCGCATGAAAGGCACATGACTGTCGAGCGCGGGAAACTATCGCAAGAGATGAAGGCGCTTGAAGCTACGGGCGATCTTCTGGTCCAGCGATTGAGGGACGATCCGGCGTTGGTCGAAGAATTCGCTCGGCGCTATTACCCCGAACTGGCTCAGAAGCAGGAGAACGTGGATCGCTCCCTCGAAAGCGCTTCGAACCAGTTGAAGCTGCTGCCTGCTCCGGAGCCTTCTGCAGTCGAAGATTATAGCGACACCGTGGATGAGGACTGGCTAAATTTCTGGCGAGACTATGCGGAGAAGGCTTCGTCACAGCGCATGCAGCGGCTTTGGGGGCGAATTCTTGCGGGTGAAATACAAGAAGAAGGTTCCTTCTCCCGTACAACACTGCGCATCGCCGCAGAGCTCAACAAGCACACCGCAACAATCTTCCAGAAACATGCACGACTGCGTTATTTCGACGGCTTGATCGTAAGCCCGACCGATCAGAGCGATCTGGATGAGTTCATCCAACTTGAGGATGCGGGCCTCATCAACGGCGTCGGTGCAAACCTATCGAAGAACCCGAAGATCGACGATGATGCCGGGTTTTTCGTCTTTCGGAGCGGAGATTGGTGTCTCCATTGCTATGCCTCCAGACCGGATACTAATTGGATCGAGGTAGAAGTTTTTACCTTGACGCGCGCGGGCTTGGAGTTCGCTGCCATTGCCGGTCAGGATGATAAGGCGACGCTTTTGCGACTTGCAGAGATTTTGGGCGGCCAGTTCTCCGATATTACGCTCTTTCCAATAGAGCACGAACGCGTCGTTCCGCCAGGAGAGATGCTGAAAGAAACGGAGCCCAGCCCAGGCGGTTAGACGTATTGACTCGTCGAACCACGCCGGGGCGGCCCGTCGCGTTGTAAACCCGTTCAAAACCGTTTTTAGGCCTATCCAACCCCGATTGAGGAGGGGTGACGGCGTGCTGGTGGTCGGAAGCGGGCAATCTGGCACAATACCGGCCGTTGCCGATGAAGCGCGCCAGACGGTTGACCACCTCGTCAGATGAGTAATGTTTGCGGTCAAGGAAGGCATGAAGCGGATCGCGAGGTCGGGTTTCCTTCGCAATTACCGGCGCATCGATCAGTAGCGGACTGGAATATCGCCCTTCGCCCAGCCTTCGGAAATTTCCGCGGTCCGCACTTCGAACGCGCCAGCCTCGATCGCGGCGCGAATGTCCTGCATCAGCTTCTGATAGTAGGAAAGATTGTTCCAGGTCAGAAGCATCGCCCCCAGCGCTTCTTGCGAACGCACCAGATGGTGCAGATAGGCACGCGAATAATCCCGCGCCGCCGGGCAGTCGCTGTCCTCGTCCAGCGGGCGTGGATCGTCGGCATGGCGGGCGTTGCGCAGGTTGACCTTGCCACGTCTTGTATAGGCAAGGCCGTGGCGGCCGGCACGGGTTGGCATGACGCAATCGAACATGTCGATGCCACGCGCCACCGATTTCAATATGTCGTCCGGCGTGCCGACGCCCATGAGATAGCGCGGCCTGTCCGCCGGCAGTTCCGGACAGGTGATGTCGAGCATGTCGAGCATCACCGCTTGCGGTTCACCGACGGCCAGACCGCCGACGGCGTAACCCTTCAGATCCATCGCCTTCAGCGCCTGTGCCGAACGTAGCCGCAAATCAGGCACATCGCCGCCTTGTACGATGCCGAACATCGCCTTGCCCGGTTGGTCGCCGAACGCCGACTTGCAACGCTCGGCCCAGCGCAACGACAATTCCATGGCGCGCTCGATTTCCTTCTTCTCGGCCGGCAGTGCCGTGCATTCGTCGAGCTGCATCTGAATGTCGGAATCGAGCAGCCCCTGGATCTCGATCGAGCGTTCGGGCGACATCTCGTAGGCGGCGCCATCGATATGAGAGCGGAAGGTGACGCCTTTTTCAGTGAGTTTCCTCAGCTTCGACAGCGACATCACCTGGAAGCCGCCGCTGTCGGTCAGGATCGGATGCGGCCAGCGGGCGAATTCATGCAGGCCGCCGAGCTTCGCCACGCGCTCTGCGCCGGGCCTCAGCATCAGATGATAGGTGTTGCCAAGGATGATGTCCGAGCCGACGCCACGCACTTGATCCATATACATCGCCTTCACCGTACCGCCGGTGCCGACCGGCATGAAGGCCGGGGTGCGTATTTCGCCACGCGGCATGGTGATCGCACCGCGCCGCGCTCTGCCGTTGGTCGCCAGCACCTTGAAGGTGAACTCTCTAGTCATCAGTCATTGAATTCCTTGTCATGCACCGGTGCGCCCGCAGCCTGCTTGTCCAGCGACTGCCGATAACGGATGCAGCCACGCATGAATTTAGGCCAGGGCGGCACGGCGATAGCCGGCTCGGTCCTTTCCGGCAACAGGTCCCAAAGATCGGGATGATGCCAGCACAGATCATGGCCGGTGGCATCGCGGTGGGTGCGAATGCCGGCACGCAATTTCCTGACCTCGGCGATCAAGGCGTCGCGATCGAGGCTTTCCAGATCATCGTCCATCGTTCTCCTCCCTGAACAGAAGACTTGCGTCTCCATAGGAATAGAATCTGTAACCGGTCTCGATGGCATGCGCATAGGCCGCGCGCATCGTTTCGAGCCCCGAGAAGGCCGAAACCAGCATGAACAGCGTCGAACGCGGCAGATGGAAATTGGTCATCAGCATGTCGGCTGTCTTGAAGCGGTAGCCGGGCGTGATGAAGATGTCAGTCGGCCCCGACCAGGCGGCGAGCCGGCCGTCGGGGCTTGCCGCACTTTCCAGCAGGCGCAGCGAGGTAGTGCCAACGGCGATGATGCGCCCGCCTCTCGCCTTCGCCGCGTTCAGCGCCTCGGCTGTTTCCGGGCTGACGGAGCCGGTCTCGGCATGCATCTTGTGGTCGGCGGTGTCGTCGGCTTTCACCGGCAGGAAGGTGCCGGCGCCGACATGCAAGGTGACGAAACGGCGCTCGATGCCCTTCGCGTCGAGCGCGACGAACAGCTCCGGCGTGAAATGCAGGCCGGCCGTCGGGGCGGCTACCGCCCCCTCCTCCCTTGCATAGATGGTCTGGTAGTCGCCGCGGTCGCGCTCATCGTCGTCACGCTTCGACGCAATATAGGGTGGCAGCGGGATATGGCCGACAGCGTGCAGTGCCTCATCAAGGAACGGACCGGAAAGGTCGAAGCCGAGCAGCACCTCACCGCCGTCGCCTTTCTCGATCACCGTGGCGTCGAGTTGGCCGAGAAAGCAGGAATTGCCGTCATGACCGAAATGAATGCGGTCGCCGGCGGCGACGCGCTTGCCCGGCCGCATGAAGGCCAGCCACCGGTCCGGCGCGGTGCGCATATGCAGCGTCGCTTCCACTTGCGCCACCGCCTCGCCACGCCGCCTGATGCCTTTCAGTTGCGCGGGAATGACCTTGGTGTCGTTGAAGACCAGGACATCGCCGCGCTTCAGCAAGGATGGCAGATCGCGCACCGTGCGGTCCTCAAGCCCTTCGTCCGGCCTGACCACCAGCATCCTGGCGCTGTCGCGCGGCTCGGCCGGGCGAAGCGCGATGCGCTCCTCCGGCAGTTCGAAATCGAAAAGATCGACGCGCAAGAATTCCCCGCCTCAAGGTTCAGGGCAGGTCACCGCCCAGGCGCCAACACCTTCTACGCTCAGCGTACCGCCCATAGCCGTGCTGGATTGTTCGCTGGCCTTGACCAGCCGCAATCTGGCGACGATCGAACTGATGGCTTCATCGGTGAGGTCGATCAGCATGCGCTGATCGTCCTCGAATGCCTGTCCAACGACGATTTTCGTCGAGCCCGGCTGCCCGTCCGTGGTCCATGTCTTGCCGCCGGCATCCAGCCATACGCGCGCGACGGCGATGACGGCGGTGTGTCCCAGCAGGACGTCGATCGACGCAGCCCCGCCCTCGGCACTGCAAACGATCGATTCTGTAGCTAGCGCCGGCGTGGCTGCAGCAGCAAACATCAGCGTGACTGCTGCGACAGCCCGGCAACTCATTTTACGTCGGCCGCAACCTTCAGCGACACGATCTTGTCGGGATCCTGCACCGGCTCGCCGCGCTTGATCTTGTCGACATTGTCCATGCCCTCGATCACCTGGCCCCAGACTGTGTACTGGCGGTTGAGGAAGGCGGCGTCATCGAAGCAGATGAAGAACTGCGAATTGGCCGAGTTCGGGTTCTGCGAACGCGCCATCGAGCAGGTGCCGCGAGCGTGGTTGGCGTTGGAGAATTCCGCCTTCAGGTCAGGTTTTTCCGAGCCACCCATACCCGCGCGGGCGGGCGCAAAAGTCGGCTTGCTGGAATTCCCGAACTTCACATCGCCGGTCTGCGCCATGAAACCGTCGATGACACGGTGGAACACCACGCCGTCATAGGCGCCTTCGCGCGCCAGTTCCTTGATGCGGCCGACATGGCCGGGCGCCAAATCGGGGAAAAGTTCGATGACGACCTTGCCCTTGGTCGTTTCCATGATGAGCGCGTTCTCGCGGTCCTTGATCTCGGCCATGTCAGATATCCTTTTGAAAAAACAGACTTATTTGACAATTTTACTTGTCTGCGGCGATGCGCACCTTGATCATGCGGTCGGGGTCGCTGACCGTGCCATTGTTCGCCTCGTCGCCCTTCTTGATGTTATCCACCAGTTCCATGCCGCTGACGACTTTGCCGACGATGGTGTACTGGCCATCGAGCGGTGGCGCCGGCGCGAACATGATGAAGAACTGCGAATTCGCGGAATTCGGGTCCTGTGAACGGGCCATGCCAACCACGCCGCGCTCATAATGCTCGGTCTTGGAGAACTCGGCCGGCAGATCGGGAAGATCGGATCCCCCGGTGCCGACGGCGTCGGCATTGAAGCCATTCTTCATGTTGCCGAACTTGACGTCGCCGGTCTGCGCCATGAAGCCGTCGATGACGCGGTGGAAGGCGACATTGTCGTAGGCGCCCTGGCGCACCAGCTTCTTGATCTGCGCGACATGCTTGGGCGCGAGATCGGGCCTCAGCACAATGGTCACGTCGCCGTCCTTCAGCGTGATGATCATGGTGTTTTCCGGATCGGCGGCGAAGGCCGAAACGGATGCGGTCACAAGACCGGCGAGCACGACAAGGAATGAGGCAAGCCTTTTGAGCTGCATTGGATGATCTCCGAAAATCTATTTCGCGAATTTGGCGGTGAGCGCACCGGCCACGGCCGCCGGCACGAAGGGGCGGATGTCGCCTCCCATCGAGGCTATCTGGCGGACAAGTGTGGCGGTAATGGTTCGCACCGAAGGGCTGGCCGGCAGAAAAACCGTCTGCAGCTCCGGCGCCATGGTCTCGTTCATGCCGGCCATCTGCATCTCATAGTCGAGATCGGTGCCGTCGCGCAGGCCGCGGATCATGATCGAGGCGCCCTGCTTCCTGGCAGCATCGATGACCAGCCCATCGAAGGCGACGACCTTGATGCGGGCGCCGTCGCGGCCGAATTCCGCCTTGGTCGCACTCTCGATCAGGGTCACCCGTTCCTCGAAGGAAAACAGTGGCTTCTTGCCAGGATGGATGCCGATCGCCGCGTAGACAATGTCGGCCACGGCCAGCGACGCTTTCAGCACGTCGAGATGGCCGTTGGTCAGCGGATCGAAAGAGCCGGCATAAAGGGCGATGCGTTCGGTCATGGCAGGCTTCTAGCGGGCACACGGGCGGAAGGCAAATCCGATTGATGCAACGAACGTGAACCTTTTCGCGGACATGAACGACAGATGAATGCGTTGATCACGAACGCTTCACGCAGCGTTCACTAGGTTGCAGCTTCAGAAGATGAAACCAAATCCCCATCTAATCGTTGTTAGGCGCAGGAGAACACGCACATGCTGATCTACATGCTAGCCACCGCAATGACCGTCGCCATGCTGATCGCCACCGTATTTGGGCTGCATCAGGAGGCGGATCGCGTTCGTGCCAAGGCCAACACCAAGCGTTTCGAAGGCTTTGGCGTGCGAAAGCCCTACCGACACTTCTAAGTCACGTACTCACAGATTGCATTTCGCGCCGGCCGTGGGCCGGCGCCGCCATTTCAAGGCCTATTGGTGTCCGTACCGGTATCCTCAACGCTGCCATTCGACCCGACCTCGACGTTCTCTTCGACTTCCTCGTCCGATTGCGGTTCCGAAATGCGCTCCACCGACACGACCTTCTCGCCTTCGGCGGTGTTGAAGATGGTCACGCCCTTGGTGGCGCGGCTGGCGAAACGGATATCGTGGACCGGCACGCGGATGACGGTGCCGCCATCCGAAACCAGCATGATCTGGTCGTCATTGCCGACCGGGAAGGTCGCCACCAGGCGGCCGATCTCTGCCGTCTTCGACAAATCGGTGGCGCGGATGCCCTTGCCGCCGCGTCCTGTCAGGCGGAAATCATAGGACGACGAGCGCTTGCCATAACCATATTCCGTCACCGTCAGCACGAACTGCTCATGCGCCTTGAGGAACTCGTAGCGTTCGTCGGAAAGCTCCGTTTCCTCGCCGACCTCCTCATTGGTGAGCTGGATGTCTTCCTCCTCGCCGGTCGCGATATCGGCGGCGAGCCGCCGTTCGGCCACCACCCGCTTGAGATAGGCGGCACGCTCGGCCGGCGGCGCGTCGACATGTTCGATCACCGCCATCGAGATCACCCTGTCGGTGTCGGCCATGGCGATGCCGCGCACGCCGACCGAATTGCGGCTCTGGAACACACGCACGTCGCTGACCGAAAAGCGGATGCATTGGCCGGAACTTGCGGTCAAAAGCACGTCGTCATTGTCTGTGCAGGTCTCGACGCCGAGGATCTCATCGCCTTCCTCCTCCAGCTTCATGGCGATCTTGCCATTGCGGTTGACCTGGACGAAGTCCGACAGCTTGTTGCGGCGCACGGTGCCGCGCGTGGTGGCGAACATCACATCGAGCTCGCCCCAACTCGTCTCGTCCTCGGGCAGCGGCATGATCGTGGTGATGCGCTCACCCTGTTCCAGCGGCAGCATGTTGATCAGCGCCTTGCCGCGTGACTGCGGGTTGCCGATCGGCAGGCGCCACACCTTTTCCTTGTAGACGATGCCGCGCGAGGAGAAGAACAGCACCGGCGTATGCGTGTTGGCGACGAACAGCCTTGTGACGAAATCCTCTTCCTTGGTCGACATGCCGGAGCGGCCCTTGCCGCCACGGCGCTGCGCCCGGTAGAGCGACAGCGGCACGCGCTTGATGTAGCCGGAATGGCTGACCGTCACGACCATGTCCTCGCGCTGGATCAGGTCCTCGTCTTCCATGTCCGCCCCGCCGTCGGTGAGCTCGGTGCGGCGCGGCGTGCCGAACTCGTCGCGCACGGCGATGAGCTCATCCTTGACAATCTGCTGGATCCGGGCGCGGGACGACAAAATGTCAAGATAATCAACAATTTCGACACCGATCGTATTCAACTCGTCGGCGATCTCGTCGCGGCCGAGCGCAGTCAGGCGCTGCAGGCGCAGTTCGAGGATGGCGCGGGCCTGCTCCTCCGACAGATTGTAGGTGCCGTCCTCGTTGATGCGGTGGCGCGGATCGTCGATCAGGAGGATCAGCGATTCGACGTCGCCCGAGGGCCAGCGCCGTTCCATCAACTGCTCGCGCGCCGTCTGCGGATCCGGCGCGGTGCGGATGAGCTTGATCACCTCGTCGATATTGGCGACGGCGATGGCCAAACCGACCAGCACATGGGCGCGGTCGCGCGCCTTGCGCAGCAGGAACTTCGTGCGCCGGCTGATCACCTCCTCACGGAAGCTGACGAAGGCCTTCAGCATGTCGGTCAGCGTCAGCACTTCCGGCTTGCCGCCGTTGAGCGCCACCATATTGGCGCCGAAGGACGTCTGCAGCGGTGTGAAGCGATAGAGCTGGTTCAGGATGACGTCGGCGACCGCGTCGCGCTTCAGTTCGATGACGACGCGGTAGCCCTGGCGGTCGCTCTCGTCGCGGATGTCCGAAATGCCTTCGATGCGCTTGTCGCGCACCAGTTCGGCCATTTTCTCGATCATCGACGACTTGTTCACCTGGTAGGGAACCTCGGTGATGATGATCGATTCACGGTCGTTGCCGCGCTGTTCGATGTTGACCTTGCCGCGCATGACGATGGAGCCGCGACCGGTCGAATAGGCGCTGTAGATGCCGGAACGGCCGAGCACGATGCCGCCGGTCGGGAAATCCGGTCCCGGGATGATTTCCATCAGCGCCGGCAGATCGATCGCCGGATTGTCGATGATGGCGATGGCGCCGTTGCAGACTTCGCCGAGATTGTGCGGCGGAATGTTGGTGGCCATGCCGACGGCAATGCCGCCGGACCCGTTGACCAACAGGTTCGGGAAGCGAGCCGGCAGCACCTTCGGCTCGGTATCGGAGGCATCATATGTGTCCTGGAAATCGACGGTTTCCTTGTCGATATCCTCCAGCAACTCATGCGCGACCTTGGTCAGCCGCGACTCGGTGTAACGCATCGCCGCTGGCGGATCGCCGTCGATCGAGCCGAAATTGCCCTGCCCGTCGATCAGCGGCACGCGCAGCGACCAGTCCTGCGCCATGCGCACCAAGGCGTCATAGATGGAGGCATCGCCATGCGGATGGTATTTACCCATCACGTCGGCGACCGGGCGGGCCGACTTCACATATTTGCGGTTCCAGTGGTAGCCGCTCTCATGGGCGGCGTAGAGAATGCGCCGATGCACCGGCTTCAAGCCGTCGCGCACGTCAGGCAGCGCACGGCTGACGATCACGCTCATGGCGTAATCAAGATAGGAGCGCTGCATCTCCTCAATGATGGATATCGGCTCTATGCCGGTCGGGCCGCCATCGGCGCCGCGCGGTGGTTTCTGGTCGGTCAAATCAGGTCACAATCCAGTCGGGAATCACTGGCTGCTTATATAGGAAGCGCAGCCGAAACTCCAATATCGGCGACGGCTTTTCCAGAGACAATTTCGTTGGTAATTTCAAAAGGATACCACCGATTGCGACGATATGGCCAAGGCGCTTTTCGCCATTGCCAAGGCAAAGCCCGCCATCAAGGTGGCGCGACCGCGACAACCCGGCCATCGTATCGCTTCAGGGACATGGAACGGGTCGGCGCTAAGAAACGCGCCGGCGGGCGCGATAGGCGCCGGGCGCTTCCCCCATGACCCGCCGGAAGCGGCGGTTGAAGGTCGACAGATCGTTGAAACCCGCCTCGAAGGCAATCGCCGAGATCGCATCGTTCGACATCCGCAGCCGCACCGCGGCCCGGTGCAGCCGCGTTTTCAGCAGGAACTGGTAAGGCGTCATGCCCGCCACTTGCCGGAATGTCCGCAGGAAATGATAGGGACTGGTCGCCGTCCCGTCGGCAAGCTCAGTGAGCGAAAGCGGCCGGTCGGCCTCCAGCTCGATCAGCCTGACTGCTTCGGCGACCCGTTTCTGGTCGCGGCGGCTTGGCGGCCTGCGGGCCCGCAGGGAACCGGTGGCTGCGGCGACCACCGCGCCGGCGATGCGCAGGCCGAGGTCCTCGAACGCATCGCTGTCAGCCGTTTCGCGCGCGGCCTCCGCCTCCGCCAGCAGCGGCGCCAGCACCGGCAGGGGCGGCAGGCGAGGCGCCGCAAAGCCCAGTCGCCTCGCACCAGGCACCTCAGCGACGATACCTTCCATATAGGCCGGGGCAAAATGGAACGAGAGGCAGCGGTCGCCGGCTCCATGTTCGTGGCCGCATTCGTAGCAGGCGCCGGGATTGCCGAGTAGGATGGCGCCGGGAGCCAGCATCGCCATGCCCTGCCGCGTGCGGTAGCGGAAGGTGCCGCTGGTCACCGCGGCGACACAGTAAGTCCGGTGCTCTTCCTCGAACGGCCTGTCGCCGGCGCCGGCCGTGCACACCACGTCGGACACGTGCCAGCCCGGCCCCGATGCCAGGTTTTGCTCGCTCGTCGTCATGGTCTGAAAGATAGCAATTTTTCCCAAGCGCAGAACCCAGCCATGGCCCTATTGGTCGCGTTCTCCTGACAAACGAGGCAGCAACCATGACCGATCCCTTGACCCAAGCGCTGCACAGCGACGGACCCAACCCCGACCTGGCTGAAAAGCTGGATCTCTATGGACGCTTCGTCGGCGCATGGACATTCGATGCAACACGCCATCTCGAAGACGGCACGGTTCTGACCGGGCGCGGCGAGGTGCATTTCGGCTGGGTTCTGGAAGGCAAGGCAATCCAGGATGTATGGATCCTGCCCGCGCGGAACACTGGCGCACAGACTTCGCTCGGCACATGGACGTTCTATGGCACGACATTGCGCGTCTACGATCCTGGCGCCGACGCCTGGCACATTTTCTGGAGCGACCCGCGCAACCAGTATTTTAGCCGCCAGCTCGGCCGCGCCGAAGGCGACACGATCGTCCAGCAAGGTGTCGACGCCCGTGGCTCCTCCGTGCGCTGGAGCTTCTTCCGGATCACCGAGAACTCGTTCCGCTGGCTGGGTGAGTGCGCGCATGACGGCAGCGCGGACTGGCGCCTCGAGGTCGAGTTCCTGGCGCGCCGCATCACTCCAGCCTGATCAACCAACGCATTGCAAACATGGAGAAAAATATGCTTGACCACGTCTCGATTGGCGTCCGCGACGCCGATGCCGCGAAACGCTTCTACGATGCCGCGTTGAAACCGCTCGGCTACACCTGCCTCAGCCAGTCACCCGGCTCGCTCGGCTATGGCCGGGAAACGGTGGCGCTGTGGGTGAACGAGGCTTCGCGGCCGGTGAAGGCGGACGCGGAGTCCGGCCTGCATTTCTGCTTCGCCGCGCCGACGCGCGCCAGCGTCGATGCATTCCACGCGGCAGCACTGCGCGAAAGCGGCAGCGACAATGGCCCGCCCGGCCTGCGAGCATCCTACGGCGACAACTACTACGCTGCCTTCGTCATCGACCCGGATGGCTACCGCATCGAGGCCTATTGCAGCGCTGCCGGCTAGCCGGCTTCTCCTGCCTGTTTGCAGCGCCACTGCTTTGCTCTACCAATTAGGCAGTGCGGGCGCTGCCCGGCGGGGAGGGTTAGAGATGCCGAGCTTCGACAGCCTGTTCAACGCTTTTGTCACCATCCTGGTGACCATCGATCCGCCCGGGCTGGCGCCACTCTTCCTTGCCGTGACGCGCGGCATGAACCGCGAGGAGCGCCAGCAGGTCTCCGTCCGCGCCTCGACCATCGCCTTCCTGGTCATGGCGCTGTTTGCGGTCGCCGGCGCGTCGATCCTGTCGGTGTTCGGCATCACGCTGCCGGCGTTTCGCGTCGCCGGCGGCTTTCTCTTGTTTTTTATCGCTTTCGAAATGGTGTTCGAGCGGCGGCAGGACCGCAAGGAGAAGATCGGCGACGTCGCCATCACCAAGGATATGATCCACAACATCGCCGCCTTCCCGCTGGCGATCCCGCTGATTGCCGGACCGGGTGCGATTTCGGCGACTGTCCTGCTGTCGGGACACTTCGACGGTTTCGCGGCGCAGGTTGCACTGGTCGGCATCATCTTCGTGTGCCTCGCCATCACCTATCTGGTGTTCGTGCTGGCCGAGCGCATCGACCGCATCCTCGGCCAGACCGGCCGGTCGATCCTGACCCGGCTGCTCGGCGTCATCCTGGCCGCACTCGCCGTGCAATTCGTCGCCGATGGCATCAAGGCATTGGTGATGGGGTAGACCACACCGCCTTCAACGAAGGGCTGCCTCCTACTGCCCTACTGCCCTACTGCCCTACTGCCCTACTGCCTACTGCCTGTCGTATCGACCACTTCGAAATCGTGGGTGATGGTCGCCGTCTTGGCCAGCATTGCCGAGGCCGAGCAGTATTTTTCGATCGACAGGTTGATCGCCCGTTTCACCTTGTCCCGCGAGAGCGCCCTGCCCTTGACGATGAAACGCATATGGATGCGGGTGAACACCCTTGGCTCGGTTTCCGCCCGTTCGGCATCGAGTTCGACCACGCAGTCCTCGACCGCCTCGCGGCCCTTTTCGAGGATATGGACCACATCATAGGCCGAGCAGCCGCCAGTGCCGATCAGCACCAGTTCCATCGGGCTCGGTCCCGGCGTTCTGCCCTCCGGTCCATGCGCGGTCCCCAGCACCAGTTTGTGACCGCTGCCGGACTCGCCGACGAAGGTGCGATCCTCGACCCATTTGACGCGTGCTTTCACTGTATTTTTCCTTGCGAAGCCACCCTACTGGCCGAACACGACCGTGTGCATGATGCGACCGGGCAGCAGCGTGAAGACGCCGGCGCCGATCAGCGCGAAAACATAGAGCTTGATCATGGCGCCGCGATGCGCGGCGACTCTATGGCTGTGCGCATGCCATACCGCCAGCGGCACGGTGGCCAGCACCAGGATAGACAGGAGATGGATCGGGCTGAACGGACCGATGAGACGTATCTGCTGGATCCAGAAACTCGAGATGGCGATGGCCAGCATCAGCGCTGCCCAGACATAGCCGAACACCCGGTGGCGCGGCGTGCCTTTCGGCAACGCCAGCTGCGCTCCGCCTATCACCAGTGCGGCAAAGGCCGCAAACGCATGCCACGGGATGGGAGGGCTCGCGGATAGCAGCGGTCCGAGAGACATCTCGCCCTCTCCTCAAATGCCCCAGCTCAAACACCCAACAGCGGCATTCACTCAGAACGGGATTTCGTCGTCCAGTTCGCGTGACGAACCACCGCCGCCGCCCTTTGATCCACCGCCACCACCGCCACCGCGGTTGAAGCTCTCGCCTGGGCTCGACTGGCCAAAATCGGAGCCGCGGCTGTTGCCACCACCAGCATAGTTGCCGACCTGGCCGCCGCCTTCGCCGCGCGCGTCGAGCATCTGCAACTCGCCGCGGAATTTCTGCAGCACGATTTCGGTCGTGTAGCGGTCATTGCCGGTCTGATCCTGCCATTTGCGCGTCTGCAACTGGCCCTCGACATAGACCTTCGCGCCCTTCTTCAGATACTGCTCGGCCACCTTGGCGAGCTGGTCATTGAAGATGACGACATTGTGCCACTCGGTCTTTTCCTTGCGCTCGCCGGAATTCTTGTCGCGCCAGCTTTCCGACGTGGCGATACGGATGTTGACGACCGGATCACCGGAATTCAGGCGGCGGATTTCAGGGTCCGCCCCGAGATTGCCGACCAGAATGACCTTGTTGACGCTACCCGCCATCACACTTCTCCGCGCTCATCCGAAACCAAATTTCTGTCGCACGCACCTTACAGGGCGCAGGTCCTCTCCGCTTGCCGTGGCTGCCTTTTCCCACAAGGTTTTTGTTCTCTTTTCGTTCTAAATCTATCAAGGGCCCGCTGTCAAGGAATGTCAGCAATCGGCGGCATCTCCACGCCATTTCATATGGGCGGGAAAAGACCGCTTGCCAAACCAATAAGTATCGACTTATGCTTTTGCCATGATCGAAGCAGAGATTTTTCGCGCTCTTGCCGACCCGACGCGCCGCGCCGTCTACGAGCGGCTCGCCGCCAGCGAGATGACGGTATCGGAATTGCGTAGCGGCATGACGGTGTCGCAGCCGGCCGTCTCCCAGCATCTCGCGGTGCTGCGCGGCGCCGGCCTGGTCACCGAGCGGCGGACCGGCCGCAATGCCTATTATCGCGCCGATCCGCAGGGGCTTGAGCCGCTGCTCGGCTGGATCGAACGCTACCGTGCATTCTGGCCGGAGCGCATCGAGAGGCTGAAGACGGTTTTGAAGGACATGGATCAATGACGGACGAAAAGCAGGTGCAAACTTCGACAGACTCCCTCGCCTTCGAGTGCGAGCTTCCGGACCCGCCGGAGAAAGTCTGGCGAGCGCTGACCGAGCCGAGGCTGCTCGCGGCCTGGCTGATGCCCAACGACATCGAGCCTAAAATCGGCAGCCGCTTTGCCTTTGCCGGGCCTGACGCGCGGATCGACTGCGAAGTCCTCGAGGCCGAACCTGGGCGGCTGCTGCGCTATTCCTGGCGCGAGCGGCCAAAGACCGGCGACGCTGTCCGGCAGGAGCCGCTCGACAGTCCAATGGACAGCATCGTCACGTTCACGCTCGACCGCACAACCACCGGCGGCACGCGTCTGCGCATTGTCCATGACGGTTTCGTACGCGCCGCGACACCCATTGTTGCCTCACCCCAAGTCACAATGGTCAGCGCCGGTTGTCGGCTTTGTCTAGGCGCGCCCAACAACCCTAATCCGCCTGGCGCCGCAAACATGCCGCGCATGTTGCTACGCGCGGCTTGAACGACAACCAGGAGAAAAAAGATGAGCGGGCTTGCCAATCTGGTGCCGATGGTGATCGAGCAATCGAGCCGCGGCGAGCGCGCCTTCGACATTTTTTCGCGGTTGCTGCGCGAGCGCATCGTCTTCATCAACGGGGAGATCGACGACGGCATGTCGGCGCTGGTCTGCGCCCAGCTTCTGTCGCTGGAATCGGACAATCCCGACAAGGAGATCTCGCTCTACATCAACTCACCAGGCGGCGTGGTGACCAGCGGCTTCGCCATCTACGACACGATGCGATATATCTCCTGCCCGGTGTCGACCGTCTGCATGGGCTTTGCCGCCTCGATGGCTTCTTTCCTGCTGATGGCGGGCACGCCGGGGCGGCGCATCGCGCTGCCCAACACCAGCATCGTGCTGCACCAGCCATTGGGGGGCTTCCAGGGTCAAGCCTCCGATATCCAGCGTCACGCCGAAGGCATCCTGCGCACCAAGAAGCGTATGACCGAGCTCTATGCGCATCATTGCGGCCGCACCTATGAAGAGGTCGAGCGCACGCTCGACCGCGATTTCTTCATGACCGCCGAGGACGCCAAGGCATGGGGCCTCGTCGACCATGTTTTCGATACGCGCAAGAAGGCGGCATGAGGCAAGCCGGCTGACACGCGGCAATTTGATCGCGGCCGGTCTGGCCTCGCCCGCCGCGTGACACTATAGTTCGCGAAATGACCGACAGCCGTTCATCCAGATCATTGCGCCGTGCCGCCGCTCTTGCCGGCGCCTGCTTGCTGGCCGGCAACGCGTTTGCCGATGACAGTTCGCCGCAAAAGGGCGCCCTGCCTGGCGTGGCCAGCGACTATCGCATCGCCAGGCCGGCCCCGCAGCCTGAACCCGACGACGCGCTGCCTGCCGGCGGCAACGGCCAGTTCAAGATCGGCAATACCGATGTCAGGATTTCCGGCAGTATAACCATCGATGTCGACGCCGGGTCGATCAAGCCGCCTAACCATTAGACAAGCGGCACACCAAAGACTCTGACGGATCAGGCAGCACCTCAGAAACAAACAGCCCCGCCGTTGCTTCCGCAATCGGACGGGGCTTTTATGGATATCAAATCCAAATCGCCGGGAATGTTTTACCGGCTTTTGATTTCGGATGCTTCGCGGCATTCAGCCGACGATCCGACCAGTGGTCTCTGATTTTGGGGGTCGGCAGTCACGGTTTGTCGGGCGGCGCTTACGCCTACCCTGGCACTTATGCCTGCCGTGGCTCCAGCGATATCTGGAGCCTCAAGGGACTATCCGGTGGCGTCATGCTCCGCTCCTGTGTCCGTTGCGACGTTCTGTCGTCCGAAGCGCAAATCGCACAGCCTGCGGCGTCTCGCAGGCCGCCTGTGGGCGGCGAGGCCATCGAAAGACGGCCGGCTTCGTTGACTGCTTGAGACTGCGCCCCTCGGTCGGCGACGTCAACCGTCAATAGCCGGGTTACAAAAAATGTGATCGCCAGGAGATTACATGAGGGTCAGGTTATGCGGGGGTCAATTCCCCACAGCTTTTGTCAGGAGCGTGTTCGGTCTTTGTTCTTTCCGCTTGCCCGCTCGCGCGAAAGACGGTTAAACGCTTCTGTCGGGAGTTCTCTCGACGTGGCGGCGAAATGACCTACATAAGGGATGGCCGGGAAACCCCCGCCACTCCAGCAAATTCCAGACCTGAGGCGGCGACCGGCAATGGCCGACCATAAATATCTTTCCATTCGCGGGGCGCGCGAACACAATCTGAAGAATGTCGATCTCGACCTGCCGCGCGACAGCCTGATCGTCATGACCGGCCTGTCCGGCTCCGGCAAGTCGTCGCTCGCCTTCGACACCATCTATGCCGAGGGCCAGCGTCGCTATGTCGAGAGCCTGTCGGCCTATGCCAGGCAATTCCTGGAAATGATGCAGAAGCCTGATGTCGACCAGATCGACGGCCTGTCGCCTGCCATCTCCATCGAGCAAAAGACCACCTCGAAGAACCCGCGCTCGACGGTCGGCACCGTCACCGAGATCTACGACTACATGCGGCTGCTGTTCGCGCGCGTCGGCATTCCCTATTCGCCGGCCACCGGCCTGCCGATCGAGAGCCAGACGGTTTCGCAGATGGTCGACCGCGTGCTGTCGGTCGAGGAAGGCACCCGCCTGTTCATCCTCGCGCCCATCGTGCGCGGCCGCAAGGGCGAGTACCGCAAGGAATTGCTGGAGCTGCAGAAGAAGGGGTTCCAGCGCGTCAAGGTCGACGGCGTCTTCTACGAAATCGCCGACGCGCCGGCGCTGGACAAGAAGTACAAGCATGACATCGACGTCGTCGTCGACCGCATCGTCGTGCGCGGCGACCTCGCCACGCGGCTGGCCGATTCCATCGAAACCGCGCTGAAGCTCGCCGAAGGGCTGGCGGTCGCCGAATTCGCCGACCGGCCGCTCGACGCCAGCCAGACCGGAGAGGATTCGGTCAACAAGTCGAAGAACGAGACGCATGAGCGCATCCTGTTCTCGGAAAAATTCGCCTGCCCGGTCTCCGGCTTCACCATTCCCGAGATCGAGCCGCGGCTGTTCTCGTTCAACAATCCGTTCGGCGCCTGCCCGACCTGCGACGGCCTCGGCAGCCAGCGCGCCATCGACGCCAGCCTGGTGGTTCCCGACGACAATATCTCGCTGCGCGCCGGCGCCGTCAGCCCGTGGGCGAAGTCGACCTCGCCCTACTACGCGCAGACGCTAGAAGCCTTGGGCAAGGCCTATGACTTCAAGCTTGGCGACAAGTTCAGGGATCTCAGCGAAGAGGCCAAGCAGGCCATCCTGCATGGCACAGGCGAGCGCGAAATCACCTTCCAGTATGATGACGGCCTGCGCTCCTACAAGACGACCAAGACGTTCGAAGGCGTCATTCCCAATCTCGAGCGGCGCTGGAAGGAGACCGAATCCGCCTGGATGCGCGAGGAGATCGAGCGCTTCATGTCGGCCACGCCCTGCCCGGCCTGCAACGGCTACCGCCTGAAGCCGGAGGCGCTGGCGGTGAAGATCGCGGGAAAACACATCGGCGAGGTCACCGAGCTGTCGATCCGCAAGGCCGACCAGTGGTTCACCGAGTTGCCGGCCCAGCTCAACGACAAGCAGAACGAGATCGCCGTGCGCGTCCTGAAGGAGATCCGCGAGCGGCTGCGCTTCCTCAACGATGTCGGGCTCGACTATCTGACGCTGTCGCGCAATTCGGGCACGCTGTCGGGCGGCGAAAGCCAGCGCATCCGGCTGGCCTCGCAGATCGGCTCCGGCCTCACCGGCGTGCTCTACGTGCTGGACGAGCCGTCGATCGGCCTGCATCAGCGCGACAATGCCCGCCTGCTCGACACGCTGAAGCATCTGCGCGACATCGGCAACACGGTGATCGTCGTCGAGCATGACGAGGACGCTATCCTGCATGCCGACTATGTCGTCGACATGGGACCGGCCGCCGGCATCCATGGCGGCGAGATCATCGCCCAGGGGACGCCGCAACAGGTCATGGCCAATCCCAATTCGATCACCGGCAAATATCTGTCGGGCGCGCTCGAAGTGGCGACGCCTGGGGTGCGGCGCGAGGCCAAGAAGAACCGGCGTCTGAAGATCGTCGGCGCGCGCGGCAACAATCTGAAGAACGTCACCGCCGAAATCCCGCTTGGCACGTTTACCGCCGTGACCGGGGTGTCGGGCGGCGGCAAGTCGACCTTCCTGATCGAGACGCTGTTCAAGGCGGCGTCGCGCCGCATCATGGGCTCGCGCGAGCATCCGGCCGAGCACGACCGTATCGAGGGCCTGGAATTCCTCGACAAGGTCATCGACATCGACCAGTCGCCCATCGGACGGACCCCACGCTCAAATCCCGCCACCTATACCGGCGCCTTCACGCCGATCCGCGATTGGTTCGCGGGTCTTCCCGAGGCCAAGGCGCGCGGCTATCAGCCCGGCCGCTTCTCCTTCAATGTCAAGGGCGGCCGCTGCGAGGCCTGCCAGGGCGACGGCGTCATCAAGATCGAGATGCACTTCCTGCCCGACGTCTACGTCACCTGCGACGTCTGCCACGGCAAGCGCTACAACCGCGAGACGCTCGACGTTGTGTTCAAGGGCAAGTCGATCGCCGACGTGCTCGACATGACGGTCGAGGAAGGCGTCGACTTCTTCGCCGCCGTGCCCGGCGTGCGCGACAAACTGGAGACGCTGAAGCAGGTCGGGCTGGGCTACATCCATATCGGCCAGCAGGCGACGACGCTGTCGGGCGGCGAGGCGCAGCGGATAAAGCTTGCCAAGGAACTGTCGCGCAAGGCGACCGGCAAGACGCTCTATATCCTCGACGAGCCGACCACCGGCCTGCATTTCCACGATGTCGCCAAGCTCCTGGAAGTGCTGCATGAGCTGGTCGACCAGGGCAACACGGTCGTCGTCATCGAGCACAATCTCGAAGTGATCAAGACCGCAGACTGGGTGCTCGATCTCGGCCCCGAAGGCGGCGATGGCGGCGGCGAGTTGGTCGCCTCCGGCACGCCGGAGGACATCGTGCGCGAGAAGCGCAGCTACACCGGCCAGTTCCTGAGGGAATTGCTGGAGCGGCGCCCCGGAGGCAAGCGCGAAGCGGCGGAGTGATTGAGTAGTTGGGAGCGTTTGAATGACGACCAGAAGAGCGCTTGCCGGTGATCTCCAAACTGTCGTCACGCTGACCGAATCCGCCTACGCGCCCTACACCGCGTTGCTCGGCGCGCCGCCCATACCGGTCACCGAGGACTATACGCCACGCATCGAACGCGGCGAGGTCTGGCTGCTGGAAAGCGGGGAGGAGACGGCCGGACTTCTGGTTCTCGAACGGCACCCGGATCACACGATGATTTTCAACGTCGCGGTCGCGCCGGGCTTTCAGGGCAAGGGCTTTGGCATCGCACTCCTCAACTTCGCCGACGAGCAGACGCGACAGTGGCGCCTGCCGGAGGTGCGGCTCTACACGAATGCGAGGATGGAGCGGAATATCGCGCTCTACAAAGCCTATGGCTTTCGCGAAACGGGCCGCCGGCCCAATCCATACCGGACGGGATGGACGGTGGTCGACATGGCAAAGCCCGTCAACGACATAGCCCCGGCCTGATCGCATTTCGGAGGAGAAGACAATGAGCAGCCATGGAACAATCCGCGCCGGCATGGGCGGCTGGACCTTTGAGCCTTGGGACACCTCCTTCTATCCGGACAAGCTCTCAAAGGCCAAGCAGCTCAACTATGCCAGCCGGCAGGTGCCGAGCATCGAGGTCAACGGCACCTATTATTCCAGCTTCAAGGAGCCGACCTTCGTGAAATGGGCGAACGAGGCGCCGGACGGTTTCGTCTATTCGCTGAAGGGCAATCGCTTCGTCACCAACCGCCGGGTGCTCGGCGAGGCCGGCGAGTCCATGATGCGTTTCCTGGGCTCGGGCGTCGCGGCACTCGGCGACAAGCTCGGGCCGATCCTGTGGCAGTTCGCGCCGACGAAAAAATTCGATCCGGACGATTTCGAGGCCTTCTTGAAACTGCTGCCGGAAAAGCAGGACGGCGTTGCGTTGCGCCACGCGGTCGAAGTCCGCAACGACAGCTTTGTCGTGCCGGAATTCGCCGCTTTGGCGCGCAAGTACAAAGTCGCCATCGTCTATGCCGACCACGCCAAATATCCTGATATTGCAGACGTCACCGGCGATTTCATCTATGCCCGGCTGCAGACCGGCAGCGACGACAATCCCGACTGCTACACGCCGAAAGGGCTAGACGAGTGGGCGGCGCGTGCCAAGACCTGGGCGGAAGGCAAGATTCCCGCCGACCTGCGGCGTGCCGATCCCGCGACCGAGGCGCCAGTCAAGCCGCGTGACGTGTTCGTCTACTTCATCACCGAAGGCAAGGTTCGCGCCCCATTCGGCGCCATGGCCTTGATGAAGCGGGTGACAGACTGATCCGTGGTGGCTGCCGCGAAGGCCATGCCGCCGACGCGCTTGCCATCGTCGGCCACCAGGAATTCGGAGTTCGGCCGCGCCAACCGCGCCTTGAGCGAGGCGATCGAATGCCATTCGTCTGATATCTCGGTGACCTTGGCGGCACCGTAGATGGCGTCATAGGTGGCGTGCCATGTCTCGACCAGCAGTGCCCGGATGGCAACCAGATCGCGTTCGCTGGCAGTGCGGACGAACATTTTCCTATTCGATGCCGAGCTTGGCCTTGACCAGGTCGTTGACCGCCTGCGGATTGGCCTTGCCGCCCGTCGCCTTCATCACCTGGCCAACGAACCAGCCGGCCATGGTCGGCTTGGCGCGCGCCTGCTCGACCTTGTCCGGGTTGGCAGATATCACCTCGTCCACCGCCTTCTCGATGGCGCCGGTGTCGGTGACCTGCTTCATGCCGCGGCTCTCGACGAGCTGGCGCGGGTCGCCGCCCTCGTTCCAGACGATCTCGAACAGATCCTTGGCGATCTTGCCGGAGATGGTGCCTTCCTTGATCAGGTCGATGACAGCGCCGAGCTGATCAGGTGAAACCGGTGCGTTTTCAATGTCTTTTCCGGCCTTGTTCAGAGCACCCAGAAAATCGTTGATGACCCAGTTGGCGGCGAGCTTGCCATCGCGGCCGGCGGCCACCTTCTCGAAATAGTCGGCAATCGCCTTCTCCGAGACCAGGATCGAGGCGTCATAGGTCGAAAGCCCCAGCGATGAGATCAGCCGTGCCTTCTTGTCGTCCGGGAGTTCCGGCAGGTCCTTCGCCAGCGCGTCGACATAGGCCTGGTCGAACTCCAGCGGCAGAAGATCCGGATCGGGGAAATAGCGATAGTCATGCGCCTCTTCCTTGCTGCGCATGGAGCGCGTCTCGCCCTTGTTGGGGTCGAACAGCCGCGTTTCCTGGTCGATCTTGCCGCCGTCCTCGAGAATGGCGATCTGGCGGCGCGCCTCGTAGTCGATGGCCTGGCCGATGAAGCGGATCGAATTGACGTTCTTGATCTCGCAGCGCGTGCCGAATTCGCCGCCGGGCCTGCGCACCGAGACGTTGACGTCGGCGCGCAGTGAGCCTTCGTCCATATTGCCGTCGCAAGTGCCGAGATAGCGCACGATGGTGCGCAGCTTGGTGACATAGGCCTTGGCCTCGTCGGCGGATCGCATGTCGGGCTTGGAGACGATCTCCATCAGCGCCACGCCGGAGCGGTTGAGATCGACATAGGACATGGTCGGATGCTGGTCGTGCATCGACTTGCCGGCATCCTGCTCCAGATGCAGCCGCTCGATGCCGACCTCGATGTCCTCGAACTCGCCCTGCCGGTCGGGGCCGACCGAAACGGTCACCTTGCCCTCGCCGACGATCGGCTGCTTGAACTGCGAGATCTGATAGCCCTGCGGCAGATCGGGATAGAAATAGTTCTTCCGGTCGAAGACAGACTTGTGGTTGATCTGCGCCCTGAGCCCCAGACCGGTGCGGATCGCCTGCTTGACGCACTCCTCGTTGATCACCGGCAGCATGCCTGGCATCGCCGCGTCGACCAGGCTGACATTGGCATTGGGCGCCGCGCCGAACGTCGTCGAGGCGCCGGAAAACAGCTTTGCCTCCGAGGTCACCTGCGCGTGCACCTCGAGGCCGATGATGATTTCCCAGTCGCCGGTGGCGCCTGATATCAGGCGCTTGGCGTCGGGCGTGCGGGTGTCGATGAGGGTCATGAGGGCCTGCAATTAGAAGTGCGGAATATGCGCAAACGCATATTTTGATGTGTGTTCTCGCTAGTGCAAACCGCCAAAAGAGACAAGTGCAAAGCCTCAGGCTGGCCTTTTCCGCCGCCTTCGCCTATATGCCGTTCATCCCAATGGAGAGTGGATGTCCACTTACGCTCAGTCCCGGTAAGGCCCTGACCTCCCAGTGAGGCAGGGCAGAAAAAACCTGAAACCCCGTGCCGCGAACTCTCGCGGCGGCGGCTTTTTTCGTTTTCCCGGGAATTCTTTCACATGGACATTTCGCGCACTGAACAGCGCATCCTGCACCTGCTCGCGCAGGGCGGGCGCATCGAAATCGAAAAGAACGAGAAGAAGCGGATCGCCTCCGTCAAATGCCTGACCCGCGATGGCTGGCACTATCCTGGCGTCGATCTCAATCTGTTTCGCAAACTGAAGCGGAAGAGAGCGGTCTCCTCGGCGGGCGGCGGACCTTACCGCATCACCCGGCGCGGGCTCGAACTCGTCCGCGCCGAACTCGATAACAGGTAAAGGCAAATCCGCCGGCCGGCCTCCGGTCGGCGGTTTTCTCTCGCCCGGCTCAGGCCGTGGCGATATAGGCTCTGATCTCTTCGGCCTCGCGCTCGACATCTTCGATGCGCCGCTTCACCACGTCGCCGATGGAGACGATGCCGTCGAGCAGACCGTCCTTTTCCACCGGAAGATGGCGGAAACGGCCCCTGGTCATGATCTCCATGACCTCGTTGACGGTGTGGTTCTCATTGCAGATCTTCACCTTGGGCGTCATCGCCGAACGCACCGCGATATCGAGTGCGGCCGCCCCTTCCTTGGCAAGCACCCGCACGACGTCGCGCTCGGAAAGAATGCCGACGATCTTGTGGTCGCCATTGGTGATGACCAGCGCGCCGATCCTGTGGTCGGTCAGGATGCGAATGGCCTCGCTCAGCTTGTCGTTCGGCCCGCACGTCAACACGTCATGGCCTTTTTTCTCGAGAATTGCCTTAACTGTCATGGCGTCCTCCTCAGCTTGCCGGCTCCTGCCCTGGCCGGCTTTCACATAAGAGTGAACATGGTGCGCCGCGATCGGTTGCATTTCAAGTGCGCGGTCTCAGACCACGAACTCATCCGCCTGCTGGCGCCGATCAAAAAACCGCAGCCCGAAGAAGCCGGCGACAAAACCGCCAATATGCGCCTCCCAGGCAATCTGGCCGTCGACGCCGGGTGCGCCGATAAGGCCGGTGACGAGGTTGATCACCATCCACACCGCAAGGAAGGTCACCACGCCGCGGGAGCGGAAAACGTCAGCCATCGGCAAGGGCGCGCCGGCGAAGGCGGCCTTGCCGTGCGATCGGTCGATACGGAAGCCAAAGCGTGCGGCGGCTCCCATCATGCCCGATATCGCGCCCGACGCGCCGACCAGCGGCGCCTGGCCGAGCGGATGCACGGCCCAGAACAGCACCACCGCCGCCAATCCCGTCGCCGCGAAGAACAGGCTGAAGCGAAACGCGCCGAAGCGGTTTGCCAATGGCGAGCCGAAAGCCGCCAGCCACACCATGTTGATGGCAAGATGGGCAAAGCCGCCATGCAGGAAGGCATAGGTGAACGGACTTGAAAATGCATAGAAATCAAGGTCGAAGCGACCGGAATAGCGGATCGGAATGAAGGCAGCCCGGATCAGCAGGGACAGGTCCTGCTCGTCGGTCAGCACATAGACCCGGATCAGATGGACGGCGACGCAAATGCCGATCACCGCCAGCACGACAGGCGGCAGATTGAACACGGGCTCACGGCGCTGCTCCTCCAGCTCGCGCGGTTCGCCCTGTTCGATGTCCGACGGGCTTACTGGTTCATTCATTTGCACGCAGTCCCAGGATTCGACATCCCGAGCATCTAGGCTACGGCCGGCAAAATCACAAACGGCGAATCGTCCCTGCGGGTCAAAGCGGGGCTGCGAATCAAGTCGGGCGAATCAAAATCGGACGCGAATCAAAAAGAAGCCGTCCAAGGTTTCCCTTGAACGGCTGGTCGAGTCCCCCGACCCCCAAACTCTTGACTGAAGTTGCTGCCGATCGTCGCGAAACGACCGCTTCTGGAGTGGTTTTGGTGTGCCACAGGGCCCGGTCGGACGCAACGTAAACCACTTGTTAACCTTAACGGCCCCGACCCGTGAACAAGTGTTAACGACGCTGGCACGCATCCTGCTCCGCAACGCATGTAGGTCATCGGAGGGCGCCCCTTCTGTTCACCGATGGGACATCAGACGACAGAATGCGCGGAGCTGCATAGCATGAACCAGAACGGATCGATCACGCTGTTCCATTATTGGAACCGGCTGCGTGACGGACGCCCTGCCCCGAAGCGCTCGGAAGTCGAGCCCGCCGATATCAAGTCGCTGCTGGCCGACACGTTCATCCTGGAAAAGGATACGCGCGGCGAAGCGGTATTCCGGCTGGCCGGCACCAGGCTTTGCGCGGTCTATGGCCGTGAACTGAAAGGGTTTTCCTTTCCCTCGCTGTGGCGCGAGAAGGACCAGCGGCTCGTCGCAAGGCTGGTCGATGGCGTCTTCGATCAGAAATCCGTGGCGCTCGTCACCTATGAGGGCTTCAGCCGCAACGGCCGCTCCAACAAATTCGAGCTGCTCGCCCTGCCGCTCGACGGCGGCATCGAAAATCCGCGCTGCCTCGGCGTGATAAGTGCCGCGGAAAAACCGTTCTGGCTGGGCGCCGATCCGATCGCCGACGCCCTGATCGATTCGATCCGCGTCGTCGATCCGGAGAAGGAACCGGTGTTCCTGAACAACAGGCCGGCTATCGACGTCCCCTCGCTCGTTCCCCTGGAGCTCGATCCGCCAGAGACGATTTCGGCGCTCGGCCAGGCGCGCCGCATCCGTCATCTCGTCGTGTTCGACGGCGGACGCGAGGAATAACACCAAATCCTGAAGCAACGGGGGCAGGCTTTCCCCTTTATTAACCTGCTTTGCTGTAGTTTTCCGTGAAATTCCCGCATCACGCGCGGAATGCCAAACGGGGTGCAGGCAGTCATGAGGTCAGCGGCGGTCGAATCCGCGCCGTCCCAAGCCGAAAGGCGTAACTTTCAGCGCGTCCGCGTGAAGATTTACGGACGCTTCATGCTGGAGGATCGTACCGAGTATCCTTGCCAGGTCGTCGACATGTCGCCTGGCAATGTGTCGTTTCGCTGCGAGCGCATTGGCATGCCCGGTGAGAAAGTCATCGCCTATATCGACCATATCGGTCGCATCGAGGGCGTCGTCACCCGTACTCTGCAGGATGGCTTCGCGATGACCGTCATCGCGTCGGAGCGCAAGAAGGACAAGCTGGCCGCGCAATTGACCTGGCTCGCCAACAAGCATGAACTCGACCTGCCGGAAGACCGTCGTCACGAACGCGTCGCCCCGCGCAATCCGACAAGCGTGCTGCAGCTTACCGACGGGCGCCAGTACCAGTGCCGCATCATCGACCTGTCGCTTTCAGGTGCGGCGATCGAGATCGACGTCAAGCCGGCGATCGGCGTCCAGGTGACGCTCGGCACGATGCGCGGCCAGGTGGTGCGGCATTTCGAGGACGGTGTCGCCATCGAGTTCGCGGTCATCCAGCGGCCGGAAACGCTCGATTCCGAGTTCAACGCACCAGGCGTCTGACGGACGGCAACACTTATCGCAAACCGAACCGGCCCATTTCGGCCGGTTTTTTATTGGCCCGCGCTTTGCGCTCAGTCTTTCCTGTTCGCCTAATTTTTTTCACTTTCCTGATCCGGGCCGGATTTAGGTAGACGGCAGCGAGCGCGCGGGCCAGCCAGGAATACCTCAACAATCTTATACTCAAATGCATCAAATTTTATGTTTATTCTACTGGCGTTTTACTTAATATCTACTCCGCGCTTTTGCGTCGAATAAATCCACCCGTGTCATAGTCTCCTCAAACGGGGAGACTGAAGAATGAAGAGGACGAGGGGCAAGCTGTTGCTCTTGGCAATGGCGATGCAGCTTTCCGCCTGGGGGACAGCAGAGGCAGCGGGACCTGCCTTCATGCATACCGGCGGCCGCACCACACAGCCGGTTGGCCATTACGAGTTCTGCCAGAAGCTGCCGCGGGAATGCAGCCAGAGGACGCCGAAGCAGGCGCCGGTCGAATTGACCCGCAAGCTGTGGGCAAGGATCGTGAGCATCAACAATTCGGTCAACACCAGGATCGAGCCGCGCACCGACATGGAACTGTGGGGCAAGGAAGAGGTCTGGTCCTATCCCGACAGCGGGTTTGGCGATTGCGAGGATTATGCACTGGAGAAGCGCCGCGAGCTGATGGATATCGGCGTTCCGGCCGGCGACCTGTTGATGACGGTGGCTCGCCAGTCGAATGGCGACGGCCACGCGGTGCTGACCGTGCGCACCAGCCTCGGCGAGTTCATCCTCGACAATCTGAAGTCCAAGGTGCTGCCCTGGACCGCCACCGACTACACCTACCTCAAGCGCCAATCGAGCCAGAATTCGGGCGTTTGGGTAACGATCAATGACGGCCGCTCCGACGCAGTCGCCAGCGTCCGCTAAAGGACGCCAATGCATATCGCCCAAACGTGCGCAGCGGTTTTGGGACAACGAGATGCATAGAACAGAGGTCAAGCGCGTCGCGCGACGCGCTTAAGGAGAAAACCCGGTCGAGTCCCCACCCTCCCCGTCCCCAACGACCGGGTTTTAGGAGCCGGCCCCGTCCCCGGGCCGGCTCCGCTGTTTTTGGGATCGGCAGCGGTTCTGGCCTACGCCTTCTTCAACCCCGCCTTGAAGCGCTTGGCGTTGGCGACGTAGTGCGCGGCCGAGGCGCGCAGCCTGGCTACCGCCGCCTCATCCAGTTCCCGCACCACGCGCGCGGGCGAGCCGACGATCAGCGAATTGTCGGGGAATTCCTTGCCTTCGGTGACCAATGCCCCGGCGCCGACCAGCGAATTCCTGCCGATCTTGGCGCCGTTCAGCACGATGGCGCCCATGCCGATCAGGCTGTTGTCGCCGATCGTGCAGCCATGCAACAGCGCGCGGTGGCCAATCGTGCAACCTTGGCCGATGGTCAGGGGGAAGCCGGGATCGGTGTGCATGACCGTGTGTTCCTGCACATTGGTGTCGGCGCCAATGACGATCGGCTCGTTGTCGCCGCGAATGACGACGCCGAACCAGAAGCCCGCATTGCGGCCGACCCTGATATCGCCGATCAGCGTGGCGTCCGGCGCGATCCAGTTGCTGTCGGCGTCCTCGAAACCGGGCGTCTTTCCGTCGATCGCATAGAGCGGCATTTCTCGCCTCCGAATCGTCTCACACTACGCCTTATGCATGTCGTTACCGCAAAAACCGCTGCACACTTTTGCGCGACATGCACTAAAAGTTCGCAGACACTAGAAGCGCATCCGCCCGGGATGCAATGTCGATCAGCGCGATGCCCAAAGCCAACGCCCAGATCGTCGCGGTGCAGCCGCAGGAGATGAGCACCAGTGTCGAAATATGGCCTTCCCGCCAGGAATCCAGGGCGTCGTTGATGAACATCAGCGGACCGGCGCATGCCGTCGCCAGCAGCGTGCGCAGCATATGCTTCGGCGACACATAAGGTTCGGCAAAGGCGAGCCGGCGGCCCGACATCAACTCCATTGCCGCTCCGACCAGGCCGCACGCCGTGAGCCCAGACATAAAAGCGAAGAGTGTATGTTCGACCGGACCCATCTTTACCATCCGTTTACCATGAAATCGCACAGTCGCATTCGATAGGCGCGTTGCAAGAGCCATGCCGCGCCTGATGTGCCGCCGTAGGACACCCGAGGGGAGAGGGAGCATTTTGTGATGGATGGTCGATGTCGGGGATCGCGATGAAGCAAGTAGCCGCCGCCGAGGGCCCGCAACTCACCGCTGTCGATTCCACGCTGATGAAGCGGGTGTTCTACGCATTCGCGACGCTGGCATTGCTTTCGGTGGCGATCAGCCTTGGCGGCAAATGGTTTGGCCGCTCGATCGCCATGGCTGGTTATACGGACGACACCACGATCCATAAGATCGTCATCGGCAACAATGTCATCGCCGTGCCGGCCAATTTCATCCGCTTCGACCAGGCCCGCCGCGACGGCATCGCCTCGCGCCTCGACCTCTATCTGCGCTATCCCGAGATGGACGGCTACAGCACGGTCGCGCGCGACGATTTCAACCACATCGGTCCCCGCGGGAACATCGTCTTCCTGTCGTTCGAGCAGCAGATGATGTCGCGCGACATGAGCGGCCGTTTCGCGCCGATCTACAGCGCCTTGATCGCGCAGCCCGGCACGCCTGGCCCGGGCGGCACCACGCTCTACGGTTTCACCGAGAAATCAGGTTATCTCAACGAGGTGCTGGCGGTCGCCGGGCGCCCCGGCAAGGATCCGTTCGTGGCGCGCTGCCTGAGCGGACCGAGCGCAGCGGAATCGCTGGCACCTTGCGAACGCGACATCCAGGTCGGCGACAATCTCAGCCTCAGCTACCGCTTTCCCAGGGAATTTCTCGGCGACTGGCAGGCGCTTGACGCGGCGATCGCCGCCGAGGCCGCGCGCATCCTGAAGACCGGGCGCTAGCGCGGCCCGTCCGGGCAGGTCGGCCGAAGGGTCCAGCCACCAATTCAATTTCGCCCTCAGGCCAGGTCGATGTCGAGGATCGCCATCGAGAAATTGTAATCGCCATCGTCCTCGTCCTTGAAGACGATGCCGAGGAATTCGTCGCCAACATAGACCTCGGCCGAATCATCCTTGCGCGGCCGCGCCTTTACCTCGAGCTTGGGATTCTGGAAGACACGCTTGAAATAGGCGTCCAGCTTTCTGATTTCGTCCGGCTTCAACAGTTCTCTCCGATCGTCGGGCTTGCGAAAGCGCGTGGCGTCCGAGGGGATGCATACGACACGCTTTAGATCTTATTTTTTATGCGTGTCGTTGTCCCAAAACCGCTGCGCACTTTTGGGCGACACGCATTAGAGACGCGCTTCTGACACGTCGACAATGGCGATGTAAAGGCAAGCCGGCGAGAGAAACAACGCCCCCCAGCCTACAACCGGATTCAGCTGTGGGTCCGCGCCTGACGTCAGATGTCGAAGCTGACGACATGCTCCATCGACTGCGACGGCAAAAGCTGGTCCATCTGCCGCGAAGGCTGGTCGCAGCCGGTCTCGCCAACGACACGGGCCGGCACGCCGGCAACCGTCTTGTTGTGCGGCACGGGCGACAGCACGACGGAACCCGCCGCGACTTTCGAGCAATGGCCGATTTCGATGTTGCCGAGGATCTTGGCGCCGGCGCCGATCAGCACGCCGCGACGGATCTTGGGATGACGGTCGCCACCGGCCTTGCCGGTGCCGCCCAACGTCACGCCATGCAGTATCGACACGTCGTCCTCGATGACAGCGGTTTCGCCGACGACAAAGCCGGTGGCGTGGTCGAGGAAGATGCCCTTGCCAATGCGGGCAGCCGGGTTGATGTCGGTCTGGAAGACCGAGGACGACCGGCTCTGCAGGTAGAGCGCGAAATCCTTGCGGCCCTGGTTCCACAGCCAATGCGCCAGACGATGGGTCTGGATGGCGTGAAAGCCCTTGAAATAGAGCACCGGCATGATGAAGCGGTCGCAGGCCGGATCGCGGTCGTAATAGGCCTGGATGTCGACGCGCACGGTCGTCGACCAGTCCTTGTCGTCGGCCGCCATCGCCTTGAATGTCTGGCGGATGAGATCGGAACCGATGTCCTGATGGTCGAGCCGTTCGGCCAGCCTATGGATGACCGCCTCCTCCAGGCTTTCCTGGTTGAGGATGGTCGAATAGAGGAACGCCGCCAGCAACGGATCGCGGTTGACCGCTTCCATCGCTTCGTCACGGATCGAGCGCCAGATCGGGTCGATCGGCTTCACCATCGAGGGGCGGGCAATGGTAATGCTGTTCATCTGATGACTCCGGCTTGCCTATTCTCCAGCCGCATAATGCGCATGAGCATATCGTTGTCCCAAAACCGCTGCCCACCTTTGGGCGACATGCTCTATAAGCCAGATCATAACACGGGTGAACTCAATTTTCCTTAGTGCTTTGTCAAATGGATTTGGTTCACGGAAAATCAAGCGGCCATGGAAAACGAACCCTTGATCGACGAACCGCTGAAACGCGAGCTCTCCGCGCTGTATCAGGCAGAGAGCCGCCACTATCACAATCTCTCCCATATCCAGGCGATGCTGGCGCTGGCCGGGGACTATCGGGCCTCACTGAACGACCCCGAAGCGGTCGAAGCGGCGATCTGGTTCCACGACGCCATCTATGACAGCCGGGCCAAGGACAACGAGGCCAGGAGCGCGGCACTTGCCGAGACAAAACTCGCCGGCCGTACCGACGCGGAGCGCCTGGCTCGCGTCGCGGCGATGATATCAGCCACCGCCACGCATGAGCTGCCCAGCGTTCAGAGCCCTGACGGTGGCGATTTTATCCGCGATACAGCACTTTTCCTCGATATGGACCTGGCGATCCTGGGTGCGGCGCCAGATGCCTTCGACGCTTATGAGCAAGCGATCCGCCAGGAGTATGGCTGGGTTGAGGAACCGATGTGGAATGCTGGCCGCGGCGCGGTGCTGAAGTCCTTCCTCGCCCGCCCGCATATTTTCCACACCGAGGAATTCCGGCAGCGGTTCGAGCCGCAGGCCAGGCAAAACATGGCGCGCTCGCTCAAGGCGCTTGAGGCATGAAAGGCTTCTTCCTTCTCCCCTTGTGGGAGAAGGTGGATCGGCGCGTAGCGCCGAGACGGTTGAGGGGTGTTGGCCGGAGCGCTGTCGGTGCCAAGCTGGAACACCCCTCATCCGACCTTCTCCCACAAGGGGAGAAGGAAGAGGCGCACCTTACTCACAGCGGGTTTTCGGCGTAGAACTCCAGCACCCGCTGCTTGAAGGTCTTGTCCCCGACCGCCAGCATATGGTCGCGTCCCTCGATGTGAAATGCCCTGGCGTTCGGCATCAGGGCGGCCAGTTCGTCAGGCGAGCCGGCGATGTCGTCCCTGGTCCCCACGCCAATCAGGGTCGGCTGGGCAATGCGCGCGACATCGTCCTCGCTCATTGATGCCCGGGAACCGATGATGCAGACGGCGAGCGCTTGCCGGTCGCTTCGGGTCTGGTCGGCGAAGGCGCGAAACGAGCGGCCGCGCGCATGGCTGATTGTGCTCGGGTCCTCGGCCAGCAGCGCATCGGCGATCGGATCCCAGTCGCCGACGCCATCGACCAGACCGATGCCAAGGCCGCCGAACACCAGTGTGGCCACCTTGTCCGGGTCCGAAAGCGCCAGGAACGCCGATACCCGCGCGCCCATCGAATAGCCCATGACATGGGCGCGTTCGATGCCGAGATGGTCGAGCAGGGCCGCAGCGTCCGAAGCCATCCGGTCCGGCGTATAGTCTGCCTCTTCGTAGCTCTTCGACGAAGAACCATGACCGCGATTGTCCAGAGCGATGGCGCGGTAGCCTGCATCGTTCAGCGTCTTGAACCAGCCAGGCGACACCCAGTTGACGTAGTGGCTGGAGGCGAAGCCGTGGATCATCAGCACCGGGTCGCCACTGCCCGATGCCGGCTGGCGATCGAGGAAGGCAAGGTCAAAGCCGTCATGGGAGAAAGACTGCATCGGCTGAATCATTTGCTCCCGCCGATTGCCGGGTGGCGCAACAGGTCGCCATCCTCGATGCCGTCCCTGGCAGCCGTGCCCGCCTTGAGCTCGAGCACGAAACGCACCGGCACGCCGGGCGAGATGATCGCCTCGGATTGCGGCTCACCTTGCTTGATCGCCCGTATCTTGCCGTCCTGGCCGACGAAGATCAGGTCGAGCGGCAGCGGCGTGTTCTTCATCCAGAAATTCACTTCCCTGGGCGCCTCGAACACGAACAACATGCCGTGATCGTCGGCCATCTGTTCGCGAAACATCAGGCCGGCCTCGCGCTCGGCGGAGGTGTCGGCGACCTCGATGGAGAAAGAGCGCTCCCCGCCCTTCGTCACCGCGATCAGTGGCTGCGGGTCGACGGGAAGGATCATCGCCCGGCCATCGGCCGAGGTCGGCTGCTGCGAATAGAAGAAAGCGCCGGCGGCGACAATGACGGCAATTGCGGCGCAGAGCGCGCTCGCCGTCAGCCAGTTCCTGTGAGCCATTCAAAGTCCTCGGCCGGAAATCGTCCTAATGCGAAACCGGCAAGGTGCCCATATCAGGGTGAATTTCGGCAGCCATAAGGCCTTTGTCACCACGTCCGAAGCGAACCAGCACGACCTGACCGGGCCTGAGCTCGGTGATGCCGTAGCGGCGCAGCGTCTCCATATGGACAAAAATGTCCTCGGTGCCCTCGCCCCTTGTCAGGAAGCCAAATCCCTTGGTTCGGTTGAACCATTTGACCAGCGCCCGTTCGAGGCCGCTTTCCGGCGTGACTGAGACATGCGTGCGCTGATCCTGCATTTCGGCGGGATGGATCGCCGTGCTGACATCCATCGAGAGCACACGGAACGCCTGCAAGCCGCGCTCGCCCTGCTTGACGAGGCAAACGACGCGCGCGCCTTCCAGCGCCGTCTGGAAGCCGTCCTTGCGAAGACAGGTCACGTGAAGGAGAATATCACCTGAAGAGCCGTCATCAGGGAGAATGAAACCGTAGCCCTTGGCCACGTCGAACCATTTGATGGCGCCCGCAATCTCAACGAGATCGGCCGCGTCGCCCCTCTCGTCCCGATTCAAGGCGTCGCTACCGGTCCCGTCCCGCCCCATGAAAGAGGCCTTTTCCCCCATAAGAACGCCCCCTTTTGCCAAGAACACCACAACTGATTCTTGACATGAGATTAACACCGCGGCTTCCCAAGTGTGCAAGACCTGACGTGCCTTTTTTCACGGTTCCATACAGGAATACCCGATTTGTTGCAGCGATTGCCCTTTGGCCGGGTGGCCCCTATGTTCCCCCGCAACGCAACAATTCGAGGAAAATCACATGCGCTACCTTCACACCATGGTCCGCGTCGCCGACATCGATGCCTCACTCGATTTTTACTGCAACAAGCTGGGCCTCAAGGAAGTGCGCCGCCACGAAAACGAACAGGGGCGCTACACGCTGATCTTCCTCGCCGCGTCCGAAGACGAGCAAAGCGGCATTGCCGACAAGGCGCCGCTGATCGAGCTGACCTACAATTGGGATCCGGAAGATTACAAGGGCGGCCGCAATTTCGGCCACCTCGCCTATGAGGTCGACGACATCTACGCGACCTGCCAGCGCCTGATGGACAAGGGCGTCACCATCAACCGGCCGCCGCGCGACGGCAACATGGCCTTCGTCAGGTCGCCGGACGGCATTTCGATCGAGCTGCTGCAGAAAGGCCCGGCCAAGGCCAAGGCCGAGCCATGGGCCTCGATGGCGAACACCGGAGCCTGGTAAGCGATCACCTCATCGGGAGCGGCTATGGGCGCCCAGGCCGCGTAAGTGGCCTGAGCTCAGTTGCCGCCGGCCTTGCCGGCCATTTCCAGCAGCGTCAGGACCGTGCGCCAGTTGCGGGCGGTGCCAGGCACTTTGAGGGTGCGTGGAATAAGATTGGCGAAAACCGATTTGCCGAGCCCGTCCGGGGCGTGCAGGTAAAGCACATCGCTTTTGACCTCAAAACTCTCGGGACCGGTGCATTTTTCGGCCAGCCGCGCGATCTCGTCGGCGGTTGGCTCGCGCTCGAGCACATAGGCGTGCAGCTTTGTCGGCTCTCCCGCGACATCAGGGTAGGGATTTTCCTTCACCAGCCGCTCGAACCAGCCGAGGTCGCGCACCATGATGCGGGAATGGAACCCCCACTTCTTCTCGAAGGCGGCTTCCAGCTGTTTGGTCAGACTGGCGGCGTCGCCCTTTCCCGCCCGAAAAACCGCGTTGCCACTCTGCACATAGGTGGCGACATCGGCAAAGCCGAGTTCTCCAAGGAACGACCTGAGTTCAGCCATTTTGACGATGCGATTGCCGCCGACATTGATGCCGGAAAACAGCGCGACAAAGACCTTTCCCCGATCGCTCATCCGACTTGGCCGTTCATATGATGAATCCCGCCAGCGTCTCGTTGTCGGTAATGTCCTGATATTGGACGCCCTCGGTGTCGAAATTCGCCTTGAGCAGGTCGAAATTGCGGCGGTCCTTGGTCTCGATGCCGATCAGCACCGAGCCGAAATTGCGCGCCGATTTCTTCAGATATTCGAAGCGGGCAATGTCGTCGTCGGGCCCGAGCATTTCAAGGAAGTCGCGCAGCGCGCCCGGCCGTTGCGGAAAACGGATGATGAAGTATTTCTTCAACCCTTCGAAGCGCAGCGCTCTTTCCTTCACATCCGGCAGCCGCTCGAAATCGAAATTGCCGCCCGAAACCACGGCGACGATGGTCTTGCCCCTGATTTCCTTCTTCGAAAAATCCTTCAGTGCGTCGATCGCCAACGCCCCGGCCGGCTCGAGCACCACGCCTTCGACGTTGAGCATCTCGATCATGGTCGCGCAGAGCCGGTTTTCCGGAATGAGCCGCACCGCATCGGCAGGAAATTCCTTGAGATGGCGCAGCGGCTCGCGGCCGATCTCGGCGACCGCCGCGCCGTCGACGAAATTGTCGACCTTGGCGAGCCTGACACGCTTGCCGCTAGCGAGGCTCTCCTTCAGGCTCGGCGCGCCGGCCGGCTCGCAGAAGACGAAGCGCGCCTCGCGGCGCTGGTCGGCGAAATAATGCGCGACGCCGGCGGCCAGACCGCCACCGCCGACCGGCAGCATGATGATATCAGGCATGCGCGCGCCCGGCATCTGGTCTGACATCTCGTAGGCGACGGTCGCCTGTCCTTCGATGATGTCCCTGTGGTCGAACGGCGGCACCATGTGCGCACCGGCGCTTTCGGTGAATTCCAGGGCGGCGCGGTAGCAGTCGTCGAAGAAATCGCCGACCAGCCTGATCTCGACGAACTCGCCGCCGAACAGCCGCGTCTTGTCGATCTTTTGCTGTGGCGTCGTCACCGGCATGAAGACCACGCCTCGTTTGCCAAAATGGCGGCAGACGAAGGCAAAGCCCTGCGCATGGTTGCCGGCTGAAGCGCAGACGAACAGCTCGGCATCGTTGCCGGCGGCGAGCGTCTTGCGGAAGAAGTTGAAGGCGCCCCTGATCTTGTAGGAGCGGACCGGCGACAGGTCTTCACGTTTCAAAAGTACGCGCGCGCCGGTCTTCTTCGACAGATAGTCGTTTTCCTGCAGCGGCGTCTGCGGGAAGATCTGCCGGATCGCGGCAGCGGCGATGGCGACGCGAGAAGAAAAACTGTTCATGGCAGGATCATCCGGGATCGCCTGTGTGCGCGTTTGATCCCCGCCTATTGCATATCCGACCTGGCAAAGCCATTGCCCGGCCCATCCTGCGGGCCGCCACAGGCATTCCCGGAATCCTTGCAAGCACTTGCAGGCGTTTGTTCATGCCTGTTGGCCTTCCTGCCGCCGCTCTGGCTTTCGCGCAACAGTGCGATGGCTGTCGCCAGACGCTGATCCGATTTCCGCTGGACACGACTTACTTCCGCCGCACTTCGCCTGTCCGGGAGGTGTCGCGGGGGTAGATGGGCCTTTCGGCCGGAGTTGGAATTTTTAAGTGCCTTTGAAGACGATCTGCATTTTTGCGCTTGCCTTGCTGGTAGCAGGCTGTGGTGGCCGGCAAACCGAGGAATTGCTCGGCAGCGCCATGGTGTCCGCACCGGTGACGGAAATTGCCGGCAACCACTCGATCTTCATCGCCACGACGCGCAAGCGCTCCGACGACCCAAACACGGTTTTCGACGGCGAGCGCTCGGCCACGCTGAACTACGCCCGCGTCAATGTCACCGTGCCGGGAATCCATCAGGCCGGCCAGATCGAACGGCGCTCGCGCGGCAATTCGAACGACCCGGCGAAGTATTTCATGGCCTCCGAGGTCGTCGGCTACGACACCCAGCCGCAATTCTCCAGCGCGCTCAACGCCGATATCGCGGCGCGCGGCGGCCGCGTCATGGTCTTCGTGCATGGCTACAACACCGGCTTCGACAGCGCCGTCTACCGCCTCACCCAGATCGTCCACGATTCCGGTTATCCCGGCACGCCGGTGCTGTTTTCCTGGGCGTCGGGCGCCAAGACCACGGACTATGTCTACGACAAGGAAAGCGCAAGCGCCGCCCGCGACCAGCTGGAGGTGACGCTGAGGATGCTTGCCCAGACCGGGGCGCGTCGCATCGACGTCGTCGCCCATTCGCTGGGAACCTGGGTGACCATGGAAGCGCTGCGCCAGCTCGCCATCACCGGCGACCGCGATCTCGGCGGCAAGCTCGGCGACGTGGTGCTGGCCTCGCCCGATATCGATGTCGATGTGTTCAAGAGCCAGATGCGCCGCTACGGCAAGCCGGACAAGCCGTTCATCCTGCTGCTTTCCGACGACGACCGGGCGCTCAGGCTCTCCGGCCTGATCGCCGGCTCGCGGCCGCGCGTCGGCGACTACAAGAACGCCGCCGACCTTGCCTCCTACGGCGTGACCGTCGTCGACCTTTCCAGCGTCAAAGGATCGGATCGCTTCAACCACAACAAGTTCGCCGACAATCCGGAGCTGGTGAAGATGATTGGCCAGCGGCTGCGCCAGGATGACGGATTTGCCAGCGACCGGGAAGTGACCGACCGCATCAACCTGCTTACACAGTAAGGCTTTCGCCCTGCGTGTTCACGATTGCGGCACCATCGGATAACTTTCAACTGGACCGGGCCGGCTGCTGCCTTTATCGAAATAGCCCAGGACACCGTGAACCCTCTGCGGGAGCCAGCGCGACCGTGCGTTCGAAGATTTTTGTCGTCGTTGCGTTCGCGCTCACTGTCACCGGCTGCGCCGGCCGGAACACGCACGACCTTCTCAACAAGACGACAGTCGCGGCGCCGGCCTCCGACATTGCGGCTACCCATGAGATCTTTGCCGCCACCACACGCCAGAAGGCGACGAAGGACCCGCGGCAGGTGTTTGACGGCGATCGCTCGCTGACCACCAGCTACGCCCGCGTCGACGTGACTGTTCCCAAGACCCATCAGGTGGGCGCCATCGAGCGGGCCAAAGGGTCGGCGGACAGCAAACCGGCGAAGGATTTCACCGCGACCGAGGTCGTCCACTACGACAGCGCGCCTCAATTTGCCAAGGCGGTCGGGGCCGACATCGCCATGCGCGGCGACCGGGTGCTGGTTTTCGTGCACGGCTTCAACAATGGCTTTGACGACGGCGTCTACCGGCTGACGCAGATCGCCCATGACACCAAATATCCCGGCACGCCGGTGTTGTTCTCCTGGGCGTCGAGCGGCAAGACCACCGGCTACATCTACGACAAGGAAAGCGCCAACGCCGCGCGCGACGATCTCGAAGCGACGCTGCGAATGCTCGCAAAAACACGGGCCAAAAGCATCGACATCATCGCCCATTCGATGGGAAACTGGGTGACGATGGAGGCGCTGCGCCAGCTTGCCATCACCGGCGACCGCGATCTCGGCGGGAAATTGGGCTATGTCGTCCTGGCCTCGCCCGACATCGATGTCGACGTGTTCAAGAAACAGATGATCCGCTACGGCAAACCCGACAAGCCGTTCGCCATCCTGCTTTCCGCCGACGATCGGGCGCTCAAGCTGTCGTCGCTGATCTCGGGCGACAAGCCGCGCGTCGGCGACTATGGCGATGCGGCCGACCTGGCCAGCTATGGCGTGTCTGTGGTCGACCTCAGCCAGACCAAGGGCGGCGACCGGTTGAACCATGCCAAATTCGCCGACAATCCGATCCTGGTGCAGTTGCTCGGCAACCGCCTGCGGACGCCGGCAAGCCTGGCATCGGAAGAAACCGATCCGGCACAGCTCAACAATATCGGCGAAGGCCTCGGCAAGGCCGTCGGCTCCGTTGCCGAGATCGTCATCACGACGCCGTTCAAGGTGCTGACCATCGCCACGGGGGGCTGACCGCCGTCGGGTTCTCAGACGAACAGGTCGACTTTCCGGAAGGTCGTCACGTCGATCAGGCCGACATCGGAAATCCTCAATTCCGGGATGACGACCAGCGCCAGCAGCGAATGTTGCATGTAGGCGTTGTTGAGCGAACAGCCCATCCTGCGCATCGCCTCAGTGAGCTTCTCCGCCTTGGCGGCGACGATTTCAGCCCGCTCGTCCGACATCAGCCCGGCGATCGGCATTTCGACCAGCGCCAGTTCCTTGCCCTTCGAGAACAGCACGACACCGCCGCCGACCTCGCCCAGCCGGTTGACCGCCAGCGCCATGTCCTGCTTGTTGGTGCCGACGACGATGATGTGGTGTGCATCGTGTGCCACGCTGGAAGCCATGGCGCAGTCGCCCATATAGCCGAAGCCGGAGACGAAAGCGTTGGTGACGCCGCCCGTGCCCCTGTGGCGCTCGACCAGCGCGATCTGGCAGACATCGTTGCGGCGGTCCATGGCAACCAGCCCATCCTCGACCGGCAGATCGGCCTCCAGCGCCCGCGTCGGCGCCTGGTTCTCGATCACGCCGATGACGCGCACCCGCACCTCGTTGGCGCCCTTGGGGGCGGCGACGTCGAAATCCCCGGCCTTCAGTTTCTTGCCGAGCTTGACGGTGTTCTTGGCCGTTCTGGGATAATCATAGGCCGGAATGTCGATTTCGAGCTTGCCGCCCTTGGCCAGCCTGACGCCGCGAGCATAGACCTCGTCGATGGTCATTGCCGCCAGATCGGAAACGATGAGGAT
>NZ_PZJX01000004.1 GCF_003034915.1 Mesorhizobium helmanticense | reverse complement strand
GAGCCGGCCCGGCGCGATCGAACCGATCTCGCGCTCCAGCCTGAAATGCTGGGCGGTGTTGAGCGTCGCCATCTGGATCGCCGTCACCGGCTTCAGGCCTTGTTGAATGGCATGGCGGACCACCCGGTCCATATGGCCTTCGTGGACAAGCGTGCCGGAATGGCTGTCGTCGGTGCACAGGATGAAATTGCGCGGATCGAGCCCGCTCTCCGTCACCGCCTTGATCTGCGAGGCAACGTCGTACCAGGCCGAGCCCAGCCGCAGCATCGCCTTCATGCCCTGGCGGACGCGGGCGATGGCGTCCTCGGCGCGTGTGCCCTCGTGATCGTCCTCGGGGCCGCCGGCGACATAGCCGTGGAACGGCAGGCCGAGATCGCGCGAGGCGTAATGCCCGCCGACAGTCTTGCCGGCCCTCACCGTCGCGGCGATCTCGCCCGCCATCACCGGATCGTTGGCGGCGACACCGGGAAAATTCATCACTTCGCCGAGCCCGATGATGTTTTCCCACGTCATCGCTTCAGTGACATCGGCGACCGTCAGCTCGGCGCCGGCATGCTCCAGCCCAGGTGCGGAGGGCACGCAGGATGGCATCTGCACATGCACGTTGACGGGCATGGCGACCGCCTCGTCATGCATCAGCCGTACGCCCGGCAAGCCCAGCACATTGGCGATTTCATGCGGATCGATGAACATCGAAGTCGTGCCGTGCGGGATGACGGCGCGGCAGAACTCCGTCACCGTCACCATGCCGCTCTCGACATGCATATGCGCGTCGCAAAGGCCCGGCACCAGATAGCGCCCGCCGGCATCGACCACTTTCGTGCCCTGGCCGATGGCATGGCCGGCATTCGGGCCGCAATAGGCGAAGCGGCCGCCGGCGATGGCGATATCGGTGCCGGCGACGACCTCGCCGGAATGGACGTTCACCCAGCGCCCGTTGCGGATGACGAGATCGGCGGGCTTGCGGCCCATCGCGACATCGACCAGATGCGTCGCCATTTCGGCCCAGGGCCTGGGTTTCGTCGCGGTCTTCGGCATGAAGGGACTCCTGTTTGCCCGACTGTGCCAAGCCGGTGGCGTTTTGACCAGCGAGATCAGCGGATCGCGCGTGAGGCCCTCCCTTCCCCCTTTGAGAGAGAAGGCAAGGCGATTGCCCCGTCGCGAGTCGAAATCCCTTGCTTTGTGACGGCAGCTATGTTAGGAATGTATACCTAGAACTGATTTGTGCCAGCGCCCTGCCCGCCGAAGCGGGTTTTCGTTTCAGGCGCCATCCCTTCGTTGACTTGCCACCTCAAAAAGATGTTGAATCGACAGTCCGAAATCTCCGTGGGGAAAGCCATGATCCGGTGCCTGAAAGCGTTCGCCTTCGTTACCCTGTTCCTGATCGCGGCCGGCCATGCATCCGCCGAGGAACGCTGGCTGACACTGCCCGAACCCGCGGCCATGCCCAAGCCGGAGCAAAGCGGCTACGCACCGGTCAACGGCATCGAGATGTACTACGCCGTTTTCGGCGCGGGCGACCCGGTGCTGCTCATCCATGGCGGCCTCGGCCATGCCGATATATGGGCGAGCCAGGTGGCCACCCTGTCCAAGACCCACAAGGTGATCGTCGCCGACAGCCGCGGCCACGGCCGTTCGACCCGTACGGATCAGCCCTTCGGTTACGATTTGATGGCATCGGACTATCTGGCCCTGCTGGACTATTTGAAGATCGACAAGACGGCGCTGGTCGGCTGGAGCGACGGCGGCATTATCGGCATCGACATCGCGCTCCACCATCCCGAGCGGCTGACGAGGCTGTATGCGCAGGCTGCCAACGTCACCACTGACGGCCTTGACGCCGGCGTCATGACAAACAAGACGTTCGGCGCCTACATCGTGCGTTCCGGCAAGGACTATGCCCGGCTTTCCAGGACGCCCGGCGAATATGACGCCTTCGTCGCGCAGATCAGCCATATGTGGGAGACGCAACCGGCCTGGACCAGGGAGCAGCTCGGCAAGATCACGACGCCGACGGCCATAGTCGCCGGCGACCATGACGAAGCGATCAAGCGCACGCACACCGACTACATGGCCTCGGTCATCCCTGGCGCCAAGGAGATCATCCTGCCCAATGCCAGCCATTTCGCCATGCTGCAGGCGCCGGACGAATACAGCCAGTCGGTGCTCGATTTCATCGACGCCAAATAAGGGCACGCCTTTTTCGAGGCGGCGAGGCATGCGCTATCGGTCGCGTAACAAATGCGATTCCGTTTTGCGGCAAATCACGCTACTTTCAGTTGAAGGATTGTTCTGGATCGACGTTCGGGGAACTCGATGCATCGCCTCACGCTTGCAAGCGCCGGATTTCTGATCGCTCTGGCCGGGCCGGCTTTTGCCGCCGACCCGATGACCGAGCTGCCGATGACCGCGCCCGGATTCGACTGGACCGGCTATTATGCCGGTCTGCAGGCCGGATATGGATGGGGTAGTTCCGACATAAGGGGAACGGAAGGCGAGCCATTTTCCGCGGCGCCGGATGTCGATGGCGGCTTCATCGGCGGCCATGTCGCGGGCCTCTGGCAATTCGATCACGCGGTGATCGGCGCTGTGGCCGAACTCAACTATTCCGCGATTGACGGCAGCGCCGAAGCAGGGCCGGGAAATTCATTCGGCACTGACATCAAGTGGTTCGGCTCCGTCAACGCCAAGGCCGGCTATGCCATGAACCGTGTGCTGGTCTACGGCGTTGGCGGTGTCGCCTTTGCCGGCATCGAGACGTCACAAAGTGCCGGCACGGCTTTTGCCGAAACGGAAACGAATGTTGGCTGGACGATCGGCGCCGGCGTCGACTTTGCCCTGACCGACAAATTCGTCGTCGGCGCCCAGTACCGCTATTACGATTTCGGCAAGGAGCATTACGACGCGGCGGACGATTTTCTCAACCGCGACCAGGACGTGAAGCTGCATACGTTAGGCGTCAACCTGAACTACAAGTTCTGATCGTTTCCTTGGCGAGGATCGCCGGTTTTACAAGGCGTCCCGCTTACGCGAGATGCGTTAAGGTGTGTTGATATTCAGGTGATGCCGGCCTGCAAACGGCGATTTTCTGCGCTTCCGGTGCTCACGGACCCAAATGTCCGCTCCGCTCCGGTTCTCGAAAACCACCATTTTCGGCTCGTCCTGACCTGAATCTCAACACACCTTAGTGAAGCGTTGGCGAATAGCCGGGACGGAAGCCCTTCAACGCGGCGGCTATGCCACGCATCAAAACACGATCGGGAAGGACGAGGATGGGGTCATTGTCCGCGACGCCGCAGATTGGCAGGACCTTGTAGTCGCCCTCGAATGGCAAACCGTCGCCATTGGCGTAGAAATCGAGCTTTGGGAAACATCCCTTCAAGAACGACTCAACCTCGCGCAAGGCGGCCTGGGAGCGGAATTCCGTACCGGACGGCGCCAGGACGACGAAGCTGTTGACTTCGGCGCTGGCGGATGATGGCGAGGTATCGATCGTGGAATGCATTAGACCTGTCCGGTTGGAGCCCTCATTCTTTTCGGCACGAGGCGAGAGTCAATCGTTGTGCGGCAAGATATCCACAACACAAAAAGCCCGCACCCCCGGGAGAGGCGCGGGCCCCCCTGCCCGATCTACAGCGTTTGAAAAGGCGCGCCGGCGGGGACAGCCAGCGAGCCGGGTCTGTTGGGGTCGGTAGGGACCAGCGTACATCCATGTCTCTTCCACGCTCCGGCGCATCAGCCGAACAGATGAAAAAGCCTGCGTCCTGGCGAAATGCTGCCCGACCGGAGCCACCCAGCCCTGGGCCGAGGCCTTCTCTTGAACCAAATTCTGGTAAGCATGCATGGGTGGCAAAGGACGGCCGAAAGGCCACTGATGCATGAAAAGAGCGAGCTTTTTTGCACAGCGCTTTTCCGGGCTGCACAACGGCAATTGACGAAATCGCCTAAGTAGTTGAAACGAAAGGGCCTGCGGACGTGGCGGAATTGGTAGACGCAAGGGACTTAAAATCCCTCGATCTCTGATCGTACGGGTTCGATTCCCGTCGTCCGCACCAGAATAGATTTACAGACAACCCCTTCCCTTCGATTCACTAAAAAAGTGAATAAAATCAACTAGAAAGTGAATTTCTGGACAATTAGAGAGTCCATGCATCCCGATGCAACCCGCTGGATTTACAGCGCGGAATGCTGTATTTATCGGTGACGCTGTATTTCATGGGACTCGAAATGAAACTGACTGACACGCAATGCCGTGGCGCGAAGGCGCGCGAAAAGCCGTGGAACCTCACGGATGGCCATGGGCTTTTCCTCTTGGTGAAACCCAATGGTTCGAAATTGTGGCGCTGCGACTTTGCCTTTAACGGCAAAAGATCAACGGCAAATTTTGGCCCCTACCCCGATACCAGTCTCGCCGGGGCCCGCGAGCTACGGGATGATTTAAAAAGGAAAGTTAAGGCTGGGATCAATCCAGTGACCAAGGTCGAAGAAAGCCGTCCAACCTTCGAGCAGATCGCGCGCGAGTGGTTCAAGACGAACGAGGCCAAATGGAAACCATCGTATTCGACCCGGTTTTGGAAGCGTATTGAAGTAGACATTTTTCCGGCCTTTGGAGGTACGGCTATTGCCGAAGTGAAGCCTCCAGTTGTGTTGACAGCATTGCGCATGGTGGAGGAACGCGAGGCGATCTACACGGCCCGGAGGGTGCATCAATTCGTATCGGTCGTTTTTAAGTACGCAATCGCGGCGGGTTTAGCGGAACGCAATCCCGCGGCCGATCTACACGGCGCCTTGAAACCAGTCCCTAAAGAGAAGCACCGCTCGGCTCTGAAGGAAACGGAACTCCCCACCTTCTTCGCGCGCCTAGCCGGAACTCCAATGGACGAAGCGACACGTCTCGGGTTAAAAGCCGTCGCCCACGTCTTCGTTCGCACGGCTGAAATCCGCTTTGCGAAATGGCCCGAATTCGACTTCGACCGCGATATCTGGACAATCCCGGCCCTGCGAATGAAGATGAAGCGCGAACTACGAGTTCCGCTTAGCCGACAAGCCAAGGCCGTTTTCTTGCGGTTGCGCGAGTTGGCCAACGGCGCGGAATGGGTACTTCCTGGCCCCTATCGTTTGAAGCCCATCAGCGAGAATTGCTTGCTATATGCGCTCTATCGATGTGGCTATCATGGGCGGGCAACCGTTCACGGCTTCCGGTCAACGTTCTCGACTATCGCCAATGAGTCCGAGACCCCAGCCTGGGACAGGGATGCGATCGAGCATCAACTCGCCCACGCGCCCGATGACGCAATCCGTGCCACCTATGATCGCGGTGAACGTTGGCAAACCCGAACTCGGATGATGCAGTGGTATTCCGACCTGCTGGATAAGCACGAGAAGGTTGGAGAGGCGAACGATTTGACCGATTTGCTTGGGTATTAGGCACATAGTCTCGCGTGAATCTTTCACGTTATAAGTGAAAAACTTCACAATAAATGTTAAACAAATCAATAGCTTGCAAGAAGTAACCTCTGCCAGTATTATGGTTTTTCCCTATTTAAGTGGGAAACCCGTCGCGGCGCCAACCGGACGGGTTCCAAATACTCGAAAGGACCAAATCTTGCTTGCTACTAGTAGCAAAAACGCGCTTGTCCTGCAAGCGCCTCAACAGTCTCATGCCGACGATCTGTTGTTTTTCGGCTCGGTGACAAGTGCTCCCATGCTCGACACCGTGCTTGATTCCGTCCGTCCACTAATCGAGGCCGGCGCTTCCCTTCATTGGTTGGTGCCCTTCGAGAAACGACCGATCGAGAAAGACTGGTCGAATGCTTCCGTGCAGACGGAAGCCTCCCTGCGCGCGACCTATCACAACAACGCCAACATCGGCATCCGGCTCGGTGAGCCGTCGAAGACCGAGGGCGGCTATCTCCATGTGTTCGACCTGGACATCCGCAAACCCGAACTCGCCGCCGAGGCGTGGGCCGTGGTCGAATCACTTTGGCCTGGCGCGCGGTCGCTGCCATCGGTCATCAGCGGATCAGGCGGCGAGAGCCGCCATCTGTATTTCGTCACCGACAAGCCGCTGCGCAAGAAGACTCTCGCGCAGTCCAAGGGCTTCGAAAAGCTTTGGGACGATCGGCTGCAGAAATACGTCGTCAAGCGTGACTGGATGATCGACCTGTTCGGCACGGGCGTCCAAGTCGTGCTGCCGCCGTCGATCCACCCCGACACCAAGCTCCCCTATCGTTGGGAACGGCCGCTCGATCTCGACATGATCGGCTTCGGCATCGGCCCAATCATCCCGGCTGAGACGGTCGAGAAGTGGGGCGTGCAAAGCTCTGTCGTTGAGCCAAGCGACGAGGAAGATGACCTTTTCGACCTGGTGCGCTCCGAGCCGATGGACCTGGACGCCGCGCAGATCAGCGACATCCTCAAACACATTCCCAACGACGGTGCCGGCGCCCACTACGACGACTATGTGCAGGTGGGCATGGCACTGCATCACCAGTTCCGGGGCTCCAACGAGGGTTTCGAGCGCTGGTGCGAATGGGCGAAACAGTCCGAGAAGTTCGACGCGAAGAACGCGGCCGTAAGGTGGCGCTCGTTCAGCCAGGACTCGAAGAACCCCGTCCGCATGGCCACGCTCATGCAGATTTCGGCCAACAACAAGCTAAAGAACGACCTTGATCTCGGTCTCGACGACGATCCATTCGAGCATCTGCCGGCCGTTATCCCCGCCAAATCCGATTTCGATCTCTCCGATTTGCTCGGCGACGATTCGCCACCGGCCGCGAAAGCGGAAGCAACGGACCCTATCGACCCCGACTGGCTGAGCAAGTTGCACCGCAACGAGGAAGGCGAGGTCAAAAGCACCCTTCCGAACGTCGGTCTTATCGTGAACAACGATCCCCGAATGCGGGTGGTCGCAGCCTTCAACCAGTTCCGGCAAGAAATTGTGCTGATCGCTGAGCCGAAGCGCGCCAAGAAGAAACGCGATTCGAGCCACGATCCGGTCAACCTCGACGGTGAAATCTGGAAGCTCAAAGACCCGCTGAACGGCGACAACTGGACCGACAGCCACGACACAGCCGTCCGCAACATCATCGAGAGCAAAACGCAGATGAAGGGCTACGGGATCAAGGTGACCGACCGCGATCTGCGCGGCGCCATAGACATGAGTGCTCAGAAGCGCGCGTTCCACCCGGTGAAGAAGCTGCTCGAATCAACCGTTTGGGATGGCACGCCTCGAGTCGAGCGCCTGTTCATCGAATACCTCGGCTGCGACGACAACGAATACAATCGCCAAGCGTCCCTGATGACCTTCGTCGGAGCCGTGGCGCGCGTCATGCGGCCTGGTCACAAGTTCGATTTCGTGCCTATCCTGGAAGGCGCCCAGGGCAAGGGCAAATCCACCTTCATCGAAATCCTCGGGCTGCAGTGGTATAACGAACTGACTGGCGACATCAGCGATCCCAAGCAGATGGTCGAAGTGATGCAGGGCTCTTGGATTTTGGAGATCGGCGAGCTTTCGTCCATGGCGCGCGCCGAGGTCAACGACCTGAAAGCCTTCGTCAGCCGCACGCACGACAAGGTGCGGTTGGCCTGGGAGAAACGGGCCAAGGACTTTCCTCGCCAGTGCATCTTCATCGGCTCGACCAACGATCGCGAGTATTTGCGCGACCAGACAGGCGGACGCCGTTTCTGGCCGATCGTTTGCAAGCTGGTAGGCCAGATCGACAATCCCCGGCTGCGCCGGGAAATTATGCAGGTGTGGGCCGAGGCGCTGCACATCTTCCGCGAGATGGAGAAGCAATATCAGGGCCAAACCCTGCCGCTTCACCTGACCGATCAGGCCGCCGACCAGGCCCTCGTCATGCAGGAGAGCCGCCGCGTCGAGAGCAGCGAGGAAATGCTGGCCGGCAAGATCGAGGCGTGGCTGGACCGCCCCATCGGCACCGACGACGACTTTGACGACCTGGACCCGGATGCTCCGAAAGCCTACCGCGCTGAGACATGCGTCCAGCAGCTTTGGGAAGAAATGCTAGGCCGCGACGGCTCGGTGCCTCACACCGAAGCCATGAAGATCGGAAAGGCCATGCTCATCGTTGGTTGGCCTCGCACAGAAGGCTCGGTGACAGGCCGCGAGATCAACAAAAAATACGGAAAATGTCGGGTCTACATGCGACCCTGAGTTAGGTTGTATGCGATGATCGTTTCCTGATGATTTGACCCGCTTCGGCGGGTTTTTTCATGGGAAATGGAATGTGGACGATGATCGAACCTATCGCATTTGGCCGATTTGCAGGAAATGCGATTAAACCTAACTTCCACCCCGCTTCTCACCCTTCTCACCCCTCGCACCCTGTTTCCATATAGTTTGCAGCGGGGGTACATGACCACTGGTCTAGGCGAATGCCTGTCCTTCAGATCCTTCTCTATATAAACTACTTAGGTTTTAGGGTGAGAAAGGTGAGAAGGTGAGAGAGTATTGATTTTAAAGGGTTTTTTCTCTCACCCTGCAAAAGTCGAGGGTGAGAAGGGTGAGAACCGGTTTCTCTGCTCGAAAATTACCCATTTCTCGGTTAATCATGAGGGTTTGTCACGTCTATCGGCTCAGAAGGTGAGCGATCCTCACATTTGATCCTGTTTCACTGTGTTGACTTTCAAATTCCGCGTGAATCGCGCTCGGGGCTCCCCGCCACCCATCGACCCACCGAGGAAGGACCCAAAGCCACATGTGATTGATTTCATTACGCTTTTCGTTCGGACACATTCAATCGAGCAGATGAGATACAATCGATCGGGCACAGTCAAACCATTGAGATCATTGCGCTATTGTGTCCGCGCAACCTAGCGACATGCATCAATGCAACCGTGCTGCAGTGCATAAGCGTTTGATTTCAAAGTGAATTGCGCTCTATCGCCCATGCATCGGGCAGCATGAGACCTGCCACCATGCCACGCGGCGCCACGCCACCACGGGCAGCGCCTGAGACAGTGAGACCATGCGACACTGCAGCGGCTTAGCGCGGGCAGCGATGGCAGCGGCTCGCATCGTCGAGCACCTGGACGCCTCCATGTCGAGCCTGAGCCAGGGAGCGCGCCTAGAATTGGCACGCGCGCAGTTGAGATCGTGCGGCCACGGCGCCGGCATTTATATGCGGCCGTCCTCAGTAGTTCTGAGATGCCCCTTGGCTTGCAACAGGTGCAGCGTGCGTTTGGCTGGAGCGATGTCGGCTAAGGGGCCGGAACCCGTCGAACTCGGCGGATAGCTGCCATTCGGCAGACGACCTTTGGGCGGGTCGCATGCATTATGGATGACGCCGGGGCCCTGAGGAGGTTTTCAGTGAAGGGGTGGTGGCCAGGCAGAACCAGCATGGGGACACTGGGGCAGCATCTGGCCTGGCGGATGCGCGAGATCGCAGACCTGCACTGCCACGGTTCGACAAAGACTTCGTGCAGAGCATCATTGCCCTGCAGCAGAGTGACGGTCGGCTTCGCGCGCGCAATGGACGCGTTCGAGACTCGATGGCGAGCGGATCCTTGCCACTTATCGCGGTGCGCTGCGACAGGCACATGATGCCATGATCGGAACCTCTGCATGCGCCAGCGCCTGATCCAACTGCTGTCGGACGTCGCTGATTTCTACCGCGTCACCCCGTCGGCTAAGGCATTCAAGCAGGCCGTGAAGGCTCCAGACGTTGCGTGGGTGTTGGCAAGGCCGCGGCAACGTCGCATCAAGCCCAAGGTCGGCGCGATAGACAGCCTCAGCTTCAGCATATCGTTCGGCATCCATCAGCAATGCGCCAAGCGCGTGTCGCGTCGGCTGCATCCAACCCCATGGCTCGTCATAGAGTAAATTGTCGTCGAGATCGACCGCACGCCGCAGGAAGTCCAGACCTTCATGGACGCGGCCGGATTTGTAGTGCAACTCCCCTAGCATCATCGCTTCGGCAACCTTCAAGATATCGGCGCAGGGGTTGTTAAACAGCATGCGCTCGGGTTGCACTGCATCGCGCGCCGCCGCGAAAAGGCTAGCGCTTTCCTCGGCCTGGGGAATTCTACCGAGGTTGGACAGAGCCACGGTCCGGGCATAATGCAACAGGACGGTGCTGAAGGAGTAAAGCTCCGCATCCTTGGGGAAGGCCTCTTCCAGGATGCAGGACCAGCGGCCAAAGCGGATCAGTACGTGCAACTTCATCGGCGCAAAGGCTTCAAACATCTCTGGCATGTAACGCACCACCGGCTCTGGCAGGTTTTCCGCCAATGCCCTCGCAGCTTCGAAGGCATCCGACGGGCGACCGAGGAACATGGCCCCGTAGATTTGAAAGTGAAGATTGTGGATCCGGTAGACCGTGTAAAAGTTCTCACCGCCTGCATGATCGAAGTATGAACGATCCACCTGAGCCGCTTGCCGGTTGCGCGCCACGACATTGTGGTAGTCGCCGCAAAGGACGTCGATATGCGTCGCCATATGCATAAGATGCCCAGAGTCTGGCACGAGGCCCACCAGCCGATCTCCATGTGGCAAGGCTTTTTCTGGCGTCGATGACATCTCCATCAGATGGATGTAGAAATGCAACAACCCCGGATGTCCCCAAGCTGCTGGCTGCGTCGTGAAGGCGCAGTCCAATGCCACGCGCGCTTCCTCCGTCGAGGTGCCAGCGGCAGGCTGCCCGGTCCGAGTATCCCACAGCGCCCAAGGCGTGCGGTTGATCAGTGCCTCGACAAAGATCGCGGTCACATCCAGATCATCAGGGAAACTCTCGTATACTGTGCGCATCGCTGCAGCGAAATCGTCATTCCAAGGGCCGTAGTCCGTACTCTCAGGATCAGTAGGGAACCGCGACGCCAGCGCATCAAGCAATGCGCGCTCGACTGGGGTTGCGGACAGATCGCGCGCCTCCGCGAGCAAGCCGCGGGCGCGCGTCAAGGCGACAGTACGTTCCTCAGGGCCGAAGACGTCCCATAGCTTGTTGTAGTTTGGGCCCAGACAGTGGGCGATCCCCCATCGCGCCATGACGTTTGACGGCGCCACTTCGAGCACGTGTTCGTAACAGGCGATGGCCTCTTCGTGGTTAAATCCGTATTGCCAGATCAGCCCCCGGTCGAACCAAATCTGAGCCTCGGAAGGCGTGTTGTCCAGCCGGCGGGAGAAGGTGCCTAGATCAAAATACGTCATCGTATTCAACTTCCATGGCTGCCTGCCTGCCCAAACTACATCAAAACCCCGAAGGAAGGGAATCCGACTTCAGGGTGCCGCACGATCGCATCCATCGCCTGCCGGATGCTTTTGTCCTCGAGCCCATCACGCGGCTGACGGACCCGGGTCGTCGAACCCGGTGTCTAAAGCCGCCATGACTTGCTTTGCCGCTTTGTCCTGCGCCTCATCGGAAAGATGGACGACGCGGAGAACTGGTCCTCCCGGTCGCCGCGAGCCCGGCCCAGCAGCCCCCGCCAACTTCAGTCTCTCGCGCCTTGCGGCTTCCGGCTGATACACCACTTCATCCACCGTCAATGTTTCGAGGCCTCCGTTCGTCGTCGGAATGGATATGGACTGACCTTCGGCCAGACCAAGCAGCGCCAGGCCGCGTGGATTGGTGATGGGCAAAAGCATGCCAACCAGACCGCGCATCTCGTCATGGGCGACGATGCGGGTTTCGGCTGGGCCGTCGTTCACCCGATAGGCCACGCGGGTACTGAGTGTCACGACGCTGGCAGGGATGTCTTCGCGAAACACTACAACCGCGCTCGAAATCTTGCGTTGTAGGATAGCCGACAAGGTATCGCCGCGGGCAGGTCGGCGTTCCTGCATCACTTCAAGAATGGTGTAGTCCTTGGTGGTCAGTTGGCAGCTATCGATAGTGGGCATGGCGTGTCTCCGGCCGGCCCTGTGCAGGGATCCGGCGTCAAGCGTTGATCGGGGAGAGCTACCCCTGTGCCGGGCCAGGATTGGCCGGCGCAGGGGTCATACTCCCGCGATGAGGCTGCCCGCATGATTGAGGAGACGGATGGAAACGCCCATGGCTAGACGCGCGTCGCAATTGTCGAAAACGATGGCACGCGCCGATCGGCTGTATCGCCTTCCGGAGCGGGCTGGCTCACTTGAAGCACCAGCAACTGGTGCTGGCGTCCATCCCTGGCGGTCCACATGATCGACTGCCCGGCCGAGAGGCCCATCAAAGCCGTGCCAATCGGCGTAAGGATCGAAACCTTGCCGTCGGAGATGTCCGCATCGCCAGGGAAAACCAGCGTGACCGTTTTGCGATCACCGGTGTCGGGCTTGAACGTCACAATCGAGCCCATCCGCACGGTGTCGGCGGAGACCGAGCCATCGGCGACAATGCGCGCGCGCTCGAGCTCGGCGAGCAGTTCATCTGCCGCCTCAGGATTTCGGGCAGCAACGGTGTTCGCTAGCGCCGACAAACGTGCGTGCTCCGACTGTGCGATGCGGATAATCGGCTTGCGCCGGGTTTTCTTGTTGTCTTGCATTTGAATACTCATGCTTCTGCCCCGCGCCTGGGACCCGCAGAGGGGTCGTCAACGGTTGTCGGTGCGACGAAAGTTTATTGCTGAATGCGTCGATGCAGGGACTGATGCGACCGTGCGCCAATTCACATGTCGATGTTAGATGTTACCCCTCGGCCCGAGGCGCGCATGGCCACCGAGCCGGGGGTTACGATCCCGCTATGGGGCAAACCCGGAAAAGAAAATCGCTAACGATTTTGGCGGCGGTGCACATACATCTATAGTTGGGGACGCGATTTGCGAAGTCAAGGCGCGGCTCTGCAGTGCCCCGCCCGTCAGCACGGCGGAGGGGCTGCTCGATTCAGATTTCCGGGTCGTCGAGAATGCGAGAGATCGTGCTGCGCCCCAGTTCACTCATGGCGGGGTTGGTGCGACGGTAGTACCAGACGAGACCCATTGCCTGCTGGAAAGCCCAGGCAGAACCACGCTTCCACCAGAGATCCTCAACTTGAAGGTGGCGCCGAAAAGTCGCCCTTCGTTCGCGGTCCAGAAGATGCCACGCGACTACCAGATCCAGCGATGGGTCGGCTGGTCCGAAACTGCCACCATCCAGCACGCCGACAAGGCGCCCGCCCTGGACGAGAAGGTTTGCCGGGATAAGGTCCCTGTGACTCATCACGACAGGCTCTGGCGATGGCAACTCCCGCAAGCCAGCCCACAAATCGCGCAGCCGAGCCACATCGAGAAGGCCCTCGCTGTTTTCAAAACAAACAGCCATCCAGTCGTCATGATCGGAGAGATGTCCTCCACGTCCTTGCCCGTCGAAGCGCCGCCCCCTTGTGTCTGCTTTGCGCAACGATGCCACGAGGTGTGCAAGGTCCAGGGCGAACGTCGTCGATCCACTTAGCCCGTGCGGCGTGGCAACCTCGCCTTCGATCCACGTCTGCAATGCCCATGGCATCGGATAGTGAGGACCTGGCGCGCCGAGCCCAATCGGCTGAGGCGTCGAAAACAAGCAATGTTCCCCAAGCTCAACCATGGCAGCGGCCTCTGACCGAAACATATCGGCGCAGTCGGTCGGATTCATTGCCCGCAGTGGAAACCGCGCGGCGCTCTTCGAGCCAATGCGGAAGATTGCATTAACGGTTCCCGAGGACTTCACCGAGGTGATTTCCTCATGGCGATACTGGGGAAACTGAACGCGGATCATCTGGCGAGCGATATCGATGTCGATATCCACCTGATCGTCATGCATCATCGCGTTCTTGTCCTGCCAGCGCCCCGCCCGATGCCAAATGAATGCGCAGCCTGCCCGTTACCGACGTGAAGGCATCCAAGGTGTTCTATGAAGCTCTCGGGTTCAAGAACAATCCCAGCTTTACCAGTGAGACGGCCGCGGCGATGGTGTGGAGTGAGGAATCAACTTCATGCTGCTAGCCGTGAAAAATGGCAAACCATGACCACCCGCCCATTCCCCATCAACGTCCAGCGAGGTCATGCTGGCGCTGATCCTTGACAGCCGAGAGGCCGTCGATGCAATGGCCGCCGCAGCTGCCGCGAACGGTGGCACCGCAGTGCCCACTCTGAATGTCAGGCACTGGGTTCATCGAAGACGAGCAAACATAAACTTTGTGCACCTGACGGCGAGTACTGGCCCTTTTTCGACTCCCAAACTCTTCCATTTTTCCAGGCGTCTTTTCGAACGTGTTAAAGGCCGACGCGACAGAGAAATGCAACCTACCGACGTGGAACCATCAAAAGTGCCCGCCGTTATCTCGTTCTCGATATTGCGGTTGGGGATCACAGTGGACAGAGACGATGCGTCAGCGATTGCTTCTGGGGTCGACGGTCTCGATTACATTCTTCGCGGCGGCTACGCCAAAAACCGATCCCATCTCATCGAGGGAAAACCAGGTTCCGGAAAGACCACCCTTGGCCTACAGTTCTTGATCGAGGGAGCCAAGAACGGCGAGTCATGCCTTTACATCACGCTGTCAGAAAGCAAGCGTGAACTGCTGTCGGTTGCCGACCGTCACGGCTGGGACCTGCAGGGCGTACAAATTCTTGAGCTTGTGCCTCCAGAACTCAGCCTCGATCCGGCACAGCTTCAGACATTGGTTCATTCCTCCGAACTGGAACTCGGCGAAACCGTGCAGTCTGCCCTGGCTGAGATCGATCGCATCAAACCCGACCGAGTGGTGTTCGATTCACTTTCGGAAATCCGGCTTTTGTCGCAAGGGTCGCTGCGCTACCGGCGTCAAGTGTTGGCTCTGAAGAGCTTCTTTATGCTCAACAATGTGACGGTGCTTATGCTCGACGACCTGACAGCCGAACAGGACGATCTCAATTTGCATTCGATCAGTCACGGCGTCATCCGGATGGAGCAGCTGTCGCCCATCTATGGCGGCGAGCGCCGGCGGCTGCGCGTGATCAAGATGCGCGGCGTGCAGATTCGGGGTGGCTTTCACGATTTCGTCATTCGGCCAGGCGGCGTTGCCGCCTTTCCGCGGCTGGTTGCCGCCGAGCATGAGATGGCCGAGCATGGCCTCTCAGCCAAGAGCAACAACCAGATCGACACGCTGCTCGGCGGCGGTCTGGAACGCGGTACCAGCACTCTGCTGATGGGGCCGTCCGGCGTTGGCAAGTCCACCATTGCCTGCACCTATTGCTATGCCGCACTCACGCGCAGCGAGCGTGTGCTGGTGCTCTTGTTTGACGAAACAAAGCGCATTTTCCTGGCGCGCGCTGCAGGGCTCGGTATGGATCTGGAGCCATTTGCCTATAATGGCATGCTGATGCTTGAACCGGTCAATCCGGCTGAGCTTTCGCCGGGCGAATTGTCTTCGCGCATCCAAGCGGCTGTGGAAGGTTCCAATGCCCGGATCGTCGTAATCGACAGTCTGACCGGTTACCTCAATGCCATGTCGGAAGAACAGCATCTCGTGCTTCAGATGCACGAGATCCTCACCTATCTCAACCAGAAGGGTGCTGTTACGATCCTGCTCCTAGCCAATCACGGGCTGTATGGTCAAATGGCAGCACCGGTGGATATGACGTATCTCTGCGATTCCATCATGTTGCTACGTTTCTTCGAAAACGCAGGTCGGTTGAGACGCGCCATTTCGGTTGTGAAAAAACGCGTCGGCCCGCACGAAGAGACAATTCGCGAGTTTAGAATCGGCGTTACCGGAGTGACGGTGGGTGAGCCATTGGAACAGTTCCGTGGCATCCTGATGGGATCACCAGAATTTGAGGGCAAGCAGGGCGACCTTCTCAAAGACAAGGCTTCGTGATGGCCTCGAGCCCCGCAGTCCTCGTCCTCGCGCCTCTCGGCCGTGACGCGAAGATTGCGGCTTCCATCCTAGCGACGAACCACATTGCCTCGCGTGTTTGCGACAGCCTGGAGGAGACTCTGCCTCTTCTGGACGAGGCGCAGTGTCTTGTTGTGGCCGAGGAAGCATTGATTAGTTCGGATCGAAAGCATTTCGCAGCATGGCTTGAGAGCCAACCGGCATGGTCGGATTTTCCGATTGTACTTCTGACCATGCGTGGTACGGAGTTCGACAAGCGGTTGGCCTTCCTGGACCGCTATTTGATCGTGCTTGAACGGCCATTCCTGGCTTCGAGCCTTGCCAATTCGGTGCGCTCGGCTCTGCGTGCCCGCGCCCGCCAGCGCGAGGTCCAGTCCTACATCAAACAGACGCAGGAAGTCGCCGACCGGCAGAAATTGCTCATCCGAGAGCTGCATCATCGCGTCAAGAACACGCTGGCCAACGTTCGCGCGATGATGGGCGCCACGGCTAAGTCGAGCGGCAACGTCCACGATTTCGTGCGTGATTTTTCAGCCAGGATCGTTTCGCTGGCCGACACGCATTCGATGCTTACCGACGATTACTGGCAGACAGCATCCTTATACAGACTGCTTGAAAGCGAGCTTAGCCACTACGAAACGCACGACAGGCCCCGTATAGTGTTGGAAGGACCGAACGTGGCGCTTGTCGCTGACATCGCGATCCCCGTCGGGATGGCCTTCCATGAACTGGCATCCAATTCGTCGAAATTCGGTGCGCTGTCCCTGCCCCAAGGTCGCCTGGATGTCCGCTGGTCGGTCAGCACGTTCGGCAACGCGCAGACCGTCAACCTTGACTGGCGGGAACGGGATGGGCCAAAGGTCGAGCAGCCCAGGCGGCGCGGTTTTGGGACGACTTTGCTAGAAAAGGTTGTGGCGGTGCAGTGTGACGCCAAGGTAGAATTGAAATACCATCGTAACGGCTTGCAGTTCACCATGGCCCTGCCGCTGCGTGACACGCGCCTCGTGCCCGCCTACTGATCGCAGCACGACAAAATGCCTCTCTAGCTTTCTCAGACGTTATACAATCGGCATCACGAAGGTGAAGCAGGTTTCATTCGCGTGAGAGACGACGTCAATACGCCCGCCATGGGCCTTGGCAATCTCGCTGGCGATGTAAAGTCCGAGGCCCAAACCCTGTTGGCTGGCTTTCCCCTCGCCCCGATAAAAGGGCTGAAACAGAGTTTCCATTGCAGCAGGCGAGATGGGAGGGCCACTGTTGGCGACACTAATCGTCAGTTGGCCAGCCCGCGTCGCGACGTCGACGTTAACAGGTTCAAGCGGGTCGCCGTGGGTTATGGCATTGCCGAGAAGATTGGAGAAAAGCTGCGCGATTCGCGCGTGGTCGACAGCGACGGGAACGTCAACTTCCAAGTGCATCTGTAGCACCCGCTCCGGCACAACGGCGCGAATTTCGTCAATCGCTTGCTGCAGTGTGGGCTTCAGCGGCTTGCTGACGTCAAGCTGGACAGCCATCCCGCCACCCAACCGGCCGCGCGCGAAATCCAGCAGGTTGTTGATCAGACCGCTCATCCGCAAGGTACTCCCCTGGATGAGCCGCGCAACCGTGGCGATGCGTTCGCCGGGCTGCTCTCGCAACACCAGCCTGACGCCGGCGTCGATCGCCGCCAGGGGATTGCGTAAATCGTGTCCAAGTACGGCAATGAACTGCTCACGCAATTCTCCCTGTTCGCGCTCAGCGACCCATCTTTCGGTCAAGTCACGATTCCTTGCGTCTGCGGCCGCCCGCGCGTCAGCCAGTTCCCTCTCATAGCGCCGCCGCTCGGCGGCGGGAAAAATCGTTACCCTGGTGAACAGAACATCACCGTTCTGCGCCCTTCTTTCGCTGGCATTGGCCAGGACCGGCAGCTTTTCGCCGGCCGCGGTCATGACATCCAAAGCCACTTCGTTGAAGAACCCTTGCATGCGCAAAAGCGGCGCGAAATGGGTCTCGTAGAATATGCGTCCTCCGACATTGAGAAGGTCGCGTAGCCGTCGCCCGACGAGCTCATCCTTGGAAAATCCGGTCCACCGGCAAAACGTCTGATTGACCTTGACGATAAGGCCTTCCGACGAAAGCGAAAAATATCCGCACGGGGCGTTTTCGTAAAGGTCCTCAAGATCCTCCGCCGGCGCATTGGGCTCGCCACCATCAGACAAAGGAACGGATGGCCCTGACGACTTCATCTGGCGCGCTGAGGTTGGGGCAATGTCCACTTGCTTTCAAATAAACGATGCGGCTGCCGGGGATGTGCTCGCGCACATACTCACCAACCCGCTCCGAGGCAATTATGTCGTCGGCGCATTGTAGTATCAGCGTATCCGCGACGACATTCGGCAAATCCGCGCGATTGTCGGACATGAAAGTAGTGCGGGCGAACGCGCGGGCAATCGCCGGGTCTGTACGGCAGAACGAATTGGTCAACTCGGCGGCCAGCTCCGGCCGGTCCGGATTGCCCATGATCGCCGGCGCCATGGCTGCCGACCACCCCATATGATTATCCGCCAATCCTTCCAGAAGCTCCTCGATCTGTTGCGCCGTGAACCCGCCGAAGTAGCCTTCGTCGTCGATGTATCGTGGGGAGGGACCAACAAGCACCAGTTTGCTGAACATTCCAGGCGCTCTTTGCGACGCCAGAACACCGATCATCGCGCTGACCGAGTGGCCGACAAAAATGACCTCTCTCCAGTCGAGTTCGCGGCCCATCTCGACCACGTCGTCGGCGTAACCATCGAGCGATCCATATTTTACGGAATCATAGGCCGACAGATCCGAACCGCCAGCCCCCACATGATCGAAAAGAACAGTTTTGAAGTCCTTCTCGAAGGCAGGGGCAACGAAGCGCCACATGTTCTGATCGCAGCCGAAGCCGTGCGAAAAGACGATCGGAGTGATCCCGCTGCCGGTTTGGTGCACGTTGTTTTTCTTCAAGCTGAATAGGGGCATGGTCTCTACTCGTGATTACCTTCGGGGAGAGGCCCGTTAGCGGATGTGGCTAGAGCCGTCTATTGTGGCTAGAGTCGTCTATATCAAATGATAGCTGTTTCTGCAGAGCCAAAAAGAGGGACGCAGATCGGCAAAGAAAATCGCCGGAAACCGCGGCCCTTGCGAAGCGCCGCCCTCGGTGGCGACAACGAGTCCAACAATTACTGTAAAGATTTATGCCCCGGTCTCGTCATTTCCGGCACCGGCGGGTTTCGATTCCGGAGAGCCTTTGTGTCGGAGGAAAATCGACAGCACCACAAGGACAGCTGTCGACATGAATTCCGATTGCCAGTTCTGAAAGGACTCAAACCAAAGCTGCTCATCAAACAAATAGCTGCTAATGGTCATAATCTCGCCCCCGTGCCGAACAGCTTCATCGTTCGCGGCCGCAAAGCTCGCCCACCAGTGAAGCAAGAACGATGCGATGAAGAGCAGCCCAAGGGATATGCCGAGAGAATAGGAATAGAGCCAGGAAAGGATCGGGCTGCGTCTTCGACGAGCCAAAGGCAGATCGTCGTCCGGTCGATTAGGATCGTCAGGGTTGCGCGATTCTGCTGATCCCCGCTGAAACAAGATTGCCGTGAGCATGACATAGGCGGACATCTGCAGGAATTCGCTCTCCCAGTTTTCGAACAATGCCGAAAGGAAATCGCCGCTTACCAGGTAGGCCATAATGCCAATTGCGGCTCGGCCGTGCTCTTCGAGTTCTGTGTTGTGAACTGCATGACCCGAAAAGATCATGCCTGCGGCGCTGACTAGAAACAGTGTCACAAGTGCAATCGTCAGGCCATTATCTCGGAAAAAAACTCTCAACGTCACCTCACACCAGCGCGACAGAGCCAAAGGGAACAAGGTTTTCGCCACAAACTTTGGGCACCATGGATGCCAAGCCTCACCGGTTCGCCTGGCGGGCTGCCTCTGCCTCGGCCACATCAATTGTGCAAATCAGTTCCCCGCTTTGGTTAGAGACCCGAACCAGCCAGCCGGATAGATTGTCAGTACCGGGCTGCAAGTCCACCAATAGATCAACTGCACAGCGAGTTGCCTCCGTCCGAGCAGCATCCAGGCTGGGCATCCTGGACGGCGGAATGCGGCGGCTGCCTTCTCCATCGCGGTACTCAAAAATATACACGTCGCCAGTTTCATCGCTTGCGGACGTGACCGAGACTTCATCAAAATTGCCGTTGCTTGTCGCGTCGTAATCGTTAGCGGCAACGCCGAATGTAGCGGTCTGGATCAAGATCGCTTTCGCTCGGTCTAGCGCGGCGGGACCACTATCTGTGCCATCGACGTTCGCCATATCCACAGTGACACATTCGCCACCCTCGCCGCAGAAAATAACGCGGAGGACCTGTTGCCCGTCCAGCGCAGTAGCTTTGGCAACTTCAGTTCGAACGATCTGCATTAGAGCCTCCCAGACGTGTCCCCTCAATGCCGGGAGGGCTGTTCGGTTCCTGCGCGAGCACGTTTGAATCTACGGCCGCGAACGATTGGCCCTGGTCCGCAGCGATACACTGGAGTCCTCATCGACATGTGGGGTGTTGCAAGGCTCTACGTTTGGTCCATCTTCGCCAACTCCGTGGTGCCGCGACGAGCCTTTGCACATAGCCTACGCCTTCGACGTCCGCCCCAGTCGCGAAAGAGGTTTGCGCCGCGCTTTTTGCTCAGTTGATCTCTGACTTAATCGGAACCTCCCGGGCTGACACCCGTTTTACTTTCTCTGAAACAATGGCGGTCACGGACCATGGAACCGCGTCGAAGGAAACTTGAAGCAGGTCAAGGGCAAGGTCAAGGAACAGTGGGGTAAGCTCACTGACGACGACGATCTGGATCGGATCGCGGGAAGCGCGACCAGTTCGTAGGCAAGATCCAGGAACGCTACGGTATCGAAGGATCGCGTCCGAAAGGATGTCGACGAGTGGTATGGTCAGCAGGGCTGTTAGTGATCGCCTTTGATCAAAAGTATAGGGCGCTGTCACAAGGCAGCATCCTTTTATTGTAGCCATAGCGGGGCCGACGTCTGCGCCTTGGCGTTCAGTGGCGGCCTCGTTGCCGAGACCGCTCCGTGATCGTGATGTGACGCTGCCGACCTCCGCCTGCTGACGGTGCCGCAAACCAATCAGCCTGGACGGGCGCTGCGCTTTCCTCCGCGGCCGACCACCGACCTTCCTATCGGTCGAGAATAGAGCGAACTTTCTCCGCCAATTCGTCGATGGTGTAGGGTTTGCCTAGAAGCTCTGTCCCAAAGTCCAGAGTTCGGTTGTGGACAATGGCGTTGCGCGTGTAGCCGGTGGTATAGAGAATTTTGAGGTCAGGATGTATCGCCTTGACCTTGTCCACCAGTTCACGTCCCGACATCTCCGGCATCACAACATCCGTAAACAGGAGCGACGGCACGTGCCCGCTTTGGACGTGGTCCAGCGCTTCTCGCGGACCACGCATCTCCAGAACCGAATAGCCTAGCTCGCGCAGCGCCTCGGCTGCCATAAGACGAACGCGTTCCTCGTCCTCGACAATCATGATGACTTCTTCCGCGCGGCCCGGATACTCCTCTGTCGGTCTCGAGACAGTTTCCTCTTCTACCCGGTCATACGAGCGCGGCAGGTAAATTTTCAAAGTAGTTCCGTGGCCTGGTTCTGAGTAGATTTTGACGCTACCGCCTGACTGCCGCACGAAGCCATAGACTTGGCTGAGTCCCAGGCCCGTTCCCTTACCAACGCCCTTCGTGGTGAAAAATGGATCGAAGGCTTTGGCCCTGACATCCTCTGACATTCCGGTGCCGGTGTCGGTGACCGCGATGAGTACATACTGGCCGGGGGCGATTGCATTTTCTCTCGCATATCGGTCATCGATGTAGGCGTTGGAGGTCTCGATGGTCAATTTTCCGCCTGCAGGCATCGCATCACGGGCATTGACCGAGAGGTTGAGGAGAGCGTTTTCAAGCTGCGCAGAATCGACCTTCACCTGCCAAAGGCCTGCGGCGAGCACAGTCTCAACCTCAATGGTTTCGCCCAGCGTCCGGTTCAGCAATTCACTCATACCGCCGACCAAACGGTTTGGATTGAGGCGTTTCGGCGCTAGCGGTTGCTGGCGTGCAAAAGCCAGAAGCCGCTTGGTAAGTTCCGCCGCACGTTGAGCGCCCTCTATCGCCCCCTCAACGAAACTCTGGACGTTCGTATCGCCCTTTCTAAGCTTGCGCTGCACAAGATTAAGGCCGCCAATGATGACGGCGAGCATGTTGTTGAAGTCATGCGCTATCCCACCGGTGAGTTGGCCGACAGCTTCCATCTTCTGTGCCTGCCGAAGATGCTCTTCCGCTCTGGCACGCTCGGCAACCGCGTCGAGCACACGTTGCTCGAGCGTGGCGTTGAGGGTCTGCAGCGCCTTGAACAAGCGGGAATTGTCAATTGCCGTCGCGGCATGTCCTGCAAGTCCGAGTAGCGCCGACTCGTGTTCGGCTCCGAAAACGCCGGTTTCGGCATGCCCGAAGAATAGTCCGCCAAGCACTTCGCCTGAGCGCGCTGTGACCGGCACCGCCAAATAGGAGCGAACAGGAAGATGACCCTTCGGCATTCCCATGTTGGGTGAATTTCTGCCGTAGCGCGGGTCTTGCAGGATATCGTCGGAGCGAACCACGCCGGTTCCAAGAAAGGTGGGGGCGAATACGGCCGTGTTGCGTGGCATCGGGTAGTTCTCGAAGGCCGACCGGGACGCGCCTGACAAGGCATAGAGCATGTAGCTGCCACCCTGATCGTCGAACACATTATAGAAGAATGCCCCGAATTGCGCTCCCGACAATTCCACGCCGGCGTCCGTAACTGTTTGCACGATCCGCTCCAAGTCGAGCTCGGCCGCCACTGCGGCTCCTGTAGCGTTCATGATCTGGAGATGGCGCTCAACCAGCTTTTGTCGGGTTATGTCAATCGTCGTGCCTATGAAGCGGACCGCTCTCCCGTCTTCAAAAAATGCGTCGCCCGTGGCTGCGACCCATCGCTCTTTTCCATCGTGCAGGCCTATGGTGCGATACTCGATGTCATATCGGGAAGATTCTCCGGGCGTGAGCGCTCTCCGTACAGCCTCGTCCGCCCGATCTCGATCCTCAGGATGCAAGCCCGCCAAGAATGCTTCCTCGTAGTTGACCGCGGCGTCGGGTGGTAGCCCGAACAGAGCCTTGCACCTGTCGTCCCAGCGGAGATCCCTCCTCACGGGGTCATAGTCCCATGTGCCGATGGCGGCCGCGTCTGTCGCCAGCCGCAGACGCTCCTCGCTGGCCCTGGCCCCCTGCTCGGAGCGAACCCGCTCTATGTGGGCCCAGCAGCGCTCAGTCACCTCAGTCAGCAAGGCCAGTTCACGTTGCGACCACAAACGCGAATGCCTATCGTGAATTGCCATCAGCGCGGTCAGCCGACCCTGCTTGACCAGCGGCATGCAGATAGTTGCCGCGATGCCGATATCTTGGAACGTCTTTGCTTCCTCGGGCGCTAGTTCCGCGAGGTTGTCGTTGACTACAAGCGGCCGCCCGGCGCTAAGGTTGGCGACAGCGAGGCGCCCAAAACCCGCCAGGCTGTAGTAGCCGACGATACTGGGCGAACCCGGGGCACTCCAGTCGCCGCGAATGGTGAAATGGTGCTGGTCCGGCTCCATGTCTGCGTAGGCGCAGATGGAGACACGAAGGTGTTCTCCGATCAGCCGGGTTGTGACTTGCATGACGGCGTCGGCGTTGGTCGCATCAGCGGTTTCCTTGCCGAGCTTATCGAGAAAGGTCAGACGCTCGGCACTTTCGCGCAGCGCTCGCTCGGCGCGCAGGCGCTCGGTCGCCGTACGCATACGGTTGGCAACTTCCGAAATCAGGTTGATTTCGTCGGGTGTCCAGCGTCGAGGCCTGGCGTGATTCAAATAAAGCAGCGCAACCAGGCCGCCATGCTCAGTCACCGGCATGTTGATGACCGATTGAGCGCTGATAGCTTTCAGCGCGTCAGCATGAGCCTTCGTCCGAGGATCCTTTTCAGCATCGTCGAAAACGACAGTCTCGCCCCGCTTCAAATCTTCGATGTACGAGCCGTAATCCCGAAAATGAAGTATCCCCGCCAAGCTCTTTATGCCCGGCGCGTTCCAATCTCGTTCGATGGTGATCGTCTCCCGCTCGAGATCGATCGTTCCGTAGCCAGCTCGACTGACATTGAGTTGCCTGCCTAGCAATTGTGCTGCCGCGTATGCCAGTTCTCCAGGATCGTCGATTTCTCGAATGCGATCGCCCAGCGCCGCTAACACCTCCGAGCGGTGCAGGCTAGTCTCCAGCTCGTGGTCGACGGTGGCCCCCATAATAGCCCCAGTTGATGCAACGCCATTAATGCGATCTGGCGGCACAAGGTTCCATCGTGAGTTGCTGATAGTCTGTCTGGAGCCGACGATTGAATGGACCCTTCAGGCGGTCACTGCAGATCAGCAGCTTTTGGAACTTTGGGAGGGCTCCGGTCGTTCGCCTGATCGAAGCAAAACGGAGAGCGTCATGTCTCAAAGCGTTGCGATCCCACCAAACCCCATGCTCGAGCAACCCGCAACTGAAGGCATGCAACCGGCTTTCTAGACAGGGCTGTACAAGCGACGCCACAAAACGCTGGCGGTATCGAAAAGACGCCGCAAATGGCGACACAGCCGAAGCTGACTAATCAAACTCGCGCCGTTGATTGCGAATGGACTTGGACCTTTTCGTCTCCGCCTTTCTGGAGCATCTGCGGTCGAACCCGGTTGAGGCTCGTGACGGCGGAGCATGAGCTTCCCTCAAGCAAATGCTGAGGCGCCCCCCGCCCTTTTCCGCCGTCACACCTATCCCCCGCCTCGGCCAGAATCTCAATCATTCCGGATCATTGCGACTTGCCCTTCCAGAGGAATCTGGAGGCACGACGCACGGCAAGGAAGACGCCAGTGGCTTCAGCGGTGAGCCATGATGTCGCCGTCCTCTATAACGCTGCGCTCTGGCGACACTGATCCCGGCAGGAATAGGAACCTTGGCCCCACCGCGACGTTTGGCTGACTCACAGGAGCCACGATATGCACGACAATCACGAATTCGAAGGACGGTTCTGGAAGTCAATCCGCTCAGATATGACGGCCATGGTCGGGCTTCCGGGCGTAGATCCCCGGCCCATGACAGCGCAGTTCGACGGTGATCGGAAGGTCATTTACTTCTTCACCGCAAAAGATACCGAACTTGCAGAGAACGCCGCCTCAAGCCCAAAATCGGCGACCCTTGTTTACGCGGCGAAAGGCCATGACCTTTTCGCGACCGTCCATGGCACTCTACAGACTGACAATGACCGCGCCACGATTGATCGACTGTGGAATCGCTTAGTCGCGGCCTGGTTTGAGCAAGGGCAGGACGATCCTAAGCTCTGCTTGCTGCGGTTCGATCCGACTGAGGCGGAAATCTGGAACGACGCTTCCAGCGTCGTTGCCGGTATAAAGTTGTTTCTCGGCATAGGGGATCCCAAGGAAGACTTCAAAGACAGCGTGGCAAAGGTTAGCCTGGCGTAGCGGACACCCGATTGCATCCTATTTGACACGCGCAATCGATCCGGGGTTTTTTAGGCGCCCGACGGCCGTGCCAGGCAGAAGCGAGCTATGCATTTCAGCAAGTCGTGAATTGACCTGCATTGGTGGAACCAGAATATTGCGCCGCACAGCATGGGAAATCAGATGGCGTTGCGGATCAAGTTGCCGAAAGGCACCCTGAAGGTGAAGACGTATCGAGAACTGCGGACTCGCGAACGTGATCGGCGCGTCCCAGTCTTGAAGGTGGGATCGATCTACGTGATTTGGTGGTCGAACAAGCAGACGTTATCTAAGGATCGGCAGCAGGATCGCTAAGTACCTCCCCCCTCTAAGAACAACTGCAATAGGCGAATGAGCGCCGCATCCTGTGCGGAGAATGCCGTAGCGCTGACAACGAGTACAGGCCTGCCTCTCCATTTGCGAAGAGACAGGCCCTTCCACCTGCCTCAGTTTCATCGATGCAATTGCGATGCCAACTTTGTTGACCATTTCGGTTCAGTTTTCAGCTCTCATCGGGCTAGCGCTCAAGAGAATTAAGCCGGCGTAGTACATTCTGATGTTTCGCGGCAAAATCCTGTTGGCTCATGTTCACCCGCCGGCAATCCCCACTCCCGCACCGCTGGACAAGGCCCTGCGGCTGAAGCGTGTAGTCTTCTAGCCGCGGGGCCATGCAGAAGTCCGCCGCGCGATGATCAAGAGGGATTGATAGGCCGCCGAAGTTGCAGCAGACGGTGGCCTTTGCGTGCTTTGCCCAATTTCCCGTCAAGTCACACAATAACGAACATTAGCGACGGTGAATACTGGATCAAGACCGACTGCTGCGGATAAGCTCATCAAAATGGATCTGTGACAAAAATGCCGTATGGGAAGTTCTCGGCAGGTAAGGGATCTAGTGTCGCGCCTTCTACGGCGGCGCCGGTCTCGGCTCAAGCGGCATTGTTCCGGCTTAGGACGCGTGCAGCGGGAGCCCGAGAATCAACGCTGCTATCGATCCACTTTCGCCCCACGCATGGACCAGAAACCTGCGGCTAGGCCAACCGAAATCGTTCCACCAGACGAACTCATCGCATCCTCCCTGCGCTCCTCAACCTTTTCGCTGCGTTCACCGCCGCCATGGACGTGCATTGGCAAGACCGAAACAGGCCATGGGGGCTTGCCATGCACCAAAGTCGGTGACGCCCGCGCCTTCCGCACCGGGAATGTCGACTCGGCCTTCATCAAGCCGCACGTCTCCCGTGGTTGTGCTGGAACTCGTGACAACCGAACGCGTCTGCGTACTCGTTCCAATACTGTGGAACGACGTGTTCCTTGCCGTCCCTCTTGGCCTAAGCGCCATACATCCAGACGTTTGCGACCCGTTCCTGATCCTTCTAGCTACTGCCATCTTCGGGCCTACTCCCCATCCACCGCTAGGAGCTGCGTGGCGGCACCACCTGGTCGAGGAGTGTAACCTCATCGGTCGCTGCTGGCAGTTCGCCGTTTGGTGTCAGCTTGTCGACCGCCTCAGGCAAGTCTTTCGTGATCCTAGCAATCAGCTCATCGCGCGACAGACCGGTTTGCATCGAAAGGGAAGTGAGAGTGTCCTCGTCTATTGCCGTCATCACGTCCTTTGGGTCGATCGGCTGGTTGGGTCCGGTACCAACCCAAGAATCCACCTTCTGCCCCGCTCCTGCCTTTCTGAAGCGGTCGAGGATGTCCCCAAACGCCGTCCCGGAGACGCCCTTGGACAACTGATCCAAGAGCCCGCCTTGCGGATTGTTTGGATCGCTATTTCCGGCACCACGGATCAAGTCTCCGATCTTGTCGCGATTTTGGTAGGCCAGAATGCCAAGCATCGCGATAGCCAGTCTTCCTAGATTTGCCATTGGTTTTCCTCCTAGCTTACTGGAGAAGGTTTTGTGCTCGCAAAGGTTCCGCCTGCTCGATCTCGTAGACCTTCAGGTGACACTTAGTCCGTCTCTTCTAGGAAATCCCTGCAATGGGGCGTGGCGCAAATCTTCCTCTCCGCGCAAGTGCTTCACGCGTCCGGCTCGCAACGCGCATTGATGCGCCTGGAAGAGGCGGCGGTCGTCAAACCATGACACGCTTTAGACGACCGCCGATAGCGACCTTAGTATCGCCGCCCTTACACCAGGGCCGGCTCAGCCCAAACTATCGCGCCCCCACCGTTGTTGTGGGGCAGACGGGCTCTTACCGGGCACGGTGGTGGATCGTCGTCGTCCCGTCCACGGCGGCGCACCCACGAAATCCATTTCTTGTGAGGACGCCGTGCGAAGGGCGCGCGCTTCGCCATATCGAAGCGACAACGCAGGTCCTCGTCTGGCTGCTCGCCGTCAAGAGCCGACAAAGCACGCAGGATGTCATCGATTATTGCGACAGACCCGTTGTCCCACTGACGTAGTATCGGGACGCCGGGGACGGCGCGTACATCGGACGCCCAGGAGGCGAGCAACGCACGTTTTTCGGCGACGCTGATGTTTGGATGGTGGAGTACATCGTCAGGACTCCCGAGCGTTTCCCTGATGCTGAGCGGGACCGCATATCCTGACTTGGTTTCGAAGAAATCTTTGGTTTCGGGTGTCATCTCCGTTCTCCGCAATCTGTGCCTCCAGGCTCGGCCGGGGGGCGGGGACCGCAGATTGTTGCGTTTTGATCAGGCTACTTTGCTCTGTGGCTGAGTATCTTGGCTGATCTGCTTGTTCTGCGAGGGCTGCTTATCCGTGCTGATGCCGATTCGACGCGGCTTCAATTCCTCAGGAATGTCGCGCACCAAGTCGACAGACAGCAAGCCACTCTCCAGCGAGGCATTCGCGACCTTCACATAGTCTGCCAGCCTGAAGACATGTTTGAAGTTGCGAGTCGCCATACCACGGTGCAGAACTTGCCGATCGCTCTCCTCGGTCTGTTTTTGACCGACCACGATCAATTCAGGGCCATGCTGTGTGAGCTCAACCTCCTCAGGCGTGAAGCCAGCAATTGCCATGGTGATGCGGTAGTCGTTATCACCGGTTTTCTCGATGTTGTACGGCGGCCAATCCGTCCGCACGCTGTTATCGAGCAGGTCGAAGAGACGATCGAAGCCGACCGTCGAGCGGTAAAGGGGGGTATAATCCAAGCTTCTCATAGCCATATCCTCCGTAAAGCAACATGGGTTAAAGAGCGTCGCCGCGACGCCAACAGTCGAGCCTAAGCCTCGACGGCAATCGATTTTGGAACGTCAAGAAAGAATTCAAGGGGCAGGCAAAAAATTTTTTGGAGGGAGCAGCGATGGAAACACTCGCACAGCTCAAACGGAACGGCCCGGAAATCCTATGACGGCCGCCGGGTGAGTGGGAGAGCCCGCCGGTCCATTCCCGGACCGACGAGCCCTCTGTCCCAAGCCCCGGCCTGAGCAGTTGCAAATACGATGCCAAATTAGTCGACCCTATTTGGGCCACAGGCGCTTAAACAGAATTCAGCCTCCGTAGCTCAAATCTGATGTTTCGTCTGCGATCACCCTCGTCTCATGATCGCTAGCCGGCGCTCACCCCCCTGCACCACTGGTCGGGCCCTGCGGCCATCGAAACTGCGGCCCAGCCGCAGGGCCACGTTCATAATCGGCTCATCGCCGAAACCTGTCAGTGTCCGGTGCTGGGTCTAGCTCAATTGCATACCCCGCGTCCGTCGCGCTTCGCGTTATGCTTTCTGCAAGTTCCCAATCGGTGAGTTCGCAACGAGGGAACGTTCCCCTCATCCGAACATCGTCGCAGGCATGCGTTCGGGAGCATCCTTGCAAAGGCGGTAACAACTTCCGAGGCTCATCGCCGGCAGATGAAAGTTCAGTTGCTGTCAGTCCGCAATAAGTTCGCACTAGGAGCAACCAAAGCCGACGAGCCAAGTTGGATTGCCGGCGACGACACATGCAGCCCAGGATGTTGGATTCCAGCTGCATTTGCGGGTTATAGCGTCGTGAACTGCGCATTTGTCGTTGAAACAACAGTCCCCGCAGAGGGAACTCCAACAAGTGCAACCCGGGCCACAGCGGCCGTAGCAGCCATTTTCTTCATCACCGGCCGGACCGTCGCGCCCCGCGACGTTGCACTGATTCTGATCCGGAGGGCACTGTGGCAGTTGTTCAAGATTCGCCCCGTCTTCCTTGTTCCAGCAAAACCCAGATATGTTTGGGGGCGCGAGGAGGTCTCCGATTTTTCCGGTGACAAAGGGCCGGATGCGTGGTGGCAGTTTCTGACGCGCGAGAAATCCTGGTTGGCTGGCAGGTGCCATCCCCAACAACGTTGTTGCTCCCATTCCTACGGCGTGCAATGCAAATGACGGGCGATACAGGTTACCTATCATTCCAGCTTGGGCGAGCTGGTCCGAAAGAGTTGGTAGCAATGCATATTCGGGCGACGCAATTGTCTGTTGAACTGCGTCTAAATTTCCTTGTACGTCAGTGATTGACAATAGCTTTTCTGCGACAAGAGGCTGCAGAGCTTGCCGGCGGCTTATCTTCGCCTTGTCGGACGCCGGCGCCACTTCAGCCTCAGCACGAAATGTTTCTAGATCAGCGCGTTTGCTTTTTGCGGTTGCCTGATCACCGAAAGCTGAAACAACATTGCCACCCTCAGAGCGACCACTGAGGATCAGACGACCGTCGAGCGTCGTGATCAAATAGAAGAAATCTTGGCGCCTCCGGTGAGAATCGAAGCGAAGGCCAATCTTACCTTTCCGTAGGACACCCTGCAGCCGGGAGGGTGTAACAACATTCAGATCCAAAACAATTTTGCGATGATCGCGCACAACTTGACTCGAATTTGTATCGGCGTGAACCCAGCCGGTAACAGTTGCAAGAATCAACAAAGCCAAAATTAGCGAGGCGAACCCCGCGTTGCGGGTATCCATCGCATCCTCCCATATTCGTCACGCGCATGAATGTGCGAGAGGAGTTACATTAGCAGAAATGCATCTACTTGGCGCTAACCAATTCGCGCAGCTTCACCAACGACTAGCGCCGGTTGAGAGAACGGTCTCTCGCGCATGAGAGGGACGCTCATTTTGAGGCCGAGGGGAGTGACATCTCACTCCTCACGAAAACCGATCAGGCTTGGCTTAACCCAGCCCGCCATCCCGCAGACCGAAGTTCTGGCGATATCGACGGCGAAGCCTAGTCTTTCGTGCTAAATTGGAGCGGCGGGTTGTCGCTCAAAGACCCATCTACCGTGTGCCTAGCCAGAAGTTTACGACGAAACGATCATTCGCCCTGAGTTCGGGGAAGAATGGTTTTGCTCCGAAGAGGAAGCCCGAGCGGCTGGCTGGAGGAAGTCCCGTAGATAATTCCGTGATCGCACCATACGCACCGACGCCTGGTCCGCTAGTTTATTGAAGCGGCGGAACTGAAAACGCTCCGTCTGGCCGGCGTCCCCCCCGCCCAATTGGCGCCGGCCATTTTCCCGTCTAACGTGTTGTTGTCAGCCTCCGACTATGATTCTGATGGCGGGCTGCGAGGTTTTGGCGGGGGTTCGCAGCCGGCCGTCGCTCAGCCCAGCGAATGCGTCGGGAACCGCTTGGCAAGCTGCATCGATTAACGCCGCCGGACACCACCATCAGATCGGCCGATCGCAGCAGCCGATGTGCCACAGGCACCCTTCACCTTAGGACTGACAAAGGCGTATTTTTTCTTCGGTGCGTGCGAAGAGGCTGCTAGCGAGTGCGCTCTCCTCATCTCCCCATTCGGCAGTGGTGGCCATTAAAGGCACCGTCTGCAAGTCTGCCTCTTCTTCAGTCGGTCGACCCCCCTTGAGCTCCGCAATCTCGTCATCCCGTCTCGCAATGCGGCTTTCCAGATTGGCGATGCGTTCTGCCAGGAAGTAGCGGCCGACAACGAACCCTCCACCTCCGAAGAGGATCGCGAGCGTAGCAAAGAGAGCTGGGTTAGCCAGCACCAGCGCCGAGTTGGTTTGTAGAAAATCGATAAGCTCCTGCATTTCGCATCCTTTCAATTCCTGGGTAGCCTGTGGATCTCCAGCCTTACCGGGCCGCCTCTGTCGCAGCTCGTGCAGAGCAGTGCCCTCTCGACCGTGCTGAACAGCGCAGCCTTCCCGTATTTCCGGATGAGCGCCGCCGGCTTAACCTCCGCATGATGCGAGCAGTTTCTGCACCACGCGCGCAGCGCATGCCATTCGCGCAGGTCACCAAGCGACACGTCGAGGCCAGCATGCACGCTGCCGTCGATGATTGTCTGTGGTGAAATCCTCACTTCGCCTGGCGTCACGATCTTCTCCATGACGTGGCGGCTGTTGTAGTGGATCAGCAGCATGCCCGGCCGGCGCCGGATGGCGGCTTGCCAGGCCGCCTGACTGACCATGGCATCCGGCGATCGGCATATCGTTTCGAGATGCGTTTTCTCTTCCCGATCCCAAACCTCAATCCGGAAATTGTCTTCCGCTGTGTCTGCCATGGCTAGAGCCGCGCCTTGTGCCAACCGCGAGAAAAGCCGTTGGAGATTGCCGCCCTTGACAAAGCAAGCTCGCGCTCCAGTTCGGCGTTCCTGGTGAGCACGTACAAGAGAGCCGCCACAGCATCGCCATTCGCTGCAGCTATCGCCTGCTGGGCGACCAACTCCAATTCAGCCATAGCTTCACCGGCCGGCACGTTTTGGCGCCTTCCCATAGCCTTCCCCTGTTCAGATCGATCAGGAATAAGGAACATATTCCTCTGGCGTCAAGGCCTGGCTTGACATTTCTGTTCTCTTTTCGTTCACTCTTGGCCTGCCAGCCATAATGGAGGCGGTCATGGACATGCTTATGAACGCCAGGGGCGCAACGCCCGAGGAAAGGCAGAGAGGCATCGAGGCCGCTAAAGCGGTGCTTAACCGCGCTGGAATGACAGCTGAGGAAGCCGCAAGCGGAGCGTTCGCGGTCGAAGGTTGGGACGACATGGGTTTCCCAGAAGACGAAGAGCCATCGGAAGCGGAATATCAGGCTGCCGAGATCTGGTATGAGGCGAACAAAGCGGCGCTTAGGGCGTGCTGTGTCGACTGGCCGGATCAGAAAAGGTTGGAGGCGGTTGGATTGCAATTGCTGACGAAGCCCGACGAGCAACTTGCGGATCGGGGGACGGCTTTGGCGAAGCTTCGTGCCATCGTCCAGGCGGAAGACGGCAAAGAGTATAGCGACGATCGCATTTTCCTGCTTGCCCTCGCTGCTACATCAGAGATGGCCAATGGGACGCTGGCGCGAGACCTCGTCAGCGCGGTAACAGTTGCTTATACGCCCCTGGCTCATGCTCAGTTCACGCCGGATGAGCCGATCGAGCCGAAGCGGCAGGCTGTGTTTGCCGCGATCGAGGCGCTGGAAAAGGCGTCGGCGCCTCCTAACTGAGGTATGAAGATGTGTGGGCGCTTTACCAGATATCTGCCGTGGTCGGAAATTCACCGGCTCTATCGGCTGACGGCACCGGCGGATGTCGGCCGCAACGACGCGCCCCGCTACAATATCGCGCCGACAGACGAGGTTCCTTTCGTCACAGCCGCCGATGACGGCAACCATCGGCTGCGGACCGGCCGTTTTGATTTGAAGGCATCGTGTCGACACTTTCGATGCGGGCATTGAACATCTGTCCTTTGGGCTTCTCCTTCGCCCAGAATGGCACCAGCCACCAACCGCTGCCTGATCTCGGCCGATGGCTATTACGAATGGACGATCTCACCTGCGGACGGCAAGAAAGACCCGTGGCACATTTTCCAGCCCGACCACGCGCCGTTCTCATTTGCGGGCCTTTGGGCCTACAACTCCAATCTCGATGTCACCAGTTGCACTATGATCACGGAGCCTTCGGCGGCGCCGGTCAATGAGATCCACGACCGCCAGCCGCTCATCCTCGATCCGGCCTATTACGACGCCTGGCTTGATCCCAAGACGCCCGCTGGCGACCTGAAGGAAATTCTCAGGCACGACATTGACGGACAGCTTCAGTTCTATCGTGTCGGCCGCGAGGTCAACGCGGCGGCTATCAACAACCAGCCCAATGACTACGCCGGGCTAATCGAGCCGATAAAACTGCTATGAGCGACGAGATCAGAATTCGACTTCTCGAGCATGTCACCACGCCGGGCGTTCAGCACCATGTCTGTGAGCGCGCCGAGTGCAGCAGGCATGCCGGCTGGGGATTGCCAAGCCAAAGCAGACGCCGCATTGGTTCTGTTTCGCGCACCGCGCCGACGGCGAGCGATACCTTTAACTACCCGGATCCACCAGTCGGACGGCGAGCCGGAGCAGCCGACCGCCCTGCACCACAGAAGACCTGTGCTGGCCGAGAGCCGCGGCTAGAACGGCAGCCGTATCTCGTCGGCGCCAGGGATCGACTTTGCCCAGCCGATGTCCTTCTGAATTTCAGGCGGCAAGCTGTCCAGCGTCTGAATTGTAGTTTTCCTGATACGGGCTCGGTTAAGAGCGTGGCCAATCCGGCCAAGTCTTTTGAAAATCGACACGTTAGCTCCCATGCAGTCGATGGTTGAGTGCATCCCGGCGAAATCGCAGGGGCTCTGGAATTGCGCCAGGTGTGTATCCAATCAATTGTGCGAGGACGGTGAAAAGCTTCACAAAACTCGGTCCAAAGAAACATTTGCATGCAAACGAATCTCCCCCGGCATGGCAAACTTCCTCTTTCTGTGATCATATCTGCTCATGGGTGGGGCAAGGCGATATCGCCAACGGGTTTCGTGAATTTGACAAGGAAGTAGCGAGTAAAGGCCACCATAAGGCTTGTGGTGAGATGTTTACCTTAATGGACACGATGGGCGGCTGACCCGCTCTGCGTTTAGTGCGGCGCCCCGCCAGCGAGCAAATACTTGTAACCGTTCGTTGTCATCCAGCGGGCGACATGCGTCTCCCAAGCCTTGAATGCCCGTTCGGGCTCACGCTCCGGGTCAATATGCAGGACGATCTTGGCGACCTCCCGCCAGTCGGCATCTTCGGCCGCGGCGTCGAGCAGGCGGATATAGGTGAGCAGGCGGTCTTCGTCGTAGCTGGTGAGCACGGGAGATGTCGGTGCCTCGTCGGCGACATCGGGATCAAGCAGTGGTGCGCGCATCGCAACGTTCTAGCGGGAGTGCCCAGCGGATGCAAAAATGGCCCGCCCGGGATTCAAGCCAGGCGGGCAGTTCTGGAGTGGCCAGGGGATCAACCCGGCTTTGGGTCAACGGATTGCGGCAGGGTTGGTTGCGGCTGATGCCCGTCGCATCAGAACTTAGTTCAGGCGGCAACCACAATCAGCCCGGTAAGAGCCGAACACCGTCATCCAATCTAATGCCTTCCGAAGGATTCGTCTGTCGTAGGTCTCTTCGTCGGCCCAGTAGATCAGCAATCCAAGTGGCAATGAAATGACCAACGTAGCAGCGAATCCGATCACGGAAAAAGTCGCGACCACGTAAAGGACAACTACAGAGATCGAAGCAGCAGAGAGCATCTATTCCCCAAGGGCGCCAGCGCGCGGTAGTTGGAGATTGAGGGAATGCTGCCGAGTTCGCTATCGGACTTTGCCGCGCCAAATAGGCGACACCTCGACCAGCGAGATACTAGGTGACCACGACGGGGCGCCATATGAGCCAATTCACAGAAGCAAACGATAGGGATTAGGTACGCCGCCCCAAAATCTGGCATTGATCCGCCTCAGTCCTTCTCTCGGCAATCAACCCGATCGGCTGTTAGAAAATTCGGACAAACTCCCTTTGGCGGACACTCAAAAGGTTCAAAAGCACTGAGTTTGGTATCTGAACGTCGCGCAGCTCACGAAGGCGTTCAGGTCGTCTTCCGCAGGGAAGCGCAAAGAGCCACTTACTTCAATTTGGCTGCGCGTGCGTCATCCTCAGCGACGGCGGCGCGTAGTCTTTCGTGCTAAACCGCTCGGCAGTCGCCACTGACAGCACATTGGACGGCCGCAATTGACATAGACCGTTTCGCGGGCGGCAAGGGTATCGGCGAGTGTCTTCTGAGGCATGCATGGCGATCTCCGTTGATGGGGTCGCCGCACCGAGTTAACTGTCCCCGGTCTGTCGGCCGGATGCAAGTCGCTTCAGGGCATTTCCACCATGCCGCCTTCACGATGCAGCATGGCGTCGTAAATGACGTCGAACACGTTGCCGACCTCCTCTTCGATCTCATGTGTTTTGATGCCACTCTCCTCAGCCGCTTTCAGGGCCTGGTCGGCCAGACCCCTAATGGCGAACGGATCGCTTGTCATTGCCTTAGGCAGATGCTCTGCCATCCATTTGTCGAAGAAGTTGATGCCACGTGCGCTCATCCAGCCATAAGCCGGCGAATGGGATTAAGTTCCTTCTCCCCGAAAATCCTGCTGCCCGCCAGGCGGCGCCCCTCCGACCTCAAATATCTGAGCCTCGGCCATTTTCGTCTGAAACTTTCAGCCACTGGGCCGCGTATTAACCAAAGACGGTGGGCTGCAAGGCTTTTCGCGGGGGCTGCGGCTGCCGTCGACTATCGACCGCGATCAGCGATTTGCTTGGTCAAACTGACAAAGCGAGACGTCTGTCTTTTCTGGGATCATGGTTTGGGTTTGGGGGCCACCAAGCGCGCTTCCCTCAGAATTGAAGAGCGATCGAAGCCGACTAGGGAAATGATTTCTCTGATTTGCTGCTCTGAAGCTCCGGACTCGCGAACCAGAGAAGCAATAGCCTGCTCGCTTAAACCCGGTTGTCCTGATTGCGTCACCTAATCCGGCCTCCGTTGGGGCAGGAGTGCGGTGATCGCTCCCAAGCGTCAGCGCCCAATTCGTGGCTGACGACCTGTCTTTTGTACGCTTCCGGACAAAACTTTACTAGCTGAAATCGGAGGCAGTGTTGGCTCGCAATTGAGGCTGGATTTGCAGTTAGGTCCGAGACGGTGATTTCAGTCCGACCGGGAAGAACAAAAGCTCGGCCAAATCCTTTAGACACCTTGGCAGTCAAATGGCCACCGCATAGACAATCAGCTGGAGACCAGGCCAAAATAGCGCTGTTCCTCCTCGCCGTAGGCGCCATGGGTAAGAGCGATCATTCCTGCTCGGTCAACGATGGTAATTTCACCGCGTTTAGCGTGAACCAGCCCCCTGTATTCAAGCATTTGCAGGGCTACGGTAACGCCGGGACGCCGAGAGCCGAGCATGGTCGCCAGAAATTCATGCGTCAGGTAGATCTTGTTGCCTTCACTGCGATCGTGGACCATCAGCAACCAGCGGGCCAGGCGTTCCTCGATTTTCGAATGGCCGTTGATCAGTGCAGTCCGGGACGACTGGATAAGGAACGCGTGGGCATAGCGGAGCAGTGACTCGCGAAGGGACAGGCTTTTTGCAATCGCGGAGCGGAGATTTTCAGCCGGCAGGCTCCAGCCTTTGCTAGCGACCTGGATATAGGTTTCATTGGAAGACCTGTCCTGGCCA
>NZ_PZJX01000003.1 GCF_003034915.1 Mesorhizobium helmanticense | reverse complement strand
GCCGGACTTTGATGTCCAGTTCGACGTGACGCATCGCAGGCTGCAAAAGCGCGAAGTCGCTTACTAAGAGGGCTTTCAAAATTTGATTCCGAAAAGCGGATTGGGGCATGGCTCTCTCCCTGACGGGCAAGAGCGGGTACCCTCTCACTGTCGGCTGCATCCGAAGCCTTGGCGGCCGATGCGGGTAACATAGGCTGATTATGCTTGACTGGCAAAGATTTACGCATGGCGCGGCTCACTGACTCGTGCCGGCATTTCCTGAACGCGACAGACCAGCGCTTGGTAAAAAACGTACAAACATTTGATATTGGAGCTGATTTAGGGAGGCATATAATAGCGAAAGTCGCCGGCTGGGGCTATGGCGCGCCGGCATTTGAGCGCAGAGCTAGGCTCCCGCCCTGATGGGAGGTTGGCATCATGCCCCAGGTAGACAATGCGGTGTCGGCGTTCGACTGCGAGATCATCCGCAACGCCTTCACCAAATCCGTGATCGAAGACAAAATTCCCGAGGACCAATGGCGCACTTTCGCTGCGCTTTTGATTAGCGATTTCACCGGGAGCGATGATATCGATTCCGATTTACTGGAATGGATTGTGCGGAAGTAAGGGGCGGCGTATGCCCACTCTTACTGGCCACATGACGCGGCGGAACGACTCAGCTATACCGCCCCGCGGCGGGTCTACTTCCCCGCCAAGGCCGGCGCTCCTCCCACCTCCAAATATTTTGAGCGTCGGCCATTTTTCTGCACAATGCGCCTATCCATCTTCTGAGAGCATTGACTTAAGGGTCTGCGCTATCGCTCTTGTGTCCGTAGGCTTGGCAAAGATCCAGACCGCGATAGAGAAAATCTCGCGATCTACAACGTCCCGGCCAGTGTGAAGAACAAAAGGCACACCTCGCGCTGTTAGCGCTTTCGCCACAGAAGTGCAGTCGTCGTCTCCAATCTGGACGTCAAGGACAGCCGCATCCGGCCTGTGGTCAGCTAAAATCGCTTCAGCCTCGACACGTGTAGATGCCAGGACGACGGTGAAGCCGGCTGCCTTCAACGCGCCCTCAAGATCAAGCGCGATCATCGCCTCGTCCTCAAGAATCAGAACTAGTTGTTTCGTCATATGTTGATGAAGGCACTTATGAACTGGACTAGCGAATCATTCTATTTCCCGAAAATCCTGCAACGACGCATGACGCAGGTCTTCCTCACCTCTCAGGTGTTTCACACGGCCGATCAGTCCCGGTTTGACCCATTGCGTCGCGGGCCGCTTCATGTCCTTGGGCGCCGGCCCTGCGTGCTCCTGGACCCGCTTCCAGAGGCGTTCGCGGATTGCTCGGCTGGAGTTGATGAAAGCCGAGCCGATGTACTGGCCGGTCGTGCGATCGGCCATCAATGCAAACGCCGGTTTGCCCGCCTCACGCTCGACGCCAAGAATTTCATATTCGGCAATCTCGTAGCTTTTGGTCTTGAGCCAGTTGGTCGACCGGCCGCTGCGGTATTTGCTGTCACGACGCTTGGACACCATGCCTTCAAGGCCAGCATCGTCAATGAGCTTGTAGATTGCCTTTGCCTCACCAGATAGCTCTTGGCTGAACTGAACGCGGATGTCGGCGGGGATGATGCCGGCGAGAATCACCCGTCGCTCTTCCAAGGTCATGTCTCGCAGATCGTGGCCATTGAGGTGCATTATGTCGAAGGCCACGAAATAGAGATCATGCGGGCGGCTGGTGATCGCCTTTCGCAGGGCTGAAAAATCCGAGAGGTCGGCATCGTTGAGGACGATGATCTCCCCATCGATGATGGCGCTTTCAGCTTCCAGCAGGTGCGCGGCGGTCGCGAGATGGCGATATTTGGCTGTCCAGTCGAGGCCGCGTCGGGTGAAAATGCGGATGTCGTTGTTTTCAATGATGAGCTGAGAACGGTAGCCATCGAATTTGACCTCATGACTCCAATCGCCGCCCTCCGGCGGCTTGTCGACAAGGGTCGGCATCAACGGTTCGATAAACTTTAGCCGGCCATCGCCGGTGCCCAACTTTTTGCCCACGATCTCATTCTAGGCAGGGGCTTTATATTAGCCAGAGTGAACATAACGTGATTCTGCTTTTGCTCGGAAACAAATGTCATTTGGAGGCGTTGCCTTGCATCCATCATGGAGGACGAGCGATGGCCGACGATAAGAGCAAGACCGACTTTCGAGACCGCGACCGGGTAGCTGGCGATGAGGAATACGAGGTTGGGTTTTCGCTAACAAGGTTGGCATCACGGCTGAGCAAGTGAAGGAACTGATTGCCAAGCATGGGAATGACCGCGAGACGCTGGAACGGGAGCGAAGGCTCTTCGCGGCTGCTGATGGCCCTACGGCGCGGCAACCCAGCAACGGCTGCGCGGCCGGCCGCCCACCAATGCGCGAGAGCATTTCATTTTTTGTCCTGCGTGCGGCCCGGGCATGAGCCGTTGCCGAATGACGCATGAAAGCTACAATAGCCGTTCGCGCATTTGACAGGAGCTTATGTCGTTATGAGCCCAGTCGTAGCGAACTTCGTCCACGAGTGGATTTCCAACAACATTCTCAACACAGCTGGATCCGACGCCATCTCAGTCACCGAGCTGACGGAGAAGCTGTTCGCCGACGCAAAGGCGGTGGGCATCACCAGCTCCGAGGCGGGGGGAGACACCGGTACTATCTATGCGATGATCTTGGATGCCATCGTGCAGCAGGATGCCAACTGGACATACTGACGTGCACGGTTTGCAGTCGGCCCATTTCCACTGCCGGCGAGAGTATCGTTCCAGGCGTCTATGGCCCTGAGCCGATCCATAAGGCCGAAGCCCTCGCGAAAGCGAGCATCGAAACTGTCGAGAGACCTGGTGAATGAAGTCTGACTGCGCTCAGCGGTTATTTCTTAGGAGACGGGCTTCACCCTCCTGAACAGTTTGGCAAAGTCTCATACCCTTGTGCCATCCGGCGCCACGTTTTGTCCATTTGAGAAGCTGCTCGGCGGCTCCTTGGGCGTGATCGACACCATGGCGGCCCTCCGGTTGGTCAGTCCTTACAAAAACCGGAGAAGAAAACCAGCGCATGCCTTAAGTCACCACTAGGAAACCACGAAGTTATCTTGGCCTGCGAGCGGCGGCGATAGCACGCATTAGATAGATGCTGTCAACGTCGGGTTGACTGGATTCGGCGATAGCAAGTTCCACAGCGTCCGCCATCTTGGCGACCTCGTCGCTGCTGATCGTTCCGCGCTTTTCGAGCAAATTGATCAGTTCGACAACGAGGAGAAGGGCGTTCACGCCATACCTCTCGGCTTTAAGCTCAAACTCGCCACGGCCCAATTTCTCCGCGTCTGTCTCGGCCCTCTTATCCACGAGCAGTCGCCTCCTTCGCTAAGATTTTCAGTGGGCGGCCGATAGCTCAGACAAAGATGAAAGCTGCTAGCAAACTCACGAGAATGATCGACAGTGGGACGGCAAGCAGGCAGCTCGCCTCCAGTATTATGGTTTGTCGAGAGTCCATTGTGCGCTCCTACCCCCAAGTTCCTCGTCCTAGGTTGCCCGCCGCTCTCCTCGAAGCGGCGGGCTCCCCCTGCCCGCAAGTTGTCAGGTCACTCGATGATTTTGACGATCTTGCGTGTGCCGGGATCGACAAGGACGGTCCGGCCGTCGACGACGACGTAGCGGTATTTGACGTCAGGAACCTCATGTAGCTCGACCGTGTCAGGCAGCGGTGAGCCAATATTGAGCTCCACTCCAGGGATTTTTACCGACGCGAGCGGCTGCTTCTTCACATATTCCTTGATGACGGTCTCCTGCTCGGGCGCGATGATCACATCCTGAGCGGCAGCGGCTCCGATGCCTGCCAGCAGAAGGAAGCCGACGGCAGCAGTGGAAAGATGAACTCTCATATCATTCTCCCTATGGGCTCTTGCGCTTGGACATCATCCTCGCGCCACGCCGAAGCCAATCCGCGGTGGTCACGAAGGTTCCTCCGCTTAGACTTCGGTCCACTCCATTATCGGACCAAAGTCTGACCCGATGGACGCAATGGACCTTGGCGTCCCGGGCGGGGGAACTGCCGTCGCTCATTGTCATTGTTCGCTGGACACGGGAGGAGTTTATGGAAAATAGCGTTCAACAAGCCCGCTGGTTATTGGCTCCCATTTTTGCCGTCTCATTCACCTTCTTGGCGATTGGAATGATCATTGGATGAGGCACAAACGCGAACGTCACCATACCAATCAATATCTGCGCAGCTTCGTCCCTTACTGCGCCGATAAGGGGGCTCTGCCGTTATTCCTGGATTTGCAGGTGAGCCCCCGCATATCGCGTTCGGGGTGATTTTTGACGCCACGCAACACCGTGATGGTGAGAATGTAGCATGAACAAGCTTCTGTTCGCCGTGGCAGAATTTCTCTCACGGCCGCCTGGCTTCTATGTGATGATTATTGCAATGGCGGTTTCCACCGCTTTGGTGCCTTTTGGCCTGACGAATGTCGTGACCTACGCGCTCTCAGTCGCGGCGATCATAATAACCGGCGTCGTTCTGATACAGGGCTACCGAGACACTGCTGCCATTCACGCCAAGCTAGATGAGATCATCGTGGCCCTCAACGAAACGCGAAACGATGTTGTCGGGCTAGAACACGCAGACCCGAAAGAGATCAAGGCGAGGCTGGCTCAAGTGGAAGCTGAGGCCGTCGAACTCTCGAATGGATCGGGCTAGCGTTCCCATTGTTCCCGCTCTCCAACGGCGCCGCGCAAGCGTGCGCCGCTCGCTGAGAGACACTTGAGATGTGAAAAGCCCGCCGTTAACAGCAAAACGACGGGCTTCCGGCGACCTCGAACGGGTGGGCTTTTGGCCGCCTGTCGGGGGTGGCTTGGCGGACGGCTACCCGACGTTGCCCAACTTTTTTTGCGGGCTTTTGTTCCGACGTCAGATCAATAATGTCGGCCTAAAATTCTAGCGACCGAGCGGCAACTTGGAAGCCAGAACAAGGTCGTCCTCGTCCGTAATGCCAGCTGAGAAATTCGCTATAATGCGAGAGGCCAGCGCTTCGCGCCGTTGCTCGGATTGGCCCTCAATCTTGAGCCGGTCGAATACGCGGCCCAGCAAGGCAACTTCGGACGGAGTGAATACGCCAGCTTCCTCGGCTTTTCGACGAATCGGCATGTGACCCTCCCACACCAGATCGATCTGGCGCAGCTAATCCCAATTGGCGATTTCGCGCAAAGCAAAAAGCCCGCCGCACCGTTAGGCACAGCGGGCTCGTTCGGGGACTATGTTGGTACTAAGGCACTACAATAATGACCGAGGGGCCGGGTCCGGCCGTGACTTTGGACAGAACCTCGCGCCTGGTCAGGGTGGGTGTCTGGTAGGTTTTCTTCATGGCTATGCTCCACGCTTTCCCTCAATGAGAGAATTCTTTGAGGAGAAGGCCGTTCCCAAGCCTCACAAAAAAACCCTCCACCTTTCCGAAGCGGGAAGGGTCTGGAGCAGCCGAGACCCATGGTCCCTCATTCCTGACACTCGCGCGCATTGAAGGCACCGCCTCGCACGGAAATTTCTGCTTCAATAAATGTTGGGTGCCTCGAACATCAGTGAGGGGGCTTGCAGTGGTGATGAAAGTCAAATTTTACACAGATCCGAAGATGAATGCATTGGCGCAAGTTCTCGCTCAAAAGAACGGCATTTCGGTGGGCGACGCGTTGGAGGTCATCGTCCGCTCGCCAATCACCACTGCTGGCCAGATCCGTTCTTCGCCCAAGATCTCAAACTAGGGCTATTGCCGCCGACTGAGGAGCGCAGGTAGTGGGCCCGCCTCACTGGCGAGGAAGCGGGCCCGGTCAAGATTTGCCGGCTCTTGACCAGCAGCGAGGGAAGCTGCCGTTTACGAAACCAGCGCCCACATATCAGGTTCCGCTCATGCAACAAAAAAGCCCGCTACCTTTTCGAGCGGCGGGGCAGTTTCTGGAGGCTGGGGAAAGCCCTGCATAAGGTCAACGATGGAGGATGCGGATGGAAAACTGGCGCGCTGCTGTTGTACTTCTGATCGCTGCCGGCGCGCCTAAGACAATCGTCGGGGCGCATCAGGCGGAGGTTGATGCGCTAGCTCCTTTTTCACCTTAGAGCCGGACATCAACTTATGTCGTTCGGCGTATCCAAGCACGGTCGGCTTCGTGATGCAGGCGCAGACGAACAGGATCATTAGCAGCGCAAGATATCTCATCTGCGGTAAGCTGCCATCAGGTCAATTGTTCCAGCGACAGACGAATAGCTTAAATTCTAGCCAATCGACCAGCGTTCACGAATTATCATCACCCCAGCTTGTGCTAGCCCTCGCCTGCAAGCGTTGCGAGAAATGACCGCCGCCATTCTGCCGCGTCATTACGATGGTTAGTCGATCAGATACGGGTTCACCAACCCATGCGATTGTTCCACGCAACTCGCAATAGAAGCAGTGAAGTTTTTCGATACGACTTTGTTGAGAGTGTTCGCACTAAGCAAATCGCTATGTTCGAAATCGACTGTTTCGCGAGCAGCGATAAGCTGGTCGCAGCTTTCATCTCATTTGCTCCATGAACCGCCCCCTGCCCCCGTTATAAGCTCTCATTTTGCCCGTTAGCGACTGACGGCTATTGAGGCGGCATTCCATAACCAGACCTTCAGGCGCTCGCGTGTGTTGACCTGATCTGACCTCCAAACCGGGGCGTTGGTTTCCCCTTGCGCATATTGGTGGCTTTTATGAATCCGTTCTTTGCTGTTCACGATTGGTAAACTATGATCCATTGTACAAAGTGGTCGCAGGCACTATGCTGTTCAAACATTTCTGCACGCCTTTGCGGTTGCACCCTGAGCAACGTCAATAGGACTGTTTCGACGCATGAAAAGTCGGTGGGGCACGCGGTCTGGACTCATGTTGATCGCGGCCCTAGGGGTTATCTCTTCTTCGTTAAAGGTCCTCGCCGCGACAGTAGGATTGGTCACGTTATCCGACGGATCGATGTGCTCAGGCGCGCTGCTCGACCCGGAAACGTTGGTCACTGCGGCGCATTGTGTTTTCGATCGCGGCGGGGAGCGCCTGGGAGTTGCCTCGATCCGTTTGCGTCAGATCGGCGGTGAAAGTGGCGTCGCAAGTGCAGGCGCGATCCGAGTGCCTTTTGAGTTTGATCCGCAGCGCAACCGACAATCCACGATCGTCGAGCGGTGGGACGTGGCATTCATCAATATCTGGCCTACATCGACTCTGCCGCCGATCTCTATAGCGGCTCCAGCTGATCTCTTAGCTGGACAGAGCGTGCTGCAGGCCGGCTTCAGCTTGGACGCCGCGGGCGAGCTACGCCTTAAAGTACACAAGTGTATGCTGCTCAAGATCACGCATCGACGCGGCGTCGAGGATCCCGACTTCGGCTCACTTGTGCACGACTGCCCCGCCCAGCACGGCGAGTCCGGCTCGCCCCTAATCGTTGTCGTGCGAGGACGGCAGTACCTGGCAGGCCTAGTGACCGCCCGTCAGTTCGGCGAAGGTCGAGCCGTCGACATGTCTGTCTTTCAACTTGTAGTGCCACAATAGGCGGGAATCGAATGCGGTACTTTCCCAGATTAGAGATCTTGTTCGCTGCGATAATTGCGCTTAGCGCGCTGAGTATCGCGCTTAATCTCGGCAGCCGCGCTCTCGCTCAGGGCGACGAACTATCGGCCAGCCAAACCTCGGTCGCGCCCGATGCACCGATCGGCGGTGATGAAGCACCGATAGAGAAGCCCGCAGAGGAGATACCTGCACAAGCGAATGAGGGCGGTAGTGGTGTAATGGCGCCGCAGTTCCAGTCGAACGATGCGACCGGCGAGGAGCCCAAGGACCTTGGGAAGGACGCCTCTGGGTCGCGTCCCGCTGGGCCTGAAGTCGTCGACGGGAACGGCCAGAATCAAGCCCGCCCATCGTCAGATGTAGACTGCGACGGACGATCAGTTTGCCGCGTTGTCGCGACTGGTCTCCCACTGCGGCTCATGCCGCGACCGTTCTCGAATATTTACGAAGCGCCTGAGGCCGACTCGGCTGTAGTGCGCGAGAACGTGCGGGCGTTTTTTCCCATCCTTGCGTTCGAGCGCAACGTCGACGACGTGGCAAAGGTCGGCCTCGACGGCGCGAGCGGTTGGTATCGGGTCGGGGTCCAGACCAAGGAGCCGATCGGCTATATGCGGGCAGCCGACGTGTTCGAATGGCACAGCGCGCTCATCTTGACATATTCGCACCCGGGCATCGGAAGCAGAAGCCGCGCGCCGGTGCTGTTTTTTGATACGCGAAAGTCCGTGCTGGCGGCAGCGACATCGCCCTCGCGTGCCCAGATAGCGAGCGAGGATATTCAGCGCGTCTCTCGCGGCGACCCGCCGCCAGACATTGTCTCGATCGAGCCGGACCGCTTCGTAGACGCGTCTAAGCGCTTCTATATTCTGCCTGTGCTGGAGCACGAAGCGATCGACATCTACGATGATCCGACGCGGTTGCTGAAGGTTGCGGCGGCGGTGCCGAACGAGCGAGCTGCGCCAGGGGCGGCAGGCTCGAGCAATCTGGCCGAATTCGCGAAGGAAGCGAAGGAGGTCGAGGGAACTGCGGAGGGCCTCGTCAAGCGGCATTCCCCCTCTGGATCGTCGACTGCAGGCCTGAAGCTCGACATCGTCTTCGTGATGGACATGACGGGTTCCATGCAGCCCTATATCGACCAGACAAAGGAGGTGCTCTCGGCCGTCATCCGCAGCGTCACTGCGAAGACCGGCGGGCTTGATGACGTAGTGCGCTTTGGCCTGGTAGGCTATCGCGACGATCCAGCGCGAACGCCGGCGCTCCAGTGGCGGACCAAGAACTTCACGCCGAGCCAACTCGTCAGCGGTATCGACATGGTGTCGATACTTGGCACGGAAGCTAAGGCTGCGCCTGTCACTCCAGACGAATGGGCGGAGGACGTCTACGCAGGCGTTGCTGAGGCGATGAACGAGCCTTGGCGTGAGGGCGCGCTCCGCCTAATCGTTCTGGTCGGCGACGCGTCGTCCCATCCTTCGACCGATCCACTTAATTCGACGCGCCAGGATCCCGAGACTCTCCGGGCCGCGTTGACCGACCGCGATATTTATCTGTTCGGCATCTATCTGAAGAATCCTCTCCATTCTCAGGACCATGAGTTCGGCACCCGACAATTCGCTCGATTGGGCATGAATGAAGGTATGGGTCGGCCGGCGAGCTACGCCGTGGACGTCTCGAACAAGACGGATTTCATTCAGGTCGTCAATCTGATGACGAGGGCGTCCATGGTCTTTTTGGAGACGATCATTTCCGGAACTTCTCCCGACAACAAGACGGGGAACCCCAACGATGCCTCACAGGTCACCGAGGAACCCGTCGAGCCGTCGCCAGCCGATAGCGTCCAAGATGTGACCAACGAGATGCTCGAAGCGGCGCTCGTGAAATATGTCGGCCGAGAGGGGCGCCCGCCGAAGGATATCACCGGCTGGGTCGTCGATCGCGACCTCACCGATCTGTCGAAGCGGTCTTTCGACGTCCAAATTCTGCTCAGCCGCCGGGATCTCGACAGCTTTATGCGCGCGCTGACTCTCGTCCGTCAGGCAGTAATCGAGGCTGACGCCACTCAGGAAAGCTTCTTTAAGACCCTGCAGGCTCTTGTCGCCCAGAGCGCCATTCAAAACGGTGAGATCGATTTCTCTAGAGCGAAGGCGTTGAAAGACACGCGCCTGCTGCCGCGCTGGATCGACTCTCTCCCTTACAAAAGCCAGATCCTCGCGATGAGCGACGACATGTTTCAGTCCCTTCCGGCAGCCGATCGGCAGCAGCTTGAGAGCCGCCTCGAATCTCTTCTCGCATACTATCAAAAAGTCTATACGTCGCCGGGACAGTGGCAGACGCTTGCCGAAGGCGACGCAGCGATCGATCAAGTGACGCCTATCAAGCTCGATTTCCTTCCGTGACTGCGAGCCTTGACGTGAAGGATCTGAGGAAATCCCGCACCCAAGCGGGCTCCCGGTTCGATCTCGTCGTCGAACGCTTCTTTTCGCGCCCCGGTGAAATCACCGCCGTCGTGGGCGAAAGCGGATCGGGAAAGTCGACGTTGCTTGACATCCTGTCTCTGATCATGCGCCCGGACAGCGTTGCCACATTCCATCTCGAACGTCGCGGTGGTGACTTTATCGACGTTGCAGACCTTTGGGCGAGGCGTGACGAGCGCGCGCTGCTTAGATGCCGCCGCGAGGACATCGGCTATATTCTGCAGCAGGGCGGGCTCCTTCCATATCTGAGCGTTCGCGACAACATCCTGCTTCCATGCGCCATTCTCGGGCGACGCCTGTGCAACGAGGACGTCGCCGAGTGGGCGTCGCGCCTCGGCATCACCGAGTGTCTTCACCGAAAGCCACGCCACATTTCAGGAGGACAAAGACAGAGAGCCGCTCTGCTCCGCGCGCTGCTGCACAGCCCCACAATCGTTCTCGCCGACGAGCCGACGGCAGCGCTCGATCGCGAACGAGGACGAGAGGTCATTGGCGGATTGCAGGAGGCGTGCCGGTCTCTCAACCTGTCGGCTGTCCTTGTCACCCATGATATCGAGCTGGTCGAACGCTATTCAGCGTCTCGCTGGAGATTTGTCCCCGAGCGCGTCGGATCCGATTTCATCCGATCCCACTTGGTGGCCGATTGATGAAGGGCATGCTCCTGATCGCTCGCCTGTGCGTCAAGGATCTGATCAATGAAAAGCTGCTCGTCCTCTGCGCGTTGTTGTCGATCGCTGCCGTTGGCGCTCCGATCATCATCCTCGCTGGCGTAAAGGACGGGGTCGTGACGGGCTTGCAAAAGCGCCTCATCCAGGATCCCGCGACACGTGAGCTCAAGCTGACGGAGACGCGGCCGCTCGACGACTCAGACATCCAGCAGATTGCGGCCTTGCCCGGTGTGTCCTTCGTCGTGCCGACCATGACCCAAGGCGCTGCATCAGTGCGGGGATCCGGCGAAGCGCGCGATTCGACAGGCAGACTCGCACGTATCGCCATCGACTTACTCCCGAGTATGCGCGGCGACCCGCTTCTCGCTGAGATTGGAGCTGACGCCCTGAAGCCAGGCGAAGCCGCCATCTCGCAATCCATCGCGACTGGGCTCGACTTGGCGATCGGCAAGACCATTGTAGTGCAGATCAATCGTCACGTGGGGGGGGTAGACGAGGTTCAGACGGCCAATCTGCGAGTGACCGGCATCCTCCCGCCTCGCCTCGAGCCGGCCGAGCGCATCTACACGACGCTCGACCTTGCTCGCGACATTGAGGCTTTCCGCATGGGTATCGCTGTTCCTGCACGGGGCTGGCCCGGCCAGACAACAGGACTGGAGCCCCGCTGGAATGGAGCGATCGCGAGCGTGACGGCTCCGCTAGACGACGTGGAACGGCTGCAAGCCAAGCTCTCGACAGGTTTCGCCGCGATCCGCGCAGTGACGCCTTACGAAACGTCGGAATTCGTGGCCGGCCTACCCTCCGCCTCGATCACTGAGCTTGCGACGACGACGACCTCGATCGTGGGGCGTGCGAGCATGACCGCGCTCGCCGAGCGGCTTCGGGGAAGGCTTGTGTCCCTCACGCCGGTCACTAGAGATCTGTCGGTCAGAGCGGCCGCTACTGTGCTGAAGGTCTCGACCGCCGTGGAAGGCAGCCGCCAGGACGTCGTGCTTCGCGAGGCGAAAACGGATCCCCTAGAGATTCCCTTCGCGCTTCTCGCTCCGGCCGCTATCGCGAGGCGAGGCAACGACTTGGCTCTCTCCCTGCCGCACGGCCTTGTTGTGCACGCAATAGTCGTCGGCGAGTCCGAACCGGGCAGGGTCGTGGTTCTCCCGGAGCTCGCTGGAGTCCTGCTATCCGCCGAGCGGTCCGGTGCCTTACTGGAGGGCGATAGGCTAGTGCCGACCGGAGGGCCGAAGTACTATGGATTTCGGCTTTACGCCCGCACCGTCGAAGATGTGGCTCCCGTCTTCGATGCAATGGAGAAGCTTGGTTATTCTGTTCTAGCGAGGACGCAGGCGATCGAGCGGGTGCAGATACTGCGATCGGCGTTGAACCTGTTACTGGCGATCGTCGGGTCTGTCGCCGTCATTGGCGGCACCGCCTTGCTGCTGTCGAACTTCTATGCGGCCACGCTGCGCAAGACGCCTGAGTTTGCCGTGCTCGCGCTACTGGGATTGCGTCGAAGGGATCTGGCGATTATCCAAGTCGTGCAGTCCATAGCTCTCGCCGTTGGCGGTAGCCTAATTGCCGCGGGCGTCGGCCTCCTGGCCTCGATCGCGGCGAACAGGATCACCAACGCGTTCATGGCTCTTGAGGCAGGAGAGCGGACAATCGCACTGCCGAGCGCTGCCACTATAGGCGTGACTATGGCGGCCAGCGCGACGGCAGCCATCCTTTCGTCGTTGCTCGCCTCGACCATGATCATTAGAATGGATATCTCTGGTCTCCTCAGGCGCGAATGAGAATGTCTGGCGATCTACGCTTTTTCGCCTTCGCCCTACTGCTTACGGCCACTTTGTCGTCAGCATCCAGCCTCGCTGAGGAGCACATCTGGTGGGACCCGCAGCCACTGCCCGACGACGTCAGCTTTCCGCTTCCGGGCGTAGCCTCTCTCTTATTCCGCCCGGTAGAAGTCCGCGGGCCTGACTATTGGGACATCGGTCGAGTTGTCACGTTGGGTAACCAGTCTGGCGGCCTATTCGAAGACCCATACAAGGTCGAGGTCGCAGGCTCTTTCCCTTCTGGGACGCAAGCCGGATGGACAATCCTGCTCGGCAAGTACGAGGTCACCAAAGGGCAGTACGCCGCGGTCATGGGCAATGGCGATATCGTTTCGGGCCTGAAGGTTCTGGCGCAAAGGAGCGGCGATCCACTCGATAAGAAGCTCGCCGCAACGCCCGCCCCTTCTGAGCGCGACCTGGCCAAGCCTCTCACCTGGATTAGCACAGCGAGCATCCTCGAATTCGTCGAGACGCTCAATCATTGGTGCTTCCGCTCGGCCGAATGCTTCGCCCGCCTGCCGCGCGTGGGTGGCGCGCCGGGCTTCTTCAGGCTACCGTCTGAGGTGGAATGGGAGTTCGGCGCAAGAGGAGGGACCGCGGCGCTCGACAATGGGGCCTTTAAAGAGAAGACTCCTTTTCCACCGCAGGATTGGCAAAGCTATGCGTGGGCGGCTCCAGTTTCGCAAAGCAACACGACACGCATCGGCCGATTTAAGCCTACTAGCGGAGGGTTCTTCGACATGTTCGGCAATGCTGCGGAGCAGATGACTGAGCGTTTCTACACCGAATGGCGTCAAGGACGACCAGGCGGAGCGGTCGTACGCGGAGGAAGTTTCCTAGACCAGGGCGCAGATTTGCGCTCGTCCCTGCGACGTGAAGTGAGTACCTATCAATGGGATGGCGGATCCACCGTGGGCGACACTCGGTCCCCCACGGTGGGAATCCGCCTCGCCGTTGGCTCGGACTTTGTTGCGACTCCAGCCCTATTCGACCAGATCAAGGCATCGTACGAGCGCTTCAGATCAAGACGGGCGGCGACGCCAGCCGGCCGGAGCCTGAGCGACGGTCTCGTCGCTGCCGGCGATCCGCTCGATGCCGTCGAGGCACTTCTGCAGCGCGCACGGTCGACGGGTCGCGAGCCGGACTACGCTGCAATCGAGACACAGTTGGCTCAGCTACGTCGGCTCCTACGGGAGCGCGGCGAAGCCGCCGCAATCGCGGCAGCGCGCCTGTCCCTCGCCAATCTTGCGGAGCTGAGCCGAGCGATCGACCAACAGTCGCGCGATCTCAAGCTCCTCGACGGCGCCCCCGCAAGCACCGATGACCCCGATGTTGTCCTGCGTATTCAATCTCTACGGAACCGGATTGAAGCTGCGGACAAGTTGATCACCTCAATCTATGGGCGTTATGCTGACCGTGTCGGCGAGCTATTTAGCCTCGGATCGGATTACTCTGGCACCGCACTGACGAAGCTTGACGCCCAATTCCAGGGTGCGGCGGATCGGCTTTATCTCGCCATTGTTGAACAAGACCTACGTCGCACCGAAGCGCTCGGCGGCGCCGACGGAACGGATCGATCACGAATAGTACGATCGCTGCAAGAGCGTGTCGCTAACTGAGGTATGTGTATTCTACGGCAATCTCGCTTCGCGAACGCACAGGTTTCGGAGGCTGTCCCAGCGTGTCTTAACCTTATTGGCCGTCAGCGCCGCGAGCTTTTCCTGAGAGTCAATGAGCTTTCGTTGAACTTCCATGATTACGCCTTCAATCTTCGCCATAGATTGCCGATATTGCTGACGCGCTTCGTCTGCGCTACGCATGATCATGACGTTTTCCGCAAAGCCTCTAATTACGTTTACCGCCTTCATGTAAACGTTCATTTCGCCGGCGGCATCCATCGTGAAATCGAACAGTACTTGATCACTGTCGGCAGCAATCAACCCCTTCACTGTTTTGCCGGTCTTGTAGGCCTTGAAAAAGTCGATGGCTGTGAGAGCCGCCTTGCCGGAGGCGTTTTTAACCGGCGTCAACGGCAAGATACCGCCGACCAGGTCCAGTGTTGTCTTCGCCGTCATCCTCAGATCATTAATGTTGGCGGTGTTACTTCCAAGCTCGCCGACATCGGAATCAAACTCATCCTTCTGCTTTCTCTGCAGTTCTCTCAGGTCTGCAAGTACCTCGGTATAAGCTTCGACCTTCCTCTTCAACACTTCTTCAGCCTGATTGCGGAAAAAGGCTGGATCGGTCGGGATTTCGGAGCAGGCCTGTTGCTTCTCGGGTGGTTGTGAAAAATCATCCGGGCCGAGTTCTGGAACGACCAGAGTCGGCGTCGGCGCGGGAGCCTGAGGAGCGGCTGTCTTAGGCCGCGGAGTCCTTGCAGCCCGAGGTGGCGTGCCGCCAATACAGCCCTCGTCGCGGGCTCGCGCCTTCATTGCTCTGTAATCGGGACAGGATTCGCCAGCATCACAGCTGCGCTTCAGCTTGTCAAGCATCGGCAAATAGAAGTCGCAATCGGCAGCCGCGGCCGGTTCAGCTTCTAAAAAGCCGCAGGCAAAAAGCGTCGTTAGTGACAATATACGTAGCATGGTCGTGTCCATCTACATGCACGCCTGCGCCGCGCTTTGCCGCGCTTGCTGAGCGGCACTTTCGTATTCGCTTGCCTGCGCCTGACCTTCCGGTCCGGGAATGCAGCGACGATTGAGGGCTGCAGCTTTCGCATAGATGCCAGCCGCAACGCGGCTCGCGGCACAAATGCCCATCGAACTGGCTTGAGCCGAAATTCGCCGCACCTCAGCCTCGAGAGCTCTCTGCTGGGAAGAACACCCCGCCGGAATGCCGCCGTTGTTGCCGGATCTCCTCGCCGTCGATTGACCGTTCGAGGATTCGGTCCTTTTGGGTGTTCCAGCGCCCGCGTTGGCGACGCCTGTCCCGTTGAGCTTGGGTTTTGGCTTCGGCGGCCCCTTCGTCCAGTCGGTCCCGGCGGGGGGCACGGGCAGCATCATCGCATCGCTACCATCGGGCGCGGTAGTGCCGCCTTGATCTGTTCCGTTGCTCGAAAACCCCTGATGAAGAGGTGCGAAGAGAGCGTCCAGCTGCCTGCCAACATCCAACGGTGCCGGGGGATCTTTTTGAACAGGGCTTTGGAAACTGCCATCGTTACTGCCACCAGACGCCTGGTTGCCCGGGGGCGAACTGCACGTCTCGCCTTCCAGCAGGCACGCTCTTCTTTCAGCATCGACCCCGTCGGGGTCGCACGGGCCGTCTTGCATCCAACCGGAGGGCGTGCATCTGAACATGATCTGGCCGTGGCAAACTCGGCTGTCCTGAGCATAATGATTCAGGCGGGTAGTCGAGATGCCGTTGTCGCCATCACCGCGGGTCTCAATAGCCGGTTTGAGGAAGAGCGCGCATCCTGTTTCCGCTGAGGCAGGCGTCACGATTGCGAAAATTATTCCGAGGCCAACAAGGGAAATCTTACGCACCACAGCAGCCTCCGTAATTTTCGACCGCTAACGTTCTCTGTCGACGTCTATTCCGGCGGACATCGTTTCTCGAGCTGGCAGTTAATTTGCTTCATCCTTGCCAGACGATCCTGGCGTTCAGCAATTCTACGATCGTACTCGCCGGAAGCGATGCCTCCGACACCACCGAAAAAGCCGCCCTGCCGAGGATCCGTGGTGTTGCACCCGCCGAGAAGCAAGAGTGCTTCCACCGCGAGGGCAATTGCTAGCATTCGCCTTGGTCGCGATTTCATGTTTCGCACACCCCAACTGCCGAGCCTAACACTCGTATGTATTGGTACCTCCGCAACACCTATAGGTATTTCGCGGAATCATACTGATCGTTGAGCTCCGTGAGCTCATCGATATTTTTCTGGGCCTCGTCACACTTGGTTGACCAAGCCTTGATCTTTGCCGGCGGCAATTTCGATCCCTTGCTCTCTTGCGCGACCCCGTCCCTTTGAACCTTGATCTCATCAGCAGAGAGGCTGAGCAACTCGCGGTTCTTCTGCTGTGCCGACTTCAACTCAGCCACGGCTTGCGACCGTGTTGCCGGATTTCGCGCAAGTTTCTTGAGCCGCGTCAGTTCCAGATTCGCCTGGCGTTTCCGCTCAACAATCTGCGTGTTCACTTCGTCGAGTTGGCTGATTTGGGCGTCGTAGTAGTCCTCCAGATTGACATACTTTTGCTTGCGCTGCGCGACTGCGGTTCCTACCACGTACCCTCCGAGGCCGCCGACCGCCGCACCCGCGAGGGCGCTCCCCGCATCATTGCCGATAGCTGCACCCGCGATCCCGCCTATGACCGCCCCCAACCCAGTTGCCTCGGCTTGCGTCTGCTGACCATCTTGCGTTGTGGCACAGGCGCTGAGCATTGCTACTGCAACCACAGCCGCCCCCAACTTCTTGAGGCTCGTCATAACCGATATACCCCTTCCCCAAGGTAAGAATTTATTAACCGCGTCAAATGCTCTAATTGTCAAGTTTAATTCAGACGCAACGGTCCCCAGCTCGCCAAATTTCGAAAAGTGATACCATGTTGGCAGCTGGCTACTTGCTGTTACGAGGGAGGTCAGCACAGCCAATGCGCGTAAATTTCTGATGCTATTAGCCGCTATCGCTGGAATCGCATCTTTTCGAGCGAGCACAGTGGGATGTCCAGATGTGGATGGACGTTTCCGCAATGCCTTCGGGCTACAAAACAGACTGAATGTCTGAAATGGGCCGTTTGCTGACGGACAGGTTTGCGCTCGAAAGGCCGGGAAGCTGCCCCTCAGAAGCGACTCATAGCTGCCGTTCTCGCGATACAAAAGCTGTTGCAAGCTGGACAGCAATTGAGCCGTCGCTGAGTCGTTGCGGAACGCGTACGGAAGCATAATCTTGGGCAGTGCGATGCTGCGCGAGGTTCCCCAATGGCTTACGAGGCCGCCAAAAAACCGTTGTTCCGAAAACTCGACAACTATCTACTGCATGTAAGCGATCTTGAGGAAGCCATATCCTTTTATCGGGATCGGCTCGGCCATGCCCTCATCTGGCGGGACGCGGAAGCCGCCGGATTCGCGTTGCCTGAAACTGATGCAGAACTAGTAGTTCATCTTCGTATTGGTCCAGAGACCGATATTCTGGTTGATGACGTGGACGCGGCATTTCGAGAACTTTTGGCAGCGGGCGGAAAGGCAGTGGAACCACCCTTCGACATCGCGATCGGGCGATGCGCCCGTGTTTGTGACCCTTTCGGCAACGTTCTTGTAATATTGGATCAATCGAAGGGAACGTTCACCACGGACGAGGAGCAGAATGTTGTCGGCGTAGAGCCCGCGCGTTAACCAACCTGACCGTGGACATTCACCTAAGCTCGGCCATCAGGCGGAGGAGCGGATTGTGCTGGAAGCGGCCATCCAGCGCTGCCAAATGGCCGCTCCAACGTCAGATCTCGGTGCGTTCGGCGAGCAAGAGCGCATCCTCTATGTCGACGCCCAAGTATCGCACGGTGTTCTCGATCTTAGTGTGACCGAGCAGGATCAGGACGGCTCGGAGGTTGCCGGTCGCCTTGTAGATCATCGATGCCTTCGTGCGTCGCAATGAATGGGTACGATCGCGTCAACCCATTCGTCAACCAGTCGCGCGTACTGCCTCGTGCTCATGTGTCGCGAGTGATCCACGCGGCTTGGAAATGCATGGTCCGCGACCGATCCACCGCGCCTCTCCAGCTAGGCCAGCAAGCTCGCACGTCGGCAGTCAGCTCGAACTGCACCGGACGCCCCGTTTTCTGCTGGACGACAATCGCCCGGGTTCGGATGCCTGATCCGGCAACCAGATCGCCGATCTTGGTCTTGACCAAGTCGCATCCGCGCAGCTTACTGTCGATTGCCAAGTCAAACAGCGCCCGATCCCGAACGCGCCCTTCCCGATCGAGAAAGAAGCGGATGGCCCAAATCTGTTTCTGGGTCAGCGGCCGCTTCGTACCTACCGTTTTCCCCGCGTTCCAAGCAGCGCGGCCTTGCACCGCCGGATCATATTGTGAGTAGCCATTGCTTTTCTCCTTGGCCTCAATCGCCGCAGGAGAAACGGAACTGACGTTCAGCCTTTGGGTCGCAAGCGAACTGGCAGGTTTCGAGGCTTGGAACGTGAGAAGCGGACGTCGGGCGCCCCATGCATCGACGCGATCTGACCCAGAGCGGACAGTTCAAGCTTGATCGCTGTCCGCACTGGGACGGTAGGACTGTCCGCCGAGTAGACGGACAATTCTGCCGCTAAAACTTGCAGGCTGTGTTCGGACGATCCAACTCCGCTCGGAATGACTTTTCCACCGGAGCGAAGATGACTGTCACGTCCTTGGCAGGCGCTCCGGACTCGTTTCGCCCGATGTGCCCACGGCCGGTATCAACATACCCATGGCCTTTCGAGACCACCTTTGGCGTGCACGTCGGATCGTCGCCCTCGTAGAACGTCACTTCGCCTTCAGTGACTGTGATGAAGACCGGCCCCGGATGCGAATGCCATCCCGTCGAGCTTCCGAGCGCGTAGTCATGGGTCCGCACGACGATGTCGAGCGGGCCCTTCGCTTGGGCCGCAAACCCGAGATCGGACTGCAGGTCAAATGGATCATACGTAGCCCGTCCAATAACGGTTGGGGTGACCCCGACCGCCGGCTCTGCCTGAGCTGGCATCAAGGCGGGCATTATTGGCTGGAAAGCCCACAGTGAGAAAATAAGCACGCCGATACGGCGCGTGTTGAGGAATCGCGGCTTCATGGGTAGTCCTCCTATTGGATCCAACGTGTGCCGGATCAGGGTGAACGGCGATTAGGAAGATGCGCGTGAGCCACGCGCCCGCCAGCAAATGCAAACCCGATCCTGACAGATCCAGACCGCATCACAGCCTCCCATGCCCTTGCGGCGGTTTGCCGTCGCGTCCCTCGCGGTGCGTCAGCTCGTCCAATTGGGTGGCACAAAACAATGGCCCGTGCCGGAAGTCCTAATGGCCGTCCGAAAATTTCCCGAAATTCTCCTGAAGCGAGCGGAAACCGCGATGTTTTGTGAACGATGCACCAGCGGTAAGTCGTGCTAGAGTGCTGTCCGAGGAATGGGAGCCCACCTGCGGCGGGAGACTGAATGGAAATCCGGTTCGGTCAATCGCTCGCAATAAACGGGGTGACCGCCGATTTCGGCAACGAAACGTTGCGCGATCGGGAGGGCAATCCCGTCGATTTGCGGCCGCAGGCTTTTGCGGTGCTGCGTTACCTGGCGCAGAATGCCGATCGCCTCGTGACCAAGGACGAATTGATCGAGGCGGTCTGGCTCGGCATCGCCGTCACCGAAGACAGCCTATTTCAATGCATTCACGAGATACGGCGCGCCCTCCACGATGAAGCCCGGACGATCCTGCAGACTGCGCCGAAGCGTGGCTACCGGCTGGTGCTGTCAGTAAACGGTGAGAAGCGTCCGGCTGGGTTGGCGGCGGCGGGGTTTGTGGAGTCGTCACTTGAGGCAGCGGCGCCAATCCCTGAAGCAATGGCGGCACGGCGTTCGCGAAAACCACTCCGGGCCTCGCTGGTGGTCACCATCGTTGCGGCTCTCGGCATCATCGGGGCCACAATCTGGCACATCCGGCCGTCTCAAAGGACGCTGGAGGGCATTCCGTCGATTGCCGTACTTCCGTTCCATGTCATCGACAGCGATGAAACCACCAAACGGTTCGCAAGCGGGATCGGTCAGGACATCATCACAGATCTCTCTCGCTATCGCGATATTGAGGTCATCGGCTGGAACTCGAGCAGCCCCTATGCCGGAGCGCCGGTCGATGTCCGCAAGATCGGGCGCGACCTGAACGTGCGCTATGTACTGAAGGGCTCCGTCCAACGCGCCCAAGACCAGATTCGCGTGACGACAGAACTCCTCGACACAGCGACGGCTGTAAGTCTTTGGTCGGAGCGCTGGGATCGGCCTGTTGTCGACCTTTTCGCTGTACAGGCCGAAATCTCAAATGCAGTGACAAGCCAGCTCGGCAGCTCGAAGGGCGCCATTCCGGAGGCGGATCGTATCGCCGGACTACGGCTTCAGCCCCAGAATCTAACTGCTTATGAAACCTATCTCCGCGGTCGGGAATCGCTGCTGCGCTTCACCAAGCAAAGCATAGAGGCCTCCATTCCGCTCTTCAGGCAAGCCGTTACGTTGGACCCGAAGCTTGCGCGGGCTTGGATCGAGATGGCTTCTGCTTATAACACGCTGGCAGGCTTTGGGGCGAATAACGATGAGGTCCTGCCTCAGGCTCTCGCCGCCGCCGAAACTGGTCTCGCCATCGATCCGCAGGACGCGCTTGCGCATGCGATCATGGCCCTCGTCCTTGGACACATGGACGATTTCGAACGGGCAGAGGCGGAGTTCGACATCGCCCTTCGCCTGAATCCCGGCTCAGCCGACATCATGACCCTTTATTCGCTGTGGGCAAACGCCTTCGGAAAACCCGAGCGCGGAGCGGAGGCCGCCGACAAGGCAATCCGGCTCAATCCCAACTACCCGAACTGGGCCGCGTTGGGATTCCGCTACGCCTATTTCATGGCGGGACGATACGAGGATGCACTGCACGTTCTGGAGCGCCTGCCGCTCGAAAACTATAACAGCTTCTCCTGGATCGTTCGCGCTGCCGTTTATGTTGAACTTGGCCGTGACGGGGAGGCCAGGACTTGGGTGGCCAAGGGCCTTGCGAAATATCCAGAGCTGACAATCGAAGGTTTCGTGAATGGACCTGGGTGGAGCGCCTCCGAGCGGAAGCGAATAATGGACGCGATGCAACGCGCGGGTTTTCCGCCTTGCGCTCTGCCGGATCAGCTCAACGGGGTCGCGAGCCCCATTCGCATACCAGAATGCGTGAACTCAAAGGACCGCAGGCCATCAGCTCTGTGACCGGAGTGGATGGCGTGACCGAAGTGGATAGCGGAAAAGCACTTTTGATCGCAGAAAACGCGCTCCGTGCCGGGCGGCCACACAACCTCCCATGACCGCTCTTAGCGCACCTTCGACCTCCAGCGCGGTCGCCGGTAGTGTCCGCTGTGAGGCGGTGGCACAGCTAACTTTAACGACATGCGGCGCAAAGCTGACTCGGCGGCTTCAGGGCCGGAAGCTGACCGTCCGCAATCAGGCCGAAATTATCAGGAAGCGGCCATTCCGCTGGCGACCCAATTTTGGTCGTATAGGATGTCATAACGCCGCCGAAATACGTACAGACGTCCAAGAACCCTCATCCAACTACTTCGGCTGGCATCCAGACAGCCTTCAAGCCGGTCGCGCGGACCCTGACAGCTCGTCCGAGGATCTCTCGACTCAGGTCTTGTTATCTCGCGAACCTGTAGAACTCAGATCCGCCGGGCGGACACATCACCAGCGCTTCGTCGTCTCAGACATCGCGCGCGACTCCCCCGCTTTGCTCGATCGCGTCGATTAGACGATGCAGTGTGACAGCGTCTCCAAACGTCGGCCCCTGACGCGTGCCGGAAGTCATGTCGGAAGCGAAGAAATCGTAGAGGTTTCTCACGTTGCCCGTCAGGACGTTTTCGCCGGCGGCGAATTCACCCGGTGCGAGAATTTGATGAAGGGACTCGTCTGCTTGTGCCCCCATAAGCTTGAATCCCCCCAGGCCCACGTAGCCGACAGGACTCGTCAGCAACAGGTCACCCCTGCTACCGTTGATCTCCACATGGAAATTGGTAGCTCGCGACAGTCCGCCACGGAAATGGCTTGTCACCAGGCCGCCTGACGTGAGCTTCCCACTGAAGGCGATCTGGTCGGCGACGTCGAGCGGAACGATTTCCTGGCTCTCCGTCATCCTAATCGTGGTGCGACGATTGACCAGTGTCCCCGACACGCTGTGGAAGTTGTCGTCCAATGCGAACAATAAGGCGTCGATAGTATGGGCAAACGGCACGTGCAGCATACTTGCGCCCTTCGACGGGTCCAAGGTATATCGAAAGGCCTCTTCCAGCTCTTCCCCCCAAGTGATCCCCGAGCCAATGATCGAGCAAGAGAGCACTTCGCCTAGATAGCCCTGCCTGATGAGCTCACGCATTTGCCGGACGGTCGGATTCGCGCGGGTCTGAAGGCCGATCATTGTCGAGACGCGTTTTTCGACGGCGAGCGAGTTCATCGTCTCCGCATCACGCAAGTTCATTCCAAGTGGCCATTCGGAAAACACCGACTTTCCCGCTTCCAGCGCCGCAGTTACCACTCGAAGGTGTTCCGGAACCCTCACCGTGACGACCACCAGATCGACATCAGGGTGGTTCACAAGCTCCTCCGTCGACGAGACCGCGCGCTGGAAACCGAACTTCTCGGCTGACGCCCGCGCAGTTTCAATTCTATGATGGCTCACGACAGAAAGGCTGAACTGCGGCAAATCTCTCAACGCAGGCACATGGGCGGTCGAGGCCCAGCCGCGGTCGGGGTGCACGCCGATGATGCCAACTCTGATCGGTGCATGGGTCGGCATGGCGGTCTCCTTTGCTCCCAATGAGAGATTCGATTGGGTGAACCGACCGTCACTCTGTGATCTTGACGAAGCCCTTCTGCACGAGCTGGATCGTGCGTGCCATGGCGTCGAGATTGATCTTGATGCGGGGGAGAAGATCGGCGTTTCCCCAGCCGTTAACGTTCGCGGTCGCACCGCAAAGTTCGACCTTGACGCCCTTGTCGATGAGGTCGGCAACCAGCTTCTTGTATGGGTTGCCGGTGGCAATGTTGCGCGACGCATTATAGGCTGCGTCACTGAGCGTGACGTGACCCGCATTGGTGTGGAAGACCACGATCACGTCCGATGTCGCCTTCCAGTTCGCGATGTCCGTGGTGATCAGTTGAAGATGGAACAGCGCGGCTGGCAGGTCGCCTTCGAACTGAAGGCCCCCGATGCTGTGAACAGACTTCACTTCCTTTAATTCGACCGGGATATCGATGAAAAGAGCACTTTTTGCTTCCAACATGGCTGTCTCCTAGGGTTCGGAATTCTGTCGAAGGTTCAGTTCGCGGGACGCCCTTTAAGGGCGTCCCGCGGGCGTGTGCGTTGGGAGGAAGCGCCAGAAGAAATCGGAAGGAAGACGAAGGCTCGTACTAGACGCCCTCGTAGACCAGCCGCGTGAAGAAGCCTGGATCGATGACGAAATTCCCCCACTTGGCATCGAACGACGCCGTGGGCTTGGCGGCGACTGTCTCGTCTCTCGATCGCCCTTGGTGCTTGAGCGCCGCGACCTTCTCGCGCACGGCGCCAAGCATGTCGCGGAATTCCTGGAGCTCCGCTCGATTGCTCACGGGGTTTCCGTGGCCTGGGATGATGATCGTCTTGGCGGTCGATGTAGCCAAGTTCGCATCCGAAGCCGCGATCATCCCGTCAATGCCGCCTCCCGTCGAATAGTCGATGAAGGGATAGATCCCGTTCCAGTAGGTGTCGCCGACATGGAGGACGTCCGCCTCGCCGAACATGACCGAGATGTCGCCGTCGGTGTGCGCCGGGCCATAATATTTCATGGCTACCGACTGGCCGTTCAGCTTAAGCGAATGCTCCTTTGAGAAGACGTGCTTGGGCACCCCGCTCTGCTCCAGCGGCATGAAATTGTAGTCCCAGTCCTCGACCCGTTGCACCTGCGACAGGTGCTTGAGGGTATTCTTGTGCGCAATGATCTTGGCGCCGCCAGAACCGATCCAGGGGTTGCCGTCCGCGTGATCGAAATGCCAGTGGGTATTGATCAGATGGGTCACGGGTTCGGCGGAGATGGCTGCGAGCGCCTTCGTCATCTGGCGGCGCGATACGCTAATGCCCGCGTCGACCATGACAAGTCCGTCCTTGCCGCCCAGGACCGCGACATTGCCGCCAGAGCCTTCGAGAATGGTGATGTTGTTCCTCAGCTTGTGCGTGGCAATGTCTGCCTTGGCGGCGCTATCCTTAATGAGGCTCACCAGCCCGCGCGCTTCGGCATAGGCCGCGCGCGGGCTCATCCAACCACCGGTCGCTGCGAAGGTGGCGGCGCTTATGCAGCAAAGGCAAAATCCACGCCGAGAAAGCATGTGTTCAGTCTTCATGACATACCTTTCCGCAGTCAGCCTCAGGTGGGCGGACAGCTTTTGAATTGAGGAGACCAAGGGCAGGCTTTCCACCTGCCCAGACGGTCACGCGGTGATAAAGGCGAGCAGGTCTGCGTTGATCACATCGGCATGCGTTGTGAACATTCCGTGCGGGTATCCATCGTAGACCTTGAGTTTTCCGTTCTTGAGCAGCTTGACGGAGAGTTCGGCAGAGTCGGCGATGGGCACTACCTGGTCGTCGCTTCCGTGCATTATCAGGACAGGAACGTCGATAATCTGCAGGTCCTCGGTGAAATCGGTTTCCGAGAACACCTTGATACACTCGTAGTGCGCGTTCGCACCGCCCATCATGCCTTGGCGCCACCAGTTGCGGATCGTGCCTTCGGAGATAACGGCTCCTGGGCGGTTGAAGCCGTAGAACGGTCCGCTAGCGATATCGAGATAGAGTTGCGCTCGGTTTGTTGCCAAGGCGGCCCGGTAGCCGTCGAAGACCTCGATCGGGAGTCCTCCAGGGTTCTTGGCCGACTTGACCATCACGGGAGGAATCGCAGAGATAAGCACTGCTTTGGCGACCCTGCCTTTACCGTGCCGGGCGACGTACTTGGTGACCTCGCCGCCCCCGGTCGAATGGCCAATATGGATCGCATCGCGAAGGTCGAGCGCCTCGGCGAGTGCGGCGACGTCGGCCGCGTAAGTATCCATGTCATTGCCGTCGGAAGTCTGGCTTGAGCGACCATGGCCCCTCCGGTCGTGGGCGATGACGCGGAAGCCCTTGCCGAGGAAGAACAGCATCTGGTTGTCCCAGTCGTCGGCGCTCAGCGGCCAACCATGGTGGAACACGATCGGCTGCCCGGTGCCCCAGTCCTTGTAGAAAATCTGCGCGCCGTCTTTCACTTTGATGCTGTTCATTATCTCACTCCCATCTTCAATGGTTGCATTGGTTGAGTTCGCAGACGCCCTGGCCGCCAAAGGCAGCGTCGTGGCAAGAGCGACGGCTCCCGTCCCGATAAGGACTTCCCGTCTTGTCGCCGTGGGCATTGTCGTGGATGTGTTCGTATCCATTTCTCTTCCCCTTTGCGGGCTGGACACAGCCTAACGGCTCGGGACGTGCGCTGTCCGGATGCTCTAGTTTCGGCCATGTAGAGATTGCCAATGGGTCAGCCCAGAACTGGCGCTGCCGCGGCCCACTCTTTCCGGGTGGTAGGCGTGCCGTCGATCATTTCGACGACCGCTTTGGATTTCGAAAGAGTCGTCATCAACGACTTGGGTCCTTCAAACGGCCTGCCGCCAATGTGCCAGCCGTCGGTATGAAGCTCCTCGATAAGGACCCATACCACCTCGCGGAACGCCTCCGATCCCTCGAACTTTACCATGACGTCGGTCAGGGCCTTCGCCATGGCATGTTTCTCTTCCGGCGTGAACACGCCGTCGACCAGTTTCACATTAACGAATGGCATGACGGGTTTCCTTTGATTAGAGCTTGAAGGGGTCGCTTTAGTCGGTGACGTCGATCACGATCTTGCCGTTGGCAGTTCGGTTTTCGATTTCGGCATATGCCTCGGCTACGGTCTCAAAGCTGAAGCGGCGCGGATCGACGAGAGGAGTGATCCTTCCGGTTTCCACAAGCCGCTTCGCCTCTCGCAGGATTTGCCCGTGATGGGCGCGGCCTTCCCCGGTCAAGATCGGCAAAAGCGTGAAGACGCCTGAGTAGCTTGCTGCTCGGAACGAGAGCGGACCGAGCGAGTGGGTGCCCCATCCCAGGCAGCTGACGACATGGCCGAAGCGGGTCACGGCGTTGAACGCGGCGTCGATCCCGGCACCGCCCACGGTGTCGTAAACAATGTCGAAGCCCCGCCCGCCCGTATGATCTTTGACGTATTCTTCGACCGTCGTCTGATGGCGGTCGATCGCGGTGGCACAGAGCTCCTCGATCTCGCGTTGCTTGGCAGCCTTGTCCACGGCGAAGACCTCGGCTCCGAAAGCGCGTGCGATCTGGATTGCAATGTGGCCGACGCCGCCGGCGCCGAGCACCAACACCCTCTGCCGGGCCTGGACCTGGGCGCGATCCACCAGACCTTCCCAGGCGGTGATGAACACCAACGGCAATGCCGCCGCTTCGCGCATGGTCATGTTATCAGGCTTCGGCCCAAGCAAATCAGCGTCGACGGTGACGAAGGTCGCGAGCGAGCCCTGGAGCCCGCCCACGCCGCCCGTCATGCCGAAGATCTCGTCCTGAGGCTTGAATGCGGTCACCCCGGGGCCGACAGCCTCGACGATTCCGGCCACGTCCATACCGAGAATAGCGGGCAGTGGATGCCGCGCATGCGGAGCTTGGCCGCTTTTGATCTTGAGATCGAGCGGGTTGACGCTGCTCGCCCTGACGCGGACAAGGACCTCGCCCGCCGAGGGCGTTGGGCAGTCCATGCGGGTGCGGACGAAGTCAGAGTTCGTCTCGTTTAGGACAAGGGCCTCCATTTTTCTCGGCATAGTCATCTGTCTGCCTCACTGCGGTGTCGACGGCTATCCGGCGACCCGACAGAGGATGGCAGAACTACGTGATTTCAAACCAGTGAATCGTCGTGAAATCTTGTGACGAGCACGAACACGAACGCGGGGAACGCGCGGGAAGATCAACAAAACTCGGTCAAAAGAGCCTTTGCCGCCACCATGTCGGCCGTATCAAAACCTTCAGTAAACCGATCGCAGACCGCAGCTAATCGTGTACGCGCCCGATCGATATCTCCCCGGTCACGCGCCAACTTCATCAAACTCGTGGTCGTCCGGAGCTCCCAGGACAGGGCATCCTGCCGACCCGCTACGTCGAGCGAATGGAGATAGCATTGTTGTACGGACTCGACGTCGTCGCCGCCGCGCCAAAGGATATCCCCCTTCAGGCGATAGAGTTCTGCGACGCACCAGAGCTCCTCCTTCTCCTCGCTGGCGCTGATCGCCGCCTCCACCAGCGATCGCGCTTCGACGTGTTGTCCCAGAGAAGACAGGCCCTCGGCCAGAAAGCCGAGAAATCTGACGGTGTAAAGGTTGAAGAGTTTTACCTGACGAAGTTCAACCAACCCTCTTCGGAGAAGGGGAACGCCACTCTCAGGAAGTCCTCGCTGGATCAGAAGCGCCGCCTTCCAGCACCGACCGAACACCTCCCATGGTCCGAGCGCGTTCGTCTTTGCCAAATCAAGTAGCTCGGTGATAGCTGAATCTGCCGCCGGTAGGTCGCCGACATGAACAAAGACCGGACAGGACCAGCGAGCCAAGGCTTCACACAACGAGATCGCGTGGCCCGATTCCCGCGCGGCGACGACGGCGGCATGGACCGCTTTGACGGCCTGATCGGGAAGGCCTTGCATCCAGAGGAGCTGGGCGGGTTGAATTCGTGCCGAAATCGACTGGCCGAACCTGAAACGAACTGAGTTCGCGGAGGCAGTTTCAGCAGAGACATCGTGAGCCAACATCATATCGGCGTGACGGCGGGCACCACGGAAGTCACCCATGCAAAATAAGGTCATACTGAGCATCCGGTCACCGATGAACCGATCGAGTCCGCTTTGGGCGAGCGCCATGAACCGTTCGGCGTTCCCCAGCGACGCCCTGTACTCACCCATGCCCACTTGTGCGATCCACAAGCCCCAAAGAGCCTCCGCTTGAGCGTCGACGTCGGCCAGCTCCTCCGATATCTCCAACGCCTTGGCGAAAGCGGCTGGAGCTTGTGGCGCGAAGCCGATTTTGAATGCTTGAGAGAGCCCCAGCGCTCTGTAGAGCTGCATGATCTGACGAGCGTACTCGTTTCTTCGCTTTCCCGGACCGATGCCTGTCAGCGCGCGCTGGACGCTGGTCAGGCATTCGTCGACCAGAGAAAGCTGGTACCACATCGGAATGGCGGCGACGGTAACCGCTAGTCCGACTTCTAGATCGCCATGATCCGAGTACGCCCAGTCCAGAGCGAATCGTATGTTGTTGATGTGGGAACCATGTCTCGACAGCCACTCTTCGCTCGACAGGGTTTCCACTTCCTCCTGCGAATGTCGGAGGACATCGCACAGATAGGTCGCCAGTTGCCGAATGACGGCGTCGAGTTCCCCTTCCTCCCGAACTTTTTCCAAAACGAATGCCCGCGTTGTGTCGAGCAGACGGTATCGCGCGGCCTTGCGTTGAGCGTCGACGGCTACCAGGGATTTGGCGACGAGGTTAGCAAGATAACCTGGTACGTCGCGGTCGGGGGAGGTCACGTCGGTTGCAATGGCAACAGCAGCTTCCCGTCCGAAGTCGCCTGCGAAGATGGAGAGCCGACGCAGGACCTTTCGCTCCTCTTTTGAAAGCGCTCCGTAGCTCCAGTCGATCATTGCTGCCAATGTCTGATGGCGAGGTAGAGCGGTGCGCCGTCCACCGGTCAGCAACCGCAGACGATCGTTGAGAAGTTCGGCAATCCCGTGCGTGCCGAAAGCCTCCACCCGCGCTGCGGCAAGCTCGATCGCAAGGGCGATTCCATCGAGCTGCCGGCATATATGTGTGACCACGGGCGCTTCATCGTCGTCGAACGTATACCCGCTTCCAGACGAGGTCGCCCGCTCGACGAACAAACGTATGGCGGGAAACTCCAACGCGTAGGCAGCAGTCAGACCCGCCGCCGAGGGCGGCGTATCGAGAGGGGGGAGCCTGTAGACGCTTTCACCCTCCACTCGCAAGGCTTCGCGGCTAGTGGCAAGGATGGTGATCTCCGGCACTTCGCGGAGCAAGGTCTCCGCCAGACGGGCGGTTGCCTCGAGAACGAGTTCGCAACTGTCGAACACGAGTAGCAGACGTTTCCCCCGAAGGTGCCCTATGAGGCTCGCAGTCGGATCACCCGATGTCTCCGGAAGGCGAAGCTGTGACGCCAGGACTGAGGGGACGATTTGGGAGTTCGTTATTGGGGCGAGGTCGACGAAGCAATGGCCGTTATGTGATGACAACAATTGCTCTGCCACGCGAAGGCCGACGGTCGTCTTTCCTATGCCACCTGGGCCGACAATGGTGACCAGCCGGAACCTTTGAAACCGCCCTTCGACGGTCTTGATGGCTTCCTCACGTCCGATAGGTCGAGTCAGCTGTTTTGGGAGGTTGTTCGGGGCCGTTGTCTTCACTGGCTCGTGCTCAACACGAGATCGGGTGAGAGGAGCAATGAACCGATAGCCCCTTGATGGAACGGCGACGATGTATCGCGGAGCGGCTTGATCCTCGCCGAGCACCCTCCGGAGTAACGCGATCTGCGCTCGAAGGTTCGACTCCTCCACTCTGGCTTTGGGCCAGGCCCGCGCGGTCAATTGATCCTTCGTTACCAGTTCTCCCGGTCTCTCGGTCAACGTGATGAGGAGTTCGAGCGCTCGGGATCCGATCGTGACAGGTTCATTGTTTTTGAGCAGAAGATGTCGCGCCGGATAGAGCAGGAATGAGCCAAAGGCGAGCGCCAGGTCTGCCGATGTAGCCTTCGGGGAAGCTTGCTCTTGCATACTTATCCTTCCCCGTCATGGAGCGTTGCCAGCCAGATTATAGATTGATGCTGCGAAGGAGATCGAGTCTCCTGGTCACGTACTGATGACAGTGCGATAGACTGACCTTTGAAGTAATAGACGATATCCAGTTAGTGAGGCGTCCATTCATTCACCGGGCTTTGATGCCTGACTGTCTTTTCGCGCTGACCTGCCCCAAAGGGTTAAGCGGTGCCTTAGTTTCTTGCGATGTCCAACCCAGTCAACCTTGCGCTCACGCGCCACAACCTCTCAGCCATCTCGGGGTCGATCGCATACGGGCGCACTCCAAATCCCTCACTGGGCTCTATGCGTGCGACGTCACAATTCTCGCAATAGACCCCGCCTATCGAGTCCAACACAGGAGCGGTGGCGGCCCAGACTGTCGTCGCCGCGCCTTGTTTCACGGTTTTCAAATCCCTTGCGGGATCGATTATGGGGGACCCATCTGAAGCTACAGCACCGACCGCGTCGAATTCGGACCGGGTCAGATGGCGTATCCCGGGCGTCATTATCATTCCGGGGTGCACGGAGAAAGCGCTGACCCCGTGACGGCGTCCACGCGTGTCGAGCGCAACCGCGAAAAGCGCGTTCGCGGTTTTTGATTGGCCATAGGCCATCCATTTGTCATAGGGGCGCCGTACAAAATCGAGATCGTCGAGATCGAGATCACACATCTGATGGGCTCGGGACGAAAGTACAACCACTCGAGATTTTGCCACCGCAAGTAAAGCTGGCCATAGCAACGCCGTCAGCCGAAAGTGTCCGAGATAGTTTATGGAGAAGTGACCCTCACGACCATCTTCATCGCGGAACAGCGGCCTAGCCATCACGCCCGCATTTAGCACCAGAAGGTCAAGCCGTCTTTGTCGCTTGAGAAAGGCTTTTGCAAAGGCTTTGACAGAGATGTGATCGAGCAGGTCTATGGGCCACACCTCTACCCCGCCAATTCCTTTCAAAGCGGCGTGGGCGGCTATAGGGTCAGTCGCGGGTACGCTGATGCTAGCGCCGGATGCTGCAAGCACTCTGACAGTCTCCAAGCCCAACCCGGAAGAACCACCTGTCACCAATGCAACCTGCCCGGTAAGGTCCACGCCCCGAGCCGCTTCCTCCGCCGTCACGGTAGGCTCAAACGGCGTATAGAGCGGAGTCTGCCATTCGCGCATTTTGTTCCCCGGTTCCCGCCACGATTGCACGGCACGCATCGACCCGATAGCAGTTTCCCTGGATCTTGTCGTCAAGGCACGCCTAGCCATCGGTAGTCGACCGGGGCTCACTCAGTACTGCGATTCATTGCTCCTCAGTTTTTTGGGCCTATCACGTCCGCTTTCAGCAGGTGCTTAAACCTGCTTGCGTGTCCGACATGAGGCGCAAAGCTGACTCGGCGGCTTCGGGGCCGTAAGCTGAAAGTCGGCTTCTGGCTCATAAGTAACGATAGCCGACAGTCATTCGAGAGAGCTCGTGTTCGAGCCGGACCCAGCGGTTGCATGCAACGAGGGACCGGGGGCACAATCACGCGTTCGAGAACTCAATGAGGGTGGTACGGTCAGAAATAGGCCATACGAAGTCACCGTGCAGCGCATGCACCATGCCTTCAAGGGAGGCTATTTCTTCATTCGATGCATGCAACACTTCTCATGAACGCGCCGTTGAGCTGCCACGCTGGCTTCATCGCTACAATTGGCACAGGCCACATGGCAGCTTACAACCAAAACGACCTAACGCGTTGAGGCTCCACAGCTAGATCAATCCATGTTGATCCGCGGACCTGTCGCGCCGTTCAGCAATCGCTTCAAGTGGAAGCTCGCAAGCTGGTCCTCTGCGCGCCTGCCTACCTCAGCAGCGAACGAAGTGACCGCACTAGGGTCGCCGGCTTCCAGCTTGGCGAAGGCCGCGAGGTAATCCTTCGTCGCGAGTTCATCGCATTGCTCAGGCCTCAGTGGCTCGAAAGCGCGCAGCGACTCCGTTCGTCCTCTCAACACGAGGTCACCCACCGGGCGCCCTCGGAAATTCGCAACTTGTCTCGCGACGCTCTCGCTCACGCAAATACGAGTGCCTAGTTGCTTGTTGGCGGCTTCCAGCCGCGCCGCGATGTTGATTGTGTCCCCATAGGCCGTGTAGTCGAAGAAGCGGGCACCGCCGAAATTGCCGACGATCGCCGGCCCGGAATGGACGCCGATGCGGGTGGGGCCGAGCGCCACGTCCCTGGCGCGCCAGCCGGCGCGGAAGACTTCCGAGAAGTCGTCGAGGTCAAGCGCGCAGGCGACGGCGCGGGCGGCATGATCGGGCTGCTCGCCCGGCGCGCCGAAGAGCACATGCAGTGCGTCCCCGACGATCTTGGCCACCGTGCCCTCGTGGTGGAAAACAATGTCGGTCATGCCGGCGACGTACTGGTTGAGTAGCTCGCCCAAGACCGCCGGGTCGAGCGCTTCCGCCAACACCGTGAAACCCGCGATGTCGGTGAACAGAGACGCCACCTCGCGCCGCTGCCCAGCAAGCTCGCCGGCGTCGCCGGCGAGCCGCTCGGCGAGGTTGGGCGAGAAGTAGCGCGACAACGAGGCGTGCGCGCGCTCGGCCGCCATCTGCTTGCCCCGCGCCTCGCGCAGAAGAGCAATGTGCCTCAGCGTCTTCGCGATAGTCGTCTCAAGGTCGGCGAAATCGATCGGCTTCATCAGGAAATCGAAGGCACCGCGGTTCATTGCCGTTCGGATGTTGGCCATATCGCCGTAGGCCGACACGATGATAGTCGACAAACGCTCCTCGGCGTCCTGGAGCTTCGCAAGCAGCGACAGCCCATCCATGCGCGGCATGTTGATGTCGGTGACGACCATTTCGATGTCGGAATTGGCGGCGATCAGGTCGAGGGCCTCGACGCCGTCGCGGGCGAAGATAAAGCTCACGGCGCAGTCTCGGATCTGGCGGCGGAATTTCTGCAGGACCAGCGGCTCCAGGTCCGGCTCGTCGTCGACAACGAGGATCAGCGCCGTCATGCCGCGAACTCGACGCGGACGTCGATCTCGCCGCGCAGCGCGACGAAATCGAGCGGCTTCGTCAATAGCGCCTCGGCGCCGTTTTCCAGCGCCTTCCTCTTGGTCTCTGCGTCGCCATAGGCGGTGATCATGATCACGGGCACATCGGGACGCAACGCCTTCGCTTTAGGCAGAAGCTCCAGGCCGCTCATGCCCGGCATGTTGATATCCGACAGGATGAGGATCAGCGAGGCGCTTCCCGCCGCCTCGATCACCTTGAGCGCCTGCGGCGCGGAAAGGGCGAAGGCCATGTCGAAGCGCCCTACCTTGAGATCGCGCCGGAACTGCTGCCTGAACAGCACCTCCACATCAGGCTCGTCGTCCACGATCAGGATGAGCAGACTCAAGCGTTGCCTCCTGCTTTGGCGAGCGTTGCGGCCCCGCGCGGCAAAACGATGCGGAATTCGGTGAAGGCGCCCAGCTCGGTATCGACCTCTATGGTGCCCGCGTGCTGTTTCACGACGATGTCGTGGCTCAACGATAGGCCGAGCCCCGTCCCCTCGCCTGCCGGCTTGGTGGTGAAGAACGGGTTGAACATTTTTTCTTTCACGTCCGGCGGGATGCCCGTGCCGTTGTCGCGGATTCTGATCTCGACCGCATCTCCCAGGCTTTTCGTCGATGCCGCCAATATCGGCTCGTAGCCGGTCTCACCTTCGGCCGCTCGCCGTTTCGCCGTCGCGTAAAAGCCGTTGGAGATCAGGTTCAACAGCACGCGAGTGATCTCCTGCGGAAAGAGATCGACCTCGCCGGCGCCTGGATCGAAATTCCTTTCCAACATGATGTTGAAGCTGTTCCCCTCGGCGCGTGCGCCATGATAGGCTAGGTTCAAGCTCTCCTCCACCACCGCGTTGATGTCGACCGGACGGTGCTCGCCCAAGCCCGACCGCGAGTGGAGCAGCATGTTCCTGACGATCGAGTCGGCGCGCTTGCCGTGCTGCACCACCTTGTCAAGATTGCCCTTCAGCATATCCGACAAGTCGTCGATCTCCGCGCGGGTTTTGTCGTCAAGCACCGCGCCTTGCAGCGCCTCGCACAGCTCCACGATCAGATCGCCGGACAGCGAGGAAAAATTGTTGACGAAGTTGAGCGGGTTCTTGATCTCGTGAGCTATTCCCGCCGTCAGCTGGCCGAGCGAGGCGAGCTTTTCGGTCTGCACGAGCCGATCCTGGGCCTTGCGCAGGTCTGCCAGCGAGCGCGACAGTTCCTCCGTGCGGGCCTGCACTTCATCGAACAAGCGCACATTCTCGATGGCGATACCGGCCTGGTCGGCGAAGGTTTCGACCAGCTCGATCTGCCGAGGCGTAAAATCCCGCACCTCCGCGCGGGTCAGCGCGAATACGCCGACCGGCGCGCCCTCGCGTAAAATCGGGACGCACAGGATCGTCCGATAGCCGCCGAGCTGCTGAAACTGCGTCGCGCCGTATTCCGGGTCGGCGAGCACGTCGGAAACTTGGATGGTCCTCGCCTCGAGTGCGACCCGCGACGTCACCGAATAGCGGCCGGGCCTGAACGGATTTGCTCTGGCGAAGGCTTCCAGCTCCGGAGGGTTGCCGTAATTCGCCGACCAGCGGTAGGCATCGCCGTCGCGCTTGAAGATGACGCCCTTGTCGGCATCGCAGAGCCGCGCCGCTGATTCCACCAGAGTGTCGAGCACCGGTTGCAGGTCGAAGGTCGAGCGGCTGATGGCTTTCAATACATCCGCCGTCGCGGTCTGCTGCCGCAGCGACTCGCTTAGCTCGGCTGTGCGCGTCTGCACCTCCTCAAACAGCCGCGCGTTCTCGATGGCGATGACAGCCTGATCGGCGAAAGTCTCGACCAGCTCGATCTGCTTTGGCGAGAACGGCCCGGGCGCCTTGCGCATGACCAGAAGCAACCCCATCAGTTCCGTGCCGCGCAGGAGCGGAACGCCGAGGATGCAGCGAACGCCGCGCTGCCGCGCCACGTCGGTGAAGGTGAACTCGGGATCGGCTTCGAAATCCGGTACGTGAACGGTTTTCTGTTCCAGCAGAACGCGCCCCGACACCGATCCGCGCCCCGGCTGGCGCATGATCTTGGTATGGGCTGGGGCCGCTTCCGGATCTCGGCTGAAGGTCGTGGTCCACTGAAATCCGTCGTCGACCAGACGATAGAAATCGGCAATGTCCGCGTCGCAGAGGTGCGCGGCGGACTCTGCCAGGGTGTCAAGGACGTTCTGCAGGTCGAAGGCCGACCGGCTGATGACCTTGAGCACATCTGCTGTCGCTGTCTGCTGCTGAAGCGACTCGCTTAGCTCCGCGGTCCGCGCCTTGACCTCATCAAACAGGCGGACATTTTCGATGGCGATCACGGCCTGGTCGGCGAAGGTCTTCAGAAGTTCGACTTGCTTAGCGGCAAGAAAGCCCGTCTCAGCACGCCCGACTGCTATGCAACCGATAGGCAGGCCGTCACGCAGCATCGGCACGGCGACAGCACTGCGCAGGCCCGAAAAAGCCGCCGCGGCGCGATGCGTGAATTCACTATCCAAGGTGAGGTCCGGGATCTGTGCCACGTCAAGATATAGAATTGCCCGTTCGGCAGCGCTGCCGCGAGTAGGTGCCACGGGAAAGGTGTTGCGCACGATCTCAACGCTTTCTTCAGTGATGCCGTGATGCGCGACGAAATGCAGAAGCTCGCCATCAAATCTGTAGACAAAGCAGAACTGCGCTTCGCATAGACGGGCGGCGCTTTGCGCGATCATATTAAACACTGGCTGCCCATCGGTGGGCGAGCGGCTGATAACGCTAAGCACATCGCTGGTCGCCGTCTGGTACTCCAGCGCCTCTGTGGCCTCCCGTGTCCGCTGCTGCACCTCCTCGAAAAGGCGGACGTTCTCGATCGCAATTACGGCCTGGTCGGCGAACGTCTGCACGAGTTCGACCTGCTTGTCGCTGAACGCGCCTGGCGCGCGACGGGGCATGGCGAAGACGCCGATCACTTCGCCCTGCCGCAACAGCGGCACGGCAAGCATGGCACGATAGCCGGCGCGGTCGCGGGCTTCGGAAAACGTGAATTCCTTGTCCTCAAGCGCGTCGGCGACATTCACGACCGCCTTGGTCAGCGCCGCCCGTCCCGTGAACGTCTCGCGTCCCGGTTTGATCGGATGGGTTCGCACGAACTCCAGGTATCCGGGGGGCGTGCCGTAGCTTGCCTCGGGAGAGAAGGACCCATCGCGCGCCAGAAATATGAGGCCCATTTCGGCATTGCAGAGTCGGCAGGCGGAAGCGATCAACGTGTCGAGAACGGCCCCTAGATTGAAGGCGGAGCGGCTGATGACCTTGAGCACGTCGGCCGTCGCCGTCTGCTGCTGCAGCGCTTCGGTTAGCTCGGCGGTACGCGCTTGGACCTCCTCGAACAGCCGCACGTTGGAGATGGCGATGACGGCTTGGTCGGCGAACGTTTTGAGCAACTCGATCTGCTTGTCAGTGAAGGGCCGCATCTCGATGCGCCGGATCATCAGCGCTCCGACCGCTTCCCCGTCACGCAGCAGTGGGATCGCAAGGATGGTGCGAAAGCCGAGCCGGTGGGCCATTGCCCTGCCCGTTGCAAAGTCTACACCCGCCTCGGTCAGGTCATGAACATGGACCGGTGCCCGGTCGAGCACCGCGCGACCGGTGACCACGTCGCGGGCAACAGGCAACCCGGCGTCGTCGACCTGGATTGGCCCATGATGCGCTCCGACCGCCAAACGATCGCCCTGCCGCAGATAGATCGTCGCGTCATGGGCATCGCAGAGACGCGCGGCGCTTTCAGCGACGGCGTCAAGAACTGGTTCGATGTCGGTAGGCGACGCCGCGATTACGCGCAGGATGGAGCCCGTCGCGGTCTCGCGCTCCAGTGCCTCGGTCACTTCGCGATTGCGCGCCTGCACCTCGTCGAAAAGGCGCACGTTCTCGATCGCGATGACCGCCTGGTCGGCGAAACTCTCCACAAGTTCGATCTGGCGTTGTGAGAACGGCCCCACGGTCCGCCTCGCCATGCCGAAGACACCAATCACCTCTTGGCCTCGCTTGAGGGGGACCGAAAGGGCCGCGCGGAAATGGCCCATGCTTGCCGCTTCCTGCCTCTTGTATTCCATATCCTTGGACACATCGGGCACATGAATGGTTGCCCCTTCGAGAGCGGCTCGACCTTGAAATGTCCCACGCCCGATCGGGTGTGGATGGCTTTCCTCATAAGCGCGAAGCTCATCGGTCCATCCGGTGCCGGTCATGACCCGTAGCCAATCGCCATCGCGCAGCGAGATCGCGCCCATATCCCCGCCGGCCAGGTGGATCGCCGAATCAAGCAGCGTCGTCAACACGGGTTGAAGGTCGAACGCCGACCGGCTGATCACCTTAAGCACGTCGGCCGTCGCCGTTTGCTGAGCCAGCGCTTCGCTGAGTTCGGCCGTCCGCGCCTGCACTTCTTCGAACAGCCGCACGTTCGAGATGGCGATCACGGCCTGGTCGGCGAAGGTCTTCAGCAGCTCGATCTGCCTGTCACTGAACGGTCTCACCTCTCTTCGCCGCAGGCTAATCGCCCCGATCGCTCTTCCACCGCTCACGAGAGGTGTCGCCAGAATCGTGCGAAATCCGTAGTGAATGGCCATTTCCCGGCCTGCCGCGAATTCGGCCCCGGCCTCGGAGAGGTCTTCGACCTGCACGGTCCCCGCATCGATCACGGACCGCGCCATTACCCGGTCGCGCTCCAGCGGCCACGGCGCCTCATCGACCGCGATCGGGCCGGAATGAGCACTGAGATGGAGCATATCGTCTTTCCTGAGCCGGATGATCACGTCATAGGCGTCGCAAAGACGGGCGGCGCTCGCCGCCACAGCGTCAAGGACCGGCTTAATATCGGTCGGCGACGAGGCGATGACGCGAAGCAGCTCGCCGGTCGCCGTCTCGCGTTCGAGGGCTTCGTTAAGCTCGAACTTGAGAAGCTCAATCCTAGCTTCGAGTTGGCCGTGTGATTCCCGCATGTGCAGGTTCTAGCCCTCGGTCGCACCGCTACCCAGCAAGTTGGGAGACGAACCATAGGCAGAATAAAGCTAAAAATACTAGGTTACCGACGGTCGATCGATTCGTCCCCATTCGCAGCGAGGAAGATCGGAAGCCCGACTCTCGAAGTTTTTTCCCCCCGCGTGGGCTTGATCGCGACCTCCTGTATCTATGAGCAATGTCAGGTGTTGACGCAACAGCGATGTCCAGGGTTGTCGCCAGCAAGGTCTGCTATCGGCCGCAGCAAAGATTACCTCAACGGCCGGTATGAGGCGCAAAGCTGCCTTTCGCGTAGAAGGCGTAGGTCAACCGCGACTGAGGCCCATAAGACTGCCGCTCTTCAGCGGCCCAGCCGTCATTGCCCTATTGCGTATTACAGCACCTATTTACAGCTTCAATGATCTAAGCCATTGATCGTCAACGAATTGTGCATCCCGTCGTCCGCACCAGCTGCCGCATTTCCAAGCAAATGGAGAACTTCCAGGAACGTCCCTGTTGCGGCGGCCGGTGTGTGGTATCTCGCGAGCGCTTTTCACGCCTCGCCCTAACGGCCCCCTCCCGGAGGCCAGCGCGCTTACTTGATGTAAACGAGCACGTAGCGGTTGTTGTAGGGCTGGTAATATTTCGTACCGCATTTCCAGACGACGATGCCGCCGCTGTAGGTGGTCTTCACGCATCCTTTGGGCAGAGTGTTGATGTAGACGGTCGTTCTCTGGATGACGACCGTCTTTGCCTCTGCCGTGCCGACAAAGCGGAATCCCAGGACGCCTTCAAGGCCGTTGCCGGCAAACGAGAAGATTGCGAGCATGCCGCAAACGGCCGCTACGCGGCCGAACGAACCGCGATTGAACATGGATGTCCCCCTTTCCTGCTGACGCTCATCGAGCCTAGCAGGAATGAGGAATAGTCACAACGGAGCTAAATTAGCTACAACTGATCATATGGGGTTTAATTTCTGCCCGCACCGGCAACAATGGCGGCCATTCGTGATCAGATGTGGCCGGCGGCGGCAAGTGCTGCCCTGTGCCAGCGTGCAAACAGGCCTGGCGGGCAATTCAGATAGCGGGACGCGGCAATGTCCCAGCGGGCGCCCAGCTCACGATCGAAGGCCGGCGGGTCGAATTGCTGCAGGCCGCTGCGGGGATAGATCGTGAATTCTCCAAAGACCGGTTCGCCCGCGTCTTCGTAGAAATCGACCCGTATCATGTCGAATTCGCCGCCCAGCGCTTCGGCCGCCTCGATCATGCGCGAAAAGCTTTGCGGCCTGGCAATTTCCAGCGTCGCGTCGATGCCGCCCTGGGCAACCGCCAGCCGCCGCCACTCGCGATCGAAAAGCGCCGTCCTGCGGACGCTCGAGCGGAAGGCGGTGACCACGACAAGAGCGACGCGGCCGGCGACCACATTGAATTTGTAGTCGATGGGCTGATAGCCCTGATCCTTGCCGATCAGCGCCTCGACGAAGACCTTGCGCGCGATATGGGCGTAACCGCGTTCCAGCTTGCGGTCGCCATAGGTCTCGGCGAGATGCCGGCTCATGTCGGCAATGATTGCGCCGCTGTCGGCCTGAGCGGGATCGGCAACGACGGCATTCATGGCACAGCCGTGATTGCATTTGACGATGTAGGGGACTTTCAATCCGCCGAAGGGAATGTCGCGCGGATTGTCGCCTTGCCACAGCACCGCCGGGACATGCAGCCAGGGGAGCCGACCCCTGACGAACTCCTTGGCTTGCAGCTTGTCGAGGACGATCGCGAAACGCGGGTCGTCATCGAAAATCTTGCGCCAATGTATCTTCTCCGTGAAGGTCGCCGGGGCGGCGAAGTTCGGCAGGTGCCGCATCCTTTCGAAGAAGCGCTGGGTCAGGCGCCGGTAACGGACCAGCAGCGCAACATTCAAGACCAGGAGAAACGCCTTCGCGCCAAAGCGTTGCAGCCGGCCCGGCCGCCGGCGCGCTGCTTCGCGATCTCCAGGTCCATGCATGGATCAAGCCCGGATCGGGTTCAGCTTCAGGTGCTGGATCAGGATGATCGTCTTGGCATCGACGATGCGGCCGTCGGCGATGCCGGCCAGGGCTTCGTCGAGCGGCATCTCCAGCACTTCGATGTCCTCGCCTTCTTCCGGCGCGCCGCCACCGGCCGAGATGCGGTCGGCGGGCGAATAGCGCGCGATGAAGAACCAGAGCCGCTCGGTCACGCTGCCGGGGCTCATGTAAGGCGCAAACAGCCGCTCCACATCCTTCAGCCGATAGCCGAGTTCCTCCTCGGCCTCCTTGCGGATGCAGGTTTCCGGATCGTTTTCGTCGAGCAGTCCGGCGCAGGCCTCGATCAATGGCTCGCGGTGGCCGGTGACATAGGCCGGATAGCGGAACTGCCGCACCAGGAGCACCGTCGAGCGCTGCGGGTCGTAAGGCAGGATCACCGCGCCGTCGCCACGATCGTAGGTCTGGCGGATCTGCGTCTCCCATTGCCCGTCGCGCCGGCGATAGTCGAGGATGGTCTTTTTCAGGACCGCCCAGTCGTCGGAGAGAATTTCCTCCGAACGGATGCGGATGCGATCTTCCATGAACGGGCTCCTGCTGCCGGCGCGAGGACCACGGCGCCGCGTGTCGCCTGGATGCAGAAAGGCTGCGGCGGCGGATTTCGGCCATGCGTTAGCCTCGAACCGATTTTTGCGCAATCCTGATAGTCATTGGTCCAGAGCGCGTTTCACTGCCTCGTGTCTGGCGCCGGCGCAATCCTTTGCCTAAATAACGGCAACCCCTCCCGGAGCTTTTTTGATGACCACATCCCTTTTCCAGCCGATCACGCTCGACGGCCTCACTTTCCCGAACCGCATAGCGGTGGCGCCGATGTGCCAGTATTCCGCTGAAGACGGTTCCGCCAGCGACTGGCATCTGTATCACTGGATGAACCTCGCCATGTCCGGCGCCGGCATGGTCACGGTCGAGATGACCGACGTCGAGCGGCGCGGCCGCATCTCGCATGGCTGCCTCGGTCTTTATTCCGAAGACAACGAGGCTGCCGCCCGGCGCACGCTGGACGCCGCCAAGCGCGTCGCCGCCCCCGGCACGAAATTCGGCACCCAGCTTGCCCATGCCGGCCGCAAGGCGTCCAACCAGAAACCATGGGAAGGCGGCGGACCGCTGAAGCCGGATCAGGACCCGTGGCCGATCGTGTCTGCATCGGCAATCGCCTACGACACGGGCTGGCAGGTGCCGCGGGCGCTGGAAGACGACGAGATCCTGCAAATCATCGAACGCTTCGCCGAGGCGGCCAGGCGTGCCGAACGCGCCGGCTTCGACTTCATCGAGCTGCACGCCGCGCATGGCTATCTGATCTTCCAGTTCCTGTCGCCGCTTTCCAACCAGCGCACCGACCGCTGGGGCGGCTCGCTGGAGAACCGCATGCGGTTTGCCGTCGAGATTGCCAAGGCGGTGAGAAAGGCCGTGCCGAAGCTGATGCTCGGCGCCCGCCTGTCGGTGAAGGAATGGGTCGATGGCGGCTTCGACGTCGAGGAGGCAATCGAGGTGGCCAAGGCGCTGAAGGCGGCGGGCGTGGCCTATCTCTGCTGTTCGAGCGGCGGCAATTCGCCCTTGCAGAAGCTGCCGACGGGTCCGGGCTACCAGGTGCATCTGGCGGAAGCGGTGCGCAAGGGCGCCGGCATCCCGACGCGGGCCGTCGGGCTGATAGACGATCCCAGGCAGGCCGAGGCGATCGTCGCCGACGGCCGCGCCGACATGGTGGCGCTGGCCCGCGCCTTCCTCGCCGATCCGCGCTGGGCGTGGCGCGCCGCGGCGACCTTCGGCGAGAAAATCCATCCTGCCCCGCAGCTTGCGCGCTCGGTGACGACCATGCAGCACTGGATGAAGGCAGCGGGCTGACCGGCCCGCTTGTTGCAACCGACCTACGGCACGCGCCGCTGGACAGCGTGCCGCGGCTTCGCGTTAATCGGCCCACGCATTGGTCCCAGGGGTTGGGGCCTTGGGTAGGCCGCGATTGGCGCGGCCAGGGCTGGGAGCAATATCATGTCTTTCAGGGCAATCTATCCGGCGGCCGCAATGGTTGCGGCCGGACTGTCGTTCAATGTCTCGACGCCGGCCGGCGCGCAATATTGCGAAGGCACGGTGCATGGCCTTTCCAGGCACTACAATCTGGCGAAAGGCAGCGGTTTTCTTGCCGTGCGGGCGCGGCCGAATTCGTCGTCGCGCATGATCGGCCAATTGTTCAATGGCGATCATACCGAGATCTTCGACCGGCGCGGCAAGTGGTACAAGGTCGAGATCGGCGGCACGACCGGCTGGGCGAACGCACGCTGGATGCGCAACGACTGCGGTTATTGAGACGCTTGCGCGCAGGCTGAAGATAGAGTTGCAACCAAATCGGCCGCTCCGCGTTGGCGGCGATGGTGGACAACAAGCCGTTTGAAAAGCCAGTGGTGGTCGAACTTGGCCATGTCGGCAAATATCGCGAGATCCGCAGCACCCGGGAGGCGGCCGAGTGTCTGATGACGACCTGGCCGCTCAATCGCGGCCCTCGGCATCGTGATGCTCTCGACACTTGCCTCAAAGTGCTGGAAGGTTATCGTTCGACCGCGGATGCGCGTCGGGCACTGATCGAAGCGGCGAAGGAATCGGACGTACTGGTTCCCGACGAGAGATTGCCCGATGACAGGCTGCATTGAGCAGATGAGGCTTTTCAACCGGAGGACTTCATGGCGAAGCTGACTTACAAGATCGTCGAGCATGATGGGGGCTGGGCCTACAAGGTCGGCTCGACATTCTCCGAGACGTTTCCCAATCACCAGGACGCGCTGCGCGCCGCCGAGATCGCCTCGGCCGAGCAGCAGGTCGCCGGCACCACGGACGGTATCCAGTACGAGGACGCCGACGGCAAATGGCACGACGAACTGGCTGACGGCCGTGACCGGCCGCAAACGGAAGTTTCCGACTAGACGGCGCCTTCCACGACCAGGACCAACGAAGAAAGGCGTTTGCCGCCGCCGCTTTACAGGCCGGTTTGGTAGCGCTACCGTCCGTTGTCGCGTGACCAGGGAGGAGCTTGGGATATCGCGGCCAGACAGGAAGCGGTTTCCTTCGAAGACGTCGCAGGAAAGCATTCGGGGAGGAAATCGATGGCGTCTGTCGCGATTGGCGATGTCTACAAATCATTCGGGACCGTCGAGATTCTCCACGGTGTCAGCGTGGATATAGACGACGGCGAGTTCGTCACGCTGGTCGGACCGTCTGGCTGCGGAAAATCGACCCTTCTCAGGATGATCGCCGGCCTGGAAAAGATTTCGCGTGGCCAGATCGCGATCGGCGAGCGTGTCGTCAACAACGTTGCGCCAAAAGAACGCGACGTCGCCATGGTCTTCCAGAACTACGCGCTCTACCCGCATATGACCGTCGCCGAGAACATGGCGTTTTCGCTGATGCTCAAGGGCGTTTCGAAAGCCGAAAGCGGCGCCAGCGTCCAGCGCGCGGCTGAAATCCTGGGGCTGGTGCCGTTGCTGGCGCGCTATCCTCGCCAGCTTTCCGGCGGCCAGCGCCAGCGTGTCGCCATGGGCCGGGCTATCGTGCGCGATCCGGCGGTCTTCCTGTTCGACGAACCGCTGTCCAATCTCGACGCCAAGCTCAGGGTGCAGATGCGTGCCGAGATCAAGGAACTGCACCAGCGCCTCAAGACCACGACGGTCTATGTCACCCACGACCAGATCGAGGCCATGACCATGGCCGACAAGATCGTGGTCATGCATGACGGCATCGTCGAGCAGATCGGGCCGCCGCTGGAACTCTACGACAGGCCGGATAACCTCTTCGTCGCCAGTTTCATCGGCTCGCCCGCCATGAACATGCTCCGGGGCGAAGTCACGACCGATGGCGGCTCACCGTCGTTTCGCGGCTCCGGCGGGGTTTCAGTCCCGTTGGCCACAGCACTGTCCATCGACAAGGGCGAACCGGTGGTGCTGGGAATACGGCCCGAGCATTTACGACTGTCCGACCAAGGGATTCCGGTCACCGTCGTGGTGGTCGAGCCAAGTGGATCGGAAGTGCAGGTCATCGGCCGGACGGAAGGCGGCGAAGAGATCGTCGCGAATTTCCGCGAGCGCCATTCCTTCACGCCGGGCGAGACCATACGGCTCACGGCCGAGCCTGGCCTCATTCATCTCTTCCACGGCGAAACCGGAAAGCGATTCAAGACGCACAGCGAACAGTAAGACCCACACGGCAACGAATAACAGGAGGAAACGAGCATGAAATTCACCAGACGTGACGTGATCCGCACCACCGCCGGCGCCGCGGCGGGAGTCTTGGGAAGCCGCTTCGTCAGCTCTCCCGCCCTTGCCCAGGAAGGCTTGACATACAAGCCCGAGGACGGCGCAAAGCTGCGGATGCTCCGTTGGTCGCCGTTCGTACAGGGCGATGAGGACCAATGGCTGGCCAACACCAAACGGTTCACCGAGGCGACAGGCGTCGAGGTCCGCGTCGACAAGGAAAGCTGGGAGGACATTCGCCCCAAGGCGGCGGTGGCCGCCAATGTCGGCTCCGGTCCAGATCTCATGTTGGTCTGGTTCGACGACCCGCATCAGTATCCCGACAAGCTGCACGACGTGACGGAACTGGGTGAGTATCTCGGCTCGAAATACGGCGGCTGGCACGACGGACCAAAGCAATATGCGACGCGGGAGGGGAAATTCCTCGGCCTGCCTCTGGCAACCATCGGCAATGCCATTGTCTATCGGGAAAGCTGGGTGAAGGAGGCCGGCTTCTCTGAGTTTCCGAAGGACACGGCAGGCCTCCTCGAGCTTTGCAAGGCGTTGCAGGCGAAGGGACATCCGGCCGGCTTCACGCACGGCCACGGCGTCGGCGACGGCAACAACTACGCTCACTGGCTGCTGTGGAGCCATGGCGGCCAGATGGTCGACGAGAGCGGCAAGGTGACGATCAACAGCCCGGAGACGCTGAAAGCGATCGAATATGCACAGGAGCTCTACAAGACCTTCATTCCCGGGACCGAGAGCTGGCTCGACGTGAACAACAACCGCGCCTTCCTGGCGGGCGAACTCAGTGTCATCGCCAACGGCATTTCCGCCTACAACACGGCCAAGATCAACAAGGACAATGACCCCAAACTGGCTGAAATGGCGAAGGATATACGCACGACCAACCTGCCGATCGGTCCTGTCGGGAAATCCGTCGAGTTGTTCCAGGTGACCACGGCCGTCATTTTCGACTACACGCCCTACCCCAATGCGGCCAAGGCCTATCTGCAGTTCATGTTCGAGGAACCGCAAATGGCGCAGTGGGTCACCTCCTCGGCCGGCTACTGCTGCCAGACACTCAAAGCCTTCGACAACAATCCTGTCTGGACGGCCGACCCGAACAATGCCGCTTACGCCAAGGCCTCGGCGACGCTGCGTCCCAATGGCTTTGCCGGGCCGCTCGGCTATGCCTCGGCGGCAACCATGGCCGACTATGTCCTGGTCGACATGTTCGCCAAGGCCGTGACCGGCCAGGCGACGCCGCAGGAGGCGATGGAAGAGGCGGAGAAGCGCGCAAACCGCTACTATCGCGTTTGATCGCAGCGCAGCCGGGCAGCAGCAACCGCGCTGCCCGGCCTGGTTCCGCAATCGCGTGGCGGCCACTCGGGCCGCGATGCCACAAGACTTCATGAGGAGCCATCCCATGGCCGTGCCGTCCGCTGCCGTTCAGCCGCGTTCTTCGATCCTGTCGCGGAGCCTGTCGGCCTTGTCCGAAAGCCGGAATGCGCTTGGTTTCGGCTTCATGCTGCCGGCGGCGGCGCTGCTGCTGGTCTTCCTGACCTATCCGCTCGGGCTCGGCGTCTGGCTCGGCTTCACGGATACCCGCATCGGCCGCCCCGGTATCTTCATAGGTATCGAAAACTATCAATATCTGTGGGATGACGCCGTCTTCTGGCTCTCCGTTTTCAACACCTTGCTCTACACGATAAGCGCCTCGATCCTGAAGTTCGTGCTCGGCCTGTGGCTGGCGCTCATCCTCAACCAGAACCTGCCTTTCAAATCGTTCTTCCGCGCGATCGTCCTGCTGCCGTGGGTGGTGCCGACAGTGCTGTCGGCCATCGCCTTCTGGTGGATCTATGATTCGCAGTTCTCCATTCTGTCCTGGGCGCTTATGGAAATGGGCCTGATCGACCATCGCATCAATTTCCTCGGCGATCCGGAGAATGCACGTGCCTCTGTCATCGCGGCCAATGTCTGGCGCGGCATTCCTTTCGTGGCCATCACGCTGCTTGCCGGCCTGCAGACGATCCCCCAGTCCCTCTACGAGGCCGCCACGCTCGACGGCGCCAGCCGCTGGCAATTGTTCCGCTATGTGACGCTGCCGCTGCTGACGCCGATCATCGCCATCACCATGACGTTTTCGGTGCTGTTCACCTTCACCGATTTCCAGCTGATCTATGTGCTGACCCGCGGTGGACCGGTGAATGCCACTCATCTGATGGCGACGCTGTCCTTTCAGCGCGGCATTTCCGGCGGTCAGCTTGGCGAGGGCGCCGCAATCGCGGTCGCCATGATCCCGTTCCTGCTGGCGGCGATCCTGTTCAGCTATTTCGGCCTGCAACGCCGCAAATGGCAGCAGGGCGGCGGAGACTGACATGGCTGAGATCAAGAGCGCCGCGACCAGGAAGACGAAACGTCCCGAACTCGACGAAGGTGGCATGGGCTACCTTCAGAGCCTGCCGCGGCGTGTGGTGACGGTCTATCTGCCGCTTCTGGTGTTCGTCATCGTGCTGCTGTTCCCGTTCTACTGGATGACGATCACCGCGGTTAAGCCCAATCTCGAGATGACCGACTACGCCAATTTCAACCCGTTCTGGGTTGTGCATCCGACGTTCGAGCACATCCGCTATCTCTTGTTCGACACGTCGTATCCGGGCTGGCTGCTCAACACGATCATCATCTCGACCGCCGCCACTTTCCTGTCGCTGCTGGCCTCGGTGTTTGCGGCCTATGCGATCGAGCGGCTGCGGTTTTCCGGGGCGCGGCAGGTCGGCCTCGCGGTTTTCCTCGCCTATCTCGTGCCGCCTTCGATCCTGTTCATTCCGCTGTCGGTGATGGTGTTCAACCTCGGGCTTTACGATACGCCGTTCGCGCTCATCCTCACCTATCCGACCTTCCTGGTCCCCTTCTGCACGTGGCTCTTGATGGGTTATTTCCGTTCCATCCCGTTCGAACTGGAAGAATGCGCGCTGATCGACGGGGCGAGCCGGTGGCAGATTCTCACCAAGATCGTGTTGCCGCTGTCGGTGCCCGGCCTGATTTCCGCGGGCATATTCGCGTTCACGCTGTCATGGAACGAGTTCATCTATGCCTTGACGTTCATCCAGTCGTCCGAAAACAAGACCGTGCCGGTCGGCGTGCTAACGGAGCTCGTCCGCTCCGACGTCTATGAATGGGGTGCGCTGATGGCGGGCGCGCTGATCGGCTCGCTGCCGGTCGTTGTGCTTTATTCGTTCTTTGTCGAGCACTACGTTTCCTCGATGACCGGCGCGGTCAAGGAATAGCCTGCTCGCGGTCGAGCTTTTGCCAACCGTGGGAGTTTGCCGGCCGCCCGGATGCCCGTGCGGGCACCCTGCCGGCCGGTTCATAACGAAGCCTGATTACTTGCCGCAGTACTGATCGTTGACGTTCAGGCCGGCATTGGCGTCCGGTCCAGGGGTATTCGACGCACAAGGTCCGACCGGCCCGGGATTGCCGAGGCTGTCAAGGCCTGAAGTGTCGCCATTGATGCTGCCGGTGGTGTTCGGATCAACGGTCATCATCTGTTCGTTGCTCGAGACCGCGCGATGGCGGACGTGGTGAGCGCCCGACTGTTGCGCCATTGCCGATGTGGCAAGGCCAATCGTGAGGACCGAGGCTGCGAGAATTTTCGTAAGCATGAACATTACTCCATTCCATGGAATTCAGATATCGGAGGATTCCGGATATCGTCGACTTTGGTTCGACGAAGGAAAACCCACTGGCAGAGTGCGGGTTCGATGAAAAAATCGTGATGGCGAGCCGGTTTCGACACCTTTTTGTGACCGATGCGTGAAGGCGCCGCTGATGCCTTGGCAGCAGGCAATGCGTATTCGTTCGGTCGTTTGATGGCATTGCCGCCGGCCGCACGCCGCGCTATCTCAGGCGACCCTGTCTGCCCCAGGCGACTGTGTCTGCCTCCAAGCGACCCCGTCTGCCCAAGGCAACCTTTTGCCGGAGCCTCTCATGCCTGAAATCGTTACTGCCGCCATGCTCGTCATCGGCGACGAGATTCTGTCCGGCCGCACCAAGGACAGGAATATCGGCCACCTCGCCGACATCATGACGGCGATCGGCATCGACCTGAAGGAAGTGCGCATCGTGCCCGACGAGGAAGACGAGATCGTCGCCGCGTTGAATGCCGTGCGGATGCGCTACACCTATGTCTTCACGACCGGCGGCATCGGCCCGACGCATGACGACATAACGGCGGATTCGATTGCCAAGGCCTTCGGCGTGCCATGCGAATACGACGCCAAGGCCTATGCCATGCTGGAAGCGAGCTATGCCGCGCGCGGCATCGAATATACCGAGGCGCGCAAGCGCATGGCACGCATGCCGCGCGGCGCCGACCATATCGACAATCCTGTCTCCATCGCGCCGGGATTTCGCATCGGCAATGTCCATGTCATGGCCGGCGTGCCGGCGATTTTCCAGGCGATGCTCGACAATGTCGTGCCGACGCTGAAGGCCGGCACGAAAATGCTGTCGGCAACCGTGCATTGTCCGTTCGGCGAAGGCCTGATCGGCGGACCGCTCGCCGACATCCAAAAGGCCCATCCCGATACGATCATCGGCTCCTATCCGAAATATGGCGACGGCAAGTTCTGGACGGAACTGGTTGTTCGCGCCCGCAGCCAGGAGGCATTGGACGCCGCCCGCGCCGATGTCGAGGCAATGGTCGCGGGCTTTGCCAGCACAGCCAGTTGATCAGCCAGGATCGGAACCAAGCATGGTGCTATAACGTTTCCCGCCGGCGAGTTCCAATCGCCGTAAAGTGAGGGATTACCATGCGATTCAAGACCATCGTCGCGATACTGCAGAACGAGGAGGACGCGGAGCGCGTGCTCGATTGCGCCATTCCGCTCTCAGCCAGGTTCCAGAGCCATCTCATTGGCATTCATGCCGAAGCGCTTCCCGTCCCCTACACGTCGGCCACCGGTTTCCCCGACACGGAGTTCCTGCAGGTTTCAGCCGACATGAGCCGGGAGCGCGCCGACAAGCTGCAGGCGCTTTTCCTCAAGCGCATCGAGGATTCCGGTCTGTCGTTCGAATGGCGCAGTCTCGAAAGTTTTTCAGGCGACAGTGCGCTGACCGGCATTTCCAGCGTGCGCACCTGCGATCTGGTCGTTGCCGCGCAGCGCGAGTCGGACGGCGATGCAAGCGCCGATGTCGATACGCTGGTCTATGACGCCGGACGGCCGGTGCTGGTCGTGCCGCATTCCGGCCCGCTCGTCACCAGCTTCAAGCATGTGCTGCTGGCCTGGAACGGCAGCAAGGAAGCCGCGCGCGCCGCCTTCGACGCCTTGCCCTTCATCGTAGAAGCCGAGAAGACGGATATCGTGGTCATCGATCCGCCGGACACGCTCGACGAAAACCCGGAAGCCGCCGGCGCCGAAATCGCCGCGGCGCTATCCAGGCACGGCGCCACCGTCAGCGTCTCGGTGCTGCAGTCGGGCGGCACCTCGGTCGATGACGTGATCCAGACCAGGATTACCGAAACCGGCGCAGACCTGGTCGTGCTCGGCGCCTACAGCCACTCCTGGCTGCGCCAGCTTTTGTTCGGCGGCGTTACCCGCACGGTGCTGCGGACAGCGCAGGTGGCCGCCTTCCTGTCGCGGTAAGTCCACAGGCAGGCTTGCCGCCGCCCTTGCCAAGGCCAAGCCTTTCCAGTTAATTCCGCGCGCATTCCCTCAAGTGTCTGCGCGCGATTTCGCGCGCTGTGGAGTGCGCGAAAAATGTCCCTTCCCGAAAAGGCCTTCCCTGTCTCCTGGGATCAGTTCCATCGCGACGCGCGCGCCCTTGCCTGGCGGCTTGCCGGGGCCAACAAAGGCCAGTGGAAGGCGATCGTCTGCATCACGCGCGGCGGACTGGTTCCGGCTGCCATCATCTCACGCGAACTCGGCATTCGGGTCATCGAGACGGTCTGCGTCGCCTCTTATCACGACTACACCAGTCAAGGGCAGTTGCAGGTGCTGAAGGAGATCACTCCGGCGCTGCTCGCCGATGACGGCGCCGGCGTGCTGATCATCGACGACCTCACCGACACCGGCAAGACGGCGGGCATCGTGCGCGCCATGATGCCCAAGGCGCATTTCGCCACCGTCTACGCCAAGCCGAAAGGCAGGCCGCTGGTCGATACCTTTGTCACCGAGGTCAGCCAGGATACCTGGATCTATTTTCCCTGGGACATGGGCTTCACCTACCAGAAGCCGATTGCCGACGACCACGCCGGCTGATCCGCGCAACGCTTCCCACTCCAACAGGCCCTAAAGACGTATTTGTCTCGCGGGATGGCGCAACGGGTATTGTTGAATGAAATCCTGCTTATTGTCGCATTTTAGCCAATTCATGTGAAGTTTTTTACTCTTACTGCTTATATTGGTTGTATAATTTGTAAGGCGACAAATGATTCTGGGGGCTGGGGGCAAGCTTCTCCAATGTTGACGAGACTAACGACGCATAACCACCTGGCTACACGGGTCCGGCGACTTTTTGGCACTGCGCCGTGCCGCCTGCAGGTTGCAGCGCTGCCGTGGCGCGACATTGGACCCAGTGTCGAGATCATGCTGATCACCAGCCGCGATACCGGCCGCTGGGTACTGCCCAAGGGCTGGCCCGAGGCCAAGGAGCCGCTTTGCGAGGCGGCGGCGCGCGAGGCCGGCGAGGAAGCCGGGTTGCGTGGCACAATCTCCCACATCGAGGTCGGCCGCTACTTCTATGCCAAGGCACTGGCCTCCGGCGAGGAAGTGCCTTGCGAAGTCCTGGTGTTTCCGCTGCAGGTCGACAAGATCGCCGACCGGTGGAAGGAAAAACGCGCGCGCACCCGCAAATGGGTCACCTCCACCGAGGCCGTGCACATGGTCAACGAGCCGGATCTTTGCGAGATTATCGCTGATTTCTGCTCCAACCCGCGCGGATCCTCCTGAGCGGGACAGCGTTTCGCAGGCCGAAGCCGCAGCGCCTCTAAAAGGGCAAATCACAATCCCCGGCGGCCCTTTCTATCCCCGTTATCCACATGTGTGACACACAAGATGTTGGGGTCACAAAAGCTACGCAAACGAATCCTTGACGGCGCAAAACGAGTCGCCTTTTATAGGCCATGCGTTCCTGTTGAGAGCGCGACCGGAAAGTTCTGAGCCCGGTCTTTTTTCCCGGATTTTGTGCGTTTTGCCCGCATTTCCGCCCGTTTACGAGGCCGGCGGAAGCGTTGGGACTGGTGGGGCTTGGGGAGACGAAAGGGAGAATTGTCGGACTGGAATAAATTGTCTGTTAACACTATATTTAGTGTTTGCAGATAGGTTCGACGCTAGATAGTGTGGACTTCCCCTCGATTGAGGGAGTCGAAAAAGTTTCAGTTTTGAGGGACCACAGGGTCCGCCGGCGCGTTGGATCAGGGACTTCGCAAGGAGTTTGGCCAGCAGGGCGGCGGATGCTGTGAAAAGGGAGCCGGCCGTTCTCGAACGCCGGCAGACGGCGGACATGCGCGTTTCGCATTGGGGGCAGAAATCCCCGGGGAAAAGCGCTATATATAGACAAAAGGAAAAGGGCCAATGCGCATCGAGCGTCGTTTCACCAAGCAGGGTCAATCAGCTTACGCGGAGATCGAATTCCGCAAGGCGCTTTCGGAGATCAAAAATCCGGATGGCTCGGTGGTGTTTCGCCTCGACAATATCGATGTGCCGGCGCAGTTCAGCCAGGTTGCCGCCGACATCCTGGCGCAAAAGTATTTCCGCAAGGCTGGCGTGCCCGCGCGCCTGAAGAAGGTCGAGGAGAACGACGTCCCCTCCTTCCTGTGGCGCTCCGTCGCCGACGAGGCGGAAATGGCCAAGCTGCCGGAAGCCGAGCGCTATGGTTCCGAGATCGACGCCCGCCAGGTCTTCGACCGGCTTGCCGGCACCTGGACCTATTGGGGCTGGAAGGGCGGCTACTTCAAGTCGGAGGAAGACGCGCGCGCCTTCCGCGACGAGCTTGCCTATATGCTGGCCACCCAGCGTGTCGCGCCAAACTCGCCGCAATGGTTCAACACCGGCCTGCACTGGGCCTACGGCATCGACGGCCCGAGCCAGGGCCACTTCTATGTCGACCCGTTCACCGGCAAGCTGACCAAGTCGAAGTCGTCCTACGAGCATCCGCAGCCGCATGCCTGCTTCATCCAGGGCGTGCAGGACGATCTCGTCAATGAAGGCGGCATCATGGATTTGTGGGTGCGCGAGGCGCGCCTGTTCAAATACGGCTCCGGCACCGGCTCCAACTTCTCGTTCCTTCGCGGCGAAGGCGAAAAACTGTCCGGCGGCGGCCGTTCGTCCGGCCTGATGAGCTTCCTGAAGATCGGCGACCGCGCGGCGGGCGCCATCAAGTCGGGCGGCACGACGCGCCGCGCGGCGAAAATGGTCATTGTCGACGCCGACCACCCCGATATCGAGGAATTCATCGACTGGAAGGTCAATGAGGAGCAGAAGGTCGCCTCGCTGGTCACCGGCTCCAAGATCGTCAAGAAGCATCTCGAAGCGATCATGAAGGCCTGCATCAACTGCGAAGGCCAGGACGACGACTGCTTCGATCCGGCGATCAACACCGCGCTGAAGCGCGAGATCAAGCTGGCCAAGAAGGACGCGGTGCCGGAGAACTACATCTACCGGGTCATCCAGTTCGCCAAGCAGGGCTACACCTCGATGTCGTTCAAGACCTACGACACCGACTGGGATTCGGATGCCTATCTCACCGTCTCGGGCCAGAACTCCAACAATTCGGTGTCGCTGAAGGATAATTTCCTGCGCGCCGTCGAGCAGGACGCCGACTGGCACCTCACCGCCCGCAAGGACGGCAAGGTGCTGAAGACGCTGAAGGCCAGGGATCTCTGGGAAAAGATCGGCTATGCCGCCTGGGCGTCGGCCGACCCGGGCCTGCATTTCAACACGACGATGAACGACTGGCACACCTGCGCTTCGGCCGGTGCGATCCGGGCGTCCAACCCGTGCTCGGAATACATGTTCCTCGACGATACGGCCTGCAACCTCGCCTCGATCAACCTTTTGCCCTACCGCAATGGGGACGGCACGATCGATATATCAGCCTATGAGCATACGGTTCGGCTGTGGACCATCGTGCTGGAAATCTCCGTGATGATGGCGCAGTTTCCGTCGAAGGAGATCGCCAAGCTTTCCTACGAATACCGCACGCTCGGCCTCGGCTATGCCAATATTGGCGGCCTGCTGATGACCTCGGGCATCCCCTATGACTCGGACGAGGGCCGCGCCATCTGCGCAGCACTCACCGCAATCATGACGGGTACGGCCTATGCCACCTCGGCCGAGATGGCATCCGAGCTCGGCGCCTTCCCCGACTATGACCGCAACGCGCAGAACATGCTGCGCGTCATGCGCAACCATCGCCGCGCTGCCTACGGCGACAAGGACGGCTACGAGAAGCTCGCCGTCAACCCGGTGCCGCTGGTCGCTTCCGACCTCAAGCAGCCGGCGCTTGCCGAGCATGCGAAGGCTGCCTGGGACCGCGCCATCGAGCTCGGCGAGGAGCATGGCTACCGCAATGCGCAGGCGACCGTGATCGCGCCGACCGGCACGATCGGCCTGGTCATGGATTGCGACACCACCGGCATCGAACCCGACTTCGCGCTGGTGAAGTTCAAGAAGCTCGCCGGCGGCGGCTATTTCAAGATCATCAACCGCGCCGTGCCGGAAGCGCTGCGCACGCTGGGCTATTCCGAAAGCCAGATCGCCGAGATCGAGGCCTATGCGGTCGGCCACGGCAACCTCAACCAGGCGCCCGGCATCAACCCCGGCTCGCTCAAGGCGAAGGGCTTCACCGACGACAAGATCGCCGCGCTCAACGCAGCCTTGAAGTCTGCCTTCGACATCAAGTTCGTCTTCAACCAGTGGACACTGGGCGCCGACTGGGTGAAAGAGAATTTTGGCTTCACCGACGAGCAGCTCAACGATTTCTCGTTCGAGATCCTGCCGGCGCTGGGTTTCTCCAGGAAGGACATCGAGGCCGCCAACATCCATGTCTGCGGCGCGATGACGCTGGAAGGCGCGCCGTTCCTCAAGGCCGAGCACCTGGCGGTGTTCGACTGCGCCAGCCCATGCGGCAAGATCGGCAAGCGCTCGCTGTCGATCAACAGCCACATCATGATGATGGCGGCGGCGCAGCCCTTCATCTCGGGCGCCATCTCCAAGACCATCAACATGCCCAACGACGCGACGGTGGAAGACGCCAAGGGCGCCTATATGCTGTCATGGAAGCTGGCGCTGAAGGCCAACGCGCTCTATCGCGACGGCTCGAAGCTGTCGCAGCCGCTCAACGCCTCGCTGCTCGCCGATGGCGAGGAGGACGAGGACGACGCGGTCGAGCAGCTGATCGCGGCACCGGCGGCGCAGCGCGCCGTGCAGGTGACGGAGAAGATCGTCGAGCGCGTCATCGAGCGGCTCTACCGCGACCGTGAAAAACTGCCGAACCGCCGCAAGGGCTACACCCAGAAGGCGGTCGTCGGTGGCCACAAGGTCTATCTCAGGACCGGCGAATTCGATGACGGCCGCATCGGCGAGATCTTCATCGACATGCACAAGGAAGGCGCTGCCTTCCGCGCGATGATGAACAACTTCGCCATCGCCATTTCGCTCGGCCTGCAATATGGCGTGCCGCTCGACGAATATGTCGAGGCCTTCACCTTCACCAAGTTCGAGCCGGCAGGCATGGTGCAGGGCAACGACGCGATCAAGAACGCCACATCGATCCTCGACTATGTGTTTCGCGAGCTTGCCGTGTCCTATCTCGGCCGTCACGACCTCGCCCATGTCGACCAGTCGGATTTCGACAAGACGGCACTTGGGCGCGGTATTAATGAAGGTAAGGCGACTCCGTTTTCGAAGGGGCTGATGCGCGGCGCCTCGCCGGTGAAGCTGGTATCGGGCACCGAGCAGCCCAAGGGCTTTGCCGCAGGCGGGTCCGGAACCCCTGCCCGCGCAGCACCGACCGCCTTCTCCGGCTCCAACGTTCTGGCGCTGAAGCCGGCCAGCGACGAAGCCATCGCCTACAAGCGCGACTACGAGGAGCGGGCGAAGGAGCTGGTCGAGGACATCGTCTACGAGGAACAGGCCGAAGAGGCTTCGGGCGAACTGTTCACCGATGCCGCCGCGCAGGAAGCCGCCGAGGCAAAGGCGCTTGCCGCGACCAGGCGTCAGCAGTCGCTGATGCAGGGCTACACCGGCAATGAATGCTCGGAATGCCACAATTTCACCATGGTGCGAAACGGCACCTGCGAGAAGTGCGATACGTGCGGTTCGACGAGCGGGTGTAGTTGAGGGGAATTGGGTCGCTAAAACGTAACATCGTCGGCCCGGTCGTAAGATCGGGCCGAAATGGCAAGAGGAACAAAAAGAGTACAAACGCATAAGGATGTCTTTATGTGACATCCCCTGAAAACACCAAGGCCGACCCTCTCGGACCGGCCTTGGATACCGCGAATAAGCCGAAGCCCACGCGGGGCGACGAGACCGAAATCCCATCTCCTGTAGCAAGGATACTATATGGGGAGTCGGTTCTTGGAGTCGAGGTAGCTGAGGCGAGTCCTAGAGAAAGATACGCAAATGACTACCAATGAACGCAAGACTTTCGATATTGGACGTAGCTCAAAGAGCGGCCAATTCATTCCTGTAAAGGAAGCAGAGCGCCGCCCTAACACGACCACAGTCGAACGAGTTCCCAAGCCAGGTTATGGGGACACCAAGAACGAGCCGCCACGCAAGAAGTAAACGGGGGCTAAGAGAAGTTTGTCGGGCGCGTCACCGTGGCCGGCAAGGTGGCCGGGCGAAGCTCGGTCGGATGAGGGGTGTTCCAGAAGACACCAACGCCTCATTCCGTCCAGCACCCCTCATCCGTCTTGGCGCTACGCGCCAATCCACCTTCTCCCACAGGGGGAGAAGGCAAGCAGCGCTCTCCCTACTCGGCCTCAGCCACCATCTCCCGGCTGCCACCCGCCCATGCCCGCCAGGCGCGTTCATCGCCATGGAACACGTTGAGGTCGATGCGGCCTCTCACGCCGTGCGACAGGCCGGAGCCGGAATATTGCCAGAACAGCCATTTGCGGCCGGGATAGACCTTTGACGGGTGCTGCGCTACGGCGCGCAGCCAGAATGGGTAATCGGGGAATGCGCCGCGCAGATTGTCGCGGTAGAAATCGGGCGCGGTGTAGATGATGGGGCGCTGGCCGTAGTGGCGCTCAAGCTTGTCCATGAACACCTGCATCTTCTCCAGCACCGTTGCGCGCGACGGCCGCCGCTTGCAGGAGGAGTCACCGTTCCACTCGACGTCGATCACCGGCGGCAAGGCACCCTCGACCCTCGGCACGTTGCGGATGAACCAGTCGGCCTGTTCGCCTGCCGTGCGGCACCAGTAGAAAAAGTGATAGGCGCCGCGCTTCAGACCGGCGGCGTCGGCATTGCGCCAGTTCTTCATGAACAGGGGATCGAGATGGTCGCCGCCATCGGTCGCCTTGATGTAGGCGAAGTTGGCGCCCTGGGCGCGCAGCTTGCTCCAGTTGACGTCGCCCTGCCAGCGCGAGACGTCGACGCCGTGGACAGCAAGATGCCGTGGTGAGGCCCCCCGGCCGAAATTGATCGGCTTGGCGTCGCGAAAGCCATAGCGCGTGACCGGCGAGGCAAGCATGGCTGGCGCGGCGCGTGACAGGCGTTTTGGCTGCGATATCAGGGCCGCGGGCTCGACCGGAGGTTCGGCGCTGTCGGGCAATTCAGGAAACGCCACCGTTTCCTCCTCAGCCAGGCCAAAGGGCCGATCGCTCTCGGCAAGGGCTTCGGATCTCATGGGGGCTTCGGATTTCATCGGCGCGAGGCCGGCGGTCGGCACCCCAACAGACGGCCCGGAGGCGACCGGCGCGCTCGGCCGCGGCACCGAACTTGTCGTCTCGTTCGACGGTATCTGCAGGGCATCGACGCCCGCCGTCGACGAACAGCCGGCGAGCCAAAGCGATGCGAGCGAGAAAATGACGACGCCTGGTAACCGCATCTGGACCTGTACGCAAAACACAACAGACCGAAGGCAGACACACGCCGCCGGACAAACCAGTCCAGAGTACTAACGAGAAATTACCAACAAAGATTGAATCAAATTTTTACGACGTTTTTACCCTGCCGGGCGGAGCAGGACCGAATCGACGTTGCCGACACTACGCGCGTGACGGAATCAGGCGACGCATTTTACCGGCACAGCCACAGCTTCTGGCAGGTCCTGGCCACCATATGTGCCGGCGGCAGCTGAGGCCCGATGGCAGGCGCTTCCCCGGCCACCCGGCCACGGACACGTTCGAGCAATACGCGCACCTGTTCGGGGCGCACGCGGTCACGCTGCATCACGAGCTGGACCATCGGATCGCTCAAGAGTTCATCCAGTGTGTTGATTCTATCGTCCATCGATCGCCTCCTCGACTGCCGGCCCGCAGGCGATAGATAGGCAGGCAATGATGGCCCACCAATGACGCTTTGCCGGCTATCTCGTGGTTCTGGATTAATTTTTTGTGCAGGGAGGCAGACGATCAAGCGGGTGGCGGCGCGCCTTCATATTGCGGCAGGCCGTCATCGAGCCGCACCCAGGGCTGCTTCGAGGCGGTCCACATATGCATCTGCGGCCTGAACAGGGACGGATCGTCCAGCGAGCCTGTGGTAACGCCGATGATGCCGGCTGAATCGCGCCGGGAAAACATCGTCGTGCCACAGGCCGCGCAGAAGCCGCGCTTGAGATCGGGCGAGGAATTCACCGTCGCCACCGGCCCGTCGACCGTCACATCGTCAATGCGGAACAGGATGCGTGCGTTGAACGCGGCTCCGATCGCCTTCTGGCAGAGCCCGCAATGGCAGACGCGCTCATTGATCGGCGCGGCCTCGGCGCGGTAGCGCACCGCGCCGCACAGGCATCCGCCCTGATATCTCGCCATCGCCCTGATCCATTGCCTGGAAACTCGCGGGCAAGGTAGCGACGGGCATGGCCCGGTCAATTGAAAAGCCCTGATGGCTCCATCTATCGCCGTGATGCAACCGCGATCCGTTTTGGCCCAACGACACGGGATTGACAGGATGCCGGCCATTGCGCCTGCTTACGTCGGCAGATTGGGAGAGAGGCCATGGATATCGAAACCATCGGGATTGCAGCTCTGTTCGAGCCGCCCTCGCCCGACCGCGACCGTACCGACGCCAGGATTCTCTCCGCCGCCTCGGGCATCGGCTTCATGGCGATCAAGGATTTTCCCGGCGATGCATGGCTGACGCCCGAAAAGCGAATGGAGCTGCTGCGCATCTTTGCCCTGCCCGATGGCGAGAAGCAGAAATTGCTGCGCTGGAATTTCGACCGCACGAAAAAGAACGTCTATCGCGGCTGGTTCCCGCTGCAGCCCACCGCCGTGTCCTACAAGGAAGGCATCGACATGGGGCCGGACCTTGCGCATGGGCAAGCCTCCAAAGGCGCCCAATCGGACGATCCGCTGCGCGAGCCGACGCCCCTGCCCGCCGAGGAAACACTGCCCGGCTGGCGCGATGCGGCCGCGAGCTATTACCGGGCCATGGAAGCGGTGGGCAATGCGCTGATGCGCTCGATTGCGCGCGGGCTCGGCCTGCCGGAAACGATCTTCGACGCCGATTTCCAAGGCGGCATTTCGACCTTGCGGCTGATCCGCTATCCCCTGCGCGAGGCGAATGCCGGCATCGACACCAGCGGGCCGGAATTCTCGGTGGTCCACAAGGGCGAGACGCGCAGCATCATCGGGCGCGAACATGCCGATTCCGGTTTCGTCACGCTGCTGGCGCAGGACGGCGTCGAGGGATTGCAGGCGAAAAACCTGGCGGGCGAATGGATCGACGTGCCGCCGGCCAACGGCACGCTGGCGGTCAATTTCGGCCAGTTGCTGGAGCGCTGGACGGGCGGCCGGGTCAGGGCGACACGGCACCGGGTGATTGCGCCGAAAACCGCACGCTATTCGATCCCGTTCTTCTATGAGCCGCGTGTCGACGCCGAGATCGCGCCGCTGCCGCTCGCCGGCGCGCAACCCTTCGAGCCGTTTCTCTATGGCGACTATCTCTGGGAGTCGGCGACGAATTTCGTCGAGATGGCAGGGATCAAACATCTGAGAGAGCCGCGCCGCGCCAAGGCTTCCTGAAGAAGATCGGCAGGCGCCACGAGACTGCCGGCCATCTCCGAGACGGCCGACAGGCAGATGTCAGACGGCTATTTCGTTTCGCTGACGACCTCGTCCCAGCTCTTGACCCTGGTCTCGCCATTGAGGAAAGGCAGCGCTGCCGCTGTCAGTTCCGGGGCGAAGAAGACGTCGTAGTGGGTGCGGTTGGGCAGGATGGCCAGCCGGTTCTGCGACAGGTTCTCGCGCATCCAGCCGGCGTCCTTCAACCCGCCGCCGAGCATCTGGTAGAACTTGATCTCGTGCTCGGGCCGGTACATGTCGCCGTCGCCATAGGCCAGCATGACAGGCATCTTCAGCTTGGCGACGTCGGCCGAATAATCATAGTCGTTGCGCATGAAGTTGCCGAGCGTGTCGAGCAGTTTCGGGAAATCCTGCGGGCGCGGCGCCACCGCCACATAGGATTTGTACATCGGCGTGTCCTTCATGAAATCGGCGGTGGCGGCGCTGACCTGCGCCTGCTGGCCACGCATCTCGGCATAGAAGCCGTCGGCGGCATAGCCGGTCGAGACAAGAACCAGCCGGCGCACCGCTTCTGGATGCTGGACGGCCATGCGGAAGGCAACGCCGCCGCCCAGGGAATAACCCATGACGTCGACATGATCGTAGCCGAGCGCCTTGACGATCGCGGCCATGTCGTCGCCCATCGCCTCAAGGGTGAACGGACGTTCGCCGAGCGCGGTGCGGCCATGCCCCTGCAGGTCGACCGCGATGATTGTGCGGTTCTCGGCGAGCTTGGGCAGGAGCGGTGCGAACATGTCCGATGTACCGAGGCCGCCATGCAGCAGAAGCAGCGGCTCGCCCTTGCCATAGACGGCGTAATAATAATCCAGGCCGTCGACCGGCAGCAGGCCGGACTTTTCCGGCTTGGGCATTGTGTTCGTCTCGGTGGTCATGGCGGGTTTAGTCTCCTCCGCGGTGGTGGCGCCCGGCGCGGCAAGGAGTGCGACGGCCGAGGCAATAATGGCGAAAAACATCGATCGGGACATGTCAAACTCCTCCGGTGACGGCGATTCAGGGCCGCTTGCTTTCGGTTCCGCCTGAAAGACGGGCGGGCAAAGCGCTGGCCGACACGGTTCGCGAAAAAAATACGGACGATGACAGGTGATTGCGATGGACGGCCCGTCGCCTTAATGGCGCTTGGCCTGGACGAGATAGGCGTCGATCTCGGTCTCGCCGAGCCACTTCGCCGCTTCCAGCCGGTGCAGGCCCTCGACAAGGATATGGCGCTTGCCGTCGTGGCGGACCTGGATGGGCGTCTTCATGCCGTTTTCCAGAATATCCTCGGCCAGATGCCGGACGGTCTCGGGATGCAGCGTCTTCTTGCGCGCTGTCGGCACATAGATGTCGTCGACCTTGACCTTTTGCACTCGCAGCATGACGTCTCCCGCGGCAGAGATTGCCGCCCTCACCTGAGATAGTCCGTTTGACGAATGGGGCCAAGAGCGATGCGGCCGAATGCTGGCCCGATCGTTTCCATTTGACGCCCGGCTGGCGGATGGCCGAAATGGCGGCCTGTCACTCTTTCGGTGCTCATGACCCATCTGCCAACCGAATTTCCCGATTTCGGACTGACGCCGGAGCAACGCCGGCAGGCGGTGCGCACCCACTACTGGGAGCGGCCGGGCATGGATGGCGAGCGCGGCGAGATCTGGTGTTACACAGACCGCTTCTCATACCGCGCGGGCGAAACGGTGGCGCTGCATGTCAGCTCGACGGCCCCAATCTTTGGCATCACCATTATCCGTGACGGCGGCAGTGAGACCAAGCTGTTCGAGAAAGCCGGCATCGCGGCGCGCTGGCAGGACACGCCGGACCAGTGCTCGGTCGAGGGTTGCGGCTGGGAAGCATCGTTCGAATTCGGGATCGGCGACGACTGGCCGTCCGGCGCCTATCGCGTCACGCTGACGGCCGATGGACGCGACGGTCAGCCGGCCCACTGCCACCATCTTTTCATCGTCGCTCCGCAGCTCGGCCAAAAGCCCGGCCGCGTGCTGCAAATCGCGGCGACAGGTACATGGCTTGCCTACAACACGTGGGGTGGCTCCAATCACTATGAAGGCATCACCGGCCCAAACCGCGACCAGTATGCGCGCATGGTGTCGACGCAGCGGCCATGGTGCCGCGGCTTCGTCGTGCTGCCGAGGGAAGCGCCGCGCGTGCCGCTGGAGGTCGCTGTGCCGCCCAGGACCGTGCCGCGCTATCCGCATATGGAATGGGCCTTCGCCACCGGCCATTCGAAGAAATACGCCTCCTCCGGCTGGGCGAGCTATGACAGCCATTTCTTCCGCTTTGCCGAGCGCTCGGGCTATGCCGTGGATCTCGCCAGCCAGCACGATCTGCATTTTTCGCCCGAAATCCTCGATGGCTACGACTGCGTCGTCTTCGTCGGCCATGACGAATACTGGACTTGGGAGATGCGCGACGCGGTCGACGCCTATGTGACAAGCGGTGGCCATGCGGCGCGCTTTGCCGGCAATTTCATGTGGCAGACCAGGCTGGAGGACGAGGGCCGCCGGCAGGTCTGCTACAAATACCGCGCCCGCGCCGAGGACCCGGCCTATCGCGGCGGCGACGTCACCCGCGCCACCAATTCCTGGGAAGCGCCGGAAATCGGCCGGCCGGGTTCGGCGACCTTCGGGCTCAATGCGACCAGGGGCGTCTATGCCGGCTGGGGCGGCTGCGCGCCGCGCGGCGTGCGCGGCTTTCCGGTCTACAGGCCGGAGCACTGGGCCTTCGCCGGCACCGGCATCTATTATGGCGACCTGCTCGGCGCCGACAGCCATGTCTATGGCTACGAGGTCGACGGGCTCGATTTCGAACTTCGCGGCGGCCTGCCCTATCCGACAGCCGCAAGCGGCGCGCCTGACGGCCTGCAAGTGCTTGCCGTCGGCATGGCGAGCCAGGTCGAGGAAAGCGCCGACATCCCGCTCAAGGACCAGTTTCTCGGCGACGAGGACGGCCGTTTCACCGCAGAGACGCTGTTCGGCGAGGCGAGCGATGCCAATCTCGACAAGGTCAAGCGCGGCAACGGCATGATCGTCAATTTCCCGCGCGGCAAGGGCGAGGTTTTCCACGCCGGAAGCTGCGAATGGGTCGCCGGCCTGCTAAGGCAGGATGCGATGGTCGAGCGCGTGACGAAAAATGTTCTCGACCGCTACCTCGGAAAGACCTGACATGCCGAAATCCCAGACCTCAGCGCCAGATATCGCGGCCCGGTCGCCATCGCATCTGTTCTATTTGTCCAGCCTACGCCGGCCGCTGGTCGACCGCGCCGAGGGCATCTACATCTGGACACAGGACGGTCGCCGTTTCATCGACGGATCGAGCGGGCCGATGGTCGCCAATATCGGCCACTCCAACCGCAATGTGCTCGACGCCATGAAGCGGCAGATGGATCGCGCCACCTTCGCCTACCGGCTGCATTTCGAGAATGAGCCGGCCGAAGAGCTTGCACGCGAGCTGGCCGGTAAGCTGCCCGAAGGCATGGACCGGATCTTCTTCGTCTCGGGCGGCTCGGAGGCTACGGAAGCCTGCATCAAGCTGGCCCGGCAATGGGCGGTCGCTACCGGCCAACCCAAGCGCTGGAAGGTGATCACGCGCTTTCCGTCCTATCATGGCGGCACTTTAGGGTCGCTCGCCGTCACCGGCGACGATGCCCTGGCCGAAGCCTTCACGCCATTGATGCAGGTGATGCCGACCGTACCGGCGCCAACTGCCTGGCGCGACCGCGACAACCTTTCGATGGAACAGCGCGGCATCCGTTATGCCGACATGCTGGAGGAGAGGATCCTCGCCGAGGGGCCGGAAAGCGTGCTCGCCTTCATCATGGAGCCGGTCGGTGGTGCGGCAACCGCAGCCCTTGTGGCGCCCGACAGCTACTATCCGCGCATCCGCGAGATCTGCGACCGCCATGGCATCCTGCTCGTCCATGACGAAGTGATGAGCGGCGCCGGGCGCACCGGCAAGTTCCTCGGCGGCGACCATTGGAACTGCAAGCCCGATATCGTCGCGCTGTCGAAGGGGCTTGGCTCGGGGTACGCGCCGCTCGGCGCGCTGGCGGCACCGATTCGTCTGGTCGAGCCGCTGCTCGCCTCCGGCGGCTTCCAGCACGGCCACACCTATGCCGGCAATCCGTTGGCCTGCGCCGCCGGCCTTGCTGTGCTGGGCGAAATGGACCGGCTCGACCTGATCGCCAATGCGGCCGCCATGGGCAAGCTGCTGATCAGCGAGCTGAAAGCACTGGCCAAACGCTTCCCCTTTATCGCCGACGTGCGCGGCAAGGGCCTGCTTTTGGGCGCCGAGATGGTCGCCGATCCCGATACGCTGCGGCCGATCGCGCCGGCGAAGAAGGCCACGCAACGACTGCTCGACCTCGCCTATGAGCGCGGCTTGATCATCTATGGCAGGCGGGTCAAGGGCGGCGTCGACGGTGATAATTTCATGGTCGCGCCGCCGATGATCGTCACCGCCGAGCAGATCGGCGAAATCGTCGCCATCATCGGCGAGTCGCTTGAAGTGCTCGCCGCGGAGCTTGATCTGCCGGTCGAGGGTTGAGGGCGGACTATGGCGACCGGTCGCACCCCCCTCTGGCCTGCCGGCCATCTCCCCCTCAAGGGGGGAGATCGGCAGCTTCGCCGACCGCTCCCTTTCTTCAACGTTGAAGATTGGCGAATGCCGAAGCGACATCTGATCTCCCCCCTTGAGGGGGAGATGTCCGGCAGGACAGAGGGGGGTGCCTTGGCGCTGCGCTTCCAGTGACGGCTCCCTCGCCCAAGGTCCTCATCCGACTTGGTACCGTCGAGGACGTCGAGACGATCCATGCCGCGATCCTGCGGCTTGGCGTGCATATCGGTGCGCCTGAGGAAATTACCTCGACGGTTGAGGATTTGCGCACCTACGGCTTTGGCGAAAAACCTGCCTTCTCCACCCTGATCGCGGAAGTGGGCGGCGAATTCGCCGGCCTTTGCCTGCATTTCCCGATCTTCTCGACCTGGATGGGGCGGCCCGGCGTCTATGTGCAGGACCTCTATGTCGACGACCGTTTTCGCGGCCGCAGGATCGGCGAGCGCCTGCTGCGCCGGGTCGCGCGAGAATGCCGGAAGGAGGGCGGCGTCTATCTCCGGCTGTCCGTCGATACCGACAATGAAACCGCCAAGGCCTTTTACGAAAGGCTTGGCATCGCCTGGTCGAGCTACGAGCAGGTGCAGAAGGTCGTCGGCGACGCCTTCTTCGCCTTCGCCGATGCATCGGACGATGGAGAGCGAGAGTGAAAGCCTTCTATGCCGAGGAGCAGAAACGCCACGACCCCAAGGCCTTCCTCTCAAGTGGCGCACCACAGCCCAACCCTGAAAAACCCGAACGCGTCGAGCGATTGTTGGCTGGAGCCAAGGCCGCCGGCTGCACGATCGAGCGACCTAGGGATCATGGGCTAGGCCCGATTGCTGCGGTGCATACGCCCGAATATCTCGATTTCCTCGAGCATATCTTCACGCGCTGGCAACGCATCGAGGGCGCCTCGGCTGAAGTCATCCCCAACATCCACCCGATCGCGCGCGGCGGCTCCTATCCGGCTTCGGCGGTCGGCCAGGCCGGCTACCATATGGCCGACACCGCTTGCCCGATCTCCGCCGAGACGTGGCAGAGCGCGCTGTGGAGCGCCTGGAGCGCGGTTGAGGCCGCCGAGGCGGTGATGGCAGGCGCGCAAGCTGCCTATGCGCTCTGCCGTCCGCCTGGCCACCACGCTTTTGCCGATGTCGCCGGCGGCTTCTGCTTCATCAACAATTCGGCGGTAGCAGCGCAGGTCTTGCGCCGACAAGCAGCCCGTGTGGCGATCCTCGATGTCGACCTGCATCACGGCAATGGCACGCAAGGCATTTTCTATGCGCGGCCGGACGTGCTGACGATCTCGCTGCATGCCGACCCGGTGCGCTTCTACCCGTTCTTCTGGGGCTATGCCGACGAGCGCGGCGACGGCGCGGGCCTCGGCTACAATCTCAACCTGCCGCTGGCCCGCAAATCCGGCGATGCGGCGTTCCTCGACGCGCTGGACGTGGCGTTCCAGCGCATCCGCGCCTTTGCGCCGGAAGCGCTGGTGGTGGCGCTGGGGCTCGATGCCTTCGAAGGCGATCCGTTCGGCGGGCTGTCGGTGACGACACCGGGCTTCTCGCGCATCGGCGAGGCCATTGCCGGGCTCGGCCTGCCGACGGTCATCGTCCAGGAAGGCGGCTATCTCTGCGACGAACTCGGCGACAATCTCACCGCGTTTCTGACCGGGTTCGGCGGCAAGTAGTTTTCGTGCCGCTCAGGATCGCTGTTGCCTCAGCATGGCGATCACCCGGTGCACGCTTTCCAGCGTCTCGTCAATTTCGGCCGCCGTGTTGTAGTGCGCAATGCCGATGCGCACGACGCCCTGTTCGGCCGGAATGCCGAGCTGCTGGACGATCTCCCAGGCATAGTTGTGGCCGGACCACAGGAAGATGTTTTCGGCGTTCATCTGTCGCGCGATCGTCTCCGGGTCCATGCCGTCGACGCTGAAGGAAACCGTCGGCACGCGTTCCCCGAGGCGGGCCGAATCGGTGATGCCGTGGATGGCCAGGCCTGAAATGTCGGACAGACCGTCGATCAGCCTTTGCGCCAACGGATTCTCATAGGCGATGGACAGCTCGAACGCCCTGGCAATCTTGCGCCGCCGCGACCCGCCCTCGCCCGCCGCAGCGCCCAGTTCGGCAAAATAGTCGACAGCGGCCGACAGGCCGGCCATCAGCTCGATTTGCGGCGTGCCGAGTTCGAACCGTTCCGGCAGGCCGTTGGACGAACAGCGGCATTTGTACGGCTGCAGCGCATCGATGACCGCGCGGCACCCCCACAGAATGCCCATATGCGGGCCGAAGAATTTGTAGGCCGAGCAGATCAGGAAATCGCAGCCGAGATCCTGCACGTCGATCAGGCCGTGCGGCGCGAACTGCACGGCATCGACATAAACCAGGGCGCCGGCTTGTTTTGCGATGCGGGTCAAAGCCTTCACGCGGTTGATCGAACCGGTGAGGTTGCTGGCGTAGTTCAGGGCGACGAGCCGTGTCCTGTTGGTGATCAGCCCGGCAAGCGCCGCCTCCTCGACCTGCCAGCTCTGCTCGTCAAAAGGCAGCCAGCGCACGACGAGGCCAAGGTCTTCGGCCAGTTGCAGCCAGGGCGAGACATTGCCCTCATGGTCCATGCGGGTGAGGATGATCTCGTCGCCCGGTTTCATCGTGCGGCCGAGCGTGCGCGACATGTGGTAGGTCAGCGTCGTCATGTTGGCGCCGATGATGATTTCCTCAGGGCTCGCGGCGCCGAGGAAATCGGCCATGGCCGCATGGGCGGCGTCCACGACAGCCTGCGCCGCCACCGTGGTCTCGAAGAACCCGCCGAGATTGGCGTTGGTGGTCAAAAGGCAGCGCGCCACCGCATCGGCGACCGCTTGCGGCACCTGCGTGCCGGCCGGGTTGTCAAGATAGATGCGACGGCGGCCCTTGTCGGTCAGGGATAGCGCCGGAAATCGTTCCCGCACGGCCTCGATCGGAAAATTCATTTCTGTCCCCTCCCGCTTGTTATTGCTGGATAATTTCGACCCGCCACACTAGGGACATGGGTTGCCGACGCGCTGGTGGATGGCATCGGCCGCCTTCTGCATCTCCTCGGTCCAGGTCACGTCGACTGACGACAGCGCCATTTCGAGCTGCCAGATGGCGGTTGCGCCGACGATGTTCGAGGTGACGAAGGGCCGGCTCGCTACAAAGGCATTGGCGAACAGCGCCGGCTCCATGCCAAAGGAGCGCGCCAACTCGTTGTATTCGAGCAGCACTGCCGCGGCATTCGGCGTCTCATAGCGCTGGCCGCGGTTGAAGAGCTGCGAGCGCGAGCCCTGCGGCCGCGCCCCATGGTCGTATTTGCCGGTCAAATAGCCCTGCGCCAGCGGCGAATACGGAAGCAGCGAGATCTGCTCGCGCTCGCAGACCTCGGCGAGGTTCACCTCGAAGCCGCGGTTGACGAGATTGTAAGCGTTCTGCACCGAGACCACGCGCGGCCCGATGCCTTTGTCGGCCTCGGCGATGAAGCGCATGACACCCCAGGAACTCTCGTTCGACAGGCCGAAATGGCGGATTTTTCCTGCCTTCACCAGTTCGTCGAAGACGGCCAGCGTCTCGGCGATCGGCGTCTCGCCGGCCGGCGCGCCAACAGCGTCGGCCCGCCGTGGCACGGCGCCGATGCGGTTCGGGTTGGCGCCCCAGGGTATATCGCGTTCCGGCCAATGGATCTGATAAAGATCGATATAGTCGGTACCGAGCTTGGCCAGCGACTTTTCGACGGCGTCGAAAATGTCGGCGCGTACCAGCTTCGACGGGCGGTCGCCGCGAAACCATGCATTGGCGGTGCGGCCGACCACTTTCGAGGCCAGGATCACTTGGTCGCGGTTGCCTCTGGCCTTCATCCAGCTGCCGATGATCTTCTCGGTCCGGCCTTGTGTCTCGGCCTTGGGCGGGATCGGATAGAGCTCGGCCGTATCGATGAAATTGACGCCGCGCGAAAACGCCAGGTCCATCTGGGCGTGGCCATCAGCCTCGGTGTTCTGCTGGCCCCAGGTCATCGACCCAAGACATATCTGGGAAACAAGAAGATCGGTCCGACCGAGGCGGCGTTTATCCATGGAATTTTTCTCCGGCGGGAAATTTGCGCGGCTGCGCGGGGATGAAGCTGCAACATACAGGAAGGCACCGCTCGTCTCCAAGCCCGGCCGCCATTGATCTCGTTGCGCTGATACAAAAAGCCGGACTGCATTTTCGTGCAGTCCGGAAGTTCGCCAGGAATGGCGAGGAAAACCGGCCCTAGGCCGGCACTATACGTACGTTCGACCGCGCCAGAAGTTTCAACGGACACGTCGATTGTGATCAAAAAAATCGATGCGGCATGGCTGCCATGCAAATGCTGCACTGCACAATTGTCATGATTTGCCTATATTGAGGGCCGTGGAGGATCAACAAGGGGCCATGATTCATGGGGTTCTTCACTGAAATGTTCGCCCGGCCGCGTCCGCAGGAGCATCTGCGCTATCGCGCGGCACTTGCCCTGCTGAACGCGATGAGCAATGCCGACCGCGCCGACATCGGCGTCAAGCCGGCCGACTTCCCGCGCATCGCCCGCGAGATGTCCCTGCGCTGAATATCTGGTAGCTTCAGGTTTCCCGGCGGGACCGGGAAACCCAAAAATCTCAGCGTGATCCCAAAAAGATCGCCTTGCTCAGCGGCACGCCATTGTGGCGTAGAATGCCGTAGGCGGTGGTCACGTGGAAATAGAAGTTGGGCATGGCCAGATGCAGCAGATATTGCAGGCCTGCCATCGAGATTTCGCGCTGGCCAAGCTTCAGTTCGATCACCTTGTCATCCGAGCCTTCGAAATCGGCAGCCGAGAACGTCGCTAAAAGATCCAGGGTCTTGGCAATGCGCGCCTGCAAATCGGCAAAGCTCGCCTCATTGTCCTCGTATTTCGGCACTTCGCGGCCGGCAAGCCGTGACGGCGCGCCCTTGGCGTGGTCGGTGGCAATCTGTACCTGTCTGGTCAAGGCGAACATGTCGGGCGCAAGCCTCGAGGTCAAAAACACCTGCGGATCGATCTTGCGATCAAGCGCATTCTGTTCGGCCGCCGACAGTATGTCGGACAATGCTTTCAATCTGGCCGTAAACACCGGCACGGATGCCTCGTACATCGATATGGTCACGTGAGTTTCTCCTGTCCGGCCGGAATGCCGGCGGCGGGACGTAGCGCCTTCCTCAGCGATTCTTCAAGCGTCACCGCGCCGCCGCAATCGTTATGATAGAATCTCTCCATCAGGTGGAGATTCCCGATGAGAAGCGCCTTTGTTGCAGCAACCGCTTTCTTCTCCCTTGCCGTAGCGGGCCAGCCAGTGCTCGCCGCCGAAGCGCCCTATGTCGACGACCGGTCCACAGCTGAAGCGGTCGTCCGCTCGCTTTACAGCGCCATCAGCCGGCATGAATTCGCGCGCGCCTGGGGTTATTTCGGTGACACCAAGCCGGCCAAGGATTTCGACACATTCGTCAAGGGCTATGACGGCACCGACAAGGTCGAGGTCCAGACCGGCGTCGTGTCCGATGAAGGCGCGGCCGGCAGCATATTTTACAATGTTCCCGTCGCCATCCGCGCAACCGACAAGGATGGCAAGCAGACGGTCTTCGCCGGCTGCTACACGCTGCGCCAGGTCAATGCCTCGATCCAGGAACCGCCATTCACCCCGATCTTCATCGACAAGGGTGCGCTGAAGCCGGCGACGGCCGATTTCGAGGACGCGGTGCCGGAAAGCTGTGGCGACGGTCCGCCGCCGCCGAAGAAGGACACGGCGCTGGAGCAGGCCAGGAAGGCCTTCGCCGCCACCTATAGCGACCAGTGCGACAAGGAAACGCCTGATGGCAAGCCAGTGGGCGAGCCGGAGACCCATACGCTCCACTACAAGGATGTGAATGCCGCTGCCGACGAACCCGAACGCGAGACGCGGCTGTTCCGCTTCTTCTGCTCGATGGCGGCCTACAATGAGAGTGCCGTCTACTACATCTTTGACGACGTCTCGGGTGTGCGGCAGCTGCAGTTCGCTTCGCCGGAACTCGATATCCGTTATGAGAACAACAACAGCGAAGGCAAGGTCGAGTCGATCAACATCATCGGCTTCCAGACCGACGACCAGCTGGTCAATTCCGGCTATGACGACGCCACCAAGACGATTTCGTCCATGAACAAATGGCGCGGCGTCGGCGATGCCTCATCGGCGGGCACCTATCTGTTTCGCAACGGCAATTTCTCGCTGGTGCAATACGATGTCGACGCGTCCTATGACGGCGAGATCAACCCGCAGACCGTGCTCGACTACAACACTCCGCCTTGATCGGCCTATGTATCAGGGCGTTTTCGACAGCATCCAGTTGAGCGTGCCGCGCCAGTCGGCCATGCGGATCGGCGTGCCGTGGGTGCCGGTCTCGAAGCGGACGAAGCGGGTCGGATAGGTCTTCGATTTGGCCAGGATCGAACGGAAGAAGGCTTCCTGGTTTGCAATGGGAAAGACCGGGTCCTTGCTGCCCTGGCCGAAGAAGACCGGCACGCGGCGCTTGTAGGCAGGGCCTGCGAAAAAGCTTTCGTCCCACAGCGAGCCGAGCAGCAGCAGCCCATCGATGCGTCCGCCGGTGTCCTTGCGAGCAGCCAGCTTCCAGCACAGCGCGCCGCCCATCGAACCGCAGGCGACGAAGATTTTCGCACCTGGCGACTGCTCGGCGTAATGGTCAATCAACGCTGCGACCTGCGCCGCACCGGTGTCGCCGAAATCGGAAAAATCCGGGCTGAGATAGAGGCCGCCATTGCCGGCCATCAGGTTCTTGATGCGGTTGAAATTACCACCGAAGCTGAAGTCGTCGACGCCTTGCTTCCGGCTGCCGCCTTGGCCGTGCAAATAGAGCATGATGATGCCGGCGCCTTCAGTCTTGCCGACGGCGACATGGCGGACATCGCCGGCGTCGGTCTTCAGCAACAGATCCTTTTGCACCTTGCGCACACCGGTATCGACATATTGCGCATGCACCCGGCGCTCAGGCACTTCGTCGCGAGCGTTGATATCGCGCAGCTCACGATAGTCGATGACCGTGTAGGCGCCATTGTTTGCGGATGAGAGCGTGGCCGGATAGGCGAAGAGATCGTCCCTGAAGGGCTTTAGTTCGAAAGCGTCGGCGTGAACGGCAGAAGAAAGGAAAAACAGCGAAACCAGAAGAGCATGGAGCGTGGCCGCCCCCCTCTGCCCAGCCGGCCATCTCCCCCTCCAGGGGGGAGATTGAACGCCACTTCGGCTTTCGCCAGTCTCCAAGGCTGCAAGATGGGCACCGTAATCGAAGCTGCCAATCTCCCCCCTTGAGGGGGAGATGGCCGGCAGGCCAGAGGGGGGTACAAGCGCAGACGCGGGCGGAAGGGAGCTGATAGCCATGCTCCAGCCATGCGAAATTCGGCTTCGGTTTGTCAATCCTGCAGCACGCCGCCAGCGCCTTCCAATGCCTCGCGGGTGTCGACATCGACGGCCGCGCCCTCGCCGATCTCGATATCGATGACATCGAGCCCTTCGGCCTCGACCAGATGACGCGCGCCGGTATCGCCTTCCAGATGCGCGATCGCTGGAAACAGTGAGCGCGGCAGCAGCACCGGGTTGCCGCGCTTTCCCTGGTGCGAGGCGCGCACGACCGCCCTGCTCCCGGATTTGCGGAACGCCTCGATAAGCCGGTCGAGGTCGCCCGACGAGATGCTCGGCATGTCGCCAAGAGCGATCAGGGCGCCGGCGGCGTCATCGCTGACCCGCGCGATGCCGGCCTTCAGCGAGGAAGACAGGCCCTCGGCGAAATCCGGGTTATCTGCCAACGTCACGTCGAGCCCCGAAAGTGCCGTCCGCACCCGCTCGCGCTGATGTCCGGTGACGACGATCGTGTTTGCGGCTCTGGAGCCAAGAGCGCGCTCGGCAGCGCGGCGCACCAGCGGCTTGCCATCGAACAGCGCCAGCAGCTTGTTCGGGCCGCCCATGCGGCTGGAGCGGCCGGCGGCCAAAAGCACCACATCGATCCTTGGCTCGGCCCTCGCCGGCAGCGGCTCGCGCGGCTGCGGCCGTGTCGGGATTTCCATCAGCAACCCGCCGACGCCCATGCCGGCAATGTCCTTCGCCGTCATATCGAGCCCGGCAATCAGCCTGTCGAGAACCCAGTCGAAGCCGTTCTCCTTGGGACTGCGGGCGCAGCCAGGCGCGCCGATGACGCGCTTGCCAGCAAGCGTGCCAAGCACCAACAGGTTGCCTGGATCGACCGGCATGCCGGCACGGATGACGACGCCGCCGGCCTTCTCGATCGCGGCTGGAACAACATCGCCGAAATCACTCATCGCCGAGGCGCCGAAAATCACCACCATGTCGTTATCACGCGCCAGCGAGATCGCGGCCTCCGCCACCGCCGCGACTTCGTGCGGCGTGCGACGCTCCGCCGTCAGCCGGGCTCCTGAACGCGTCAGTCTTGCTTCGGTCACCCGCAACGTCTTATCGAGCACGCTCGGCTTGATGCCGGGTAGCACCGTCTGGATGACGCCGACGCGCACCGGCTGGTAAGCATTGACGGCAAAGATCTCGCCGCCAGCGCAGATTTCTGCCACGGCATCGACCAGGACCGCGGCGACGGCAAAGGGAATGATCTTTACCGTCGCGACCATCTGTCCCTTCTCGACCGGCGCATGCCTTGCCAGCGTGGCGATGGTGATGGTCGGGTCGACGGCGTTGATGGCGTCGATCATCGCCGCGTCGACGGTGAAGATGCCGGCGACCTTGGCGTAAAGGTTGACCCTCCCGGTCGCGGCAGGCTTCGCCTCGATGTTGCGATGGACCATGCTTTGCGCGATTTTTTCGGCCGCTGCGTCCTCGCCGAGATCATCGGGCGCCAGGACAGCGGCGACTATCTGGGTTACCCCAGCCGCCTTCAGCACCGACAGATCATCAGCGCTCAGCCTGTGCGCCTTGCGCAAACGCCGGTCGCCGGCCGTGGTGGCGTGCGCCAGCACCGCACCTTCGGCCTGATCGATCGGAACCGGGCCAAATTTCACGCCGCCGCGCCTTTGCTTTCCAGGCCGCGCGAGCGGAAGGCATCGATCGTCTGCGCGAGGATGGCGACCGCGATCTCGGCCGGGCTTGCCGCACCAATATCGAGACCGATCGGCGCATGGATGCGGGCGATCTGGTCGGCTGTGGCGCCCAAGGCCAGCAAGCGCTCGACGCGCTTGGCGTGTGTCTTGCGGCTGCCGAGTGCACCGACATAGAAGCAGTTGGCGTCGAGCGCCGCCTTCAGCGCGAAATCGTCGATCTTGGGATCATGGGTGACGGCGGCGAGCGCCGTGTAGCCGTCCAGCGGCTGGCGCGAAAGCACATCCTGCGGCCATTCGGCATGCAGCGCGACATCGGGAAAACGGTCGGGCGTGGCGAAGGCGGTGCGCGGATCGACGATCTCGACGGGGTAGCCGGCGATCTTCGCCATCGGCGCCAGCGCCTGACTGATGTGGACGGCGCCAATCACCACCAGGCGCGGCTGCGGCAGATGGGCGTTGAGGAAGAAGGTGCGCCCTTCGGCTTCGACCGAACCCGAATTGCCCGTGCGAAACGCCTTGGCGATCGCCGCACCAAGGTCGCCGGCGACCTGATCGCCTTCGCGAACGATGCGGTCGCGGCCGTCGCCAAGGTCGGTGACCAGAATAGCCGCGCGGCGGGCGCGGCGTTCGGCGTTGAGCGTCTTCAGCGCATAGGGATCCATTCGAGATCAGCCCAATCTTTCGACATAGACTTTTATCCGGCCACCGCAGGACAGGCCGACCTGCCAGGCGGTCTCGTCGGCAACGCCGAACTCCAGCATTTTCGCCTTGCCCGAACCGATGACGTCGATCGCCTCGGTCACCACCGCGCCCTCGACGCAGCCGCCCGAGACCGAGCCGTGGAAATTGCCGTCGGCGTCGATGACCAGATGACTACCGACAGGCCGCGGCGCCGAACCCCAGGTTTCGACCACGGTTGCGATGGCGACATCCTTGCCATCCTTCATCCAGCCTTCCGCGATAATCAGGGGATCGCGGGCTTCATCGAGATAGATGCTGTTTTCCATGATCGCTTCTCTCAGAGTCTGTTTTTCCCAGGGAGACATCTATTCTCCCTCGATATGGTTACGCGGCGCGCCTCTCGCCAGCTTGCAGCCATCGGCGCGGATCGACCGACAGTGCCGATTTCTTGTCCAGCGAGGCGCAGAGATCGGCCAGCGCTTCGAGATTGTGCACCGGGCGGAACTCGTCGACATGCGGCAGCATCGCCTTGACGCCGCGAGCGCGGGGCTCGAAGCCGTCGAAGCGCAGCAGCGGGTTCAGCCAGATCAGCCGCCGGCAGGATTTGTGAAGGCGCTCCATCTCCTCCGACAGGCCGGCGACGTCGTCGCGTTCGAGCCCATCGGTGATCAGAAGCACCACCGCGCCCTGCCCCAATACGCGTCGCGACCACAGAAGGTTGAACTCGGAGAGCGCGTCGCCGATGCGCGTGCCGCCCGACCAGTCCTTCACCGCCGCCGAGCAATCGGCAAGCGCGGCGTCGGGATCGCGATGGCGCATCTGGCGCGTCAAATTGGTGAGCCTGGTGCCGAAGACGAAGGCATGGACGCGCTGGCGCTTTTCCGTTAGCGCATGCAGGAAATGCAGGAAGATGCGCGTATATTGGCTCATCGAGCCGGAAATGTCGGCAAGCACCACCAGCGGCGGGTGAACCTCTCGGGCCGAGCGGAATTTCGGCAGGATCAATTCGCCGCCGGTGCGCGCGGCCGAGCGCATCATGGCACGCGGATCGATGCGACGGCCATGCGCATCGGCCTTGAAGCGCCGTGTCCTGACCATGTCGAAGGGCAGCCGCAACCGAGCAATCGCCTTCTTGGCCTCGGCCATCTCAGCAGCGTTCATCTGAGCAAAATCCTTGCCCCGCAGCACCTCGTTGCCAGAGAAGGTGAAGCGGGCGTCGACCTCGATTTCGGGAATTTCCCGTGGCGGCTGGCTCTTGCCGTGGCCCTCGAACATCGCCTGGCTGACGCGGTTTTCAGCCGCGCGAGGTTTTTGCTTCTCTCTGTTGTCGGGCGCCACCGGCGAAAACATCGCCAGCATCTTCTCGATCAGCTCGTGCGACTTCCAGAACAGCCGGAAAGCCTCGTCGAAGGTGGGATGGTCCTCGTGCCGCGACACCAGTACGGCGTGCAGCGTCCAGTAGAAGTCGTCTCGGGAACCGATGCCGGCAGCCAGCACCGCCTCGATGGCATCCTTCACCGAGGCCGGCCCGACCCGCATGCCCGCCTTGCGCAGGGTGCGGGCGAAATAGACGATGTTGTCGGCGATGCGCCCGTCCGCCGTCGCCTCTTTCGGTTCGGGACGCGGCGCCATGCCCTACTCCGCCGCCGAAAGCTCGGCTTTCACCTCGTCGAGGATGCGCCGGCTTTCGCCTTGTCCGATGCGGGCAATGTCGTCCTGGTATTTCAAGAGCACGCCGATCGTGTCGGAAACGGTTTCCGGATCGAGCGCCACCTTGTCGAGTTCGGTCAGTGCGCCGGCCCAGTCGATGGTCTCGGCGACGCCCGGCACCTTGAACAGCTCGATCTGGCGCAGCTTCTGGATGAACGAAACCACTTCCGCCGAGAGCCGGCGGTTGGCCTGCGGCACTTTCCTGCGCACGATCTCCAGCTCGCGCTCGGCGTTGGGATAGTCGACCCAGTGATAGAGGCATCGCCGCTTCAGCGCGTCATGGATCTCGCGGGTGCGATTGGTGGTGATGATGACGATCGGCGGCTCTTCCGCCTTGATCGTGCCGAGTTCGGGCACCGTGACCTGGAAGTCCGACAGGATTTCGAGCAGAAACGCTTCGAAGGCTTCGTCGGTGCGGTCGAGCTCATCGATCAGGAACACCGGGGCGGCGCCGGCCTTGCCGGTCAGCGCATCGAGAACCGGGCGGCGGATCAGGTATTTTTCGGAGAAGACATTGCGCTCCATGTCGGAGCGATCGACCTTGCCAGCCGCCTCTTCCATGCGGATTTCGATCATCTGGGCGGCGTAGTTCCACTCGTAAACCGCGGAAGAGACATCGAGGCCTTCATAGCATTGCAGGCGGATCAACCGGCGGCCGAGCGCCTGCGCCAGCACCTTGGCGATCTCGGTCTTGCCAACGCCGGCCTCGCCTTCGAGGAACAGCGGCCGCTGCATGCGCAGGGATAAGAACAACACGGTCGCCAATGACCGGTCCGCCACATAGTCCGCACCGGTCAGCAGAGCGAGCGTCTCGTCGATCGTCCGCGGCGCCGGGCGCGGTTTCAACTCGGTCATTCTCTCTCCGTGGGTACAACCATGGCGCTACAAGGCGTGGTAGCCGCGGTCGTGATAAATCAGCGGCCGCAAATTATCGCCGATGCGCAGGCCTGTCACCTTGCCAAAAAGCACACGATGGGTGGCGAGGTCCTTGGTGTCGATCAATTCGCAGTCGAACACGGCGAGCGCGCCCTTCAGTGTCGGTGCGCCGGTCGAGATGACATCCCATTCGCCCAGCGCAAAGCGCTCCGCAGCCGGCAGGCCGGTGAGACCGGAAAAGCCAACCGACAGCGCCTCCTGATGCGAGGCCAGCGTGTTCAAGGCGAATTTGCCGTTTTTTAAGAATGGCTCGTTCTTGGGATTCTCGCGGTTGAGGCAGACCAGAATGGTCGGCGGCGTGTCCGACACCGAACAGGCCGCGATGACCGTCGCGCCGCGCTTGCCACCGGGACCGTCGGTGGTCACCACATGGACGTGGCCGGCAAAATGGCTCATCGCGTCGCGATAGGCCTGCGGCCCAATGTCGTTCTTCTTCAGCACCGATGATTTCCCTTGGAACCCAACCGTTATATATGGCCACATAGTGCCTGCCACAAGCGAAGTGCTTGACTTGCATCCTGAAATTCGCGTGTTGCACCGGGGTTAGGCAGCCTTTAGGTCTTTGTGGGGCATAGTGCCGGGAAACGCTTGGCCGGCACGGAGGAATTCTTCGCACGCATGCGATTCGGGACAACGACAATAGCGCTGCTGGCCTGGCTGTCGCTCTGCGGCAATGCGGGCGCCGAGACGCTGTTCGTCGGCGTCGCTGCACCACTGTCCGGACCGTCGGCGATCCTCGGCAAGCAGATCGAGGCGGGCGCCGGCCTGGCGGCAGAAGCGAGCGGCGTCGAGTTCAAGACGGTCGATGACGCCTGTACGGCCAATGGCGGCGCCGCCGCAGCGAGGGAATTCGCGGCGACGAAGGTCAGCGTGGTTGTTGGCTTTCTCTGCACCGACGCGATCGAGGCGGCGCTGCCCATCCTGAAGGACGCCAACATCCCGGTCATCACCGTCGGCGTGCGCACCGAAAGCCTGACCGACCGGCGCGCCAAGACCGGCTGGCCGGTGTTTCGCCTCGGGCCGCGCGGCGACGACGAGCGCAACGCCGTAGCCACCATCCTCACCCGGCTCTGGCAGAACGAATTGTTCGCCATCGTCGACGACGGCACGATCTACGGCCGTGAAATCGCCGAGACGTTTCGCGCAGCAGCCGAGCAGGCGGCGCTGAGACCGGTGTTCGTCGACACGTTCCGGCCACAGCTCGACAACCAGATCGGCCTGATCGGGCGGCTGAAGAAAGCCGGGGCGACGCACATCTTTGCCGGGGGCGACGGCGACGATATCGCCATCATGGGCCGCGACGCCGGCCAGCTCGAAGCCGGCATGACTTTTGCCGGCGGCGAAACGCTGCGCACGCCGCCCGGCGACGTGGCCTACGCCACTGGCACGCTGATGATTGCGCAACCCGAATGGTCTGATGTTGCCGACCCCAAGGTGCTGGAGGCTTTTGCCGCACGAGGGATCGCGCCGGAAGGTTACGCGCTGCCGGCCTACGCGGCGGTCGAGACCGCCAAGGCGGCCGCGGCGCTCGCAGCAACCTCCGGCAAGCCGCTTGCCGAAGCGCTCACCGCGCATGATTTCACCACCGTGACCGGACCGGTCCGTTTCGACGAAAAGGGCGATCTCAGCCAGAATCCCTACCGCGCCTTCCGTTTTGATGGCGCGCGTTTCGTGCCTTTCGAGGTGAAGTGATGTTTCGCACCGGGCCGCGCAATCTGATCACCGATGTCGCCGGCCTGCGCGTCGGCAACGCTTCCGACGCCAGGCTGAAGTCAGGCGTGACCGCCGTGCTTTGCGATGAACCGGCGGTGGCTGGTGTCCAGGTGCTGGGCGGCGCGCCGGGCACGCGCGAGACGGACCTGCTGGAACCGCATAATTCCATCGAAGCGATCCACGCCGTCGTGCTTTCCGGTGGCTCCGCCTTCGGCCTCGACGCCGCCTCCGGCGTGCAGGCCGCCTTGCGCGAGAGGAATATCGGCGTCGAGGTCGGCGGCTTTCGGGTGCCGATCGTGCCGGCGGCAATCCTATTCGACCTGCGCAACGGCGGCGACAAGGATTGGGGCCGCTATCCGCCTTACCGCGACCTCGGCCATGAGGCCGCGCAGGCAGCCGGCAGCGACTTTCCACTTGGCACTGTCGGTGCGGGCACCGGCGCGCTGAGTGCAGGCCTGAAGGGCGGCCTCGGCTCGGCCTCGACGCTGCTCGACAGCGGCGTCACCATCGGCGCGCTGGCCGCCGTCAACCCGACCGGCTCGGTGACGGTTGGTCGCAGCAGGCACTTCTGGGCGGCACCGTTCGAAATCGGCGACGAGTTTGGTGGGCTCGGCTATCCCTCGCCAATGCCGGCCGATGCAAGACGGATCCTGCTGAAATTCCGCGACAAAAGCATAGAGCCCGGCGGCAACACCACCATCGCCGTCATCGCCACCGACGCCGTTCTCACCAAGGCCGCCGCGAAACGCCTTGCCATAGCAGCGCATGACGGCTTCGTGCGCGCCACCTGGCCGACGCACACGCCGGCCGACGGCGATCTGGTGTTCGCGCTGGCGACAGGCAAGAGCGGCATCGCGCTTGCTCCCAACGATGCGATCGACCTCTATGCCGCAGCCGGCGCCACCATGGCGCGCGCCATCAGCCGCGGCGTCTTTGCAGCGACGCCGGCCGAGGGCGATCTCTTCCCGGTCTGGTCGTCGCGCTGAATGCGCGACGGTGTAATCAGGTGGGATCGGATTTTTCTTCCTCGAAGGTGACCGCGACGTCCGAATTTGCCGACAGCCAGACCTTCTTGCCGTCGACTTCAGCGACGAGGCTGAGCGGGATATAGTGGTGATGGCCCTTGTGCGCGCCCATGCCGCTGTCGGCCTTGGTCAGCTTGATCCGCTGCCCCTCGACTTTGTCGACAGTGCCGACATGAACGCCATCGGCGCCGATCACTTCCATATGCTCGCGAATTTTGCTGGCGTCGGTCATGGTGGGTCTCCTTTTGAAGCTGCGGACAATAACAAACGCCGACCGAATTGGATGCATCGGCCTTCAGACTGCACGACGTTTTGATCTCGTCGTGGTAGGGAACCACTCGACCTTGGCGGCTGAAGAGAAAAAATGATGCGAATTCTCGTCCTTTCTGCCTTTCTCCTGCTCGCCCAATTGGCAGCGCCCCTCGCCGCTCACGCCGGCGACGTGGCCGAGCTTGAAATCCTCGGCTTCAGCCAGGACGGAAGCGTGTTCGCCTTCGAGGAATATGGCGTCCAGGACGGATCGGGATTTCCCTACGCGAACCGGTATTACATCAACACCGCAGACGACAGCTTTCTCCAGGGCACGCCGATCAAGGTCCGGCTTGACGACGAGAACGCCACGCTCGAAGCGGTGCGCCTCCAGGCCCGGCAAAAGGGTGAGGCCATCGTCAAGCAGGTTGAATTGACCGCCAATCGCGGCATCACCGCCGGGTTCAATCCGGTGACGGAGCTTTCGGCCGATCCGTTCCGCATGGTGGTGAACCCGCGCCCTATCTTCTTTCCGGTCGACGATCCGCTCGAATTCCGGCTCGACGAGATCGGCATGAACAATACCGAGGGCTGCGAGAGCCAGGGCGAGATCAACGGCTTTCGCCTGCTGCGCATCGAGGCGAAAGCCGGCGGCAAGACAGAGCTTCTGCATGAGGACAAGTCGATCCCCAAAAGCCGAGGCTGTCCGAATGGCTATCGGATCGGCGCGGTGCAGACATTCTCGCCGCAAGGCCTCAGCGCCTATGCCGTGCTAATCGCGGTACGCCAATACGGCTTCGAAGGACCGGACTATCGCTGGATCGCGGTAACTGGCCGCCTGTGACGCCGCTCCCCGTCGTCCGCAACCGCGTCTTGAGTCTTGTCCGGCGCGCCTTGCCTTCGCCGGGCACCGCTCTTTGCGGCGCTTTGCTGTGGGGTGTGGCGATGGGCGCCAGCGCACTCGTCAACCTGTTGCTGGATGACTGGGAGACCCCGGCAAAGATCCGCTTCGTCTCGCTGCTCTATGCCACCGGCGGAGCGCTCGCCTTTCCGGTTGGCCTGTTCCTGGCGCGGCTGGTCTCGCTTGGCCGGCATTGGGAAGTTGCCTTTGCCGCCGCCTTTATCTGCCTTCTCACCATAACGATCGCCTTCACCGGCGGGCTCTTTGCGCTGCAATACCGCTCCTACTATGTCCAGTGGCATGCACCGGCATTGACCATCGCCTGGTCTATCCAGTTCGTGTTCACGATGGCGACGGCGCTTTACCAGTTCATCGTTCTGGGCATCCGGCTTTATTTTCCGCTTGGTTTCATCGCGCTGTTTGCCGCCAGCATCTGGTTTGCGCGGCAGCAGCGTTGAGCATTTTGTCGGCCTCTGTTAGGACGCGGGCAAACGCTCTCGCAAGTCAGGACTGACCGATGATCCCTCGCTACTCCCGGCCGGAAATGGTGGCCATCTGGTCGCCCGAGACCCGGTTCCGCATCTGGTTCGAGATCGAGGCCTACGCTTGTGACGCGCTGGCCGAACTTGGCGTGATCCCGAAAGAGGCCGCGAAGACCATCTGGGAAAAGGGCGGGGCTGCTAAATTCGACGTCGAGGCCATCGACGAGATCGAGCGCGTCACCAAGCACGATGTCATCGCCTTCCTGACCCATCTCAGTGAGTTCGTCGGGCCTGACGCCCGCTTCATCCACCAGGGCATGACCTCCTCAGACGTTCTCGACACCTGCTTTGCCGTGCAATTGACCCGCGCCAGCGACATTCTTCTCGCCGACATCGACGGCCTGCTTGCGGCGCTCAAGCGCCGCGCTTTCGAGCACAAGGACACCGTCACCATCGGCCGCAGCCATGGCATCCATGCCGAGCCGACCACCTTCGGCGTCAAGCTGGCGCAGGCCTATGCCGAATTCTCGCGCTGCCGCGAGCGCCTGGTGCATGCGCGTGAGGACATCGCCACATGCGCCATCTCCGGTGCTGTCGGCACGTTTGCCAATATCGACCCCTATGTCGAAGAGCATGTGGCGAAGAAGCTGGGGCTGAAGCCGGAACCGGTGTCGACGCAAGTAATCCCGCGCGACCGCCACGCCATGTTCTTCGCCACGCTTGGGGTCATCGCCTCCTCGATCGAGCGGCTGGCGATCGAGATACGCCATCTGCAGCGCACCGAAGTGCTGGAAGCGGAAGAGTATTTTTCGCCCGGACAAAAAGGCTCTTCGGCGATGCCGCACAAGCGCAACCCCGTGCTGACCGAGAACCTCACCGGCCTTGCCCGCATGGTGCGCTCCTTCGCGCTGCCGGCGATGGAGAACGTGGCGCTCTGGCACGAGCGCGACATTTCGCATTCGTCCGTCGAGCGCATGATCGGACCGGACGCGACTGTGACGCTCGATTTCGCGCTGTCGCGGCTGACCAGTGTCGTCGACAAACTGCTTGTCTACCCCGATAACATGCTGAAGAACATGAACAAGTTCCGCGGCCTGGTGCATTCGCAGCGCGTGCTTCTGGCACTGACCCAAGCTGGCGTATCACGTGAAGACGCCTACCGGCTGGTGCAGCGCAACGCCATGAAGGTGTGGGAGCAAGGGGCTGATTTTCTTGAAGAACTTCTCGCCGACAAGGAGGTCACCGCCGCCTTGCCGGAAGCCGAGATCCGCGAGAAATTCGACCTTGGCTACCATACCAAGCATGTCGACACGATCTTCAAGCGGGTATTCGGAGAGGCGTGATGATTTCCGCGGCTGGGGACTTCGATTTTCTCGCTTTACCGGGGCGCGGCAACTCCGGGCCGGATCACTGGATGTCGCATTGGTGCCAGGCGTTCCCGAATTCGAGCCGCGTGCTGCAAGCCGAATGGGACAGGCCCAGTCCTGAGGACTGGATCGGCCGGGTGGATGCCGCGGTTGCCGCGGCACCTCGGCGCGTGGTGCTGCTTGCGCACTCACTGGCGGTGGCGACGACCGTCAAATGGGCGGCCGGCGCCAGCGAAAGCCAACTGCGGAAAGTTGCGGGCGCATTGCTGGTTGCCCCGACCAATGTCGAGGACCCCGATCCGTCCTTCGATCTGGTTCGCCCCTTCGCGCCCATGCCGCTGAAGCGCCTGTCCTTTCCGACACTGGTGGTCGCGAGTCGAACCGATCCGCGCGTGACTTTCGACCAGGCGACGGCCTTTGCCGCCGCCTGGGGCGCGGAACTCGCCGATGCCGGCGATCTCGGTCACATGGGAAACGAGGTCCGCCTTGGCCCGTGGCCGGCGGGCCTGCTCATGCTTGGCCGTTTGCTGGGAAAGGCCGGGCTCTAAGCGCCGACGAACTGATCAGGCCTTACCGGGAACGGTCCTGATTACCGTTCCCCAAGGGTCCTCACGGGCCGTCTCATCGGTCACATTGTTCGAACGCATCTCAACCCAGGCCAAGCCAGACCGGGCGGGATCGCGGCGTCCGGCGCCGGCGCTCTGCCAGGCATTGGCGCCGATATGGTGGTGGTAGCCACCGGACGACAGGAATACCGCCGCGCCGCCATATTTCGCCACAGTATCGAAGCCGAACTCCTTGTTCCACCAGGCTTCGGCCTCTTCCGGCCGGCCCACGCGCAGATGGACGTGGCCGATGATGCTGTTGTCCGGCGCGCCTTGCCAGCCGGCATCGCCGGCCGGAACTTCGGCGACGACCGAGGGGATATTCAGCCGCTCGGTAGCCATCGCGATCTTGTCGCCGTTCCACTTCCAGTCCCGTGGCTGGCGATCGGCGTAGATCTCGATGCCGTTGCCCTCGGGGTCTGTCAGGTAGAGCGCCTCGCTGACCAGGTGATCGGATGCGCCCTCGATGGCGATCTTGTTGGCGATGGCATGATTGATCCAGCGGCCGAGATCGGCACGACTGGGCAGCAGGAAGGCGGTGTGGAACAGGCCGGCGCTACGCGGATCGTCGGGCTTTGCCGCCGGATCCGCCTCGATGACGAACAGCGGGCGATTGGCGGCGCCAAGCGTGATCGCGCCATCGGCACGGCTCAATTCCTGCAACCCCACGACCTTGCGATAATAGGCGGCCAGACTTTCGGCGTCCCGCGCGCGCAGCCCGACGCGGGCAACGCTCACCGGTGTCGTGGCGGCAAAAGGCAATTCGCTCATCGAACTCTCCGTTTGGGCAGCACTTGACACAACTCCTAAGGCCAGGAGCCCGGCACCGCCGATCATTGTACGTCGTGTCAGCGCCAAAATCCGGTCCTTCACGGCTGTTTCTCTCCCCATGACAGATCGTCGATCACGATCGTTCACACAAGACGGCAGGAAGCGAACAAGGTGTTCACTATTGTGATCACAAGCGTCGAACAGCTTTGGCCTTCTCCAAGAACCGGCAGCCACATTTTGGGATCATGCGCGGTTGCATGCGGCGATGCCGCTCGCTACATGCGCGCCATGAAAGTCAGGGATGCAGATATTCTCATCGTGCCGGGCTACACCAATTCCGGCCCGGACCATTGGCAAAGCCGCTGGCAGGCGAAATTGTCGACGGCGCGCCGCGTCGAGCAGGCGGAATGGTCGAAGCCGGTGCGCGACGACTGGACGGCGAGCGTGGTGAAAGCGGTCAATGAGGCCGAGCGGCCAGTCGTCATCGTCGCGCATTCGCTCGGTGTCGCCACGGCTGTCCAGGCCATGCCGCAGTTCCAGCGGCCGGTGGCCGGCGCTTTTTTCGTGGCGCCACCCGACGTCGCTAATCCCAAGATAAAGCCGAAGCACCTGATGACCTTCGGCCCCTACCCGCGCGAGCCGCTGGCCTTCCCCTCGGTGGTGATCGCCAGCCGCAACGACCCGTTCTGCGCCTTCGAAGTTGCCGAAGACATTGCCGGCGCCTGGGGCTCGCTGTTCATCGACGCCGGCGATGCCGGCCATCTCAATGCGGATTCGGGATTCGGCCCGTGGCCTGAAGGCTCGATGACCTTCGCCAAGTTCCTGACGGACCTTTAGGACCCGAGCGAATCCTTGACGCTTTTCAACAGGGTTTTTGCGCCGAGCGAAATGAGCGAATGCTCGGAGCCCATGGCCAGCAGCCGGTAGCCCATGGCCACCACACGGCCGGCAATGGCCGGCTCCATGACGTAGATCGCGGCATGCTTGCCGGCCTTGCGCGTGCGTTCGGCGATCGAGGCGACCGTTTCCATCATGCTTTCCAGCGTCGAATTGACGGTGGTGCCTTTCGACCAGGCAATCGAGAAATCCGACGGGCCGAGGAAGATGCCGTCGATGCCCGGCGTGTCGAGGATGCCGTCGAGCGCGTCCAGTGCTGCGCGCGTCTCGACCATGGCGAAGGCCATGGTGCGCTGGTTGCTATCGCGCAGCCAGTCGGCAAAGTCGCCCTTGCCGTGGCGCGGGAAGGCGTAGGTCGGCCCCCAGGAGCGCTCGCCGAGCGGCGGGTATTTCATGGCGGCCGCGAACAGCCTGGCGTCCGCAACAGAATTCACCATCGGCGCGATTACCGCCTCGGCGCCGAAATCGAGCGCGCGGCTGGCCATGTCGAAGCGGCCGACTGGAATGCGTACCAGCGCCGGTTTGTCGGCCGCCAGGACCGGCGCGATGCCGCGCAACACGCTGTCCTCGTTATGGCCGCCATGCTGCATGTCGAGCGTGACGGCATCGAACCCCTGTTTGGCCAGGATTTCGACCGTGAGAGCATCCGGCACGCCGGACCACGCGGTGCACAGCGTTTCATCCGCCGCCAGGCGTGACTTCAGGGACATTCGCGCGTTCCTTGTTGGATAGAGGCCCGTGGGTCTGGCGCAGTTTCAGCCGGAAACGACAGCAAAGGCAAAGAAAAACCGCCCGGCTGGGCCGGGCGGTCTATTGGTCCAGAATCCATCAGGTATTTTTGATCTGTTCGATGGCCTGCGCCATCAGCTCATCCATGGTGCGGCGGATCTGATGGTCCGACTGGTCGACGCCGGCCTCATCGAAATCCTTGCGGATCTTGCGAAAAACGTCGTGATCGCCGGCTTCCTCGATGTCAGCGACGACCACCTGCTTGGCGTAGGCTTCGGCTTCGGCGCCAGATTTGCCCAGTTTCTCCGCGGCCCACATGCCGAGCGCCCTGTTGCGGCGGGCCGAGGCCTTGAACCGAAGCTCCTCGTCGAATGCGAATTTGCGCTCGAAGCCCTCTTCGCGGTCTTTCATGCTGCTCATGGCACCCTCCGATGAAATCCGATTCGTTGACGGTGAATATGTGTGGTGGGCGAGCACAAACCAAAAGGCCGCGGGCCGGTCAATATGCTACATCACTTGCTGCGCTGCGGCATTTCGGTCCGGAAAGCGGTGATTGAAAGGATTTGCCGATTGAGCAAACACCTGGATTGAGATAGACACCGGCATTGAACCCTACCCGTTGCCTCACTAATTTAGGCTGACGGACAGGAACTGGTCGCTTGCCGCCTGCCCGGAAATCCAGAGAAAAAAATCAGATGAAAAATCGCCGCCGCATTTATGAAGGCAAGGCCAAGATCCTCTATGAAGGACCTGAGCCGGGAACGCTGATCCAGTTCTTCAAGGACGACGCCACCGCCTTCAACAAGAAGAAACATGAAGTCGTCGATGGCAAGGGCGTGCTCAACAACCGTATTTCCGAGCATATCTTCAACCATCTCAACCGGATGGGCATTCCCACCCACTTCATCCGCCGACTCAACATGCGCGAGCAGTTGATCAAGGAAGTCGAGATCATTCCGCTCGAGGTGGTCGTGCGCAATGTGGCCGCCGGCTCGCTGTCCAAGCGCCTCGGCATCGAGGAAGGCACCGTGCTGCCGCGCTCGATCATCGAATTCTATTACAAGGCCGACGCGCTCGACGATCCGATGGTGTCGGAAGAGCATATCACCGCTTTCGGCTGGGCAAGCCCGCAGGAGATCGACGACGTCATGGCGCTGGCCATCCGCGTCAACGATTTTCTGTCCGGCCTGTTCATGGGCGTCGGCATCCAGCTCGTCGACTTCAAGATCGAGTGCGGCCGCCTGTTCGAGGGCGAGATGATGCGCATCGTCGTCGCCGACGAGATCTCGCCCGATTCCTGCCGGCTGTGGGACGTGGCGACGCAGGACAAGCTCGACAAGGACCGCTTTCGCCGCGACATGGGCGGGTTGGTCGAAGCCTACCAGGAAGTTGCCCGCAGGCTCGGCATCATGAACGAGAACGAGCCACCGCGCCACGGTGGGCCGGTACTCGTCGCGTCCAGCGAGCCGCCGAAGGGCATGAAACACTAAACCCAAACAGGAGCATGTCCAGCGTGATCAAGGCCCGCGTTACCGTAACCCTCAAAAACGGTGTGCTCGACCCGCAAGGCAAGGCGATCGAACACGCGCTGTCGGGACTGGGTTTTGGCGGCGTCGGCCAAGTGCGCCAGGGCAAGGTGTTCGACGTCGAACTCGCCGAGACCGACAAGGCCAAGGCCGAGGCTGATCTCAAGGCGATGTGCGACAAGCTTCTGGCGAATACCGTGATTGAGAACTATAGTGTGGCCATAACCTGAGGTTGTGTCGGAGGGGCTGGTGGCGGAAGTCACGAACGACCTGATGTTCGAGCTTCTAAAGCGCGTGCATCACGAAATCGGTGAGCTTCGTCAGGACGTTTCCGAGACGAAACGGGAATTGAATGTGATGCGGGGTCACATGGTGGCAACGCAAAGCGATATTCATAACATCTATGGCATTCTCGCCCGACAGGACGAACGCCTGGAGCGTATCGATCGCCGTTTAGACCTGCGCGAACTCGCCGAAGCCCAGAGGCCTTACGAACCGAAATGAAATCAGCCGTCGTTCTTCTCCCCGGCCTCAATCGCGACCGCGACATGATTGCGGCACTGACCAAGATTTCCGGCAAGGCGCCGGCCACCGTCTGGCAGACCGACACCGAAATCCCCGACGTCGACCTGATCGCCATTCCCGGCGGCTTTTCCTTCGGCGACTATCTGCGCTGCGGGGCGATTGCCGCGCGCATGCCGGTGATGCGGGCGGTCGCCGAAAAGGCGGCCAAGGGCGTCATGGTCATCGGTGTCTGCAACGGCTTCCAGATCCTGGTCGAGGCCGGGATGCTGCCGGGCGCGCTGATGCGCAACAGCTCGCTGAAATTCGTCTGCCGGCAGGTGAAGCTGCAAATCGCCAATGCCAACACGATGTTCACCCGCCGCTACCAGCCGGGCCAAATCATCCGTTCACCGGTAGCACATCATGACGGCAACTATTTCGCCGACGCCGAGACGCTTGCCCGCCTCGAAGGCGAAGGCCAGGTGGTGTTCCGCTATGCCGAAGGCACCAATCCCAACGGCTCGATCAACGACATCGCCGGAATCATCAACAGCCAGGGCAATGTGCTGGGCCTGATGCCGCATCCCGAGAACCTGATCGAAGCGGCGCATGGCGGCAATGACGGCCGGGCTTTGTTCGAAGGCGCCCTCGGCATCGCCGCTTGATATCCTCCTTTCCAACCTGAGATGGAAGCCGCTTGACCATGAGACAGACGATCGCCTGCCTCGCTCTCATCGCAACCGGTTTTGTGCTTGCCTCCTGCCAGTCGAGCCCGAAGAGCGCACCGGTTCCCTCGGGCAAGAGCGCCTCGCTGCTGGCCATGGAGCAAGTCGCAATCGCCGCCCACAAATGCTGGATCGCCAGCAAGGATCCTGCCTTCAAATCCTACCAGATGGCCAATGAGCTGAATTCGTTCAGCGGCACGCCGCGCTTCCTGCTGGTTCCGGCCAAGCATTATGGCGGAAAACCATTGCTGGTTGTGCAGGCGAAGGGTAATTCCAGCCGCGTCGACGTTTTCGGGCCGCTGATGGCCGAGCCGCTTGGCGCGCGCATCGGCTCCGACATCGCCCGCTGGCAGGCGGGCAATCCCTCCTGCACTGCCGCCGCATAGGGCGATGGGCCGGTTCCTGCAGATATCAGGCCTGGTCATTGGCCTGGCCGGGCTTGTCCTGCAGTTTTGCATCTCCATACCGGCGTCGATGCAAGCAGGCCGCGGTTTCCTCGACTCGCTTATCTTCTATTTCAGCTTCTTCACCATCCTGACCAATATCGGCGCAGTGCTCGTCCACACTGCCCTGCTGTCATCCACTGGCTATGCCTGGTTTCCGGCTTTTGCCGGGCCACGGGTGCGTGCGGGCGTGGCGGTGGCGATCACGCTGGTGTTCATCATCTACGCAACCGTTCTGGCGCAGCTTTGGCAACCGCAAGGGCTGTTTCTGGTCTGCGACGTGCTGCTGCATTATGTGACGCCGATGCTGTTCGTGCTGTGGTGGCTTGTGGCCGGCGCCGACGGCACCACAAGGTGGCGCGACATATCCTGGTGGATGGTCTATCCCATCGCCTACCTGGTCTATGTGCTGGCCCGGGCGCCGATCGCCGGCGAGGTGCCCTACCCCTTCCTCAATGTCGCCAAGAACGGCGCGACCAGCGTCGCCATCTCGGCGCTGGCCGTCACTGGGCTTTTTCTCGTGCTGTGTGTCGTTGCCGTGCTTGCGGACCACGGCGTCTCACGCCTGAGGGCACAAAAAGCACGTTAGAATCTCGGGCGTGCGCATGCTCAATCCCAGAACGCTCTCAGGCCTTCGCGATGGGCATCGCAACGCGAGATGCCGATGTCTTTCAACTGCTCATCGGTCATCTCCAGCAATGCCAGTCGGCTGCGGCGGCGCTCATAGAAATAGTTGAGCAAAGTCGCCAGCGACCTGACCATGCGTACGAGGCGGCGGACATAGGCCTTCCAGCTCGAAGGCCGATCGGCGTACCCGAACGCTTCGGCACCTGCTCGATTGATTGCCTTGATTGTACTCATTGCCATGGCTGCCAAAATTCCGATTGTACCCTTTTTATCACGCAATCCATATGTATTGACTCCCAATTCGGTGCAATATAGAAAATTGTCACCATGACAAATTGGCTTCCCGATCTCAGTGCCGGTTCCGGCCCCCTCTATCAGCGTCTTGCTGACAGCATTGAGTCAGATATCGACAAGGGCGTCATCGGAGCCGGCGCAAAGCTGCCACCGCAGCGGGATCTGGCCTACGATATCGGCGCGACCGTCGGCACGGTCGGCCGGGCCTATCAACTGCTGCGCGAGCGCGGATTGGTGAACGGAGAGGTCGGGCGCGGCACCTATGTCCTGGCTCAACAATCGGAGGGCACGAAGCCCGATTTCCTTGAACCCGGCCAGCAAGGCACACGCTTTGTCGATGCGCCGCGCGGCAAGCTGCGCTTCGACAGCACGGCCGCGCCCGACGTCGGCCAAGGTGCCATTATTGCCGACGTGCTGTCGCGCACGGCGCAGGACCATCCGCATGAAATTTCAAGCTACACGCGCGACTTTCCCGACCGCTGGTTCGAGGCCGGCAGCCATTGGCTGGCGCGGAATTCTTTTCGCCCGGCGCCCGACGCCATCGTGCCGACACTCGGCACGCATGCGGCTGTCATGGCGGCCATCGCCGCGATCACCACGCCCGGCGACACCATCGCCTTCGAGCACCTCACCTATTCGCAGATCTCGCGCAGCGCCGGCCTGATCGGCCGCCGCACCGCGCTGGTGACATCGGACAATGAAGGCGTCGATCCCGACGATTTCGAACGCGTCTGCGCGCAGAAACACCCAAAGATGATGTTCCTGATGCCGACGGCCCAGAACCCGACGCTGGTGACGATGCCGGCGGCGCGGCGCGAGGCGATCGCGCGCGTGGCGCGCCAATACAATGTCATCCTGATCGAGGACGACCTCTATGGCCATCTGACCGACGACAAGGAGCCGCTGCTGGCCGAATATGCGCCTGAACGGACCATAGTCGCCGGCGGCCTGTCGAAATCGGTCGCAGCGGGCGTTCGCGGCGGGTGGCTCGCCTGTCCGGCGGCCTATCGCCACCGCATTCGGGTGGCGCACAAGATGATGACCGGCGGCCTGCCCTTCCTGCTGGCGGAAGTCGGCGCAAGGCTGGTGCTGTCCGGCCAGGCCCACGAGATCCGCGAGCGCAGCATCGCCGAAATCGGTGGGCGCATCGCGATCGTACGCGAGACATTGGCCGGGTTCGACTTCAGGGCGCATGACAGGGTGCCGTTCGTCTGGCTTACCTTGCCCGAGCCGTGGCTTTCCGGGACCTTCAAGAATGCCTGCCTTGAGAACGGCGTGCTGCTCGACGATGAGGATGAGTTCAAGGCCGGCCGTTCGGAGCAGGTGTTCCATGGCGTTCGCTTCGGCGTTTCGCAGCCGGGGCAACGCAAGGATCTTGCCGATGGCATCGCGGTGATCAGGCGGCTGCTCGACGAAGGCCGCGCCGGCTACGACAGTTTTTCCTGAGTTCGGCCCCGCGGTTCGGCAAGTCAGGCAGGCATGCGCGCCGCCCTGTGGTTTTCCGGCGTTTTTCGCTAATCGATGGGGTGTAACAGCGCCAAGCTTGCGATAAGAGGGGACTCAAAATCCCCGCTCCCACGGATACCAATCGCCGCCCATGACCATTTCCAATTCCGTGCCGATCACTCCGGAACTCATTGCCGCGCACGGGCTGAAGCCCGACGAATACCAGCGCATCCTCGACCTGGTCGGGCGCGAGCCGAGTTTTACCGAACTCGGCATCTTCTCGGCGATGTGGAACGAGCACTGCTCCTACAAATCCTCGAAAAAGTGGCTGCGCACGCTGCCGACCACCGGGCCGCGGGTCATCCAGGGTCCGGGCGAGAATGCCGGCGTGGTCGATATCGGCGACGGCGACTGCGTCGTCTTCAAGATGGAGAGCCACAACCACCCCTCCTATATCGAGCCCTATCAAGGGGCGGCGACAGGCGTCGGTGGTATATTGCGCGATGTCTTCACCATGGGCGCGCGGCCGATCGCGGCGATGAATGCACTGCGCTTCGGAGCGCCTGACCACCCCAAGACCAGGCATCTGGTTGCCGGCGTCGTTTCCGGCGTCGGCGGCTATGGCAATTCCTTCGGCGTGCCGACGGTCGGCGGCGAGGTCAATTTCGATGCCCGCTATAATGGCAACATCCTGGTCAACGCTTTTGCGGCGGGCCTCGCCAAGACCGACGCGATCTTCCTGTCGGAAGCCAAGGGCGTTGGCCTGCCGGTCGTCTATCTCGGCGCCAAGACCGGCCGCGACGGCGTCGGCGGCGCCACAATGGCCTCAGCCGAATTCGACGACAAGATCGACGAGAAGCGCCCGACCGTGCAGGTCGGCGACCCCTTCACCGAAAAATGCCTGCTGGAGGCCTGCCTCGAACTGATGGCGTCGGGCGCCGTCATCGCCATCCAGGACATGGGTGCGGCCGGCCTCACCTGCTCGGCGGTCGAAATGGGCGCCAAGGGCGACCTCGGCATCGAGCTCGATCTCGACAAGGTGCCGGTGCGCGAGGAGCGCATGAGCGCCTATGAGATGATGCTGTCGGAGAGCCAGGAGCGCATGCTGATGGTGCTGCGCCCCGAAAAGGAAAAGGAAGCCGAGGCGATCTTCCACAAATGGGGCCTCGACTTCGCCATCGTCGGCAAGACCACCGACGATCTGCGTTTTCGCGTCCTGCACCAGGGCGACGAAGTCGCCAATCTGCCGATCAAGGATCTTGGCGACCAGGCACCGGAATATGACCGGCCCTGGACCGAGGCGAAGAAGCCGGCGCCGCTGGCGGCCGCCGATGCCCCGCAGGCGGACGTCGCCGACGCATTGCTGAAACTGCTCGGCGGGCCGGATCTGTCCTCACGCCGCTGGGTCTGGGAGCAGTATGACACGCTGATCCAGGGCAATTCGCTGCAGCTTCCGGGCGGCGATGCCGGTGTGGTGCGCGTCGAGGGCCATGCGACCAAGGCGCTGGCCTTCTCCTCGGACGTGACGCCGCGCTATTGCGAGGCCGACCCTTATGAAGGCGGCAAGCAGGCGGTGGCCGAATGCTGGCGCAACCTTACCGCCACCGGCGCTTTGCCGCTGGCGGCCACCGACAACCTGAATTTCGGCAATCCGGAACGGCCCGAGATCATGGGCCAATTGGTCGGCGCGGTGAAAGGCATTGGCGATGCCTGCCGGGCGCTTGGCTTTCCGATCGTCTCGGGCAACGTTTCGCTCTACAACGAGACCAACGGACAGGGCATCCTGCCGACCCCGACCATTGGCGGCGTCGGGCTGATTGCCGACTGGTCGAAGATGGCGCGGATCGGCTTTGCCGCCGAAGGCCAGATGATCCTGCTGGTCGGCGCGCCGCCGATGTGGGGAACGCATCTCGGCCAGTCCGTCTATTTCAGAGACATCCACGGCCGCGCCGACGGCCCGCCGCCGCCGGTCGATCTCGACCATGAAAAGCGCGTCGGCGATCATGTGCGCGCGCTGATCGCCTCCGGCGTCGTGACCGCCGCACATGACGTTTCCGATGGCGGCATAGCGGTGGCGCTGGCCGAGATGGCGATGGCATCCGGTATCGGCGCAACCGTTCCCGGCCTCGTCGGGACCGATCCCATCCCGGTCTGGTTCGGCGAGGACCAGGGCCGCTATCTCCTGACGCTGTCGATCGATCCGCAGAGCGAGCAATGGGACGCCATTCGCGATGAGCAGGGCAAGCTCGGCATCTTTGCGCCGTGGATCGGCTCGACCGGAGGAAGCGAATTGAAACTTGGCGAGGCGCGTGCGATCCCGGTCAGCGAATTGACCGCCGCCCACGAATCCTGGTTTCCCCGCTTCATGGATCAAGCCATTTGACGAGGCTGGCTGCCCGGGCACTGCTTGCAGTCGTTTTCTGGCCGTCGCTGTTCTTCTTCTGGTTTCTCGGGCCTTTCGTCTTTTTCCTGCTGTCGACGACCTCAAGCGAGGTTTGTCCCCGGCTGGAAACCCGTGCGGAGTTCCTGGCCGCGGCCAATGGCACGCTCCTGATGTTGGCCGTCCAGAGCCTTGTCTATGCGATTCCGATCCTGTGCCTTCTCCTCTGGAACCGGCTTTCGCCTGAGCCGGCGCGGGCACGGCACGTCGCCACCTGCGTCAAGCTGTTTGGCGTGGCCATCGTCACGGGATCGTTGTGGGAATACGGCTCTTCGCTGGCCTGTGATGGTTACGGCCAGCCGTTCTTCTCGCCGCTCTGGCAGATGACGAGCTACCTCCCGATCGTCAGCCTGGTGATCAACGTTCCGCTCTATGTGTTGGCTTTCGGCCTTGGCCGTGCCTTTTCGACACGCGAGGACGTTCCCGCCGATGCTGCCCATCCTGAGCAGTCGTGAACCGCCAATCGCCTTGGCACTGGACGGAACCGCTTCAATACGGACCAGAAAGGCTTTAGGTTCATCCGAGTCACATCGCACGGGGCGCACCGCTGCCCCGCCCGAAACAGGAATTTGCCATGGCAATGGACGCCCACGACATCGAGAAACTGATCAGGGAAGGCATTCCGGACGCCAAGGTGACGATTCGCGACCTGGCCGGCGACGGCGACCACTACGCGGCCGAAGTGGTGGCCGAAAGCTTTCGCGGCAAGAGCCGCGTCCAACAGCACCAGATGGTCTATGACGCGCTGAAGGGCAATATGGGCGGCGTGCTGCACGCACTGGCGCTGCAGACCAGCGTGCCGGACTAGCCGCCCGGCGTTGCTCAGATCTTCACCAGCATCGCCGTCACGTACATGAAGCCAACCCCGGCCGCCAATCCAGCCATCGCGGCCGGTGCGAATAAGGCGCGCGTGCCGTCGGCCCGCTGACGAAGCTGCATCGACACCAGTTCGACGATCACCTGCAGGATTGCCCCCGCGCCGACCGCCAGCGCCAGTGCCGACCACTGCGGAGCATAGGCGAGGCTGCCGATCCACAGGCCGACGACCGCAGGACCGCCCGCGAGCAGCGTCAGCGCGGCGAAGGTCCGCAGTGGCGGGCGCTGCTTCAGGATCGGGGCGGCGATGCCGATGCCCTCGGTGATGTTGTGCAATGTGAAGCCGAGCACGAGGAAGGTGCCGAGCCCCGCCGCGCCCGACGCAAAGGCGGCGCCGATCGCCAGTCCTTCGCCGAGATTGTGCAGGCCGATGCCGAGCGCGATGAAGGTGGCGAGCGCCAGGCCCGTCGGCGTCCCGCTCCGCCGGCCCGCGGCCATCAGCAGAAGGAAACTGGCGGCGGAGGCGAGCACGATCATTGTCGGCCCCTGGAACAAGGCGGCGGCTTCGCTCGCCAGTTCAAACGCGTCCTCCAGGGCATCGACGAAGAGGAAGGCAAGCAATCCGACGGTCAGCGACAGCAGGAAGTCCATGCCGCTTCGTCCGACGCCGCGGAGGGCGGGATAGAACATCAGGCCGATCGCCACGGGCAGGATGCCGACGAAGGCGCCGAGCGCCGCCTGCGCGGCGAAGCTCAGCGAATCGCGCGTCGGCGTGGGTACGGCGACAGCGATCTCGTGCGTGAACGTGGTCCCGGTATTGGTCACGACGTTGATCGCATGCGCCTCCCCCAGCACCCAGGGATACGGCAGGGTGATCCAGGCCGTTCCGCCGCGCGCGATCGGGCCAGGCGGGTCTTGCGTGAACTGCCAGTAGGCATCGTCGACCTGGACCTGCGCGATGGTCATCGGTTCCGATCCGCCGGCCCGAACGAGGACGCGGATGCCATCCGTCCCCAGGATCGTCCGTTCGAAGGTGATATTCTCGACCGGCGGCGCGCCATTGCGGAAGCTCGACAGCGGGTCCGAGGCGAGCAGCCAGGCGACGGCCAGCCCGAGCACGGCGAGCGGCAGCGCGATCCAGAACAGATAGGCCCATCTCGGGCGGTCGGCAGGCGTGTCGGCGGAAGGCTGGCTCAGATCGGTCACGACACGGCCTCCACGACGTCGAACATGCCGGACCAGCCGAGTTCGGTGAATTCCGACTGGTGAGGATGGAACATGTAGAGGCCCGGTTCGTGCTCCCGAAAATGGAACTCGAGGATGCCGCGCTCGGCCTGGCATTGGGTGATCAGGTCGACGGTCTTGAGCGTAGGGGTGAGCGTCGTGCCCTGATTGTAGTAGTCGAAGAAATTGGCGTGCAAATGGAAGGAATTGATCGGATCGAACTCGACGACATTGACGAGATAGATGCGCACGGGTTTGTCCTTCAGCACCCGGATCGGCTTTTTCGCATAAGCGTGGGCGACGGTATTGACGGCGTAAACCTCGTTCGCGCCGTCGAAATTGGTGTCGAAGGCATTCATGACCATGACGAATTCCTGCCAGCCGGCATTCTCGGGCGTGCCGAGGAGGCGTGAGCGGGCGACCGCTTCGTATTCGGGATGCCGGGCCGGATCGGGATCGATCACGAAGGCGCCGTACATGCCCTTCTGAATGTGCCGCTTCAGCGGCAGGGCGTGGCAGTGGTAGAGGTGACAGCCGAACGGCCTTGCATCGAACTCGTAGACGAATTCCTCGCCCGGCCCGATCAGGCCGGCTCCCGGGACGCCATCCATGCGCGCGGCATGGATGCCGTGAAAATGCATCGAATGCGGATGCGAGCCGTGGTTGCGGAAGACGATCCTCAACCGGTCGCCCTCGGTCGCGCGCAACGATGGCCCCGGCACGCGGCCATTGTAGGTCCAGGCCGGGAACATGATGCCCGGCGCGATCTCGATCTCCTTGTCCTCGGCCGTGACTTCGAAGCTGCGAAGCGTGCGCCCGTCCGGCAGCGTCGAGACAGTCCCCGTGTCCCAGTCGCCCAACAGCTTCGACGGATCGAAGCCGTTGCGGGCGTCGTCGACCTCGCCGACCGTGATCATCGAGCCATGGGCCGAAAGATGCGCCGGCGGTTCTCCACCGGCGGCCGCCGCTGGCATCTCGTGACCGGCATGGCTTGTCTGCCCGCGAGCGGTACTCGCCGCGACCGCCGTGCCGCCGGCAGCGGCAAGGCCACCGACCAGGAGAAGCCTTCGATCGAGCTTTCGTTCCAGCAAGGATTTCGTCTCTCGCATGCCTGTACCCTCCAGATGGGAGCAAGCATAGTGCATGCTCTAAGATTTAGCTAGAGCTATATTCCAGGCAACGACCGATTGATGCTGAACAAGGCAGGCAGAGGCCTTCCTTTTGGAGCTACCCGGACAACGGCTTCTTCGCGAACACGGCGATGATCGGCCCGGCCGGGTATTTGCCGCCGACGATCATCCTGTCGCCATTCGACAGCGCCGACACCACACCGTCGAAGAAGAGCGCGTTGGAACAATGCAGCGCGTCGCGAAACAGCCGGGCGAAACTGCCGAAGCTGACCTCGGCGCGTGAGATCGCCAGCACGACGGTGTTGCCATCGCGCGCGCCGACGCCGTTGCGGATATAGCGTGAGACGCCATTTTCCTCGAAGCGAGGATGAAGCCGGCCGTCGATCACCAGCATCGGGCCTGATTGCGTGGCGAATGCCACATCCGGTCGAGCGGCGGCGTACGCGCTGGTTTCCATGACCGCAGCCTTGCCGTCCTTACGGACCAGGAACACGCCGTTCGGTTTCAGGAAGAAATTGCCTTCGCCCTCGGTAAGGTTGAGCGGCGCCTCTTCATGTCCACTTTCGATGAGAAGCCCAACCGGCGACAAATCCTCGTGATACATGCCGGCATTCATGGCGAGCAGGACCGACCTGCCCTCGCCCGTCATCGCCTTGTCGAATTCTTCCAGCGAACCGAAGGCCTTGCCGTCCGCGCCAGCGTGGAAGACGCCGATGTCATGGCTGCGAAGATCGATCTCGCAGACGACGTAAGGAACCGCCTCGAAGCTGAGATCGCGGCATGGCGCGGGCAGTTCGCCACCAATGATGACTGGCGGAGACGCCGACGGCCTGAACCACCAGATCAAGGCCAGCGCGAGCGCGAGAACGCCAGTCAGGATTGCCGCGATATGCCGCCTTTTCATCATCTTCCGGGAAAAACAGTGACCACATCTCTTGGCCCAACATCAGGCATCCTTTGCGCCATTTGCAAGGCGATGCGGCAAACGTCTTGTTTCGAGCAACCTATGGGTTTATTTGAAGAGTATGCTTCGAGCCTGCCTCCCACGGGCGTGAAAGGATTCTCCATGAGCGGTATCAACGACTACATCGACAATGAAGTTAAGGGCAACGACGTCGTTCTCTTCATGAAGGGGACGCCCGGTTTCCCGCAATGCGGATTTTCCGGCCAGGTCGTCCAGATCCTCGACTATATCGGCGCCGACTACAAAGGCGTGAACGTGCTGGACTCTGCCGAACTGCGCCAGGGCATCAAGGAATATTCCAACTGGCCGACGATCCCCCAGCTCTATGTCAAGGGCGAGTTCGTCGGCGGCTGCGACATTGTACGCGAGATGTTCCAGGCGGGCGAGTTGCAGACATTCCTCGTCGAAAAGGGCGTGAGCGTCAAAGGCGCCGCCTGACTTCTCTTTTGTGCATGTCCGCCGCACAGTTTTGGGCGACATGCACTACAGCGCCGCGCGTCCTTTGGGACGCGCAAAGGGACGCTGTAGCACTTTGATTTTGCGCATGATCCTGTCCGAGAATCGGCTCCGATTTTCGGGGTCATGCGCCAAGGCACCGGGGCAGCCCCCACCTCGGCATTTCTTAAGTCCCGAAATGTCGGGAACAGGACGAGCTATTGCGCCGGCATGCCCGGCGCGCGTTCGTTTTTAAAGATCGGACTTCGCCGTGGATCAGCATGCACAAGCGCCGCAACAGGCAAGCACCTTGCCTATTCCGCGCTGGGAATTCATTGCGCTGTGTGCGGCGCTGATGGCATTGAACTCGCTTGCCATCGACATCATGCTGCCGGCGCTGCAGCAGATCGGCGCGTCGCTCGGCGTGGCCAATGAAAACCACCGCCAATATGTGATCACCGCCTATATTCTCGGCTTCGGCGGCGGACAGCTTTTCTTCGGGCCGATTTCGGATCGCTTCGGGCGGCGCGCGCCACTGGTCGCCGGACTGGTGATCTATGTCGCGGCGGCAGCCGCGGCTGCCATTGCGCCCTCCTTCGCCACGCTTCTGATCTGCAGGGCGGTGCAAGGCATCGGCGCCGCCGCCACACGCGTCATCGCCGTCTCGATCGTGCGCGACACGTTCGACGGCCGGCGCATGGCCGAGGTGATGTCGCTGATCTTCATGGTGTTCATGGCGATACCCGTCATCGCCCCCGGCATCGGCCAGTTCATCATGCTGTTCGCGACATGGCATGTGATCTTCATCGTCATGGCGGCCGGCGCGCTGGTCGTGTCGGCCTGGTCGCTGCTGCGCCTGCCCGAGACGCTGCATCCCGAATATCGCAGACCGTTGACGGTCGAGTCCGTCCTCGGCGGCTTCCGCATCGTGCTGACCAACCGCATGGCGCTCTGCTACGCCTTCGCCAGCACCTTCATCTTCGGCGCCATGTTCGGCTTCATCGCCTCGGCGCAGCAGATCTATGTCACCATATTCAATGTCGGTGAGATGTTCCCCGTCATCTTCGCCGGCGTTGCAGGCGTGCTCGCCTTCTCCAACTATCTGAATTCCCGCCTCGTCGGCCGCATCGGCATGCGCCGCCTGTCGCAGAGCGCGCTGCTGTTGTTCCTGGCCATCAGCCTCGCCTGGCTGGTCGTATCGATCGAAATGAAGATGCCGCTCTGGCTTTTCATTACCTTTTTCGCCTGTGCGATGCTTCCGTTCGGAGCGCTCGGCGCCAATTTCAACGCGCTCGCCATGGAGCCGCTTGGGCAATTGGCCGGCACGGCATCGTCCATTCTGGGCTTCATGCAGACCTTCCTCGGCGGCATTCTCGGCACGCTGATCGGCCAGGCCTTCAACGGCACGGTCACGCCGCTGGCCGCCGGTTTCTGCAGCGTCTCGGTCGCGGCGCTGCTGATGATCCTGATCGCCGAGCGTGGCAAGATGTTCCAGCCACACAATCCGCCGGTTTGATGGCCGCGCGCCTTAGGACCTACCGTCAGCGGCTGCAGTGAAACGAGGAAACAGCGTACGTCCCGCGATTGCTCCACCCATGCTGTTCGAAAGGGGCATTGGCAGAGCCTTGTCGAGAGCCTTGAGGACGGAAGCCACGAAAAGCCGGTTCAGATGGCCATCGTTCCCCAGATGGGAATAGGTGGCGCGAGGCTTGCCAATAAGCGTGCCGTTTCGTCGAAGTGAGAACTGCAGCGTCAGGGTCATGCCCGCGCTTCCGGGGGGCGGCTCCCAACAAGCAAAGATCGCGGAGAACATCTCGTCTATGGTGTTGATGGGCTCGGGACTGCGACACGCGCGCTCCTGTGCCCCTGCCTGGGTAGCGCCGGCAACCACAGCGAGGGCAAGGGCCGCTGCACCAATTGCGAACCGCGTCTTCATTCGCGTCTCCCCATGTGGACGAGGTTGCGCCAATCTTTCAGCCATGGACCCCCGCCGGTTAAACTCTGGCGAGCCTATTCAGCCCAGAGCTCGCGGCGCAATTCCCGCCAGCTTTCCCTGTCCGGCGCGACAATGATGCCGCCGCCGAGATGCGAAGGCAGATAGTCGCTGCCATCGAAACGCGCCGTATAGCCACCAGCCTCGGCATGGATCAGGACACCAGGCAGATGGTCCCATGGCATCAGCTTGTTGTAGACGACGAAATGGCCGTGGCCGCTTGCCAGCAAACGGTATTCGTGGGCGGCGCAGCGATAATTGAACTGCGACAGGGTCTTGGTCTGGTTGCGCGCCAGCCGCGACCGTTCCGGCTCCGGCAGATACTGCCAGGACACGGCGCCGGTCATCTGCGACATCGCCGCGGGCTTGGCGACATGCACCTTCTCGATATTGCCATGTGCGTGACGGATGTGGCTGCCGGCGCCTTTGGCGCCGATCAGCCAGTCCTTGCCGACGGGATCGTGGATGATGCCGGCGACGGTCTCACCCTTGACCACGACGCCGAGCATGACACCGAACAGCGGTACGCCCGAAGCGAAGTTGAAGGTGCCGTCGACCGGATCGATGACGAAGGCGAGATCGGCGTCGCCGAGGCCCTCAAGCAGCACCGGATTGTCGGAACACGCCTCCTCGCCGACGATCATCGCCTGGGGGTAACGCTCGCGCAGCTTGACGGTGATCAGCCGCTCGGCGTTGACGTCGGCCTCGGTAACCAAATCGGCAGCCGAAGTCTTCTGGCGGATGTCGCCCTCGTTCAGCCGGCGAAAGCGCGGCATGATCTCGGCCTTGGCGACGTCGGACAGAAGTTCGGCGAGCCAATCGATCGCGGTATCGTCAAATGTCATCGGAAATATCTTGCCTTGCGGTGAGGGTGTCGTTGAGGGCGGTAAAATCGAACAGTTTGCGGTCGAGCAGGTGCGAGGGCCGCACATTGGCCATGGCGCGGATCATCGTATCCTTACGGCCGGGCATGCGCTTTTCCAGCTCGTCGAGCATCGCCTTCATGGCGTTGCGCTGCAGGCCTTCCTGGCTACCGCAGAGATCGCAAGGGATGATTGGGAACTGCATGGCGGCAGCGAATTTTTCGAGATCGGCCTCGGCGCAGCAGCTCAGCGGCCTGAGCACCATGACGTCGCCATCGTCATTGAGCAGCTTTGGCGGCATGGCGGCGAGGCGTCCGCCATGGAACAGGTTCATGAAGAAGGTTTCGAGGATATCCTCGCGGTGGTGGCCGAGCACCAGGGCCGAACAACCCTCCTCCCGCGCGATGCGGTAGAGATGGCCGCGCCTCAGCCGCGAGCAGAGCGAACAATAGGTGCTGCCCTCGGGGAGCTTGTCGGTGACGATCGAATAGGTGTCCTGATATTCGATGCGGTGCGGGATGCCGTTTCTGTCGAGATAGTCGGGCAGGATGTGCTTGGGGAAGTTCGGCTGACCCTGGTCGAGATTGCAGGCCAAGAGCTCAACCGGCAGCAGGCCGCGCCATTTGAGATCGAGCAGCAGAGCAAGCAGGCCGTAGGAATCCTTGCCGCCGGACAAAGCGACCAGCCAGCGAGCGCCGGGTGTCACCATCGCGAAATCGTCGATCGCCTGACGGGTGAGCCGCAGCAGCCGCTTGCGCAGCTTGTTGAATTCGACGGAAGACGGCACGTCGGCAAACAACGGATGAAAGCCGCCTTCGGCATCGGCGACCGGTTCGAGCGTTTCTGGCAGCATGTTCATGGCGCGTCGGCCCCAGAGTCTTCATTGGTGCCCGGAAGAGTCTTTGCTGGACTTGGGATTAACGGACATGGCGGGCAAAGAAAAGGCCGCCTCGACGGGCGGCCTTCGATAATGTCTCGGACGAAGTGCCCGATCAGCGCGAATAGAATTCGACGACCAGGTTCGGTTCCATCTGCACGGCGAACGGAACGTCGGCCAGGCCGGGGATGCGCGTGAAGCTCGCGGTCATCTTGTTGTGGTCGGCCTCGATGTAGTCGGGCACGTCGCGTTCGGCGAGCCCAACCGATTCCAGCACGATCACCAGCTGCTTCGACTTCTCGCGCACTTCGATGACGTCGCCCGGCTTGCAACGGTAGGAGCCGATGTTGACGCGCTTGCCGTTGACGTTGACGTGGCCGTGGTTGACGAACTGACGGGCGGCAAAGATGGTCGGCACGAACTTGGCGCGGTAGACGACCGCGTCGAGACGCGATTCGAGCAGGCCGATCAGGTTCTCCGAAGTGTCGCCCTTGCGGCGATCAGCCTCTTCATAAACCTTGCGGAACTGCTTTTCCGAAACGTCGCCATAGTGGCCCTTCAGCTTCTGCTTGGCGCGCAGCTGCAGGCCGAAATCGGAAAGCTTGCCCTTGCGGCGCTGGCCGTGCTGGCCGGGGCCGTATTCACGCTTGTTGACCGGGGACTTCGGGCGGCCCCAGATGTTTTCGCCGAGACGGCGGTCGATCTTGTACTTCGCGGATTCGCGCTTGCTCATCGCATTCCCTTTCAAAACAACACACCCGAACCTCATGGTCCGGGTGAAGGAAACGCGCCCTCCTCTGGCCTCCGTTTTCGAGACCTGACAGGGTTTTCCACGCAACGCGACGGAAAACCCACGGGACACGTCATTTCAACAAGGCTCTGGGAAAGTATAAATCGGCTTCCCATGGAGCCTTGCACACATAAAAGAAACCACCGGGCATTGCGGCCCGGTGTTGGCGCGCTGATTAAACCGGGAGTTGGTCGCTGTCAAGCTCTCCGGCCGCGACAATTCCACGATCAGAACGTCAGGCTGGCCGACGTCAATTGACCGGTCCGCCGCCGCCCAGCTCTTCCATGGTCGGTGCGGCCGGCCTCATTCCGGTCGCGCGGTTGATCAACACCGTGACAACCCACAAGGCGATGCCGAGGGCGAGCAGGATGCCGGCGATCCTGTATTCATTGGGATTGCGGCCCGTCCAGGGCCCGGTCAGGAAGCCGCAGCACACGGCGCCGATCAACGGCAGGATCGTCGGGGCGGTGAAGTGATCGTGCGCCACCTTGTCCTTGCGCAGAACCAGCACCGCGATGTTGACGATGGTGAAGACGCAAAGCAGCAGGAACGCCGTGGTGCCGCCAAGATCGGGGACATTGCCGACAAAGGTGATCAGGCCGAAGGCGAGCAGCGTCGTAAAGCCGATCGCGACAAACGGCGTGCGGCGGCCGGCGTGCACCTTGCCCAACACGGGCGGGAGTACGTGCTCGCGCGCCATGCCATAAACGAGGCGGCTAGCCATCAGCATGTTGATCAGTGCGCTGTTCGCCACCGCGAACACCGTAATGAAGGCGAAGATCCAAAGCGGGAAGCCGGGCGCGCCGGCTTCCACGACCTTCAGCAGCGGCGCTTCGCCTTCGCCAAGCTGGGCCGGTTCGACCAGGGTCACCGCGGAGATCGACACCAGAACATAGATCAGGCCGGTCATCAGCAGGCCGGCGAGCAGTATCTTGGGGAAGATGCGGCTCGGCTCCTTCGTTTCCTCGGCCATGTTCACCGAATCCTCGAAGCCGACCATGGCGAAGAAGGCCAGCGTCGTCGCCGCGATCACCGGCCAAAAAACGCCGCCGCCGTCCGGTGCATGGAACTGTGTAACGCGCGAGACATCGCCCTGGCCGCCGGCAATCGCCGACAGGCCGATAAAGATGACGATTAACAGGCCCGTCAATTCGACGCAGGTGAGAACCACATTGGCCTTCACGCTTTCACCGACGCCCCTGAAATTGACGATGGCGACCAGAGCCATGAAGGCGAGGCTGAGCATGACGATCGCGCCGGTTCCCTCCCAACCAAGGTTAAAGGCCTTGGAGAGATTCACCGCGAATGCCCGCGACGCCGTCGACGCCGACGTTATGCCCGAACACATCACCGCGAAGGCAACGATGAAGGTGATGAAATGGACGCCGAACGCCTTGTGCGTATAGAGCGCCGCTCCGGCGGCCTTCGGATACTTCGTCACCAGTTCGAGATAGCTGAAGGCAGTTATGACCGCGACGGCGAAGGCGACCAGAAAAGGCAACCAGACAACGCCGCCGACCTGTGCCGCAACCTTGCCGGTCAGAGCGTAGATGCCCGTGCCGAGAATATCGCCGACGATGAACAGCAAAAGCAGCCACGGACCCATCACCCGGTGCAGACTTGGTTCCACGGATTTTTGGTGCATCGCAGCGTCCGCCATCGACTCCATCTCCTTTCAAGCGTCCGGGGATTGGAGACTATGGGTCAAGGAAGCGTTGAGTCAAACCCGCCGTTTGCTCAGCGCATCGCCGGCGGTGCCTTGAGCCGGCTCATTTTTGTCTCGCCGGGCTTGGCCGAGAACGCCGCGCCGGCAAGCCCTTGCGCTTGGTCTCAGCGAATTCCTCAAGCTGCTTTTCGCTCATCGACTCGTACATTCCCTTCGAGGCGCCCTTCAGTTCGCTCTTCTTCGTCTCGCCGCGCTTGGCGGACAGGGCCGCGCCGGCGGCCTTTTGCTGGGCTTTCGAGGTGGCTGGCATGATGGTTTCTCCCGTTTGCGATGGGAGAAAAACGCGATGGTCGCGTCTATGTTCCTGGGGTTCCCGTCTCAAGGAACGGTCAGGCCAAAACCCTGCATCAGCCGGCTGATGGCGAAATCCGCCTTGCCGGAGGTGAAGACGGCGATATCGGGTTTGTCGACCGGCAGAGGTCCGTCCATGGGAACGAGCAGCGACATCGCGCGGCGCGCGATCGCCTCGGCGGGATCGAGCCAGTCGACCGGCCAAGGCGCCGTCTTGCGCATGCGATTGGCCAGGAAAGGATAGTGCGTGCAGGCCAGCACGACGATGTCGGTCCTGAGTTCGTCATGTTCGACGAAGCACGGCGCGATCTCGGCGCGCACGGCCTCTTCATCGACGAAACCCTCACGCATATAGATTTCGGCCAGCCCGGCCAGATTGTCGCTGCCGACCAGGCGGACATGGCATTTCTGCGCCCATTTACTGATCAGGTCGCGCGTGTACTGGCGCTTGACCGTGCCGGGCGTCGCCAGCACCGAAACCAGTCCCGAACGCGTGCGTTCGGCCGCCGGCTTGATCGCCGGCACCGTGCCAACAAAAGGATGGTCGGGAAATCTGTCGCGCAAAGCATCGATGACCAGCGTCGAGGCGGTGTTGCAGGCGATGACCGAAATGGCCGGCGAAAACCGGTCGAGCAATTTGGCGAACAGCTCCAGTATATGCGCCCTCAGCGCCGGTTCCTCCCATGCGCCGAAAGGAAAAGCCGCGTCGTCGGCGACATAGACGAAACGGCGATCGGGCATCAGCACGCGCGCCTCGCGCAGCACCGTCAGGCCGCCAATGCCGGAATCGAACATCAGGATCGGGCGATCAGTCATTGTCGGTTCCCTTGCCACCCGGCAGTGGTATGTCGTCGTCCTTGCCGGCGGCCGTGTCGGCCGGACCGTCGATCTCCGCCTTACGGGCGCGCGCGGCCGCAGGAAGCCGTCTGGGATCATCGCCTGGCGATCCGTCGCCGCGCGGCATCGCCGGCGAGAACCTGTCCAGCGATGAGATGATGCCGCGCAGCACTTTGAGCTCCGGCTCGGCGAAGCCGGCGCGGGTCAGCACCGCGCGCAGATTGTCGACCATCTTCGGCTTCTTCGGCGCCGGGCGGAAATAGCCGCGCGCCTCGAGCGCACCCTCCAGATAGGCGAACAGGCCGTGCAGCTGCTCCTTCGTCGCCGGCAGCATTTCAGGGCTGGAGAAATTGGTCCTGGTCTCGTCTTCCAGGCCGGACTTCATCCATTCATAGGACATCAGCAGGGCCGCCTGCGCGATGTTGAGCGAGGAGAAGGCCGGGTCGACCGGAAAGGTGACGATCTCGTCGGCGAGACCGACCTCGTCATTGTAGAGACCGAAGCGCTCGCGACCGAACAGGATGCCTGTGCGCTGGCCGGAGCGTTGCCGTGCCCGCAGCACCCTGCCCGCCTCGACCGGACCGCGCACCGGCTTGAAGCCGTCGCGCTCGCGCGCCGTGGTGGCGACGACGAAGTTCAGATCGGCGACCGCCGCGGCCAGATCCTCAAAGACCGTGACGGCGTCGATGACATGATCGGCGCGGCTTGCGGCAGCGCGCGCCTTTTCGCTCGGCCAGCCATCGCGCGGATTGACGAGGCGTAGCTCGGCAAGGCCGAAATTCGCCATGGCGCGCGCGACCATGCCGATATTCTCGCCGAGCTGCGGCTCGACCAGGATGATCGCCGGGCCGGCGGCAAGAGGAATGTCGGGATCCTTGGGCATGGCTGTCAATGAACTGCTGTTTGCGGCATTTCGGCGTTCCCTGCCATATACGGCCGCGAAAATGAAGCTTTCGCAAAAGAGCATCCAATGCTCGCTGGGGCGGATCGCCGTTTGCGCGGCCAAAAATGCTTTGATATACGGGCCGCATCCCCGGCCGAAAGCCATGCGGGCAAGGCCGTTCCGATCCCCAACAACGAGGCATTCTTTCCATGGCGAAGATCAAGGTGGCGAACCCGGTCGTCGAACTCGACGGCGACGAGATGACCCGCATCATCTGGCAGTTCATCAAGGACAAGCTGATCCATCCTTATCTCGACCTGACGCTCGAATATTACGACCTCGGCGTCGAGCACCGCGACGCGACCGGCGACCAGGTGACGATCGATGCGGCCAACGCCATCAAGAAGCACGGTGTCGGCGTGAAATGCGCGACGATCACGCCCGACGAACAGCGCGTCGAGGAATTCAAGCTGAAGAAGATGTGGAAGTCGCCAAACGGCACGATCCGCAACATCCTCGGCGGCACCATCTTCCGCGAACCGATCATCATGAAGAACGTGCCGCGGCTGGTGCCAGGCTGGACCAAGCCGATCATCGTCGGCCGCCACGCCTTCGGCGACCAGTATCGCGCCACCGATTTCCGCTTCCCCGGCAAGGGCAAGCTGACGATCAAGTTCGTCGGCGAGGACGGCAAGGTGATCGAGCACGATGTGTTCGATGCGCCGGCCGCCGGCGTCGCCATGGCCATGTACAATCTCGACGAGTCGATCCGCGAATTCGCCCGCGCCTCGCTGAACTACGGCCTGCTGCGCAACTATCCGGTCTACCTCTCGACCAAGAACACCATCCTCAAGGCCTATGACGGCCGCTTCAAGGACATCTTCCAGGAGGTCTACGAGCAGGAGTTCGAGGCCGAGTTCAAGGCCAAGAAGCTCTGGTACGAACACCGGCTGATCGACGACATGGTGGCCTCCAGCCTGAAATGGTCGGGCGGTTATGTCTGGGCCTGCAAGAACTATGACGGCGACGTGCAGTCAGACACGGTGGCGCAAGGTTTCGGCTCGCTCGGCCTGATGACCTCGGTACTGATGACGCCGGACGGCAAGACGGTGGAGGCGGAAGCAGCGCACGGCACCGTCACCCGCCACTATCGCCAGCACCAGAAGGGCGAGGAAACCTCGACCAACTCGATCGCCTCGATCTTCGCCTGGACGCGCGGCCTCGCGCACCGCGCCAAGCTGGACGACAATGCCGAGCTGAAGCGCTTCGCCGAGACCTTGGAAAGGGTCTGCATCCAGACCGTCGAGAGCGGCTTCATGACCAAGGACCTGTCGCTGCTGATCGGCCCGGATCAGCCCTGGCTGTCGACCACCGGCTTCCTCGACAAGATCGATGAGAATTTGCAGAAGGCTATGGCCTGATCGCACAGGCAGCATGAGCAAGCCCGTCGTCTACGGGGCGGACTACAGCGTCTATGTGCGCATCGTCCGCCTCGCGCTTGAGGAAAAGGGCATCGACTACGAGCTCGCGCCGGTCGATGTCTTCGCGGCTGAAGGCATTCCCGACTGGTATTTCGAGCATCATCCGTTCGGCCGCATTCCGGCCTTCGAGCATGACGGCTTTCGCCTGTTCGAAGCGAGCGCGATCGCGCGCTATGTCGACGAGGCCTTCGACGGGCCGGCGCTGCAACCTGCGGATGCCCGCGCCCGCGCGAGAATGAACCAGATCATCGGCATGCTCGACGCCTATGCCTATCGGGCGATGGTTTGGGACGTCGCCGTCGAGCGGCTGGAGAAGACAACACCGGACGAGGCGCAGATTGCCGATGGGCTTGGCCAGGCGGAAACGGTGCTTCGCGTGCTCACCTCACTGAAAGCCGCCGGGCCGTGGCTGCTGGGCGAGCAACTGACGCTCGCCGACCTGCATGCGGCGCCGATCATCGGCTATTTCCTCAAGGTCGCCGAAGGGCGGAAGCTGCTGGCTGCGTTTCCAGACATTCGGCGATGGTGGGACGGCATCGTTCAGCGCCCGAGCTTTGCTCGTACCGAAAAGGTTGGGTGAAAAATACGAGAGGCCGAGGGACAGCACCCCCCTCTGTCCTGCCGGACATCTCCCCCTCAAGGGGGGAGATTGGCAGCTTCATTGCCCCGCCTTTCCTCCAACGTTGAAAATTGGCGAAAGCAGGCATGACATCCAATCTCCCCCCTTGAGGGGGAGATGTCCGGCAGGACAGAGGGGGGCTGTCCCTCCGAGCCTTGCGATAAATTCTCCTACCCGATCAGGCGGCTTCCAGCGCCGCCTTCACCGCAGCGATCGCCTCGCCGGCCTTCGAGGCGTCGGGGCCACCGGCCTGGGCCATGTCGGGGCGGCCGCCGCCGCCCTGCCCGCCCAAGGCGGCGGATGCGACACGCACCAGGTCGACGGCGCTGAAGCGGGCGGTCAGGTCATCGGTGACGGCGACCACGACGCTTGCCTTGTTGTCCTCGCCGGCGCCGACGAAGACGACGACGCCGGAGCCGAGCGACTTCTTGCCGGCATCGGCCAGCGGCTTCAGATCCTTCGGCGCGACGCCGGAGACCGCCTTGCCGAGGAAACCGACACCGGCGACCGTCTCGTTTTCGGCCGGTGCACCGGCTGCAGCACCACCGCCCAGCGCCAATTTCTTGCGCGCCTCGGTCAGTTCCTTCTCGAGCTTCTTGCGCTCGTCGAGCAGCGCTTCGACGCGCGCCGGCACATCGGCCGGCGAGATCTTCAGCGTTGCCGCGGCCGCCTTCAGCCGTCTGTCCTGCTCGTCGAGATGCCTTCGCGCGGCCTCGCCGGTCAAAGCCTCGATGCGGCGTACGCCGGCGGCGACCGCGCCGTCCGACACGATGCGCACAAGACCGATATCGCCGGTCGCCCTGACATGGGTGCCGCCGCAGAGCTCGACCGAATAGGGTCGGTTGGCCTTGGCGCCATGCAGGCCCGTGCCCATCGAAACGACGCGCACTTCATCGCCGTATTTCTCGCCGAACAGCGCCATGGCGCCTTCGGCAATGGCATCGTCGACCGACATCAGGCGCGTGGTCACCGGGCTGTTCTGCACGACGATCTCGTTCGCCATGCGCTCGACCTCTTCGAGTTCGTCAGGCGAGATCGGCTTGTTGTGCGAAATGTCGAAGCGCAGGCGCTCGGGCGCAACCAATGAACCCTTCTGCGCAACGTGGGTGCCCAGCACTTCGCGCAGCGCCTCATGGATCAGATGCGTGGCGGAGTGGTTCGCGCGCAGCCTGGAACGGCGCGCATGGTCGACCTTCAGCTCGACGGTCGCGCCGGTCCTGACCGTGCCGCTGGCCACCTTGCCGAGATGCACGAACAGCCCATCGGCCTTCTTTTGCGTATCGGAAATCTCGATCGAGAAGCCTTCGCCCGAAATGACGCCGGTATCGCCCATCTGGCCGCCGGACTCGCCGTAGAACGGCGTCTGGTTGACGACCACGGCAACGGCGTCGCCCTTGGCGGCGCTGTCGACGGTCTTGCCGTCCCTGACCAGCGCCTGGATGAGGCCTTCCGCCTGCTCGGTCTCATAGCCGAGGAACTCGGTGGCGCCGGTCTTCTCGCGCACGGGGAACCACACCGTTTCGGTCGCGGCCTCGCCGGAGCCGGTCCAATGCTTGCGTGCCTCGGCCTTCTGCTGCTCCATCGCATGGGTGAAGCCGGCAAGATCGACCGAGATGTTGCGCTGGCGCAGCGCGTCCTGCGTCAGATCGAGCGGAAAGCCATAGGTGTCGTAGAGCTTGAAAGCTGTCTCGCCATCCAGCATGTCGCCGGCGCCCAGTTTTTCGGTCGCCTCCGAAAGCAGGCCGAGGCCGCGCACCAGCGTCTTGCGGAAACGGGTTTCCTCAAGCTTCAGCGTCTCGGTGATCATCTGTTCGCCGCGCAGCAGTTCCGGGTAGGCCTGGCCCATCTCGCGCACCAGCGCAGGCACCAGGCGCCACATCAGGGGATCGCGGGCGCCGAGCAACTGCGCATGGCGCATGGCGCGGCGCATGATGCGGCGAAGCACATAGCCACGGCCTTCATTGGATGGCAGCACGCCGTCGGCCACCAGGAAGCAGGACGAACGCAGATGGTCGGCGATGACGCGGAACGATGCGACAGTGTCCGCATCCGGACCGCGGCCAAGCGCGGACGACGCGGCGTCGATCAGGTGACGGAACAGGTCGGTCTCGAAGACGCTTTCCACCCCTTGCAGGATGGAGGCCATGCGCTCCAGGCCCATGCCGGTGTCGATCGACGGGCGCGGCAGGTCGATGCGCTCGTCCTTCGTCACCTGTTCATACTGCATGAACACCAGGTTCCAGAATTCGAGGAAACGGTCGCCATCCTCCTCCGGACTGCCGGGAGGGCCGCCCCAGATATGCTCGCCGCGGTCGATGAATATCTCCGAGCACGGCCCGCACGGTCCGGTGTCGCCCATCGCCCAGAAATTGTCCGAGGTCGGGATGCGGATGATGCGGTCGTCGGAAAAACCGGCGATCTTCTTCCAGAAGCCGGCTGCCTCGTCGTCGGTGTGATAGACGGTGACGAGCAACTTATCCTGCTTCAGCCCGAACTCCCTGGTGATCAGGTTCCAGGCAAGCTCGATGGCGCGCTCCTTGAAGTAGTCGCCGAACGAGAAATTGCCGAGCATCTCGAAGAAGGTCAGGTGGCGCGCGGTGTAGCCGACATTGTCGAGGTCGTTGTGCTTGCCGCCGGCGCGAACGCTCTTCTGGGCGGTGGTGGCACGCGAATAAGGCCGCTTCTCCAGGCCGGTGAAGACGTTCTTGAACTGCACCATGCCGGCATTGGTGAACATCAGCGTCGGGTCGTTGCGCGGCACCAGCGGGCTCGACGCGACGACCTCGTGACCCTCCTTGCGGAAGTAGTCGAGGAATGTCGACCGGATCTCGTTCACGCCACTCATGAATGATACTGCCTTCTGGAGAGAACCGCCGGCCCGGCCGACGGCAAATGGGCTCTTCGTTCTAGAAGATGGATTGGGCCTTTTAGCGATCACGCCGCAGCCTGTCCAGAAACACGGAATTGGGCCAATTCACGGGGCCTGCCGGTCGTCCTTGCACTACGGCTGAAACGCAAACCGCCGGCGCTAGGCCGGCGGTTTGAAACGCAAGGATACGGAACTCGATTACATAAGTTGAAGGTAATGAACCGGGATTATGGCCAGATTCCGGCCACCACTGAGGTCCTACATGGCGCCGGATTCTTCCTCAAAGCCGTCGTCGCTTTCGCCGCGCTCAGGGCCGCCATTTTCGAGGAATTTCTCGGCGATCAGCCCGGCATTCTGCCGCAGCGCCAATTCGATCTCGCGCGCCGTGTCGGGATTGTCGCGCAGGAACAATTTGGCGTTCTCACGGCCCTGGCCGAGACGCTGCGAATTGTAGGAGAACCAGGCGCCCGACTTCTCGACCACGCCGGCTTTGACGCCGAGGTCGACCAGCTCGCCGGTCTTGGACACGCCCTCGCCATACATGATGTCGAACTCGACCACCTTGAAGGGCGGCGCCAGCTTGTTCTTGACAACCTTGACGCGGGTCTGGTTGCCGACGACCTCGTCGCGGTCCTTGACCGAGCCGATGCGGCGGATGTCGAGGCGCACCGAGGCATAGAATTTCAGCGCGTTGCCGCCGGTGGTGGTCTCGGGCGAACCGAACATGACGCCGATCTTCATGCGGATCTGGTTGATGAAGATGACCATGGTGTTGGAGCGCGAGATCGAGGCGGTCAGCTTGCGCAGCGCCTGGCTCATCAGGCGGGCCTGCAGGCCAGGCAGCGAATCGCCCATCTCACCCTCGATTTCGGCGCGCGGCGTCAGCGCCGCGACCGAATCGACCACTAGCACGTCGATGGCGCCGGAGCGCACCAGAGTGTCGCAGATCTCGAGCGCCTGCTCGCCAGTGTCGGGCTGCGAGATCAAAAGGTTCTCCAGGTCGACGCCGAGCTTGCGGGCATAGACCGGATCGAGCGCGTGCTCGGCATCGACGAAGGCGCAGATGCCGCCCTTCTTCTGGGCTTCCGCCACCGTATGCAGCGCCAGCGTCGTCTTGCCCGAGCTTTCCGGCCCGTAGATCTCGACGATGCGACCGCGCGGCAGGCCGCCGACGCCGAGCGCGATGTCGAGGCCAAGCGAGCCGGTCGGCACCGTTTCGATCTCGACGACCTGCTCGTTCGCGCCGAGCCGCATGATCGAGCCCTTGCCGAAAGCACGCTCGATTTGCGACAGCGCCGCGTCCAGAGCCTTTGATTTGTCCACCGCTTTGTCCTCTACAAGCCGCAAAGAATTCTGAGCCATGATACATCACCCCTTGGTCGTCAATGAAGGCCGGACAATCCGCAATCCCTGACTATTTGTACCTTTTTTGTTCTCGTTTGGCAAGGGGCACCAAACATTTGAAAAACAAGGAATATCCAGATTTGTTCTTTTTTTGTTTCACGGAATCAGGTTCGGATGTATCCGCACAGTAAGGGATTCGTTGTCGCGCTGGTCTTCCGAATCGCTGCTTCGATTTGCGGGCAACTCCTGCTCAGCCTAGTGTCTGCGCCGGACAGATAACAGGCGAATAACCGCAGCATGACGAAATCTCCGAAAGTCCTGGCCATAGGCGCCGCCCATATCGACAGGCGCGGCCGGATCTCGGGCAGCTATTCGCCGGCTGCGTCGAACCCCGGCACGATGCGCGAGGATGTCGGCGGCAATGCGTTCAATGCGCTTTGCTGCGCCGTGCGGCGCGGCGCCTGCGGCTCGCTGCTTTCGGTGCGCGGTGGCGATGCGCTGGCCGAAAGGGTTTCACAGGCCATCGCCGCCGCCGGCATCGCCGATCTGTCGGCGGTGTTCCTCGACCGCGCGACGCCGAGCCACACGGTGCTCTTCGACCGCGACGGCGCGCCGATCGCCGGCCTTGCCGACATGGGGCTCTACGATCTGGCGCTACCCAAGCAGATCCGCCGCGCCAAGGTGCGCGAGGCGATCGCTGCCGCCGATGCAATCCTGTGCGATGCCAACCTGCCGTCGGCAGCGCTTGAGCGGCTGGTGGGTCTCGCTGCCGGCAAGCCGGTCTTCGCCATCGCCGTTTCGCCTGACAAGGCGGCGCGGCTGACACCCGTACTCGGCAGCCTGGCGCTGGCATTCATGGATCGGCGTGAGGCCATCGCGCTGGCCAGCGCCGATGCCGGGGAGCAAGACCTCGTTGGCGGGCTGAGGCGCGCCGGCCTCAAGAGCGGCGCGGTGACGGCGGGCCATGGTCTGGTGCTGGGCTTCGACGAAACCGGCGCCTTCTCAATCCTGCCGCCGACGCGAAAAATCGTGGATGCCGCCGGCGCCGGCGATGCGCTGGCGGGTGCGACGGTGGCTGCCCTGCTGAACGGACGGACGCTGCGTGCGGCGCTGCGCGAAGGCGTTGCCGCAGCGATGCTTGCCAGCGAAAGCGCCGAGCTTGCGCCGGCCTTCACGGCAACGGCCTTTGCCGAGGCGCTGGCCCTCGTGCCCGAGGCGCGGGACGTGGTATGACATCGGCAAGGCAGATAGCCTATTTGCCAGCCCGCAGCCCGGCCTCATAGGCCCGGCGCGCCCAGACGGCCATCTCGTCGGGGTCGTCGAAGGCGCTGTCTGGAATACTCCAATAAGGCATGGACACGAGCTTGCCGTGCCGCGAGCCGGTATAGGTCCATTGCCGGCAGCCGGCAGCTTCAAAATCGGGAGCACTCTCAACGTCCGCCTTCAGCAACAGCTCGCCGCGCAGCACGATCGCGACGATGACGCCGTCGAAATAGATGCCCTTGCCGCCGAACAGCTTGCGTATGCTGACCGGGCCGAGCCCTTCGAAAAGTTCGGCGATGCGTTCATTGTCCATATCGTGATCATGTCATCCGGATTTGGCCTTGTCATCGCCGCAACCAAAACCATGCTGACAGGTTGAGAGCCAATTCGTCGGAGTTTTGTCATGCCGCTTCTGCTCAAGGGATCCTGCCGCTGCAATGCCGTCCGCTTCGAGGTGGAAAGCCACACGCCGGTGCCGTTCATGCTGTGCTATTGCTCGATCTGCCGCAAGCAGCAGGGCGGCGGCGGCTTCGCCATCAATCTCGGCGCCGACTATGAGACGCTGAAGATAACCGGCAAGCGCAATCTCGGCGTCTACCGGGCGCAGATCGAGGACGACGAGCATCCGCAATGCGAGATCTCGTCAGGCGAGCGCAATTTCTGCAGGAAATGCGGGTCCGCGCTCTGGCTCTACGATCCGACCTGGCCGGAGCTGGTGCATCCCTTCGCCTCGGCGATCGACACAGACCTGCCGAAACCGGCGGAGAAGGTGCACCTGATGCTGAAGTACAAGGCGAACTGGGTCGAGCCGGACATTGGCAGGAAGGACAAGAGCTTTGACGTCTATCCCCAAGAGACGATCGCCGATTGGCACAAGCGAACGGGGATGTGGGTGGATTAGTTGCTCCTGGCCCTAGGTCCGGTGCGAAAGAGCAACCCAGCGTTCGATCTGAGTCACATCCACCCCATTGCGTTGGGCCGAGACCAAGGGATGATCTGCGTCATGCAGAAACACCTTCGGACGATCACTGCCAGGTTGGAACACAACATTGGCATGCAGCAGCAACGAGCCCGGATACTCAGGAATGTCGTGCATCAGATACCCAAAACACAGCTCGTCTTCATACTGGCCGCTGTCATATCCATCTCGGTAGACTTTCCAGCTTCTTTCCGAGACAGACATCCATACGCCGAAACAGAACTCGTCGGGCAGTTGAGGGACGGGCAAAGGCAGCAAGCAACGAATGAACCGATCCGTCTTGCCTGATGCATAGCGCACCTCGCAGAAATCATCATTCTGTCGGAAGCTCGATCGAGCGGCATCGTCGAGCGCATCCGGGGTCACCGGAACACCGAACGCCATGTCCATCGGAAGGCCGGTATTCTCTTCACCACAGCAGGCACACCGCCAGCGATATGCCTCCGCGCTCATCGTTCGGCGCTAAGCAGCGCTTGTCGCGCGCGCCTCGGCCAGAGCCTTCAAATCGGCCGGCTTCAGTTCGACTGATTCGCCACAGCCACAGGCCGAGCTCTGGTTCGGGTTCCTGAAGGTGAAGCCCGTGCGCAGCGTCGTCTGCTCGAAATCCATCTCGGTGCCGAACAGGAAAAGTGCTGCCTCCGGCGCGACATAGACATGGGCGCCATCACGCTCGATATGGTCGTCCTTGGTGTTGGGCTCGGTCACCAGGTCGACCGTATATTCCATGCCGGCGCAGCCGCCCTTCTTGATGCCGAGGCGGATGCCATGCGCGCTTTCCCGCGTAGCGACGATCTCGCGTACCCGGTCGGCAGCCTTTTCGGTCATCGTGATGACGGCGAAGCGTCCCATGTTTTCCTTCTCCATTCCGTGCAGGTTCAAGGCCTGCCGAATGATTCCTCACCTAAAATGGTGAAGTTTTCTACCCGGCGCAAGTGCGCCCATTAATACCAACCCACCGCGACCTGCGCCTCTTCCGACATGCGGTCGGGCGACCAGGGCGGGTCGAAGGTCATGTTGACCTCGACGCCGGAAACGCCTTCGACGGCGCCGACGGCGTTTTCCACCCAGCCGGGCATTTCGCCGGCCACCGGGCAGCCGGGCGCGGTCAGCGTCATGTCGATCTTGACCGAACGGTCGTCCTCGATGTCGATCTTGTAGATAAGGCCGAGCTCGTAGATGTCGGCCGGAATTTCCGGGTCATAGACCGTCTTCAGCGCCGAGACGATGTCGTCGGTCAGCCGCGCCAGTTCGTCGGCGGGAATGGCCGAGGCGGAAACCAGCGGATTGACTGCTGCTTCCGGTACCGTCTCTGTGGTTTGGCTCGCATCATCCATGGGCGTCATCCAAAAAACTTGCGCGCTTTTTCGAGCGCATCGGCCAAAGCGTCGACTTCGGCCCTGGTATTATACATGCCGAACGATGCCCTGCATGTGGAGGTTACGCCAAAACGTTTCAACAGCGGCTGGGCGCAATGGGTGCCCGCGCGGACCGCTACGCCTTGCCGGTCGATCACCATCGATACGTCATGGGCATGAATGCCTTGCAATTCGAAGGAGATGATGGCGCCCTTGCCCGGCGCATCGCCGAAGATGCGCAGCGAGTTGATGCTTCTCAGCCGCTCATGGGCATAGACCTTCAAATCGGCCTCGTGCGCGGCGATGCGCTCGCGGCCGATCTTTTCCATGTAGTCGAGCGCCGCACCCAGGCCGATCGCCTGGACGATCGGCGGCGTACCGGCCTCGAAACGATGCGGCGGCTCGTTGTAGGTGACGATGTCTTCCGTCACTTCCTCGATCATCTCGCCGCCGCCCATGAACGGGCGCATGCCCGAGAGGATATCCTTCTTGCCGTAGAGCACGCCAATGCCCGACGGGCCGTAGACCTTGTGGCCGGTGAAGACGAAGAAATCGCAGTCGAGATCCTGCACGTCGATCGGCATATGCACGGCGCTCTGGCTGCCGTCGACCAGCACCGGGATGCCGCGCGCGTGCGCGATGCGCACGATCTCCTTGATCGGCGTCACCGTGCCCAGCGCATTCGACATCTGGGTGATGGCGACCAGCCTGGTGCGATCGGTCAGCCGCTTTTCGAATTCCTCGATGTGGAAAACGCCGAGGTCGTCGACCGGCACCCAGACGAGTTTGGCGCCCTGCCGCTCGCGGATGAAATGCCAGGGCACGATGTTGGAATGATGCTCCATGATCGACAGCACGATCTCGTCGCCCTCGCCGATATTGGGCATGCCATAGCCATAGGCGACCGTGTTGATCGCCGAAGTGGTGTTGGAGGTGAAGACGATGTTGTCGGTGCTGGGCGCGTTGAGGAAACGGCGCACCGTCTCGCGCGCCTTTTCATAGGCATCGGTCGCGGCATTGGACAGGAAATGCAGGCCGCGATGGACGTTGGCGTATTCCTGAGAATAGGCATGCTGGATGGCGTCGAGCACCGCCTGAGGCTTCTGCGCCGAGGCGCCATTGTCGAGATAGACCAGCGGTTTTCCATAGACTTCGCGCGACAGAATCGGAAAGTCGCGGCGGATCGCCTCGACGTCGTAGGGAATGTTTTCGACTTTCTGGTCCATCACAAGCTCTTCCGAGGCACCGCCTCATTCCTTCCAACACCCCTCGTCCGTCTCGGCACTGCGCGCCGATCCACCACCCGGGGCGAGTCACTCGCCTCGCCCGCCCTTCGGGCCCCACAAGGGGAGAAGGTCAGGTGCGCCTACCCGTGCGTGGCGAACCATCCGTCGAGCCTTGTCTCCAGGGCTTCGACGATCGCCTCGTCGTCCAGTTCCTCGATCACCTCGGCAACGAAGGCCTTCACCAGCAGGCCACGCGCCGATTTCACGTCGATGCCGCGCGCCATCAGGTAGAACAGATGGTTGTGGTCGATCTCGGTGACCGTCGCGCCATGGCCGCAGACGACGTCGTCGGCGAAGATCTCGAGTTCCGGCTTGGTCGAGAACTCGCCATCATCTGACAGAAGCAGCGTGTTGCAGGCCATCTTGGCGTTGGTCTTCTGCGCATATTGGTGGACGTTGATGCGCCCCTGGAACACGCCGCGCGCCTTGCCCGTCACCACATTGCGGATCACCTCGGTCGAAGTCGTATGCGGCACAGCATGATCGAGCACCATGGTCACATCCGTATGGGTATCGCCGGCGAGCAGATTGATGCCGCGCAGCGTGAAATCGGCGCCCTCGCCTGTCGTCCTGACCACGATCTCCTGGCGCACGAGCTTGCCGCCGGCGTTCATCACGAACAGCGTCAGTTTCGCATCCTTGCCGAGATGCGCCTTGAACTGGGCAAGATGGGTCGCCGTATCCGGCTGCTCCTGCACGATCAGCCATGTCACTTCGGCGCCATCACCAAGCACAAGCTGACTGACCGAACTGACCAGTGCCGCGCCCTCGCCCGTCTGACGCTCGACAATGACAGCCTTGGCGCCGGCGCCGGCGCGCGTCAGCAGCCGCACATGCGTCTGGCCGCCGGCCTGCAGGTTCTGCAGTTCGACCGGCTTTTCCAGCTCGGCGCCGTCGGCGATATCGACGAAATAACCGTCGGCGACGAAAGCGGTATTCAGCGCACCGATGGCGTCATCGGCGCCATAGGGATCGAGCCTGGGTGCGACGCTGCCATCGGTCAGTTTCTCCGACAGGCGCTGGACAGTCACGCCCTCGATAGCGGGAAGCTTGGCGCTCGACACGCCGTTCAGCACCGGCAGAATGGCGGAGCCTTCAACGATCGGCGCAATGGCTTTCGCGGCGGCCGCCGGATCGAAGTCCGGCACCACGTTCAGCAGTCGGCGCAAATCGGTGTAGTGCCAGGATTCGATGCGCCGCGTCGGCAGGCCGTGCTTGATCGCCTCGATAGCGTCGTCGCGCTTCAGCATCACCGCGCCGTCGCCAGGCAGCAGCGACAGCCGCTCGCCGAAGGCGTCGATCAGCGCCGTTTCGGCCGGGGTCCGCTGGGGTTGAGTGTGCATATTCATCAGTATCGCCTTGCCTTCTGGCATCTCACGCGGCTTGCCCGATCACGCCGGCATAGCCATTGGCTTCGAGGTCGAGCGCCAGCGACTTGTCGCCGGACTTGATGACCTGGCCCTTGTAGAGCACGTGCACAGAGTCCGGCACGATGTGTTCGAGCAGGCGCTGGTAGTGGGTGATGACGACGATGGCACGTTCTGGCGAGCGCAGGGCGTTGACGCCGTCCGAGACGATCTTCAGCGCATCGATATCGAGGCCGGAATCGGTCTCGTCGAGCACGCAGAGCTTCGGCTCCAGCAGTTTCATCTGCAGGATTTCGGCGCGCTTCTTCTCACCACCGGAAAAGCCGACATTGAGCGGCCGCTTCAGCATCGCCATGTCCATGTTGAGCGAGCCGGCGGCATCCTTCACCCGCTTCAGGAATTCCGGGATCTTCAGCGGTTCCTCGCCGCGCGCCTTGCGCTGCTCGTTCATCGCCACTTTCAGGAATTCCATCGTCGCCACGCCCGGTATCTCCATCGGGTACTGGAAGGCGAGGAAGATGCCCGCGGTCGCGCGCTCGGCCGGATCCATTTCGAGGATCGACTGGCCGTTGTAGAGGATGTCGCCTTCAGTGACCTCATAGTCCTCGCGGCCGGCGAGGATGTAGGACAACGTCGATTTGCCTGAGCCGTTGGGGCCCATGATGGCAGCGACCTCGCCGGCTTTCACCGTCAGATTCAAGCCGCGGATGATCTCGGTGCCGTCATCGACGATGCGGGCATGCAGGTTTCTGATCTCAAGCATTTTTCGTTCCAATATCAAGAATCCACCAGTTTTTTACTTTCTCTCTACCGCTTCATCGGGCCAATCTGGACTGATCTGTGCTCCGGTAGAAATGATGCCCAAGTACCAGCCAACAAGCTTCACCGCACCAGGCAGGTCTTTCTGGAGGATGGCATCTGTCGCCATGCCGGCATTCTCGGCGAGCAGGCGATCGTTTACACCTACAACGTACTCCGTATCCCCGTGCTTGGCTGGGAACACCGTGAGCACAACCTTGTTGTTAAAAGACACGGACGTGCCAATCGACACTTCAGCAGGGACGACCGCGAAAACCGCATTGTTCGATAGCGCAGCCGAAAGCGCCGACCGGAATCGATCATTGCTTTCGATCAACCGGTTTCGGACCGCCGAGTAGACAGAAGTCTGCTTGAGTGCGAGTTCCTTTCCTTCAGCGAAGGCGGCGTCAAATGACACTTTGAGTTGAGATCCACTCACCCCACGCTCCCCTCGAGGCTAATCCCAATCAGCTTCTGCGCCTCGACCGCGAATTCCATCGGTAGCTGCTGGATGACGTCCTTGACGAAGCCGTTGACGATCAGCGCGATCGCTTCCTCTTCCGGGATGCCGCGCTGCATGACGTAGAATTTCTGGTCCTCGGAAATCTTCGACGTCGTCGCTTCGTGCTCGAACTGCGCCGTCGAGTTCTTGGCTTCCATGTAGGGCACCGTGTGCGCGCCGCATTGGTCGCCGATCAAAAGCGAGTCACAGTTGGTGAAGTTGCGGGCATTGGTTGCCTTGCGATGCGCCGAGACCTGGCCGCGATAGGTGTTCTGCGAGAAGCCGGCGGCGATGCCCTTGGAGATGATGCGGCTCGACGTGTTCTTGCCCAAATGGATCATCTTGGTGCCGCTATCGACCTGCTGGTAGCCGTTCGACACGGCGATCGAATAGAACTCGCCGGAGGAATCGTCGCCGCGCAGGATGCAGCTCGGATATTTCCAGGTGATCGCCGAACCGGTCTCGACCTGCGTCCACGAGATCTTCGAACGGTCGCCACGGCAGTCGCCGCGCTTGGTGACGAAATTGTAGATGCCGCCCTTGCCCTCGGCGTCGCCGGGGTACCAGTTTTGCACCGTCGAATATTTGATCTCGGCATCGTCGAGCGCAACCAGTTCGACCACCGCGGCATGAAGCTGGTTCTCGTCGCGCTGCGGCGCTGTGCAGCCTTCGAGGTAGGAGACGTAGGCCCCCTCCTCGGCGATGATCAGCGTGCGCTCGAACTGGCCGGTGTTCTTTTCGTTCATGCGGAAATAGGTCGACAGTTCCATCGGGCAACGCACGCCCTTGGGCACGAAGACGAAGGAGCCGTCGGTGAACACGGCCGAATTCAGCGTGGCGTAGAAATTGTCGGAGGTCGGCACGACCGAACCGAGATATTTCCGCACCAGTTCCGGATGCTCGCGGATCGCCTCCGAGATCGAGCAGAAGATGACGCCAGCCTGCGCCAGTTCCTTCTTGAAGGTGGTGACGACGGAGACGGAATCGAACACGGCGTCGACGGCGACGCGGCCCGATTTGTAGACATTGTCGCTGGCTTCCTCGAATTCCGACACGTCGGTCTTCTGCACGCCGGCGAGTATCTCCTGCTCCTTCAGCGGAATGCCGAGCTTTTCATAGACCTTCAGCAGTTCGGGATCGACGTCGCTGAGCGAAGTCGGGCCCGGCGTGCTCTTGGGCGCCGCGTAATAGTAGATGTCCTGGAAATCGATCTTCGGGTAATGGACGCGCGCCCAGGTCGGCTCGTCCAGCGTCAGCCAGCGCCGATAGGCTTCCAGACGCCATTCCAGCATCCAGGACGGCTCGTCCTTCTTCGCCGAAATGAAACGGATGATGTCTTCGCTCAGGCCCTTGGGGGCCTTGTCGACAGCGATTTCGGTCTGGAATCCATATTTATATTGGTCGACGTCGATCTTTCGGACCCGATCGATCGTGTCCTGCACAGCAGGCATATGCGTTCTCCATCCACGCCGGGGTCAAGGCCCGGCAGTTTTCAAACTATGGCACCGCTGAGGAGCAGCCATTGGCGCTCCGAGACGGCGTAAGTTCCATATAGTGCGCTTCCGCCGGAAATTCACCCGGCCACCATGAAACGCACGGCTCTACCAGACCGAAAGGCCCGCATTCCTTTTTTCCTTGAGCGTCGAATTCTCCGAAAACCGCTTCGCACTTTTCGGTTCGATGCTCCAACCGCCCTCAAGCAGCTCTTTCCCTGTCCGCCCTGCGCGATGCGATCCCTGCCAACGCCGTCCGGAACAGTTTGATGTCCTCGGCGCCGGTTGCGTGGCCAATGGACACGCGCAGCGCGCCAAGGCTGTCGCCAAAACCCATGGCCTTCAGCACATGGCTTGGGCCAACCTTGCCCGACGAACAGGCCGAACCAGCCGACAGCGCCACGCCGGCGAGATCAAAGGCGATCTGCGCCGTCTCGGCCTTGATGCCGGGAATAGCGAAGAATGTCGTATTGGCAAGCCTCGGCGCACCGGTTCCAAAGATTTCCACGTCCGGCACCAACATTTTCAGGATGGCCTCGACCTCATCGCGACGGCGAGCGACCGCATCGATGCTTTGCAATCCGTTCAAGGCTTCCCGCGCCGCCGCGCCAAAGCCGACGATGCCGGCGAGGTTTTCGGTGCCGCCGCGATGGCCCTTTTCCTGGCCGCCGCCATTGATCAAGGGCCGGGGCATCATCAAGTCCGCCGCGGCAACGATGGCGCCGACGCCCTTGGGGCCGCCGATCTTGTGCGAGGACAGAATCAAGTAATCCGCATAACCCGCTGACATGTCGATCGGAATGCGGCCCGCTGCCTGTACGGCGTCGACGATCAGGATGCCACCCGCCGCCTTGACGATTTCGGCGATGCGGCCGATGGGCTGGATGACGCCGGTCTCGTTGTTGGCGGCGTGGATCGCCACCAGCGGCAAGCCGTCGGCCTTATCATGGCCCCTGAGCGCTGCCAGCAAGGCTGCGAGATCGACGATGCCGTTGGCGTCAACGCCGATGCGCGTCACCTGGGCAGCCGGGAAGTGCCCGCCATTCAGGATGCAGGGATGGTCGGCTGCCGAGACATAGAGCCGGCTCATGCGCACGGTGCCGCGGCCCATCCGCCAGTCCGCCGTCAGCAGTGTCGAAGCGGCTTCCGTCGCACCGGAGGTGAACACGACATGCTCGGGTCTGGCATTAACGAGAGCGGCGACGTCGCGCCTTGCATTCTCGATCAGCCGCAGTGCAGCACGGCCTTCGGCATGGACCGACGACGGGTTGGCGGCGACATCGAGCGCGGCAATCATTGCGTCGCGCGCAGCGGACAGCAGCGGCGCGCTGGCATTGTAGTCGAGATAGGCGCGAGTTGCGGCCATTTTCCGTCAATTGGTCCTGTCAAAAGCCATTCGCCAACGATAGCGCGTTATTTCCTTGAAATTGCAAGGCAAGCCGTCCTATTTACCCGGCTTGCGGCGCGGGCGGCCGAGCCAGCAGGTTTTGGCCACCCAGTTTTGAACAATTCTAAACTAGCTTCTAAGAAGACGCTCGCCCTGCGTCAAGGCCACAGGAAGAGTGTTCCGGGCGCCGCGCATTTTATGCCAATTGGAGTATTTTATGCCTGAGGTCATTTTCACCGGTCCGGCCGGCCGCCTGGAGGGCCGCTACCAGCCCTCCAAGGAAAAGAGCGCGCCGATTGCCATCGTGCTGCATCCGCATCCGCAGTTCGGCGGCACGATGAACAACAAGATCGTCTACGACCTCTTCTACATGTTCCAGAAGCGGGATTTCACCACGCTTCGCTTCAATTTCCGCGGCATTGGCCGCAGCCAGGGCGAATTCGACCACGGCACCGGCGAATTGTCGGACGCGGCGGCGGCGCTCGACTGGGTGCAGTCGCTGCATCCGGATTCCAAGAGCTGCTGGGTCGCCGGTTATTCGTTCGGCTCATGGATCGGCATGCAGCTTCTGATGCGCCGTCCCGAGATCGAAGGCTTCATCTCGATCGCGCCGCAGCCCAACACCTACGATTTCTCATTCCTGGCGCCCTGCCCGTCGTCAGGCCTCATCATCCATGGCGATGCCGACAAGGTGGCGCCGCCCAAGGACGTGCAGGGACTGGTCGACAAGCTGCACACGCAAAAGGGCATCACCATCACCCAGAAAACCTTGCCCGGCGCCAACCATTTCTTCTCCAATGACGCGGAGCTCCTGCTCGAGGAATGCGCGGACTATCTCGATCGTCGGCTTGCCGGTGAGTTGTCCGACCCACGGCCGAAGCGGTTGAGATAGAAGCGGAACCCGATGTACCAGCCTCCTCATTTCCAGGAGACGCGGCAGGAGATCCTGCACGGGCTGGTACGGGCGCATCCGCTTGGGCTGCTGATCTCCAATGGCGCCCAGGGGGGCGCCGAAGGGCCGATCGCCAATGCGATCCCCTTCCTGCTCGATGCCCCCTCTCTGCCCAACGCAGATGTGCCGCCGAAGGGCAGGCTGCGCGCGCATCTGGCCAAGGCCAACCCGCAGTGGCGCCTGCTGGCCGACAATCCTCTCTCGCCCGTGCTGGTCGTCTTCCAGGGCGCCGATGCCTATGTGACGCCGTCCTGGTATGAGACCAAGCGCGAGACGGGCAAGGTCGTGCCGACCTGGAATTACGCCATCGTCCAGGTGCGCGGCATGGTCAGGGTGATCGAGGACGGGGATTGGCTGGCGCAGCAGATTTCCGATCTGACAGTGTCGCAGGAAGGCGGACGTGAAGCGCCCTGGGCCGTGACCGATGCGCCGCCGGCCTTCATCCAGTCGCAGATCAAGGGCATTATAGGGCTGGAGATCGAGATCTCCGATATCAGCGGCAAGTGGAAGGTCAGCCAGAACCGGCCAGCCGCCGACCGCATCGGTGTCGCCGAGGGGCTGGAGAGCGAAGGTACGACCGCCGGCGAAGGTTCGACCGCAAGCGATATGGCCCGCATGGTGCGATCCTGGGGCGGACTGGATAGCAAGTAGCGCCTCTCAGGGACTGGCTGCCTCGGTGTAAAGCATCCGTGGCGGGCTGCTTGCCGGCTTCCGCCCGGTCGCGAGCAGCCTGAATGTCTTTTTGCGGACCGGCAACCCCGCCGCCGTCTGCCGGAAGATAAAGCCTAGCCGGGCAAAGACCAGCGCAGTGCCGACCGTGCAGGCGATGCCGAGGCCGAAGCCGGCGATCGTATCGCTTGGATAGTGTGCGCCGACCACAATCCGCGTCGCCGCAATCCACATGGTGAGGGGCAAAACGACGTATTTCCCCCATGCCGGTGAAAGAAGAAACACCACGGCCGCAAGCATGCCCACATTCGTTGCGTGGCCGGACGGGAAACTGGCGAAATACGGGTCGAACTCGAACGGGCGGAACGAGAGCAACCCCATGTCCATGACTGGACGGCTGCGGCCGAATACGTGCTTCAAGACCGTCACCGTCAGCCCCGACAAACCGGCTGCGCTCAGCACGAAGAAGGCAAAGCAGGTCCAGTTGTATGCGACCATGCGCCAACGCCTGGAAAGAGCGCGCCAGTCGAGCAGATTGGCCGGCACGAACAGCACCAGTGGCGGGATGAGATACCAGCCGCCCAAACCGAAACTGGTAAAACCGTTGGCGACCGCGACAAAGCCGTTTGGCCAGCGGTCCCGCCAAGTGACGGCAATACCGTCCAGGAAAACCATGCTGGCAGCGGTCAGAAGCAGATAGACGCCCACCCAGATGGGCCAGGGCAATTGCGGATAATTGGCCGGACGTGCGGCAAAGCGCCTTCGCACGATCCTGAAAGTATCACGAAAATTGCCGAGAGACCGACGAAGCATGAGAAGCAGGGCCACAGCCAGAAAAGTGCGATCTTACGAGCGTTTGGGGCTCGAAGCCATCCTCGAAAACGTATCGGATGGCGGCGCTATTGGGTGGCTTCAAGCCCGAAATCTGCTTGTTGCGCGGCGCCGGAACGATCCGGCTTCCGGCTTGACCACAGCAGCCGAAACGTCGTCTTGCGAACCGGCAATCCGACCGTGGTCCGGCGGAAGATGAATCCAAGCCGGGCGAAGACCAGCGCGCAAGCGACGGCGATGGCGCAACCAAGACCGAAGCCGGCGACGGTGTCGCTCGGATAGTGCGCGCCGACAAAGATGCGGGTCGATGCTACCCACAAGGCAAATGCCAATGCGATGTATTTGCGTTGCGGGAACAAGAGCAGCACGATCGCGAACACAGCGCCCATATTCGTGGCATGGCCGGAAGGGAAGCTGGCGAAGCGCGCATCCATGGCGAAAGGATGCAGCGACAAGTCGCCGAGGTTATTGAAATAGACCGGCCTCGCCCGGCCAATGCCATATTTCAATAAATTGACGGCCAACCCGGCAAGGCCAACGGCACTCAGCATCAGAAAAGCAAGGCAAGTCCAGTTGTAGAGGAGCATCAGCGATCGCCTGGAAAGGCTGCGCCAGTCCGTCAGATTTGCGGCCACAAGCAGCAGCGCCGACGGAATGAGGTACCAGCCGCCCAGGCCAAAGACAGTAAAAAAGTCGGTGAGATCGATGAAGCCTGTGGGCCACCGCCCCCAGGACATCCCTGCCTCAGCGTCGAAACGGATCAGCACCGCTATGGTCAGCAAAAGCCAGGCCACGGTCCAGACCGACCACAGGATCTGTGGATAGTGCGCGGGACGGGTGACAAGGCGCTTTGCCACGAGCTGGGCGGTGTCACGGAAATTGTCGACAGACAGACGGAGCACAGCAGTCGCAGGCACCGGAGACCTCACCAGCATGCCAAGCTCGAAGCGATCATCGAAAGGCGGTTATTTCGCGATACGATAGAGACCGAGCGACAGTCTGTCTCCTGACGAATAGTTGATGCCGTCGATCCGGGCGACGCGGCTCGCCGACTGCCCTGCCAGAAGGCCGTCCAGCTTTTTTTCTTCTCCGATCGGCGCCAGCGCCAGCGCGCAGGCAGGATCGGCAAGCAGATGTTGTGCAGCCCCATCGACATCGGTCAGGATCGTGTTCGTGCCTACCAAAAATACCAGGCTTGGTTCGTGATAGTCCGCGGAGGCGAGCACCGTCGTCTCACAGGGACGATTCGCACGAACCGCAGCCTCAATCTGAGGACTCATCCAAATCGGTTTCAATGACGGCGCGATGACACCGAACAGCAAAGCATAGGCAATGCCCGCACAAATCGTGACTGCCGCGATGCGACCGAGCGGCACTTGCAGTTGCCTGGAGAAGCCGAGATAGCCGGCCGCGAGTGCCGCGGCGGCAGCCGGAATGCTCCACCACGAGAAGGTGCCGGCAAAGTGGATGGGCGCGGCCACGCAGAGAACGGCAAGGCCCGCCGTGACCAGCACGAAGCCAAAGGCGGTCGCCCACCATAGCCAATTCTGCCAGCGCCTGAGCGGCGCATTCGCCTCTTGCGGCTGCAACGTCAAAAGCCAACCGACCAGCAGCGCCATGCCGGGATAGGCCGGCAGGACATAATGCGGCAGTTTGGTGGGGATCAGTTCGAACAAAAGCCAGAACGGGATATACCAGGCGAGGCAGAAACGGAGCCGGGGATCATCGCGCAGACGATTGAGGGCCTGAAGCCCGGCGCCGACGGCAATCAGGCCGAAGGGCCACATGAACAGCGAATAGGTCAGCATGTAGAAGCCGGGCGGAAGCCCATGCGATTCCTCGCCCTGCGCGACCTTGCCGAGCATATCCTTGCCGACGGCCTGCTGCAGGAAAGCGCCGCTGCTTTTCCAGGTGATGAGGATGAGCCAGGGCAGCACGATCAGCAGCACCAGGGCGAGCCCCCGCGCGGCCTTCAACTTCGACAGCCAGCGCCAGTCCCGCTCGAAGGCGAACAGCACGACGACGGTCAGCGCCGACAGCAGCGGCGCGATCGGTCCCTTGATGAGGATCGCCGCGCCCTGGGCCGCCCAGAAAATCCATGGCAGATGGCTGGCAACGGCCTCTTTGCGGCGTGAGGCCACATAGATCTGCGCCAGTGCGCCCTGCGCCAGCACGCAGCAGGCCAGCAGCATCGCGTCGGTCTTGGCGTCACGCCCCTCGAAAGCGGTCGCGAAGATCGCGGCCATCACCAGGCCGGCGGCCAGGCCGGCGCTGGTTCCGAAAAGATTGGCGCCCGTCCAGGCGATCGCCGCGACAGCGATGGCGATGCCCAAGGCGGAGACCAGGCGGTACACCCAGATCGGCGCTTCGGCGCCCTTGCCGCTCAGCGCGACGGCCGCCGATTGCAGCCAGTAGATGCCGATCGGCTTCTGGTAGCGCGAGGCCTGCTGAAAGCGGATGTCGACATAGTCGCCGGTCTCGACCATCTGCTTGGTGGCCTGGACGAAACGCGGCTCGTCGCGGTCGAGCGGCGGCATGGTCGCCAGCCCACAAACCGTCATCAGCAGGCTGAACAGGAAGAGAAAGAGGATGTTCCTGCTCATTCGGCCACCGATTTGCTTGCCCTGACGAGACGGATTTCTCAGTCGACCTTGCTCATCGCCGCCTTGCGCTCATTGGCGATCAGCCAAAGATTGCGGATGTAGATGAACAAGCCTAGGGCCTGACCGGCGATGAACACCGGATCCTGGCGCTGGATTGCATAGACCAGCAGCAGACCGCCGCCACCCAGCGAAAAGAACCAGAAGGCGATCGGCACGACGCTGCGCTTGGCTTTTTCCGACGCGATCCACTGCACCACGAAGCGCATGGAGAAGAAGAACTGCGCGACGAAGCCGAGCAGAACCCAGGCGTCGAACTGCTTGACGAAAACCTGATGGAACCAGGTCGCCAATTCCTGAAACACGTTAGCCATGCCTGATTTCCTCTGCCTTGGGCATTCCGCGGCGGCGCCGGCGCAGCCACCAGACGCCGACGAGATCGAGCGCGCCCTGCAGGCCGCGGTCGAAAATGCCGTAGTTCGACTTGCCGTGGCGGCGCGAGCGGTCGACGACGTCGCAATGAACGACGCGATATCCTTCCTGGATGACCAGCGCCGGAACGAAGCGGTGGGTGCCGTCGAAGAACGGCAACTTCCTGAGGATATCCGTATGGACCGCCTTCAGGCCGCAGCCGGTGTCGCGGGTCTCGTCATGCAGGATCGCGCTTCTCAGCCAGTTGGCGAAACGCGAAGCCAGTTGCTTGATCTTGCTGTCGCGGCGTTTCAGGCGCTGTCCCTGCGCCGCACCGAACTCGGGGCCGGCCTGCCGCAACGCGTCGACCAGCATCGGTATGTATTGCGGGTCGTTCTGGCCGTCGCCATCGATCGTGGCGACGATCCCGCCACGCGCCGCCCAGGCGCCCGAGCGCACCGAAAGCGACTGGCCGGCGGATTTCTGGTGCTTGAGATGACGCAGCGGAAATGGGCGAAGCGCTGCCTCGGCGGCGAGCACCGCTTCTGTCTCGTCGGTCGAACCGTCGTTGACGACGATCACCTCGAAGTCGCGCCCAGCCATCGCGGCGCCGATCTCGTCGAGCAGGAGCGGCAGGTTCGCCGCCTCGTTCCTGCAAGGAATGACGATGGATATCTCCGGCATGTCGCGTCGGGGCTCTGTCACAGGATATGGCATTTGGTGGATGCCGTGCGGTGCCGTTCCAGCGGGCGAAGGCTGCAAGGACCCGTTGGCGCGGCGCCTCATTACGCCAGCCGAAACGATGACGCAAGCATTCGCGTCCGTCATCGCAGACGACATGCGTGCGAGCCGCAAAGCCGGTTTTCACTTTTGCTCATCGCGCTTGAGTGCTAAACGCCCGCCTTCAATACCCGGGCCACACACGGCCGGGCGCTTTCGGGAAAGAAAAAATGTCCGCCTTCAAATCCGATTTCCTGCGCATCATGAGCGAGCGCGGTTTCATCCACCAGATTTCGGATGAGGCCGGCCTCGACCAGCTTTTCGCCAGGGAGACGGTGACCGCCTATGTCGGCTACGACGCGACGGCGACCAGCCTGCATATCGGCAATCTGATTTCGGCGACGATGCTCTACTGGCTGCAGGAGACGGGCCACCGGCCGATCGTCCTGATGGGCGGCGGCACCTCGATGATCGGCGATCCTTCCTTCCGCGACGACCAGCGCCAGCTTTTGACGCCCGAGGCGATCACCGCCAACATCGAGGGCATCAAACGCATCTTCGGCCGCATCCTGCGTTTCGGCGATGGTCCCAGCGAGGCGATCATGGTCAACAATGCGAACTGGCTGATGAAGCTCAACTATGTCGAGTTCCTGCGTGACGTCGGCCGGCATTTCTCGGTCAACCGCATGCTAACCTTCGACAGCGTCAAGCTGAGACTCGAGCGCGAGCAATCGCTGTCGTTCCTCGAATTCAACTACATGATCCTGCAGGGCTATGATTTCGTCGAGCTCAGCAAGCGCTACGGCTGCCGGCTGCAGATGGGCGGCTCGGACCAGTGGGGCAACATTATCAACGGCGTCGATCTCGGCCACCGCATGGGCACGCCGCAGCTTTACGCCCTGACCACGCCGCTGCTGACGACATCGTCGGGCGCGAAGATGGGCAAATCGGCCAAGGGCGCGGTGTGGCTGAACGGCGATCTCTTCTCGCCCTATGATTTTTGGCAGTACTGGCGCAACACCGAGGACGCCGACGTCGAGCGCTTCCTGAAGATATTCACCCGCTTGCCGCTGGCCGAGATCGCGCGGCTCGCCGCGCTTGGCGGTTCCGAGATCAACGAAGCCAAGAAGGTTCTGGCCACGGAAACGACGGCCATCGTGCACGGCCGCGAGGCCGCGCAACAAGCCGAGGAAACCGCGCGCAAGACGTTCGAGGAAGGCGCGCTCGCCGAAACGCTGCCGACCGTCGAGGTTGGCCGGGCCGATCTCGAAAGCGGGATCGGCATCTTGTCGCTGCTCGTCACCGCCGGCCTTGCCGCGTCCAACGGCGAGGCGCGGCGGCATATCCAGGGCGGCGCGGTGCGGTTGAACGATCAGCCGGTGTCAGACGACCGCAAGCTGGTGACGCATCAGGATATTAGTCCCGAACAGGTTGCAAAGCTGTCGCTCGGCAAGAAGAAGCATGTGCTGGTGCGGCCGGTCTGACGAGAGCCAGATCCGTCTCGATAGAAACTTAATCAGCTAGCTGCGGCCAGTGGCCGAGATGGCTGGAATATTGCCATTCGTCTCATCGGAACGAGCAGGTAGCGCCGAGCGGCCAACCTGCGGTGGACATTGAACTATAGCGTCTGATACCGAACCTCTGCGAAAATGAGCCCTGAGCCGCGTGTCGCAGATTGCGTCACAGGTTCCTTTGTCGCGCGGCGTCGTTTTTGATACTATGGCGGGACGCTCAGTGAGGGCATCAGCGCATGGTAGATAGTGACCGAACCGGGTCGCATCCAAACGCAGCGTCCGGCGATCATATGCGTCATGAGCGACGTTTGCTTACAGCGCTTTGTTACGACTTGGTTGGGTCGACCGAACTGCTTGGCCTTCTCGATATCGAGGACTTCGAGGATCTTGTATCTGACTTCCAGTCCTCGGTGAAGCAGGCGATCATTTCTTGCTCAGGCACGCTCCGCGTCGAAGTCGGCGACGGCGGGGTTGCCGTATTTCCTATCGATATCGGTGATCACGACGCAGCCTCGCTGGCCATCCGAGCCGGGTTGAAAATCATCCACGCTTGTCGGCTCCTGGCGCTGCAAAGGGGGCGAAGCGACCTACACGTCAGGGTCGGCGTCGCAACGTCGATGACGCTCATCCAGAAGGGTGACATCACCGCAGGCCAGGAGAGCATCACCGGTCCGGCCTTCGCGATGGCGGCCAGGCTGCAGGCGCTCGCTATGCCCGATACCGTCTATGTGTCCGATGAGACGCGTGAGCTGGCCCGACGTTCCCATGCTTTTCGTCCGCGCGGTTCCCACGCCATCAAAGGGTTCGCAGGACCGAAGCAGATCTGGCAAGCCCTGAATCACAAGCGCGAGGTCGACCGCTTTTTCGCCTTTGGCCGGATGATCAGCCCATTGGTCGATCGTATCGACGAGTTCGCCTTGATCCGCAGCTATTGGCAAGACGCTGTTGCCGGGCGCGGTCAAGTACTCCTGATCGAGGGAGAAGCCGGCATCGGCAAATCCCGCATCGTGCACGAACTTCGCAGGCAGACACATTTGCAGCGCAACAAGCTGCTCTTTTTTCAGTGCACCCCGGGCGACTCGCATTCGACGCTGCACCCCTTGCGCCAGACGATGCAAGCAAAGTCGGGAGATCACGACAGTTCGTTGACTTCGAAACGCGTGGCCAGGGTTTTTTCCGTGCACGACATCCGGGACCTGGAGGTTGCTGGTCTATTTTCTTTCCTCCTCGGGGCGGAAGGAGCCGACCCGGACTTCAATAACATGCATCCTGAGCCCCTGCGGGAGAAAGCCAACTGGGCGATAGGCCAGGCCATGGAGGCCATGTGCGCCGGCGGCCCGGTCATGTTGATTGTCGAAGACATTCATTGGATCGACATGTCCTCGAAGCAACTGATCACCGAACTTGCCAAACACCTCTCGGGCTGGCGGGCGATGCTCATCGCAACGACCAGGCCAGGCGCTGGCGGCTGGCTTCAGCGCTATGGCAAACACGTCCTGCTGAAACCGCTCGAGCACGCTGACAGATTGCGCGCGATCGAGACGATGTGGCCCCAGGGAAAAAGGGCCGCCGACCCGGAACTGGTCGAGCTGGCAGAGCGCGTTGCAGGCGGCGTACCCCTGTTCATCGAAGAGGTCTGCCAATGGATGGCTGAGACGACCGGCATCGAACAGCTGCCTCAAAGTTCCTTGTCGGGTCGAACTTCGGTCTTCGAACGTGTCCTCAGCGCGCGGCTCGAACCGCTTGGTGCGGCCCATGAGGTTGCCCGTGCCGCTTCGATTGCCGGCAATTTGTTCAGTCTGGATCTCCTTGCAGCCCTTCTGCCCGATTTCGCTCGCGTTGCAATTTCCGATGCGCTCGACACGCTTGTGGATGCTGACTTCGCCGTTCGAGCCTGGAATGTGGGTGGCGCCGCATACCGCTTCCGGCACGCTTTGATTCAGGAAACCATTTACAACGGCACGCTCAGAAAGCGCCGTCAGATCTTGCATCACCGGCTGCATGCGGCCGTGAGCGGCAATCGCGGCCTCGCCGGCTGGATGACCACGGCAGCACTCGCAATACACGCCGAACGCGCAGGTCTCCTGGAAGAAGCAATAGCGGGACTTGTCAGCGCCGGTGTGGAAAGCTCGTCGCGATCGGCGATGACGGAAGCCAGGCAACTGCTTGAGCGCGCCCTAGCGCTCTGCAAGCAACTTGCTGATACCAGCAGGCAAGATGAGTTGCAGCTCTCGGCAGTGGTGGCCCTCGGCCCCGTCCTCACCGCCGTCGAAGGCCCGAATTCGGAATATGCTCGCAAGCTTTATGACGAAGGCGTGACCATCGCACGGCGACGCCCTGCCGCAGAGCGCGCCAAATGGTTTCCGATCTACTGGGGATGGTGGTTCACGGGTTCGGTCGTCGACGGCGAGCGTGCGCAGGCCATTGTGAACGATCTTCAGGAGGTCCAGGATTCTGAAGTGCAGTTGCAAGCGAGACATTGTCTCTGGGCAGTCGACTTTAACAGGGGCAGCCACGATGGCTGCATTGACGCGGTGGATGCCGGTTTGCCGCTCTATGACGTCGAACAGGGGCACGCGAATGCCACGCGTTTTGGCGGACATGACGCCAAGGTTTGTGGGCTGGCGCATCGCGCTCTGTCGCTATGGTTCAGCGGCCGCGCAACCAGTGCGCTTGCTTTCATGGCGCAGGCCAGGCAGTGGGCGAAGCACACAGGCCATGCCAGCAGCATCGCTCACGCCTCGATAAACGAGGCTATGTTGCATTCCTATCGCCGTGATTTTGGGAGCCTGCGTGTCGTTATTGCCGACTTGCGCAGACTGACGGAGATCCATCATCTGCCTTCCCTCAGAGTCTCCGCCCAGATTTTCGAGGGATGGTGCGACGGCAATGCCGGGGAGATCAAACGCGGAAAAGATAAAATGCGCCAGGGGCTCGGTCTGCATGGCGAGATCCAGACTCCCGAGGACGAGCCGGTCTATTGCGGGATGTTTGCCGAACTTTTGTCTCGCTCGGGTGACGTCGACGAGGCGCTGGCCCTGTTGCATTCGGCGATCGTTCAGGCGGAAGCGGGCGGCAGCCGCTATTGGCTTGCCGAACTGCATCGCCGGACGGCGAGAATTCTTGTCCAGAGCAAGGCTGGCGCCGACCAGGCTGCCGCTGCGTTCGAGCGATGTCTGGTAACTGCGGCTGACCAGAAAGCCGTTCCCATCATGATCGCCGCATATGAAGATCTAGAGAGGTCTAATGTCTCGCAGCCTCTGCTCCGCCAGTTTGCCAGCCGCGTGACGGCCGAGAAGGCTTCGCTCGAACCCGGGGAGCCGCTATTCGTAAACCCCGAACCCGCCCCTTGAGGTGCCGCATTGGATCAGTATCAGCGCCTTGGTCCATCTGCGAACGAAGCGCTGGCGATCCTCATGGCAGCCCGCGACGACCTGGGAATCACTCGAGTGGCCGACATAACCGGCCTCGATCGCATCGGCATTTCGGTGGCGCAGGTGACGCGGCCTTTCTCCTTGTCAAACGCGGTTTCCCAAGGAAAGGGCGCCGACATGACTGGCGCGGCTATTTCGGCGCTGCTTGAAGCCGCGGAAAGTTTCTTTGCCGAACGCATTGATCGTTTCGAGCTCATCTCGGCCAAAGCGCGCGCGCTTGATATCGCCGCGGAACGATTTGCGAAGCACGTTCGGGCGACCGCTCCGGTCGATTGGCCCGACACCAAACTGGCGTGGATCGCCGCCGAAAATCTCATCGATGGCAGCTCAGCCTGGGTGCCGCTTGAACTGGTCCATACAGCCTATATCTGGCCGCCTGACAGGAACGACGGCGTTTTCTGGGGCACGACAATGGGACTCGCAGCGGCCCTCCATGAGGTCGACGCCATTGTCCACGGGATATTGGAATGCATCGAACGTGATGCAATCGCCCGCTTTCAACGCGCCCACGGCTTCCTTCAACTGCAACGCATCGACCCGGCTTCCATCAAGGATTTGAGGGTCATCGATTTGTTGGATCGCATGGCGCAGAAAAATCTGATGGTCGGTCTGTGGCTCGCTCCATCGCCAACCGGTGTACCGGTCATCCTCTGCCACCTCATGGAGACAAATCCGCGCGAAACGGCCTTGCTTCATTTGCCCACCGAAGGTTCCGCGGCGGCATTTGATCCCGCCGCAGCAATAGTCCATGCCGTCCAGGAAGCTGTGCAGGCTAGGCTCGCTGCAATATCGGGCGCTCGCGACGACCTTACGCGCGCGACCTATCACAAATATCCTGATTGGCAGATGATCGATGCGCACCGGCGGCTGATTCATGAAGGGCCAGGAAGAATCCATTGGCCAGATCTGCCAGTCTTGGCCACCGCAACTTTGCCCGGCCTCCTTGCCGACCTGGAGCGCTGCGGCATCGATGCTGTCAATCTTGTGCGCCTGGATACCAGCCCTTTCGAGCATTTTTCCGCGGTAAAGATCGTGATGCCGCAGCTGTTTCCGCTGCTGGGTGGTTAGCCAGATGCGGCCGACTCTTGTGTTTACCGGCCCAACGCTGTCGCACGCCGAAGCACGTAGGTTGGCGGACGTTGTGTGCCTTCCGCCGGCGGTGCAAGGTTCCATTGTTGCTGCCGTACAGCATTTCGATCCCGCTGCCATTTTGATTGTCGACGGCGGGTTCCAGTTGGAGCCGGCGGTTCGTCACAAGGAAATCCTCTGGGCGGTCGGACAAGGCATCCCTGTTGTCGGCGCGGCTAGCATGGGTGCCCTGCGGGCGGCGGAACTCCATCCCTATATGCGCGGTGTCGGCCTCATCTATCGATGGTATCGGCGTTTCCCCTTTGCACGGGACGACGCCGTTGCCGTTCTACATGGTCCGGAAGAAGCCAATTTCTGCCAGCTCACGCACGCCCTGATCGACCTGCGCAGAACGCTTCGCAACGCGCTCAGACGAGGCCAGGTCGCCAAGAGCGAAGCCGAAAAATTCGAAAAGGCCGCTGTCACCTTGAATTTCCGCGACCGCAGCGTGATCAGCATGATCCGCCATGCTCTGCCGACTTCGAACGACGACGAGATCGCTGCGTTCAGCAAGAAACTTTCCAGCGCTTTCGTGTCGCAAAAGAAAGATGACGCGCTCGCTGCGATGCAGCTCCTGCGTGCTGGCCTACCGAGGCCAGGACTGCTGCGTGATTTCAGAATGACGGTCGCCTTCAAGCAGGATTTGGACGACGCTGGCCTCGAGATCTGAGGGCCTTGCCGGGCAGTTCGCGGGGGCTGCAATTTACGGCAAGCTCGCGTCATGCTAGCATGGTTAACATGAGGGAGGCCGAGCTTGGGGATGCTCGAAACGCCAGCCAAGACAGTATGTCAGGCGGGACTCGTTTTCTGCTGTTCCCTCAAGCGCCCCATGTTTCCGGATACGAAAGACCTGAAACGGTCTGGCTCTCCACACCGCCCGGACAAATTCGTGCCGGTCCGGAAGATTCTCGGATGTATGTGCGCGATCCCATCCTTGAAAAGCAGCCCTACGAGTTTCCTTATCTTCCGCCATTTGTCGGCGACGTTGTTGCCCCGGCGGAACCTGACTATGAGGGGCACTTCGACCAGATCCCTGTTGGGTCGCGGCAATTCCTGGCGGCGCATGCCTTTGCTTCGGTCAGCCGTGTGCTGGACATTTGGGAAAGCTATGTCGGCAAGCCTGTCGCGTGGCACTTCGCGGACACCTATGAGCGCCTCGAGATCATTCCCCTTGTCGATTGGGAAAACGCGCAGTCCGGCTATGGCTTTCTCGAACTGGGCCGTGAATTCGAAGACTCCGCGCGCGGGCATCCGTACGCATTGAACTTCGATGTGATCGCCCACGAGGTCGGTCACGCGATACAGTTCTCCCTTTATGGCATGCCATGGAACGGCCTCGCTGCTGGAGATTTCGCGGCATTTCATGAAGCCAGCTCTGACTTGATCTCGCTGATGTCCTTCCTTCATTTCGACAGCGGCATGGATCGGCTCCTGCGGCATAGCCAAGCCAACCTTCTTGTCCTCAACGAATTGAATCGCATCGCGGAGCTGACCGGCGACCGCCAGCTCCGGCTGGCGAGCAATGCCCGCAAGATGTCGGAGGTCAGCGCGGAGGTCCACGACCGGTCGCGGCCCTTCACCGGCGCCGTGTTCGACACGCTGGTCGAAGTCTATCATGCCGGCCTGGTGCAGCAGGACCTTGCCGACGCGAGACTGCTCGGAGTGGACCTCAAGGATATTGATGCATCGGCGATAGACCGCATCTCAGCCTATACGGCCAGGGCATACCGAGCGCGCCCGTTCCTGTTCAAAAGCGAATTGGTCAGGGCGCGTGACGAGGTTTGCCTTGCTCTGGCGAGGGCCTGGGTTTTGCTCGACTCCAACGACCTGACATTCGCAAACGCTGCCGAAACCATCCTCGACACGGCCGATCGTGTCAGCCCGGCTCTGGCCAAATCCTTCGAAGGCAATTTCGTTTGGCGAGAAATCTTATGACTCCGTGAAACTTAAGAGGAGAACGACATGAGCGATTTCCACAGGCCAACACTAACCTATCCAAACGAGGCGTACAGCGCGACGCAGGTCAGGCTCTACGGTATCCCTGGCAATTCGGGCGTCTTTTTCCCAAACAACCCTCATCCAGTTGGATCCAGATCTGGCATTGACGTCTCTGTCACGGCTTCGGCTGGCAGTGCTGCGCAGGACACGGCTGCAAACCAAAAGGTCAAGGCAGAGTTTGCCAAAGTTGAAAGACAATATCACGATGACCCGTTGGAGCTGGCCAATCATTTGCCCTTTCCCTTTCCAATTCCCGCGGGATACTCCGCACAACTAGAATTAGACATGAAAATTGGCCGACTTGTTATTTCTACTGCCGTGTTATTTTCGGAAATGCAGCGGAAGCAAAAAAATATAACGTCCGGAATAATCGTAAGTTATTCTTTTGAAGGTCATTGTTATGATTTGCCGAAGCCGAAAATTATGCTTATTCCATCTGAGCCCCAAGATATACCACCGGACGATTGCGGGTATGATAAGAAAAATAGCACAACGCCAAAGATCGATCGATACAGGCTATGGATTGTCGACAAGCTTGACGAGTGCGTGGAATTTGAAATGAATCAGGGCTTTATCGAACAATTGGTGCTGGATGCGAATTTGCCCGGGAAACGCTCGCCCGCCGGATATGCGTCGAGGTTTATGATGGGTCATCGTTCGGGCCGGCTAAACGACTAGTCTAACAGAAAATTTGCTCAGCTCAGCCGCGACGTCAGGCACCTTTGGTGATGTCCCAGTCGGTTCGTAGAATCCTGGCGTGGTCTTCGATGAAGTCCGCGATCTGGTCGGCGCCGTTGGTCCAGATAACAGAACTGCAGCGCGCTGCCATGCTGTCGCGCTCAGCGGGGTCGAGCAGCCGCTCAACGAAGCTGTCAACATGTGGGAGGCCATGGTCGCGCCGCATCAGTAGGCCAAAACCGCCGAGTTCGGCCCAGCGGGCGCGGTTGAGTTGCAGGTCCATCTCGTCGGCCTCGTTGGGCACAAACAAAGTCGGGACTGCACCAAGGATATTCTCATGGAAAGTGTTGTAGCCCGGCGCGACGACCGCGGCGTCGAATGCGCGGCTATAGCGGAAACTCGGGAACAGCTCGACGATCCGATGCCTCGGACCGACCGGCTCGTCGGGTGCGAGATCGGCGCGGATCGGCGAGCGGATATCTAGCACCAGCGTATCCGGACGGTCGAGCAGAGCTTTAAGAACGCCGTTGCGGACGCCGCGCATGTCGAAATTGCTGCCTGAGCCGAGTTGCAGGGCGACGACGGTCATGCCTTCCGGCAGGTCGAGGAATAGGCGCGCGGCTGTGCGCTCCAGGCGCTCGTTGGGTTCCAGATGCAGGACCGGCGGGACCAAAAAGACCTTGTCGCGCATCTCCTTGGTCGGGCCGTGATCGAACTCGTCAGCCAACTCTCCTGGCTCTATCACGGCGTCAAAAGCGTTCGCCATCTGCAGGAACCGTCGGTGCGATTCCCTCCACATCGGCCTGCGCACCCAGATCGAAAACAGGTTGGGATCCATGGCCAGCGCTGCGGCGACACCGTCGAACACAGCTGTCGCGTCATAGGCAAATACCGCGGGGCGCAGATGACTGATCAGGTCGAATAATTCCTCGGCAAGCACGTCGTTCCAGTCCTCGGGCGCGGCATCGATGCCGCGGTGATGGGTTAGGAAGTGGGCGTGATAACCCTCATTGGCTGCAATTTTCATGGCGTAGGACATCGTCGCAAAGACGGGCTTCAGCCCCTCCGGCAACCGCTGTGCGACAGCCATCTGCTGTGCAAGATGCCCTATTCCGATGCCGTTGGTGGATGCAAACAGCACGTGACGTATCGGCAAAGGCTGGATCATCGACGCTCGCTCGACTGCCGAATCTCGTGGTCTGGCAATGCCGAACAACCTCTCAAGGCGTTGCTGGAAGAGGTCGGCTGAATGGTGCCGAGAAACGAAATCCCTGGCCAAGGCCGATTGCCGAGCGTAGGCCTCTACGTCGTTGATGAATTTGTCGATGACCCGCTCAACATCACTCGGCGCCGCATAGACTGCTGCGTCACCGAATAACGGCTGGAAGTGTGTGGGGAGAATCGTGACGAGCCCTACCGCGAGCGCTTCGAGGATGGTGCGGCCAAAAGCCTCCGACCAGGAATCGCTATGATAATAGACATAGAAATCGAGCCCTTGGAGAAACTCGGGGATGCCGGTCCATGCAAAGGGTAGTATTTCCCAGTTGGTCGGCAGCTGGCCATAAAGTTCCTCGAGGAAGGAATCGCCGCCTAGGATCCTAATGGTGTAGCGTGATCGATCTGCTGGGTAGATGCGCAGCGCATCGGCGACGCTGCCTGGCCATTTCAATTTGTCCGGACGGGCATGGCGGCCAATGACCACGGGATTATGCGGTGGGCCATCTACCCTGCGAGGCCAGTCGCCGAGATCGATCAGATTGGTCCAGTCTTCTGGCAAGAGTTCGGCGCCCGCAGGCAAACGACGGGGCAAAGCATCGCGAACGATGGCGCTGACGGGGGCGAGCAAAACATTGACGCCAAACGCCCAACGGCAATTGTTGATGATGCGCGCTAGGTCATACTGCACCTTGCCTAGCCGGTCGACCATAGGATGGTGGAGAACCATGACCAGGTGTTGGGCCCGGATGCTGATCCGCCTGGTGACGCGGTTGGACATTATCGTCGGGTGGTGGAGTAGGACAAGATCGGCCTCGACCTTCGTTTCCGGGTCGATCCGTTCTGTAGCGCCGCCATCGAGCAGCGCCCGCAAGCCGGGATGCATCGGGTAGGGATGATCCAGCAATGGTCCCTTCACTGCCAGCAAGCCGGTCTTGAGACCCGCGCGGGCGGCCGCTTGGATTTCCACCGCGAGCGCCGTGGACGTGCCGCCTTCGAAGCGGACATCGGCGATGAACAGAATGTTCAGCTTCATGACTTGAGAGTATCCGGCGCCTTGCGGACGGTTGTCGCTGGCGCCGCTTCCAGGAAAGTGTCGATTGTCGTGCCGTAAGCCAGGACACGGCGGGGGCGCCATTTTGCAAGAAGGAGTCCCCAGCGCTCCCGCAGATAAGCCTGCCAGGGCATGTCGGTTGCGTGCAGCCGCTGTTCTATTAAAGGGGGCAGATACTCGAAAATTACGCCGTGACGGCGGAACATCGCGAAGTCCGGATTGTTGGTCAGATAAATGAGCCTATCGTTCTTCCCCGAAAGCCTGCGCTTGGTGGTGACGATGATTTCTTCAAGATGATCTGGATTTACATCAAAAGTTGTTATAAGAATGGTCGAGATTTCTTCTTTCGATTTGTATATATAAATATTCCCTGGGTTTTCAACTTCCTGCTTTTGCTTACCCTTTCGAAGGAAAAGTTCTGTGAGTTTTCTCATTGATTGGCGCTCACTTTAGGGATGCTTAGCCTACCAATGACGATTTATGCGTGTCAAACGTTCAAGCTACGAGGCGCGCCGTGTCTGGCGTTCGCTGTCTCGAACCAGTCTAGTAGGCGGCTTCGTCAATTTGCAAGGCCGGCGCATTCGGCCGCGTGGCCTTGACTGTAGGGCAGTTCGCGTATTTCTTGTTCTGGCGTGCCGTTGGAACTTCCTGATGCTGGGCAGCGGCCGTTCTACTTCGGCCAAGTCTTGAGGAGCGACGCAAATGGCAAGATCGCTGCTGTCACGGATGGCTTCGGCTGCCGCTCTGGTCTCCACTTCAGTCATGCTGAACGGCTGCGGGACGGTTGCAGGGAGGCCCATTATCTGCGTTTTCGTCTCGGACGGACGGTGCGCTAAGGTCACCAAGGCGAATGCGCCTCGACCCGACCAATCAGCGCCGAAGCGCCGCAGTTCTCAATATTGATTTAGCCGTCTTTTTCGGCGGCGTTGCCGGGAGCCGTTATAAACGTTCGGTTATGGCTTCTGACAATCGGTAGTGACGCAAGCATTTCGAATTTCGTGTAGTATTGGTCAGATGTTACGGTCCATTCTGTTTGATAAATAGTTCAACTTCTGTGTCTATTTTTGCTCGAGTTGCGCGGTTTATTTTCTCAGCGATCTCTGCCTTTGCCTGTTCCCCCTGATCGGCCCGCAGCCTCGCGGCGAGCGAGGCGTTGAAATAAGCCCGTTGCAGGTTGGGCTTGCCCCCGGTGAATACACCGTCGCGATGCCCCCACGCGAGACGGACATAGGCGTACTCATTTCCCCTGTTTGCGGAAAGCTCAAGGAGGGTCAGAGCGCGGCGAGGATCGGCAGCCAGCTTGCGGTCGCCCTTCAGATATAGCTGTGCCATAAAATAGGGCGCGTACCTGTTGCCCATTTCGGTTGCGCGCTGCAACAGGTCGAGTCCTCGTGGCACGTCCTTTTTCACGCCTTCCCCCGCGAGATAAGACTGTCCCAGATTCGCCATCGCATCGATCTGGCCGGTGTCGGCTGCAGCTGCATACAACGAGGCTGCCTGGACGAAGTCTTGCTTGACGCCGGTGCCGAGGCGGTATGCGTCGCCGAGCGCGGTGATCGCATTCGCCCAGCCGCTTGATGCGGCCAAGCGATACCAAAGAACGCCTTCCTCCGGCAGCTTTGGCACGCCCTGGCCGGCAATATAGGCTGAGCCGATGTCGGTCCTGGCCCTGAGATTGCCAAGCGCAGCCGCCCGAACGTAAAAGTCGAACGCACGGCCGTAGTCGATCTCGCGCCCCATTCCGACACGTGCCATATAGCCCATGTTTATGAGCGCAGCACTGTATTGCTGCTTGCCGGCAAGCTCATAGTAGTGCTCAGCCCAATCGTAGCGCCTGGCAATTTCCAGAACACGCCCGAATTGAAACTGCAGGCGCGGGTTGTTGATGTCGGCTGCAAGGTCGAAGCCGCATGCCCTGAGCGCATCGCGAACGTTGACCAGCCCGTTGGTGACGCCAGGGACAGAACGCTGTGGATCGTTGGGATCTGCCGCATAGAGGTCACAACTCGTCACGAGCGCCTTCATGCCCTTTTGAGTGTCGGGCAAAACCGATGGCCATACGCGAAACGTTTCACTGACGGCGCGTTCTCCTGCCTGTTGGAAAACAAACTCGGCGCTAGCCGCCTGGCTCTCACCGACGACCAAGATCTCGTCCTCGATTGAAGCTGATCTCAGAGGGCCGCTGACGAAGGCGCCGCGCTCGGAAAGCGACGCCAGTTGTACCTTGCTCTTCTCCGTTGCCTCTGGGGCAAAGCGGCTCTGCGGAAAGACGTTTGCGAAACGGCTAAAATCGTCCGGGTTGGGGCTATCCTTGATGAAGGCCCACAATACCGCGTCGATGGTCAGGCCGCCGCTTGTCTCAACCGGTGCCGGCGCCCCGCTGACCGCTGCGCCATCGTGCTTGAACACAAATTTCGTCTCAATCGAACCGGTGATCCAGGGTATCTGAAACCCACCCGTTGCCTGGCGGACGTCGCCTCGCACCGTCCTGAACGTGTCGTAGACATCGAGGTCCGGCGTTTGCAAAGCGTTGGCGAGGGCGGAGGAATATGGGCTGTTTATGCCTGTGCCATCATAGGCGACTTCTCCAGCACTTGTCGCGAAGGCAATAAGCACCTGGCCGCTTCCCGATTCTGTGTAGGCCAGTCCCTCGCCCAGTCCCTTGTCCTTCGCGGCAGGGTTACTTCGGCAGGCATCGAGGATGAAGAGCTTCACGCCAACCGGGTCGTCCTTGACGATATCGATGAGATCGTTGAGCCGCATCGCATCGGCGACGATTTTCTTTGCGGAGGACGTGGCGGTGTCGACCGGCAGCAGCAGGTTCTGACGATCGAACTGCAGCGCATGGCCGGCATAGTAGAATATCGCCATGTCAGCACCCACGAGATGCGCTGCAATTGCGTCCTTCAAGTCCTTGGTGGCAGCCTTTTTGACGTCGTAGAAAAGCAGCACATTGAAGCCGAGTTCGGTCAAAGTATTGGCAATAAGCTTGGCGTCGTTGCGGGGGTTTGTAAGGGGAGCGAAGGCGTAGTCACCGTTACCGACGACAACGGCCGCGCGTCTCTCGGCGTGGGCCTCAGCGAGCCAAAGCAGGCCGAACGCGGCCATGAACGCGAACAGGAAGCCTCGCCTCAAATGATTGGAAAGCACTGTCGCAACCTGCCTTCTTAGCGTTCTTCCAAGGGAAGAAACCGCCCAATCATAGCCCGAACAATCGCAAAATTCCAACGGACCTCGTTTCTGCCCTAGATCGCTGCTTCGGGGCGCGCTTGGTTCGGTCACTAAAGAAGGTGCTTCTGAGCGGCAACTACGATGTCCGCGGTTCGCGCTGGCTACGTCTGCTATCGGGCGATAGCAAGATTGGTTCAACGGCCGACGTGAGGCGCAAAGCTGCTGTTGGGTCAGCGCCTCAGGGAGGTCGCCTATGGGCCATTGGCGTGAATTCGGCCGGGCAAACGAGCATCCTCTACGGTCGAACTCGATTGGGTTTGACCTCACCGATACTCAAAGATCGACCTGAAAATTCCGGGTGCGATTACCGATAGCGGATTGACGTCCAGTTTCGGCTTATTGGCATTGCCCCTGAGCCTATAGGTCACGCCGATCAGGCCGCGATCCCGGCCATTGCCGAGCAGCGTGCCGAACAGCGGCAACTCGCCGAAGATGCGGTTGAGGCCGTAGACCGGCATGAAGGTGCCGGTCATGTCCATATTGTTGTCCTGGTCGTAGAGCGTGCCCTGGAAGGTGGTGCCGATGCGCGGGCCGCGCAGCACGCCATTGGCCAGCTTCAGGTAGCCGGCGCCTTTTTCGATCTCGGAAGCGCCGCGCTCGAACTGCACACGCGACGTGTCGAGATTGCCCTTGACCGCTTCGTTCAGGCTGCGGTTGTCGCCGGCCGGCGTGGTCGACACGATCGAGGCGAGTTTCGGTTCGTTGACCACGTAGAAGTTGCGGGCATCGACCTGGCCGCGCATCGACCCGTCGCTGGCCCCAGCCAGCGCCAGCGTGATCGACCCGCCCTCCATATGCTCGTAGATGTTGAGGAAGCGGAGGATCGCGCCGGCATCGCCCGACTTCATGTTGAGCGCGCGCCTGCCGTCGGCGGTGGTGTTGTTGATGGTTATGGCGGCGCCAGAGTCCGCCGTGGCGCTGACCTTGAGCCCGTTCACCCTGGAACCGGCAGCGCTGTAGTCGAGCTTCAGGTTCGACAGTGTCTCGTCGTGGAAGCCAGTCAGGAAATTGACGTCGGCACTGACGGAAACCGCATCGGATCCGGTGGTCTTGGTGGCGGTGTCGACATCGGAAGTGAATTGCTTGATCAGCGAGCGGGCGTCCAGCGCATTGCCGCTGATATCGATCGCAAATCCCTTGCCCGATCGCTTGACCGACACGGCGACGTCGTCGCCCCGGTTCAAGGTGACCTTGCTGAAGCGGGCCGAGGACAGTCCGCCTTTGACCAGCACCACGCTGCCCTCGATCGAGAAGCTCTTTCCGCCGAGGTCAAAGTCGGACAGCGTCATGGTGTCGCCGGACTTGGTCATGGCGAAGGTGACATTGGCGGGAATGCCTGGCCCCTTGCTCCAGCCGGCCCAGGGGATGTCCAGCCTGGCGTTGGTCAGATCGGCCGAGACGTTCTGATTGCCGCCGCCACTCTTGTCGATCGCAACCTTGATGGTTCCCGAAAGCAGCGTCGACAGGCCAGGCATGGCGGTGGCGCGCATCTTGTCGTCAAGCACCATCGCCACCTTGCGGCTGGGTGGCGGCCCACCATCTTTCAGCGGCTCGACCAGGTCGAGCTCAGCTGGAAGGCCGTTCAGCAGCGCCTTGGCGGAGATGACGGCCTTGTCGGGTTCGACCGTGATCGAGCCGTCGGCGTTCGTCACCGTCTGGCCTTCGAACGGTTTGGCCAGCGACAGGTCCTTGTAGTCGAGCGCCACCAGCCAATCGAGTTTGGAGGTATCGACGCCGGATTGGAGCGGGATGTCGGCCTTGACGTGACCGGTCACCGTGCCGGACAGGTCATCGGGCAGCAGGCCGACATGGCGCATGGCGTTGATCGGTTCGTAGGATGCAAGCTCGGCGATCGCGGCAGCTTCGCCAGCGACGTCGATGTCGAGCGCGCCGATCACCGGTGGACGGTTTGCCGCTTTTACCGTCATCGTGCCGCCGCTTGCCGCCACCGTGCGGCCGCTCGGCATGTAGACGCTGCCCGAGGATAGCGTGATGTCGACATCATTGCCGTGGAACGCGACCGTGCCGACGGCATCGCGGATCGGTGGAATGCGACCGGCCGTGTCGAAGCGCGATCCTTCTACCTGGAACCGGCCGAACACTTCATCCGATGAAAGCGGAACGCCGTTGCCGAGCCGCCCCGGCACGACCTGGAACTGGAGATTGGCGTCGACGACGCGGCCGCCGAACAGGTTCTTCAGCACCCAGAGGCGGGCGTTGCGCGCGGAAAACCAAGGCCACAGCTGCTTGACATGCGAGACCGGCATGTCGTGGATGTTGAGGCCCACGGATATACCCGGGGCCTTGCCGTCGACGAACATCACCGCCGCCGTGCCCAGCACCTCACTCGCGGATCCCGACCTGATCCCGATCTGCTCGGCGACGAGCTTTTGGCTCTCGGGCTGGTAGACGCCGGCGACGCGGGCAAAGAAATTGAGCGCAGGCTCGGGCGATTCCGAGGGCGCCAGCGTCGAACCGTCGCTGGTCAGATCGTAGCGGTAGGATGGTTCCTCGCCCGCTGTTCCGGTGGCAGGCTTCGGGCCGATCGAACCGGCGAAATCGAATGTCGAACGGCCGGTCTTCAACAGCAGCTTGTCGACCTGGATCTTGTTCGAACCGGCGACAAGCGTCGCATCGAGGTCGACATCAGCCGGAAGCAAGCCGCGCGGGCCGAGGTCGAGCACGGACCCGGTGAGCGCCAATGAGGCCGTCAACCGCGATGCATTCTCGCCGCCACCTTGCGATCCCGCCAGCTTCAGGGCGACCGCGCCCAGCTTCCCGCCTGATGCGCCTGCCGCCACGGCGGCCTCCGCCATCTTCACGCTGGCGTCCAGCGCGGTCACACGGCGGGTCGTGATGTCGCGGGTGGCGGAGGCGGCGATGGCGAGCGTTCTGCCGTCGACCTCGGCGTCGGATGAAAGCTCCATGCCGCCCGGCCCCGCCTGCGACACCGAGGCATCAGTGATCCTGACCAGTCTGACCGATCCGGCCTCCGGCAGCACGAGGTCGACATTGCTGAGGTCGATCCGGCGCATCGAATCCTCCCGCACCGCGTCGAGCGCGTGGTTGATGTTGGAGAAGACCGCTTCGGACAGTTTTTCCGGATCGATGAGGCCATCCTGATTGCGCAGCGCCGCCGACCAGTCGCCGCCCGACGGCATCGCCGCCATCACGATACGCGCATCGGAAATCCTGGCGCTGGTGAGCCGCACCTTGCCCGAAAGCAGCGGTATCAGCCTGATGCCGAAGCGGACTCGCCCGGCATCGGCCATCGGTTTGCCGTCGGCGGTCTTGAGGCTGACATCGTTGACCTGAAGCGCAATGAAGCTCGACCCGTCGAGCGTGAGGCGAGCCGGCCCGGCTTCGACATTGACGTCGACCCCGGCCAGTTTCTCGATGGCCGTTTCGGCTTCCGCCCGCAACCGTTCGGAGCCGATGCCCGATACGCCGACCACATACACCGCGGCGGCGGCCAACAGCACAAGGGCGACAAAGCCGGCGAACAGCCTCGCCAGAACGCGAACGCCGCGGCCTATCGACGCCTGGCCGAGCGGCGGCACCCGGCACGCGGACGGGAGCGCCCCCAGGTCGGTGATCTCATCACGCCTGAATCTGATCTTCTCGTGCTGCGGTTGCTCCTGATCCACGCAATTTTCCGTTCTACGAACTCGATCGTGGACGAATCCCCGCTCGACATTATATCGATGAGGCTGCGCGCGTAACCACAAACAAGGGCATCGATATGGCCGATCTCAAAGTGGGCGATCTTGCGCCTCCGTTCGACCTTCCCCGCGACGGCGGCGGCTCGCTCAGCCTCGCGGCGTTGCTGGGCAAGCCGGTCGTACTCTACTTCTATCCGCAGGACGACACCACGGGCTGCACGACCGAGGCGATCAGCTTTTCGCAATTGAAGCCGGAGTTCGAGAAGGCCGGCGCCGTCGTGATCGGCCTGTCGCCGGACAGCGTCAAGAAGCACGACAAGTTCAAGTCAAAATACGATCTGACCGTCGATCTGGTCGCCGATGAGGAGCGCAAGGTGATCGAAGCCTACCATCTGTGGGTCGAGAAGACGATGTATGGCCGCAAATATATGGGTGTCGAGCGCGCCACCTTCCTGATCGGCCGCGATGGACGGATCGCCAAAATCTGGCGGCAAGTCCGGGTCAAGGGCCATGCCGAGGCGGTGCTGGAAGCGGTGCGCGCGCTTTGATGTAACGCGGTGGCCTGGCATTTAAGCCTGCCGCGACGCGAGCCTGCGCCTGACAACCTATTCCAAATTTGACTGCATCCATGAATTGCAAACGGTAGCGCCGAAGCAACCGACCGTTAACCTTAATGATGTGTAATCAGGGCTCGTCGTTGGTGTCGTAACGAAAGCTTGGTCCCGTGAATGTAACCGGTCAGTCAGCGGTCTTCGGCAGGCGCAAGGAACCCCACACGGTCATCATCGCCCGGGGCGACGAGATAAGGCACTTCACCATACGGCCATGGGTAGCCGCATTTTGCGGCTCCGCGATGGCGGCAATCGTCATAGGCTACCTGCTGGCGACCTCCTACCTTGTGCTGCGCGACGACCTGATCGGCGCCACCACCGCACGGCAGGCGCGCATGCAGCAGGCCTACGAGGATCGCATCTCGGCGCTGCGCGCCCAGGTCGACCGGATCACCAGCCGTCAGCTTCTCGACCAGCAGCTCATGGAAACCAAGGTGAGCGAGCTGCTGCAACGCCAGAGCCAGCTCAGCCAGCGCCATGGCCGCCTCGGACCGATCCTCGACCGCGCCGAGAGCGAAGTTGGAACGCCGCCCGCGGCAAGCACCGCGGCAGCCGCAAAGCCGGACCAACGCGCCGACGCCACCGTTGCCGAGCCACAGGCCTATTCGGTTGCCAGTTTGGCTGCCAGCCCCGGCGCCGGCGATAGCAGGCCGTTCTCCCTATGGTCGACCCGCTCCGATCCGCTGCCCAGCGACACGGCCGCCGACCGTGCCGACAAGCTCTTCGTTTCGATCAACGAATCGCTCAAGGCCATCGAAAGCCAGCAACTCACCCGCATCGCCACGCTTGCCGACAACGCCTACAAGAACGCCGATGCGATTTCGCAGGCGCTCGAAGCGGCTGGCCTGCCGGTCGACAGCGATTTCGGCGACGAACGCGACGTCGGCGGCCCGTTAATCCCGGTCGACAGCTCGATGATGTTCGACAGCAAGGTCAAGGAGCTCGACGAAGCGCTCGACGCGCTCGACCACCTCAAAAAGGAAGCGCGCCGCCTGCCGCTCGCCAACCCCGCCCCCGGCCGTTCCGTTACCAGCCCGTTCGGCGTGCGCACCGATCCGATCCTCGGCACCGCGGCGCTCCATTCAGGCATGGATTTCAGGGCGCCGCTCGGCATGCCCGCCAAGGTCACCGCACCGGGCGTTGTCGTCAAGGCCGGCTGGAACGGCGGCTATGGCCGCATGGTCGAGGTCGACCACGGCCAGGGCTTTGCGACGCGCTATGGCCATCTCAGCGAAATCGACGTGAAGGTCGGCCAGAAGCTCGATGCCGGCGATGTCATCGGCAAGACCGGCAGCAGTGGCCGCTCGACCGGCCCGCATCTGCATTACGAGGTCCGCCACAATGGCGAGGCGATCGACCCCTTGCGCTTCCTGAAGGTCGGCAAGAAGGTCGCGCAGTACCTCTGAACGATTGCTGCAACGCGATTTACGTTCGAGCAGGAAATCATCGCCCATAGGTTGCATGGAACATAGCTCTCCCTCGTACGTTGTTGGTCATCACCAACTGACTGATGAGGCTGGAATGACGGCAGCACGCAGAGCCGATCACATCTATCAGCGGGCATATCTACTGGCCGAGAGCGGCGCCCATGACCGCGCCGCGGAAATCGTCGCCATGCTGGTCACCGAGGGCTATCCGGAAGCGGTCGATTTGTTGAACACCGACAATATCCGCGCGGATCTCAGGCGAGCGTGCGAAGTCGCCGCTCCCCGTAGGCCCCGCCTTTTGTAAAGGCCGCGAGCGACTATTCCGTGTCGGAGGCAGGTTGCCGACGGCTCGAAGCGCCGGCACGAGCAACAGTCATCTTATTTTTGAATTCCATTTGACTGAATAAATCTTTGGTGCGAACCTGCGTTCTCCTAGGGAACGCAAGGCATGGCACTGCGGGGGACCAATCAGGAATTCGGGCGGCCTTACAACAGGCGCATCGTACTCGAGTCCATCCGCCTGCATGGTCCCATCGCCCGCGGCGACATTGCAAGGCGGGTCGGGCTCACCGTCCAGACGGTTTCAACCATCGTTCGCGAACTGGAGGAGCACGGCTATGTCCTGTCCGTGCGCGAGGAGCCGCGGGGACGCGGCCTGCCTCCGGCAACGCTCAGGATCAATCCGGAAGGCGGCTACGCCGTCGGCATCCACATCACCCCCCTCGGGATCGACGCGGCCCTGACCAATCTCAGCGGCGACGTGATCGAGAGCGCGCACCGTGAAGCGCCGAATGCCACGCCCGATCTTGCCTTCGACCTGATCGGGGCGATGGTGAACGATTTGACCGGCTTGCGCCCCGGCGGCCGTGTTCTGGGCATCGGCATGGCGTTGCCCGGCCCGTTCGGGGTGGAATCCATGAGCTTTGTCGGGCCGACGACAATGGCCGGCTGGAAGGACGTGGCGCTCCGGGAACGGCTGGCGGAGTCGACGGGATTGCCGGCCTTTTTCGAGACAGACATGGTCGCCGCGGCAATGGGCGAGCGCCTCTATGGCCTCGGGACGGGATATTCCGAATACTACTATCTCTATTTCGGCGTCGGTCTTGGCGGCGTCATGGTGCATGACGGAAGCGCATTGCGCGGCGCCTGGGGAAATGCCGGCGAGATCGGCCACATTCCTGTCGTCCCGGGCGGCGAGGCCTGTCCCTGCGGCAACCGAGGCTGCCTCGAACGCTATCTTTCGCTCGAAGCGCGGGGACGCTGGGCCGGCAGCGACGCCGACTGGGTTACCGATGTCGGCCCGGTCTTCCGCAACGCCATCGCCGTCGTCGAGAACCTGTTCGATCCCGAAACCGTCATCCTGGGCGGACTTGCGTCCACCGATTTGCTTGAAAGGCTGGCCGGCTCGGCAACGCAGCTCCCCAACTCGGTCTCGGCCCGAAGGGACCGCACCAGCCCCCGCATCATCGTCGGGCGCGGCGGGCAACATGCGGTGTTGCGCGGCGCCGCCGCACTTGCCGTTTCCGGGGTGCTCTCGCCGCGCTTCGGCCAGATGTTCACCGCCGAGCGCGAGCGCGGACGGGACCTCCTGCAAGGCAAGGGGATGGCGGCCTGATGAGCGAACCTCTGCTGGTGCTCGACAATGTCGCCAAGAACTATGGCGCCATCGAAGCGCTGAAAGGCATCAGTTTCTCGATCGGCAAGGGCGAGGTCGTGGCGCTTCTGGGCGACAACGGCGCCGGCAAGTCGACACTGGTCAAGATCATAGCCGGCGGCCTGGAGCCGACTTCCGGCCGCATGCTGTTCGAGGGACGGGAATTCCTGGCCAAATCTCCCGCCGAGGCCAAGGCCGCGGGGATCGAAACCGTCTACCAGGACCTGTCGCTCTGCACCAATGTCGACGTGGTGGCCAATTTCTTCATGGGCCGCGAGATCACCAGGAAGGTCCTCGGTGTTCCCGTGCTCGACGAACGCGCCATGGAGCAGGTCGTGCAAAAGGCGCTGGCCAGCGCCGGAACCCGCATCCCTTCGCTGCGCACCAATGTCGAGCATCTTTCGGGCGGCCAGCGGCAAGCCATCGAACTCAACCGCTTCGTGCATTTTGGCGGCAAGCTCGTGCTTCTCGACGAGCCATTCGCAGCACTTGGCGTCGAGCAGACGCGGCGCGGCCTCGACATGATCCGCCAGGTGGCGAGCCAGGGCATCGGCGTCGTCATCATCACCCATATCATGCAGCAGGCCTTCCAGGTCGCCGACCGGATCGTGGTGATCCGGCAAGGCGTCGTGGCGGGCGATGTCGCACGCAATAAAACAAGTCCCGACGCGGTGATCAACATGATCACCGGTGAGACGCTTGCCGGTGCCGGACCGGCTGGCTGAGGGACAAATGAGGGGTCCGGCGCAAGAGGAGCGAACGACATGAAGAAAGTACTTCTTTCCGTCTTCGGTATCCTGGCACTGGCCTTTGCCACGCTCATGCCGGCATTCGCCCAGTCCAAGGGTACCGTCTACTACATGGTGCCGACACTGCTTGATGAGTTCCAGACCGGCTCGGTGAGCGCGCTGGAACTCTTCCTGAAGCAGACCGGCTATGAGATGAAGACGCTGAACGCCGACAACAAGACCGACGCCCAGCAATCGCAGATGAACGACGTCATCGCGCTGAAGCCGTCGGCGATCATTCTCGCCGCCGTCGATTTCAATGCGTTGAAACCGTCCATCGAAGCCGCCCGCGCCGCCGGCATCCCGGTGGTCGAATTCGACCGCCAGATCACCTCCACCCCTTCCGACTTCACCTCGGTGGCCGGAACCGTCGAAATCGGCTACGTCGCCGCCGACCAGGCCGAGAAACTGCTGACCGCCAAGAACGGCTCGGTGAAGGGCAAAATCCTGCAGGTGCTCGGCGATCCCGGCGACCCCTACACGCTCGACATCCAGAAGGGTTTCGAGGAGAAGATGAAGGCGTTCCCGGACGTCAAGATCATTTCGCTGCCGGCCATGCAATGGGCGGCGGATGCAGCCGGGACCATCGTCAACGACCAACTGCTCGCCAACCCTGATATCGACCTGATCTTCAGCCACGCCGCGCATCTCTCGGTCGCCGCCGTCGCCTCGCTCGAGGCAGCCGGCAAGAAACCGGGCGATGTCATGATGATGAGTTCGAACGGCGCGCCGGTCGGCCTCGACCTGATCCGCAAGGGCTGGCTCAACGTCGAAGTCGAGCAGCCGCTCTACGCGCAGGCCGCGGCGGTCGCCATGTTCATGGACAAGATCATCAACAAGCAGGAGATCAAGCCGGGAGAGTACGAAGTGCTCGGCCTGAAGTCGACCGTGACCAAGGAAGCCTGGGGACCCAACATCAAGATCCCGGGCGCCGCCATCACCAAGGAAAACGTCGACAATCCGGCCTTCTGGGGCAATCTGAAGCCGCCATCGGATACGGTGAAGCCGGTCGAATAACAACTTCGTAGCGCTCCGGGCCTCACGGCCCGGAGCGCCCTCCAAAGCGCCGCGCGTCCGTTAGGACGGGCGTGGGACATTGCATCACCTTGAACCCGAGCGCCAACCGGATCGGCCCCATGAATCCCCGCACACGCCAAGTCCTCGAGTTCATCCTCGACAATCTCGTCTGGTTCATGCTGGTCTTCGTGCTGGTGGTCTTCTCCATCTTCATTCCGAACTATTTCCAGCTCGGTATATTCGCCAACATCATCGAGGCGTCGAGCGTGCTTGGCGTGATGTCGATCGGCCTGGCGCTGGTCATCATCGCCGGGCACATGGACCTGTCGGTCGAATCGGTCGCTGCGCTCAGCGCCATGGCGGTCGGCATCCTGTTCTGCTCGGCGGGTATCGGCCTCGGCATTCAACTGCATCCCGAATGGCTGATGGTCCCGGTATCGCTGCTCATAGCTCTGATCGTCGGCGGGACTATCGGCGCCTTCAATGGCTATCTCGTCGTGAAGGTGAAGATGAGCGCCTTCATCATAACGCTGGCGTCCTATATCTGGGTGCGCGGCCTCGTGCTGGTCATTTCCGGCGGCCGCTCGGCGCAGGATCTGGCGCCGGCGATCCGCTGGTTCGGCATCCAGCGCCTGCTTGGCCTGCCGCTCACCGCCTGGATCGCCATCGCCTGTTTCGTCGTCTTCTCGCTGATCATGGCCAAGACGCCGTTCGGCAGGCACCTCGTCATGATCGGCGGCAATGAGACCGCGACCTTCCGTGCAGGCATCCGCGTCAACCGCAACCTGGTTATTGCGTTCATCCTCGCCGGCGCCATCGCCGGCCTTGCCGGCTGGCTGCTGGCGATCCGCACCTCCGGCGCCACCGCCAACCTTGGCGTCGGCCTGCTGTTCAACGCCTTTGCCGCCGTCGTCATCGGCGGTGTCAGCCTCAAGGGTGGCGTCGGCACCCTGCCCGGCGTCTATGCCGGCGTGCTTTTGCTGTCGGCCATCAACACGGCGATCAACCTGATGGGTCTGCCGGCCAATTTCACCCAGGTGATCCACGGCCTGCTGGTGCTTGCCGCCGTGCTGCTCGACGCTTTCAAGCAGACCATCCGGCAAAGACTGGCATGAGAGGGGGGACTGGCATGAGAGGGCGACTTGACGGAAAGGTGGCGCTGGTTATCGGCGCGGCCCGCGGCATCGGCAAGGCAACCGCCCTGCGTTTTGCCGAGGAAGGCGCCAGGCTGGTGCTGGCCGACACCGAGATCGAGGCGGGGCAAGCGGCCGCGGACGAGATCGGCGCCGCCTTCATCCGCACCGACATCTCGCAGATGGCCGATGCGGAAGCCGCCGTGGCGCTGGCGCTCGACCGTCACGGCCGGCTCGACATCCTGGTCCAGAATGCCGGCATCTATCCCTGGCAGCTCATCGAGAACACCAGCCCGGACGACTGGGACAGGGTCATGGCCGTCAATCTGCGCGGCACCTTCAATGCCACCCGTGCATCGCTCGTGCCGATGAAGGCGCAGCGTTTCGGGCGCATGCTCTACACCTCGTCCATCACCGGCCCGCACGTCACCAGCCCCGGTCATGGCCACTACGCCGCGACCAAGGCCGGCATCAACGGCTTCATCCGCTCGGCGGCGTTGGAATTCTCCGGCTACGGCATCACGGTCAACGGCGTCGAACCCGGCAACATCCTGACCGAAGCGATCCAGATGCATCGCGGCGCGGCCTATATCAAGAATATGGAAGACTCCATTCCACTCGGCCGGCTCGGCAGCCCCCGTGAAGTGGCCAACGCCTTCCTGTTCCTCGCCTCGGACGATGCCAGCTACATCACCGGCACGACCATCGTCGTCGATGGCGGGCAGTTGCTGCCTGAAGGCAAGGATTTTCGGCTGCTGCCGCCGTGATCCTCGATTTTCGGCGAGGGCTTTCTCTTCCGCCAGCAAGCCGGCGATCATGCTGACCTTGCCCTGATCGGTCTCAGCACCGGCGACGAAACCGCCGCACTCCCAGGTTGCGCGGAACCAAAGACCCCCTCAAAGGTTGTTGTCGGCACGCCAACGGACGGAGGGTTGGAAAATGGCTGACGAAATCAGAACCGATCACATTTATCGGCGGGCTCATGTACTGGCCGAGAGCGGCGTCCATAGCTGTCCAGCAGAGGTCGTCGCCATGTTGCTGGCAGAGGGCTATCCGGAAGCGGCCGAATTGTTGAACTCCGACAACATCCGCGCCGATCTGCGCCGCGTCTGTGAGGCTGCTGACAAAGGGCGACTGATCACGACATATCGTGCGCTTCGTCATTGACGCGGCGGCAGGCCGACTCATTCGGCAACAACGATGAACGGCCGCCATTGCGGCCGGTAACACCTCGAACCGGCGCACCGTGTCCGCATTCCGTGTGTCTCATTATATTGTGAGGGGCGACTTTGTCCGCCGCCCCTCGTCTTGGTTAGAAGAGGAAGTCTGATTGGGTCATTTGAGCCGCCGCCGTCTCACCTACTGACACGTTGAGGTCAATTGTGCCGGCGGCGTCGCTGAAGCCGACAATGAGCCCGCTGCTACCGGTGTCAACCTTCACCACTGCTCCTTCAGCGGATATGCTGTGGGCGTTAAGATAGTCGAGAGCTGCGTCAGCCGAAACGAAAGTTCCGCTACTGCCGGGAGCGTCGTTGAGGATCAATGCGACGTGCTGCGATTCCTGTAGATCGATTATATCCTCGCCATGCTTGAACCCCTGGATGGTGTCCTGCACGCTCGCCGATGAGTGACCCGAGAAGAAGACGAAGGTATCTCGGGCGCCGTCCCCGGTAGTGATACCGTTGTTCGCCGACATCCAGTCCGCACCTGTGCTGGCGAGGATAATGTCAGCACCCCTACCGCCGTAGATGGTGTCGTTCTGGTCTCCACCCAATATGAGGTCATTCCCGGCGTCGCCGTACAGGGTGTTGATGCCGCCGCTACCCTCTACCAGGTCGTCGCCGGCGCCGCCGTGGATGGTGTCATTGCCGCCAATGATGGAGGTAGCGGCGTCGTCGCCGAAGAGACGATCGTTGCCGGCGCCACCCTCGAGATAATCGTCGCCGGCGTTACCGTACATCTCGTCGTTGCCGGCACCGCCGTAGAGCGCGTCGTTCGTGTCGCCAGGAGTGTTGTCGTGACCGTTGCTCTGGCTGATACCGCTACCGCCGTAGATGAGGTCGTTCCCGGTGCCGCCGTGAATCACGTCACTGTCGATCCCACCTCGGAGTGTGTCGTTATCAGCACCTCCGTCGATGGTGTCGTTGCCCCCACCGCCGGTGACAAAGTCGTCACCGGCCCCGCCGTTGATGGTGTCGTTCCCGAGGTAACCGGTGATGGTGTCGCTACCGGCGTCGCCGTAAAGGATATTATCCCTGCCGGATGGCAGCACCATGGAGTCACCGTAGATTATGTCATCACCGGCCCCACCGTGAATGGTGTCGATGCTGTTGCTGTTAAAGCCGTCGCGATCGCCGTAGAGGGTGTCGTTGCCGTCTCCGCCGTTGATGATGTCGTTGCCCTCGCTGCCTCGGATGGTGTCATTGCCTGCGTCGCCGTTGAAGATGCCGCTGCCGCGACCCGCGGCGATGCTGTCGTTACCGTCGCCGCCGTTGACAATGTCAAAACCGGGGGAAGCGTGGGCTCCGTTGTCAATGCCCATGGCGCGGATAGAGTCATCTCCGGCCCCACCGTTTATGATGTCGTTGCCGTCGCCGCCGGTGATACTGTCGTTGCCGGCCCCACCGTTGAGGGTGTCATCGCCGAGATCGCCGGAGAGGCCGTCGTTGCCGTCTCCGCCGTTGATGATGTCATTGCCGAGCCCGCCGTAGAGACGGTCGTCCCCAACCCCGCCGGTGATAAAGTCGTTGCCGTCATCACCGGAGAGAATATCGACACCGGCGCCGCCGCGCAGGAAATCGTTCCCCGCGCCGCCGTCAAAGCGGTTGCCGAGATCGTCACCGATCATTCGGTCCGAGAAAGCCGAACCGGTGTAGACACCGGTGTAGGTGAAATCTGTCGTCACCGCGGTCCCGCCGGCGAAATAAGCGGCCTCGTCGGTGACTGTCGCACTCGGCGGGACGTTCTCTTCGAATTGGACTGTGCGGGCGCGCAGGTTCAGGTCGACGCTTGCCGCCGAAAGCGAGAAATCCGGGCCGACCGAAACCAATACTGGCTTTTTAGTCATGGTATTAACCTCCCTACTGTGCACACAATTGTGCACGTTATAGCTCTATGGCGTGGTATAGACATGTGAGTTATGGTATATACAAGCATACTTAATCTTAAGTCCTCCCTTGTTGCGAGAAGGATACGCGCTCGATTACAGATGTTTTTACACTAGTTTACACTATTTCTCGCGCAAGGAGCGACGGATGTTCTGCGTGAGCGGTTCGGCGAGATAAGCCAGGACAGTGCGGGTACCGGTCTTGATCATGGCCTCGCTCGACATACCAGGCAGCAGTTTGCGACCGTCGAGTTTAGCTAGTTCGCTCTTGTTGATTACCACTGTCGCGGAGAAGTAAGGAGCGTTGGTGCGCTCGTCCACCAATCGGTCGGCCGACACCGTTTCCACGACTCCGTCGAGCTGCGGCAGGTTGTATTTGGCGAAGGCCGGGAAGCTTACATACGCAGTCTGGCCGGGGGCGATCGTCTCGACGTCTTCGGGCTTGATCATGGTTTCGATGACCAGCTTCTGGCCGAGCGGCACGACGGTCATCAGCGTGTCCCCGGGTTTCACCACACCGCCCGCCGTGTGAACTTTCACGTCCATCACGATTCCGTCGACGGGGGCGGTGATGTCGGTGCGCTTGAGAATATCCCCAGCCGCGCGCGCTTGCTGTCGGAAGTCGAACAGCTCCGCCTCGACCTTGCTCAATTCGTCAACTGACTCGTTCAATTGTTGAGTTGTTAAGTTGAGGATTTGCATGTCGACTTCGGCGATAGAGCTGCGGGCGCGCGCGATCAACGCAACATTAGTGGCGCGTTCTCCCTCGGTCTCTCGTTGTTGCTGGGTGAGGGCCAAGCTTCGTTCGCGGGTGGTGAGCCCCTTGCTGAGCAACGTCTCGAGGTCTTTGTTCTCATTCTCGAATGCCGCGATCTGTTTGGCCTCAGTGGCGATGAGCTGCTGCAGTCCGATGATTTGCTCGGCCGTCTGTCGACGGCGTTCGTCGAGGATCGCCTTTTCGTCTTGCAGGTTACGGTGCTTCGCGTTGAAGACGTCACGTTGGGTGGCTACCGCGTCCTTGACGGCCGGGTCCGGGTTGTCGAGCAATTCTTGATCGAACTCGATTGTGTCCTTACCGTCGCGTTCGGCCCGTAGACGGGCGACAAGTGCCTCGCGTGTGGCGATTTTGTTTTGGATCGAGTCGAGTTGAGCCTTGGCTTGCGTGTTGTCGAGGCGGATGAGTACTTTGCCCCTCTTGACAATATCGCCGTTGACGGCGTCCAGTTCGACGATAATGCCGCCTTCGAGGTGCTGGACGAGTTTGCGGTCACCGTCCACCTTGACCACCCCGATCGTCACTGCGGCGCTGTCGAGCGGTGCCAAGGCCGCCCACCCGCCGGCGACGCCGAAGAACAGGAACATGATCGAGAAACCGGTGTACGTGACGGCTCTGAGACGGAGCGGTTGCAATTTCAGCGTGGGTGGAAGTGGCACGGGGAAAGAGACGATGTTCATATCTTTGTCTCCCGAGTTTTGCGGGTCATGACGTGACCGCCGTGACGTGATTGGTGTTGGGCAGTTGGGCCACTCTCCTGGCGCGGGCGGTGAGTTCGTTGAAGACTGTGTCACGCGCCCCGAATAATTCTTGTCTACCCCCGTTGAGGACCAGCACCTTGTCGACTTTCTCCATAATACCCGGGCGGTGTGCGATCAGGACAATTGTAGCGCCCGTTGCCTTGACTGCGCCAATGACGGCTATCAGGGCGTCTTCGCCCTCACGGTCGAGGTTGGAGTTCGGTTCGTCCAAGATGATGAGTGTCGGGTCGCCGTAGAGTGCCCGCGCCAACCCGATTCGTTGGCGCTGTCCGCCTGATAACGATGCGCCTGACTCACCGACTTGAGTTTCGTAACCTTTCGGCAGGCCTTTGATCAATTCGTGAACGCCCGCCAGTTGCGCGGCCCTGACTACGCTGTTGAAGACTGCGGGGCCGAGCTTCGTGAAGCGAGCGATATTCTCGGCGATTGTGCCGGCGAACAACTCGATATCCTGCGGCAAATACCCGACGTGCCGACCACGGTCTTCGGCGGCCCACTCGGCGACGTCCATACCGTCGAGCAAAGCGCGACCGGCTGATGGGCGCCAAGCGCCGACGAGCACACGTGCCAGACTTGTCTTACCGGATGCGCTCGGGCCGATTAGTGCCATCACTTCACCGGGCTTGAGTTGGAAACTCACTCCTTTCAAAACATGTTCGCCGCCACCCTGCCGGGCGAGGATGATACTCTCTGCCTCAAACTTTCCTTGTGGGCGTGGCAACGACAATACCGCCTTGGCCTCGGGTCGCTGGCCGACGAACGCTGTGAGACGCTTGTAGGCGCTACGTGCCCCGAGTGTCGCTTTCCATGTGCTGATTGCTTGCTCCACCGGGGCCAACGCGCGACCCATCAAGATTGAGGATGCGATCATGACGCCGGGAGAGGCCTCGTTCTGCAACACCAGATAAGAGCCGAGGCCGAGAACTGCCATTTGCAAGGCCATCCGCCAGAAACGGGCGACAGAAGCGATGGCGCTGGCGCGGTTGCCGGCGGTGGCTTGTCCGGCGCTCGCTTCATCTTGCTGCTCTTGCCAACGGTCGAGCAATGGCCGCAGCATACCCATGGCCTGGACGACTTCGGCGTTGCGGACTGCCGCCTCAGCTTGGGTGAAAATCCGTGCCTGTGCGTTACCGGCCTCCATCAAAGGCTTGCGGGTTGCGACTTCGTTGAGCAATGCCAGCGCAAACAACACAGACCCGCCGGCCAGTGCCAACCAACCGAGCCACGGGTGCATCAAGAAGATGGCGATGAAGAAGATTGGTGCCCACGGTGCGTCGAGGATCGGGTAGATGCTCGGGCTGGTGAAGAAACTCCGCACTTGATCGAGATCGCGGAGAGATCGCGCGGTACCTTGACCCGGTGCGGCGGCCGCCTGCTCTACCGACGCGGCCAACAGGACTGGGGCCAGCCTCGAGTTCATCCACGCGCCGACGGTTGATAGCAGGCGGGCGCGTACCACTTCGAGCCCGGCCATTGTCAGGATGGCCGCGCCGGCCATTAACGACAACGCTACCAACGTTTCCACGCTGTGGCTGGACAGCACGCGGTGGTAGACTTGGAGCATGTAGAGCGAGCTGGTGAGCATCAGTACGTTGATGCCGGCGCTGAACCAGATAAGCGGTTTGATTGCGCGCTTGGCCTCTTTCATCACCGCTTGCAGAGCGGGAGTTTGTTGGTTGCTTGTTTTCATGATCGCAATCGCACCCGTTCTCCCGCGCGCGAAAGCTATCTTGCATTTTAATCTCTGAAATCCCTCAAAGGCATGATGCTTCTCTTCAGGATTTCGGGAAGAACGAGTCAGGCCGCTCCATGGGAATGGCACGCAAAGCCCACAGGATGGCACGCAAAGCGTGGCCAGCCACCCACTGGCGGGCGCGCCAGAATGTGCGGGACGCTTCCCCACTCTAAGACAGCGGCCAGCTGAAACGCGCACTATAAAATGCTGCACAATGAATGGCTTGAATGGTGGGCGATGACGGGCTCGAACCGCCGACATCTTCGGTGTAAACGAAGCGCTCTACCAACTGAGCTAATCGCCCGCTCCGGCGCGGACCTTTAAGCGGTCATGACCGGCTTCGCAAGGCCAAATGAGCGGGCAATGCCCCAACCGCAAGCCGGTTTCGGCGACAAAGTTCGCCCTGTCAAAAAACCTTCTCCTGTTTGCTGTTATGCTGTCGCGCTCCGCTTGACACCCGCTGGCTTACCCCTTATCCAGCGGCCCAACGACGAACACGGCTGACACGTGCTCGTTAAATGCGCGGGTGTAGCTCAGTTGGTTAGAGTGCCGGCCTGTCACGCCGGAGGTCGCGGGTTCGAGCCCCGTCACTCGCGCCATTCTTTTGAATGGCCTAGGTTTCCTTCATACAAAAAGTTTCGACTTTCAGTTTTCTGAGAGTTTCGACTTTTTGTATTCGTTGCGTCGCAAGCCGGTCATATGTATTTCAGCCTCGAACGTATTGGAGCGGCGGGCTCTCAAGTCGAACCGTGCCGCCGCCCTATTTTTGTTCGAGCATCGGATTTTCCCAAAACCGGTTCCCACTTTTGGGTCCGATGCTCTGCCGGAGAAAAGGCCTTGGACGCTTTGAAATCGCTCATCGAATCGCGCCGCTTCGACCTTGCGATCATGGTCCTGATTCTCATCAACGCGGTCACGCTCGGCCTCGAAACCTCGTCCGACGCGATTGCTGCCTTTGGTCCGCTTCTGACGGCCATCGACCGCGTGATCCTCGGCGTCTTCGTGCTCGAACTCGCAGTCCGGTTGGTCGTTTACAGGACGCATTTCTTCCGCGATCCATGGCGCATCTTCGACCTCTTCGTCGTCGGATTCGCGCTTATTCCCGCGACCGGTTCGCTCTCCGTACTGCGGGCGTTGCGCATCCTGCGGGTCCTGCGGCTGATCAGCATCGTTCCGTCGCTGCGCCGTGTCGTCACCGGCTTCATCACCGCTCTGCCCGGCATGGGCTCGATCATGCTGTTGCTCGGGCTGGTGTTCTATGTCTTTGCGGTGATGGCGACGAAGCTCTACGGCTCGTCCTTTCCCGAACTGTTCGGCGGCATACCGCAATCGCTGTTCACGCTTTTCCAGGTCATGACCCTCGAAGGCTGGTCGGACGGCGTGGTGCGCCCGGTCATGGAGGTCTATCCGACCGCCTGGCTGTTCTTCATCCCGTTCATCATTGCGACCTCTTTCACCGTGCTCAATCTGTTCATCGGCGTGATCGTTTCTGCGATGGAGGCCGAGCATGAAGCGGTGGAGTCGGCCGACAGGGCAACGCTGCACAGCGATCAGGCCACCATCCTCGCGGAGATACAGGCGCTGCGGGCAGAAGTCCGGGAATTGTCCAGCGCTCGCGGCTAGATCGCCTCATCCGGTGCGACAGTGCTAATCGGCGAGCAGCGCCTCGACCTCTTGCAGTGACGGCATCGACGGCGCGGTGCCGGGCCGCGTCACCGAAATGCCGGCGACGGCGCAGGCGAAGCGGACCGCCTGCAGCGGCTCCACGCCTTTGGCGAGTGCCGCCGCCAGGCCGCCATTGAAGGCATCGCCCGCCCCCGTCGTCTCGACCACCGGGCCGGCATTGACCACGGGAACATGGTCGGAGCGGCTGGCGTCATGCAGCAGCGCGCCTTTTTCGCCAAGCGTGATGATCACCGCGCCGACGCCCTTGCCGAGCAGGCTGTCGGCGGCGCGCCGGGCATCGCCGATGGTGGAAACCTTGATGCCGGTCAGTTCCTCGGCTTCGGTCTCGTTCGGCGTGATGTAGTCGCAAAGTGTGTAGATGCGCTCGGGCAGGCTTGCGGCCGGCGCCGGGTTGAGGATGGTCGTCACCCCTGCCCCGCGCGCGATCTCCAGCGCCCGCAGCGCCGCCTCGACCGGCTGTTCGAGCTGGGTGACGAAGACGCCAGCCGATCCGATCAGGCCGGCATGAGCCTCGATATCGGCAGGCGAAATCAGCATGGCGGCGCCCGGGCTGACGATGATGGCATTGTTGCCGCTCGCCTCCTCGACGAAGATATAGGCTGCACCGGTGTAGCTCTCCGGTGTGTCGATGACGGCGCTTTTGACACCGGCCTGCTTCCATGTCTGCCTCGCCATATCGGCAAACGGATCGAGGCCGAGGCGCGTGAGGAAGGTGATGTCGGCGCCGAGCCGGCCGGCCGCGACCGCCTGGTTCGAGCCCTTGCCGCCAGGGCCGAGCGTGAAGGACGTGCCAAGGATCGTCTCGCCCATGCGCGGTTGCCGGGCCGCGCGATAGGCGGTGTCGGCGACGAAGACGCCCAATATGACGACGGGCTTGCCGGACGCCATGCGCCTACTCCGCGTCCGGCGGCACGACGCCCTTGCGGAAAGCGAAGCAACCGTAGAAGCGGCGCTCGCCGGTCTGGATGACGCAGTAGGCCTGCTTGGCGCGTTCGTAGAAGGCATAGCGCTCGACCGGGATCATCGGCCAGGCCTGGCCTTCCGCCGCATCGATCTCTCTTTGCACTTCCTTCTGCACGGGAGGAATCTCGTCCGGCTTGCCGACGATCTCCATGCGGGCGGCCGCATCGTCGACGAATGTGTCGAGCGGATAGAGCGACAGCACCGCCTTGACGACGTCGGCCGCCGGCGCGTCGATGCGCAGCAGCTTGCCGAGCACTGTCTGGCGCGCGGTCGAATCGGACGGGAAATTTGTGTCGACGATGATCAAATCGTCGCCATGCCCCATTGCCCTCAGCGCCTGGAGCACGTCGGCATTGAGCAGCGGGTTGATCCCTTTGAGCATGGCAGTCCTCCCGAACGGGCTTTTCATGTGAAGTCAGATACGGCGGCCGGTCTCTGCATCGAAGAGATGGACCTGGTCAAGCCGGGGTTTGAGGTGCAGCGTGTCGCCCGGCTTGAAGTCGTGGCGCTCGCGAAACAGCGCCACCATCTCGCCTTCGCCGAAGCGCAGGAAGACCAGCGTTTCGGAACCGGTCGGCTCGACCACCGAAATCTTGGCGGGCACACCGTCCGGGTGGATCTCGAGATGTTCGGGCCGCACGCCGTAGACGACATTACGGCCGTCCTCGACGGTGTTTTTCGCTGATATCGGGAACGGCGTTCCGGATATTTCGACGATGGGCTTGTCGCCTTTGCGCACCACGCCCTTGAGCAGGTTCATCGATGGCGAGCCTATGAAGCCGGCAACGAACAGATTGGCCGGTCGGTCGAACAGTTCCAGCGGCGCGCCGACCTGTTCGATGCGGCCGTCGCGCATCACCACGATCTTGTCGGCCATGGTCATGGCCTCGATCTGGTCGTGCGTGACATAGATGGTGGTGGTCTTCAGCCGCTGGTGCAGTTCCTTGATCTCGGTGCGCATCTGGACGCGCAGCTTGGCGTCGAGATTGGAGAGCGGCTCGTCGAACAGGAACACTTGCGGGTTGCGCACGATGGCGCGGCCCATGGCGACGCGCTGGCGCTGCCCGCCCGAAAGCTGGCGCGGATAACGTTTCAGATAAGGGTTGAGGTCGAGGATATCGGCGGCGCGCTTGACCCGTTCAGCGATCACCGCCGGATCGGTTTTGCGCAGCTTGAGCGCGAAGGCCATGTTCTGCTCGACCGTCTTGTGCGGATAAAGCGCGTAGTTCTGGAACACCATGGCGATGTCGCGCTTGGCCGGCGGCAGATGGTTGACGACACGCTCGCCGATGGCGATCGTGCCGCCGGAAATGGTCTCCAGCCCCGCGACCATCCTGAGCAAGGTGGACTTGCCGCATCCGGAAGGGCCAACCAGCACCACGAACTGTCCGTCGGGAATGTCGACGCTGACATCGTGCAGGACCTTGACGGTTCCGAACGCCTTGGCCACATTGCTGATCGCGACTTGAGCCATTCTCTCCCCTTGGTTTTGGACCCACCGGCCCTTTAATTGCCGTGAAGCTAACCAACGCGAACGGCAAGGGCAAGTCGGTCTCTTATAGATAAAAAACCCATGCTCGTTGACACGGCACCTGGTTGCGAGAATAGTGGCAAATGCCAATCCGACTGCCGGTCATCCGTCCGAAAATCGGAAATCGAGGCGACGCAGGGTGGGGTCCCACGTCCCCGTTTGATCAAGGAGAACCGTCGGCGTTCCGGCGTCCGACAGATTGGCATATCAAATCACCACTGTTGTTCTGGGAGGAATGGTAGATGAGAGTCGGTCTTTACGAAAAATTGGTGCGTGCGGGCGCTACCCGTCGTGACGTCCTCAAGGGCGCGGCCTCCATGGCCGCGATCGCCGCGGCATCCGGCGCCGGGCTCGGCGCGCTGACGCGCCCGGCTTCCGCAGCCAGCGAGTTGCGTGCGCAAATCCTGCAAATTCCCGGCGTCGGCAAGGGTCAGCCGACCGATGCGGACTTCCAGAAGGTCGGCGAGCTCTGCCTGGAAGCGACCAAGGCCAACGTCAAGGAAGGCGAATTCGCCGGCGTCGAACTCACCTTCATGGGCCTTAACAACCAGAACCTGCACAATGTGCTGTTCCGTGGCTTCCTGAAGCCGTGGGAGGCCTATACCGGCGCCAAGATCAGCTGGATCGACCTGGCGCAGGCCGACTACAATGCCCGCTTGCAGCAGTCGATCGCCACCGGCACCGTCGATTTCGACATCATCGAGATGGGCGCGCCATTCGAGGGCGACGTCTGCGGCAAGGGCCTGACCTCCGAAATGCCGGACTGGGTCAAGGACCAGATCGACATGAAGGATGTCGTGGCCTATCTGCAGCCGCCGGTCGGCACCTGGGACGGCAAGCAGTACCGCATTACCGTCGACGGCGATGCGCACAACTTCAATTACCGCACCGACGTCTTCGCCGATGCCGACCTCGCCAAGGCCTGGAAGGACGGCGGCGGCGCAGGGGAATGGGGCGTGCCGAAGACCTGGCAGGAAGTCCAGGCGGTAACCAAGTTCCTCAAGGGCAAGCAGTTCCAGGGCCAGGACGTCTTTGGCTATCTCGACGCGCCCAAGGCCTGGGGCGGTTTCGGCTTCTACTTCCTCGGCAGCCGCGCCAGCGCCTATGCCAAGCATCCCGACGACAAGGCTTGGCTGTTCGACGCCGACACGATGAAGCCGCGCGTCAACAATCCGGCCTGGGTACGGGCGATCCAGGACGTCATCGACGCGCTGCCGTCGGAACCGGCCGACCAGATCAACGCCGATCCGAACACCACAGCCTTCCAGCAGTTCCTGGCCGGCACCGGTTCGATGGTCACCTGGTGGGGCGATGTCGGCTCCAACGTCAAGACCAACGACTCCTCGGTCGTCGGCGACGTCACCGGCTTCTCGATCCTGCCGGGCTCGGACGATGTCTATAATTCCAAGACCGGCCAGTGGGACAAGCTCGCCAGCGGCCCGAACTATGCGCCGAACTGCGCCTATCTCGGCTGGGGTGTCTATGTCATGGCCCGTGTCGATAGCGACGAAAAGAAGAAGAAGGCGGCATGGTCCGCCGCCGCCCATCTCGGCGGCAAGGACCTTTCGATCTGGACCGCGATGTATCCGTCCGGCTTCCAGCCCTACCGCAACTCCCATTTCGACATTCCCGAATGGGTGGCGGCCGGTTACGACGAGGCATTCATCACCTCGTATCTCAAGTCGGAAGCCGACAGCTACAACCATCCGAACGCGGCGATCGAACCGCGCATCCCCGGCATCTTCCAGTATTACAGCGCCGCCGAGGACATCCTGGCCAACACCTTCGCCGGCAAGATGAAGGCGCAGGAAGGCGCCGATGCGATTGCCGCCGCCTGGGAGAAGCTGACCGACCAGATCGGCCGCGACAACCAGGTCAAGCTCTACAAGGCCTCGCTCGGCATGTAGCCAGCAGCTATGATAAGATCGCGGCCCGGCGGCTCCTGTCGCCGGGCCGTATCGTGACCGGTCTCCGGCTGGTCATTTGTGCAAAAGAGGCGAGAGGCGTGGCTGACCAGACTTCGACCACGAATGCGTGGCCGGCAAATTCCGTTCCCACCGATCTGATCCCGCCTGGCCGCAAGCGCCTCGGTTGGGCCCTGATGGCCGCGGCGACACTTGGCCTCCTGGCAACGATCCTGGTTCAGATCCTTTACAAGAGCGAGGTCGGCACGATCGGCTTCGAGACCTGGCGACCGGTCGTCTATGCTTACATATTGTGGGGCGTGGCGCTCGGCGTCGGCCAGGTGCTGACGCGCGGCGAGGACGGCCAACGCGCGTTGTTCCTGTTGCCGGCGCTGCTGTTCACCATCGCCATGGTGATCTTTCCGACGCTGTTCGGCTTCTACATCGCGCTGACCGACTGGAACCTATCTTCCTTCTCCGGCCGCAAGTTCAACGGGCTCGACAATTTCTGGCAGATGCTCGGCGACCCTTACTATCGCAACGCGCTGTTCAACATGGTGCTCTATGTGCTCGCCGTGTTTGTAGAATATGTCATCGCCTTCGGCCTCGCTCTGCTGCTCAACGCGCAGATCCGGGCGCGAAAATTCTTCCGCGTCGTCTTCCTGATGCCCTTGATGCTGTCACCGGTGGCGGTGTCGTGGATGATCGGCAAGTCGCTGATGGAATACCGCTTCGGCCCGGCCGCGACGCTGGCGCGCCATCTCGGCTGGGAAAACCCGGCTTTCTTCTCCAACCCGATCACCGCTCGCATCTCGATCATGGTGCTCGACGCCTGGACCTTCATTCCGTTCATGATGATCATGCTGCTCGCCGGCCTGCAGGCGATGTCGCGCGAGGTGCTGGAGGCCGCGCGCGTCGACGGCGCCACTCCATGGCAGACCTTCTGGCAGGTCACCTTCCCGCTGATGCTGCCGGTGTCGGTGACGGCGGTGATCCTGCGCATCATCTTCAAGCTGAAGCTTGCCGACATCATCATCACCGTCACCTCGGGCGGCCCGGGCGGTGCGACCGATTCGGTATCGAGCTTCATCTATCGCGAGTACCGCGACCGCTCGAATGTCGGCTACGGCACCATGCTGGCGATGGCCTATCTCATCATCATCGTCGTGTTCGTGACGTGGCTGCTGAAATTCGCCAGCCGCTTCGTGCGCAACGTCAATTAGAGCCAGGTTATGAGCGTTCAGACAACCGACTACAGCGCCTCCGAAATCCGCTCGCCGGCGAGCTTCTTGGCCAACCGCGTCTTCATCTACGGCGCGCTTATCTTCTGGGCGTTCATCTGCCTGTTCCCGATCTACTGGACGATTACCACCTCGTTCAAGACCGCGGTCGACGTCACCCAGGGCCATCTCATTCCCTTTGTCGACTTCAAGCCGGACTGGAAGGGCTGGCGCTCGCTCGGCCTGTCGCCGGATTCGATCTTCCAGACCTCGACGGTGCGCGAGGAATTCCTCAAGCGCTTCATGAATTCGGTCATCACTTCGGTCGGCGCGTCGAGCCTCGCCATCGTCATCGGCAGCCTCGCCGCCTACGGGCTGACCCGCTATCGCTATCACTTCGCCTGGTTCAAGAACGAGGACATCTCCTTCTTCTTCCTGTCGCAGTTGATCCTGCCGCCGGTGGTTCTGGCGCTGCCCTTTCTCGTGCTCTACCGGGAAGTCGGCCTGCTCGATACGCGCATCGGGCTGATCCTGCTCTACACGCTGATGGTGCTGCCGATCGTCATCTGGATCATGCGCGACCAGTTCAACTCGATCCCGGTCGAGCTCGAGGAGGCAGCCCTTGTCGACGGCCTGTCGATCTGGGGCGCCTTCTTCCGCATCGTCATGCCGATCGCGCTGCCCGGCATGGTTGCCGCCTTCATCCTGGCGATGGTGCTGTGCTGGAACGAGTATTTCTTCGCCGCGCTGCTGACCTCGACCGACGCCAAGACCATTCCCGTCATGGTGGCGAGCCAGACCGGCTCGCAAGGCATCAACTGGTGGTCGATGGCGGCGCTCGCCACCGCCGCCATCACGCCGCTCGCCGTCATCGGCATCGCGCTGGAACGCTATCTGATCATGGGCATGACGGCGGGAGCGGTGAAGTAGGCGAAGGGAGCATAGCGCTCCGTTAGCGTGACAGTATTGTGCGCAAATTCTCGAGGATCATCGCAACGCCCTTTTGCCCAAGTTCCGCCGAGGCTTCCGGCGCGCTCGCCGTGTACCAGCCCGTATTGTCGGCGAAATGGCCGGCGTTCACCGCTTCCGGGCATAGCGCCAGCATCAGCGACGTCTCACCGATGCCGGCATGGTCGAACGGATACTGGCCGTTCATCGTGGCCGGCATCAGCGGATGCACCTGTACCCAGTTGAAGAAATTTTCACCCGCGGCATGCCCGGCATAGTAGTCGGCCATCGCCTGCGCCCCCCACCAGCCCTCGCCGCGCTCCTTTTCAAGGAAGCGGAAGATCGCTTGCCGGCCGGCACTCTTGAAGGCGAGATCGGTCGGCATGCCGGCGGCGAAATTCTCAGTCTGGTGGTGGATGATGGCATGGACGTTGCGAAAGCCGATGCGCAACAGGCTGTAGAACAATTCCTCCGCGAACGGCGCCAGCGCGTTGCCGCCGACCTGCACCGAGCCGTTGCCTTCAGGCGGCGCCACTGCATAGCTCGCGGCGCCGTAATAAAAGGGTGGCAGGATGACGATGTCGGCTTCCTTCTCGAACAGCTCCAGCGTCTTGACGACGGCAAGCGTGTCCATGCCGACGGCCATGTGCTCGCCGTGGTATTCGAGCACGCCGAGCGGCAGGGCGACCGGCCAGTTCTCGGCGATCGCCTTGCGGATCTGGTGCGGCAGCATCAGCTCGTAGCGCATGATCTATTCCATATTGGTGTGACGGGCGCGCATCGCTTCGGGCGCCATGCCGGTGATGGTCCTGAGCTTCAGCACCATCACCTCGAACAGCAGGAACAACGCGCCTTCGAAGACCGAGCCCATCGGCAGCACGGATGTCTTTTCCGGACCCTGATCGTCGGCCATGGTCTGCGCCGGAATGAGCAGGGTGAAGTCGGCAAGTTTTGCCGCGCTGGCATCTGCCTGAGCGGTGAGCAACACGACCGTCGCGCCGGCATCCTGCGCCACCCGCATCAGCGTGAGTACAGTCGAGGTCTCTCCTGGACCAGAGCTCGCCAGAAAGACATCGCCCTGCCCCAATGGCGGCGTTGTCATGTCACCGACCACCGAAACCGGCAGGCCGAGATGGTAGAGCCGCATGGCGAAGCCCTTGACCTGCAAAGCCTCGCGGCCGCAGCCATAGACGGCGATCCTGTTAGCGTCAGCGAGCATGGCGCAGGCGGCGTCGATGCTGCTTTCGTCCACTCGCGCCAGCACATTGCCAAGCTCGTCCAGCGCGATCGCGAACAGATCAGTGCCGGCACCGGTCATAACGGTTCCGGCAGTCTGGCGAAGGCCGAAAAAGGTCTGGATTGACTGATCACATCTTCCCCGAACAGCTTGTTTTCATTCATGCTATCACCGCGAAAATCCGTATCCAACAGCGCTGCGCGCTTTTGCTGTGCCACGGGCGTGATAGTGTCATGTCAGACAAATCATTCCAGGGAACGGCGGAACATGAAGACACGGCATTTCGACCGCATCGGCAATGGCGGCATCGACTTCACGGAGCTCGGCTTCGGCACGGCGCCGCTCGGCAATCTCTACCGCGCCGTTTCCGATGAGGACGCCAACGCCACGCTGGAGGCCGCGTGGAAGGTCGGCTGCCGCTACTACGACACCGCGCCGCTCTACGGGCTCGGCCTGTCGGAAACGCGGCTCAATCCATTCCTGCGCTGGAAAAAGCGCGACGACTATGTGCTGTCGAGCAAGGTCGGGCGCATCATGCGCGCCTGCCCGCCCGAGCAACGCACCGGCATCGGCAAGTTCTTCGACACGCCGTCGCGCCGCGAGGTCTACGACTACAGCTATGACGGAGTCATGCGCTCCTTCGAAGCCTCGCTGGAACGTCTCGGCGTCGACCGCATCGACATCCTGTTCGTGCATGACGTCGACATCTTCACCCATGGCAGCAAGGAGGCCTCCGACCAGCGCATCGAGGAGTTCATGCGCTCGGGCTATTACGGGCTGCTTTCGCTGCGCGACCAGGGCGTGATCAAGGCGTTCGGCGGCGGCATCAACGAATGGCCGGTCGCCCAGACGCTGGCCGAGCGCGGCGACTTCGACCTGTTCCTGCTCGCCGGGCGCTATACGCTGCTGGAGCAGGAGGCGCTGCAATCCTTCCTGCCGCTCTGCCAGAAGCGCGGCATCGGCATCGTTCTCGGCGGCCCGTACAATTCAGGCATCCTGGCGAGCGGGCCGAAGCCCGGCGCCTTCTACAACTATTCCGAAGCGCCGCAGGACATACTCGAGCGCGTCACGCGCATCGAGGCCGTCTGCAAGCGCCATGGCGTGCGGCTGATCGAGGCGGCACTGCAATTTCCGCTGCTGCACCCTTCGGTCGTGTCGGTGATCCCCGGCGGCCAGCGGCCGAGCGAAGTCGAAAGCAACCGCTCGCTGCTCGACGCCAAGCTGCCCAAGGCACTCTGGGCCGATCTCAAGCAGGGAGGGCTGATGCGCGCCGACGCGCCGACGAGTTGAAAGCCGGTCCCATCAAAAGAATGCAAAGAAAAGCCGGGCGAGCCCGGCTTTTCTGATCTCTGAAGAAAGAAAAAGTGGTCTTAATTGACCGCGTCCTTGAGACCCTTGCCGGCCGAAAACTTCGGCACGGTGCGCGCCGGAATCTTCACTTCGGCGCCGGTCTGCGGGTTGCGGCCGGTCGACGCAGCGCGTTTTGACACGGTGAAATTTCCGAAGCCGACAAGCCGGACATCGCCGCCCTTCTTCAGTTCGCCGGTGATCACGGAAAACACCGCATCGACCGCCGACTGCGCGTCACCCTTCGAAATACTCGCGGCATCGGCGACAGCGGACACCAGTTCGTTCTTGTTCATAAAAATTCCCTTCCATGAGAAAACCGGAACCACTCGACTCATCCGGCAGGAAACGGACTTTAGAAAGAAGCGTTCCTGCAACCAAGTCGAAAAGCGTCAAATAAAGCGGAAAAAGCCCGGAAATCCGGGGTTTTTCACATGAAAAAGCCGGGCTCAAGGCCCGGCTCTCTCATTGTGCACTGCAACTTTGGCAAGTGCGATGCAACTTTAGCTTATTCTAATGCATGAACCCCGAAAACCGATTTCGGTTTCGAGGTTCATGCATCCAGACTCAAAGGTGTTAGAGCCTCCTTTGCGCGTCCAATAGGACACGCGGGCGCTCTAATGGGCGAGCGACTTGCTGGCGTCGTCGCCGGCGTCCACTGCGGCCGGCGGATTGACCGGCTCGACCCATTCAATCGGCTCCGGCATGCGCACCAGCGCATGACGCAGCACCTCGCCGACCCGCGAGACCGGAATGATCTCCATTCCGTTCTTCACGTTGTCCGGAATCTCCGCCAGGTCCTTGGCGTTGTCTTCCGGGATCAGCACCTTCTTGATGCCGCCGCGCAAGGCAGCCAGCAGCTTCTCCTTCAGGCCGCCGATCGGCAGTATCCTGCCGCGCAGCGTGATCTCACCGGTCATCGCCACGTCGGCCTTGACCGGAATGCCGGTCAGCACCGAGACGATCGCGGTGGCCATAGCCACGCCCGCCGACGGTCCGTCCTTGGGCGTAGCACCCTCCGGCACGTGGACGTGGATGTCACGCTTATCGAACAGCGGCGGCTCGATGCCGAAATCGATGGCACGGGAGCGGACATAGGAGGCCGCCGCCGAGATCGATTCCTTCATCACGTCGCGCAAATTGCCGGTCACCGTCATGCGGCCCTTGCCGGGCATCATGACGCCTTCGACCGTCAGCAGTTCGCCGCCGACTTCCGTCCAGGCAAGTCCGGTGACGACGCCGACCTGATCGTCGGCCTCGACCTGACCGAAGCGGAAGCGCGGAACACCGAGGTAATCGGCGAGATTGTCCGCCGTGATGTTGATCGTCTTCTTCTTCGTCTTCAGGATCTCGGTCACTGCCTTGCGGCCGAGCTTCATCAGCTCGCGCTCCAGGCTCCGCACACCCGCTTCACGGGTGTAGGTCTGGATGATGCCGCGGATCGCGTCCTCGCCGACGGAAAACTCCTTCGGCTGCAGCGCGTGATCGCGGATCACCTTGGGCATCAAATGGCGCTTGGCGATCTCGATCTTCTCGTCCTCGGTATAGCCGGCGATACGGATGATCTCCATGCGGTCCATCAAGGGCGCAGGGATGTTCAGCGTGTTCGCCGTCGTCACGAACATCACGCTCGACAGGTCGTACTCGACCTCGAGATAATGGTCCATAAACGTCGAGTTCTGCTCGGGATCGAGCACCTCGAGCAAGGCCGACGACGGATCGCCACGGAAATCCTGACCCATCTTGTCGATCTCGTCGAGCAGGAAGAGCGGGTTGGATTTCTTCGCCTTCTTCATCGACTGGATGACCTTGCCGGGCATCGAGCCGATATAGGTGCGCCGGTGACCACGAATCTCGGCCTCGTCGCGCACGCCGCCCAGCGCCATGCGGATGAACTCGCGGCCGGTCGCCTTGGCGATCGACTTGCCGAGCGAGGTCTTGCCGACGCCGGGAGGGCCGACGAGGCACAGGATCGGCCCCTTCAGCTTCTTCTGGCGGCTCTGCACGGCGAGGTATTCGACGATGCGGTCCTTAACCTTGTCGAGGCCGAAATGGTCGGTGTCGAGCACGTTCTGCGCGAAGGCCAGGTCCTGCTTGACCTTGGAGTTCTTGCCCCACGGTATCGACAGGATCCAGTCGAGATAGTTGCGCACGACGGTCGATTCGGCCGACATCGGCGACATCGTCCGCAGCTTCTTCAGTTCGGCTTCCGCCTTTTCGCGAGCCTCCTTGGAGAGCTTGGTCTTCTTGATGCGCGCCTCTATCTCGGCGGCCTCGTCGCGGCCGTCCTCGCCCTCGCCGAGCTCCTTCTGGATCGCCTTCATCTGCTCGTTGAGGTAGTATTCGCGCTGCGTCTTCTCCATCTGGCGCTTGACGCGCGAACGGATGCGCTTCTCCACCTGCAGGACGGAGATCTCGGCTTCCATGAAGCCCATCGCCTTTTCCAGCCGCTCCTTGACCGAGAGCGTGGCCAGCATCTCCTGCTTCTCGGGGATCTTGATGGCGAGATGCGAGGCAACCGTGTCGGCGAGCTTGGAATAGTCGTCGATCTGGCTGGCGGCACCCACCACTTCGGGCGAGATCTTCTTGTTCAGCTTGACATAATTCTCGAAGTCGGTGACGACCGAGCGGGCCAGCGCCTCGACCTCGACCTCTTCCTCCTCCGGCTCGACCAGCGCCGAGGCGCGGGCCTCGTGGAAGTCGGGACGGTCGGTGAAGGAGACGATTTTCGCACGCGAAGCACCTTCGACAAGCACCTTGACGGTGCCGTCCGGCAGCTTCAGCAATTGCAGCACGTTGGCGAGCGTACCGATGTCGAAGATGGCATCGGGCTCGGGATCGTCATCGGCGGCATTCATCTGGGTCGCGAGCAGGATCTGCTTTTCCTGACCCATCACCTCTTCCAGCGCCTTGATCGATTTTTCACGCCCGACGAAGAGCGGAACGATCATGTGCGGGAACACCACGATGTCGCGCAACGGGAGGACTGCGAAGACGCCGTTGCTGGGAGCCTTTGATACTTTGGCCATTGTCCAACCTTTCATGTCGCAGCTGCCATTCGGCCAACCGCGAATCTTATATTAACGACCGAGGATCGTTCCGCCTACCACCGTTTGTGACGGGAGTTTTACAGCACAGAATTCGGCACCACGGCCTTCTCGTGTTAGTTGGATGCACGAGAGCCAAAGATCAAGGGCAAACACTGTCCGTTCATCCACTCCGTCATAAGGCAGCACACAACAAAACGACCGCTACAGCAAAACGGCGCCTCACGGGCGCCGTTTTCAAGAAAATTCCAATGCCGGCTTACGTCAGGCGCTGACGTTGCCCTTCTTTTCCTTCTGCTCGGAATAGATATAGAGCGGCCGGGCGTTGCCGGACACCACCTCCTCCGAAATAACCACTTCCCGCACGCCTTCCAGCGCCGGCAGCTCGAACATGGTGTCGAGCAGGATGGCTTCCATGATCGAACGCAGGCCGCGCGCGCCGGTCTTGCGCTCGATGGCGCGCTTGGCGATCGCCGAGAGCGCATTCTCGTGGAAGGTCAGGTCGACATTCTCCATCTCGAACAGCCGCTGATACTGCTTGACCAAGGCGTTCTTCGGCTCGGTCAGGATCTGGATCAGCGCCGGCTCATCGAGGTCCTCCAGCGTCGCCAGGACCGGCAGACGGCCGACGAATTCTGGGATCAGGCCGAATTTCAGCAGATCCTCAGGCTCAACCAGGCGGAACACATCGCCGGTGCGGCGATCCTCGGGCGAAGCGACGATGGCGCCGAAGCCGATCGAGGTCTTGCGGCCGCGATCCGAGATGATCTTGTCCAGCCCGGCAAAGGCGCCGCCGCAGATGAACAGGATATTGGCGGTGTCGACCTGCAGGAATTCCTGCTGCGGGTGCTTCCTGCCGCCCTGGGGCGGCACGGAAGCGACCGTGCCTTCCATGATCTTCAAGAGCGCCTGCTGCACGCCCTCGCCCGACACGTCGCGGGTGATCGAGGGATTGTCCGACTTGCGCGAGATCTTGTCGATCTCGTCGATGTAGACGATGCCGCGCTGGGCGCGCTCGACATTGTAGTCGGCCGACTGCAAGAGCTTCAGGATGATGTTCTCGACATCCTCGCCGACATAGCCGGCCTCGGTCAGCGTCGTCGCATCGGCCATGGTGAAGGGCACGTCGATGATGCGGGCGAGCGTCTGCGCCAGCAGCGTCTTGCCGCAACCGGTTGGCCCGATCAGCAGGATGTTGGACTTCGCCAGCTCGACGTCGTTGTTCTTGCCGGCGTGCGCCAGGCGCTTGTAGTGGTTGTGGACGGCCACCGACAGCACGCGCTTGGCGTAGGGCTGGCCGATGACGTAGTCGTCGAGGACCTTGAGGATCTCCTGTGGTGTCGGCACGCCCTCGCGCGACTTCACCATCGAGGTCTTGTTCTCCTCGCGGATGATGTCCATGCAGAGCTCGACGCATTCGTCGCAGATGAAGACCGTCGGGCCGGCAATCAGCTTGCGCACTTCGTGCTGGCTTTTGCCGCAAAACGAGCAATAAAGCGTGTTCTTGGAATCACCGCTGTTGTTGCCGACCTTGCTCATTTTCTTGTCCTTTCATGGCCGCCCGCCGATGGTCTGGCTGAAAGGGCGCATATTCAATCTATCGCGGGAATCCGCCGCCGCCAGTGCCCTAGCTCTCACAACGTATTCCGTACGAAACACAAATCAGAAAACGTGGCAATGATTCGCAACAACCCCACCCAAAGCTAAGCCGTCGAAAATCAACATAGCCTTAACGTAGGCAATCCTAGCCGTCGAGGGAACAGCCAATTGTGGCCGAAATGCTGCAAAGCGCGGCAAAAGCGCGTTATGCCGCCATTCACCTGCCACTAAAGGCCTATGCGGCAACGCCTTCGATCGGCTCGCGCGACGAAATAACCTTGTCGATGAGGCCGAAATCCCTGGCTTCGTCGGCGGTCATGAAATGGTCGCGGTCGAGTGTCTTTTCAATCTCTTCGTAGCTTTTGCCGGTGTGCTTGACATAGACCTCGTTGAGACGGCGCTTCAGCTTGATGATGTCCTGGGCGTGGCGCTCGATGTCGGAAGCCTGGCCCTGGAAGCCGCCGGAAGGCTGGTGAACCATGATGCGGGCGTTCGGCGTGGCAAAGCGCATGCCCTTCTCGCCCGCCGTGAGAAGGAGCGAGCCCATCGAGGCTGCCTGGCCGATGCAGAGCGTCGAGACCGCCGGCTTGATGAACTGCATGGTGTCATAGATCGCCATGCCCGAGGTGACGACGCCGCCGGGCGAGTTGATGTAGAGATTGATCTCCTTCTTCGGATTCTCCGCCTCGAGGAACAGCAGCTGCGCGCAAACCAGCGTCGCCATGCCGTCCTCGACCGGGCCGGTGATGAAGATGATGCGTTCCTTGAGGAGCCGCGAGAAAATGTCGTAGGCCCGCTCGCCACGATTGGTCTGTTCGACCACCATCGGAACGAGGTTCATGTAGGTTTCGACGGGGTTCTTCATGGACTATCCCTTATTGAAGGTGGGATTCCGGCGCCGGAGACAAGCAAGTCGGGCAGAATCGGTTCTGGAGCGTTAGGATGTAAATAGGATGCCGGCTCACCCTAGCGCAAGGCCGCCCCTCCTAGCCACCTGGTTAAGTGGAATCAAGGTTGCGGCATGTTGAACCCACGGTTTCGCACGGCGATGGCGATTAAGCGGGGTTATCTGGCCCAGCAGAAGCCAAATGCGCAACCGCTCACGGATATTTTTTGCGAGACCGCGAAGGAATTCGACTCTTCGAGTGCTATACGGACCAGCCTTGACCTGTCGCGGGGCCGGAACATGTTCTGAAACTCGTCCGGCAATGCATCGGCGACGGACAGAATCTTTTCGACTGTTCCTCTTGCACGCTCGGTCCCGTTGCCGACGTCGACCGCCATTCCTTCGCGCAGCGAAAACAGATAGTGGTCCGGGAGATAGGCCAGGACGTAGGACTTGCCGCCGTTGATCTGTAGAAGCTGATCGCCGAAGCGCAGTACCTGGCCAGGGCTTGGCACCTTGGCGCCAACGACTCCCTCCGTGACGGACCGGATGTTTCCGCCGTCATATATGGCCTTTACCTCATCCATAGCCTCGCCCGATCGCGCACGGAATTGTGCAACCAGGGCGAGTTCGGATTTGGTCGCTTCCAGTTGACCCTTCAGGTCAGCCAGATGTTCGGCAGCCTGGAAGCTGCCGCGAACGGCCTCATCCTTCGTCGAAGTCGAGACGATGCCTGCCGTGACGATGGTGTCGATCCTGGCAAGTGTTGTTCTGGTTTCGCGCGCTGTCCGTTCGGCCAGCGGCATCACCGACTGGATCGCTTCATATCGACTCTGGAGTTGGCTCTCCCGAACGGCGAGTTCACCCTCTCGCAACAGCAGTTCGGCGATCTCCTTGACCATGTCGAACGATTCAAGCTCGACGAGCAATGTGCCGGTTTCGACCTTGTCTCCCGCCTTGACAAACACATGCGTTACCTTGGCCGGATAGGCGGCATCGACGGCATACCGGTCCTTCAGGACAATGCCGTCGGCTGACAAGACGACCGCGTCACCAATGAGGTAGTAGACGATCGAAAGGGAAAACAAACCAAGGAGAGCGAGGTACACCATGCGACCCCACCCCCCAAAACTCGCGCGCTGCTGTTTTCCCAGATTGTCCACTCGGACATGTTTTCGAATGTATTTCATCTGAAACTCGTTCGTTACCAGGGTCGCTCTAGGCGAACTTTGATCGGCGTGTAATTGTCGCGATGTGAACCTGAGAACACCCATTCATCGATATAGGCGATCAATCGAACGGGTCTCATCACATAGGTCATGAACAGGGAATAGCCGGGCAGGAACCATATGTTTCGCCAGAACCCCGGCCGCTGCGTGGTCCAACTGGCCAGCGCCAGCACAAACATGTCGAGAACCAGGAGGCCGCACTGCATGCCGATGAGGATCGCGGGAGTGAAGGAACCGTACTGAAGCGCGAGCCAGACCAGATAGAGCGGGAATATCGCGGCTCCAGCGACATTGAAAAGGAGGAAATCCCACTGGTGCAGGGCCTCCGAAAGCCGGAAATCGGCGTCCGAGACACGAAACAGGCGGTAGTGCTTGCGAAAGCGCAGCCAAACGGCATCGCGCTCCCAGCGCAATCGCTGGCGAATATATTGGAATGCGGTTGTCGGGACGTCCGTGTAGCAGATCGCGTCCGGTACATAGGCCACGCGCCAGCCCGCACGCCGCAATCTCAGGGTGACATCCAGATCCTCACCGCCACCTACGTCGAATCCCCCAACCCCCAACAGGGCTTCGCGCCTGAAGGCGCCGAACGCTCCCGAAACACAAACGACCTGATCGAGAGCCCCGGCAATACGCTTTCCGACCGAGATCGACTGCAAATATTCGATCTCTTGAAACTGGGCGACAATACCGGTGTGGCTGTTGCGCGGTGCAATATCGCCGCATGCCGCTCCGACTGCTGGATCCCAAAAGGGCACGAGAAGGTTCTCGATTGCGTACCGATCAAACGAACAGTCGCAATCGACATTGATCAATATATCGCCTTTGGCTTCGCGGCACGCCAGATTGATTCCGCTCGCCTTGCCGCCGCGCAGATCCGTCGAAATGATGCGGGTGGCATAGCCCTTCTTGACCAGAGCTTGCGAAATCCTGGTCATCCGATCGGTCGAACCGTCACTGACGATGACGACTTCGAAGTCATTGAAGGACTGTTCCCGCAGTGAGCGGACACAGGCTTCGATGGACTCAGCCTCATTATGGCCGACCAGAATGATGCTTACATTGGGCCGCAATGGCCGCTCAGGTTCAATCGCACCCGCGGCGTCGCGCGAACGCATGGTCACAGCGGCCGCGACGAACGGAATGATGTAGCGGGGGATCTCAAAGACCAGCGTGTACCAGAAAACCGAGGCCAGGCTCGCTGTCGATTGAGCTAGCAGGAACGCAAATCCGAGTTCGAGATCATTCAACGCGAGGCTTGCCCCGTTTTGGTCGCCACCCGCGGGCGAGGGTCAAGCTTTTCACTCAGCGATGCCTCGCAGATTGAAAGCATTGCCGGCATCTGCTCCGACAATGTTGTGGCGCCCTCCCCCTTCATGATGAAATAGTCGGCGGCGTCGCCCCTGTGCACCGATCCGGTCTCCGCCAGGTAATTGCTCAGGTTTTCGATGAAGAGACGGCGCAGTTTCTCAAAGACCTCTTGGCCCTTTGATTTGATGAGCGAATCTCGTGCTCCGTAACGCAATTCGGTGACCGCCAAAGGCGGGCCCTCCGCTCCGGCCATGCGTGCGCGGTCGAGTTCCTGAACCAGGGACGGCGGTAATCCCGCCAATGACGGTGGCACCTTTTTCTCGGATCCGGTGAGCAATGACAGCGCCTGATCCGTGAGTGCATAGGAAAAAAGGTCTATGCGCCTGACGCTGTCGCCATCGGCTTGGGCGTCACAATCCTGGCAGATGAATCCAACAGCCGGCTCCGATGTGGAATCCTTGCATTTCCTGCAGATTTGCGAATGGCCGGGCTTATCATAGTCTTTTCCATAGTGACGCAATTGCTGGCTGCATTTGGGGCAGACCAAGGCGCTTCCCTGCCGAAACTCGCCTTCCGGACGAAGAGCCGCGCAACGATAATGATGAATAAGCTCGGTTTCGAATATATCGGCTGAACGGCATGAGGGGCATTCCTCGCGAACGGTAAGCCGCCGCGACCCGCAGGCGCCGCACTCATGCACACGGTCAAAGAACGTCTTAGTCAGAAGTCCGCGATGGGAGAGATCTTCGGCAATCGGGATTGTCTTGGCCGCCGACGGAAAGCCGGGGTAGCTTATCGAGGCCGACGTCATCGGGTAGCGCTTGGCTTCGATGTTTTTGCCGGCGACGAAGGCATGCGCAAGAAAGCGCGTTTCGGGCGTATTTGTCGAACGGATATGCGCGGCAAGCTGTTCGCGGCGGCGGCGAAAATCGAGTATACATTTTGCCGTCTCCGCCCACGTCGTTTGTTGCATCAGATCGAAATGCACGTCCGCGAACCGGCCGGCACGGCCGCCCAGATCGATGACAGGTACCATCGCCAGCGGAATGTGGTCACGCAGATTGTCCAGGGGCGAATTGCGCCGCTCATCGGCCAGGAGGACGGCATCGATGTCTCCCACGGGCGAGGAGTCGAACATCGTGCGGTAGATCGCCGAATGCAGAACGATCACGCGTGGGAACCATTCGACGGCAGGTTTCCAGGACAATCCCATTTTGGCCCAGAGCGCCAGGCAAAGATCGGTGAGTTCATGGCTTTCGGTGGAAGCAGCCGGTGCTGGCAGCTGCGCGACCGATTTCGGAACAAATTCTGCGGGCATGTCGGCCTCCATTTGCCCGGCGCTCGCAAAGGAACGCCGCCACAGCTACGACTTGCAGCCTGGGTGGAGAAACCAAGGGCAATGTCAGATTTACTGAAAGGATTGTTGCAAGACGAGATATGCGGAAAACGCGGGAACGTATGCGGCAGCGGATGGCCAGCTACGTCCCCCCACGACGTTCCCGACCAGCGACCAAGTCAATCAACTCGAATAGGTCAAATGTTATTCGTTGATTGTTAGCGGATGCTTAATTGGCAGCAAGAATTTGTGTCTCCGACTCAGGTAGTCGGATTAACGAAGTTTGATAAATCGCCTTTTCGACGACACGGCTTCCCCTACAATTCAACGTTGAACCCGCTTCATGCAGTTCAGACAGGGGGAGTGCCATGACCAGGAAAGCTTCTTCTTTCGCCATTGCCAGCCTCACCATGCTCGGCACGATGTCGCAAACGGTGGCCGGCGGCCGTCCTGTCGAATGCTACGAGCCGGTCAACAGGCCGGCCGTCTACGACACCGTCTATGAAAACGTGCTGGTCAGCCCCGGCGGACAGGTGGTCGACTACGACCCGCCGATTTATGGCACGGTTGCGCGCGTCGAGCAGATCGCACCGCCCCGCGTCACCTATGAGATCGTGCCGGCCATCACCCGCACCGTCTACCACACGGTCAAGGTCGACGATGGCGGCTATGCCTGGGAATGGCGCGTCATCCACGGCCGCAAGGTGCTGTGCAAGGTCTGGCGCAAGGCCCGCTACGCGCGTGTCGCCGAAACAGTCGTCGTTGAACCCGAACGCACCCGGCGGGTTGTCCTCCCGGCCGAATATGAGAGCGTTGCCCGTGAAGTGCTGGTGCGACCGGAGCGGCGGCGCATCACCGAGATCGCGCCGTCATACCAGAGGGTGGCGCGCCGGGTGATGGTGCAGGAAGGCTCGACCAGTTGGCGGCGGGTACATATCCCACGGCATTGCAGGCATTAGAGCGCGCACCGATAGCATCCAACAATGCGGATTGCTGGACTTCGACAGGGAGGATAGCCTGCTTGGCCAGCGGAGCTTCCTTGGGGTTGAAGACATGCGCGAACTGGAAATCTCCAATCAGGATCTGTCGGACCTGGCGGACGACGCGCTCAGTCTCGCCAGAAGCTATTGGACGTCGCTTGAGGATCGTCCGACGTATCCCTCGACCAGCGCCAAACAGACGACGGAGCTGTTCTCACGGCCCTGGCCGGAGGATGGGCGGGGGCGTGATGTCTTCCAGGACTTCAATCTGATCACCGAGCATGTGCGGCCTTCCACCGGGAGATTCTTCGGCTATGTCGTCGGGTCAGGCGAACCGGTGGGGGCGCTGGGCGAGCTGCTCGCCGCGGTGCTCAATCAGAATGTGACGTCGTGGCGGTCCGCTCCGGCGGCGACCTCGATCGAGCGGGCCGTCATCGGATGGCTGGCGCAAGCGGTCGGCTGTGCCAGATTCACCGGCAGCCTGTGCGGCGGCGGCTCGACGGCCAATCTCATGGCGCTGGCGATGGCGCGCGAAGCCAAGCTTCCGGCCAACGAAACGGGTGCACGGCCTGGCGTGATCTACGCCTCGGAACAAGTGCACATGTCCATTCCGAAGGCTGTCGCGCTGCTGGGCATCGGCAGAAAGAACCTTCGCCTGATCCCGGTCGACGAACAGCTCCGGATGCGGACAGATGCGCTCGAGGCCGCCATTGCCGAGGACCGAAAGTCAGGAAATACGCCCATCGCCATCGTGGCCACTGTTGGCGCAGTCGCCACCGGAGCGATCGACCCCCTCATGGACATTGAGGAGATCGCCCGCAGGGAAGCGCTGTGGCTGCATGTCGACGGCGCCTATGGCGGACTGGCGGCCCTGGCGGTGCCGGAAAAATTCCAGGGATTGGCTTTGGCGGACTCGCTGTCGCTCGACGCGCACAAATGGCTGTATCAGCCGCTCGATTGCGGCTGCCTGCTCTATCGCGATCAAAGCATCGCACACGCAGCTTTTTCGCACAGCGGCGACTATGTGAAGATATTCAGCCAGGACCCGGAGGAAGCCTTTGCTTTCTTCGAGGAATCGATCGAACTGTCGCGACGGTTCCGCGCCCTGAAGCTCTGGATGTCGCTGCAATATCACGGACGCCGTGCCTTTCGCGATGCGATCGCGCGCGATCTCCACCACGCGCAGATGCTGGCGGAGATGATTTCGTCACATGCCGAGATGGAACTGCTTGCGCCCGTTCCGCTAAGCGCGGTCTGCTTCCGCCACCGCTCAAAAGACAATCAAGCGATTTTGCGACGCGTGATTGCGCGCGGCCGGGTGTATCTGTCGAATGCAACGATCAACGGCCAGTTCGCGCTGCGGGCGTGTTTCGTCAACCACCGGACGACAACAGACGATGTGCGGGCGATTGTATCCGAAGTCATCGCCGCCGCTGACGAGCTCAATCGCTGACGACAATCACATTCATCAAGTCAATCTTTCCGTGTGCATTTTGGCTGGCTCAATGATGAGGATATTGGCGGCCAACATACGGTCTGGCACCAGGCTGGCAAGGCGCGCTAAGGGTCAAGGATGATCCCAAACTATCTCGTTTTCGATCCTGCCACGCGGCGTCTGCGCCTCGACCCGCATGAGCCGGCCTTCGTCCAAAATCCTTACGAAGCCTATGCCTTCCTGCAAGGCGCAGCGAGCGCCTTCTTCTGGGAGAACTATGGCTTCTGGTGCTTTGGCGGCTTCGACGACGTCAATCGGCTGCTGCGCGACCGCCGCTTCGGGCGCCAGAACCCGGCCGGCATCCCCGACAGCCGCGGCATCGGCCAGGACCGCTCGCATCTCACCGCCTTCGACGGCATCGAGGCCAATTCGATGCTCGAGCTGGAGCCGCCCGTGCACACGCGGCTGAGGACACTGGTCAACCGCGCCTTCGTCTCGCGCCAGGTCGAGCGTCTCAGGCCGCGCGTCGAGGCGCTGGCCAACGAACTGATCGACCGTTTCGAACCAGGCGGAGTCGACCTGCTGCCTGCCTTTGCCTCACCCTTGCCGATCACCATCATTGCCGAAATGCTCGGCGTTCCCGTCGCCATGGGACCGCAACTGCTCGACTGGTCGCACCGGATGGTAGCCATGTACGTGCATGGCCGCACGCGCGAGACGGAAGAGATAGCCAACCGCGCCGCACGGGATTTTTCCGACTTTCTGCGCGGCTATGTCACGGAGCGGCGCAAGAAACCTGGCGACGACCTGCTGTCGCTGCTGATCGCGGCACAGGAGGATGGCCAGAAGCTTTCGGAGGACGAGCTGGTGTCCTCGGCGATCCTGCTGCTCAATGCCGGCCATGAGGCAACCGTCCACCAGACCGGCAATGCCGTGCGCACGATCCTTGCGCAAGGCGGCGATCCGCGCCGCTTCTTCATGTCAGCCGAGGCGACGGCCGCCGCCGTCGAGGAATGCCTGCGCTTCGATGCGCCGCTGCACATGTTCACCCGCTATGCCTATCAGGAGGTCGAGGTCGCTCCAGGCATCCTCGTGCGGCCGGGCGAGACGATCGGCCTGTTGCTCGGCATGGCCAACCATGACCCCCTGGCCTTTGCCGATCCCCTCGCCTTCGATCCCGAACGCGCCGACCAGAAGAACGTCTCGTTCGGCGCCGGCATCCATTTCTGCATCGGCGCGCCGCTGGCGCGGCTCGAATTACAGGTGTCGCTGAAGACGCTGTTCGACCGGCTGCCGGGGGTGCACGTTGCCGAACAGCCTCGCTTCCGCGACAGCTATCATTTCCATGGGCTGGAAGCGCTCGCCGTGAGCTTTGGAGAGCCCGATCCACGCTGAGGCCGTATGACCGAGAAGATGACATTCGCTTTTCTGCAGGAACCGCCTTTCTGCTTCACCGACGCTTCCGGGGAAGTCGCTGGCTGCGACACGGAGCTCGCGCGGAAGATTTGCCAGGTCTTGGGGTTAAAGGCCTTTTCGCCGGTCGAAACCGAGTTCGCCAGATTGCTTCCGGGATTGGCCAGCGGTGACTGGGACATGACCACCGGCCTGTTCATTTCGGACGAGCGCAAGAGAGCGGTCGACTTCACGCGACCGATCTGGGTGTTGCAGGACGGGCTGCTGGTCGCGAAAGGTAACCCACGTGAATTCTGGGGTTATCGATCCGTCGCCAGGGATGCTACAGCCCTGATCGGCGTCATAACAGGCCAGGTCCAACATCAGACGGCCTTGCAAAATGGCATTGCGCCGGAGCGGATAAGGATATTCGCCACGCAAGCGGGCGCGGCGGATGCGGTCGCGGCCGGTGCAGTGCATGCCTACGCAAGTGTCGCCATGGCGCATCGAGGCTATCTGGCCAATCGGCCCGATGCGCCGCTTGAAGTCGTCGACGTTCCGGCCGATGAAAAACAGCCGGCGGCCGGCGCATTTGCTCTCGCCAAGGACAATGCGATTCTGCGCCAGCGCATCGATTCCTGTCTGGGCGATCTGCTTGGCAGCGCCTGGCACAGGGAGATGATGCGCGGCTACGGATTTTCCGGCGCCGATGTCGATCGGCTTTTGTGAATTCGGCACGGCGACCTGTTTTTATGCATGTCGTTACCGCAAAACCGCTGCACACTTTTGCGCGACATGCATTAGTCAAAGCTTGATCACATACTCCTTGCGGGTCGTTTCAAGCACTTCCCAGCTGCCTTTGAAGCCCGGCCTGAGCACGAAACTATCACCTGCCTTGACGGTGCGCGCCTCGCCGCCTTCCTCCGCTATTATCGAGGCGCCCGACAGAATGTGGCAGAACTCCCATTCGTCATACTCGATGCGCCATTTGCCCGGCGTTGCCTCCCAGATGCCGGCGTAAAGGGCGTCGCCCTGTTCCTCGATATTCCAGGTACGGAACTTCGGATCGCCCGAAATCAGGCGATCCGGCGCCGGTGCGCCAAGTTCCGGTTCGACGCTCTCGATATCGACGGACAGAAATTTCTGCGCGGTCATGGCCATTCAGACCTTGGCCAGGGCCTGTTCCAGATCGGCGATGATGTCCTCGACATTCTCGATGCCGACCGACAGCCGCACCGTGTCCGGCCCGGCGCCCGCCTTGACCTTCTGCTCGTCGGACAGCTGGCGGTGCGTGGTCGAGGCCGGGTGGATGACCAGCGACTTGGTGTCGCCGACATTGGCGAGGTGCGAGAACAGTTCGAGCGCCTCGACGAACTTGACGCCGGCCTCATAGCCACCCTTCAGGCCGAAGGTGAACACCGCGCCCGCGCCGAGCGGTGAGTACTTCTTCTGCAGCGCATTGTTCTTGTCGCTGGGCAGGCCAGGATAGTTCACCCAGGCAACCTTGGGATGCTCGGACAGCCAGCCGGCGACCTTCACGGCATTGTCGCAGTGACGCTGCATGCGCAGCGGCAAGGTTTCCAGCCCGGTCAGGATGAGGAAAGCGTTGAACGGCGAGATCGCCGGGCCGATATCGCGCAGGCCGAGCACGCGCGCGGCGATGGCGAAAGCGAAATTGCCGAAGGTTTCGTGCAGGATGAGGCCGCCATATTCGGGGCGCGGTTCCGACAGCATCGGGTATTTGCCCGACTTCGACCAGTCGAATGTGCCGCCATCGACGATGGCGCCGCCGATCGAATTGCCGTGGCCGCCGATGAACTTGGTCAGCGAATGGACGACGATGTCGGCGCCATGCTCGATCGGCCGCACCAGATAGGGCGAGGCCAGCGTGTTGTCGACGATCAGCGGCAGGCCATGCTTGCGGGCGATGTCGCCGACCTTCTCGATGTCGACGAAGATGCCGCCCGGATTGGCCAGGCTCTCGATGAAGATGGCCTTGGTCTTGTCGTCGATCTGGCTCTCGAAGGTCGAGGTGTCGTTGGTGTCGGCCCAGCGCACCTGCCAGCCGAAATTCTTGAAGGCGTGGCCGAACTGGTTGATCGAGCCGCCGTAAAGTCTGGTCGCGGCAACGAAATTGTCGCCCGGCTGCATCAGATTGTGGAAGACGAGCACCTGAGCGGCATGGCCCGAGGCGACAGCCAGCGCCGCCGTACCGCCTTCGAGTGCGGCGATGCGCTCTTCCAGCACCGCCTGCGTCGGGTTCATGATGCGGGTGTAGATGTTACCGAAGGCTTTCAGCCCAAACAGCGAGGCGGCATGGTCGGCATCGTCGAAAACAAAGGAGGTCGTCTGGTAGATCGGCGTCGCCCGCGCCCCCGTCGCCGGATCGGGCTTGGCACCAGCATGGACTGCGAGCGTATTAAAACCGGGCGTGCGGGTCATCGAAAACCTCCCTTTTGAAACTCTCAGAAATCGCCGGGCATTCTTGGCGAAGCCCGGCTGTGAATGCAAAGAAGAAAATACCCTTCGGCGCGCGATCTGCGGCCGAAGTGAGAGAAAATTCACCGGCCTACGGAATTTTCTTTCTACTTCTGGCGAACGCCGAAACTCTGGAACCCCGACCGCATGATCGGCTTCTTCGACGACAAGACGCCGGAATTGACGCCGGTCCAGCCGATCTCGCCGGACAGCTTGCCGTATTCGATCTTGGGGCAGCGGTTCATCACCACCTTGATGCCGGCGGCCTCGGCGCGCGCGGCCGCCTCGTCATGGCGCACGCCGAGCTGCATCCAGACGACTTTCGGCAAGGGATCGAGCCGCAAAACCTCGTCGACGACGCCAGGCACAGCCGCCGAGCCGCGAAAGACGTCGACCATGTCGACGGGCTCGGGGAGATCGGCAAGCCTGGCATAGACGGTTCGGCCGAGGATTTCCTTGCCGGCCTGTCCCGGATTGATCGGGAACACCGAAAAGCCCTTGGCCAGCAGGTATTTCAATACGAAATAGCTCGGCCGTACATCATTGGCCGAAGCGCCGACCATGGCGATGGTCTTCACCGAATTGAGGATGCCGGCGATGTAGGCATTGTCGTATGTGTCGTGGTTCATGCCTCGTCCTCATACAGCGCTTCGGCGAGAAAACCATCCGGATCGTTGCAGAAATTGCGCATCATGCGGAAATGATCGGTATCACCGAAATCGGTCGGATCGAGGCCGAAGCGGCTGATACGGAACAGTCGAGCGCCGGGACAAGCCATCAGCAACGGCGAGTGTGTCGCCATGATCACTTGCGCGGTGCCCGACTGGTCCATCCGCCGCAGCAACTTGAGCAGTTCGATCTGGCGCGTCGGCGAGAGCGCACTTTCGGGCTCGTCGAGGATATAGATGCCTTGCCTGCGGCAGCGCTCCTCGAAGAAGCGGATGAACCCCTCGCCATGCGACCAGGACAGGAAATCCGGTGGCGCTTCGCCCGCGTCGAGCGCCGCCTGGTCGAGATAACGGGCCACCGAGTAAAAGGATTCGGCGCGGAAGAACCAGCCGGCGGTGACCTTCGGCAGCCAGTGGCCGCGCAGCGTTCCGGCAAGGGCCGCGCCGCTCTTGTCGATGGCGGTGGAATGGTCGACCGGCATGTAGCCCTTGCCGCCGCCGGCCTCATCGTAGCCGGCCAGCGCGCCGATCGCCTCGAGCAACGTCGACTTGCCGGTGCCATTCTCGCCGACGATGATGGTGATCGGCGTGGTGAATTCGAGTTCGAATTCTCGGCCACGAAAAATCGGCAGGCTCCAGGGATATTTTTCCCAGTCGGCAACCCGCGACGGCTCAAGCAGGATGCGCTTGAGATAAGGCGCCTTCAGCCGCGTCAGTTGCTTGCGAGGAGCCATGCGGCGGCGATCAGTCCGGCAGCGAGATCGTTCCGTCTTCCGCGATCGGAAAGGCCGGATTGTGCGCGACTTCCCAGACATGCCCGTCGGCATCGGCGAAATAGCCGTACCAGCCGCCCCAGAAGGCGCGGCCGGCCGGCTTGACGATGCGGCCGCCGGCCTTCTTGGCCGCCGCAAGCACCTCGTCGACCTCGGCGTCGGAGCGGGTGTTATAGGCGAGATAGACCGCTGACGGCACTCCGGAGAAGCTGACGCTGGAATCCTCCTCGGCGCTTGCGCGCGGAAACAGGCCGAGGATGACGCCACCCATCTGGAAGAAGGCGACGCCGTCGGTGATCCCGGCATGGCGTTTCAGCCCCATTCCCTCATAGAAACGTACGGCGCGGTCGAGATCGTCGGTGGCGATGGTGATGATGGAGATGCGCGGTTCCATGACTATTCGTCCGACCCAGCCTACTCGTCCGTCCACTGCGGCTGGCGCTTGCCGATGAAGGCGCCGATGCCCTCCTCGGCGTCGCGCGCCAGCATGTTCTCGACCATGACCCGGCCGGTGTAGGCGTAGGCGTCGGCGAGGCCCATCTCGGCCTGCGCGTAAAAGGCCTCCTTGCCGGTCTTGACCACCAAAGATGATTTGGAAGCAATGGTTTGCGCGTATTTGGTGACGATCTGATTCAGGTATTCGCGCGGCACGATGCGGTTGACGAGGCCAAATTCCTTGGCTGTCGCCGCGTCGATCGTCTCACCGGTCAAGAGCATCTCCATCGCGTGCTTGCGCGAGACGTTGCGGGAGAGCGCCACCATCGGCGTCGAGCAGAACAGGCCGATGTTGACGCCTGGCGTGCAGAATGTCGCCTCGTGCGAAGCGATCGCCAGGTCGCAGCTCGCGACCAGTTGCAGCCCGGCCGCGGTGGCCAAACCATCGACCTCGGCGATAACCGGCTTGGGATGGCGCACGATCGCCTGCATCAATGCCGCGCAAGCCGAAAATGTCTGTTCGAAGAATGCCTTGCCTTTGTCGGCGTCGGCCCGGTGCAAGGTGATTTCCTTGAGGTCGTGCCCGGCGCAGAACACTTTTCCGGCCGCCGCGAGGATGATGACGCGAACCGACTTGTCGGCCTTCGCGCGGTCGAGTTCCGCCGTCAGCGTCGCCATCACCGCCAGCGACAAGGCATTGGCCGGCGGACTGGCGAGCGTCAAGCGGAGCACCCCCCTGTCCAGCCTGGCGGCAACCGGGCCTTCGGGCGGCTTGATGGCGACGATTTCGGCCATGTTTTCCAACCTCTTTGTCGGCCTGCGGCATCGGATTCGCGGGCCATGGAACAAAAGAACTAGCACGCTGCCGATTGAAGAACAGCCACGAGCCGTGTTTTCTCCAACCCGACAATTGGCCCAGGTGTGCCGCTCAGGGCCCTGACCTGCTCCATATAGGAAACCGCTTATGCCCACCCAAGACAATCTCAAACCGGTGCTGACGGCGGCTGAAGTCAATGCGCTGATGACAACCGTCTATCCCCAGCTCAACGACCAGTTCACCTTCTACGAGGCGTTGGATGTGTTCCCGGGCGGCTGCACGGTGAGGCTCAACGCCGACGCGCGGCATCTGCGCCCCGGCGGCACTGTGTCCGGCCCATCGCTGTTCACGCTGGCCGACATTGGCGGCTATGTCTGCGTGCTTTCGCATGCCGGGCCGGATGCGCTTTCGGTCACCACCAACCTCAACATCAATTTCGTCCGAAAGGCCGAAGCCGGCCCGGTCGACGGCCATTGCCGCATCCTGAAGCTGGGCAAGACCCTTATGGTGTTCGACATCGATATCGTCGCCGGGCCGGATGGACATACGGTGGCGCATGCCACGGGCACCTATTCAATCCCGCCGAAGCGGGCGGCGTCCTGACAATTGAATTCTTCGTTTAATGTGTATATATATGCGCATAGGTGACCGTTGCTAGAACGTGACAGCCGCAAGATCGTGAAGCGCCTTAGGGATGAAGGGTTCGAGCTGATTTCCGTACGTGGCTCGCATCACAAATTTCGCAAAGGCGCGATCGTGTTGATTGTCCCCCATCCCGAGAAGGATCTGCCAACCGGTACCGCTCGCGCAATCGCCAAGCAGGCCGGCTGGATAAGGACGATCTGAAACGTTCGAGAGACACGCAATGAAGAATTATTTCGCCTTGGTCGACAAAGACCTCGACAGTGCCTTCGGCATCCGCTTCCCGGATATTCCCGGCTGCTTTTCGGCTGCGGACGATGCAGAAGATATCGTACCGAATGCGGTTGAAGCACTGCAATTGTGGGCGGAAGACATGCCCGTTCCCGAACCGTCGAGCCATGAAGCGATCCTTGCGCTTCCGGATATCCGCAGAGCGCTTGCAGAAGGCGGCTATCTGGTCTCGGTGCCACTGATCGACAATGACAGCGCCGTCGTCAGGGCCAACGTGACCTTCGAGCGCGGTGTTTTGCGAGCAATCGATGCGGCGGCGCGCGAACGCGGCATAACCCGATCTGCATTCCTCTCCAGTGCGGCCCGCAAGGAAATCGAGGCCAAGCATTAAACCTTACGGGCCTCGAGGTGGCGCCAACTCCATGTGGTAAAATAATACCTTCTACCTAATGTTTTGTTTTTGCTACATTTTTTCTGCCACCTCGATTCTCGTGCGCCTTGACGCAATCACTACCCTCCCCTATAAGCCCTCACGAAGCAGCGGCCCACAAAGGCCGCCGTTTTGTTATTGGCGACGGGCAAGCGCTTTTCGCCAATCCAAGCAACAAGAAACGCCTTCCCTTGTCGTTCGCGAATGGGAAGGTCCGAACCGAAAGCAGGAACCATGACAACCTTTTCGCAGAAGCCTGCGGATGTGGTGAAGAAGTGGGTGCTGATCGACGCCGAGGGTCTCGTCGTCGGCCGCCTCGCCACTGTCATCGCCAACCATCTTCGCGGCAAGCACAAGCCCACCTTCACTCCGCATGTCGACGACGGCGACAACGTCATCGTCATCAATGCCGACAAGGTGGTGTTCACCGGCAAGAAGTTCACCGACAAGGTCTATTACTGGCACACCGGCCACCCCGGCGGCGTCAAGGAGCGCACCGCGCGCCAGCTGCTCGAGGGTCGTTTCCCCGAGCGTGTCGTCGAGAAGGCCGTCGAACGCATGATCCCACGCGGCCCGCTCGGCCGTCGCCAGATGAAGAACCTCCGCGTCTATGCAGGCACGGAACATCCGCATGTCGCCCAGCAGCCCGTCACCCTCGACGTGGCCAAGCTGAACGCCAAGAACAAGAAGGCTTCGTAAGATGGCTGAGCTTTCCTCGCTCGCAGAACTCGGAACTGCAACCGGTAACATCCAGCCGGCCGCACCCGTCCACGTCCAGAAGCTCGACAAGTCGGGCCGCGCCTATGCCACCGGCAAGCGCAAGAACGCCATCGCGCGCGTCTGGGTGAAGCCCGGCTCCGGCAAGATCGTCGTCAACGACAAGGAATTCGCGTCCTATTTCGCGCGTCCGGTCCTGCAGATGATCCTCAACCAGCCGATCATCGCCGCCAACCGCTCGGGCCAGTACGACATCGTCGCCACCGTCATCGGCGGCGGCCTCTCCGGCCAGGCCGGCGCGGTGCGCCACGGCATCTCCAAGGCGCTGACCTACTACGAGCCGGCGCTGCGCGCCGTGCTCAAGAAGGGCGGCTTCCTGACCCGCGACAGCCGCGTCGTCGAGCGCAAGAAGTACGGCAAGGCGAAGGCCCGCCGCAGCTTCCAGTTCTCGAAGCGCTAAGCGCTACGCAGCTCAAACGTTCGAAAAGGCCGCCTCCGGGCGGCCTTTTTCTTTGGTCCCACCTTTTCAAGCATGATTGGCTCGCGCCTTGATGAAGTCGATGAATGCACGCAACGGCGCCGGCACGAGGCGCCGGCCGGGATAATAGAGGAACGGGCCCGAGAAGCTCTGCCACCAGGGTTCGAGGACGGGCTCGAGCGCGCCGCTGTCGAAGTAAGGGCGAAGCCAGTCCTCGAAAATACTGACGATGCCGGTGCCGGCGACGGCTGCATCGACTTTGAGATCAGCCCCTCCGCCCAGGGTCACGACAAGCGGTCCTGTCGGATCGACGCGCACCACCTCGCCGTCGCGTTCGAACTCCCATGGCGGCATCGCACTGCTGGCGAAGCGGCCGCGCAGGCAGGCATGGCCAAGCAGATCGCTCGGATGCTGCGGCCGCCCATGGCGATCGAGATAGGCAGGGCTGGCGGCGGTGGCGAAGCGCTGTACGCGCGGTCCGATCGGCACCGCGATCATATCCTGCTCCAGCCGCTCGTCGTAACGGATGCCGGCGTCGCAGCCGGCCGCCAGCACGTCGACAAAACTCTCCTCGGCGATGATCTCAAGCCGGATACCGGGATGGGTGGCGAGAAACCGCGGAACGATGTCCGGCAGCACCAGCCGCACCGCGCTGACCGGCACATTGAGGCGCAGCGTGCCTGCCGGCCGGTCGCGAAAGCCGTTCACCACGTCAAGTGCCGCCTCGACCTCGTTCAAAGCGGGCCCGAGCCGCGCCAGCAACCCGGCACCCGCATCGGTCAAGGCGACGCTGCGTGTCGTGCGATTGAGCAGCCTGACCCCGAGCTGAGTCTCCAGCCGGCGCACCGCCTCGCTCAGACCCGATGCGCTGCCGCCGCTTGCACGCGCGCCTTCGCGAAAACCGCCAGCGCGCGCCACCGCCAGGAAGGCATTCAGATCACCTAGTTCGACATTCACTGTTCGCTATTCCGCACAACCCGTGCAGATAATAGCGGATTATCAGGACAGCGCACAGCGGCTATTTCTGCCTCATCATTCGAAGGAGACAGACCATGTCCAGCATCGACAAGTCAGGCACATTCACTCTCGGCGACCGCTCCGTAAAACGGCTAGGCTATGGCGCCATGCAACTCGCGGGGCCGGGCGTTTTCGGCCCGCCCAAAGATCATGACTCAGCCTTGGCTGTGTTGCGCGAGGCGGTCGCAAGCGGCGTGAACCACATCGACACCAGCGACTTCTACGGCCCGCACGTCACCAACCAGATCATCCGCGAAGCGCTCGCGCCCTATTCCGACGACCTCACCATCGTCACCAAGGTCGGCGCCCGCCGCGGTGCCGATGCTGCGTGGCTCCCGGCCTTCTCTCCCGAAGAGCTGACCCAGGCCGTGCACGACAATCTGCGCAATCTCGGGCTCGACGTGCTGGACGTGGTCAACCTCAGGATCATATTCGATGTGCATGAACCCGCAGAAGGGTCGATCGAAGAACAGGTCGCGGCGCTGGCTGGGCTGCAGCAAAAAGGTCTGGTGCGTCACATCGGGCTGAGCAATGCCACCGCCGCGCAGATAAAAGAAGCACGGCGAATGGTCGAAATTGTCTGCGTGCAGAACCAGTACAATCTGGCGCATAGGGATGACGACCGACTGATCGACGAGCTAGCCCGCGACGGCATCGCCTATGTGCCGTTCTTTCCGCTCGGCGGCTTCAGCCCGCTACAATCGTCGACCTTGTCCAGTGTAGCGGCGCGCCTCGGCGCCACACCCATGCAGGTCGCGCTGGCCTGGCTGCTGCAGCGTGCGCCCAACATCCTTTTGATCCCCGGCACCTCGTCTGTCGCGCATCTCAGGGAGAACCTGGCGGCGGCGGAGTTCGAACTGTCGGAGGACACACTCAGGGATCTGGATGGCGTTGCGAAGGCGGCATGAGGGCGGACGCGACGGCCAGCGAGTGCTGAAGATTGGCGAAAGCCGGTCCCCCACGTGGGGAAGATCGGTAGCTTGCCGCGCTGCCCCTAGTTGATGCTTGCCGTGTTCGCCGGCTCGACCGGCCGCGCCTCGTCGGTATAGGGTATGCGGTAGCCGTTGGCGGCCAGCCAGTCGATCGCCGCCTTCGGCTCGTCGCTCTGGATGATGGTGGCGCCGCGCTCGGCCCAGAAACCCCAGGTCTCGGCAGGCAGGCTGGCCAGCACCGCCAGTTCGTCGCCGCGGCCACCCGAGAGGAACCCGCCCGGTTTGTTGACGATGGCATAGGTGTCGGCCCAGATGTGCCAGCCGCCTCGCACCGAGACGGCCCGCATGCGGGTGCTGAACAACGGCCCGCCGGTCTCGGTCAGCGTCTCGGCTCCCGCCCGCCAGTTGATCAGCTCGATCGCGCGCACCGAGAAGGCCCGACTGACCGTTTCGGCGAAGCGGGCGTCATGCACGGCATCGTCGGCGATGATCGGCATGAACTGGAAACCGCCGCCGATGGCCTCCATGGTGGCCTTGACCGTGGCAATCCGATCGGCATTCCACAGGTTCTCCTTGACGATCACCTGCTCGGCCATGCCGAGCTCGCGGGCGATCGCGATCATGCCTGGCAGAGCCTGGACATCGAGCTTGTTATCGAGGTTGATGAGGATCCGGTCCCTGGTCGCTGTCAGCATCTCGCGCAGCGTCGAGACCGTTTCGCCGGACACGGCGCCGGTGCCTTCGACAACCAGCCGGCATTTCCTGAGTTCCGCCCGCGTATAGTCTACCACCTCGCCCTTGCAGGTCGTCGTGCGGTCGAGCCAGCTGTCATGCATGACGACGAATTCGCCGTCCTTCGAGCGCCTGATGTCGACTTCGACGATTTCAGCGCCCATGGCGATCGAGCCCTCGACGGCCGCGAGCGAGTTTTCCGGGTAAAGCGTCTTGCCGGCCTGCATGCTGCCGGCGCGATGCGCGGCCACCATCACATGGTCGCGCCACTGGTTGGCGTGCTCGAAGCGATCGAGGATCTGCCTGGCATGGGTTTCACCGGCCGAGGCATGGCCAAGGGAGGCGGCCAGCGCGGCGGAAAACAGGAGGCCTTGCCAAATAGCCCGCATCGAGAATCGCTCCGTTCCGGATCGCAACCCGGTTAGGCGATGTGCGTGACAGGCAGGTGAACGAAGCCGGCTACGGGCTTTGCGCGGCTGCACGAAATAGCGCACGCATCCCGTGTCGGCATGGCACGGCCGCGCAGCATGGGGGCTGTCGCGCCACTGCAATCGAATCATGCTGAAACCACGTCAGCAGTTCACTGAGCGACATGCCGAGAGGAGAAAAGCGGTCTGCTTCATGACGACACAATCCCGTTTGGCGAGGCACGCGAACCGCCGTTTCCGCATCGCCAAGCTGTGACTAGCGTGTTGCGTGCCGGTTCTGTAGTTGTGGCAGCCCGACAAACCGAGGATCCGTAATGGCGAACCAAAACATCGACCACGCCTTCACCGCTCGTTCCAAGACGGGCGCATCCTTCGAGCCGACCTACGCCGGCGCGCTGTCGTTCATGCGACGCAAATATACGAAGGACGTGAAGGGCGCGGACGCGGTGGTGTGGGGCATCCCCTTCGACGCCGCCGTCACCAATCGGCCTGGCGCGCGTTTCGGGCCGCAGGCGATCCGCCGCGCCTCGACCATCCTCGACAATGATCCGCAATATCCGTTTTCGCGCGACCTGTTCGAACATCTGGCCGTGGTCGACTATGGCGATTGCCTGCTCGACAGCGGCAATCATCAGAAGACGCCCGGCACGATCGAGCGCGAGGCGGCAAAAATCCTGAAATCCGGCGCCTTTCTGCTGTCGCTGGGTGGCGACCACTTCGTCACCTGGCCGCTGCTCAAGGCGCACGCCGCCATCCACGGGCCGCTGGCGCTGGTGCAATTCGACGCCCACCAGGACACCTGGCCGGACGACGGCAAGCGTATCGATCACGGCTCCTTCGTCGGCCGCGCGGTGAAGGAAGGCATCATCGACCCCGACCGCTCGATCCAGATCGGCATCCGCACCCACGCGCCCGAAACGTTCGGCATCAAGATCCTCTACGGCCATGAAGTCGAGGAGATGCGCGCATCCGACATCGCCTATGCCATAGTCGATCGCACCGGCGGCAAGAAGACCTACCTCACTTTCGATATCGATTGCCTCGATCCAGCCTTCGCGCCCGGCACCGGCACGCCGGTCGCCGGCGGTCCGTCCTCGGCCAAGATCCTGTCGGTGCTGCGCCAGCTCACCCAGATCGACATCGTCGGCGCCGATGTCGTGGAGGTTGCGCCGGCCTATGATCACGCCGATATAACGGCAATCGCTGGCTCGACGGTGGCCATGCAGTATCTCGGGCTGCTGGCGGAACGAAAGGCCCGGCTTGAAGAGATGAGCAATGGCAATCCTGTTGCAGTGAATCACGGACAAGGCATATAGCTTTGAAATATCAGGGATTTTGATCAGGCAATGAAACCGAAAATCTTCATCGACGGCGAGCATGGCACAACCGGTCTTCAGATCCGGGCGCTGCTTGCCGAGCGTGGCGACCTGGAGATCATCTCGATCCCGACCGAGCGCCGCAAGGAAACGGCAGCCCGGGCTGAATTCCTCAACGCCGCCGATGTCGCGATCCTGTGCCTGCCGGACGATGCGGCGAAAGAGAGCGTTTCGCTGATCGCCAACGACACCACCAAGGTGATCGACGCCTCGACAGCGCATCGCGTCGCCGAGGGGTGGGAGTATGGTTTCGCCGAAATGGACAGGGACCAGGCGAAAAAGATTGCCAGCGCGAAGCGCGTCGCCAATCCGGGCTGTTGGCCACAAGGACCGATCGCGACGCTGCGGCCGCTGGTGACGGCCGGGCTGTTGCCACCGGATTTCCCGGTCACCGTCAACGGCATTTCGGGCTATTCCGGCGGTGGCCGCCCGATGATCGAGGATTATGTCGCCAAGGGCGAGGATGCATCTGAATTCCTGCCCTATGGGCTGACCCTGCAGCACAAACATGTGCCGGAGCTCCGGACTTACGCGAAGCTCTCGCACGATCCGATCATGCAGCCGGCGGTCGGCAATTTCGCGCAAGGCATGATCACCGTGGTGCCGTTGCAGCTCGGCGGCCTCGACCATGTGCCGACCGGCGCCGAGCTATACGCGGCAATCGCCGATCACTTCTCGGGCATCGAGGGCGGTGTGGTCGAAGTGGCGCCCTACGCCCATCTGGAGCGCGTGCCGGAGATCGATCCGGAAGCCTATAACGGCACCAACCGGATGAAGGTCTATGTCTTCGCCAATGACAAACGCGCGCAGGCGCTGCTTCTGGCGGTCTATGACAATCTCGGCAAGGGCGCTTCGGGCGCCGCGGTGCAGAACATGGATTTGATGCTCGGCCTCAAGCATTGAGCTCGGGGCATTGAGTTCGGGGCTTTGAGTCCGACGCCGAACTTCCCGCGCCGCTGGAAGCTCGCCGGCGGCGCGGAGCTGATCGCCGAGACCTTTTCCAGCCGCATCTGGAAGGTTGTTCGCGCCGACGGCTCGCCGGCGATCGTCAAGGCACTGAAACCTTTCGACGACGTCGCCGACGAGTTGCGCGGCGAGCATTTTCTCGCCTGGCGGCGCGGCCAAGGCGCGGTGCGGCTGCTTGCTCGCGATGGCCACAACATGCTGCTCGAATATGCCGGCGAAACCCTTTTGTCGCGGGTGCTGGACGAGCAGGGCGACAACGCCGCCACAGCGATCGCCGCCGAGGTGATGGCAAGGCTGTTCACGCTGTCAAGGCACCCTGCCCCGCCAGACCTTCAGCCACTCAGGGAACGCTTCGCCAGCCTGTTCAAGAAGGCCAGGATCGATCGCGACGACGGCCGGAACAGCCTCTATGTCGAAGCGGCGGCAACTGCCCAGCGGCTGCTGGCCAATCCGCATGATGTCAGGCCGCTGCATGGCGACCTGCACCATGATAACATCATGCACGGGCCACGCGGCTGGCTGGCGATCGACCCGAAGGGCGTTCTCGGCGATCCTGGCTTCGACGCGGCGAACACGTTCTACAATCCGCTCGGCCGCGACGATCTTTGTCTTGATCAGCAGCGGATTTCGCACATGGCCGAGATCTTCGCCACGACGCTCGGCCAGACGCCCCGCGCCATTCTCGACCACGCCATCGCCTACGGCTGCCTGTCGGCCTCATGGCACCATGAAGATGGCAACGAGACCGAGGAGAACCGTGAATTGGCCATTGCCACGGCAATCCGAGGCGTTCGGATCAGCCTCTGACCGCGATCTCGTTGGGCAGTGGATAGGCGCCTTTGGTGCCTCGCCAATGAGCGGCGGCAAAGCCGAGCAGGACAAGCGCGAAACCCTGATGCGTCAGCGCCATGTGCAGCGGCACATGCATCAGCAGCGTGCCGATGCCGATCGTAGCCTGAACCAGCACCAGCAGGAAGAGAAGCGTGGCACGGCGGGCATGCGTTGTCTTGGGTTGGCGGCGATGCGTCGCGATCATGTGCCAGAGCGCCACGACGAAAACCGTATAGGCGCCGAGACGGTGAACGAACTGCACCGTCTTGGGGTTCTCGAAAAAATTGCGCCATGCCGGCTCGAGGAGCAGCAGATCGCCGGGGATTATTTTCCCGTCCATCAGCGGCCAGGTGTTGTAGGAAAGACCGGCATCGAGCCCGGCGACGAGCCCGCCGAGATAGATTTGCACCAACGCCAGAAGCACCAGGAAACCGGCCAGACGCTGTGTCGAGCGGTCGGCCGCGGGTTCGGAGTGCGGAGCCAATCCACGCGCGACGACCATGGTCGCGGTGAAGATCAGCGCCGCAAGCGTCAAGTGGGTCGCCAGCCGGTACTGGCTGACGGAGACCCGGTCGACCAGCCCGGATGCCACCATCCACCAGCCGATCCCTCCCTGCAGGCCACCGAGAAGCAAGATGCCGACGAGCTTTGGGCCAAGGCCGCGCTCGATGCGGCGCGTCATCCAGAAGAACAGAAGCGGCAAGGCAAAGACCACGCCGACGCTGCGTGCGAGAATGCGGTGCACCCATTCCCACCAGAAGATCGATTTGAACGCTTCGAGGCTCATGCCCTTGTTGAGCTCGGCATATTGCGGGATCTGCTGGTAGCGCTGGAACTCGTCCTGCCATTCGGCGTCGTTGAGCGGCGGGATGACGCCATGGATCGGCTGCCATTCGGTGATCGACAGACCGGACTCGGTGAGCCTTGTGGCGCCGCCGACCAGCACCAGCGCAAACAGCACCAGAAGCACGACATAGAGCCAGCCACGCAGCAGCGCCCGGTTGTGCAGGTCGCGGTCGCGGGCCATGTAGGGCGCATCAGTTGATATGGCAGCCATGGGGCTCGTCCAGGCAGGTTGAAGTGGCGGATTGGTGAACTATCGCAACCCGGCTGGCAAGACCAGACAGCGCGGCACGCCGTCGCGCCGCTTGTCTCGGGTTGCGAGTCCCTGTCTCAAGGCTTATTCGAGGCGCTTGAAAAGAGGCTGAGCCATGCCCATTCGCCTGAAAAAGCTGATTGGAACCTTCCTGCTGGTGGCGCTGGTCATCATCTATGCCTTGGTCGCGTCGATCTTTGCGGTGGCCCAATTGTCGGAATCGGGCCCGCTGGTCCATTTCCTGTTTTTCTTGTTCAGCGGACTGCTTTGGGTGCTGCCGGCAATGGGCATCATCAAATGGCTGATCCTGGAGCCGCGGCCGAAGGGCTGAGGCGCTAGATGGTGACAACCATCTTGCCGGCATTGGCGAGCGGCGTCGTCACGCCCGACAGCATGGTGCGGATATGGGCGACGCTCTGGTAGCGGCCGTTGACCGAAATGCGCGGCAAGGCGTGTAGGAAGCGTGAATGTTCGGCGCGCAGCACGCCGTGGCGGGTCGTCACCGCCGAGGCATAGCCGGCGTCGCGGGCAAAACCGACTTCACGGCCGCCGACGGCGCTGGCATAGCCATAGGGATAGGCGAGATGGCGCGGCTCCTCGCCGAGTTCCGCTTGCAATATGCGCCTGACGTCGTCGACCTCGTGGCGCGCATCGGCTTCGGAAAGCCGCTTCAGATTGCGATGGTGGATGGTGTGTGCGCCGATCGTCACCAGCGGATGCGCGGCGATAGCGCGGATCTCGTTCCAGTTCATCAGCGTGCTTGAGCGCAATGCTTCCAACGCGATGCCGTTCGACCGGGCCAGTTCGCGCAGCACCGTGCGCTGGTCCTCCTCGCGAACTTCCAGCGTCAAATGGGTGTGCAGACGCACATTGGCCTGCAGTTTCTTGTCCGGTGAAGAGCAATCGATCGTCACCGGACCGTCCGGCGTCGCCAGGATCAAGCGATCGCGCGCGTTGATGATGTCCTCGATCACTTCCCACCATAGGTCGGCGGCACCGTCGATCAAACCCGGCGCGACATAGATGGCGATCGGCGCGCCGTGCTTTTCCAGCACCGGGAGCGCCTCGGTCATGTTGTCGCGATAGGCGTCGTCGGCGGTGATCGCCGCGAACTGGCCGCCCTTGCCGCCAGACTTGATGCGCTCGATCGCCTCGTCCATGGCGACGAAGGTGTAGCCATTCGCCTTCATATCGGCAACGACGGCGTCCAGAAACTCGGGCGCTATGTTGAGATGCCGGTTGACGCCATGCGGCTTTTCCGGCGTGGCGGTAACCCGGTGCAGCATCAAAATGGCGCCGATGCCGCCGACAAAGGGCTTCGCCAGCGGGGCAAGGCCACTATAGCGCGCGACGTTGAGCGCCAGTTTCCGAATTGCCTCGCCCCCGTCGATCATTCATTCACCTTTTGCGTCTAGGCTCATCCAAGCACGGAATGCGCCTGCGCGTACCCCAAAACGCGATGAATACGCCCCAAGGATTGAGGTATGGTTGACGCCACCGCGTCATTTGACGGCAATCGGCTTGCGGCCAGCGAGGCGTCGCCGCGTGCGCTGCCAATCGACGCAATCAACCTGTCCGTTTCGGCCGCCGATGGCGCGGCACTTGCGGCCTATGCCAAGTTCTGCCGTTCGGCCCTGTTTGCACCGGCGCAGAGCGCGGCCTGGATCCTGAATTGGGCTGCCGAGACCGGGGCGGACGTTCTCGTGGCAACGCTGAGCACTGGAGACCGACCGGTTTTTGCGCTGGCGCTGGAAGTCACCCGCCGCGGACCGTTCCGCGTCGCCCGGTTCGTGGGCGGACGCCATGCCAACGGCAATTTTGCCGCCGCCGATCCGCATTGGCTGGCCAATGCCGATGGTGAGGCCATTCGATCGGTGCTGAGGGCGATTGCCAAGGCGCGGCCGGACATCGACCTCGTCGCGCTGGAACGCCTGCTGCCGGACCTGGACGGCATTGCCAATCCACTCGCATCCTTCCCGCATTTTCCGAGCCCCAATCTGTCACTCGCCGCCGATCTGGCGGGAGGTTTCGATGCACTGCTGTCGCGCGCGAGCGGCAAGCGCAGGCGCAAGAAGCACCGCTCGCAGATGCGCAAATTCGAAGCCGTCGGCAGCCACCGCCGCATCGAGGCCAAAACACCGGAGGAGGTGAACAGGCTGCTCGACGCCTTCTTCGAGATGAAGGAATTCCGCTTCCGCAAGATCGGTGTCGCCAATGTCTTCGGCGAGCCTGAGGTTCGCGCTTTCTTCCGCGCGCTGTTCATCGGAGCGCTTGCCGAGGAGAAACCGTCTTTCGTTCTGCATGGGCTCGAAGTCGCCGGCAAGCTTCGTGCCGTCACCGGGTCGAGCCGCTCGGGCAAGCGCCTGATCTGCGAGTTCGGGGCGATCGCCGAGGACGACCTTGCCCATACCAGCCCCGGCGACTTCCTGTTCTTCGACAATATCGAGGAGGCCTGTGAAACAGGCTTCGAAATCTATGATTTTTCGGTCGGCGACGAACCTTACAAGCGGCTGTGGTGCGATATCGAGACGCAGCATTTCGAGGTGCTGTTTCCCTTGACGCTGAAGGGCCGCGCGCTGGCGCTTGAGCTGCGGCAAGGTGCGCGGCTGAAAAGCTTCATCAAGAACAGCCCGACGGTGTGGAAGCTGACCAAGAGGTTGCGTCGCAAGACTGTCGGACAGGCCGCGCCTGTCACCAACGAAGACGACAACTAACATCGCTGGAACCTGAGATCTCTCAGAGTTCGCCCAACTCAGATCACCCGAATAGGATTATCGAAGGTCTCAGGCGGCGGAGCGCCGTCCCGGCACTGGCGTGCCCGGCGTCACGTGACCGACCGGCGTCACCAGCGTCAGGTCGGGATAGCCGCTCTCGATCAAGCTGACCGCGGCCTGCGTCACCTCGTCGTCCGGCTCCAGCATGGACAGGAAGACTTCGGTGCCCTCGCCCACCAGCCGGCTGATGCCTTGCGCGTCGGCAGGGCCGCATTCGACCACGACGAGATCGTAGGCGGTGGTCAGCGACTGCATGATGATAGGCAGACGGTCGGCAGCGCGCATGGCGCGGATCGGATCGGCGGTGCCGACGGGAATGACGTGGCAGTCCGAATAAAGATCGGGATGGATCACGTCACTGAATTGGGCTTCGGAAGCGAGCAGATTGGTGATGCCCGGGAACAGCCCGCTCTCCAGCATCGGCCGCGAGGCGGCGCCCGAAGCGGTGAGATCGAGCAGGAGCACACGCAGGCCGGCGTCAGAGACTTCGCGTGCGACCAGCACCGCCGAGGCGGCGGCTTCGTCACCTTCCGGCGAGACGAATATGGCACGCGCGGCACCGGTTGAGATCAGTTTCTCCGCCGCCCTGTCGATGTCGACCTCGCCGAGCGTGGCGCGCGGCGATTCGGCAGGCTCGTATTCAGCAGGCTCGTACCCAGCAGCAGCTTCCGCCGCCGAAACCGTATCCGGCTCGGCTTCGGCCTCAGTGGCATAATCCCACGCCTCCTCTATTTCGCCAGCCATGGGGATTTCGGCAGCCATGGGCTCCCGTCGCACAACCAGGGGCTCCTGGCGGACAGCCGTTGGCTCCTGCTGGACAACCGGCATGGCGACCTGCTCGATCCGTTCGAAACGGGCACCGGCGGCCGGCCGCATGGCGCGGCCCGAAAACAACTCCTTGAGAAGCGTCACGATCGCCATGAGCAACAACGAGCCGACGAAGGCCGCGCCGACAATCGGCAGGATCTTCGGGAAATAAGGCTCCGACGGTACCTGAGCAAGGGAAACCACACGCGCATCGACAGGCAGGTAGTTGCGATCGTTGCGCGACGCCGCCGCCAGGTAGTTGGCCTGGTATGATTCGAGCTGCTGGCGTCGGGCGGTCGCGTCACGCTGCAAGGCATCCAGTTCGACCTGCTCTTCGCCGGCGCGTGCCGATGCGGCTTTCAATGTATTGACATCAGCGACGAGCTGTTTTTCGCGTGCCTGCGCGGTCTGCGCCTGCGTCATCAGCCCTTTCATGATCTTTTCCGCTTCGTTGCGGATCTGGCGATCGAGATCGGCAAGCTGCGACTTGAGCGCCCGGATGCGCGGATGATTGTCGAGCAAGGTGGTGGAGAGATCGGCGATATTGGCCTTGAGCTCGACCTGCCGCTCGCGCAGACGCTGTATCAACTCCGAGGACAAGACCTCGGGCACCGCATCCAGCGAACCGCCGCCCCGCAACGCGTTGCGCACGCTTTCAGCTGTCGCCTCCGCCGCGCCCCGGTTGGCGCGTACCCGCGACAGTTCGCTCGACAGTTCGGAAAGCTGCTGTGTGGCCAGAACCGAATTGTTGCCGCCCATCAGAAGATCGGATTGTGCCCGGTAGGCGGCAACCTTGGCCTCGGCATCCTTCACCTTCTGCTGCAGATCGGCGATTTCCGGACCAAGAAAGGCGGTGGCGGCAGAGTTCGATTTGATCTTCGCACTGCCCTGGCTGGCGATGTAGGCTTCGGCGATCGCATTCGGGATGGCCGCGGCAAGCTTGGCATCTTCCGAGGAAAACTCGATGGCGATTATGCGCGTTTTTTCAACGCTGTAGACATTGAGCTTCTCGCGCATCTTTTTCAGCACGCGCTCTTCCACCGGGATCTCTTCCGGATCGCTCTTTAGACCGGCAATGACGAGAAATTTGCTCAGCGCCGACATGTTGGCCGCGTCGTCGAATTCAGGCAGCCGCGCCAGGTTGAGCTTCAAGGCCACCTGGTTGAGGATGTCGCTTGAGGAAACGACCTGGACCTCCGTGGCGATCCCTTCCTCATCGAGAATCGGCTTGTCGTTGTCGTTGGTATTATTTGGCCGAGTATAAACGGATTCGCCTGTCTCGATCTTGATCTGCGTCTCGGCCTTGTAGTGCGGCGTGGCGAGCCAGGCGAGCGCGTAAGCCAGGCCGGTTACCAGAAGCGCAACGACAAGAATACGCAGCCAGTTCCTCGCAAGGCTTGCGAAGAGCTGCCTGAGATCGACGTCGACATCTGCGGCCGCGGACTGAACGGACATGCATCCCTACTCCGATACTTAGAGCGTGCCGCGTCTGAGCCGATTCACTTTTGCGCGACAGCATTAGTCAGCACGCACCGTAAACAACTATGGTAACTCAGCCGTTAAGATCGGGGTAAGCACCTGTTAGGCTTTGCCGGCGGGCGGCAAACAAAGCCGCGAACCCGATGCCGCTTTGTCGATTTGCCGCCCTATCGGCCGCGCGCCTTTACCGCCCATTAACCCTAACAGGATGATAACGGACCTCGATCGTTAAGGTTTGCCCCATAGTCGCGGGCCATTGAAGGTACGGGTCCGGTCATGAAAAGCACTGCTTCCCTCTTCCGTGCGCTGCTTGCCGTGTCGATGCTGGCCGGTTGCTCCAGCTACCGGCCGACGCCAGCGGCTTTCCACAAGATGCTCGACCAGCCCTATCGCCTTGGCGCCGGCGACCGCGTCCGCGTCACGGTGTTCGAGCAGGATGGATTGACCAACACCTACAATGTCGACCAGTCCGGCTACGTTTCATTGCCGCTCGTCGGCGCCGTGCCGGCACGCGGCCACACCGCCCAGCAGCTTGAAGGCGCGATCGCCGACAAGCTGCGCCAGGGCTATCTGCGCGATCCGGATGTTTCGGTTGAGATCGACCGTTACCGGCCGATCTTCGTCATGGGTGAAGTGGGCGCAGCAGGCCAGTATTCCTACGTTCCAGGCCTGACGGTGCAGAAGGCGGTTGCCATCGCCGGCGGCTTCACACCGCGCGCCAACCAGGAAAGCGTCGATATCACCCGCGACATCAACGGCAAGGTGATAACCGGACGCGTGGTAACCTCCGATCCGCTTCTGCCCGGCGATACAGTCTACGTTCGCGAACGCCTGTTCTAGAACCAACGACGTGGCGGACACACTCAGGATCGTCCACTGCTTTCGCTCACCCGTCGGAGGGATTTTCCGGCATGTGCGCGACCTGACCGAGGCGCAGGTCGCTGCCGGTCATTCCGTCGGCATCGTCTGCGATTCGACGACAGGCGGCGATTTCGAGGAACATTTGTTCGAAAACATGAAGGACAGCCTGGCGCTGGGCATCCATCGCACGCCGATGCAGCGGCATGTCGGACCGGGCGACCTCGCGTCGGCGTGGCGCACCTTCAGGATCATCAAGGAATTGCGGCCGGACGTGCTGCACGGGCACGGCGCCAAGGGTGGCGCCTATACCCGTCTGTTCGGCTCATTGTTGCGGGTATCAAGGTCTCGCGTAGCCCGCTTTTATTCGCCGCATGGTGGCTCTCTCCACTATGACGAAACCACCGGCACGGGAAAACTGTTCTTCGCGCTGGAACGGTTCATGGCGCGCTTTACCGACTGCCTTCTATTTGTCTCGGACTATGAAAGGCGGACCTACCGCAGGAAGGTCGGCGAGCCGCCCATTCCGAACAGGCTGATCTATAATGGCCTGCGCGCCGCCGAGTTCGAGCCGGTGCGGACCGGGCGGAATGCGGCCGACCTCCTCTATATCGGCATGATGCGCGACCTCAAGGGGCCGGACATCTTCATCGACGCCCTGGTTCTTGCCGGAGCACGGCTTGGCCGGCCGTTGAAGGCGGTGATGGTCGGCGATGGCGACGACCTGCCACGTTATCACGCGCAGGTGACGCGGCTCGGCCTCGACGGCCATGTGCGCTTCCTGCCGCCGATGCCGGCCAGGTCCGCCTTCGCGCTGGCCAAGCTGGTTGTCGTCCCCTCGCGGGCGGAAGCCATGCCCTATATCGTGCTGGAGACGCTGGCGGCCGGCAAATCGATGATCGCCACCGCCGTCGGCGGCATACCGGAAATCTTCGGCGCCGGTTCCCCTGCCCTGATCCAGCCCGATGCGCGCGAACTTGGCGACAGGGTGAGCGAGGCGCTGGCCGACCCCAAGGTCTACCGGCATCTGATGCCCGATAGAACCGACCTCAAGGCGCGCTTCGGCGCCGATGTCATGGCCGCCGAGATCGAGACGGCCTATTTCGCCGCGCTCGGGCGGTAGCATCGAATCCCGGCCTCGCAGACCGCTCCAAAGCCACCTGTTGTTTCAAGGGTTTCTTAGCTCTCTTTTGCTATTCACCTGAGGCGAAGCTAGCGGATATCCCATGAACGAGATCGATCCAGCGCGCCGCTTTTCGATAGACGCGGTGCGCAAATTCGACGGCCCGGCCGGTCGCGATACGACTGGCGGGATGAACGACGTTGCCCGCCAGGTCGCTTCGCAATACAGGCGCGATACGATGTCGCCGATCATGGTCAGCGGCGTCCTGCGCATGGTCGAATTCGCGCTCCTGTTCCTGTCGGGCCTATGCGTCTATTTCCACTATGTCGGCTTCTTCACCTATCTTGCATGGCAGTATCCGCTGACCATCGCCGCCGCCTCGCTGCTCGCCGTGGTGCTGTTCGATGTCACCGACTGCTACCAGATTGTCTCGCTGATGCGGCCGATCGCCAATTTCGGCCGTCTGCTGCTGGTCTGGGCCGGCACCTTCGCCCTGATGGCGCTGACCGCATTCGTCATGAAAATGTCGGAAGACTATTCACGCCTGTTTTTCGGCACCTGGTTCGTCATCGGGTTCGTGCTGATCTTCGGTCTCAGGCTGGTGATGTCGAAGCTGATCCGACGCTGGGCGCGCGATGGGCGCATGGAGCGCCGCGCCGTTATCGTCGGCGGCGGCAAGACGGCGGAAGCCCTGATCCGCTCCGTCGAACGGCAGCCCTACAACGACATCCGCATCTGCGGGATCTTCGATGACCGCGGCGACAAGCGCTCGCCGCCCATCGTCGCCGGCTACCCCAAGCTCGGCACCATTTCCGAACTCATCGAGTTCGCCCGCATCGCTCGCATCGACATGCTGATCGTGTCGCTGCCGCTGACCGCCGAATCGCGTGTCCTGCAATTGCTGAAGAAGCTTTGGGTGCTGCCGGTCGATATCCGGCTCTCCGCGCATTCGAACGCACTGCAGTTTCGCCCGCGCGCCTACTCCTACATCGGCTCCGTGCCGATGCTCGACATTTTCGACAAGCCTATCAACGACTGGGATTCGGTCGCCAAGCGCGCCTTCGACATCGTCTTCTCGATTATCGGTATCGTCGTGTTCTCGCCGGTGATGCTGGCGACAGCGATCGCCATCAAGCTCGACAGCAAGGGGCCGGTGCTGTTTCGCCAGAAGCGGCATGGCTTCAACAACGAGATCATCGAAGTCTACAAGTTCCGCTCGATGTACACGGACAGGGCGGACCCGACGGCCAAGCAGACGGTGACCAAGAACGATCCGCGCGTGACCCGCGTCGGCCGATTCATCCGCAAGACCTCGATCGACGAGTTGCCGCAGTTTTTCAATTCGCTTTTTGGTTCGCTGTCGCTGGTCGGCCCGCGCCCGCACGCCATTGCCGCCCAGTCGCACAACCTTCTCTACAATGAGGTGGTCGATGGCTATTTCGCCCGCCACAAAGTCAAGCCCGGCGTGACCGGCTGGGCGCAGATCAATGGCTGGCGCGGCGAGATGGACACCAATGAGAAGATCCGCATGCGCACGGAATACGACCTCTATTACATCGAGAACTGGTCGATGCTGTTCGACCTCAGGATCCTGTTCCTGACACCGGTGCGGCTGCTCAACACGGAAAACGCCTATTAGCGCTATCCCCCATGAATTGCCGCCGGCCGCGATCAACGCCAAGCTGATCGCGCTGATTTCGTCAGGTGCGGTTTTCCTCGGTGTCTTCCTGTCCGGCTTCGTCATTGCCGAGCCGGCGCCCTACGACCTCTATATGGTCGGACTGATGGTGGTGTGGGGCTTGTTCGGCCTGCGCATATCGCGCGCGGCGGCGCCGCTCACGGTGTTGCTGGTGATCATGAACATCGGCGGCATGATCTCGATGACGCAGATGTCGGACCTCGCCAACACGCCGCTCTATCTCGCCGTATCGCTGTTCCTGGCCTTCACCGCGGTGTTCTTCGCCTCGGTGACAGCGGTCCAGCCCAGCCTCTATCGGCTGATCTTCCTCGCCTATGTGGTCTCGGCGGTGCTGACCGCGTTGCTTGGCATTGCCGGCTATTTCCATGCCTTCCCGGGCGCGGAGATCTTCACCAAATACGACCGCGCTGCCGGCGCTTTCCAGGACCCGAACGTGTTCGGGCCGTTCCTGGTGCTACCCGGCATTTACCTGCTCTATCTCCTGCTGACCGGACCGGTCTCACGCATGCCATTGCTGGCGGTGCCGCTGCTGGTCATCACGGCCGGCATCTTTTTCTCGTTTTCGCGCGGCGCCTGGGGCATGTTCGGCGTTTCGGCGATCCTGCTCACCGGCTCCCTGTTCCTGCAGAGCGCCAGCGGCAAGTTCCGGTTGCGCATCGTCGTCATGACCATCGCAGCCATTGCGCTGCTGGTCATCGCGATGCTTGTCATCCTGCAGCTTCCGGGCGTTTCGGAAATGTTTTCCAGCCGCGCCCAATTGGAACAGAGCTACGACACCGCCCGCCTCGGCCGCTTTGCCCGCTACGCGATCGGTTTCCAGATGGCGCTGGAACACCCGCTCGGCATCGGACCGCTCGTCTTCGGCACGATCTTCGGCGAGGACACGCACGACATATGGCTGAAGATGCTGATGGACTATGGCTGGCTCGGCTTCGTGTCGTTCCTGGCGCTGACCTTGGGGACCATCGCTGCCGGCTTCCGCATCCTGCTGCGCGACAGGCCGTGGCAACCCTATCTCCTGTGCGCCTATGTCGCCTTCATCGGCAATATCGGGCTCGGCACCTTCATCGACATCGACCACTGGCGCCATGTCTATCTGCTGCTCGGACTGATCTGGGGAGCGATTGCGCTGGAATACGCCCATCAGCGGCGGGTGCGGCTGGTGCCGGGGCCAGGGCGTGATGGACTTTTGGAGGGAAATCAGAGTCTTGCAATTCGAGATGTGACGGTAAGTCGCCACCTCAAGCCTGGCTCTCAGTGAACCCATTTTCCGACTAAATGCCTTACATCACTTAAGATCAGTCGGAGGATTGGATTATCGAAATACCAAAAACCCGCTGCAAGACAGGCCGTGACAATGATGACCGGATAGAGCGGGTCGAAGAGGAAGTTGAGCGGATGACGTTTGACTTTTCTCGACCGCTTCCGATCTCTGCCAAATTCAAATTCGTCGCCCAAAGCTCGCCCATCTATCCGACAATGGACCACGCTTAGCGATAGGGAATTAAGAATTTGTATCAGTCTCTCCTAATATACTGAGCCATCCCCCCTAAGTGGCCGCCGCGGAAAATGCGCCAGCCCGATGCCGGCCGATGTGTTGACCCTCACGATCGGCGCTCATAGACTCGGCCCTGAGTTTGTGGCCGTGCAGTGAAAGATACCTCTGTGAAGCGCATATTGCTGGTGAGGCACAATGAGGATCCAGGGGACGATGGCGTCCAGACTACGCTGTCTGCGAGCGGCCACGAAATCTCCACCGTAAAGCCCTTCAAGGGCGAACCGATCGATCTCGGCGGAATTGATGGCGCGGTTATCTATGGCGGCCCGTTCAGTGTGTTCGACACCGACAGCCATCCGTTCCTCAACGACGAATCCAGGCTGATCGGGCATTGCCTCGAAGAAGGCCTGCCCCTGCTCGGCATTTGCCAGGGCGCCCAGCAAATCGCCTGGCATCTGGGCGCGCATGTCGGGCCGGTGGCAAGCGGCGTGAAGGAATTCGGCTACTACGAGGTCACACCGACGGCACAGGCCGGAGACTTTCTCGACCGACCGCTGTTCCTGCCGCAAAATCATTGGCACACCTTCGGCTTGCCAGCCGATGCCGTGCACCTGGCGTCGAGCGAGGCGTTTGCGAACCAAGCGTTTCGGGTCGGCGAGACGACCTTTGCGCTGCAGTTTCATGCCGAGCAGGGTCCGGCGGGCTTTCGCCGCTGGCAGGCGAGGCAAGATGCCCCTTACGGTGATTTGGGTGTCCAGGGGAGAGCGGAGCAGGACCTGTTGATGGAGGCCCACCATCAGGCACAGAGCGCCTGGTTCAGCGGCTTTGTGTCCAGGCTTTTCGGTTGAGGCGGCTTCGCGCCAAGGCGCGTCCACAAGGCGAGACCCGAACCTCCTTGAAGGCGTCGTTTTAGCGCTTGCGCCGCAACCCTCGAATATATATGGCTTTGCGCGGTCCGGAGTGTAGCGCAGCCCGGTAGCGCACTTGACTGGGGGTCAAGGGGTCGTCGGTTCGAATCCGGCCACTCCGACCATTAAATCCTTGAAATCCCCAACACACTTTGAGCGCGCCTCGCGGCGGCGCTTCGCTGTTTCGGAACCAAAGGCGTTCAAACCGTCCGTTTCGCAACGCAGAGTCAACCGAGACTGTCCCAGCAGCTGAACCCGGACGAGCATGCCGAGGAAAACAGCGAAGGCAACGGCTCCACGGCTACGCCCCTCCAGCGAGGCCCGCTCTGTTGCGGGCCGGCGGAAATCGTTAAGGTCACGCGATCTCTCGGGGTCCAGGAGTTGGTGTCGTTGGCGAATGGCGCGTTGCCGGGAACTTCTTATCGCGCGGAAGGCGCTCGCAGTGCGATTGCCCGGGTGCGCCCGCACTGGGCGCGAATGGGGATCACCAGGGTCGCCAATGTGACCGGGCTTGATCGCATAGGCATCCCGGTGGTGATGGTGTGTCGCCCCAACGCCCGTTCCCTGGCGGTGTCGCAAGGCAAGGGCATCGACCTGGATTCAGCCACGGCTTCCGGGCTGATGGAATCGGTGGAACTTTACCACGCGGAACACATCGAGCGCCCTCTGAAGCTCGGCAATATGGCTGAACTCTCTCATTCGCACCGCTTCGCCGAGATTGGGAGGCTGCCTCGCATCTCCCGCAGGCCATTCACGAAGGACATCGTGACGCTATGGATTGAAGGCCGGGACATGATCTCCGGTGAGGCGCGTTGGCTGCCGTTCGAGTCGGTGCGGGCGAACTTCACCGTCCCCCCGCCTCTTGGAAGCGGCTTCTTTGACTGCAGCAGCAACGGACTCGCTTCTGGAAACACATTCGATGAAGCGATCCATCATGGGATTTGCGAGGTCATCGAACGCGACGCGACTGCCCTGTGGAACCAGATGCCGCCCGCTCGCCGCCGGCGCACCAGTGTCGATCTCGACAGCGCGCCGGACGGCCCGTGCCGCGATGTGTTGAAGAAGCTCGAAAACGCGGACTTCGAGGTTGCGGCCTGGGAGACGACCTCCGACGTTGGCGTGCCGGCCTTTTTCTGCCTGATCGCTGATCGCCGGGACCGAAACAGCCACTACGGCATAGGCGCGGCAGCGCACCCGGTGCCGGAGACCGCCTTGCTGAAGGCACTCATCGAGGCCGCGCAGGTGCGAACGACCTATGTATCGGCAGCACGAGACGATCTGGCCGCCGAGGAGTATTCGGAAACCTATCGAGAGAACCGACGCCGGCGCGCTGAGAGATTGCTGGCCGAGCGCTCCGCCACGAGGCGAATTGCCTCCGCCGGAGGCAGGGCTGCACAAGGTGCACCGAATGTGGGGATTGCGCAGAATGTGGCCTGGCTGATCGAAAGGTTGCAGGCAGCAGGCGTAAACGAGCTCATCACCGTTGATCTGGCCAAGGAGGACATCGGTCTGCCTGTCGTTCGCATTGTGATACCTGGCCTCGAAGGCCCGGACGATCATGACGCCTATGTGCCGGGCGAGCGAGCCCGCCGAATGTCGGATGAGGGAGAATGAACCCGGTCGTCTTTTGCGGTCCGAGTCTCAGCGCGAAAGACGTCGCGCCATACAGTGGATTCGAATTCCGCCCCCCCGTGCGCCAGGGAGACCTTTATGCCGCCACGCGCGGCAGCCCCAGAGCGATCGGCGTCATCGACGGCTATTTCGACGGTCAGCCGGCGGTCTTGCACAAGGAGATACTTTGGGCCTTGACGCGCGGGATCGCCGTATTTGGTGCGTCCAGCATGGGCGCACTCCGCGCCGCGGAGTTGCATTCGTTCGGCATGCGCGGCGTCGGGCGCATTTTCGAAGCATATCGCGACGGCGAACTCACCGACGATGACGAGGTCGCGCTTATCCATGGCCCGCCGGAGGCCGGATACATCCGGCTGAGCGAGCCGATGGTCAACATCCGCGCGACGCTCGAGACGGCGGTCGCACAAGGAATCGTCGACATGCCGACAGCTGCGCGCCTGGCAGCTTCGTCCAAGGCGCGGTTCTATCAGCATCGAACCTGGCCTGACGTGCTGGCGGATGTCGGCGATCCGCGAACGGCGGAGAAGCTGGCTGTCTGGCTGCGAACCGGAAAGGTCGACAGGAAGCGCGAGGACGGGTTGGAACTGCTCAAGGAGATGGATGCCTTTGTCCGCGGTGGCGCCACGCCGGCACCTCCCGACTTCCATTTCGAGTGGACGGAAAGCTGGCACAATGCGCCCTGGCGACGTGAAGCTGCGTGGATCGGCGGCGAAGTCACTGCTGAAGAGGATGCCATTCTCGATGAGCTCCGGCTGCGCGGCGAGTATCGGCAGGTGCGCCGCGATGCGTTGCTTCGCCTGCTCGTCCGCGGCGATACGGACGCGGCGGCTGATCGCGACGCGATCAGGAGGGCGATGGGCGAGTTCCGCTCGCGGCGCGGGCTTATGCGGCAAACGGACGTAATCGACTGGGTGCGCGAAAACGGAACGGATCTTGCGGGGCTGGAGCGCAAGATCGGGGATGATGCAGCCGTCGAGACGCTGGCGCGAGACCGCGATGCCGAGCTGCATCAAGGCATGCTCGACCGGTTGCGCGAACTCGATCTCTACACCGGCTATCGCAAGAACGCCCTGGCCAGGCAGCGTCCCTCGCCATCGTCATCCGCGCCGATGCCCCGTGCCCTGCTGGCAGCCTGGTATTTCGAGACACAGCTCGGCCGACCCGTTCCTCGAGACATTGCCGACTATGCCATCTCCATCGGATTGCCCGGCGTCGACAAGTTCTATGACCTGCTGGCTCATGAATATACGTTCACGGCCGGCCGCAATGCGTCCGATGACTCTGGCCTGACTGACGAAAACGGGCTAACTTGAAAGCGCATTCGCCGACGATATTGCAGTGAATATGACGTACATGTCTCTGTCCATGAGGACAAGCGTGACATTTGAAGGGGTAGGCTCTGTATTCGAGAATGGGACGCGCTTCCGGCTGTTCGCCCAAGCGCCGTTCCTGGAGTCTTTTCGTCATCCGGAAATCGTGATTGTGTCGTCGCCGGCAGGGTCGGTCGGGCCTGGCCCGGGTGACGAGCGCATGTATGTCGTTGATCCCATTGGCAAGGCGCTTGCCTACGGCCTGGCGGAAAATTTGCGCGGCGACGCGCTCTATCTGCTGCCGCCATGGCCCGGCGACGTCTTTCCGCCTGCGTTTCCCGATGCCGATGGACATTTCGACCATATCGCGCCGGAAGATCCAGAGTTCGAGGCCGCGCATCTGTTCGGCTCGGTGCGCTTCACGCTGGACGTCTGGGAGAAATATTTCGGCCATCCCATCGCCTGGCATTTCCAGCGCGACCTCGACCGCCTTGAACTGGTGATACAGCGTAATCTGCACGAAAACGCCTTCATGGGTTACGGCTTTCTGGAGGTCGGCATCCACGAGACGGCGGATGGCCAGGTTGAGCCGTTCAGCCTCAACTTCGACGTTGTCGCCCACGAGGTCGGCCACTGCATAATCTATTCCATCATCGGCGTACCCGATCCCGGGACGGTCGGCGCGGAGTATTACGGCTTTCACGAATCCGCAGCCGACCTGACAGCTCTTGTCGCGGCCCTGCATTTCGATTCCGTCATTGACGAGTTGTTGGAGGCCAGCCACGGCAATCTCTATACGCGCAATCTCGTCAACCGCATCGCCGAGCTATCCGGCAACAGCCAGATCAGGCTCGCCGCCAACCCGCTGTCGATGCTGGATTTCGTGCAAGGCTGGCGCGACGAGCACGCTCTCGCCCAGCCGCTGACCGGCGCGATGTTCGACATTTTCGTCGACCTCTTCCACGAGGAGCTCGTCGCGCGCGGGCTGATTGGCCAAGACCAGGAAGACCTGTCGGACAGGTTGGAGGACAGCCCTGACTATTTTCGCGTCATCCAACCGATGTTCGACGAAGCTTACGCCGCGTCGCCGCGGGAGTTTCGCGAGGCACTGGTCGCCTCGCGCGACGAGCTCGGCATGCTTCTCGCCGAAACCTGGCGCCGGCTTTCGCCGGACGATCTGAGCTACGCCGAGGTCGGGAACACGCTGCGCGCCGTTGACAAACTGATGACAGGCGGACGCTGGCGCACAATCATCGACGTCAACCTCAAACGCCGGGCGATCGGCTTTGTAAGTGCAGGGCCCAAGATCAAGCCGTTTGGGCCGAAAAGCCACTTCGGTTTGCCGAGGGTATTCGTGCCGGCACGTCAGGACGCGTGTTGTGCAAGGCATCGGCGTATTGCGAGACATAGGGGAGCGCGAAACAGGGCCGGCGCTCTTTGAGAGAGATAGAGGAGGAATGTCTGATGCAATACGTCGTAACAGAAATCATGGACAGCGTTGAGCTGCTGCAGGCGCACGTTGATAAAATATCTGAAAACAAAGGCAAGGTAATAAGTGTAATATGGCGTGACAGTGACCGTGTATACGTCGTGACTCATGGGTTTGAAATTGCAACGGCATCAAAAAAAGGCCAAAAAGGTGATTAATGGTGATAAATATATTGTAACATATCGTAATTACACTCATCAGAAACCAGAGGATTATGTCGATGGTAGAAAGCCTTCTTAGCGTGTCGGGTATAAACCTATTTGGCCATTTTGTAATTGATCTGCAGGTGGTGAACCCACTTCTGAATCCTATTGTGGCGCAGGTAGCATCAGCAGAAAATATACCAGCATTGATAGATAATAAGGACGTAAACGGCGTACCTGTGGTGGCTGGAGATAGAATCGTTGTTTGGAAACAACGGGTGTTGGAACAGATCGAGGTGTATACCGTAAATGCTGCGGGCGTTCCGTGGACCAAAGGTGATACGGCTGCCGGTGCAGTAATACAGGTGACCGGCGGGGACAGCTTCGTCGGATATTTTATGAAGCTTGAGAACGGGTTCGAATTCATCGGGCGCCGCCAAGGCGCTGGAAACCGAACAGGGCAGAACAGATTGCTAGAAAACCAGCTGGAAAACGGCAGGTTTGCAAGGATATACGGCTTCAGCTTTGAAGGAAGCTACTATGATCTTCCAAGGCCCGTAATATTCCTTGTGCATGGAGATGGGGAGCTTGTCGCCGAGGACCTCGGCAAGTTCAGCCCTGCTCGTTCGCCCAGTCCGACCGGACTTACAGGCCTCGCGGCAGCGGACTTCGACTTCGCCGATGGTCTGCGCGTCTGGTCCTATGACAAGGCCGACTACACAGTGCGCATGGATGTGGAGACAGGCATGTTCGAGGATGTGCTGCTTGCGGCGATATTCGGCGGTGGACCGGGCGGCATGGATGCTGCCGGCATGAGCGCGCGCGGGATGAGTGCAAAGGGGATGAGCGCGCGCGGCATGAGTGCAAGGGGAATGAGCGCACGCGGCATGAGCGCGCGCGGCGGCGGCAACAGCGACTGACCCCAAAAGGAGTACATCCCTGAGGCGGGTTGACGTTTGCCCGCCAAGCCGAGGATTGGCGTCGCTTTGTGACGATGCCGTGCCGAGCCGCTTGTAAAGAACGACCGCACGCATTGCTCCATGAGCGAACTATAATTTTTTCGATCTCGGCAATTATTCCCTTTCGATCGTAATGTGCCTTTCTTTCCCGGCTGCAGTCGGCTGTCCTCGTGTGCTATACGCTGGACTGCTTGGCGATTTGCCGCCAACGCGGGCGAGAGGGCTTATGGCCATCAGGCTACACGAGATGCTTAATCGAAAGCTGTCGGCGATCGTCTACGCGGACGTGCACGGCTATAGTCGCCTGATGGATCAGGATGAGGCAGGGACGGTTGTCCGCCTGACCCGATCGCTTAATCTCATACGCGGCCTGGTCAGCGATTATGGCGGTTCAGTTATCGATACGGCTGGCGACGGCCTGGTGGCTCTGTTCCCCAGCGCAGCCCAGGCGTTGCATTTCGCGGTCGAGATGCAGCGGGAACTGTCCAACGAGGTGGTGTGGTCAGGCGCCCAAGAGCCCATTACCTATCGGATCGGCATTGCCATTGGCGAGACGATTGCCAGCGACGGTGCGATCTACGGCCACGGCATCAATTTGGCCGCTCGGATCCAATCGCTGGCGGCGCCACGCGGCATATGCATCGCTGAATCCGTTCGCCAACTTGTTCGCAGTGAGCCGGAGTGTTCGTTCCGGTCGCTGGGCAAGCAAAAGCTGAAAAACATTGCTGACGAGCTTGAGGTCTTCGCAGTCGATTTCGAATTGTCTCATGAAGTGCCCAGAACGTCGCCGCTGCTCTTCGCTGCTGCGCCCGAGCGTTCCGCGCCGGAGAGCTCGGTGGCAGTCCTGCCGCTCGAGAACGTTTCGGGCGATCCGGCGGACTTTCATTTGTGCCAAGGCGTCGCGGCGGACCTCATTTCCAATCTGTGCCGGTTCCGCAACCTGATGGTGATCGCGCGGCACTCGGCAATAGCCGTTATGGGACAGACGCGATCTCCGCGCGAGATCGCCAATCAACTCGGCGTTCGCTACCTCCTGTCAGGAAGCCTTCGCCGTGCAGGCACCCGTCTCCGGATTGCCGTGGACCTGATTGAGGCGCAGACCGAGCATACGATCTGGTCGGAACGTTACGACGGCAGCATCGAGGACATCTTCGCTTTCCAGGACGACGTTACCGCGATGACCGCGTCGCGGCTTGCCGTCCATATCGATATGGCTGAGAAGCGACGGCTGATATCGCAAAATCATCCCAATATCCATGCCTATGGCATGATCTTGCGTGGGCAAGATCTCAGCTTCCGCTTCCGCCCGGAGAGCAATTGGCATGCCAGGCGGCTTTATGAGCAGGCGCGGGATCTTGATCCTCGCTATGCGCGCAGCTACGCAGCCCTGTCGCGGACGTTCAACGTCGAATGGCGCTACGCGTGGACCAAAGATCCGGAAGGCGCACTGAACGAGGCGTTAAACCTGGCGAGTCTGGCCGTCCAGCATGACGATCTCGATGCACGCGGTTATTCGGAGATGGGCTTGGCCCACCTCTATAAGAAAGAACACGATCCAGCGATCGCAGCCTACGAACGTGCTCTGCAGCTCAATCCCAATGACGCCGACCTGCTGGCCGAGATGGGCGACTGCCTTGTCTATGTTCGTCAAGCGGAGCGGTCCGTAAAGCTGCTAGAGCGGGCGATGCGGCTCAACCCTTACTACCCGGATTCCTATCTCTGGTATCTCGGTGATGCCTATTTCCAGCTCGGCGAATATGAAAAAACGATAGAGACGTTGCAAAAGATGCAGGATGGTTCCGAAGGCCATCGGCTTATGGCAGCGAGCCATGCCCATCTCGGGAACGCTCGAGACGCGGAGAAGCATGCCCATGAGCTATTGAAGGTGCACCCGAACTTCACTACCGCGCAGTGGCGCAAAGTTCCCCCGCACAAACACCCCGAGGATACTGAGTTACTTATCGATGGCCTGCGTAAAGCAGGGTTAAGGTAGCACAGGGTCTGTCGCGCCAATGTCCAGCGCTGGATTTGGTCCAGCGCTGGATTTGAAGTCCCGTAAAGAACTTCAAAACCAAAAGCGCTGCAGGTAGGTTTTAAGCGACCCCGGCGTCGCCATTATCAGACGGATCGACTTTCCGTAGGTTGCGCCTGCACGGGCGGATTGATCAGCGCACCTTCCGGCAGCCGAAGCGCCGTGGCGATGCGCCGAAGCTTCGACGGATCGGCATCCCTGCCGCTCTCGATGTCCGCGATCTCATTGACGGACAGGCCGCATGTCAGGGACAGCTCTTCCAGGCTGTATCCCCTGGTTTCCCGGATGGCTCTGAGGGCGCTGTGATCGGGCGCAATCTCGGTCGCCGCCAGTTCGGAGAAGGTATCGCGTTTTGCTATATTGGACATTGGCAACTCCGTGGGCTGAAAGAGTTTTAGTCAAATCATGTTGTTGCCTGAGACGGGCGGGAGAATGCCCTCTTGTCGACAGTTTGCCAAGCACCAAAGAAACCGTCACGGCATCGTGATGCCAGCCCGAAAACTGGTCGGCGCCAATCTCACGACGCCGATGTGGAATGCCATGGCGATCAAGTTGTTTTGAAGGGTCGAGCGCCGAATTGTTCAACGGTTTTGGGCCGCTCGTTCGTTAGGCAGTTGTCGCTGGCTTGCCAACGATTTGGCCATTTCCGGCCAGCCTTTCGAAAGGATCGGATCCATGGACTTCAAGACAATTGTTGTGGTGCTCGGCGCGATTTCCGGCTTTGCAGGGAGCAACATCGCCGCCGCTCAGGCGGCGGATAGCGTGCGGGTGCGCGGCACGGTGGCCAGTTTCGAACCGTCACTGCTCACCGTGAAGACACGGGAAGGCAGCACCGACGCCATCAAGCTGCCCGCGAACTGGACGATATCCGGTGTCGCCAAGGCGTCAGCCGAAGATATCAAGCAGGGCGACTTCGTCGGCATCGCTTCGGTTGCGAAGGCGGATGGCGGCAGCGGAGCGCTCGAAGTGGTGATCTTCCCAGCAGCCCTCAAGGGGACCGGCGAAGGCGATCGGCCATGGGACCTTCAGCCCAATAGCCGGATGACCAACGGCACCATCGCCAACGTGACGGAAATCAATGGCCGGACGGTGACCCTGACCTATGACAATGGCCAGAAGAAAGAAATCGCCATACCGCAATCGACGCCAATCGTGACCATCGCCACGGCGACACCTGCGGATCTCAAGCCCGGCGTGACCGTCTTCGTCACCGCCGAGCGCGGCAGCGACGGCACGCTGGTCGCCAGCCGGGTCGTGGTCGGAAACAACGGTGTCGTCCCGCCGATGTGAGCGGTTATTTCCATACAGGTGAAGGGACCTTCAGACACAATCCAGAAACAAGATTCTACAGTCCGGAAAAACTGCCGAAAAATTCCGGGGCGATAGTCAGGCCGCGGCGCTCAGTCACCGACTTCAATCAGTGACGTTGAAACGCGGTCCGCGCAAAAAGGAAACGTTGTCATGAAGAAGTCCCTTCTGTCCGCTCTCGGACTCGCAGTCGCACTTGCCGTCTCGATGCCGATCATCGGCGCCAGCAGCGCCGATGCGGCGCCGATGCATGCAAAGCATCACCGCCATCATCATCATCACCGCCATCATATTCGCCACCACCGTCACCATCACCACAAGAAGATGGTGGAGAAGAAGGCTTAAGCAGCCGACTTTCCCAAAGGGAAAGGCCGGCCTTGGGTTTTCGACAAACGCCGGTCTTCCCCAAGGGTTTTGCCGTATCAAACACGGCTGATGGACCCTGTGTCGGGAGTAGCCATCCTATCGCGCCGACTGGTGGAATCTTGATCCCACACCGAGAAACCGCCTCGATATCGACCGCGCCTTTTTTTTGAACCGACGCGTGAACCTTTCCTCTCTGGGCCGCACTAAATCGGCATGGACGCCAAGAAGGCGATCCCAACCCAGAGGACGCCAGACGGCGATCCTCGATGCAGAGAAGGAAATGCTCAAATGACCAACATCTCGAACTTCAAGCGCCTCTCGTTCGTCGCGGCCATCGTCGTCTCGGTCTTCGGCTCGGTTTCCGTGCCGAACTCGGCCTTCGCCGGCACGCACCCCACCGGCGACGGCGGCGCGGTGTGCAAGGGGTCGGGCTCCTGTCTGGTGCTGCAGTTGGACTGCAAGGGCACCTATACCGACGCCACCGACAAGAACGGCACCGTCTACGGCAAGTGCAGCCAGCTCATGAAGGTCGATCCGAAGAGCCGGATCAAGCTCGCTCGCTGATCGACTGTCACCGACGGAAATAGCGACCGTCCGGCATGGGCGGTCGCCATTTTCTTTTGCGCTCGACCCGATCGAGCTAGCGGCGGCTGAGCAGCAGGCTGGCAACCAGCCCGACCACAACCAAGCCGACGGCGGCTGCCGTTGCCGGATGATCGCGCGCTGTCCTCTCGATCGCCCTGCCTTGCTTCCTGATCGCGGGCAGAGCGTCGCCGAGATAGCCGGCAAGGTGCGAATAGTAGTCCGACGCGGCGTCGCGCCCGTCCTCGTAATAAGCGCCGCCCCGTCTGGACACCGCTTTCCTCAGCGCCGCCAGTTCCCTGGAGAGCGCTGTGACCTGCTTTTCAAGGTCGATGTCGGAGATATTCGAAAGCGAAGCCATGGCAGGGTTCCTTCATTTGCAGAAGGACTCGTAACGCATGACCTCCAAGACCGTTCCGGTTGGGAGACTGTCGCCGGCCCTTAGCGCACCTGATCGAGCAGGCGCTTGCATTCCAGAAGGTCGAACAGTGCTTCCTGCAACAAGGCGCGGTTGTCGCGCGAGAGCTTCGACGTGTCGGGCTGGACCGGGCCTTCCTCGTCGCTCTTGCCCAGGCCGAAAAAGCGGCGGCTCGGTTTCACCTTGGGTTGGCCGACAAGCATCTCGTCGTCCGCGCCGCGCGGCTGGGCGCCTGGCGTCAGCGGCACCGCATCGGCCTGCCGGCGCTGCGAGATCGCCTCGACGGCCGCCATGTCGCCATTGCCGATGGCGACCAGGAAATGGTTGCCGTTCTCGCGCAGCAATTTCTGCACGCCCTTGATGGTGTACCCCTGGTCGTAGAGCATATGGCGGATGCCCTTGATCAGTTCGACATCCTGCGGCCGGTAATAGCGGCGGCCGCCACCACGCTTCATCGGCTTGATCTGGTTGAAACGAGTTTCCCAGAAACGCAGCACATGCTGCGGCAGATCGAGATCTTCGGCGACCTCGCTGATGGTGCGGAAAGCATCGGGGCTCTTGTCCATGGGCGAAATCCTCACGCTGGACGACGATCCGGGCAGTTTCACCGAATCATGCCTTATTTCAGCGGTTTATGAAACAACATTCAAGCCCGGCGTCAAAGAGAGCGACCGTTTTCAACTGAAGCCTTGAAGCACAGAGCGCTACTTGCCGCCCTTGGCCCTGCTGTTCTGGTGGGAGCGCAGGATGCGGCTCTTCAGCACGTTGGACGACTTGAAGGTCATCACACGGCGCGGCAGGATCGGCACTTCTTCGCCGGTCTTGGGATTGCGCCCGATGCGCTCGTTCTTGGAGCGGACATGGAATGTCGCGAAAGACGACAGTTTCACCGTCTCGCCGCGAACGATCGCGTCGCAAATTTCGTCCAGAACCGCTTCGACGAGTTCCGCAGATTCGGTACGCGACAAGCCGACCTTGCGGTAAACGGCTTCGGCAAGGTCGGCGCGCGTAAGTGTCTTTCCCCCCATGCGAACCGTCCCATCAGCTCAAAAACATAAATCGATACAAGCAAAGGCAGAGCCTAAGTAATTGATCCGTCAAGGTCAAGGACCCAAACCTGTCTGTTCGGAACTTACCAGCGGAGCAAAACCGCTCCCCAGGTGAAGCCCCCGCCCATCGCCTCGAGCAGCACCAGATCACCCTTCTTGATGCGGCCATCGGCAACGGCCACCGAGAGCGCCAGCGGCACGGATGCCGCTGAGGTGTTACCGTGCAAATCGACCGTAACCACCACCTTTTGCTCCTCTATCCCGAGCTTTTTGGCGGAAGCGTCAATAATACGTTTATTGGCCTGATGCGGCACGAACCAATCGAGATCGTCAGCGGTGATCCCGGTCGCCGAGAACGTCGCTTCGATGACATCGGTGATCATGCCAACGGCATGCTTGAAAACTTCGCGGCCTTCCATCCTTAGATGGCCAACGGTTCCGGTGGTCGACGGTCCGCCGTCGACGTAGAGCTTGTCCTTGTGGGTCCCGTCGGAGCGCAAGCTCGCCGCCAGCACGCCGCGATCGGCGATACTGCCCGCGCCCTCTCCTGCTTCCAGAACCATGGCGCCGGCACCGTCGCCGAACAGGACGCAGGTCGAGCGGTCGCTCCAGTCGAGGATGCGCGAGAAGGTTTCCGAGCCGATCACCAGGACCCGCTTGGCCAGGCCACCGCGAATATAAAGATCGGCGGTCGTCACCGCATAGACGAAGCCCGAGCACACCGCCTGCAGGTCGAAGGCGAAGCCATGGTGCATGCCGAGCCGGTTCTGGATCTCGACGGCGGTGGCCGGAAAGGTGTTGTTGGGCGTCGAGGTCGCCAGCACGATCAGGTCGATGTCAGCTGGCGTCAGGCCTGCATCGTCGAGGGCCGCGCGCGCCGCCGCCTCGCCCAGCGAAGCCGTGGTCTCGTCATCGGCCGCGATATGGCGCTGACGGATGCCCGTGCGCTGGGCGATCCATTCGTCCGACGTCTCGACCATGCCTTCGAAATCGGCATTCTTCATGATGCGGCGGGGCAGCGCGGCGCCCATGCCGCGCACGACTGATCTGATCAATGCTTTTTCCTATTCCTTTGCGTCGGCAACGACGTCGGATTTCCTGTTGGTCTGGGCATGCGGATTGCGCGCATGGAACAGGTCGAGGTCGGCCTCGATACGGTCGAGCAGATTGTTGCGCACCATGTCGTAGCCGAGCTCGATCGCCGCCGCGAAGCCATCCGAATCAGCCCCGCCATGACTTTTCACCACAATGCCGTTCAGCCCCAGAAAGACGCCGCCATTGGAGCGGCCAACATCCATCTTTTCGCGCAGGCGATCGAAGGCGCCCTTGGCAAAGATATAGCCGATCCTGGCCATCAGCGTCCGGTTCATCGCGGCGCGCAGGTAGCCGGCGATCTGTCTTACCGTGCCCTCCGCCGTCTTCAGCGCGATGTTGCCGGCGAAGCCTTCGGTGACGACCACGTCGACTGCGCCTTTGCCGATGTCGTCGCCTTCGACGAAACCGTGGTAGTTCATCGAGGTCATGTTGGCCTCGCGCAACATGCGGCCCGCCTCCTTGACTTCTTCCTGGCCCTTGATCTCCTCGACACCGACATTGAGAAGGCCGACGCTCGGCCGTTCGATGCCGAAAACAGAGCGCGCCATGCCGGTGCCCAGAATCGCAAAGTCAATCAGTTGATGGGCATCAGCGCCAATGGTGGCGCCAACGTCCAGCACCACGCTCTCACCGCGCAATGTCGGCCAAAGTGCCGCGATCGCCGGGCGGTCTATCGTCGCCATGGTGCGCAGACAGAATTTCGACATCGCCATCAGGGCGCCGGTGTTGCCGGCGGAGATGCAGGCGTCGGCCGTGCCTGACTTGACCGCCTCGACCGCTTTCCACATCGACGACTTCCAGCGGCCATGGCGCAGCGCCTGGCTCGGCTTGTCGTCCATCCTGACCGATATCTCGCAGTGGACGAACTCGCTCACCTGCGCCAGCTTGGGGAATTTGGCAAGCTCGGGGCGCACCGCCTCCTCACGACCATAGATGACGAAGCGAATGTCCGGGCGCCGGGTCGCGACCGTCATGAGCGCCGGGATGACCACGCTTGGTCCGTGATCGCCGCCCATGGCATCGATGGAAATCCTGATCACGCGGTATTCATCTCACGTTTTGCTTGAGCGAGCGCCTGGCGCTTGCGACGGTTCGGGGCTCGCGAAGGTTCGGCGAAAATAGCTGTTTTGGGCTGCCGCACAACCGACTTTTCCAATATCAGGTCCGCTTTCAGGATTTTCCAAGCAGCGAGCGCAACTTCTGCTGGAATTCACTTTCCTCTGGCTCGGTCTCGTCCGAGGCCGCAAGCGAGGTTCCTGGCTTGCGTGGGTAAGGATCGATCGCCAGTCCGAAGAACTGTTCGGCAAGCTCGCCGACATCGATCGTGTCGCCGGAAAAAGTTTCGGGACTGTCCGGCCCTTCGGCGTCGAGCAGGATCTCGCCGCCCCCCTCGAAACCCTGCCGCCCGAGCTTGGACTCTTGCGGCAGAAACAGCGCCTCGACCGCCTCGTCGATATGGGCCTCGACCGGCTCGAGGGTGACGATGCAGGCTTGCGTGATGTCGGCCTCGACGCGGCCGCTGACCTTGACGCCGTTGCGCTTCCACGGCGTCACCAGAAGGTCGGCGCGGTAGTTCTCGACCGAAAGCAGATCATGTTCGCCAGCAAGTGCCGCGCGCTGCCCGGCATCGGCATCGATCACCACCGGCAGGCCCTTTTGCGGCAGGCGGGCGACGTTCGCCACAAAGGATACGGGGCTATGGGTGTCGGCATGTTTCATCTTCCTCTCCTTCAGCCTGCTTTGGCCACAGGAAAAGTCACCGTGCCGGATACGATCGATTCGGCCGGCTGTTGCGCGAGATGCCTGTCGGCCTCGACCACATAGCTGGCCAGTTGCGCGGCTTGCGGCCAGGCGCCGGCATCCGGCCTGATATTGCGGGCAAGGGCGGCGGCAAGCGCGTCATGGTCGTTTCGTTCCAGGGCGTCGTCATAGGCGGCGGTGCGGCCGTAGAACATCTTTGCCAGTTTCTTCATGCGTTTGGGCACGCCGACGTCGCCTATGCCCAGTTCCCGCAGCGAATGCTCGACATCCAGGAAGAACTCGTCGATCAGCACCTGCGCAACCTCTCCGGCAGCACCGCTCTCGCCGCGCAGCCGGTGCTGCAGCAGGAACATGTGCAGAGACAGCATCTCGAAACGGCCGAGCGGCGTGTCCGGTACATTCCAGTCGGAATAAAACACGGTTTGCCGCGCGGATGCCACGATTTGTGCGTAAAGCGCCTCGGTGATAGCGCGGTTGGCGTGACGTTCGCGACCAAAAAGGCGCTGGAACATTAGAGGGTGGTCTCCTGGGGACCGTTTGTTGAATTGGCCTTGTTGCATCGGCAAGCAAGCTGGTTTACCGGTTTTGCGGCCCAGCGCAAGTTGCGGCAGTTTGAAGGAGTTGTTGTTGCGCGCGCTGAAATTCAAGTCGATTTTTCTGCCCAGGCCCGCTGGCATGATTTCATTGCTGGTGGTCGCTTCTGCGCTTTCCGCCTGCAATTCGTCCAAGATGGTCGGCGATCTCAATCCGAGCGAGACGCTGACGCAGGGTTATGTGATCGACCAGCAGGCGATCGACTCGGTGCCGGTCGGCTCCAGCCGCGAACAGGTTCTGCTGGCGCTCGGCACGCCGTCGACGACAGCTACGTTCGACAATGAAGCCTTCTATTACATTTCGCAGACACGCAAGCGTTACGTCGCCTTCGACAAGCCGCGTCTGGTCGACCAGAAAGTGCTGGCGGTGTATTTCGGCGATGACGGGCGCGTCACCCAGATCGCCAATTACGGCATGAAGGACGGCAAGGTGTTCGACTTCATCTCGCGCACCACGCCGACTGGCGGCAAGGACCAGAACTTCCTCAGCCAGATCATCAACGGCGCCAGCAAGCTGGCACCCGGCATCCCCGGCGGCGGATCGTCCGGCATGTGACCCCTGCCCGGCGGTTCGCCGCTTGGCCTCAGAAATCAGGCAACAAAAAACCCGCCGGATCGCTCCGGCGGGTTTTTATTTGATTGATAGCTCAGCCGTGCGCGAGCACGGCCAGCAGCAGAAGGGCGACGATGTTGGTGATCTTGATCGCCGGGTTGACCGCCGGGCCGGCGGTGTCCTTGTAGGGATCGCCGACCGTATCGCCGGTCACCGAGGCTTTGTGCGCCTCGGAACCCTTGAGGTGCTTGACGCCGTTCTTGTCGGTGAAGCCGTCCTCGAACGACTTCTTGGCGTTGTCCCAGGCGCCGCCGCCCGAGGTCATCGAGATGGCGACGAACAGGCCGTTGACGATGACGCCAAGCAACGAGGCGCCGAGCGCGGCAAAGGCGGAGGCCTTCGAGCCCGAGATCAGCAGCACGCCAAAATAGACGACGAGCGGCGCCAGCACCGGCAGCAGCGACGGGATAATCATCTCCCGGATCGCCGCCTTGGTCAGTAGGTCGACGGCGCGGGCGTAATTCGGCTTCGACGTGCCGGCCATGATGCCGGGATCCTCGCGGAACTGCTTGCGCACTTCCTCGACGATGGCGCCCGCGGCACGGCCGACGGCCGTCATGGCGATGCCGCCGAACAGGTACGGGATGAGGCCACCGAAGATCAGGCCGGCGACGACGTAAGGATTGGAAAGATCGAAGGAGATCTCGCCCATGCCCTGGAAGTAGGGATATTTGTCGCCATTGGCGGCAAAGAACTTCAAGTCGTTCGAGTAGGCGGCAAACAGCACCAGCGCGCCGAGGCCGGCCGAGCCGATGGCGTAGCCCTTGGTCACCGCCTTGGTGGTGTTGCCGACGGCGTCGAGCGCGTCGGTGGAGTGGCGCACTTCCTTGGGCAGGCCGGCCATCTCGGCGATGCCGCCGGCATTGTCGGTGACCGGGCCGAAGGCATCGAGCGCGACGATCATGCCGGCAAGGCCGAGCATCGTGGTGACCGCGATCGCCGTCCCGTAAAGGCCGGCAAGCTGATAGGTCGAGATGATGCCGCCGACGATGACGATCGCCGGAAGCGCTGTCGATTCCAGCGACACCGCCAAGCCCTGGATGACATTGGTGCCGTGACCGGTCACCGAGGCCTGGGCGATGGAATTCACCGGACGCTTGTTGGTGCCGGTGTAGTATTCGGTGATCACCACGATGAGGCCGGTCACCAACAAGCCGACCAGACCGCAGATGAACAGGTTCTTGCCAGTGATGGCCATGCCGGCAACGGTGCCGATCTCGCCCCAGCCGAGGCACACCGAGGTGGCGACGCCAAGGCCGACGATGGACAGCAGGCCGGTGACGATCAGGCCCTTGTAGAGCGCGCCCATGATCGAGCCGTTGGAGCCGAGCTTGACGAAGAAAGTGCCGACGATCGAGGTCAGGATGCAGGCGCCGCAGATGGCCAGCGGATAGAGCATCGTGGCGCCGAGAACGGCGGTGCCGCCGAAGAAGATGGCGGCGAGCACCATGGTGGCGACCACGGTCACGGCATAGGTCTCGAACAGGTCAGCGGCCATGCCGGCGCAGTCGCCGACATTGTCGCCGACATTGTCGGCGATGGTGGCTGGGTTGCGCGGATCGTCTTCGGGAATGCCGGCTTCGACCTTGCCGACGAGATCGCCACCAACGTCGGCGCCCTTGGTGAAGATGCCGCCGCCAAGACGAGCGAATATTGAAATCAGCGAGGCGCCGAAGCCGAGCGAAACCAGCGAATCGATGACGATACGGTCGTTGGGCTGAAGGCCCATGAAGTGGGTCAGGATCAGGTAATAGATCGAAACACCGAGCAGGGCCAGACCGGCGACCAGCATGCCGGTGATGGCGCCCGACTTGAACGCGATCTCGAGGCCGGCGGCGAGGCTGTTGGAAGCGGCTTGCGCGGTGCGCACATTGGCGCGCACCGAAACATGCATGCCGATGAAGCCGGCCGCACCCGACAGAACCGCGCCGATCAGGAAGCCGATGGCGGCGGTGGCGGAAAGCAGCCACCAGGCGAGCAGCAGGACGACAACGCCGACGATGGCGATGGTGGTGTACTGGCGCGCCAGATAGGCCTGCGCGCCTTCGCGGATGGCCGCGGAGATTTCCTGCATGCGTGCATTGCCTTGATCGGCCGCAAGGACCGAACGTGTCGCCCAGATGGCGTAAAGGACTGAAAGCAGGCCGCAGGCGATGACGGCGGAAATAATGGTCATTGCCTAATTTTCCTCGATTGATGGCCCAAAAGAACCCCTCCCTGGGCCGTTGAGACGGGAAGCGGATTCCGTGCGCGGAATCCGCTTCCTTCGCATCGGCTTATGCGAAACAGGGCCGCGAACGTCAAGATATTGTTCGGTTTTTGCCCGGCTTTCGCCCAAATGCCGTAGGCGACGGCATGCCCATTGGCTACGCCGCCTGATTATATCGATTGAATCGTCCGGGAACTTGCTCAGCTTTTGCGCAGGTCGCTGTCAGGCTGGATAACGAAAATCAGCACCGCCAGCATAGTCATGTAGAACATGAACGCCTTCTGCTGGCCGTTCCAGATGCTGGACTGCCACATGGCGAACCACTCGCCGCCCACCACCATGAAACCGAAGTACCAGATCAGAAAACCCAAAGTGGCGGCAAGGACCGCGAATTTCTTGGCCTCGTTGAAAACCTGCCCGCTGGCATTGCGCGCCTGCCACAAATTCCAGGCCGCGATCAGATAGAGCAGGCAGGTCAGCGCCTCGCCGAGGATGATCAGCCAGTAGCCCGCCGTCCACAGCGACGGGTTGGTGATCGAGCGGTACATCAGCGCGTTGCCGGGAAAGGTTGTGTCCATGCTCAGCACATGCTGGACAAAGGCGAAGTTTGAGCCGTAATCGGTGATGTTGCCGAACGCGACGAGGAAGGCGAAAGCCGCCAGACACAGACACATGACGATCTTGGAGAAACGCAAGGTCATGGCAAGAACTCCTGCTGAAAGATCGGGGTATCGCGCTCATCAATCGCCGAGTCCCGAAGATCGCGCAACTGGAGAGCCGGCGATCATCATACTCACAGTCGTCGCGAGACATTATGCCAGCAAGCAAGGTATCGCCGAGGTTGTCGAAACACTCGATCTCGGCAGCGATTGCGCCGTCGGAGATCTTGTTTCCCTCGTGAAAGCTGGAACCAGGCATGATTTCGCGGTCATCCGACGCCGCTGGATTGCCGGCGAGACAGGCAGTACGCTCGAACTGACGCTCGACCATCCCGCGCGCGCTTGAGTATACAGAACTACTGTGCCTCGCGTCCCATCCTGCGCGCTGTATAGCGCTCGATCGCCGAGAGCCCGTCATAGATGAGCACGGCAAGGGCCGCGACGATCAGGCCGCCCTGCAGGACGAAGGCGAGGTTGTTCGACAGCAAGCCGGCGATGATCACCTCGCCCAAGGTCTTGGCCGCCACCGTCGAGCCGATCGTCGCGGTAGCCAGGCTGATGACCACCGACAGCCGGATACCGCCCAGAATGATCGGCGCGCTGAGCGGCAGTTCTACCTTGGTGAGCCTTTGCCAGCCGGTCATGCCGGCGCCCCTCGCCGCCTCGACCACATTGGCCGGCAGCGTTGTCAGGCCGGTCAGCGCGTTCTCGAAGATCGGCAACAAGCCGTAGAGGAACAGCGCGATCAGCGTCGGTTTCTCGCCGAAGCCTACGGCCGGCACGGCGAGCGCCAGCACCGCCACCGGCGGAAAGGTCTGGCCGATATTGACCAGGCTGCGCGACAGCGGCAGGAATTCGACGCCGGCCGGCCTGGTGACCAGGATGGCGAGCGCCACGGCGACAATGGTCGCGGCGACCGTGGCGATCAGCACGGTCCTGAGATGCAGCAGTGTCAGCGTCAAAAGGCTGCCCTGATTGTAGATCACCGGCGCATTGTTTTCCGTCAGCGGCTTCAACAAGGGTTCAAACCAGCCGGGATTGGTGACGAAGGCGACCAGCAACACCGCCAGCGCAAGCCTGAGCAGCGAGGGCAGCCAAGTTTTTACACCGGCCTCCTTCATGCCGGCCTCGCCGCGCGCTTCACCAGCCCGTCCACGGTGACGCGGCCGAGCGGCTTGCCGTCATCGCCTTTCACCGGCAGCGCCGGTCGGCCCGACCATAGCAGCTCGGCCAGGGCGTCGCGCTGACTGGCGTCGCCGGGGATCGCCTCGCCTTCGGCGGTCCCCTTCTCCACCGCATCGCGCACGCGGCCGAGCGACAGCAGCCGGAACGGTTTTTCGCTGGCGCCGACCAGGGTCTCGACGAAAGCGCTGGCCGGCTTTGCCAGGATCTCGGCCGGCCTGGCATACTGCACCAGCTTGCCGGCATCCATGACCGCGATCTTGTCGCCCATATGCACGGCCTCCTCCATGTCGTGGGTGACGAGGATGATCGTGGTGCCGAAGCGCTTCTGGATCGCCAGCAAATCCTCCTGCGCCTTGTTGCGGATGATCGGATCGAGCGCGCCGAACGGCTCGTCCATCAGAAGCACGTGCGGTTCGGCGGCGAGCGCGCGGGCGACACCGACGCGCTGCTGCTGGCCGCCGGAAAGCTCGTGCGGATAGCGCGGTCCGAATGCCTCGGGGTCTAGTTGATAGAGCGTCATCAACTCGTCGACACGGGCCTTGATGCGGGCCTTGTCCCAGCCCAGCAGCACCGGCACGGTGGCGATGTTCTGCGCCACCGTGCGGTGCGGAAACAGGCCGTGGCCCTGGATGGCGTAGCCGATGCTGCGACGCAGTTCGTAGCCGGGCAGCGAACGATTGTCGGCGCCGTCGAGCTTGATGACGCCCGCGGTCGGCTCGACCAGCCGGTTGATCATGCGCAGCAGCGTCGTCTTGCCGGAGCCGGAAGTGCCGACAATCACGGCGATGGTGCGCGGTTCAATCAGCATCGACACATCATCGACGACAGTCGTCGCATCGTAGCGCTTGGTAATGCCTTCGATCTCGATCATGCCGTTTGCACCTCGCGTCGCCTCGTGGATGTCATCTCGATGACTGCGTCGAGAATGATGGCGGCGGCAAAGGCCAGCGCCACCGTTGGCACCGCGCCGAGCAGCACCAGGTCCATCGCCGTCTGGCCAACGCCCTGGAAGACGAACACGCCGAAGCCGCCGCCGCCGATCAGCGCTGCAATGGTGGCGAGGCCGATATTCTGCACCAGCACGATGCGGATGCCGGTGAGGATGACTGGAAAGGCCAATGGAAACTCGACGCCAAACAGGCGCTGGCGGTCGGTCATGCCCATGCCGCGCGCGGCGTCGTTGGCGGCGCGTGGCACGCCGGCAAGACCGACCACGGTGTTGGCCACCACCGGCAACAGCGAATAGAGGAACAGCGCCACGAAGGCAGGCGCCGTGCCTATGCCACGGATGCCGAGGGAAGCCGCGCCGGGCACATGCGTGGCGACCCAGCCGAGCGGCGCGATCAGCAGACCAAATAGCGCGATGGAGGGAATGGTCTGGATGATGTTGAGCACATTCAGCACGCCGGCGCGCAATTTGTCGACGCGGTGGCAGAGGATGCCGAGCGGCAGTCCAACCACCGCCGCCGCCGCCAGCGAGCCCAGCGCCAATGTCACATGCTTGGAGCCCTCCGCCCAGAAACTGTCGGCGCGGTTGGCATATTCCTTGAGGATCGACAGGCTGTTCCAGCTTCCCGAAACAAGCAGCAGGCCGATTGCCAGCGCAGCGACGACCAGCACGCCGACGCGTGCCCATGGCGACAGGTTCAATCGCGTCAGCACGTCGGCGAGCAAAAGCGTAAAGGCGAAGATGAGGAGCCAGAAGCCCGAGGCGGGCGAAATGCGCGCGAACGTATTACCCTCAGGCGTCAGGAAATCGCCGGCGACACCGATCAGGATGGCAAGGGCTGCAAGCGCGACCACGCTGGCCACAAGGCGCAGAATGAGCGGCGTCTTCAATAGCGCGATGATTGCCGCGATAACCACGATCTCCAGCAGCGACGGGCCGACGGCGGTTGGCAGGGATTCCAGGATCGACCGCGCCTCGCCAGGCACGATGCGGTTGGCCCGGAAGGTCGCAAAGGGCGCTGCGAAAGCGGCATAGGCAACGATCGCGGCGATGACCACGCCGAGCTTGTCGAAGCGGATAGTCATCGGGGACCTGCGCGGCGAGAGAGAGCCGCCGCTTTTTGAAGCCGGATGTCACAGCCCCGGTGCCCTACGACACCCCCCTCTGCCCTGCCGGGCATCTCCCCCTCAAGGGGGGAGATCGGCAGCTTTGATGCCGGCGCATTTTTCTCGACGTCGGCGATTGGCGAAAGCCGAGATGACATCCAATCTCCCCCCTTGAGGGGGAGATGGCCGGCAGGCCAGAGGGGGGCGCCTTGCACCGGCGTCATTTTCAAAACGGGCTGACTACTTCAAAAACCCGTTCTTCTTCAAAAAGTCCTCGGCGACGCCTTTGACCGGCTCACCACCGACCTGCACGCGGCCATTCAGTTCCTGCAGCGTGACGAGGTCGAGCTTGGCGAAGACCGGCTTCAAGAGCGTCTCGATTTCCGGGTGCTCCTTCAGCACCGCCTCGCGGATGATCGGCGCCGGCTGGTAGACGGGCTGCACGCCCTTGTCGTCATCGAGCACGATCAGGCCGGAGGGTGCGATGCCGCCGTCGGTGCCGTAGACCATGGCGGCGTTGGCGCCATTGGTCTGGTTCGCCGCCGCGGCAATGGTCGCGGCGGTGTCGCCGCCGGACAGCGTGATCAATTGGTCGGGTTTCAGCGTGAAGCCGTAGGTGGTCTGGAAGGCCGGAAGTGCTGCCGCCGAATTGACGAACTCGGCCGAGGCGGCCAGCACAATCTTGCCACCGCCGGCGACGTATTTGCCGAAATCGGTAAGCGTCGCCAGCTTGTTCTCGTCGGCGACCTCCTTGCGCAGCGCGATCGCCCAGGTGTTGTTGGCCGGCGATGGTGACAGCCAGACGATCTTGTTGGCGTCGTAGTCGAGTTTCTTCGCCGTCTCAAAGGCCTTGGCTGCGTCCTTCCAGACGGGATCGTCGGCCTTCTCGAAGAAGAAGGCGGCATTGCCGGTGTATTCCGGATAGATGTCGATTTCGCCGGCGATGATCGCCTTGCGCACCACGGGGGTGCCGCCGAGCTGGATGCGATCGGTCGTCTGGATGTTGTTGGCGTTCAGCACCAGCTGGATGATGTTGCCGAGCACGCCGCCTTCAGTGTCGATCTTCGACGACACCACCACCTGGGCGCTGGCGGAGGCGGCTGTGATGCCGAGCGCCAGTGCCGCGCCGGCCAGAAGCTTGATTGAAAACATGATGAAGTCCCTTGCTGTGAACCGGAATGCGGTTGCCGCATATGAGCATGGCCTCAACGCCCCGTCGGGGCACACGGTTTCATAACAAGGGGCACAGACGCAATAATTTTGTTCCGGCGCGGTAAATTGGGGCGCGCCTCGTCCCGACAGCGTGATGTCAGGTGGCCCGCCGCGAGCCTGTCATTTTCAGCGCACCCAATGCCACGAAGCACAGCATCGTGATCGGGAAAATGATCCAGTTCAGCATCTCCCAGCCCCAGGCATTGTAGACCGCGCCCGACATCAACGAGGCAAAGGCGACGGAGCCGAACAGGACGAAGTCGTGGAAGCCCTGCACCTTGCCCTTTTCCGATGGCCTGTAGCTGTCGGCCACCATGGCAGTGGCGCCGATGAAAGCGAAATTCCAGCCAAGACCGAGCAGGATCAGCGCCGTCCAGAACTGCCACAGCGCCAGTCCCGACAACGCCACCACGGCGCAACCGATGAGCAAGACAAGACCGATTGCCACGATGCGTTCGGCGCCGAAGCGATGGATCAGCGATCCCGTGAAGAAGCTCGGCGCGAACATTGCCATGACGTGCCAGGAAATGCCGAGCGTGGCGTCGTCCGTCGTCAGGCCGCAGCCGACCATGGCCAGCGGTGCGCCGGTCATGACGAAGCTCATCAGCGCATAGCTGCCGACGGCGCAGAAAAGTGCCGCGACGAAACGCGGCCTGGTGACGATCTCGGCGAGCGGCCGGGCATCGCCGTCGGCGATTTCCACCTTGCCGACGGCTCTCGCCGGAATGCGCAGGAACGAGAGAATGACTGCGCCGACGGCCGCCAGCATCAGGATCGAAGCGAACGAGCCGGCGAACATCACCGGCGCAAAGGATTCGCGGGTAAAGATGACGATCTGCGGCCCAAGAATGGCGGTGACGATGCCGCCGGCCAGCACGAAGGAAATCGCGCGCGCCTTGAACTCCGGCGGCGCGTTGTCGGCGGCGGCGAAGCGGAACTGCTGGACGAAGGCGCCGCCGACGCCGATCACCAACAGGCCGAAAGCGAACAGCCAGAAGCTGGGATTAAACAGCGCCAGCGTGGCAATGAGCCCGCCAAGGGCGGTGACGATCGTGCCGGTCATGAAGCCGTTGCGCTGGCCGAGCCAGCGGATGATGGCTGCGGCTGGCAAGGAACCGAGCGCCACGCCGACGTTGAACCCGGTGACCGGCGCCGTCGCCAGCGACTTGTCGGCATCGAGCAGATGGTGCCCGGCCAGCGCGCCGAGCGAAATGGCGATGGGTGCGGCCGAACCGATAATCGCTTGCGAGGCGGCCAGAATAAACGCCGTTCGGCGCGCCTCCTTGCCGGCCCCGGCGGCAATAGTCGTGGCTGTCATGAAGCGTCCTTGCCGCGCCCCTCGCCACGTACCCGGCGCGACACGCGATCGAGCACGGCGTTGGTGAGCTTCGGCTCGTCGTCCTCATAGAACGCCTTGGCGATGTCGACATATTCCGAAACGATGACCGCGACCGGCACATCCTCGCGCTTCATCAGCTCATAGACGCCGGCGCGCAGAATGGCGCGCAGGGTCGAATCGAGCCTGGACAACGGCCAGTCGTCGGTCAGTGCCTGGCGAATGACCGGATCTATGGTCTTCTGGTTCTCGACGACACCGGTGAGTATGGCGCGAAACCATTGCGCGTCGGCCTCACGATAGAGCGCGCCGTCGACTTCCTTGCCAAGCCTGAACAATTCGTATTCGGCGGTGGTCTCGAAGACGCCGCTGCCGGCCACGTCCATCTGGTAGAGCGCCTGCACGGCGGCCAGACGCGCCGCGCCGCGCTTGTTGGCGTGGCGCACCGCGGGCTGGCCGGGCGAAGCGGGTTCGCTCACGACGGCGCTCCCAATTGCTGCTTGAGGGCGATCATGGTCAGCGCGGCGCGCGCGGCAAAGCCGCCCTTGTCGCCTTCCGAACGCCTGGCCCGCGTCCAGGCCTGGGCGTCGTTCTCGGTGGTCAGGATGCCGTTGCCGATGCAGGCCGCTTCCTGCACGGACAGGTCCATGAGCGCGCGGCTGGATTCATTGGCGACGATGTCGAAGTGATAGGTATCGCCACGGATGATGGTGCCGAGGGCAACAAAACCGTCATAGGCGGTCCCGCCCTCGGAGGCGCCGTCAAGCGCGAAAGTTATCACCGCCGGGATTTCCAGCGAACCCGGAACCGTGACGACATCATAGGTCGCGCCCGCTTCGTCCAGCGCGCTTGTCGCGCCATCGAGCAGCGCATCGGCAAGGTCGTCATGGAAGCGCGCCTCGATGATGAGAAGGTGCGCCTTCTGCTTCGGACGGATAAACGCTTTGCCGTGTTGGGATGTGCCAGCCATAAATGTCTCCGGGGATCGCCGGTGACTTAGGCCGAAGCAGGGTTGATCGCAAGCGGAAGATTGCCGGAGTCCTGCTAGCCTATCTGATCTTTGGGTAAGGTGCCGAGAGTGGGTGGTCCGAACCGAGGCTTTCAGCCCAGGCAAGAACGGCTTCGTGATCCACCACACGGCCGTCATCGACATCGGCCAAGGCTTCGCGCGTCAGCCGCTCTTCCTCTTTGGAATTCCTGCTTTCCATCACAGGCCCTCTTTCGCCGCCTCTACCAGCCGCGCAGCATAGCGAGCCATGGTGTCGATCTCGATGTTGACTCGGTCGCCGACCTCGCGCTCGCCCCAGGTGGTGACGGTCAGCGAATGATGGATCAAAAGCACGTCGAAGCGGGTGCCTTCGACCTTGTTGACGGTGAGCGAGGTGCCGTCGAGCGCAATGGAGCCCTTGGGCGCGATGAACTTCGCCAATTCGCGCGGCGCTTGAAGGGTGAAGCGCATCGCATCGCCCTCCTCCTTGCGCGCCACTATCTCTGCGGTGCCGTCGACATGGCCTGATACGATGTGGCCGCCGAGCTCGTCTCCGATCTTCAGCGCCCGCTCCAGATTGATCCTGGTGCCGGATTTCCAGTCCGCCGCCGTGGTCAACCTGAGCGCCTCTTCCCAGGCCTCGACCTCGAACCAGCGTGCGTTCGAGCCGTGTTCGGGCAGCGCCGTGACGGTAAGGCAGACGCCGCCGCACGAGATCGAAGCGCCGATGGCGACGGTCTCGGGATCGTAGGCGGTGTCGATGCGCAAACCGACCCCTTCCCTCAGCGGCCTGACAGCGGCAACGGTGCCGACATCGGTGACAATCCCAGTAAACATCGCGGCCCTGATCCTAGATATCTCTTACCCACTCGGCGTAGCTGTCTTCGCCAAAACGCATGTCGCGCAATTTGCGAAATCCCGCCGGGATATGGTTGGCGTCTATGGGCGATGCAATGCCGCCCTCGCCGATCGCGTCCGGACCCTGGAACAGCACGATGCGGTCGACCAGCCCTTCTGACAGGAAAGTACTCGCCACCTTGGCGCCGCCCTCGACCAGCACGCTCGCCATGCCGAGCGCCGCCAAATCTTCCAGCAATTCCGGCAGGGCGACGCCGCCTTCATGCGTCTCCGTGCCGATGAAGCGCACGCCAGCGCGCTCGAGTGCCGCCCGCCGGTGGGGGTCGGCCTCCAGGCAAGCAGCGACATAGAGCGGAACCCGGTCGATGCCGGAAACCAGCTTCGAGGTTTCGGGCAGGCGGATCTGCCGGTCGAGCACGATACGTGCCGGCGAACGGTTCTCCAGCCCCGGCAAACGCACGGTCAGCGCCGGATCGTCTTCCAGCGCGGTGCCGATACCGACCAGAATGGCATCTGCTTCGGCCCGCATCAGGTAGACTTCGCGCCGCGCGATCTCCCCGGTGATCGCGACCTGCCCCTCGCCTTCCCTGCCGATCTTGCGATCGCTGGAAAGCGCAAGCTTCAGAATCACTTCCGGGCGTTTTTTCAGGGATCGAATCAGATAGCCGGCCATCTGCTCGGCCGCTTCAGTGGCGAGCACCTTTTCGACCACCTCGACACCAGCGGCGCGCAGGATCGCATAGCCCTTGCCGGACACGCGCGGATCGGGGTCGCTCGCAGCGCCGACCACCCGCGCGACGCCGGCACTGACCAGCGCATTGGCGCAAGGCGGCGTGCGACCATGATGGGCGCAGGGTTCGAGAGTGACGTAAGCGGTGGCGCCGCGCGCGAGTTCGCCGGCCTCGGCCAGCGCCTCGGTCTCGGCGTGCGGGCGGCCGCCGACGGCGGTGACGCCGGTGCCGACGATCTTCTGTCCGTCGCCGTCGTCGCGCACGATGAGCGTACCAACGGAGGGGTTGGTCGAAGTCCGCCCGGCGTTCTTTCGAGATAACCTGAGCGCCGCCGCCATGAAACGGCGGTCGAGGCTCTCCTGTTCGGCTTTGCTGGGTTCGGGCCTTGCCATGTTCAGCCGGCGTCCTCATCACCCCTAGGCTCGTCGCCCTTCAGTTCACCCAGCACGTCGTGGAAATCCTTGGCCTCGCGGAAATTGCGATAGACCGAGGCGAAGCGCACATAGGCGACGTCGTCGAGCGACTTCAGCGCCTCCATGACCAGCCGGCCGACCTCGCCCGAGGCGACCTCGGTCTCGCCCGAGCTTTCGAGCTGGCGCACAATGCCGGTCACCGCGCGGTCGATTCGCTCTGGATCGACATTGCGCTTGCGCACGGCGATCTCGACCGAGCGCAGCAACTTGTCGCGGTCGAACGGCACCTTGCGGCCGGACTTCTTGACCACTACGAGGTCGCGCAACTGCACGCGCTCGAAGGTGGTGAAGCGGCCGCCGCAATCGGGGCAGACGCGCCGCCTGCGGATCGCCGCGCCATCCTCGGCGGGGCGCGAATCCTTCACCTGCGTATCTTCGGACTGGCAGTAGGGACAGCGCATGGAAAGCCTTCGGTTCGCGATTCTTAGAGCATGATGCCGAAAAGTGTGAAGCGGTTTTCGGACGACATCATGCTCTATCTTTTTGATTTAGAGCCGGATTCAGATTTCAGGTCGATTCGACCTAAAATCATCCGGCTCTGGTGAGCGAAAGGCTTAGAGCTTTTTGCAACGATGGCAAAGTGTCGGCAACGGCCTCTCGCGCCTCAGAGATAGCGAGGCGCGAGTAAAATTGCGAGGGCCGTCAATGCCCGCTTGTCAGGGCGCGACGTCGGCGGTCGGGAAGCCGCATGACGTGCCGAGGCTGCGATAGGCCTTGGTGAAGCCGTCCATCGATACGGTCCCGACCGGCTTGTCGGCGAAGCTGACATCGAGCGTGCTGGCGCGACGCATGGCGCGCAGCAGCGCCAGGGTGGTCTCGGTCTTGTTGTTCATCATCCACTGTCCGCCGACGTCGGCGCTGAGACGAAAGCTTGCCTTGACCTTGCCCTTGTCGTCGCCGAACACCGCCGGAATGTTCTCGCCTTTCGGCAAGTCATTGTTCCTGATGGCGATAACAACGGTCGGATAGCCATCGGGCGGCAACGCGTCGCCGTTCGAGATGGCGAGCGTCAGCGTGCCGCTGGTGCCGTTCGAGTCGAGAAAGGCAGTCGAGGCAGCGCAGGTCTTGCGCACGTCCTCGCCTGTCTCGATCTCGTCCACAAGGGTGGACCATTTGCCGAAGGTTTCCATCTTCGGTGTCGCGGGCGTTGTGGTCTGTGCCCAGGCGACGCTGGGCAATGGCAAGACAGCCAATGTGGCCAGGGCGCCAAGGGCGCCAGCACCGGCAAGATTTTGCAGCATCATCAGGACTCCTGCCCGAACCGCCTGGAATGGCGCTTCTCGATAATGGCTACCGTTCACCCGAGATGAATGGCGTTCACCCGAGATAGGGATAGAGCGGAAAACGATCCGTTAATGCGGTCACCTTAGCTTTCACCGCGGCTTCCACCGCCGCATTGCCGTCGTCGGAATTGGCGACCTTCAGCCCATCCAGCACCTCGGCGATCAGCTTGCCGATCTCGCGGAACTCGGCCTGGCCGAAACCGCGCGTGGTGCCGGCCGGCGTGCCGAGCCGCACGCCTGAGGTGACGAAGGGCTTTTCCGGGTCGAAGGGGATGCCGTTCTTGTTGCAGGTGATGTTGGCGCGGCCAAGTGCTGCCTCGGCGCGTTTGCCGGTGGCGTTCTTGGGCCTGAGGTCGACCAGCATCAAATGGTTGTCGGTGCCGCCGGAGACGATGTCGAGGCCGGTCTCCTGCAGACTGGAGGCCAGCGCCTTGGCGTTGGCGGCGACGCTCTCGGCGTAGAGTTTGAAGCTCGGCTTCAGCGCTTCGCCGAGAGCCACCGCCTTGGCGGCGATGACATGCATCAGCGGCCCGCCCTGCAGGCCTGGGAATACCGCCGAATTCATCTTCTTGGCGATGTCCTCGTCGTTGCACAGGATCATGCCGCCGCGCGGGCCGCGCAGCGACTTGTGCGTGGTCGTCGTCACCACATGGGCATGGGGCAACGGCGACGGGTGCACACCGCCCGCGACCAGACCGGCGATATGCGCCATGTCGACCATCAGATAGGCGCCGACCGCGTCGGCGATCTCGCGGAACCGCTTCCAGTCCCAGATGCGCGAATAGGCGGTGCCGCCGGCAAGAATGAGCTTCGGCTTCGTCTCGTGCGCGGTCTTCTCGATCGCATCCATGTCGAGCAGATGATCTTCCTTGCGCACGCCATAGGAGACGACCTTGAACCATTTGCCGCTCATGTTGACCGGCGAACCGTGAGTAAGGTGGCCGCCCGAATTCAGGTCGAGGCCCATGAAGGTGTCGCCGGGCTGCAAGAGCGCGAGGAACACCGCCTGGTTCATCTGGCTGCCGGAATTCGGCTGGACGTTGGCGAAGTTGCAGCCGAACAGTTTCTTGGCGCGCTCGATGGCCAGTTCCTCGGCCACGTCGACGAACTGGCAGCCGCCATAGTAGCGCTTGCCCGGATAGCCCTCGGCATATTTGTTGGTCATGATCGACCCCTGCGCTTCCAGCACGGCGCGGGAGACGATGTTTTCCGACGCGATCAGCTCGATCTCGTGGCGCTGGCGGCCGAGTTCGTTGCGGATGGCGCCGAAGATCTCCGGATCGGCATCCTCAAGTGTGGTTTCGAAGAAGGATTCGAATTTGTTCGACACTGCCGCTGCTGTTGCCATGGCTTGAAATCCTTGATCCGGGGGGCGATTATTTATGCATATCGTTGCCCCAAAACCGCTCCGCACTTTTGGGCGACATGCATGTCGCGCCATTAACACAGTTGTTTTCGCCCCGCCACGTTTGCAGCGCGAAATTTGCTGGCCGGATTGCGCCAGCGCGGGTCCGCAGACCCTATTTCCTTCCCTGCCGCCCCTTCAGCAGGGCTTCGGTGAGGGTGATTTCGGCAAACAGCGCCTGCATCGTATGGTCGTTGATCTCGCGGCTGCGAAACATGGCGCGCACGGCGGCCCGCTCGGCCTCGATGCCGGCGAGCCTGAGCTCGAGCTCCAGCCGTCCGGCTTCACGGGCCTCGGCGCGGGCTTCGTCCGCCTCGTCGGAGGCGGCGATGCGACGCCGGTAACCGGCGACGATGCTGTCGGCCACCGCCAGGCGGGCGCCTGCCTCCTCGCCTTCGCTGCCGTCATTGGCGACGCTCTCGATGCGGGCGATCGCCGCGTTGGCCGCGCCGACGCGCGCCCGCCGCTCCTCGGCGGCACCGGGATGCTCGCCGGGCTCGACCAGCCCGCGCGCGATCTTCGGCAAGGCAAGGCTGGCGATGACAAGCGAACAGATGATGACGCCGGCGGCGAGGAAGATCACCACATCGCGCGCCGGAAAGGGCGAACCGTCGGGCATGGCTAGCGGCAGCGACAGGATGCCGGCCAGCGTGATGGCGCCGCGCACGCCCGCCACGGAGCCGGCAAGCCGCACGCGCAGGCCGAACGTCTCAGCCTTGCGCTTGCCAAACCGCGCGCCAAGCCATGTCGCGATGTCACCAACCCAGATCCACAGGAAGCGCAGTGCGATCAGGCACAAAGTGAGGATCAGCACCGTGGCAACCGGCTCGATCAGCCAATGCCGGCTGCTCAGCTCGGACGGTACGTGGCGGATGATGTCGGGAAGCTGCAGGCCGAGCAGGATGAACAGGGCGCCGTTGAAGACAAAGGAAAGTGTCGTCCACAGCGACATCGTCTGCATGCGTGCTGAAAGGCCGAGGTAGCGGAAGATCCCGGAACCGCCCGTCAACAGGCCGGCGGTGACCGCCGCCAGGATGCCCGAGGCTTCGACATGTTCGGCGCCGAGATAGGCGATGAAGGGCATCAGGATCATCACCAGCACTTGCGCCTCTGCCGGAACACTGCCGATGCGGTTCAAAAGTTGCAGCGTCTTGGCGGCGATAATCAAGGCCGCCACGCCGGCCAGGATGCCGGCGGCAACGGCATAGAGGAAACTCAGCGAAGCGGCAGCGAAGGAGAAGCTGCCGGTCAGCACGGCCGCCACTGCGAAGCGGAACATGACGAGACCCGACGCGTCGTTGAGCAGCGACTCGCCTTCCAGAATATGCATCAGCCGGGCCGGCACTACGTTGCGGTCGACGATCGATGAGACGGCGACCGCGTCGGTCGGCGACAGCACCGCCGCAAGCGCGAAGGCGACGACCAGCGGGATGCTCGGCACCAGCCAATGCAAGGCATAGCCGAAGCCGACGATGGTGAAGAAGACGAGGCCGACGGCAAGGTCGAGGATCGGGCCGCGCAGCGCCAGCAGTTCGCGCTTCGGCGCGGCAACGGCGTCGCCGAACAGAAGCGGTGGGATGAACACCAGCAGGAACAGCTCGGGATCGATCTCGACATGGATGCCGCGCACCGGCCAGGCAAGCGCGGCACCCATGGCGATCTGCAATACCGGCAGCGGCACGCGCACAAGCCGGACCAGCGCGCCGGAAAGGGCGACGAAGACGAGCACGACGAGAATGAAGACGGCGACTTGCATGGTGCGATTCCGAACGAGGTTTCAGGACCATGCGCAAAACCGGGTGGAACGTCCAGTTCGACACATAAGGGACGCGCTGGCGAAAACCTGAAAGCAAAAAGGCCGCTCTATGGCGGCCTTTTCAGCAAAAGAATCAGTTGGTTACAGAGCAGAAGTGATCTGCAGCTCGTTGGCCCCGTCGAGGCCATAGATGTCGTCGCGGAACTGCACGACGCCCGGCCCCGTCGACCAGGCAGAAACGTAGAGGAAATAGACCGGCACCGGATTGGTGACCTGCACCGGGACGTTCTCTCCGCTCTTGATCGCCGCCTCGAAATGCTGGCGGTTCCAGCCCGGCGTGTCGCGCAGGATCCAGGTGACGAGATCGCGCACGTTCTGGACGCGCACGCAGCCCGAGGAATCGAAACGCATCATCTTGCCGAACAGGCTCTGCTGTGGCGTATCGTGCATATACACGCCGTCCGGGCTCGGGAAATTGATCTTGACCGAGGCCATCGCATTGCCGGCGCCGGGATCCTGGCGGAAGCGGTATTTCGCGGCGTCGTCGGTCGACCAGTCCACGGTCAGCGGGTCGACCTCGCTGCCATCCGGCGCGAACAGGCGGATATGGCTGTCCTTGAGATAGTTCGGATCCTTGCGCATCAGCGGAATGATGTCCTTGCGCACGATCGAGACCGGGGCATTCCAGTAGGGATTGACGATGATCTCGTTGATCTTGGAATTGACGATCGGCGTCTGGCGGTCGATCTTGCCGACGATCGCCGTGTGGCGCAGCACGACGCGGTCGTTCTCGACCGCCTCGACCTGGGCGCCCGGGATGTCGACCAGAACGTAGCGGTTGCCCAAAGTGCCGGCGCGCTCGCGCAGACGCTGCAAATTGGTCTGCAACTGGCCGAGCCGGATTGGCGCCGAAACATTCATCGCCGCATAAGTGTACTGACCCAAAGTCCCATCGGACGGCAGGCCATGGCGCGCCTGGAAGCGCTTGACCGCCGCGTCGACATAGGAATCGAAGGCCGTCGAAATGCCGGCGCTCTGCGCCAGGTCGCCCGAAACCATCAGGCGCTTGCGCAGCGGCACCACGTCGGGATCGTCGACGCCGAGCTGCAATTTCTTGGTATCGGGAACCGGCTCCCAGCCGCCCTGGGCGACGATGTTCTGATACTGCGCCACCGCCTGCTCGGTAAACGCAACGGTCTGCAGGCTGAAGATCGGCAGCGTCGAGGCCACCTTGCCGCCCTGGGTGGGGCGGGCGTCGAACTGGTCGTCCCAATTGCCGCGGCCCGAGGATTTCAGGATATCCCCGATCACGTCCTGCGCGCTGGCGCTGCCGGCAACAATCGCGGCGGCAAGCGCGGAGGCTCCGGAAAGGAAGAAACGGCGGCTGGTTCTCATTGACGTTCCAGACATTCCTGTAGCAATTCTTGTCACTTGCTGCGTTGGTCATCGGGCGATCTCGCCCGCACACTAAAATTGGCATTGTTAACAATTAGCCAACCAGCGCCCCCATCACTTCGATGTGAAACAGGCAAAGGTGCGACGCGAGGTCGAGGTGAATTCATGGCTCTCGCCTCACCCGCATTCTCGCTTTCACCGGGAATATGGCGGCAACGTGGCCTTATCAGTGATTTGGATCGGCTGGCCCGTACGAAATGCAAGGACCGGTGCTTTTCGGCACCGATCCTTGATTGGCTGCTCCCTGGGCCGCGCTTCCGTGGCGCGGCTCCGCAGCTCGATGCGGCGGATGAATTACATCCGGTAGGCGATCGTGTCGTTCCAGAAGCGATCCAGCCGCTGCAGGGCGCGGTTCATCTGCTTGAACTCGTCGGTGTTGATGCCGCCGACCTGTTCGATCGAACCGACATGGCGCTCATAGAGACCGGCGACGACTTCCGCCACCTCGTTGCCCTTCGGCGTCAGCGAGACGCGGACCGAACGGCGATCGATGCGCGAACGCTGGTGGTTGATGAAGCCGAGGTCGACCAGCTTCTTCAGATTGTAGGAGACGTTCGAGCCGAGATAGTAGCCGCGCGAGCGCAGTTCGCCGGCGGTCAGCTCGGAGTTGCCGATGTTGAACAGCAGCAGCGCCTGGATGGCGTTGATGTCGGAACGGCCGTTGCGGTCGAATTCGTCCTTGATGACGTCAAGCAGACGGCGGTGCAGACGCTCCACCAGCTGCAGCGATTCCATGTAAAGCGAACGGATTGCCTCGCGGCGATCGTCGGATACGTTGGCGGTCTTCGCCGCCGGACGCGAATTGATCATTGTCTTTGCCTCTCGTTTGTCGCCCTGGTGATTTTTTGTTTTTCACCTTGATCGCGACACTATCGAATACTCATAAAATTCGACTTAAACGCCAAGGCTAACAAGAGCTTACCGGTAAGAGGTTTCGAAAGAGGCTTAACGAACGGTCACCCGAGCAAGGATAATTAACCTAAAGATTTCACCACCGATTCTGGGCCGAAATCAGAGCGGACGAGGCATCCCGTTCTATCAGCTTGTTTAACCGCATTTGTGCGGAGCCAAGTGAGTCCACTTGGCTGCAAAATACTCTAGCGCCGGGTCTGGCGCTTCTGCAGCCAGATCACCACGCGAAAGACGATGTAAAGCAGCGCCACCGCCGCGTGCGAGGCGACGATCAACGGCCGGTGGCCGAAGAGTTCGGGAAAGCCGACATACATGACCGTCTCGGTCACCGCGCAGATGAACCATATCACCGGCCCCCAGGAGGCCAGCATCCAGAGGCCCGCGGCGGCGAACGGGAAGAACACGGCGAGCATCACCGCCGCCACCTGCCAGTGCACCGGCATCAGGTCGAAGCGCCACAGCGGACCCTGGTAGAAGCCGATCAGCCTGATCCAGTACAATATGCCGAACAGGAGGCAATAGCCGGCGATGACACGCTGGAACCAGGCGAAGATAACCTCCACCGTGGTCGGCTGCAGCACGACGCGTCTCGACGTGACCTCGCTCACAGTTCGAGCTCCCGTTCGCCGAGCGGGGCGAAATAGGCATCGATATCGACAGCGTTGACCGCATCGATGCTTGCCGGCAACCAGAGCGGCGTCGAGCCCTTGTCGATGATGGCGGCGCGAATGCCCTCGTAGAAATCATGGCCTGACAGCATGCGGTTGAGGATGCGGAACTCCATCTTCATGCATTCGTCCATGGACAAGGTCAGCCCGGCGCTGATCTGGCGCCAAGCGACATGCAGGCTGGTCGGCGAGCGGGTGCGGAGCGTCGCCAGCGTCTTTGCCGCGAAATCGTCGGCAGCGGCCGCCCGCTCCAGGCTGCCGACGATGTCGGCCAGCGACGGTTGCGCGAAATGGCGGGCGATCGCCTCCAGCACCGGCCTGTCCGTCTCGCGCTTTGCCGGAACAAAAAAGCCGCGCAGCACCGATTCCGGGTCGCCGGTGGCCGCCAACCGGTCGAGAAATGAGGCCTGATCCTGCGCCTTGATCGTGTGCGTCGCCAGGCCCGACCAGAGTGCGTCGCCGTGGCGGATGCGGTTTCCCGTGAGCGCAAGATACAGGCCGAAACATCCGCCGAGGTCCGGCAGGAGGTGGCTGGCGCCGACATCGGGAAAAAAGCCGATGCCGACTTCCGGCATGGCGAACTGGGCGTTCTCGGTCATGACCCGCTGCGAGCCGTGGAACGAGATGCCGACGCCGCCGCCCATGACGATGCCGTCGATCAGCGCGACATAGGGTTTCTTGAACCGGGCGATACGGGCATTGAGCCGGTATTCGTCGGCGAAGAACTCGACCGGCGGCTTTCCCGCGCGGCCGGCCTCGTAGATATGGAGGATATCGCCGCCGGCGGAAAACGCCCTGCCCTCGGCCTTGACGACGACGACATCGACCTCGTCATCCCGCTCCCAGGCGCGCAGTGCCCTGTCGAGTGCCTTGACCATGCGATGCGTGACGGCATTGAGCGCCTGCGGCCGCGTCAGCGTGACGACGCCAGCCCGACCCAAATGTTCGAAGCGAATTTCGTCGCCTCCGTCAAAATCCATCGCCAGAGAATCCCTCCCCGCGCCTGCGGGACTGAAGTGCTATCGCATCGGCCCGAAAATCGGAATCGATTTTTGCTGCGCTGACCTTCGGTTCGGGAAGCACGATGCGAAGACTCAAAACTCTTGAGACGCGTACTTTGTGCATCCAACTGGACGCACGTCGCTCTAATAGCTGGCACATGGGTGCGTCAATGCCGGGAGCCTAATCGCTTCATCTAGGCGGTTGATAGCACCCGATGCTAGAACTTGGCCGCCATCCCAGCCCGACGCACTGTCTATCAGGGGCTTGATGAGCTGGGAAAGGTAAGCCATGGCTGGATTTTCGCGACTTGTGCTTGTTGTGATCGGCCTCATGGCCGCGGCTCCCGCTGTCGCGGCGACTGCCCAGGAACTCTACCAGTCGCAGACCATCGTCACCGGCCAGGGCGAAGTGAACCGCCAGACAGGCTTCAAGGCCTGCCTGGACGCGGTGCTGCTCCGGGTGTCGGGCGACCAGCGCCTGCCGAAGAAACCGGAGATGGCGGCGCTGCGCGACAAGGCCGGCAGCTTTGTTGCCGAATTCCGTTACCGCGACCGGCTGGGAGGTATTCCTGTCCACGACGAACAAGGAACGCACGACCGGCCGCACGACCTCACCTGCATCTACAAGCCCGAGGTGATCGACAGGGTGCTCGCTTCGCTCGGCAGCAAGCCCTGGCTTGGAGAGCGGCCACGTCTGGCAGCGTTTCTGTCGGTGGAGCGAGGAAAAAAGCATTTCGCGCTGACCGCCGACGATCAGGGCGGTGAACCGATGCGCGAATCCTTCGTCAATGCCGCCGGCCCACTGGCCATGTGGATCGTCTTTCCACAGACATCACTGCTGTCGGCGTCCGGACTGGATGACCAGACGCTGCGCTATGCCGATATGGTGGTCCTGGACCACCTGGCCAGGAAGACTGGTGCCGACAAGGCGCTGGCCGGCAGCATTGTCTGGAGCGACAGGGAGCTTGGCTGGATCGCCGACTGGCGGCTGGAGACCCGCGGCAAGACCTATAGCTGGCAGGTGCGCGGCGTCAGCTTCGATGAGGCATTCCGTGTCGGCATGCGGGGTGCGGCGCAGGTACTATCGGGCAACGGCCTGCCGGACTAGCTTATGCCGACATTCGGTGGCCGGCCTGACTCGACATGCACTGCGCAGAGCCTGGCACAAACGTGTCGCATTGGTCAGTCGCACAGGCACGTGGTAAAAGCTGGCCGATCCGGAGTTAAGCGATGAACAAATTCACCCCCGCAAAGGCAGCCGGCGCGCGCAGCGTCGACGAAATCACCGGCAGCCGCCGTCTGCGGCGCATGCGCAAGGCCGACTGGTCGCGCCGCCTCGTCCAGGAGAACCGGCTCACGGTCGACGATCTGATCTGGCCGATCTTCGTCGTCGACGGCAGACAAGTGCGCGAGCCGATCGCCGCCATGCCCGGCGTCTTCCGGCTATCGCTCGACCTCGCGGTGAAGGAAGCCGAACGCGCGGCAAAGCTCGGCATTCCGGCGATCGCCACCTTCCCCAATGTCGAACTTGGCCTGCGCGACCAGACCGGCTCTCACATCCTCGACCCGGAAAACATCATCAACCGCGCCACCCGCGCCATCAAGGACGCGGTGCCGGAGATCGGCATCATCACCGATGCCGCGCTCGACCCCTTCACCTCGCATGGCCATGACGGGATTTTGCGCGACGGCATCATCGTCAATGACGAGACGGTGGAACAGGTAACGGCGGCGGCCGTCATCCAGGCTGCGGCGGGCGCCGACATCATCGCGCCTTCCGACATGATGGACGGCCGCATCGGCGCCATCCGCGACGCGCTCGACGCCAATGGATTTTCCGACGTGGCGATCATGTCTTATGCAACGAAGTTCGCCTCTGCTTTCTACGGCCCCTACCGCGAGGCGGTCGGTACCGCCGGCCTGCTCAAAGGCGACAAGAAGACCTATTACATCGACCACGCCAATTCCAACGAGGCGGTGCGCGAGGCCGAGCAGGACCTAGCCGAGGGCGCCGACATGCTGATGGTCAAGCCCGGCCTGCCCTATCTCGACATCATCCGGCGGCTGAAGGACGAGTTCCGGGTGCCGACCTTCGCCTACCAGGTGTCGGGCGAGTATTCGATGATCAAGGCCGCCGGCGCCAATGGCTGGATCGATGGCGAAAAGGCGATGCTGGAATCGCTGCTCGCCTTCAAGCGCGCCGGTTGCGACGGCATTCTCACCTATTTCGCGCCAGAAGTGGCGGCGATGCTGAAGGGATAATCCTATCCGGATGTTCGTCGGCGACCAGTAGCGCCGGCGATCCGCCTTGCCACTCGGGACAATTTCCGACTTGCGCCGTGAACAGAGCGGAGGTCGCTTGACCTCTGCTCTCGCCTTGCCGTGATCGAAAATACCGATTGCGTTTTGCAATCAGTTCGCTACAAGACAACTGCTTGCGAAATAAAACCGGTTATCGAGGAGGTTTTCATGTCCAAACTTCGCGTCGCCGCTTTCACCCTGTCGATCGACGGTTTCGGCGCCGGTTCCGACCAGGACCTGACGAACCCGCTGGGTGTTGGTGGGGAAGCCCTGCACACATGGATGGTCGGCACCCGCACCTTCCACAAGATGGTCGGCAAGGATGGCGGGACCACGGACACTGACGAGGCGTTCGCGGCGCGCAGCTTCGACAATGTCGGCGCATGGATCCTGGGCCGCAACATGTTCGGGCCGATCCGCGGCGAATGGCCTGACGAGAGCTGGAAAGGCTGGTGGGGTGACAACCCGCCCTACCATGTGCCGGTCTTCGTGCTGACCCATCATGCGCGCGACCCCATCGTCATGGAGGGCGGCACGACCTTCCACTTCGTGACCGACGGAATCCATTCGGCGCTCGAACAGGCGAAGGCGGCGGCCGAGGGGAAGGATGTACGGATCGGCGGCGGCGTCGCCACCATCCAGCAATACCTCAGAGAAAAGCTCATCGACAACATGCACCTGGCGATATCGCCGATGCTGCTCGGCTCCGGAGAGAACCTTTTTGCCGGCATCGACATGGTAAGGCTCGGCTACCGGTGCACAGAGCAGGTCGCGACGCCGAACGCCATGCATGTGATTATCGAACGGGCGTAGTGCTGATGCGGCGCAGCCTTCTGCGCTGCGATCCTTCGCGCCCCCCTCTGTCCTGCCGGACATCTCCCCCACGAGGGGGGAGATCCGATGACGCGCCGGCTTTCGCCAATCAATATTTTTCCGGCACGTAGAGCTCGCGCGGCAGCACCTGGCGTTCGTATTCGGGATTGAAGACACGCTCCGGCAGCGTGATCTCCTCATGCGGGACATCCTCATAGGGCATCTGCTTGAGGAGATGGTCGATGCAGTTCAGCCGCGCCCGCTTCTTGTCGTTGCCTTCGACGATGAACCAGGGGGCTTCCGGGATGTTGGTGCGGGCGAAGGTCTCTTCCTTGGCCTTGGTGTACTGTTCCCAGCGCACGCGCGACTGCAGGTCCATCGGCGACAGCTTCCACTGCTTCATCGGATCGTGGATGCGCATCAGGAAGCGCATTTGCTGCTCCTCGTCGGTGATGGAGAACCAGTATTTGACCAGCGTCACCCCGGAACGCACGAGCATGCGCTCGAAATCCGGCACGTCGCGGAAGAACTCCTCGACCTGATCGGGCTGGGCAAAGCCCATCACCCGCTCGACGCCGGAGCGGTTGTACCAGGAGCGGTCGAACAGCACGATCTCGCCGCCGGCCGGCAGATGCGGAACATAGCGCTGGAAATACCATTGCGACTTCTCGCGCTCGGTCGGCGCCGGCAGCGCGACGACGCGGCAGATGCGCGGGTTGAGCCGCTGGGTGATGCGCTTGATGACGCCGCCCTTGCCGGCCGAGTCACGGCCCTCGAAGACCACCACCAGCTTCTTCTTGTGGTAGGCCACCCAGGACTGCAATTTGATTAATTCGGACTGCAGCGCGATCAGGTCGCGAAAATATTGCATGCGATCGATCGATGGCGGATGCGAATTCTTGTAGATTTTTGCGATTTCCAGCGACAGCGCCGGCTCCGACATCTCGAGCTCATAGTCTTCATCGAGCGTGTCGGCGAGTTCCGCTTCCAGCCAGTCCCTGGCCGGAGAATTCTGTCTTGTCTCGGTCATTTTGCGCTGCTCCGCGTGCAAGCCTGCCGGCTTTTGTCCGGCGCCCTCGATTCCGGCCTGCCGGCTCCGATGACACCTTGAGCCGACTTCAATATAGACCGGCAATGACGGTTTTATTGCAGAGAGCCAATGTGCCGATCGCCACCACCGATCAGCGAGACTTGAACGGTCATTGCGCGACCAGGGGGCGACAAGCCGCGCGAATTATCCTAAAAATGCCCGTCTCATTCCGGGCGGCCTGGCAGACGCCCTCTTCAACGCCATTGCGAGGACCTGACATGGAATACCGCACTCTCGGCCGGTCCGGGCTGAAGGTTTCGACATTGACCATGGGCACCATGACCTTCGGCGGCGCCGGCGCATTTTCGGCGGTCGGCAAGACCGACCTCAAGGAGGCGCGCCGGATGATCGATCTGTGCATCGATGCCGGCATCAACGTCATCGACACAGCCAATGTGTATTCGAACGGGCTTTCGGAGGAGATCATCGGCGAAGCGCTTGGCGGCAAGCGCAAGGACGACGTGCTGATCGCCTCCAAGGCGCGCATGCGGATCGGCAAGGGCCCCAACGACGAAGGCCTGTCACGCTACCATCTGATCCGCGAGTGCGAGAGGAGCCTGAAGCGCCTTCGCACCGATGTCATCGATATTTATTTCCTGCATGAATGGGACGGCACGACGCCCTTGGAGGAAACCATCGCCGCGATGGACACGCTCGTCACCCAGGGCAAGGTCCGCTACGCCGGCTGCTCCAACTACTCCGGCTGGCAAGTGATGAAGGCGCTTGGCATCAGCGACCGCCACAACCAGTCGCGCTTCATCACCCAGCAGATCCACTACACGCTGGAAGCGCGCGAAGCCGAATATGAGCTGCTGCCGATTTCGGTGGACCAGGGGCTTGGCGTGCTGGTCTGGAGCCCGCTCGCCGGCGGATTGCTGTCCGGCAAATACAACCGCGACAGCCCCACAGCCCGCCAGCTCAGCGGCTGGTCGGAACCGCCGATCCGCGACGAGGACCGGCTATGGCGGATCGTCGACGTGCTTGCCTTTATCGGCAAGAACCATGGCGTGTCCGCGGCGCAGGTGGCGCTTGCCTGGCTGCTTGGCCGGCCTGCCGTCAGCTCGCTGGTGATCGGCGGACGGACCGAAGCGCAGTTCAAGGACAATATCGCCGCGGCAAGCCTGGTGCTTACCGACGACGACCGCGCACGGCTCGATGCCGTCAGCCGTCCGCCCGTGCTCTACCCCTACTGGCACCAGCAACAGACGGCAAAGGACCGGTTTGGCCCGGCTGATCTGGTTCTCGACCGGGAATAGTGCCCGGCAGGGTCCAATCCCCCTGGGTTCAGTCCCGCTGGTGCTATGCTGAAATGTAGCGCCAGACTTCGGCGTCGGGCTCGATCTGACTGCTGAGAACGAAATATTTATAGAGGACGAGCAGACAGATCGCCTGCTCGGTCGGTTCATCGGCGAATTTTCGGCAATAGGCATTGGCCGCGACAACGATGCGCTCAGCCTCGGCCGGGTGCCGTTCGAGATATTCCACCCGTTCGGCGAGATCCGAAAAATCCGGAGCGAGCGGCACGTAGTGGAGATCAGCCACGAGTTCGCTTTCGGCGAACCATGTCTCGTATGTCGGCGGCGGCATCAGGCACAGCGAATTCGAGCTCATGATCCATTTGAGGTTGGTCGCGACGTCATTGCCTTCAAGCGAAATGATGTAGCGATAGCGCCGCTGCTGATCGATGCTGAGATAGGGCTTGCGATACTCGGCCGCCGCCGTGCGTTTGGGCGTGCCGACGTCGCAGAACGGCAGGTCGCGGGCGACCTCCAGAAGCAAGGTGCGTATCGGATTGTTGAGGTCGCCGCGCCAGACCGCGGCAGGAAGCTTGTCGGCGAAGGCAATATCGTCGGCGGGCATATGGAAATGACGGAACTTGTTGAGCTTGAACAGAACACCGTTCTTGTTGTCACCGGCAATCGGCCGATCCTTCACGATCGAGGGCATTTTCGGCACTTCGATGACGTCGCCGAATTCGAGGTCGATGAGCAGACCGGGATCGAAGTAGCGGGTAAACTCCTTCAGATCGTAATAATACATGCTCCGGTCCGTCGGCAGCCGGCTGACCGGCACGGCATCGGGGCTTGGCGCGAAAGCCTCCTGCAGCCTGTTGTAATAGTTGAGGCGCTCGCGGACCGAGCGGTCCGAAAGTCTGGCCTGGTCGAGCAGTCCGGCAAGCCGGCGACGAAACAATGCCTGCGGAGCGATGTCGCGCATGGCATTGCGCGCATAGTAGAACAGCTTCTGTGCGTTTCTTTGAAGCGTGGCCATCGGTCACTTGGAAGAAAAGTCGTCTTGCTATTTGATACCCGGTTTCTCTCCTACATTGTGCCAGCCATCTTGCAACCCGGAACCGCGTGAAACCCGCATCACCGGCCCATCCATCGGGAATTCGGCACGTGTTATGCCCCAAAGGCTATTGCATCTGTACATGCTGGCCGGATAGAGGTCTGATTGCTGCTGGGAAGTTCACAATGTCGCAAAATCCGTGTTTCTTTTTCGCTGCAGATCAAAACTATTTCCCGTACGCCTGCTTAGCCGCACGCCGTGTGTTGGATGTATCCGGCCCTATCAAGGGCTTTATCCTTCAGATGGGTGTCAGCACGGAAGACCTGGAGGTCGGTGACCGATTACTAGGGTCCGCGGTCAGTATCCTTGACGTGTCGAAGTTCATGGAAGCGAGGAATTTTGATCCGGGCCATCTGACCTTGGCGACCTATATCAGACTGTTCGCGGACGAGTTGGCTGAATTCAAGCCTTATGATCATATTGTCTACGCCGACAGCGACGTCCTTTTTAATCGATCGATAGTCGACCTCGCCAACACACAACTGCTTGCGCCATTATTGGCCGCTCATGATGAGCAATGCTATTTCGACACGAAGTATCGCCGACGCCTGCCGATGAAGCCCGGCGCGCCGAAATTCAATGCGGGCGTGCTGGTGTTCAACATGCCCATGGTGCGGCGAGAGGGGCTATTGCAGAGGACACGAGAACTCGCCTCGCAGCGCGTCGACAATATGGACCAAGGTGCACTCAATGTCGCTTTTGAAGACAGATGGCAGACGATGCACCCCTACTGGAACGTCATGACGAATTTCACCAGCCAGGTACGATTCGACAAGGCATTTGCGCGGCATTTCACGCGTGGCAAGCCCTGGTCGAACCGCCCGATCGGTGTCGAGTTGGAAGCGTTGGCCATCTATCGCCATCTCGCAAAGGACACGCCTTGGGCTGGTCATTTTGCCCGGCAGGCGCGGTTCGTTCTCAAACGGTTTACTCGAAAGCTTGATGCCATAACGGGTTTCCTCACCAACGACGAGAAACGCCGCCGAAGATCCCTGTTCGACGCTGAACAGGTCAGCGCGGTTTTTGCCGAGCATGCGGATCGGCTGATGATGGCCGTACGATATCCCGAGCGCGTTTCGGGAATTGAAAGTAAAAAAACGACAACCTCTCCCCGTTAAAGCGCGTCGCGTTCGACCGGCCTCATGCGACGCGCTTTAGATTCTTGTTTTTATGCATGTCGTTACCGCAAAACCGCTGCGCACTTTTGCGCGACATGCATTAGCCTTCAAACACCGTCAATGAACACGGGCGCTTCAGCGGGTCGTGCAACGCCGAGCGCGGACGTGACGGCGCGACTTATGACCGCTGGACCACCGCATGGGGGAGCGTTCGTATAAGACGGCAGTCAGAACGGCCTGCAAGGAATTGATCGGTCGCTATCCGGCATCCGCCGTAGTCGTTGTAATCGTCGAGGATCATGAGCCCGCCTGGGCTCAACACCTCCAGCGTCCGCTCAAGGCAGAACTTGACCGGATCGTGCCAATCGCAATCGAGATGGGCCAACGCTATCCTGCTTTTCGGATGAAAGTGCACCGTGTCTTCAAACAGGCCCTTGTGAAAGACGATCCTTTCGCCATCGACCGGGACGCCAAAGTCCATGAAGCTGGCACACACCTTGTCGAACAGATCGCCTTGATACCCGTAATATTTGTCACCGCCAATGCCCTTGGATCGTCCCGATCGGATGGTCTCGTAACGGGCCTTGGATTTCTCGTCGTCCTGTTCGGTTGGGCTCGGAATCATGCCAAACACATCGTAGCCATGGAAATGACGGTCGCCGTCAAGCTCGGACGCGATGTAGATTGCCGAGCCACCGAGCGCGATACCATATTCGATGAAGTCGCCGGGGACCTTTTCACGCTTTACCTGTCTGATCGCATCGCGGAGGCTGATAAACTTCGCGTCCGAAAGATACGTCAGCCGAGCGCGCTGCACCGAACGGGCGACGGCCGGCACTCTAAGCCCGTTCGCACTCTTCAATAAGTGTCGAGTGAATCCTGACAGCATCGTGCGAGGCTAAACAGCAGCCTGGAGATTTACAAGGTACGATGAAGACTGCCTTAAGTGAATACTTGTTTAGCTCCGAGAAGTATCCTGCTCCTCATGGCCGTGCACTGAGCTGGATCACGGCCTCAGCGTCCGCACTGATCCTCATTTGCGCGCGCCGCGTCCAGGCAAAACCAAATACCGGCCGCTATTTCAGCATCCTGCCAATGGCATTACGCCTTTTGCGCACGGATCGGGCGGTCTTTGCTATAAATTTCTTGATTCCGCGCTCGGCAAAAAGGAAATCGGTAATCGGTCGGTCATTGATCCATTGAACACCGCCACCAGCCGACAGCGTGGCACTGACGAAAATCGTATCCCCGCGTGTTGCCACGATGTCGACGTGTGAGAGAGCAAAATTAATGTGTGACAGGAGGGCGTCGCCGGTCGCGAAATTGTTATGTACCTTCATGCCGGCGCGTCGCCACTTCTCCGGGTTCAGAAAGTACGTGAAGATCACTTGGCGGTCCGGCGCATGCGCGGCAAGTGCACGGAAAAATCCGGCTAGATCATTGATATATTCGAGCGATCCCGCGCAAACGACAACATTGAAAGGCACGTTTGGTAGCCTGAACTCCTTGTTGAAGTCCACGACAAAGGTTCCGGGAAGATCATCGACGCAATCGACCGGCACGTACGTACAGGCGGGGGAAATGAACTTCTTCAGTTTCTGATCGCCCGCACCTATGTCGAGAACTGTGTCTGTCGCTCGGATTAGCTTTGCAATGATACCTGCCCTGAATTCCCAACCGGGCTGTGCCCCGGCTGCTACGCTGCGCCATTCGTCAATATCTGTTTGCATCTTTGGCCCCTTAGCCAGCATCGCGCGAACATAGGCCCTAAAGCGACGTCGGAAATTTCACCTTCACACCATGGGCTTCCAAACGTGCGTGAAGGTCACTGGCGATGCGCTTTTTCACATCATCGAATGCCGGTTTGCGTGCGGGTAAGCTCTCGATGCGCGTGCGCCGAAACCACTTTGTTCGAACTGACGGGATACCGATCAGGTCGATGATCGCAGTCCGGCCGTCGCGACGACCGGTGAAAACGACCGGGATGCCCATCGCTGCGCAAGGCATAGCGCTGTGAATGCGGCTAGTGACGACGATGCCCGCATTGAGTCGGTAGAAGTCGAGCAGGTTCCTTGCCGCCTCAAATTTGACTTCGCTCGCCATCGGAAACGGCAAAATGTGCCCGATCTGGCTAGCCCGCTTGCGATCCGACCGTGCGAAGTGACCCCGTTTCTGATCCACCAGAACCACCTTCGGCTCGGCAGGTTCCTTCGTTCGGGCCGGGAATGTCATCGTCGCGCAGCCGCTCACATAGGCATCGACACCCCATGACTTGATAATTTCGGCCGTCGCTTGATCACGGCATCCGATCGGCGCAAAGCGCTTGAAGTATGCCTTATGCTTTTCGAACACGGACGCTGCCTTCAGGGTCAGATGAAAGCCGAAGAAGATCGGCGTGATCGCTGGCGCAGGTGGCCAGTTCTGCGGCTCATGCGTGAACCAGCCGTTCATGACGACGACGCACGGCTCGCCATCATATCGATGCAAGAAGTCACGGTCGACCAGGCTGTATTCCTGATCGATATGCTGCGCGACAGCGAGCGTCTGTATATTGTCTCCGATGTTGTTGGTGTTAGGGTAATTCAGCAGTGCAATATTCATTCTCTGTTCTTGAGGCATAATGAATCCTGCGGCCCCGTACGCCTGATGAGTCCCGTACGCCTGATGAATGCCGAGATCAACATCAATTGCCACGCTCGGAGTTTAGCATGGGCGGTCCGAAAGTCTGGCCTGGTCGAGCAGTCCCGGTAAGCCGGCGGCGAAACAGTGCCTGCGGGGCAATATCGCACATGACATCGCGCGCATGGTAGAACAGCTTCTGTGCATTTCTTTGAAGCGTGACCATCGGTCACTTGGTTCAAACTGGTTTGGCGGCTGTCGGCGTCTGTACCCCGGCCTTCCTACGTCATCGTGCCAAACATCTTGCAAGCCCGAACCGGACTTGCCGCCTGCCATGCAGCCGATCGCCGCTTGCGGTGTTGTATTTGCAGTCCAATGCTCCTAGGCAGGGTCAAGCACAGTGAAAGGAAGCGATATGGCGCGAGCACCGAACTACGATCAGGAACGCAAGGAGCGCGACCGGCAGAAGGCCGCCAAAAAGGCGGAGAAGCTGGCGGCCAAGGTCGCAGCCAGGGAGCGTTCGAAGCCGGAGGACGACACAAGGTCCGAAACCGAAGCAGAAGCGGCAAAGTAGAGATCATTCGGCCTGCGAGGCGGGCCGGTTCCGCGCAGGGTTTCGCCTGCTTCAGGCCGGGGCCTTGTCGCTGACGAACACGTTGACTTCGCGAGCCGCGGCGATGAAGGCGCGCCTTGCGTTCATCGCCGGCTTGTCGCCGGCCAGTGCATCGTGGCAGGCCTGTAGCGCTTCGCGATGCTTGGGACTGCGCTTGCCGGGCCAGCTGTTCAGGAGGTAATCGGAAGCCTCCCGAGCCGTGCGCAAGAGCTGGTTGGTCCCGTCCGCGGCCGACTTGACGGTCACGGGTGTTTCAAATCGGTTGTTTTCCATCGCCGCTCTTACGCCATCGCCGCTCGCGAAGCGAGGGCGAAAGTGCGCTTCACGTTCGCGCACCGGCTTTTGCGCGACGCCCCCTGCCCTATGCCTGGTGAGTTCAAGCGGCAACGACGGCAAATCCCCTGGCGCGCAGGCCGCGCCGGTCATTGCGCAGCGACGTCACCAGCCGGTCGCGGCTGCCGACGATGTGCGCCGATAGTTGGCGCGCCGCCTCATCGGCATTGCCAGTCCGCACCGCCGCCAGAATGGCATGGTGCTCGGCCCAGGCACGGCTGAGCGCCGCCTCGTCGCGAACCTCCAGCCAACGGGCGCGCGACAGCCGTGTCATCGCATCGCGGACAGCCCTGAACAGGAACTCGTTGCCGGACAGGCGCGCCAGGTCGATGTGGAAATCCATGCCGACGCGGTGCCATTCCTCGCGCGGGGTGCCGGAGCCGCAGGAATCGAGCATCGCTTCGACGACCTCGACGGAGCTTTTGTCGCCCTGCGCGCATGTCAGCCTGAGCGCGGCCACCTCGACCGCCTCGCGATAGACCGCGATCTGCTCGAGCTCGGCGAGGTTGATGGGCGAGACCGTCCAGCCGCGCCCGTCGCGGCAGATCAGGCCTTCGGTCTCGAGCCGCAGCAGCGCTGCCCTGACCGGCGTGCGCGAGGCGCCGAACCGGCTTTCGATCCAGCGCTCGGTCAAACGCTCGCCCGGACCGATCTCGAGGCCGAGGATCATCTCGCGAAGCTGGCTCTCGACATTGTGCATCTGCGACATCGTGGTCCCATTCGTAGGCCGCATTGACAGCGGCCGGGTTGAAGTCCATGACGGATACCAACTTGGTATCCCAAATTGGTATCCGCAACAAGCCCGATACCGGCAGGACAGACATGGCGCAAGCAGACATGGCGCAGGGCAACACCGAACACGGCAGCTACAACGTCCACTGGCGGCGCAATCTCGCCGTGTGCTTTGCCGGTTCGTTCAGCACGCTCATCGCAATGACCCTGCTGTTGCCCTTCCTGCCGCTCTACGTCGAACAGCTTGGCGCCGAAGGCCACGCAGCCATCGTGCAGTGGTCCGGCATCGCCTATGGCGCCACCTTCTTTGCCGCCGCGCTGGTAGCGCCGCTCTGGGGACGGCTGGGCGACCGTTATGGCCGCAAGCTGATGCTGGTGCGGGCGAGTTTCGGCATGGCCATCTGCATGTCGCTGACCGGCATGGTGCAGAGTGTGTGGCAACTGGTGCTGCTGCGCCTGCTGATCGGTTTCGCCGGCGGCTATTCCTCCGGCTCGATCATTCTCGTCGCCATGCAGACGCCGAAGGACCGTTCAGGCTGGGCGCTCGGCGTGCTGTCGGCCGGCATCACCGCAGGTGCGCTCGTCGGCCCCCTGCTCGGCGGCGCGCTGCCGCCGGTGATCGGCATCCGCGCCACGTTCCTGCTCGCCGGCGGCGTTATCTTCCTGGCCTTCCTGGCGACGACCTTCCTCATCAAGGAGAATCCGCGCCCGGCAGCCGGCAAGGCAGCATCTGCCGAGAAGCCGAAAGGCGGCTGGGCGCAAATCCCCGACAAGCGCCCTGTTGTCGCCATGCTAACGACCGGCATGCTCCTGAGTTTCGCCACCATGTCGATCGAGCCGATCATCACGGTCTATGTCCAGCAGCTCATCGAGGATCAAAGCCGGGTCACGCTGATCTCCGGCGTCGTCATGTCGGCGGCGGCACTCGGCGCCATCCTGTCGGCTTCGCGGCTTGGCAAGCTCGCCGACCGCATCGGCCACTGGAATGTCATTGTCGCAGCCCTTGCCGTCTCGGCGCTGCTCTTGATCCCGCAGGCCTTCGTCACCCAGGGTTGGCAGCTCATCGGCCTGCGCTTCCTGATGGGCTTGGCGCTTGGTGGCCTGCTGCCCTGCATCACCAGCGTCATCCGCCACAATGTTCCGGACGGCGTGGGGGGCAATGTGCTGGGTCTGTCCATCTCGGCGCAATATGTCGGGCAGGTCGCGGGGCCGCTGCTCGGCGGCTTCGTCGGCGGCCATTTCGGCATGCGTGCCGTGTTTCTCGGCACATCCGTGCTGATGGCGGGTGGAGCTGCGTATAACTGGCTGGTCCAGTCGCGCCGCGCGCGCGACATGCTGGCGGAAGCCGGCAAATCCTGACACGATTCCGCAGTTCCGGTTTAAACTGTCGGTAGCCATCCTTTTGCGGATAGACCTGTCCGATGAAAAATGGACTGAAAGACTGGGCACGCAGGATCAAACGAGACGCGCATGCTGTTTACCTCGCAGCCAGCGATCCTCGCACGCCTTGGTACGCTAAGGCGCTGGCGCTATTGGTTGCCGGCTACGCACTGTCGCCCATAGACCTGATTCCCGACTTCATACCGGTGCTGGGATATCTCGATGACGCGATAATCGTGCCACTGGGTATTGTGGCTGTGGTGAAATTGATCCCGCCGGAGGTCATGGCAGAGCACCGAGCCGCCGCGCTTGCAGCAGAGCGTCCGGTGAGCAGAACCGCCGCCGTGGTGATCGCCGGTATCTGGGGCGCATCGGTCGCACTGGTTGCGTGGCTCGGCTATCGCTACTTCATCGGCTGAACGTCAAGCTGATACCCGTTTCGCAAGACCAGATCAGTCGTCTGGCATTCAGGGAGGTACTTCAAAATGAACACGGCCGAGCAACCAGCGAACGGCAGCGACCGCATCCTTGTTTTGGCTGGCGGCCTGAGTGGGGCGGCTGGCGTGGCGTTGTCGGCTGCTGCGGCGCATCTGGGTGGCGCCTTCGTCGGCACGGCCGCATCCTTCCTCATCATGCACGCGCCGGTTTTTCTAGCCGTCGGACTGCTTGGCGCAAGCCGGATCCTGCGGACCGGAAGCTTCGTCCTTCTCGTCGGGCTTGTCTTGTTTTCAGGCGATCTCCTGGCTCGCGATTTCGTCGGCTCGCGGCTTTTTCCGATGTCGGCGCCCATCGGCGGCACCTTGCTCATCGGAGGCTGGCTGGTGATCGCCGCCTCGGCACTGATGCGCCCGCGCCCCTGAGGCGAAGGCTTCCCCAAAAGGGGAGCTAATCTTTTCTGCGTTCCGGCCGGACAGGCAGTTCGCGGTTGCGCGCGCCCACCTTGGTCAGGCGCAGCCGCTCCGGCCGGCGGGAGGCCGGTGAGATGCCCCAATAGTTGCGGTAGATGTCCTCGAACAGATAGCTGACGGGATGCATGGCGTGGTCTCCTCTCGGGTTATTCTGGAGATTGAATCGATCCAATCCGCAGGCATGAAAATACCCTGCCGATCAGCCCAGCTTTCGCTCCACTAGGAAGCGCAGATCGCGAACCCACGGGCTGAATCTGCCGCGGCGTTTCTGGGTCACCGCGTCCGATCTGATGTTCCAGTCATTGCGGTAGATATCCTCAAACAGGTAATTGACGGGATGCATCGCACCCTCCTCTCGGTTCAGCGACAGCATTGGAAATGCTCGCTTGGATCGATTCAAGAATAGCTCACGACTGACCGAAGTCAAGCAAAAATTTGAATCGATCCAACAAAAGTGCTAGATGAAAATTCGGAGGCAGCAAAATGGCGTCACTCACCGCAGGCAACACAAGACCCGTCAGGCTGGCCGATATCGCCAAAGCGGCCGGTGTTTCGCACGGTACAGCCTCCAATGTCTTCAGCCGTCCCGAGATCGTGCGCGAGGAAGTGCGCGAGCGGGTCAAGGCGGCGGCCGAGGCGATGGGCTATGCCGGCCCGGACCCCAAAGGCCGCCTGCTGCGCGCCGGCAAGGTCAACGCGATCGGCGTCGCCACGACCGAGCCCCTCTCCTATTTCTTCGACGATCCCTTTGCCCGCGTCATGATGTCCGGCATCTCCGAGGCGTGCGATGCCACGGGTGCCGGCATCGCTCTCGTTTCGGCCGGCAATGAGGAGAAACTCGCCTGGAACATCCAGAGTGCCCTGGTCGACGGCTTCATCCTGTTCTGCATCGAGGGAGGCCCGCGCCTGGTCGAATTAACGCGCGAACGCAAGCTGCCCTTCGTCGCGCTCGAACTCGGCTCGCAGGACGACACGGTCTCGGCGATCGGCGTCGACAATGTTGCCGGCGCCCGCCTCGCGGCGCGCCATCTCTGCGAGCTTGGGCATCGCCGCTTTGCCGTGCTGTCACTGGCTTTCGTGGACGGCCGCACCGGCCTTGTTTCGGCCGAGCAGGTCCGGGCGGCGCTCTATGCCGGTACGCGCGACCGGCTTGCCGGCTATTTCGAGGAACTCTCCCGCTTCGGTGTCGACACCGCTGGGGTGCCTGTCTACGAGACCGAAAACGACGAGCCCAGCACGTGGGCTGGCCTGGAAACGATCTTCGCCTTGCCAGAGCCGCCAACGGCCATTCTGGCGATGTCGGACCGGATTGCCATGATCGCGATCGAATGGCTGGCGGCACGGGGCATCGCTGTGCCCCGCGACGTCTCGATCGTGGGCTTCGACGGCGTGCCCGACGGCGCGCTTTGCGAGCCTGCGCTCACCACGGTTGCCCAGCCGATTGCCGAGATCGGCCGCAGGGCGGCGCGACGGATCCTCGATTTCGACGGCACGGTGCGGCGCGAAACGCTCGACGTCGAACTTGTCGTCAGGGCCTCATCGGGGCCGCCGCCGACAAGGGTTTGAGTCCAGCACATTTGTCAGTTGGCGCTTGTCACCATTGACCCCACGCCAAACGATGTGCGCACCGGCGATGTTTCGCTGCGAACCGGCTTGCTCTTGCTGTTCCAACCGATGCCCGACAGCCATTCGAGATAGTAGGCGAGCGCGAACTGCATGGCGATGCCAGCTGCGATAAGCAGACTGTCATAGGCAAATCCACCCGGATTGATCAGCTTCATCACCTGCGCCGCCATGGCGATCACCGTGCCGGCGATGAAAACCGGCAGCGACCGCTTGCCCAATATGGCGAGCGGGTGGTCACGGCTCGTGCGGAACAGGTTCGAGACAGACGGAATGGCCACCACCAGGTAGCTCACGGCCAGGATGTGCAGCAGCCTCGGCAAGGACAGGAACGTCTTGTCGAAGCCGGTCAGCACCACCGGCAAATCCAGCCACGATACGTGCCCCCAGAGCGGGCTGTGCACCCAGACCAGCGCCCCGGCGACATAGGTCGCCGCCACACCGACCAGCCAGCGATTGACCGGAATGGTGCCGCCGCGCCTGACATGCAGCATGGCCGCCAAGCCAATGTTGAAAAGAAACTGCCACGACAGCGGATTGAGGAACCAGAAGCCGGGCTCCGGATAGTTCGGCGGAGCAATCTGATAAATTCCGGCAACCAGCCACAGCGTTCCGGATAAAGCGAGCGCCACCAAAGGTCTGCTGCCGATGACCAGCAGGAAGACCGGTGTCATCAGAAGCAGTACGGCATAGACCGGCAGGATGTTGTTGTAGCCGAGCTGATGACCGAGCGTGACAATGCCGACCAACACCTCCGGCGTGTTCCTCATCAGCGGCTCGATGTTGATCATCGCCAGAATGTCCGGCCGCTTCGCATACACCGCCGCAGCGCAGAAGATGGCCATCACCACCGTCGTCGTGACGATGTGGGCGGCATAAAGCACACCGGCACGGCGCCATAGTTTAAGCGTCGCAAGCAGCCGGCTGCCGGGCTGGAATTTTGCACCATAGGCAAGAGCGACCGACATGCCGGAGATCAGCACGAAGGCCTCCGCCGCATCCGAGAACCCAAAATTCTTGTAGGTCAGATACTCGTAAGCGGTGCCCGGCACATGGTCGACATATATGGTCAGCAGAGCGAGAGCCCGCAGCACATCTATGCGCGTATCGCGCCCCGTTGTGCGCGTGCCGCCGCGATCTGGGATACGCATATCGCGATCCGGAGAAACTGGCATGGTCATCGATAAAAGGCCTCAAAGCTGTTTGTTCATGCCGGCAATGCGCCCATACCGGCGCACTGCTTCGATTCCTCCCGGCGGGATCAATATCAGCGAAAAACGGATTGAAATGCGCCCGGTTCGATCAACTTTATAGGAGGCGGAAAATATTCCGTTTTGAAGCCGGCAAATTAAGAAAAATCGCATGAAATCAAAAGGATGCAACTATGGCGGAAAAAACTCCGGAAGATGGCTTTTTGCGGTGCGATTTGGCGTTTTCCTACCGCTTCTACATGCCGGTAAAGCCAAGTGGTGAATGCCTTTTCCTGCTGCACGGATCGGGTGTCGACGAGACCACGCTGGTGGCGCTGGGGCGACAGATCGCACCGCGCGCCGTGTTGGTGGCGGTCCGTGGCCGCGTCGCCCAGGAGGACGGTTTCCGGTGGTTCACACGCATCACGCCGACACGCTTCGAACAGGAGAGCGTCCGCGCGGAGGCCAACGCCTTCGCGGATTTCATCAATAAGGCGGTGAAGCGGCATCGCCTCGATTTTTCCCGAATGACATTTCTCGGCTATTCGAATGGCGCCAATCTGGTTTCGAGCGTGATGCTCATGCATCCGCATCTCATCGAACGGGCTGCACTGCTGCGCCCGATGCCGGTGCTCGACGACGTGCCGCCCGCGGAGTTGTCCAGAGCGCGCGTGCTGATCATCGCCGGCGCCGCCGACCTGACCTACGCGCCCTTTGCGCCGGCGCTGGTCAGCCTGCTCAGCCAGCACGGCGCCGAGGTCGACGCGCGAATTGTCCCCTCAGGCCATGAATTCGGCGATCGCGACGCGGCCATCGTCAGGCAATGGCTGGCCGGCCCGGCAGTCATCGTCGCACAGGCGACTTGATGATCCTGTCGTCCTACCCCCGCCCCATCCTGTTCCAGGCATCCAGCCCGGCTATCTTGTAGGCTTCGGCCAGCGTCGGATAGTTGAAGGTGTTGTTGACGAAGAAGTCGACGGTGCCGCCGAGATTGATCACCGCCTGGCCGATATGGATGAGTTCGGTGGCGCCCTCGCCGACGATGTGGGCGCCGAGTAACCGGCGCGTCTCGACCGAGAAGAGAAGCTTCAGGAAACCGGTGTCGACGCCCATGATGTGGCCGCGCGAGGTCTCGCGGAAGCGCGCTACCCCGACCTCATAGGCGCCGCCGTTCTCGCGCACCTGCTCTTCCGACTGGCCGACCGTGGAAATCTCGGGCACCGCGTAGATGCCGTAGGGAAAGGTTTCCGGCGCTGGCGGCAGCGGCACGCCGAAGGCGTGGCAGGCAGCCACCCTGCCCTGCTCCATCGATGTGGAGGCAAGGCTCGGAAAGCCGATGACGTCGCCGGCGGCATAGATGGTGGGCGCGCTGGTCTGGAAGGTCTGCGGATCGACCTTGATGCGGCCCCTGGAATCGGCCTCGATACCGACCACGTCCAGGCCAAGCGCGCCGACATTGCCGCTGCGCCCCGCCGCATAAAGCACCATCTCGGAACGGATCGTGCGCCCGTCGGCAAGCGTCACCTCGGCGTGGTCTGCCTTCGAGGCGATCTCCTTGACCGCGCTGCCCAGCCGGATCGTCATGCCACGGTCGCGCATCTGATGGATAAAATCGTCGACGATTTCGCGGTCGACGAAATCGAGGATGGTGTTGCGCGGTTCGATCAACGTCACCGGCACGTCGAGCGCCGAAAAGATCGTCGCATACTCGACACCGATGACGCCGGCGCCGATCACCGTCAGCGTGCGCGGCAGGCGGTCTAGTTCCAGCATCTCATCGCTGTCGAAGATACGGGTCTTGTCGAAGGGCACGTCGCGCGGCCGGTGCGGGCGGGTGCCGACCGCGATCAACGCGTTGGCAAAACCGACCTCGCTGTAGTCGCCATTTTCCGCCGTCAGGCTGACCTTGTTGGGGCCGATAAACTTGACCGTGGCGCGCGCGCTCTTGACCGTGTTGCGCATGAACTGGTGCTGCAGAACCTCGACCTCGTGATCGAGGGTCTTGTGCAGGCGCTGGATCAGATCGCCGACCGAAATGTCCTGCTTGACCCGGTAGCCGCGACCGTAGAAACCGCGCTCGCGCCAGCCGGAGAGGTTGAGCACCGTCTCGCGCAATGTCTTCGAGGGGATGGTGCCGGTGTGCACGGAAACACCGCCGAGGCGCCGGCCTCTGTCGACCACCAGCACCGATTTGCCAAGTTTGGCCGATTGCACCGCGGCGCGGCGGCCGGAAGGGCCGCTGCCGATGACCAGCATGTCGTAGTCCATATTGCCCCTGTCCCCGGCGTCTTGTTGCACCGCAGCAAGCTAACGCTATCCGCGCCGCGAATTCAACCGATTCAGCCTAAGCTCGGCACGACTTCGTCATGGCAGGCCGGTGAAAGGTTCGACCTTGATTCCGCCGCGGGCCTTCACCATTTCATCAGCATTGAGTCCGCACCCTATTGCGGGTCCGATTACGAGGATATGACATGAACGCGCGCGTACTTGACGGCGAAATCATCACCACCAGGCTCGACGACGTGAGGGCCTATGAGGGCGTGCGTACGCGGCGCATCCTTGCCTTCATCGTCGACTATTGCATCGTGGCGTTGCTCACCATTCCGTTCGCGATCCTGGTGTTCTTCCTCGGGCTGTTGACACTCGGCCTCGGCTGGATGCTGTTTTCCGTTCTCGTGCCGGTCGTCGCCATCCTCTACATCTGGAGCACGCTGGGCAGTGCCGACCAGGCCACCACCGGCATGAAGATGATGGGTATCAGGCTCGATCGCCTCGACGGCACCCGCATCGACGGGCTGACCGCTGTCGTCCATTCGGTGCTGTTTTGGGCCGGCAATGTCATCCTGACGCCGCTGATCCTCCTGGTGACGCTGTTTTCCGACCGCAAGCGCACGCTGCACGACCTGATGCTCGGCACGGTAGTCAGCCGCAGCGGCCGTTGAAACCGCTTCCGAAGAGTCAAAGCAGCACCTTATCCGCAAATGTGAAGGCGTCCGGTCAACCACGCCTGCATAATCCTGTTGAATTTTTCGCCGTCCGCGCCAAAGGTAGAGCGATTCGCAGGAGTATCCCCAAGGCTCGATGACGCAGCATCCAACCCAGTCGCCGCAGTTCTTCCTGACCGCGCCGTCGCCGTGCCCCTACCTTGAGGGCCAGTTCGAGCGCAAGGTGTTCACGCATCTGGTCGGCGACAAGGCGCCGGAGATGAACGACCTGTTGACGCAAGGCGGGTTCCGGCGTTCGCAGAACATCGCCTACAGGCCGGCCTGCGAGACCTGTCGCGCCTGCGTGTCGGTGCGCATCCTGGCCCAGGAATTTACCGCCAGCCGCAACATGAAGCGGGTGATCCAACACAATTCAGACCTTGTCGGCGCCATGCACGACGCGCAGCCGTCGACCGAGCAATATTCGCTGTTCCGAAGCTATCTCGACGCCCGCCACCGCCGCGGCGGCATGTCCGACATGACGGTGCTCGACTACGCCATGATGGTCGAGGACACCCATGTCGACACCAAGGTCATCGAGTATCGGCGCCGTGGTCCCGACACTTTCATCACCGGCAAGGGCCAGGGCGAGCTGATCGCGGTGGCGCTCACCGACAAGATGGCCGACGGCCTGTCGATGGTCTATTCCTACTTCAATCCCGATTTTGAAGACCGCTCGCTCGGCACCTTCATGATCCTCGACCACATCGCCCGCGCCAGGGCGATGGGCCTGCCCCATGTCTATCTCGGCTACTGGGTCAACGGCTCGCGCAAGATGAATTATAAGATGCGCTTCATGCCGCAGGAGCATCTCGGCCCGAAGGGCTGGGAACGCTACGACCACGAAGCGGTTTCGCGCTGACCTTTTTTTCTTCTGCCATTCATCCTTACAGCGCCGCGCGTCCTTTGGGACGCGCAAAGGACGCTGTAAGACTTTGATTTTGCGCATGATCCTTTCCGAAAATCAGGTCGATTTTCGGGGTCACGCGCGAGACTGTTTCAAGGAGGGGGATGCTGGTCTTGCAGCCGAGTGGCTGGAAGACAGGCGCCGGGTCGATCTTGCGGCCTGCCTTCCCCATACATTGCGAGACCGACATGTCATCTAATACCCGGAAGGGCCACACCGATCACCAGAAAGGCCTTCTCATCACGGCTATCGGCGGACTGGCGCTGACCGCGGACATCCCACTGATCCGGCTGGCTCATGGCGAGGCGTGGACGATCCTGTTGCTGCGCACCGGCTCCACCCTTGTCGCGGCACTCATCATCTGGGCCATCTGGCGCTCGCTGAGCAGGAATGCGCCGCAACTCATCCCTGGCTGGTCCGGGCTTGCGGTGGCCATATGCTACGGGCTGACCTCGCTGACCTTCGTCACCGCCGTTTATCACACCTCGACCGCCAATCTGGTCTTTATCCTGGCCTTCAGCACCGTGTTCACGGGCCTGCTGTCGTGGTTGTTCCTTAAGGAGCGGCCCCACCTGGCCACGGTGCTGACGATGCTGGTCATGATCCTCGGCGTGCTGATCATCGTCGGCGGCTCCATCGGGACCGGGCACCTGTTCGGCGATTTCATGGCGCTGTGCTCGGCCTTCCTGATAGCACTGGCCATCACCATCTCGCGCGCCAGCGGCAAGGATATGGGCTTCACCTCGCTGATCAGCGTCGTCCTGCCCCTGGCGGTCGCGGTGTTCATGGTTTCGGGTGAAGGCGGCATCCAGGTGAGTGCGCCATGGTGGATCATCTTCAACGGCGCAGTCATCATGCCGATCTCGTTCTTCTGCCTCGCCAACGGGCCGAAATACATTTCCGGACCGGAAGTGGCGATGTTCTACCTGCTGGAAACCGTGCTGGCGCCGGTCTGGGTGTGGATGATCTTTGCCGAAACGCCGACGCGCGACAGCCTCATCGGCGGCGCGATCCTCATCGTCGCGCTGGTTGCGCATTCAGCGTGGCAATTGCATGAGGGTCGCAAGCGCCGCGCAACGCTTGCCGTCTCTCACCCGGCCTGAATCTTTTTCGCGTCGGCGACGATCTCTATCTGCGGCGGGACGCTTTCCGGTCCAGCGGGCGCTTCCGAGACGGACTCGTCGGCCAGTTCCACCTCGCGCAGCCATTCGCGCCAGATCGCGACCAGCAACGCCATCAGCACCGGGCCGATGAACAGGCCGAGAAAGCCCATTGTCTTGACGCCGCCGATCAGGCCGAAAAAGGTCGGCAGGAAGGGCAGCTTTATCGGGCCGCCAACCAGTTTCGGGCGCAATGTCTTGTCGACGATGAAGAGCTCGACCGCGCCCCAGATGAAGAGCGCCAGCCCAGCCATCGGCGAGCCGCTGGCGGCGAGGTAGATCGAGACAAGCGTGAAGGATAGCGGTGCGCCGCCCGGGATCAGCGCCATGATGCCGGTGAGCGCACCGAGCGTCACCGGCGACGGTACGCCGGCCAGCCAGTAGGCGACACCCAGCACCAGCCCCTCGCCGATGGCGATCACGGTCATGCCGGTCACCGTGGACGAGATCGTCGCCGGCACGACGCGTGAGATCCGCTCCCATCTTGTCGGCAGGATGCGTTCGCCGAGACGGTCGACCTGCCCGGCGAAATGCTCGCCGTCGCGATAGGCGAAGAACAGCGCGATCATCATGAACAGCAGCGTCAGCAGAAGGCCGAAGGCGCTGCCGCCGGCGGCCAGCACGCCGCGATAGATGCTGCCGATATTGGCGCCGCTGATCAGCTGGATCAGCTCGCCGATGCCGCCGGGATGGCCGAAATTCCGCGTCCATTGCTCGTTCAGCCACTCGCCCACCACGGGCAGCGTGGCAATCCAATGCGGCGTCGGCGCGCCATGCCGGTTGGTCTCGATCGCCCAGCCCACCCATTCGCGGACCTCGTTGATGGCATAGGTGCCGGCGAGCGCGATCGGCACCACCAGGAAGGTCAGGATGAACAGGATCGCCAATGTCGCGGCGATGGTGCGGTTGCCGCCGACACCGGCAAGCAGCCGCCGATAGAGCGGCCAGCTGGCGAAGGCGATGACGAGCGCGGCCAGAACCGGGAACAGGAAGCCATGGAAGAAATAGACGCCGGCGGCGACGATCAGCACCAACAGCCAGCGCGCGGCAGACAGCGGCGGAATGACGGCGGCCCTGAGCGGCGTCGACAGGCCGAACAGGCGCTGATGGCGTTCCGGCTTCTGGATCTTAGCTTCCTTCAAATGCCCTACTCTCCCAAACACCCTTCCTGCTTATGCACTGATATAGTGCAGCAATCGTGACGATAGTCCAAATGGTTGGGAGTATCTCCCCCCTTGAGGGGAAGATGGCCGGCAGGCCAGAGGGGTCGCCGCGCGTGAAGCGCCGGCATCCTCTGTCCACAAAAAAGGGAGTCGCGTCAGGACGTACCGACCCCCTCGCCTTCGGCGACATCTCCCTCGAGGAGGGAGATTTAGAGTTACCCGAACTTGCCCGTCCTTGGAAAACCCTTCGGGACCATGCGTCCGGCCGAGGCACGGGCGCCGATCCATTCCGCCAGTTCCTCACGCGACTTGGTGAAGGTGCGGTCGGCCGAATCCTGCCAGGAAAGGCCGCTTTCGAGCGTGAAGGTCTTCAGGTCGAGAACGCCGCCATCCTTGTATTTTTGCAGGCGCACACCCTTGCCGCGTCCCATCTCGGGGATTTCGGCAAGCGGGAAGACCAGCATCTTGCGGTTCTCGCCGACGATGGCGAGATGGTCGCCGGCGACCGTCACGCAGCGCTTGGCCTCGTCGGGCGCCTTGACGTTCATCACCTGCTTGCCCTTGCGGGTGTTGGCCACGACCTCCTCCTCCGGCACGATGAAGCCATTGGCGCCGTGCGACACCAGCAATAGCTTGCGCTTGGGATCATGGACGAAGGCGGTGACGATGTCCTGGTCGTTGTCCATGTCGACGATGATGCGGATCGGCTCGCCATGGCCGCGGCCGCCTGGCAGTCGGTCGGCGCCGATCGTGTAGAACTTGCCGCCGGTGGTGAAGACCAGCACCTTGTCGGTGGTCTGGGCATGGAAGGCGAGCTTGAGGCTGTCGCCCTCCTTGAAGGTCAGCGTCGAATGATCGATCAGATGACCCTTCATCGCCCGCAGCCAGCCCTTCTCCGAGACAACCACGGTGACCGGCTCGCGTTCGATCATGGCGTGCGCAATGTCGGTCAGGTCATGTTCGGGTGCATCGGCGAACTGGGTCCGGCGCTTGCCGAGCTCGGTCTCCGGTCCGAACTTGTCGCGGATGCTGGTGACTTCCCATTTGATCGTCGCCCACTGCTTGGCGTCCGACGCAAGCAGCGCCTCGATCTGCTTCTTCTCGGTCGTCAGCCCATCGAATTCCTTGCGGATCTCGATTTCTTCCAGCTTGCGAAGAGCGCGCAGCCGCATGTTGAGGATGGCTTCGGCCTGGTTGTCGGTGAGCGACCAGCGCGCCATCATCACTTGCTTGGGCTCGTCCTCCTCGCGGATGATCCTGATCACCTCGTCGATGTTGAGATAGGCGATCAGATAGCCGGCGAGAATCTCCAGCCGCCTCTCAATCTCGCCGAGGCGATGCTTCGAGCGGCGGATCAGCACCTCGCGCCGGTGCTCCAGCCATTCCTTGAGCACGCCCTTCAGCGACAGCACGTTGGGCACCTTGCCGCGCGACAGCACGTTCATGTTGAGCGGGAAGCGGCTTTCCAGCTCGGTCAGCTTGAACAGCGACTCCATCAGGATGCCGGGATCGACCGAACGGCTCTTCGGCACCAGCACGACGCGGATGTCCTCGGCACTTTCGTCGCGGATGTCTTCCAGGAGCGGCAATTTGCGCGCCATCAACAGCTCGGCGATCTTCTCGATCAGCCGGGCCTTCTGGACGCCATAGGGGATTTCGGTGACGACGATGCTCCAGGTGCCCCTGCCCTGGTCTTCCTGGCCCCATTTGGCCCTGACGCGAAAGCCGCCGCGACCGGTTTCGTAGGCTTCGAGGATCGAGGCTCGGCTGTCGACGATGATGCCGCCGGTCGGAAAGTCCGGCCCCTGGACGAAGTCCATCAGCTTCGTCACCGGCGCATCCGGATGTTCGATCAGATGCAAGGCTGCATCGCAAAGTTCGGCGGCATTGTGCGGTGGGATTGAGGTCGCCATGCCGACCGCAATGCCGGATGAGCCGTTGGCAAGCAGGTTCGGGAAGGCACCGGGTAGCACGACCGGCTCCTCGTCCTCCTCATTGTAGGTTGGCCGGTAGTCGACCGCGTCCTCGGTGATGCCGGACAGCAGCTCGGTCGCCACATCAGTCATGCGCGCTTCGGTGTAACGCATGGCGGCGGCGTTATCGCCATCGATATTGCCGAAATTGCCTTGCCCGTCGACCAGCGGGTAGCGCATGGAAAAATCCTGCGCCAGGCGCACCAGCGCATCGTAGATCGACTGGTCGCCATGGGGATGGAACTTGCCCATCACCTCGCCGACGATGCGGGCGCATTTGGCAAAGCCCTGGTCGGGGTTGAGCCTGAGCAGCCGCATGGCATGCATGATGCGGCGATGGACCGGCTTCAGCCCGTCGCGCACGTCCGGCAGCGCACGGTGCATGATGGTCGACAGCGCATAGGCGAGGTAGCGCTCTTCCAGCGCCTTCTTCAGATCGATCGGTTCGACGTGGTCACCGCCGCCATTTTCAGGCGGCAAAAGCCTTTTTCCCATGGGCTGGGACTAGCCGAGCGGGTGATTCGCGGCAAGGGGCCGGGATGGCGCACCCGTCTTTGCCGATAGGAATTTGCTGCAACAGGAATTGGCAGCGTCGCAACACCCTCCAACATAAACCGGTTACATGTCGCGCCTATGCCGGGCGTAAGGTGAGGCGATCGGGTTTGCCTTTCGCCGCGATTTTCGACCATTGTGCGGGGATGCGCCTTTTTCCCGTCCAGTTCGTCACTGAATGGTGACGGCGCAAAGAATTCGACAAATAATTTCAGGACATTCTTAGGGAACTCGCGATGACAATCAAACGCTCCACTCTCCAGAGGTTCGCCCTCTCCACCTTTCTGCTGACGCTGCCGCTCAACGCTGCCTTGGCGCAGGACACCGCGGTCGCCGACCGGCTGAAGGCGGCCATGGCCGCCCAGGGCATCGACATCTCCTGGACAGGGGTGAGCGGCGATGCCTCCAGCATGGTGCTGCAAGGCGTGTCCGTCAAACCGGCGGCCGAGAAGGAACCTCTGGCGATCGGCGACGTCAAGCTCGAAGGCGTAACCGAGGCCAATGGCGGTTACGCTATCGCGACCGTATCGACTTCGGCCTTCCAGCACAGCCAGGACGGGATCACGCTCAACCTCAGCCCTTTCGTCATCCATGACATGACGGTTCCGGCGGACGGGGCGACGGGACCGCTGGGTTCGCTGATGATGTACAAGTCGGCCGAACTCGACAACATGACGGTCAAGGTCGCCGACAAGACCGCCTTCTCGATGGACGGGTTGGCAATCGAAATCACGCCGCCGGCCGACGGCAAGGCGATGGCGTTTTCCGGCACGACCGAAAAGTTCAATGCCGACCTGACGCTGGTCGAGGATCCGAAATCCAAGGAAGTGATCAACGCCCTCGGTTACCAGAATATCACCGGCAATCTCGAAATGGCCGGCATCTGGCAGCCTTCGGACGGCAAGATGGAACTGTCGAAATACGACATCTCCGTCGACAATGCCGGCACGCTTGGCATGACCTTCGATCTCGGCGGCTACACGCTGGATGTCATCAAGTCGCTGCAGGAGATGCAGAAAAAGATGGCAGCTCAGCCCGAGGGCGCTGACAAATCGGCTGAGGGCATGGCCATGCTCGGCCTGCTGCAGCAACTCTCCTTCAACAGCGCCAGCGTACGCTTCGACGACGATTCGCTGACCAACAAGGTTCTGGACTATGTCGGCAAGCAACAAGGCATGTCGGGCAAGGACATCGCCAACCAGGCCAAGGCGATCGTGCCTTTCGGCATGGCGCAGCTCAACAATCCCGAATTGACCGCCGAGGTGACGGCCGCGGTCAGCAAATATCTCGACGACCCGCAGAGCCTCGAGATCGCGGCCGAGCCGTCGGCAGCGGTGCCGTTCGCGCTGATCATGGCGGGCGCCATGTCCAACCCGCTCGACCTGCCAAAGACGCTTGGCGTGACGGTCAAGGCGAACGAGGACTGATCGAAGCAACATTGGGATACGAAAAGCCCGGCATCGCTGCCGGGCTTTTTCATGAATCAATAGAATCGGTTGCGGGAGGTTTTTAAGCCTCTTTCTTGCTCGCCACGACACGCAGCGACAGCTCGCGAAGCTGCTGCGGGGTAGCTTCCGACGGAGCATTCATCAGGAGGTCGTAGGCCTGCTGGTTCATCGGGAACATGGTCACTTCGCGCAGGTTTTTGGCGCCGACCAGAAGCATGACGACGCGGTCGATTCCGGCCGCCATGCCGCCATGCGGCGGCGCGCCATACTGGAACGCGCGGTAGAGGCCGCCGAAACGCTCCTCCACCGTTTCGCGATCCAGCCCGACGGTCTCGAACGCCTTGACCATGGTCTCGGGCAGATGGTTGCGGATGCCGCCAGAGGCGATCTCGAAACCGTTGCAGACCATGTCGTACTGGAATGCCTTGATGCCGAGCAGATCCTCGCCTTTGAGCGCCTCGATGCCGCCCTGCGGCATGGAGAACGGATTGTGGGCGAAATCGATCTTCTTCTCCTCCTCGTTCCATTCGAAGAACGGGAAGTCGACGATCCAGCACAGTTCGAAACGCTCGCGGTCGACAAGGTTCAACTCCTCGCCGGCGCGGGTGCGTGCCGCCCCAGCGAAGGAGACGAATTTCTTCGGATCGCCGGCGACGAAGAAGGCAGCATCGCCATCGGCAAGGCCAAGCTGCAGGCGGATCGCCTCGGTGCGCTCCTCGCCGATGTTCTTGGCAAGCGGCCCGGCGCCTTCGAGCTTTTCGCCTTCCTTGCGCCAGAAGATGTAGCCCAGCCCCGGCTGGCCCTCGCCTTGCGCCCAGGAGTTCATGCGGTCGCAGAAGGCGCGGCTGCCGCCGGTTTTTGCGGGGATGGCCCAGACTTCAGCCTTCGGGTCGTTGGCCAGGATGTTGGCGAACACCTTGAAACCGGAATCGCGGAAATGATCGGAGACCGCCTGCATCTCGATCGGATTGCGCAGGTCCGGCTTGTCGGTGCCGTATTTGCGCATGGCCACATCGTAAGGAATGCGCTGGAATTCCTGCGTCACCGGCTTGCCGTTGGCGAAAGTCTCGAAGACCCCGCGCATGACCGGTTCCATCGTCGACAGCACGTCGTCCTGCTCGACGAAGCTCATTTCGAGGTCAAGCTGGTAAAACTCGCCGGGCAGACGATCGGCGCGCGGATCCTCGTCGCGGAAGCACGGCGCGATCTGGAAATAGCGGTCGAAGCCAGACACCATGATCAGCTGCTTGTACTGCTGCGGCGCCTGCGGCAACGCGTAGAAAGTGCCGGGATGGATGCGCGACGGCACGAGGAAGTCGCGCGCTCCCTCAGGCGAAGACGCGGTCAGGATCGGCGTCGAGAATTCGGTGAAGCCGACCTCGCCCATGCGCTTGCGCATCTCGGCGATGATCTTTGTCCGCGCCACGATATTCTTGTGCAGCGTCTCACGACGCAGGTCGAGGAAGCGGTATTTGAGGCGGATGTCCTCGGGATAATCAGGCTCGCCGAACACCGGCAGCGGCAATTCCCTGGCCGCCGACAGCACTTCGATCTCACGGGCGAAAATCTCGATCTCGCCGGTCGGCAGGTTTGCGTTCACCGTGTCGGCCAGGCGCGCCTTGACCTCGCCGTCGACGCGGATCACCCATTCGCCACGCACGGTTTCGGCGACCTTGAAGGCCGGCGAATCCGGATCGGCGACGATCTGGGTCAAGCCATAATGGTCGCGCAGGTCGATGAAAAGCAGACCGCCGTGGTCGCGCACGCGATGCACCCAGCCCGACAGGCGGACGGAAGAGCCGACATCGCTCTTCCTCAACTGGGCACAGGTATGGCTGCGGTAACGATGCATTGTCATTGCTAAGTCCGGATGCTGGGTTGCGGCCGAGGCATGATGGCCCGGCCCGAAATTTGCGCGAAAAGCACATGAGAGGCCGGCTTTGTCAAGGCAGGCGGCGCTTAAGCGGCATCTCAGTTTGAACTTCGGCCTCGACCGGAAGACCATGGTCGCCCTTTCCAACGCCGGCCTTCATGCTACGGCCAAAGTCGAGCCATGCGGTGCGCCCGATGAGGCGTATCCCACCTCATCCCTTGACTCCGCCCGCGGTGAGGCCGGCGACGATCTTGCGCTGGAAGATGAGGACGAGGACGACAAGCGGCACGGTGACGATCACCGATGCGGCCATGATGTTGCCCCAGGGGATCTCGAACTGTGAGCTGCCGGAGAGCAGCGCGATCGCCACAGGCACGGTTCGCTGCTCGTTGTTGGAGGTGAACGTCAGAGCGAACAGGAACTCGTTCCATGCGCCGATGAAGGCGAGAAGCCCGGTGGTCGCCAGTGCCGGCCACATCAGCGGCAGGAAAACGCGTGTGATGATGATCCAGGGTGTCGCGCCGTCGAGGATCGCCGCCTCCTCGAGCTCCGCCGGCAGGTCGCGAACGAAGGCGGTTAGCACCCAGACGGTGAACGGCAGGGTGAAGATCATATAGGAGAAGATCAGCGCGACGAGCGAGTTGTAGAGGCCAAGCGTCCTGATCAGTTCGAAAAGGCCGGCAAGCAGCGCCACTTGCGGGAACATCGAGACGGACAGGATGATGAAAAGCAGGGCTGAGCGGCCCCGAAAGCGGATGCGCGCAAGGGCATAGGCGGCGGTGACGCCGAGGAATAGCGAAATGATGACGACGGCGCTGGAGACGAACAGCGAGTTCAACAGGTTGCACAGGAACGTCCCTTCGGTGAAGACGCTCCTGTAGTTGCTGAAGCTGATCATCTTCGGCCAATAGTCGACCTCAAACAGCGCTGTCCCTGATTTCAGGCTGGTGATGATGGCGTAGTAGAACGGGAACACCGCGACGAGGACGATGACGGCGACGAGCAGGTAGAAGGCGGCGCGCTTGACGATCCACATGATCAATAGTCCCACATGATCAATACTCCTTGTCCAGTCTCACCCGGCCGAACCGCAAAACGAGCATGGTCGACAGCGCGAGGATGACGAAGAGCAGTGTCGAGGCGGCGGAGCCGTAGGCGAACTTGTCGAATTCGAACAGGTTCTCGCGGGCAAATACCGACATCGACTTGGTGTGGACGTTGTTGGGCGTGAGCACGTAGATCAGGTCGAAGATGCGCAGGGCGTCGAGGCCGCGGAAGATGACCGCCACCATCAGCGCCGGCCGGACGAGCGGCAAGGTGACCTTCCAGAAAACCTTCCACGGGCTGACGCCATCGAGCCTGGCGACCTCGTAGATTTCCTGCGGCAGCATCTGCAAGGCAGCGAGGATGAGCAGCGCCATGAATGGCGTCGTCTTCCAGATATCGACGATGAGGATGGCGACCATCGCCGTATCGGCGCTGGCCGTCCAGGCGACCTTCGTGCTGATCAAGCCAAGCCTGAGAAGGGCGTCGTTGATGATGCCGAACTGGTCGTTGAGCATCCACTGCCACATCTTCGCCGAGACGATGGTCGGGATCGCCCAGGGAATGAGGATCGCGGCGCGCACGATGCCGCGGCCGCGGAACTCGGCGTTGAGCGCCAGCGCGACTATCATGCCGAGGACCGTCTCGCAGGTCACCGAAATCACTGCGAAGCGCACCGTGTTCCAGACGGCGCGCCACCAGACCGGGTCGGCGAGCAGGCCCTCATGGATGACCCGCCCGCTCGGCATTTGCAGGACCGAGAAATAGTTGGCGAAGCCAACCCAGCGACGGGCTTCGAGGTCGGCGAGCGAGGCATCGGTGAAGCTGAAATAGATCGTACGCAGAAGTGGCCAGCCGGCGACGGCGGCGAGCACAATGAGCATCGGGGCAAGGAACAGCCATGCCGAGCGCGCGCGCTGACGCGTCAGCAACGAGCTTTGGCGCGGTGAGGTCACCATGTGGCGCCCGAGGTCACCAGGCTGTGCCCTTGAGCCTGGTCAAGGAGAACTCTAAATCGGCAAGGTTGTCGGCAGCCGTGCCCTCGCCGGACAGGGTGTTGTGGACCGCGGTCCAGAACTTGCTCGATGCCTCATTATACCTGCTCTTGGCCTGAGCCGAGGGACGTGGCACCGCATTGAGAACGACGCCCTTCCAGCGCGGAATGACCGGCTGCGCACTGGCAATGTCGGCATCTTCGTAGAGCGCCTGGATGGTCGGCAGATATGCCCCCTTCAAGGCGCGGTACTTCTGCATTTGAGGAGAGGCTATCCATTTGACCAGCTCGATCGCTGCGTCCGGGTTCTTGGAATATCTGGAAACCGCGAGGTTCCAGCCACCAAGCGTTGCTGCAGGGCGCGCGCCCTCACCAGACCCGGGCGGCAGGGTCGTCACCTCGAATTTGCCCTTGATGGGGGAGCCTTGGCTATTGCCAAGCGCATAGGCGTAGGGCCAGTTGCGCATGAAGACGGCGTTGCCGGTTTGCCAGACCCCGCGCGACTCTTCTTCCTGGTAGGCCAGAACGCCGGGAGGCGAGATGGTTCCCACCCAGCTCCTGGCCATTTCGAGAGCAGCGGCTGCTTGCGGATTGTTGATGGAGATGGTGCCGTCCGGCTCGACAATCTGGCCGCCGCCATTCGACTTGATCCATTCGAGCGCATCGCAGGTCAGCCCTTCATAAGCGTTGCCCTGGAAGACGAAGCCCCACATGTCCTTGTTGCCGGCCTCTCGTTCCTTGTCCATGATCAGCCTGGCGGTGCCGGCGAGTTCGGCCCAGGTCGTGGGGACCTTGGCGCCATATTTGTCGAGAAGGTCCTTGCGGTAGTAGAGCGCCGGAGCGTCGGTGAAAATCGGCAAGGCGACGAGTTTGCCATCGACGGTCTGCGATTGGATGATCGATGGGAAATGGGCGCCAACGACATCCTTGGTCGCTCCGGTCAGATCAACGAGCTGCTTTGCAAGCTGCGGGGCCCAGATGATGTCCGTCTGATAGACGTCGATGTCGCTGCTTCCAGCGGCGAGCCAGAGCCTGAATTGGCCGAACTGGTCCGTCCCCGAGGGCGGCACCGGAACGACTGTGACCTTGTTGCCGGTCTTCTTCTCGTATTGATCGAGTATCTGGCGAAGGATCCTCTGGCCGTTGCCGGTATCGCCCGACACGATGGCGAGGTCGACGGCCCGCGCCGGGTTTGCCGCCAGGACAGCGCCGACAACAAGCGCAAGAAGTGCGTGGCGAAACGTCATGACGGCGGGCTCCCCTTGGAATTTCAGGCCGAGCGACAGAACACAGACAAGCCCGGCACCTTCCTCGGCGCATTCGCCCCCTTCCCTTGAACTGCAAAGATACGCCTTGGGTTCCCAGCCAAAGTTTCCGGCCAATGCCGGTGGCAATTGCCGCTGGCATTGGTGGGAGCGATGGTCCAGAAAGGATCAACGAAAAGTGATTGCCTTCCTTCATGTCCTCCATCCGCCCGCTGATCCCGCTCCTCATTGCCGCCGGCATCCTGCTGGGCGGCAATGGCCTGCAGAGCACGCTGATCGCGCTGCGCGGCGCGCAGGAAGGGTTTCCCGCCTCGACCATCGGGCTGATGGGCACATTCTACTTCGCCGGCTTCCTGCTCGGCTGCCTCGCCGTCACCCGCATCATGAAGGCGGTCGGCCATGTGCGCGCCTTTTCAGCGCTGGCGGCGATTGCGTCGGCCGGCACGCTGCTCCTGGTGCTGGTCATCGACCCGGTCATGTGGTGCGCGGTGCGCTTTGCCGGCGGCTTCTGCTTTGCCGGCCTGTTCACCATCATGGAAGCCTGGCTCAATTCCGGGGTCGCCAACAAGGATCGCGCACGCGTGCTGGCGATCTACCGGATGGTCGACATCGGTTCGGTTACCGGCGCGCAGTTCCTGATCCCGATCTTCGGCGCCGGCGGCTTCGCCATCTTCGCCATCATGTCGATCATGATCACGCTCTCGCTGGTGCCGGTGTCGCTCGGCGACCGCTCCAATCCCGCCGCTCCCGAAAACGTCAAGCTCGACCTGGCACGGGTCTGGCGGATTTCGCCGCTCGGCTGCTTCGGCTGCATCGCCGTCGGGGTCACCAACAGCGCCTTCCGCACTTTGTCGCCGGTCTATGCCGAGCAGATCGGCATGTCGGTTGCCGACGTCGTCACCTTTGTCAGTGTCGGCATCTTCGGCGGCGCCATCATCCAGTACCCGCTCGGCTATCTTTCCGACCGCTGGGACCGGCGCTCGGTGCTGTTGGTGACAACGTGCTGCGCAATGTTTGCCGCACTTGCGCTGGGGTTCTTGGCGGGGAGCAACCCGTTCCTCAATTTCCTGATCGTTTTCATCTTCGGCTGCTTCGCCATGCCGCTCTACTCGCTGTCGGCGGCGCATTCCAACGACCGCGCCGACAAGGGCGAGTTCGTGCTGATCAACGCGGCGCTGATGCTGTTCTATTCCTTCGGCGCCATTGGCGGCCCGCTCGCCGCGTCGACGGCGATGCAATATTTCGGCCCAAGCGCCCTGTTCGTGTTCTGCGCTGTCGTCTACGTGGTCTTCATTGTCGTCATTCTCTATCGGATGCAGGTGCGATCCGGCGTGCCGGTGGGCCATCGCAGCCGTTTCATCGCACTTTTGCGGACATCGACAATTTTCGCCCGGCTGGCCAAGCGCAACGATGATTCCGACGGACCTACGAAGCACCGATGATGGTGCTGCGGCTTGACGAAAGCCCGCGCGGCTGAAATTGAAGGACACCTTGCCCCTTGTTAAAAGCGATTTGATGCACGTCATCACCACCCAAAAAGAACTCGAAACCGTTCTTGCCGCGTTCGAAAAGTCGGACTTCGTCACTGTCGACACCGAATTCATCCGCGAAACCACCTTCTGGCCGATCCTCTGCCTGATCCAGATGGCGGCGCCAGGCGTGACGGCGCTGATCGATCCTTTGTCGCCGGACATCGACCTGAAGCCGTTCTTCAGACTGATGGCCAATGAGGCGGTCGTCAAAGTCTTCCATGCGGCGCGCCAGGACATCGAAATCATCGTCCATCTCGGCGATCTGGTTCCGCATCCCGTGTTCGACACCCAGGTGGCGGCGATGGTCTGCGGCTTCGGCGACAGCGTCTCCTACGACCAGCTTGTGCAGCGGGTCACCGGGGCGCGGCTCGACAAATCCTCGCGTTTCACCGATTGGCGTCACCGCCCGCTTTCCGACAAGCAGCTCGACTATGCGCTTGCCGACGTCACCCACCTGATCGAGGTCTACCAGCATCTCAGCGCCGAGCTTGAGCGGGAAAACCGCGCCCATTGGCTGAACGAGGAAATGGAGGTGCTGACCTCGCGCGAAACCTATGACCCGCATCCCGAGGATGCCTGGAAGCGGCTGAAGATGCGGCTGCGCAAGCCGCAGGAGCTTGCGATCGTGCAGGCGGTAGCGGCCTGGCGAGAGCGGGAAGCGCGCGAACGCGACGTGCCGCGCGGCCGGGTGCTCAAGGACGACGCCATCTACGAGATCGCGCAGCAGGCGCCGCGCGATGCGGCGGCGCTCGGCAAGCTGCGCACCACGCCGAAGGGCTGGGAGCGGTCGGCGACGGCAACGGCGCTGCTTGGCACGGTTAACAGCGCGCTTGCCTTGCCCAGGGAAGATATGCCGAAGCTGCCGAAGAGTTTTCAGCCGCCCGAAGGCTCCAATGCCGCAGCGGAATTGCTGAAAGTGCTTTTGCGGATCGTCGCCGAAAAGGAGGGCGTCGCCTCGAAGGTGCTGGCCTCCAGCGACGACATCGACCGTATCGCCGCCGAGGGCGAGGCCGCCGACGTGCCGGCCTTGCAAGGCTGGCGGCGGGCCGTGTTCGGCGAGGTGGCGCTCAAGCTGGTGCGCGGCGAGATCGGCATCAAGTTCGACAAGCGCAAGATCGCGGTGTTCGACCTGTAGCCCGGTTCAGACGACCGCCAGCAGGTGGAGCGCGAACCATATCCATGCCAGCAAGAGAACCACCGCGCCGAAGGAGAAAACACGGCTGCGGAAGCGCAGATTGTTGGTGGTCAGGTGAACCCAGGCGTGGGCGTAGCGCGAAGCGACGAAAATCCACATCAAGGCCAGCGTCAGGTAGTTGACGCCATTGGTCTGGTGCAGCGCCAGGCACAGGACGTAGAAGAGCACCGGCAGTTCGAACTGGTTGCTGAGGTTGTTGGCAACGGTGACGCTGGATGCCGGTTCGGTGGAACGGGTCTTGAACTGGCCGGCCTTGGCCTCGCCTGACCTCACCGCGCCGTATCTGCGGCGGCCTATCACGAGATAGACGATGTAGACCAGAAGCACCTGCGCCAAGACAGGCCAGAAGATCGCGGTCTGGTTCAAGAAGCCCCTCCGCCCTTGCTATCCCATCTCAAGGCCGTTTCTGGCCCGCCAGCGTGAAAGCCGCAATGACGATCACGGGTATCGCCAAAAGCGCGAATTTGGTGACGGTCAGCGCCGAGGCGAAAGACAGCGAATCCGGATTGGCCGACAGGAAATCGGACAACAGCCGCGCCACTGCTATGTTCTGCGCATAATCGGCAAGCGTGTATGGCAACACCAGGACAACCGCAAGCAAGCACTGCAGCTGCGCCGGCATTGCCCGGAAATTCTTCAGCCGCCGTCCGGTGGCGAGGATCAGGCTGACCATGGTCACCGACAGCAGCGCCGGGAACAGAAGGTCGAAGGTGAGATAGTGCCAGACCAGGATGATCTCACCGCCGCGCCGGCCGAGCGCCGTCAGCCAGGCCATGCCCTCGTCCGGTGTGAAACCGGCAAAGCGCATGTCGAGCGACGGCAGGCCGCCACTGAGGCTGCGGAAATAGAAGAATTCCAGCACCGTCATGACGACGAAAACCGCCGCGGATGCAAAACACAGCGCCGCGGCGTGGCGTGACAGCCGCAGGATCATTGCCGTCAGGCTCCGCCCGACGGCATTCCGATCAAATTCCGCCGGGATAATTCGGGCTTTCGCGGGTAATCGTGACGTCATGGGCGTGGCTTTCACGAAGTCCGGCGTTGGATATGCGAACAAAAGTGGCGCGGTCGCGGAAATCGGCAAGGTCGCGGCCGCCGACATAACCCATAGCGGCTTTCAGGCCGCCTGCAAGCTGGTGCAGCACGCCGGACACGGGTCCCTTGTAGGGAACCTGCCCTTCGATGCCCTCGGGAACCAGTTTCAGCGTGTCGCGCACCTCGGCCTGGAAGTAGCGATCGGCCGAACCGCGGGCCATGGCGCCAACCGAGCCCATGCCGCGATAGGCCTTGAAGGAGCGGCCCTGGTGCAGATAGACCTCGCCAGGGCTCTCGTCGGTGCCGGCCAGCAGCGAACCGATCATGGCGGCGCTGGCGCCGGCGGCGAGCGCCTTGGCCAGATCGCCGGAATATTTGATGCCGCCATCGGCGATGACCGAGACACCCGATTTATGCGCCGTCTCGACCGCCGACATGATCGCCGAGAGCTGCGGCATGCCGACACCGGCAACGATACGGGTGGTGCAGATGGAGCCCGGCCCGATTCCAACCTTGACGGCGTCGGCGCCGGCGTCGATCAGCGCCAGCGTGCCTTCTGATGTGGCGACGTTGCCAGCCAGGATGCGGACGGAATTGGACAGTTTCTTGGCGCGCGTCACCGCGTCGAGCACGCGCTGCGAGTGGCCATGCGCGGTGTCGATCACCAGAAGGTCGACGCCGGCATCGATGAGGCGCTCGGCGCGCTCGAAGCCGTCATCGCCGACGCTGGTGGCGGCCGCGGCGCGTAGCCGCCCCTGCGCATCCTTGGTGGCGTGCGGATTGAGCTGCGACTTCTCGATGTCCTTGACGGTGATCAGGCCGACGCAATTGCCTGATTTGTCGACGACAACCAGCTTTTCGATGCGGTGCTGGTGGAGCAGGCGCTTGGCCTCGTCCTGGTCGACATTCTCCTTGACCGTGATCAGCTTGTCGCGGGTCATCAATTCGTAGACCTTCTGCGCCGGATCGGAGGCGAAGCGCACGTCGCGGTTGGTCAGGATGCCGACCAGCCGGCCGACCGTGTGGCCGCCGGCGCCGCCATTCTCGACCACGGGGATGCCTGAAATCGAGTAGGTGCGCATCAGCGCCAGCGCGTCGGCGAGCGTGGCGTCCGGGCCGATGGTAACGGGGTTGACCACCATGCCGGATTCGAATTTCTTGACCTGCCGCACCTGCTCGGCCTGTTCGGCCGGCGTAAAGTTGCGATGGATGACGCCGATGCCGCCGGCCTGGGCCATGGCGATCGCAAGTCGCGCCTCGGTGACCGTATCCATGGCGGCCGACAGGATCGGTACGTTGAGGTCGATGTCGCCGGCAATGCGGGTGCGGATGTCGGTCTCGCCGGGCATGACCTCGGAATGACCGGGCTGCAACAGCACGTCGTCAAATGTCAGCGCCAGTGCGCCCGTGGACGTTTCGATGATTTTTGCCATGGCCAGCCCTTGGTGTACAAAAGTGCGGGGGAATACAAAAAAGCGCTGGACCGGAATGGACAGCGCCGACTCGTTTCTTCCCTTTCAGGATTGGCGCTGGCTCGTAACACGTCCCGTGGCCGATGAAAAGCCGATGATTGCAGATGGCCCAAACTATGGGGTTTGGCCTGATAGCCGCCACCAATTCGTCAGTGGGACCAAGGTAGATTGGGTTGAACAAGATCAGTGGGAAATGATGCAGCATGAGTCTTGAGGTGCTACATGCCGCACGTCTTGCCCGTGTAGAAAACAGGGGTTGTCACGGCGTTTTGTCACGTTGTCACGGCGTTTTGTCACGTTGTCACGGCGTCATGGGGTACGTTCTACTCGACGTATTTTATACACCCCCTTTAATTTGAATTATATTTAACCCCCATGACACCCAATGTTTGATAGCGGCCCAACCACGAAACGCCGTGACGAGATCGTGACAACGCCCTGACAGCACCAAAACGGCATCAAAATGGCCCGATTTGAGGCCGCATCGCCACACGCCCCCTGTGGCAAACGATAGGAACGAAACGATGAACGAGGACGTAGATCCTCAGTACTTTAACGCGGCCGCAATAGTCGTCGCACACTTGGACCTACCAGCGGACTGGTGACGTCGATCAGCGCAACATGACACCCGCGCGGCGATGCATCTCGCCCGGCAATCGCCGCAACTTATGGCCCGACATTATGAACCGTGCCCTGCCAGCGCGCGAGACCTAGCAAATGCGCCGCAATATCTGTTTGCGATAAACGTGTCCCCGATTGCGCCCTCGCCCGCATTCACGGAAACGTGATCGGTGCATTCATGCCCGTTCATTCCGTTCGTTCCCGTTGGTTCCACTTCATTCCAGTTCATGCCGTTTGTTCCGCATTCTTCTCCGGGAACAAAGGGGGGTACCCCTGTTGGCATGGCGCCTGATGCCTGCGTCTATCTTTGCAGTTCCTTTTAGAACTTTTCTCAATGGCGAGATTTGTCTTGAAAGGAACGCTCCCATGATAATCACCCTCGATCTTGGCCAGGTGCTCACCCTGACCGCAAGCGTGTTCGGCGTCGTCGCCGGTCTGATCGCGATTGCCCGCTTCTTGAAATGGTGGTGGCACAAGCCACTGGACCCGGGCGAGTGATCGACATCTTCGCAGGCGCTGAAGGGCTCTTGACGGGCTCAATGGGTGCCCGAATGGGAACCGCGCCTCGGGCGAGTCCTACGACCGTTGCGCTGCAAGGGCCTGCGCACCTAGCTGGACGATTGAGGTTGAATTATTCAAGGGCCGCAACGTACTTCATTGCATCCCCCCGTCGTCGGCCGTCGACTGATTCTCCGAGGCGATCTTTGCTGCCTCAGCCGACTGCTCGGGTGTCGGGTTCGTGTAGGTCGTACAGGCTGCGAGCGTCGTGATGATGGCGCACAGAATGAGAGTGCGAAGCTTTGTGTCCATGTTGATTCCCCTCGTTCGTTCTGCCGAGGACGTTTTGACATATTGCTGCCGCGACGATGAAAACCCGCGTCCTCATAAAAAGAAGATATCACGATGGCGCGCCAAGGGTCGCGGCTAAAACACGAATTTTTGGAGCTGAAGAACTAACTGATCCCGAAAACCGTTCGACCGTCTCGATAATCGCCTTCGCCAATGCCTCGCCTTCGTGGATCGGCCCGCACCTTGGGGCGAACGTTATGGGAGATTGGCAGACGCAAACCGTCGCAAATGTGGGACGCCATCTGTTTGGTGTGAACAGTCTGCGATGGCCCAAACTATGGGGTTTGGCCGAAATGACACCACCAAGGGTAGCGATCGCACAAAAGTAACAGCAATTTAATGCGACATCCGAACCGAGCCGTGATAACCGCCCGTCATGCCGGCTCGCCCCCAAGCCTGGCCCCTAGAATCGCGAAGACAAATCAGGGCGTTCCCTTGAACCGCATCATCCCGCTTATCCTGGCGGTCGCTCTTTTCATGGAGAACATGGATTCGACCGTGATAGCGACATCGCTGCCGGCGATTGCCGTCGATATCCACACCAGCCCGATCGCGCTGAAGCTGGCGCTGACGGCCTATCTGGTGTCGCTGGCGATCTTCATTCCGATCAGCGGCTGGATGGCCGACCGCTTCGGCGCCAAGAATGTGTTTCGCGCCGCAATCGCCGTCTTCATCGTCGGTTCGATCGCCTGCGCCTTCTCCAATTCGCTTCCGGCCTTCGTGGTGTCGCGCTTCCTGCAAGGCATTGGCGGCGCCATGATGACGCCTGTGGGACGCCTGGTGCTGGTGCGCGCCACGCCGAAAAGCGAACTCGTCGCCGCAATGTCCTGGCTGACCGTGCCGGCACTGGTCGGCCCACTCGTCGGGCCGCCGGTCGGCGGCTTCATCACCACCTATTTCACCTGGCACTGGATCTTCCTGATCAACGTGCCGATCGGCCTGATGGGCATCTGGCTCGCCACCCGCTTCCTGCCGGAAACAGATGCCATGGAGACCCCGCCGCTCGATTTCACCGGTTTCGTGCTGAGTGGGCTTGCGGCATCGGGGGTCGTCTTCGGTCTTTCCGTGGTCAGCCTGCCCGCTTTGCCGCCGATGGCCGGCCTCATCACCGTGGCGGTCGGCCTGGTGTCGGGTGCGCTCTACCTCCTGCATGCCCGGCGCGCCGCAAACCCGCTGCTGGCGCTGGAGTTGTTCCGCAACCAGGTGTTCCGTTCGTCCGTGCTTGGCGGCTCGCTGTTTCGCATCGGCATCGGCGCGGTGCCGTTCTTGCTCCCGCTGATGTTCCAGATCGGCTTCGGGCTGACGCCATTCCAGTCGGGCATGATCACCTTCGTCTCGGCGATCGGCGCCATCGGCATGAAGCTTGTCACCGCGCTGATCTTCCGGCTCGCCGGATTCCGCCGTGTACTGATCTGGGGTTCGCTGATCGCCGCCGGGTCGATCGCCATCTACGGCCTCTTCACCCCCGAAACGCCCTATGCGCTGATGCTTGCCATATTGCTGGTCGGCGGCTTCATCCGCTCGATGTTCTTCACCGGCGTCAACGCGCTCTCCTATGCCGAGGTGTCGGCCGAAGATACCAGCAAGGCAACGCCGATCACGGCGGTGTTCCAGCAATTGTCGATCGCGCTCGGCGTGGCGCTGGCCGGCGGCATACTGGAAGTGTCGACGTCGATCCATGGCGGACCGCTGCGGCTGGCCGACTTCCACATCGCCTTCTTCATCGTGGCGGCGGTGTCAGCGGCGGCATCGCTGACTTTCATGCGGCTGGCGCCCGACGCCGGCAACGCCGTTTCGGGTCATGGCAGGCTGACGACGCCCAAGACGCTGGAGCCGGTGAGCCCGCCTGGGAGTTGATTTTTTCGACGCCGGC
>NZ_PZJX01000002.1 GCF_003034915.1 Mesorhizobium helmanticense | reverse complement strand
AGGCCAGAGGGGGTGCTGTCCCGCCAACCTCTAAAGCTAAAGCAGCCTACCCCTTAAAATCCTTCGCCAGCAGATAAAGCTCCACCGACTCGTCGCGCGAGGCCGGTGGCTTGACGTGGTGCACCGAGCGGAAATTCTGCTTGAGCCGTGAGAGCAACTCGTTCTCGGCCCCGCCCTGGAAGGTCTTCGCCAGGAAATGGCCACCCGGCTTCAGCACCGAAAGCGCGAAATCGGCCGCCACTTCGCACAGATACATGGTGCGGATGTGGTCGGTCCTTTTGTGGCCGGTGGTGGGGGCGGCCATGTCCGAGAGCACGATATCGGGCTGGCCGCCCAGCGTCTCGGCGAGTTTTTGCGGCGCCTGCGGATCGAGGAAATCCATCAGAAGCACCGGTGCCCCCGGCACCGCGTCCATTTCGAGATAATCGATGCCGACGACATGCGGATTGTCCGCCGTCGATCTGGTGCGCGCGGCGGCGACCTGGCACCAGCCGCCGGGTGCCGCGCCCAGGTCGATCACCTTCATGCCTGGCTTCAAGAGATGGTGCTTGTCGTCGATCTCGATCAGCTTGTAGGCGGCGCGGGATCTGTAGCCGTCCGCCTTGGAGCGCTGGACATAGGGATCGTTGATATGGCGCTGCAGCCAGCGGCGCGACGATTCCTTGAGGCCGCTTTTCTTCTTGATGCGCGTCTTCAGCACGCGGATGCCGGCGGTACCGGGCTTCTGCGGTTTCTTGGTCATTGCCGGCCCCTGCTGCGCCAGGCCCCGTCATCGGCCATCAATTCACTCAATATGCCTTCGCGCAGGCCGCGGTCGGCGACGCGCAGCCGTTCCGACGGCCACACGGCACGGATCGCTTCCAGAATGGCACAGCCGGCCAGCACCAGGTCGGCGCGGTCGGCGCCGATGCACGGATTGGCGACACGCTGCTGGAAATCCCAGCCGACCAGTTTTTCGACCATGCGGTCGACGCTGTCGCGGTCCATCCACAGCCCGTCGACCCGGCGGCGATCGTAGCGTTCCAGGTCGAGGTGAACGCCGGCGAGCGTCGTCACCGTGCCCGAGGTGCCAAGCAAATGGAATTTCGGGCTGGCGAGCACATGGCTCAGCCGGTCGCGCCCGTCAAAGGCGTGCAGGCGCACGGCGACATCCTCGACCATGGCGGCAAAGATCTCGCGGGTGACGGTGCGGCCACCGAAGCGTTCGGCCAGCGAGACGACGCCGACCGGCAGCGACGTCCACGAGACGATATGGTTGGCGAGCCGCGGCGAGCGGTGGCCGGTGAGATCGATCAGCGCGATTTCGGAGGAGCCGCCGCCTATGTCGAACAGGACGACGCCTTGCGTGTCGCGCTCGACCAGCGAGCCGCAGCCGGACACCGCCAGGCGCGCCTCGGTCTGGCGGTCGATGATCTCGAGCTTGAGGCCGGCCTCGCGTTCGACGCGCTCCAGGAACTCGACGCCGTTGGCGGCGGTGCGGCAGGCCTCGGTGGCGATCAGCCTGGCCTTCCTGATGTTGCGGCCGCGCAATTTGTCGCCGCAGATCTTGAGCGCCTCGACCGCGCGGTCCATCGCCGCCTGACCGAGGCGGCCACTGGCGGTGAGCCCCTCGCCCAGCCTGACAATGCGCGAGAATGCGTCGATGACGCGGAACTGGCCATGGCGCGTCGGCACCGCGACCAGCAGCCGGCAATTGTTGGTGCCGAGATCGAGTGCGGCAAACACCGGCAGTTCCTGCAGCTGCGGACGGCGAAGTTCCGGCCGCGCCGGCGAAGCCGGAGGCGTAGCAATTGTCTCTTGCGGGCGGCTGGCTGGGGCGCTGGCGACCGCCGCCGATGGTGTGACCACTATCGCGTGATTGTCGTCGCGGGCGAAAACCTTGCGGCCGCGACGGCGCTTGCGCCGCTTCCTGGCCTTGCCCTTCGGCTGCTCGCCCTGATGCTCGGCATGCCCTGGCCGGGCGCCCGCCTGACGATCAAGGCGTCCGACGGATGGACTTGCCTGGCCTGACGGCGGAGCCCTGGACACGCCCACTGCCGGCGCGCCGGCGCCGGTGTCGTGGTCTTCCACTTCAGTTCCTTCCGGCGCCGCGCGAACCGGAGACCGGACGCAGCAGGCGCTTTCATGTGTTCAAGTTGCCGTCAGACTAGCAGCGCCGCGCCAGATCACCAAGAGCGGACCGGGCGAATTTTGCCAGCCCGCACGAGACTGCGGCACCAAGAGCAGACCTTGCCGGTTGAATAGCCGGCTTCAATAAGGCATTTCTGAAACGGAGGGGTGAACATCCGGAATCGTCGGCGATCTTACCAGTCGCGAACCGGAAAAGGGTATCGGGCTGCAACGCATGACGAACACGCCATGAACTGGAGGCGCTATTTCTGGCCGGTCGTTGGCATTGCGGCGGTGATTTTCTCGCTGTTTTTGCTCTGGCACGAATTGCGCGGCATTTCGCTCGACGACGTCTGGGCCGGCATTGTGGCCATTCCGGCACGCGGCTGGGTGCTCGCGGCGCTGAGCTCGGTGATCGCCTATGCCGCGCTGGCCGGCTACGACCACATCGCGCTGTTGCATATCGGCAAGAAAGTGTCGTGGCTGTTCGTCACCCTTTGCTCCTTCACCACCTACGCGCTGTCGCACAATATCGGCGGCTCGGTGTTCTCCGGCGCCGTGATCCGCTACCGCGCCTATGGCACAAGGGGGCTGACCGGGCAGGATGTCGGCATCCTGGTGGCGATCTGCTGGATCACCTTCGTGCTGTCGACGATCCTCGTCTCCGGCCTGGTGCTGGTCTTCGAGCCCGAGATCATCGACCGCTTTTCCGGCGCGCCGCACCATGGCCTGGCGATCGCCGCGGGCCTCGTCATGCTGATCCTGGTGGCGGCCTATGTTTTTGGGAGCTGGCTGCATCTCAGGCCGCTTAAGATCGGCAGTTTTCAGGTCCATTATCCGGCGCTGCCGATCGTGGCGCGGCAATTGCTGATCGGACCGGTCGAGCTTCTGGCGGCGGCGGCGATTATCTTCTTCGCCCTGCCCGCATCAGGCAATCCCGGCTATTTCGTCGTGCTCGGCGTGTTCCTGGTGTCGTTCTCGGTCGCCCAGATCTCGCACGCGCCGGGCGGGCTCGGCGTGTTCGAGGTCGTGTTCCTGACCGGACTGTCGCATATGGACCCGGTCGGCGTGCTGGCCGCGCTGCTGGTGTTCCGACTGTTCTATCTGATAATCCCGCTGCTGATCGCGCTCGGCGTCGTGCTGTTCTTCGAGCGTTCGCAGTTTGGGCGGGGTGAGGGTTGAGGTGCTGGACACGTCTCCCCAGGTGGTCCGGGCCTGAACGCCGGGCCCTGAACCTGGCGTGCGAGCCCGTCTGACGAAACGTGGCGATTGAAACGCCGGGCAGGCTTGACTATTTTCCGGCGGCGGCTACAAGGCACGCGCGGCGACATCGCCGCCCTGCCCGCGCGGTTTTCTTCAACCACGCCTGCTGGGGAATAGGTTAACGGTAGACCCACGGACTCTGACTCCGTTAGTCCTGGTTCGAATCCAGGTTCCCCAGCCAAAAATTACATAAGAAAAACAAACATTTAATGGGACATCCTGGACCGTTTCGTTTTTTTGCGTCGGCAAGATTCCCGGGGCGAAAAGATTGGTGGCCGCTGCTGCGTGCCACTGGCTAAGCTTCGTGACAGATTCCCGCGCGAGGCCGCTTCATGCCCACCGATAGCCAGTACATTCTCAACAGCATCAGGCAGGGATGCGTGATGCTTTCCGATGACGAGTTCGTCATCGACAGGTTGGTGAAGTATTTCGGCAACGGCAGGATCCGGTGGCACGTCGAATTCCGTGGGCATCGCATCGAACTGACGACCGGGCAGCTCAAGAAGCAGGCTACCTTCCGCAGGAAGATACTCGAACAGGCTGGCGTGCTGCCGCCCCAGCGTGCCGGCGCCAACTACAGGCGATGGGCACTCGATCTGAGGAAGAATGCCACCGAGCTTCCTTGGCGGGATAGACCGGTCGATGTCGGATTCGCCATCGACAGGCTGACCAGCCACGGGGATGGGCGCTGGACGGTTGAATACCAAGGCAAGGCAATCAAGTTCACGACCACCAAGCTGCGCAGGCAGGTCAGTTTCCGCAAACGCATGCTGGCCAAGGCCAAGGTGTTGCCGCCGGAACTCGACCCGGTTGCCTATCGTAAGTGGGTGGACTGGCTCATTCAGAACGCCGCCGAGGCTGCGCCGCAGGCCGGCGAGGTCTCGATGACGGAGAAAAGCTGGCTTGACGACCTTCCAGAATTGGCCGGCTGGCAAAAATGAAGCGTCGCCCAAGGCACCGATCAGGGAAAGTACGATCCGCTCAAATCGATATGTTCTGGGATTCAACTAGATAAGGCCGGCTGCGTGCGTCCTATTGGTCGCTCATGCCGCCCGGCCACCGCTATCAGGAAGTCGCCACCGCGGAAGCTTCGCTCCAGCACGTCCCCCGCACCGGCGCCTTTTTCATTTCTTTCTCCCGAGATCGATTGTTGCTAGGCAAATAGACGCTGTAAGTTCTCGTTGCTTTCGATGAACGGCACCTGCCTCCCACGCCGAACCAGCAGCGAATGCTCAATCCCAAGTATCTTCCGCACACTCGCCAGCGCCGCCTCATTCACATCGATATACGCAACGATGTACCACTCGCCGTTTTCTTCCCTGGCCATACCCATCGGCTCGGCCCGCCATTTGAGCGCGCCGTGGTGGGGCATGAAATACGTCTCCTGGACGCCGCCGACGGCGCTGAGGCCCTCGTCGAGGGCGTATTCCATCACCGCACAGCACAGTTGTGTCAGCGTGCCGCGCAGCCCGGTGGAGCGTTTGTCGGGAACGACGAAGGTGCGCGTCCATTCGGCCCAGTCGGGGCGTCGCGGGACGCCCGATTTTTCGCACATGTGAGAAAAGGCCTCCGAGACCATGTGCGGCTCGCTCGTTGGGATCAATCGGGCCGAAGTCACGACGCGACCGTCTTCGATACCGAGCAGATACGTCGCTGCATCCGTATCGAACTGGTCTAGCTCGCGACCATCCGGGCTTGGAGGGCGCCAATGTTTCTGGTGCACGAAGAAATCGTGCCGCCGGCGCAAAAACTCGTCGAATTCGTTTTCATAGAGGTGCTTGTTATGCGCATTGACTACGTGAGCGGTTATCATGGCGCGACCCCCCGATCGTTCTCGGGTGGATAGTCGCAGCCGCGCTAATATACGTCACCTGTCCGATCGAACAGTTGACGCAGCTAGAGCAGGACGGCCGTCCTGCTCTAGCTCTTTGTTTTTTCGCATGATCTTGTCCGAAAAGTCCGCAACTTTGCGGGATCATGCTCTAGGGGTGGATCAGGCGCCTGCGCACCGCTTCAACGACAGCTTGCGTGGTCGTGGCGACCCCAAAAGCCTCGCGAGCCCGCGTCGAGTGCCATTTGACGGTGCGTTCGGTCAGGCCGAGGATCTGGGATGTTTCCGACGAGGTCTTGCCGGCCGCGGCCCACAAGAGCACTTCCCTTTCCCGGTCGGTCAGCAGGCCTTCGCCGTCATCGTCATCTGACAAGGCCTGGATCGACATGCCAGCATAAACCGCCATCGTCACCAGTTGCACCTGCTGGCGCGGCGATAGAGTGCAGGACTTTGCGGCAGAGGCAAATGACAGCACGGATTGCCAATGGTGGACGCTGAGCATCGGCACCGCAAAGCCGCTCGCTATGCCGAACTCCGTCGCTTCACCGGCAACGCGCCGGGAATCGTCCGTGTCGGCCCATTTTGCGGGAACATCGGCCCAGAAGAACGGCTTCAGGGTCTTTGCCGAATAGATGCAGACCCCGTCGACAGCGGCGTGTTCGGCTTCGACGTAGCGCTCGAACCAGCCCGCGGGCCAACCATTCAGCTCGACCATCGGCGCAAGTTTCTGACCGCTGAGCGGAACCCCGCTTAGGATCAGATGCTCGAAGCCGAGGTTTTTCACGGTTTCGAGGAGGTCGCCCAGAAGCGGCCCTGCCGCTGTGTGCTTCCTGCAGCGTTCGACAAAGTCGAACACCTCTGAATCAATCATGCCAGAGACCCCCCGCCTCCATGCCGAAAGATAAGCATACATCAAATTAGAAGTTTCGAATATCCCATCGCTGCATGATGAGGCCGGAGCCACGAGGGCGGCGGACGCTTCCTCTACCCAGCCGGAGCCGTTCGTCCGATCCCTCCAGGGTGGGCGCAGTCAGCTGGCCACGCGCAGACGTCGAGAGCTGATAAAGGCCTTTAGCCCGTCGGAATCCAACGCACGCCCGAAGGCATAACCCTGCAGTATGTCGCAGCCCAGGCTCTTGAGTATCCGCGCATGCTCCATTGTCTCGACACCTTCGGCTATGACCTCGATACCCAGGGACTTGCCGATTTCAATGATCGAGGAGACGACCTGCCTTCGTTGCGGCGATTTGACAATTGGGATGACCAGCTGGCGATCTATCTTCAGCCGGCGAGGCTGCAGCTTGAGCAAGCTGACTATCGAGGCATAACCAGTACCAAAATCGTCTATTTCCACGTCGATGCCGAGTTCTTTTATCTGTTCGACATTCCAGCTGACAAAATCGTCGTTTTCGTCAAGGAAAATTGACTCAACGAGCTCGAACGAAACTGTTCCCTTCTTGATATGCAGCTTCTTCAAACTCTTTATGAGTTGGTCATCTTGAAGGCGCCGCGCCGAAACGTTGACCGATACCCGCGGAATGCGAATATTCGCGGCGGACCACGCTTTGAAATCCGAGAGCGATTGCTCCAGTATGGTTCGATCGATGATCGAGACGACATTCAGTTCTTCCGCGGTCTTCAGGAAGATATCGGGCGCCAAAATGCCCTTCGCCGGATGTTTCCATCGCGCCAGCGCCTCAACCCCAACAATTTCGAGCGTCTTTGCGTCGAATTGCGGCTGGTAGAAGGGAATGAACTCGTTGCGCTCAAGGCCGCCGAGAATTTCGTCGGCAATCCGTTTTGTGTCGACGATTTCGCTTTGCATTGCCTCGGTGAAGAATTCGTATCGATTGCGCCCGCGCCTCTTTGCCCGGTAAAGCGCGATGTCAGCATTAACCAGCAGGTGTTTGGCTTCGATATCTTTTCGGCTGTCGACTGCAATTCCGACGCTCACCCCAAAACGGCATCGGTGGCCCTGATAGTAGACGGGCTCGCGCATCTGGCTGATGACGCGCTCGGCGAGCTGCGCCAGTTGCTTGATATCGTCATGCACCACGCACAGGATGATGAATTCGTCTCCGCCGATGCGAGCGACAAATCCCTCACCATCGACCTTGGACCGCAGGACAGTCGACGCGTGAACAAGCATTGCGTCGCCCGCGGCGTGGCCAAGCGTATCGTTGATGTGCTTGAACCGATCCAGGTCGATGTGAAGCAGTGCCGCATGCCCGCCGGAGCGCCTGGCGCTGGCTGCGTAGTCTTCCAGCACCTGGTCGAGGTAACGCCGGTTGGGCAAGCCGGTCAGCGAATCGTGCAGCGCGATGTGCTCTATGCGCGCCCTGGCCGACTCGAGTTCGGCATTTTTTGACTCGGAAAGCTGTTTTGCGCGAACGAGGTCCTTGTTCAGCAGGACATCGGCTGTCACATCCCATTCCGCGCCAATCATCTTCGGGGTCTCGTCGGCGACCCGGTAAATAATCGCCTTGGATCGAACATGACGAATCTCGCCATCCGGACGAATGATCCGGTACTCCGACAAATATGGTCCGCCGTCGGCCATCGCCTTGTCGAAATCGGCGTTGGCGCCAGCCAAATCATCCGGGTGGATTGCTCCCGCCCAGTCCGTGTAGCCGCGGCCCTCACCAGTCGGCTTGCCGTATATTTCATTGACGCGATCGTCCCACGTCAGTTCGTTGGTGGCGAGATCGTGTTCCCAAACGCCAATAGCCGACGCTTCGAGAGCGAGCTCCAGGCGTCTCGACAATCGACGCAGTTCCGCATAGTTGCGCTGTCTCTCGCCAATCAGGCGACCCGTAACCAGGAAGGGGATCACAACCAGCGCCCCGGCCAGCCCCATGATTGCGCGCAAGAACCACGCATTGGCGGGCGTCGCAGGCCAGCCATCCTTGGGAATGGCTGCGATCCGCCATGAACCGGACGGGAGCAGAACATCGGCCGTCACCGGATGGCTTTTGCCGACGCGCTCATTGCCGAAGAATTGATCTCCAGCTGGACCGAGAGCGTCCTTGCCGATCAGCGCTATGTCAATCCCAAGATCATCGTCAAGCAGGCCGCTCGCCTTGTAAAGGCGCTGCACGTCGACAACGGCCGAAATGATGCCCCAGAACCGTTCGGTGTTGCCCGCGCTCGGTACAAAAACCGGAATACGACCGACGAAGCCCTGCCCTCCCTGCTTCAGATCGACGGGACCGGCCAGGATGAGCTTGCGTTCGTCCCGCGCCCTCAGCGCGCCCGCACGCTGCCGTTCGTCCTTGCGGTAGTCGAGGCCCAGCGCCTTCTCGTTGCCCTTCATCGGGTACATCAGGGAAATGACCAGATCTGGCGCGCCGGCAATGTTCTTCAATTGCGAGCCCCCGCCAAGCAGGTTGCTCGCGAGCGAGGCGAAGCGTTGCTGTCCCATATAGGGCTCGGTCACGACCGCCGCGACCAGTCCCTGCACGAGTTGAAGGTTTCCGTTGATGTTACCTTCAAGCTTGGCGCGGATAAGATTGACCTTGGCCAGAACGTCCGCGCGAGCGGCCTGGTCCGAGAGGACCTTGTTCTGGTGGTCCGCGAATACCGCACTAATGGCAATAACCAGCACGGCCACTGCCGCCGGAATATTTGCCGGCGAAAACACAGCCTTTTTAACACCGCCGAACCTAGCGCGGAAAAGAGCCAATAGGCGATTCCTCAGCTGCCAGTCGAGTTCACGGACCGATCCGATGGTGGAATATTAGCTTTCAAGTATTTAATTTTGACCTTCACTCGTCCTAAAACTTTTGCACTTTCTAACGCTGGCGGCTGAGCGCTGGAACGTACTTGCGGCTCCACCCGAGATCCCAGCCGCTTGTTGTCACCGACGCCGGCTAAGGTACCGACACTACCGTCCGCACGTTTCTGAAGGATTACGGGCTGTCTATGGGCGCTCGAAAGGACCGCCGCTGCGCGACCGCGAAGCGGATCGACATGAAGAAGATACTGACTAGCGGCTTGCTCGGAAAGGAGCATAGCTCCCGCGATGACAATGCAAACTGGAATGGCAGGACTATCGCATCGGCCCGAAAGATGGACGCACGTCGCCCTAATGGCCCTCAATCGTCTTGGGAGTAACAAGATATGGTATCTTGCCGACGCTGCGCTTCGTCGCGCCAATGGAATAGGCCATCGGGATCTTAGGCGAGTTCTCCGGCAAGCCGTACATATCCTTGCCGGCCCTCACGGCAAATGAAAAGTGCTGCCACGAAACCATGTCGTGCTCATTGAGAAAATCAAGCGTCAGCCCGGCTGCAATCAGCGCGTTGACCACGTCACTGACCGGATGGATCCACTCATAGTAGCGAGGATGTTTCAAGACACGATCGTCGCCGGTATAGGTCCGTTCCTCGTTCCATGCGAGCGGCCGCGCTATTGGCGTTCGCCAGTCGTGCTTGAACTCCAGCGCCGCAGCCTTGCGGTCGCACTGGAACATCAGGGGATGGCCCTCGGCCAGATATAGCCGGCCGCCGGGCCGCAGGAGATCGGCAACCACCCGCGCCCAGCGGAACACGTCGTCCAGCCAGTTTACCGAACCCCAGGTAACGTAAGCGATGTCAAAGGTTCGGCCGAGCGCTTCGACTGCCTCGAACAGTGGCGCTTCCACGAAACGCACATCATCTGTACCTGCCTTCGCGGCAAAATCCCGTGCCGCTGCAATCGCGGTCGGCGAAAAGTCGAGGCCGGTCACGCTGCCCGCGCCCAGATTCTTCAAGCTGATCGTGTCGAGCCCGATATGACATTGCAGATGGACGATGTCCTTGCCGATGATATCACCGACCTCACGCGTCTCCAGCTCATAGAGATTGGATCCGCCTGCCAGCACATTTTCGATGTGGTAGCTGCCCGTCGTGTCGGTCGAATGCAGTTCGGCCCGATCATCCCAATTAAGGCGGTTCGCACCCAGAAACGTTTCCAAATTGCCCCCCAAGGTCCTGCCGAGACCAACTTTTTGGTAAACAAAACGTTAATATACCTTGCAGCTAAAGTGTCACGCGTCAATCCAAGGCGGGGCCGGTGCACCAACGCGTCGCAAGGCCGTCCATCGAGGCCGCTTCTCCGGCAACCTCACGGCGGTTGTGTTTGCCATGCGCATTCAGCACAAATTGATCGCAGATGAATCCGGCTCGGGCTCGCCGGCAATTGCGTGAGAATTCATGGATCGCTTCGACCTTGGCGCCTATCGCCGCCCTATCTCCACCCACTCAGTGGAAACCCAGCGCTGGTTCGATATCGGCCTCAACTGGTGCTACGGCTTCAACCACGAGGAAGGCATCAAGTGCTTTGAGAAGGCGCTGGAAACGGACGCCGACTGTCCGATGGTCCATTGGGGCATCGCCTATGCCGCCGGGCCTTTCTACAATCTGACCTGGAAGGAGCACGGCGAGGCCGAGGCCAACCGGGCGGCCAGGCGCTGCTTCCAGCATGTCCAGCTTGCGCGCGCCAACGCCGCTCGCGCCAGCGATGTGGAAAGGCGTCTGATCGAGGCGTTGGCCTGCCGTTTCCCCGAGCCGCATGTCTCGGCCCCGCCGAAATTCGAGCAATGGGACGATGCCTACGCCATCGAGATGCGGCGGGTCTACTCAAGCTTTCCCGACGATCATGATGTGATGGCGCTTTTTGTCGAGGCGTTGATGATGCGCACCGTGCGGCGTCTGTGGGATCTCAAGACCGGCAAGCCCGCGGCGAATTCGAATGTGCTGGAAGCGCTGGAGGTTTGCGAGCGGTCGATCCGGCTCGCCGACGAGGCCGGTGCGGCACCACACCCGGCGATCGTCCACCTTCACATCCACCTGCTGGAAATGTCGACCATGCCGGAGCGCGGCATGCGCTCGGCCGACCTGCTCGGCACGATGTGCCCCGATGCCGGGCACATGAACCACATGCCGGGGCATATCTACGTGCTGTGCGGCGAATACGAGAAGGCGAAGCTGACCAGCGAAAAGGCGGTTCGCGCCAACGACCTCTATCTGGCCTATGCGGATCAGCCCACCTACTATCTGCTTGGCTGCGGCCACGACCTGCATCTGATGATGTTCACCTGCATGTTGCTTGGCCAGTACCGGCCGGCGCTGTGGGCCGCCGACAAGGTGCGCAGCCTGGTGACGCGCGACGTCGTCAGCATCCCGGACCGGCCAAAGCTCACCCAGACGGTGGAAGGCTACCATGCGATGAAATCGCATGTGCTGGTGCGCTTCGGCCGCTGGCAGGAGATCGTCGACGAACCGATGGATGACGAGCCTGAGCTTTACCTCCTGACCACGGCCATGCAGCACTACGCCAAAGGCGTCGCGCATGCCACGCTCAGGGATTTTTCCAGGGCAGAGCAGGAACGCGAACGGTTCCATCGGCATCTGGCGCGTATTCCACCTGAGCGGCGTTTCCTCAGCAACCCGACACGGGCTTCGCTGGCCGTCGGCGCGGCTTTGCTCGATGGCGAGCTCGCCTATCACCAGGGCCACCATGATGAGGCCTATGCGCATCTGCGGCAAGCGGTCGAGCTGGACGACAATCTGTCCTACACCGAGCCCTGGGCGTGGATGCACCCGCCACGCCATGCGCTGGCGGCGCTGCTGCTGGACCAGGGCTTCGCGCAAGAGGCCGAGCAGGTCTACCGCGACGATCTCGGCCTAAGCGGCGCAGTGCAGCGCTGCGCACAGCATCCGAACAATGTATGGGCGCTACACGGGCTGGTGGAATGCCTGAAACTGCGCCGCGAGACTGAGGAGTTACCCGCCCTGCAGACCAGGCTTGCCGCCGCGCTCGCCAAGGCGGACGTGCCGATCAGTTCGTCCTGTCTGTGCAGGACGAGCGCACAACCGGCGCAAGGCTGCTGTCATTGAAGCCTGCGTTTCGGCATTGAAGGGGCAGCAAGTGACGTTGCGCAGACTGCCAGGTAGACCACGCCGGATGTCAGCAGCAGCTACGAAATTCGCCGTCCGCTTTCATCCAGCAGAACGCAGCCGGCCGGATCGAAGCCAACATCGATCGCTTCGCCTTCACGCGCCACGCGACCATTGATCTGCGTGTTGGCGCGGATGGTCGTCCTGCCGCCGATGTCGATTTCGTAGATGGCGCTGCCGCCGAGATAGGAGGTGGAGACGACTCGTCCGGCCAACCGGTTGGTCGTTGCGGCGGAACCAACCGGCAGTTTCTGCGGCCGCACCACCACGGTGACAGGCGTGCCCGGCACCAGAGCCTTGGGAGAAATGACCGTGACCGTCTGACCAGCCGCAAGCGAGATCTTCGCCCTCAGCCCATCGACGGCGCTCACCGTGCCGGCAAGCATATTGGCCTTGCCGAGGAAATCGGCCACGAAGGCGGTAGCCGGCGTCTCATACACCTGTTCCGGCGTACCGATCTGCTCCACCGCTCCGGCATTCATGACCACGATCTGGTCCGACATGGAAAGCGCCTCTTCCTGGTCGTGCGTCACGAACAGGGCGGTGATGCCGGTCTGCTTCTGGATCTTCTTGATCTCGACGCGCATCTCCTCGCGCATGTTGGCGTCGAGGGCCGAAAGCGGTTCGTCGAGGAGAAGCACTTCGGGCTCGAAGACGATGGCGCGCGCCAGCGCGATGCGCTGCTGCTGGCCGCCCGACAGTTGCGACGGCAGCTTCTTTTCGCTGCCCGGCAGCCGAACCATTTCGAGCGCCTTGCTCACCTTCCGGGCGATATCGGCCTTTGGCACGTTGCGGTATTTCAGGCCGAAGGCGACATTGTCGAAGACGTTCTTGTGCGGGAATAGCGCGTAACTCTGGAAGACCAGGCCGATGTTGCGCTTGTAAATCGGAATGTCGTCGACCCTGCGCCCGCCGATCGAGATCTCGCCGCTGGAAATGTCGACAAGCCCGGCAATAGAACGCAGGATCGTGGTCTTGCCGCAACCGGACGGGCCCAGCAGTGTGACGAAGCTTCCCTTGCGCATGGCCAGCGAAAAATCGCGCACCGCGACGAACTTGCCGTAGGCGATTTCGATATTGCTGAATTTGACCGCCGGCTCCTCGCCGTTGACGGTCAAGTCCGGCGCCATCCCGGCCGATCCAGGCCGGGATGGCCGCAAGGTTCGCGAGCTGTCAGGCACCTTTCGAAATCCTGTCCCACTGCTTGGTCCAGGCGTCTTCGTTGTTCGCCCAGTAGACCGGATCGGCGAATGTCAACGACTTCATCGAGCCTGTCGGATCGAAGGCCGGAAGTGCCGCAATCTTGTCCGTGAGCTTGACCTTGGTCGGATCGAGGGACGGCGGATAGCTCTGGCCTTCGGCCACGGCGATGGCGGTCGCCGGATCGAGCATGAAGTTGACCAGTTCCTCGCACTCGGCCATCGGCGAGCCCTTGAGGATCAGCATGTCCTCCATCCAGGCGTAGGAGCCTGCCGGGTCGAGATAGCCGATCGGATGGTTCTGCTGTTGCAGCGCCGCGACACGGCCCGACCATGCATCGGTCACCACGATCTCGCCCTTGGAAAGCAGATCCATCAGCTCCGCGCCGGAACTCCAGAACTTCTTGGCAAGGTCGCGCGTCTCGCGAACCTTGGCCCATATGGCATCCATGTCCTTGATGTTGTTGGGATCCTGCTTGGTATCCAGGGCCGCGTACCAAACCCGCGTGGTCATATCGGCATAGCCGCCGATCTTGCCGGCGTATTTCTTGTCGGCAAGCAGTCCGGCGCCCTTTTCCTTCGCTTCCTCCGGCGAAATCACGGTGGTGTTGTAGGCGATGCCGGTGGTGCCGTAGTCGTAAGGCACGGCCGACAGCTTCGGCGTCAGCTTGCGGAATGGTTCGATCATCGGCTGAAGCACATTCGCCATGTTGGGAATGTTGGCCTCGTTGATCTCCGAAACCATGCCGGCGTTCACGTATTTGATGTAATAGTTGACGCCGGATGAGTGAACGACCTGAAAGTCGCCCGGCTTCGACGTCTTTATCTTGGTGATGATCTCGTTCTCGTCGCCGAACGTACCTTGCACGACGCCGACGCCCGTCTTGGCCGTGTAGGGCTTGAAGGCATATTTATCGATGGCTTCCTGCACCGTGCCGCCCCAGCCGTCGAAGCGGATTTCCTTGGCGGCGGCGAGCGCCCGCCCCATCCACGGCATCGACAGGCCCGCAGATGTCGCGGCAGCGGCCGTCAGCGTGAGGAAAGTCCGGCGGCTGAGGTCGCCGTTGACATACCGCTCATGCAGCCTTTCAAGCCGCCTGGTGTTCGACATTTTCATTGTCATTCCTCCTTGGTTTGTTGCGTCTTCTCAATCGGGTGAAGCCCTGCAGGATGAGCCCGCCGATCAGCGGAATGCCGACCGTCACCAGGATCATGACCGTGCCGAGCGCGTTGATCTCAGGGCTTATCGAAATCTTCAGCATGGACAGGATCTGGGTCGGCATCGTTTCGACGCCGGCCGGGCGCCAGAACAGGCTTGCCGAGGTGTTGTCGAACGAGATGGTGAAGGCGAGCAGCGCGCCGGCGACCACCGCCGGGATGAGCAGCGGCAGGGTGATCTCGCGGAACGATGCCGAGCGCGAGGCGCCGAGCGAAAGCGCTGCTTCCTCATAGACGCGCCGGATGCCGACCATGCGCGCCTGGACGATCAGCACGACATAGGGCATGGCAAGAAGAATGTGCCCAAGCACCAGCAGAAGCAGCGTTCGCGGCTGGTCGACTGCCTTGATCAGCACCAGCAGGCCGACGCCTAGAATGGTTTCCGGCACCAGCGCCGGCAGGATCACCAGCGTGCTCAGCGTCTGTTTGCCGGGGAACTCGAACCGGACCAGCGCGAACGCGGTCACGACGCCCAGGGCCGTGGTGACGAGCGCGGTGACCAGCGCGATCCACAGCGAGGTCCGGAATGCCGCAAGAACCTGTTCGTTTTCGAGCAATTTGCCGTACCACTGCAGGCTGAAACCTGTCATCGGGAAGCCGCCGAACATCGACGAATTGAACGACAGCACGATGGTCGCGATGATCGGCGCGAACATGAAGATATAGACGCACAGCGTGACGAAACCGGTTAGCCGCCAGGCCCATCTGCCTTCCTTGTCCGGATGCGCCGCGCTCATCCCGACAGCCCTTTGACGATCTGGGACATGCCCATGTAGCGGGTGTAGACAGCAGCGAAACAGCCCAACACGACGAACAGGACAATGGAGAGCGTTGCACCCATCGGCCAGTTCAATTGCCCCATGATGGTGTCGTAGATCAGGTTGCCGAACAGCGCATCACGACCCGAGCCGAGCAATTGCGGCGTCACGTAGCTGCCGGCCGCCAGCACGAAGCAGAGCAGCAGACCGGCGCCCAGGCCGGGCAGCGAAAGCGGCAGCGTGACCTCGCGAAACGCCTGCGCGCTGGTGCAGCCCATCGAGCGGGCCGCGGCGATCAGCGTTCGGTCGATGCTTTCGAGGCTGACATAGACATTGAGGATCATGTAGGGCAGCAGGAAGTGCAGCAGGCCCATGATGACCGCGCCCTCGGTGTAGAGCATCTGCAAAGGCTCATGGATCAGACCAAGCTTGAGCAGCGTGACGTTGATGATCCCCTGTTCGCCCAGGATATGGATCCACGAGAATGTGCGGATGGTGAAGCTGATCCAGAACGGCACGATGAGCAAAAGTAGCAAAAGCCATTTGTGCTTGAAGGTCGTCGCCCAGATGAAATATGCTGGAAAATAGCCGAGAACCCCGCAGATGAGCGCGGTGACGGCCCCTACCCGCAGCGTCTTGAACAAAAAGCCGTGGTAATAGCTGTCGGTGAAGAATTCCTGCCAGTTCGCCAGGGTCAGCGTGGTCGCTTCAACCCCGGCCGTGACGAAGGTGAAGAAGGTGTAGACCGCCATCACGGCGATCGGAAGCACCAGGAAAAAGACCAGCAGCAGCAGCACCGGCGCGACCAGCGTCCATGCCAGCCGCGAATCGTACAATGTCCATCCCTTGGTCATGCGCACTCATGTGCCCGCGCCGTCTTTTGCGGCGCTGTTGTTCCCGCAGCCAAGATTGGGTGATCGGCGCGTCGATGTCTACAGGCTGGAGACAGATTCTGCCGGGTGCCCGGCATGGGCAACGGCGCGGCACACGATGGTCCAGCTCCAACGCGGGCGTAGCGCGGTCTTAAGCGGCCGCGTCGAGCCCTTGCGCCGGGACATAGTTGAGGATCGGGCCGAGCCAGCGCTCGACCTCGGCCAGCGGCATCGCCTTGCGCCGGGCGTAGTCCTCTACCTGGTCGCGTTCGACCTTGGCGACGCCGAAATAATAGCTTTCGGGATGCGACAGATAGATGCCGGACACGGAGGAGCCCGGCCACATCGCAAAACTCTCGGTCAGGCTGACGCCCGCATTGCGCTCGCCGTCGAGCAGGCGAAACAGCGTCGCCTTCTCGGTGTGGTCGGGCTGCGCCGGATAGCCGGGCGCCGGGCGGATGCCGCGATAGGGCTCGCCGATCAGGTCGTCCGGAGCCAGGTCCTCATCGGGTGCATAGGCCCAGAATTCCTTGCGCACCTTCTCGTGCATGCGCTCGGCGAAGGCTTCGGCGAAACGGTCGGCCAGCGCCTTGACCATGATCGAGGAATAATCGTCGTTGGCCCGTTCGAAACGCTCGGCGATCGCCACTTCCTCGATGCCGGCGGTGACGATGAAGCCGCCGAGATAGTCGGCCTTGCCGCTGTCGGCGGGTGCGACGAAATCCGACAGCGCGACATTGGCCTTGCCGTCGCGCTTGGCCAGTTGCTGGCGTAGCGTGAAGAAGGTCGCCAGCTCCTGCGAGCGCTTCTCGTTCGTGAACAGCCTGATGTCGTCGCCGACGGTATTGGCCGGCCAGAAGCCGATGACGCCCTTCGGCGCGAACCATTTTTCGGCGATGACCTTCTTCAGCATCGCCTGCGCGTCCTCGAAGAGCTGGCGTGCCGCCGGCCCTTGCGCCTCGTCGTCGAGGATCTTGGGATACCGGCCCTTCAACTCCCAGGTCTGGAAGAACGGCGTCCAGTCGATATATCGGGCAAGCTCGGCCAGATCCCAGCCTTCGAAGACTTTGACGCCGAGGAAGGACGGCTTCGGCGGCTCATAGGCCGACCAGTCGATCCTGTGGGCGTTGGCCCGTGCCTTGGCGATCGGCAGGCGCTGCTTGTCGGCTTCTGAGCGCGCATGCGCATCGGCGACCTTCTTGTATTCGGCGCGGACATTGTCGACATAGCCGCCCTTGGCCTCGTTCGACAGCAGCGCCGACACCACGCCGACCGCGCGGCTGGCATCGGCGACATAGACCGTCTGGCCGTTGGTGTAGCGTGGATGGATCTTGACCGCCGTATGCACGCGGCTGGTCGTCGCGCCGCCGATTAGCAGCGGAATGTCGAAGCCTTCGCGTTCCATCTCGGCCGCCATATGCGCCATCTCGTCGAGCGACGGCGTGATCAGGCCGGACAGGCCGATGATGTCGACCTGTTGCTCGCGCGCCGTCTGCAGGATCTTTGCCGCCGGCACCATGACGCCAAGGTCGATGATCTCATAATTGTTGCAGGCCAGAACCACGCCGACGATGTTCTTGCCGATGTCGTGGACATCGCCCTTCACCGTCGCCATCAGGATCTTGCCGGCGGTCTGGCGCTCGCCATTGTCGATGCCATTGGCGGCGTTCGCCAGCTTCTCCGCCTCCATGTACGGAAGCAGGCCGGCCACTGCCTGCTTCATGACGCGGGCGGACTTCACCACTTGCGGCAGGAACATTTTTCCCGCGCCGAACAGGTCGCCGACGACATTCATGCCCGCCATCAAAGGACCTTCGATGACATGCAGCGGACGCTCGGCGGCGCGCCGCGCCTCGTCCGTGTCCGCGTCGATGAATTCGGTGATGCCGTTGACCAGCGCGTGCGAAATACGCTGCTCGACCGGCCAGTCGCGCCAGGCGAGATCGCGTTCCTGCGCCTCCTTGCCAGCCGTGCCCTTGAAGCGTTCGGCGAGCTCCAGCATGCGTTCGGTCGCCGTGCCGCCGCCCTTCGGCTCGCGGTTGTTGACGACATCCTCGCAGGCTTCGCGCAGTTCCGGATCGATCGTGTCGTAGACGGCAAGCTGCCCGGCATTGACGATGCCCATGTCCATGCCCGCCTGGATGGCGTGGTAGAGGAACACGGCGTGCATGGCCTCGCGCACCGGCTCGTTGCCGCGGAACGAGAAGGACAGGTTCGACACGCCGCCCGAAATGTGGACGTGGGGAAGCGTCGCCGTGATCTGCCGTGCTGCTTCGATGAAGTCGACGCCGTAATTGTTGTGCTCTTCGATGCCGGTGGCGATGGCAAAGACGTTCGGATCGAAAACGATGTCCTCGGGCGGGAAGCCGGCCTGCTCGGTCAAAAGTTTGTAAGCGCGGGTGCAGATTTCGACCTTGCGCGCCTTGGTGTCGGCCTGGCCGTCCTCGTCGAAGGCCATGACGACCACGGCCGCGCCATAGGCGCGCACGAGCCTGGCATGGTGCAGGAAGGCCTCCTCGCCCTCCTTCATCGAGATGGAGTTGACCAGCGGCTTGCCCTGCACGCATTTCAGGCCGGCCTCGATGATCTCCCATTTGGAACTGTCGATCATCACGGGAACGCGCGCGATATCAGGCTCGGCGGCGATCAGGTTGAGATATTCGACCATCGCCTTCTTCGAATCGATCAGGCCTTCGTCCATGTTGATGTCGATGATCTGGGCGCCGTTGGCGACCTGGTCGCGCGCGACATCGAGCGCGGCGACATAGTCGCCCGCCGTGATCAGCTTCCTGAATTTCGCCGAGCCCGTAACGTTGGTGCGCTCGCCGACATTGACGAACGGAATCTCGTCGGTCAGCGTGAACGGCTCGAGCCCTGACAGGCGCATCTTCGGTTCGATTTCGGGAACAGCGCGCGGCGGATATTGCTTCACCGCCGCCGCGATGGCGCGGATGTGGTCCGGCGTCGAGCCGCAGCAGCCGCCGACGACATTGACCAGGCCATCGCGGGCGAAATCCTCGATCTGCGCGGCCATGAATTCCGGGCTTTCGTCATACTGGCCGAATTCATTGGGCAGGCCGGCATTCGGATAGGCGCAGACAAAGGTGTCGGTGACGCCGGAAATCTCGGCCAGGTGCGCGCGCATGGCGTTGGCGCCGAGAGCGCAATTCAGCCCGATCGTGAACGGGCTGGCATGGCGCACCGAATGCCAGAAAGCCGTCGGCGTCTGGCCAGAGAGTGTGCGGCCCGACAGGTCGGTGATGGTGCCGGAGATCATCACCGGCAGGTGGACGTCCTTCTCGATGAAGATCTCGTTGCAGGCGAAAATCGCCGCCTTGGCATTCAGCGTGTCGAAGATGGTCTCGATCAGGATGATGTCGGCGCCGCCGTCGATGAGACCGCGCAGCTGCTCGCCATAGGCATGGCGCAATTCGTCGAAAGTCACGGCGCGGTAGCCGGGATTGTTGACGTCCGGCGACATCGACGCGGTACGGTTGGTCGGCCCGAGCGCGCCGGCGACGAAGCGGCGTTTGCCGTCCTCCTGCTCAGCCCTCAGCGCAGCCCGGCGCACCAGCCGCGCACCGTCGCGGTTCAGCGCATAGACCGCATCCTCCATGCCGTAATCCGCCTGAGCGATGGCGGTCGAGGAGAAGGTGTTGGTCTCGAGAATGTCAGCCCCGGCGATGGCGTACTGATAGTGAATCTCCTCGATCGCCGCGGGCTGCGTCAGGATCAGCAGGTCGTTGTTGCCTTGCTGATGGCAGGCGCAGTCGGCGAATTTGTCGCCACGGAAGTGGTCCTCGTCGAAGCCCAGGCCCTGGATCTGCGTGCCCATGGCGCCGTCGAGAATAAGGATGCGCTCGCGCGCCGCCGCCGTTAGCGCCGCAAGCACTTCCGAACCGTCCGGCTTTTCCGCAACGGGGCCAAACAGATCGTCCAATGATGAAGAGTTTTGCGACATTTTTCATCCTTAAGGCGACGGTCGCGCTTAAGTCACATAAAGACATCTTTATGTCAATATACGCTATTTACCTGCCGATGTCACGCCCCAGGTTACCGGCGGGCGCTACACCGGCCGTCTGCTTGACCCGCCGGCGGGGTGCGTCTGTTCGAAGAGCGTCACCGCCGCACCGGCCCCGACCAGATGATAGGCGGCGCTCGATCCCACTATACGACGATGGCGATACTTCCGTTCCGCATGGCTGCTCCCCCCCACAGTGTCCTGGCTACTTTCGAACAAGCTGCGACCAGTCGTTCGATTGTGTCAATATCTCTTCATTGTTGACCGAAATTAAAATCCCTGTAATAAACTCAACACAATGAGGCAGAGAGCCCAACGCGGATTTCGGGGAGGCCAATGGCGATACGCGATGTTCTGATGCGACAGGACCTGGCGCTGACGCCGTCGGAGGAAAAAATCGTCCGGCTGCTTCTGACCGACTATCCGACATCCGGCCTCGGCACCGCCTCGGCGCTGGCGCGGCGCGCCGGCGTCAGCGACCCGACCGTGGTCAGGCTGGTGGTGAAGCTCGGCTATGAGGGATTTCCGGATTTCCAGGCCAAGCTGCTGGCCGAGGTCGAGGCAAGGCTGCATTCGCCGCTGCTGATGATGGAGGCCAAGCGGCCGTCCGGCGCCGAAGACAGCGCCATCCTCGCCTATCTCGGCTCGGTCAGCACGGCGCTCGCGAAATCGGTCAGCCTGACGCCGCTGCAGAGCTACGACCGCGCCGCCCGGCTTTTGATGGAGACGAAGGGCGAAGTTGCCCTGCTCGGCGGCCGTTTCAGCCGCCATGTCGCCAGCATGTTCGCCGGTTACCTGCTGCAGTTCAGGCCGGGCGTGCGCGACATCGGCACACTGTCGGCACAGGCCTTCGACACGCTGGCCGATCTCGGCCGCCGTGATGTGCTCGTCGTCTTCGACTACCGCCGCTATCAGTTCGACGTCATCGAATACGCGAGGCAGGCAGCGGCGCGCGATGTCCATATCGTGCTGTTCACTGACCAATGGCTGTCGCCGATCGCCGATCTCGCCGAGGTCACCATCGTCAGCCCGCTCGAGGTTGCCTCGCCCTATGACACGCTGGCGCCGGCGATTGCGCAGATGGAAGCGCTGGTCGCCCACATCATCTCGACGCTGAGCGAGGCCGCGCACGAACGCATCGAGCGGCTGGAGGAGATACGCCACGCCAATGCCGTGACCCTCGACAGCACAGAAGAGAAGGGCGCGCGCAGCGCGCCCGGGCCCAAATCAAGCCAAGCCAATTCAAGCCAGGCCAAATCGGCCCAAACCAAATCAGCAAAACAGGACCAGAAAGCATGAGCCAGCCACTGCCCAAACGAGACGAGCCCTTCCGCGCCGGCGAAACCGCGCTGCTGCTGGTCGATATGCAACGCGTCTGGCTGGAGCCCGGCGCCGACCCGGGGCACCCCGAGCGCGGCTCCGATCATTATTTTTACAGGCAGACATCGTCGCAGACGATTCCCAACCAGGAGCGCCTTTTGGCGGCGGCCCGCGCCAACGGCGTCGAGGTCCTCCACACCATCATCCAGAGCCTGACGGAAGACGGCCGCGACCGCTCGCTCGACCACAAGCTGACGCCGATCCATATCGCTCCCAGCCTGCCGGAAGGCCTGCCGGTGCCGTCGCTGGCGCCGGTCGGCGACGAGATCATGCTGCCGAAGACGTCGTCCGGCATCTTCAATTCGACCAATGTCGATTATCTCCTGAAGAACCTCGGCGTTCGCTACCTCGTCGTGGTCGGCGTGCTCACCGATCAATGCGTCGACATGACGGTGCGCGATGGCGCCGACCGCGGTTATCTCGTCACCTGCGTATCGGACGCCTGCGCGACCATCACCCAGGAGCGCCACGACATCGCCCTCAAGGCGTTCGGCGGATACTGCTGGGTCACCGACACCGACACGGTCGTCGCCCGCTTCAAGGCCTTGGGAAAAGCTGCATGACATCGACCGTCGAACCGCTCGTTGCCGTCGTTACCACCGATCTTTCCGCCATCACACGCGGCCGCTCGGTGGTCGAAAGCAAGCTGCAGAAGATCGCCGCCACCGGCGTCGGCTGGCTGCAGGCCAATCTGTCGCTGACGCCGTTCAATTCCATCGTCGATCCCAACCCCTGGGGCTCGTCCGGCGACGTGCGGCTGCTGCCCGATCTCAACGCGCGCTTCCGCACGACGCTGACAGGATCGGCGACGCCCTTCGACATGGTCGCCGGCAACATCGTCGAGCTCGACGGCAGCCCGTGGGTCGGCTGCACGCGCACCATGCTGAAAGACGCTCTGGCGGAGCTGAAGGCCGCGACCGGGCTGTCGGTCATCGCCGCCTTCGAGCATGAATTCCACATTGCCGACGCCGGCTTCGCGCCGGGCCACTCGATGTCGTTCGCCGCGCTACGTCGCGCCGATCCGTTCGCGCCCAATCTGATGGCGGCGCTGGAGGAAGCAGGCGTAGCGCCAGAAGTGGTGATCGCCGAATTCGGCAGCGACCAATTCGAAGTGACGCACGAGCCCGCGGACGCGCTCACCGCCGCCGACCGCGCGGTCGCCATCCGCGAGATCACGCGCGAAGTGGCGCGCACCGCCGGCTGGCGCGCCAGCTTCACGCCAAAGGCCGCGCCAGATGCGGTCGGCAATGGCGTCCACATTCACTTCAGCTTCGTCGACGAGGCCGGCAAGCCGGCGACCTACGATCCGAAGGGTCCAGGCGGGCTGTCCAGCCGGGCCGGCGCCTTCTGTGCCGGCGTGCTGCGGCATCTGCCCGGGATCACCGCCATGACGGCGTCAAGTGTGTCGTCCTACTACCGGCTGAAGCCGCATAGCTGGAGCTCGTCCTATACCTGGTTGGCCGATCGCGACCGCGAGGCGTCCCTGCGCATCTGCCCGACAGTGACGATCGGCGGGCGGGATCCGGCCAAGCAGTATAATATCGAATATCGGGCGGCCGACGCCACCGGTAATCCCTATCTGTCGCTGGCGGCCATCGTGCGCGCGGGACTGGAGGGACTGAAGGCCAAGCTGCCGACGCCGCCGCTGGTGACAGGCGATCCGACGCTGATGAGCGAGGCGGAGCGCACCAAGCTGGGCCTTGTGCGACTGCCGGAAACGCTGCCGGCCGCACTCGATGCGTTGACCGCCGACAGCACCGTCACCGGATGGTTCGCGCCTGTCTTCGTCGAGACTTTCGTCGGCCTCAAGCGGCATGAGAGCGAGCGCCTGGCAGGCCTCGATCCCGTGGCTGTCTGCGATCTCTACCGGACGCTCTATTGATGGCCTTCCAGCATGAAACCGGGCCTGAGAAAGGTTGGCCGGCAGCCGTCGAGGTGCTCAACGAGAACGGGCGCTCCGATATCGTGTTTTTGTGCGAGCACGCGTCAAACCATATGCCGGTCGAATATAGCCAGCTTGGGCTCGATACCAGCCATCTGCAGCGCCATATCGCCTGGGATATCGGCGCCGCCGAGGTGACGCGGTTGCTGTCGGCATTGCTCGACGCGCCAGCTTTCCTCAGCAGTTATTCGAGGCTGCTGATCGACCTCAACCGGCCGCTCGGGACTAGCGGCAGCATTCCGGTGCTGTCCGAGGACACCGAGATTCCCGGTAATGTCGGGCTTGACGCGGCCGAGCGCGAACGGCGCGCCGCAATCATGTTCACCCCGTTTCATGACCGGGTGGCCGCGCATCTCGACCGCCGCGCGAAGGACGGCAGGCCGACACGGATCGCGACGATCCACTCTTTCACGCCGGTCTTCCTCGGGATTGCCCGGCCCTGGCATGCCGGCGTGCTTTACGACCGCGCTGGCGAATTTGGCGAAACAATCCTTGAAGGTCTGCGCCGCGACGGCACGCTCAACGTCGCGGCCAACGTGCCCTACGTGATCAGCCGCGACGCCGACTACGCCGTACCGATCCATGGCGACGATCGCGGTATCCCCGCCGTACTCATCGAGATCAGGCAGGACCTGTTGGCGAGCCGCCCGGACATCGAGGCATGGGCGAACCGCCTCGCCGACGCCTTGCCTGTGCAACAGACGGAGAAGGCTTCATAAGCAATCTCAGCCTGCGCGAGCGCGACGCGGCCACCATCGCCCAGATCGGCAAGCTGAAGGCCAATGTGCTCGAATTCATGCCGGTGACCGAGGGCGTGGCCATCGTCGATCAGGCGATGGCCGATGTCAGCGCCGGCAAGGTTTCCGACGCGAACGTCGCCTCGTTCATGATGTGGTAGTCGGGCATGGTGTGGCAGACGGGCATGATGTGGTCGATCGGCCCGCTAGGAGAAGATTTCCGCCAGTTCGTTGACGCTGGTGCCTTCCTTGACTTCGCGCAGTTCGACATAGCTGACCGCCGGGGCGACCGATGTCACCACGGACACGACTGATGTCACAAGCGCGTCCAGGATGAGAGCCACGGTCATGCCGAAGATCGCGACGAGTTGGCTGAGCACAAGCTGGATGGCGATCGCGGCGATGATCAGGATGATCCAGAATCCGAACAGTGCCCAACGGCTGCCCTTGGTGAGGTCGCGGCTGCGCTTCATGCTGCCGAACACCCCCAACCGCTCCTGAACCAGAGCCGGCACCGCGACCGACCAGCGAAGCCACAATATGATGCCGGGAACGATGAGGAGCATGAAGCCCAGTCCCGCGCCAAGCGTGACCAGCACCGCAATGCCTATCACCGGCAGCAGGAGCGAGAGCGCCGTGCCGATACAATCGCCTATTGCAGGCCGCTTGCCGTTCAGATCCTCGATGGCCGCGCGCACCAATGCCGCCTGTAAAATCGCGGCCAGGACCATGGAAACCAGCACGGCAACGACCGTGGCAGTAGCGCGTTGGGCCGAGAATTCCGGGGCGACTATTCCGATGTCGCTCACCGATTGCCAGATCCAAAGCTGGTAGAGGAGCGTCGGCAAACCTGAAAACAGCACTGCCAGCCCGAGGCAAAGAACGGGATTTCGGCTGATGACCGCAAAACTGTCGTTGAAAACCCTGCCGATGCGGAACTTGTCCGGGCGCTCGCTCGCGATTGAAGCCATATATATTACCCCCTGCTTATAGATATCTGAAATCAGAAAGTATAAGTCGCCAAGATTGATACTTGTGGTTGGACGCGCTTGCAATTGTCTTGCAGCATTGCCAGTGTCCGCGGAACCGCAGGTTGCGTGGGGGAGCGGCGAAGTGGCAGCGGCAGGGCCGGACATCGGGGAGCTGGCGGAACTGCACAAGCAGTTGCTTGCGGACGATTCGATCCAGTTCGATCTGCCGGCCTATGTGCCGCCCAAACCGCCGGAATGGCTGAAACCTTTGGCAGACCTGTTGTCCTGGCTCGGCCCCTACATGATCTATCTGTTCTGGGGGGCGGTGATATCGGGAGCCGCGATCATCCTGCTGCTGATTGTCCTCGAGGTGAAAGGTGTCGCCTGGCGCCTGCCCTGGCGGCGGACCGAACACGAGATCGAGGCGAAGGAGGCGTGGCACCCCGATGCCGGCGCGGCGCAGATCCTGCTGTCGGAGGCCGACGCGCTGGCGGCGCGGGGCGACTATGACGAAGCGGTCCATCTCCTGCTTCGCCGCAGCGTTGCCGACATCGCTGGACGCCTGCCCGATTTCCTGCGCCCGTCGCTGACGGCGCGCGACATCGCCAACGCCCCTTCCCTGCCGGCACGAGCGCGCCTCGCCTTCACCGAGATCGCCCGCATCGTCGAGGCAGCGCTGTTCGCGCGCCGGCCGGTCGGCGCCGAAGGCTGGCAACAGGCGCGCGGCGCCTATGAGCGCTTCGCCTTCCGGGATGCCTGGGCATGAGCGTACCGGCGATCGAGGCGCAGGCACCGTTCAATCGAAGAACGCTGTTCTGGGGGATTTTCGCCAGCCTGCTCGCAGCGGCGGGTTTCTTCCTGCTGTCCACCTATGCTCCCGACTTTCGGCAACCCAGCGATGGTGGGCCGACGCCGCTGTCCAGCGGCGGCACGGGTTATGCAGGGCTGGTGAAATGGCTGCGCCTGACCGGCGATTCACCTTCCATGGCGCGCAACGAAAGCGACCTGGCCGATCCTGCCTTGCTGATCGTCACCATTTCGCCCGACAGCGATCCCGAAGCGCTCGGCCGCATCATCGAGCTTCGTGAGGAGCTGGCCACGCTCTTCGTGCTGCCCAAATGGCAGACCATGCCGTTGTGGCAGCACGAGGGATGGGAGATGAAGAAGGAGCGGCTGCCAGATTCGGTGATCAACGCTTGGCTCGGCCGGATCGCCAATGCGAAGATCGGCGTCGGCCAAGGCACGACGCAGCAACTCGACATCGACGGCAACAAGGTTGCCGCACCCGACGAATTGCAGTGGGTGGCCGACGAGCAGCCACTCATAGCAGCCGGCAATGACAAGGCTGTGCTCACCGAAGTCGAGGACAAGCCGTTCTACATCCTGACCGACCCCGACCTGATCAACAATGCAGGCCTCAAGGACCCCGAAAAGGCAGCGGCGGCGCTCGGCCTGATCGCCTTGCTCCAGCCTGAAAGCGGTCCGGTCATGTTCGATCTGACGCTGCATGGGGCGGGCCGCAAATACGATCTCGCCAAGCTTCTGGTCGAGCCGCCGTTCCTGGCGCTGACCTTCACGATCCTGATCGCGGCGGCGCTGGCGTTCCTGCATGGCCTTGGGCGTTTCGGCCCTGCGCGTGCCGAATCGCGCGCCATTGCCTTCGGCAAGCGCGCGCTGGTGGACACGACGGCGATGCTGTTGCGGCGCGCCGGGCGGCTGGAGGAACTGGGAGACCGCTACGCGGCCCTGGCACGGGTGCGCGCCGGCGCACTGCTTGGCGCACCGCAGGGGTTGCAAGGAGAAGCGCTCGACCATTGGCTCGATTCCCGCGACAAGGATGAGACCAAGGGATTCACCACGCGGGCGCAAGCCGCCGGCGAGGCGAAAAACCTGACGCAAATGAACGAGGCAGCGGAGCGGCTGCACGACTGGACGGCAAGGAGGCTTAGTGAACGTCGATGATCTGAAGACCCTGGCGACAGCGATCAGGGAAGAGGTGGCGAAAGCCATCACCGGGCAGCACGACACGGTCGACCTGATGCTGACTGCCCTGTTCGCCGGCGGACATATATTGCTGGAGGGACCGCCAGGCACCGCCAAGACGATGACGGCGCGCTGTTTCGCTCAGGCGCTCGGCGTCGCCTATGGACGCATCCAGTTCACCCCGGACCTGATGCCCGGCGATATCGTCGGATCCAACATCTACAATTTCCAGACCGGGCAGTTCACGCTGACGCGCGGGCCGATCTTCTGCGACCTGCTGCTCGCCGACGAGATCAACCGCACGCCGCCCAAGACCCAGGCCGCACTTCTGGAAGCCATGCAGGAGCATGCGGTCACCTTCGACGGCACCACGTATTCGCTCGGCCGCAACTTCATGGTGGTGGCGACCCAGAACCCGATCGAGCACCAGGGCGTCTACCCCCTGCCCGAGGCGCAGCTCGACCGCTTCCTGTTCAAGCACCGGGTCAGCTATCCCGACGCGCAAGAGGAACGGGCCATTATCGTCCATCACGGCGGCGGCTCCGCTTCGCACGACATCGCGCAGTACGGCATCAAGGCCCGGACGGATCGCAAGACCCTGGAGAAGGCACTCGAAACCGTCGGTTCCGTCACCCTTGTCGACGACGTCGTCGGCTATATCGCGGCGCTGGTGCGCGCCACCCGCGAAAGCCCGGACCTGGAAGTCGGCGCCAGCCCACGCGCGGGCGCCATGCTGGCCAGGGCAGCGCGGGCGCGCGCGGCGCTTGACGGGCGCGCCTATGTGATCCCCGACGACGTCAAGGCGCTGGCCGTGCCGGCGCTGCGCCATCGCGTCATCCTGTCGCCAGCCGCGCAGATCGACGGCCGCCTGGTCGAGCAGATCGTCTCCGACCTTGTCGACCAGACGGAAGCGCCACGTTGATCTATCCAAGCGGCCGAGCGGTGTGGGCGGCGGCGGCAGGCGCGGTGCCGGCCCTGCTGGTGGCGCTGGCGCTGCCGTCGCTCTGGTATCTTGGATTGCTGTGGATCTGCCTGCTGCTCGCCTTCCTGGCGGTGGACGCAGCGGCGGGACGCGGGCGGGCATCGCTGGCTGCCAGCCTCGACGCGCCGTCGCAAGTCGGCATCGGCGGAGAGTTCACCGTCCACGTCGCCGCGCGTTTTCCGGGCCGGCCGCGCGCCCTGCAAGCGCGTGTCGGCCATGATGAACGCCTGGCGCCGCTGAACGGCACCGGTGGGGCGCTGACCCCAACCGGCGATGGCGGGTCGCTCGACCTTCGGTTCCGGGCGCTGCGGCGCGGCATGGCCAGCTTCGACCGTCTGTGGCTGCGCTGGCGCGGACCGTTCGGACTGGTCTGGAACCAGGTCGTCCTGCCTATGGAAAGCAAGGTTGCAGTGCTGCCCGACGTCAGTGATGCACGCGAACAGGCCATCACGCTGCTGCAGCGCGAAGCCCTGCCCGACGGCCACGCACAGCGCCGGGCCGGCCAGGGCCGGGAATTCGAGGCGCTCAAGGACTATCAGCCCGGCATGGGCCGGCGGATGATCGACTGGAAGCGCAGCGCCCGCCACGGCAAGCTGCTGGCGCGCGAGTTCCGCATCGAGGAAAACAACAACATCGTGCTGGCCATCGACAGCGGACGCCTGATGTGCGAGCCGGTCGACGGCGTGCCGAAGGTGGACCGGGCCGTGACCGCCGCCTTGCTGTCGGCGTTCATCGCGCTGAAGGGCGGCGACATGGTCAGCCTGTTCGGCTTCGATGCGCGGCCACGCATTGCCAGCGGCGCGGTGCGCGGCTCCGCCAGCTTTGCAATGATCCAGAAGCTGGCGGCGGAGATCGACTATTCCAGCGAGGAGACCAACTTCACGCTGGCGCTGACCACGCTCGCGGGGCGGCTCGACCGGCGCTCTCTGGTGATCATCTTCACCGACTTCGTCGATCCGATCAGCGCGGAGTTGATGCTGCGCACCGTTGGCCGGCTCACCGAGCGGCATCTGGTGCTGTTCATGCTGATGAGGGATGTCGAGCTGGAGACCCTGGCCGACATGCCGCCTAAGTCCGGCGAGGATGTGGCGCGCGCCGTCGTCGCCGGCGGGCTGCTGCGCGAAAGGCAGGTTGTCATCGGCCGGCTGCGGCTGCTTGGCGCGCATGTGATCGAGGCCAACCATCAAAGACTGGGGCCGGCGCTGGTCGAGCGCTATCTGCAGTTCAAGCAGGAGGATCTGTTGTGAACGCGCCAGTGACCGGCAATGCCGTACGCGGTAATGCCGTACGCCAGTCGCTCGCCAGCTTCCGTCGGGAGCGCGAGGCCGACTGGAAGGCGTTGGAGGCGCTTCTCGCCCGGGTCGAGAAGCGCGCGCCGCGAACGCTGTCGGAAGAAGAGCTGCTGTCACTGCCGGTGCTCTACCGGTCGGCGCTGTCTTCCCTTTCGGTGGCCAGAGCGACCTCTCTCGACGCCGCATTGGTTGCCTATCTCGAATCGCTGTCGCTGCGGGGTTATTTCTATCTCTACGGTGCACGCCGCGGGCTTGGACAGCGCATCGCCGATTTCTTCCTGCACGACTGGCCCGCGGCCATCCGCGATCTGTGGCGCGAGACACTGGTGTCGCTCGCGCTGATGTTTGTCGGCATCGGCGTCGGCGCCTGGCTGGTGGCGTCCGACAAGGATTGGTTCGACGCGATCATTCCGTCTGGCCTGGCGGGAGGCCGCGGCCCCGATGCTTCGGCCGAGTTCCTGCGCGGGATGCTCTATGACGGCGACAATGGTTTCCTGTCGGGTTTTGCCGCCTATCTTTTCACGCACAATGTCCAGGTCGCGATCCTGGCCTTTGCGCTTGGCTTCGCCTTTGCGGTGCCGACGGTGCTGCTGATGCTGTTCAACGGCTGCATGCTGGGCGCGATGTTCCAAGTCTATTGGGCAAAGGGGCTTGGCATGGAACTCGGCGGCTGGCTGGCCATTCACGGCACCACCGAATTGTTCGCCATCGCGCTGGCCGGCGCTGCTGGCATGCGCATCGGCACGCGCATCGCCTTTCCCGGCGAGTTGACCCGTATGGCGGCGGCGGCCCATGCCGGGCGCGTGGCGGCGACTGCGATGGTCGGTGTTTCGGTCATGCTGCTGTTTGCCGGGCTGCTCGAAGGCATCGGCAGGCAGACGATCACCAGCGATGCCACGCGCTATGCCGTCGGCGGCGGCATGCTGGCGCTGTGGATCGGCTATTTCTACCTGTTCCGGGCGGTGAAGAATGGCGACAGCTAGACGCCCCGCGCTGGCGACCATACGCCCGCTGATCACGCCTGAAGGCGTCGATCTCCGGATAAAGCTGGCGGACGCCGGCACCCGGGCTGCCGCCTTCCTGCTCGATGTGGTGTTCATCGCCACGGCCGCGGTCGTGATCACAATCGTCGCGCTGTTCGGGTTGAGGGGCCTTGGCACCGGCGAACTGCAGCCGCTCTTCGTCGTCTGGATCATCCTGATCTTTTTCCTGCGCAACGTCTATTTCATCGCCTTCGAAGCCGGCCGGCGCGCCGCGACGCCGGGCAAGCGGATCGTCGGCATCAGGGTCGCGTCACGCAATGGAGCCGGCCTGTCGGTCGATCAGGTGATCGCCCGCAATCTGATGCGCGAGATCGAGGTGTTCCTGCCGCTTTCGATCATCGCGGCGCGCGGCGGCACCGGCGTCGCCGATACGCTGACAACGATCTTCGGGTTGGTATGGGCGCTGCTCTTTTCCCTGTTCCCGCTTTTCAATCGCGACCGCATGCGGATCGGCGACCTGCTGGCAGGGACCTGGGTTGTCGAAGCGCCGAAGCGCACGCTTATGGAGGATCTGTCGGCAAGGCAGCAGGATCCGGTCGCCAAGGCCTTTCAGTTCAGCCAGGTCCAACTCGACGCCTATGGCATAGCCGAACTACACAAGCTGGAAGAGGTGTTGCGCCGCGACGATTATTTTGCGCAGAAAGCAGTGGCGGAGACGATCGGACGCAAGATCGGCATGAAGATCGAGCCGATCGATTCCAAGGCCTTCCTGACCGCCTATTACGGCGAGCTCAGGGCGCATCTCGAGCGCAAACTGCTGCTCGGCAACCGCAAAGCCGACAAGCACGATCGGTGAGTGCGTGTCAGGGAACGGTCTGTCTGTCCGGTGATTGCCCGACCGACATACGCTCGATGATCCTTGTCGGCATGACGATCCTTTCGGGCGGTCTGTCATCCCCCTTCAGGCGGCGCACCAGAAGCTCGGCGACGCATTTGCCGAGCGCGTAGACCGGTTGGTCGACGACGGTGATGGGTGGCGTTGTCACGCTCGTCCAATCGGCGTCGTGGAAGGTGATCAGCGAGATGTCCTGCGGAATACGCAGGCCGCATTCCCGGATGGCCTTGAACACCTCCAGCGCCACGACGCTGTCGGATGCGAGGATCGCTGTCGGCCGCTCGGGGTGATCGAGAAGCGCATGCGTCACCGCCGGCGATCTGTCGGAGCGTCCGGCTCCAAAATGGATGTTGCGCTCGGCTCCCTCTATGCCGGCTTCCCGGCAGGCGTCGAGAAAACCCAAAATGCGCTCACGCACGCTGGACGTGTTGATCCTCGACTCGTTGCCGCAGAAATCTCCCGACAGTTCCGCAGCGGTTACATAGCCGATCCTGGTATGGCCGGCTCGTGTCAGGATGCGGGTTGCGCGCAGGGCGGCGTCACGGTCATCAACCGTGACCGTATCGACATCGAGGTCCGGCAATGCCCGATCAAGAAGCGCCAGGGGACAGCCGGACTGGGCAACCTCCACAAGATGCGCGATCTCTCCCGATTGGGCCGGCGTGACGATCAGACCATCAACCTGCTTTGCCATGAGGACGCGTATCGCACTCTTTTCCGCTTCGACCTGCTCGCCCGAATTGGCCAGGATGACATTGATGCCCGACAGACGCGCCGCGTCGCTTATGCCGCGCACCGCCAGCGAGAAGAACGGATTTTCGATGTCGCCGACGACCACCCCGATGCTGCCGGAACGTCCGGTCGTCATGCTGCGCGCCAGCTCGTTCGGACGATAGTCGAGCGCCTTCGCAGCCTCGAGCACGGCGGCGCGCACGGTCTTGCTTACCCTGCCATAGCCACCCAGGACCCGCGCTGCTGTCGCTTTCGAAACCTTCGCCTGGCGGGCGACGTCGCTGACGGTAATGGAGGAAGCCTTAGGCGGACGTTTCATCGTGGAAAATCGCTTCCAAATTCGTTGACGGATGGTCCATCTGGTGGTTAGAAATGTCAAGAGACCGGTCTCAATCCCGGTTGAGACCGGTCTCACAACGAAAAGAGCGCCCATAAGCGCCGTATCGAAAGCCGTAGCGAAAATTGGCGCGTGTCCGTTGTGAAAGCTTCAGCGCCCTCGCGGACCGATCTTCAGAGTGGAGAACAACAATGAGCATCAATGGCCTTCTCACATCGAGCCCGCGGCAACGCCTCGGCTCCATCATTTTCGCCATCGCGCTGACTGCCCTGTCCTTGCCCAAGGCATGGGCTGCCGGCGACAACCCCTACAATCTGATCGATTCCAAGACAATCAGTGTCGGCACGATGGGCGACGCCAAGCCGTATGCCTTCGCGACGACGGACGGAAAATTTACCGGCTTCGACATCGAGTTCTTCCTCAACGTCGTGAACCGGATGGGCTTCAAGGCGGATCAGGTCACTTTCACCGGCCAGGAATTCTCGGCCCTTATGCCCTCGGTTGCCAATGAACGCTTCGACGTCGCGGTTGCCGCCATCGGCACCACGGCGGAGCGGAAGAAAAACGTCGATTTCTCCGATGGCTATCTGGCCGGATACCTGTCGGTGCTGACGGCGGACGCCAAGATCACCAGTGCCGAAGGGCTGGCCGGCAAGCGCCTTGGGGTCGTCCAGGGCACGCTGCAGGAGATCTATGCGGCGAAAAGTTTCAAGAATACGGACCTGGTAAAATTCCCGGACAACAACTCGGCGATCGCAGCGCTCAACAATGGCACGGTCGACGCACACTTCCTCGACTACGAGGCGGCGAAACAATATGGCGAGCGCTATCCGGCCTTGAAGATAGCGATAAACATTCCCTCCTTCGACGCGCCAGCCGGCTTTGTCATCCGCAAGGGCAACGACGCATTCCGTGAAGCGCTCAACAAGGGCATTCACGAGGCGATGGAAGACGGCACCTGGAGGGATCTCTACCAGAAATGGTTCCCTGGATCGCCGATGCCGGAGCAGTATCTTCCCAAGAAGAACTGACCTGCAATGAGGCCGCCGGCGTTGGTGCCGGCGGCCTCCAGAGCGCAACGCGCGTCAGGTCTTGGTCTTCATGCATGTCGAGATCGCGCGGCCGGCGAAGCCGCCGTCATCACCGGACAGGTTGGCAAATGAATTGGCTTGAGAACCTTCAGCGCAGCTTTTTCGATTGGGAGGCGATGGCATCGGTCTTGCCAACGATGCTTGCGGTCGGGCTGAAAAATACGCTTATCCTGGCAGCGTCCTCGACCGTGATCGGTGTCCTCCTCGGCATGGTCCTTGCGGTGATGGGCATTTCGCGCTCCGCCTGGCTGCGCATTCCGGCGCGGATCTACACCGACATCTTCCGCGGACTGCCCGCCATTCTTACAATCCTGCTGATCGGCCAGGGATTCGCGCGCATCGGCCGGGACATCTTTGGTCCCTCCCCCTACCCTCTTGGCATCCTCGCGCTCAGCCTCATCGCCAGCGCCTATATTGGCGAGATCTTTCGCTCGGGCATCCAGAGTGTCGAAACCGGCCAGATGGAAGCGTGCCGCGCGCTCAGCATGAGTTACGGCCAAGGCATGCGGCTGATCGTGATCCCGCAGGGCGTGCGCCGCGTGCTTCCTGCCCTGGTCAATCAATTCATCGGCAATGTGAAGGATTCCAGTCTCGTCTACTTTCTCGGCTTGCTTGCCTCCGAACGCGAGATTTTCCGGATCGGACAGGATCAGGCAGTTGTCACCGGCAACCTGTCGCCTCTGCTGATGGCCGGCATATTCTACCTGATCATCACGGTGCCGCTGACCCATGTGGTCAATCACATCGACAATGGCTTGCGGCTCGGCAAGCAGAAATCTGGCGGCGTTGTCAGCGGCCTCGTCGAGGTCGGCGAACTGGAGAGCGGCGAAGCTTCGGCGTCGCTCGATGGCGGTGCCGCGTCGCCAGCTTTCAAGGCCGGCAGCCTCGACGTCCGCGATCTCGACATGGCTTATGGCGATCTGCAGGTTCTCAAGCAGATCAGGCTCAAGGTCGAGCCGGGGACGGTCACCTGCATCATCGGGCCGTCGGGTTCGGGAAAATCGACGCTGCTGCGCTGCCTCAACCGACTGGTCGAGCCCAAGGCTGGCGACGTGCTGCTCGATGGCGAGAGTATCCTTGCGATGAGACCGGAGAGACTGCGCCGGCGCGTCGGCATGGTCTTTCAGCATTTCAACCTGTTCCCGAACCATACGGCGCTCGAGAACGTCATGCTCGCCCTCACCAGGATCAAGGGCACGGCGACAAGCCAGGCCAGACGCCAGGCGGAAGCACGCCTTGCCGAAGTAGGGCTCGCCGCGCGAAAGGATTATAGGCCCAGCCGCCTTTCGGGTGGCCAGCAGCAGCGCGTGGCGATTGCCCGTGCACTGGCGATGGACCCCGAGGTCATCCTCTTCGACGAGGTGACGAGCGCGCTCGATCCCGAACTCGTCAAAGGCGTCCTCAATCTCATGGCCGATCTCGGCCGGCGCGGCATGACGATGATCGTGGTCACTCATGAGATGGGATTTGCCCGCAAGGTCGCGGACCAGGTCGCCTTCATGGATGAAGGCCGCATCGTCGAAGTCGGCCCGCCGGCGGACATATTCGACAGACCGAAGAGCCCACGGCTCAAGCAATTCCTCGCCGAGGTTCTATGACGATGCCGCCGCGAGCGAGTCGGCCCTGCCTACGCACCGAAACCAATCTCCTGATCATTGAAAGTTGAATTCCATGACTCATAGCTCGGCCCTCAAAATTGTCGTCATCGGCGGTGGTATCTTCGGCGTCTCCTCAGCCGTCCATCTCGCCCGCCTCGGCGTTGAGACGACTATCGTCAACGACGGACCGGTCGCCAATGGCGCCTCATCGCGCTCGCTTGCCTGGCTCAATTCCGCACGCAAGCGCTCGGCCGCATATCACAAGCTGCGCATGCTGGGCCTCGACCGCTACCGGACGCTCGCGGCCGGGCGCGACTGCGGCGCCTGGCTGCGCTTTGACGGTGGCCTCACCTGGGACGGCGACGATGCCTCCAACCAGATTCCCGAGATATTCCGTCATGAGCAGGCGATCGGCTATGAGACCCGGTTGCTGGCGCCCGGCGATATCGCCGCCGTCACTCCGGGCGTCGACGCAAGAGCCGTTTCATTCCAGGGCGCGATCTTCAATGCCGGCGAGGGCTGGGTCGATCTTCCCTCGCTCATCGACCTGCTCCTGAAGGAATTTCTCGCGCTCGGCGGCCGTGTCATCACCGATGCCGGCGGCGCGGATGTCACTCTTGCCAATGGCCGGGTCAGTGGTGTGAAGACCGCCTCCGGCCAGGCCATCGCTGCCGATTCAGTCGTGGTTGCGACAGGCCCGGCGGTGCCGAGCATGGCGGCGAAAGCGGGCAAGCGCGTAGGCGACGGCACGACCCGTGCGCTACTCGTCGTCACCAAACCGATCCAGCACCCGCTGCGAGCTGTGCTGAACACGCCACGCGTCGCCATCCGGCCGACGCCGGACGGCGCCTTCGCGCTCGACTCGGCCTGGTCCGAGGACGAAGTCATTGTGCGCGATGACGGCACCTACGAGGCAAAGCCGTCGACAATTGCAGGACTGCTCGATGAGGCTTCAAGGGTGCTGGATGGAAACCCTACGCTCGTCCTGAAGAGCTATCATACCGGGCCAAAGCCAATTCCGGCGGACGGAGAGCCGGTGATCGGCCAGTTGACCGGCATCCCGGGTTATCACGTCATCTTCAGCCATAGCGGCGCGACGCTCGGCCTGGTCGCGGGAGAGTTTCTGGCCGAAGAAATCGTCACCGGCACGCCCAACCCGATGCTTGCAACGTTCCGGCCCGGAAGGTTCGACGGCTGATTGAAAAGCACCTGCCGCAGGCTAGGGCCGGTGGCAATGCCCTTTGCGTGTCCCCGCCTACCCCACCCACTTCTCGTAGTCGGATACGAGCAGGTGCAGCGGCGCGACATCTTCGTCGATGTCCGCGAAACGGCCGATCGGTTCGCGGAAGACATTGTCGGTGAGATCGTCGTTGACGGTCGAAACCTCGCCGATCAGCACATCCTTGCCCTCGGCCCAGAAGGCGTGCCAGACGCCCGGCAGAAGCGTGACGCTCTGGCCCGGGTCGAGCTTCAGGAGCCCGCCCGCCGGCAGCCTGTGGATGGTTCCGTCGACGGGCACCGAAACCTCGGCCTTCGGATCGATGCCGCCATCGCGATCGTGCATGAACAGTTCCAGCACCAGCCTGCCGCCGCCACGGTTGATGATGTCCTCGGCCTTGATGTTGTGGCGGTGCATTGGCGACAGCTGATCCTTGCGCGAGATCATGATCTTCTCGGCATAAAGCATGCCCATGCCCTTCTTCATGTCCTCGTAGCGACCGTTGCGAACGGTGAACAGGAAGAGGCCCAGATCGCTGAACTTGCCCTGGCCGTAATCGGTGATGTCCCAGCCAAGCCGGGAGGAGAAGATGGCCGACGAATCCTGCCGGCGCGCCTTCATCTCTTCCGGCGACCAATAGGCGAAGGGCGGCATGATATAGCCGAATGAGCGGATGAAAGTATCGGCATCGCGGATGATGTCGTTGACGGTGGAACGTTTCATGGTCGTGATCCCTTCTTCAGGCGGCGCCTACAGCGCATAACCGAACACCGATCCGGTGTCGACGTAAACTCCATGCTGGCCTCATGACATCCGGATCGATCAAGGCCATAAGTCCAGGCACAATTCCAAGGTGACAATCCATGCGCAGCATAGACGACCTCGATACGCCGGCAATCCTGATCGACGCCGCCCGCGCCGAAGCCAACATCGCTCGCGCCCAGGCCCATGCCGACAGCCATGGGCTGAAGCTCAGGCCGCACATCAAGACGCACAAGCTGCCCTATTGGGCCAAGAAGCAGGTCGCCGCGGGCGCGATCGGCATCACCTGCCAGAAGATCGGCGAAGCGGAGGTGATGGCCGATGCCGGGCTGACCGACATTTTTTTGCCCTACAACATTCTCGGCCGCGCCAAGCTGGAGCGTCTCAAGGCGCTACATGGCCGTGTCACGCTGTCGGTGACGGTGGACAGCGGGGAGACGCTCGACGGGCTTGCCGCCACCTTCACCGATCCCAGGCACCGGTTGCAGGTGCTGGTGGAATGCGACACCGGCATGGGCCGCTGCGGGGTGCAGTCGCCTGGCGAGGCGGTGGCGCTGGCCAGAGAGATCGCCAGGGCCAAGGGGCTCGTCTTCGGCGGGCTGATGACCTATCCGGCAGCCGGCCGTGCCGCGGAGGCCGAAGCCTGGCTTGCCGGCGCACGCGATGCTCTTGCCACCTCCGGCCTTGATTGCCAGCGCATCTCCAGCGGCGGCACGCCGGATATGTGGCGCTCGGGCGAGGACAGCGTCGTCACCGAATACAGGCCGGGCACCTACATCTATCTCGACCGCTACCAGGTCGCCAAAGGCGTCGGCAGCCTCGACGATTGCGCGCTGACGGTGCTGTCGACGGTGGTCAGCCACCCGACACCGGCGCGCGCCATCCTCGACGCCGGCAGCAAGGCGCTCTCCAGCGACACGCTGGGCCTTGCCGATTTTGGCGAGCTGCTGGGTATTCCCGGCGCCAGGGTGACCGGCCTCAGCGAAGAGCATGGCAACGTCACGCTCTCGGGCGAGACAAAACTTCGCATCGGCGAGCGCGTGCGCGTCGTGCCCGACCATTGCTGTGTGGTGACAAACCTATTCGACGAGGTGCATCTGGTCGACGGCGACAAGGTGCTGGAAACGCTGCGGGTAACAGCGCGTGGCCGGATGGGGTGAGCTTGGCATCGTTCAGACCGAACGACCGTTTGGCTCAGGGTTGGACAAGCGGACCCAGCGCGGCCCTCAACGGATCGAGGGCATCGCCATACAGTTTCCAGCGCTCGACCGAGGACGAATAGATCGGCTGGCGCACCTGCCAGCGGCTTGGCGTTCGCACCGTGCGCTCGGTCTCGTGGAAACGCAGACACGCATCGTCCCATTCCATGCCGAGAAATCCGATCAATCCACGAGCGCGAGTTTCGAAATCGGCCACGGTTTCTTCGTAGGGCATGTCGTGGATGGCCAGCGGAACGACTTTGGCCCAATGGCGCATCAAGCGATCATATTGCCGATAATACTGCCCAAGCTTGGTCAGATCGGCATTGTAGCCGTGGGCATCGGAGAAATTATGCATGAAACAGGACGTGCAATTGTCCATCGGGTCACGCCGACAGTGGACGATGCGGGCATTCGGTAAAATGAGGCTGATGAAGGCCAGCAGCTCGAAATTATGCGGCATCTTGTCGACGACACGCGCCGCCTTGCCATTGCGCTTGTTGAGATGGTCGAGATATTTCGAGCCAAGTTCCCTCGCCTTCGTCGGCGTGAGCGCCGCCATGGCCTTGGCGAAAATCGCCGGATCAAGCTGGTCGAATCCGAGTTCGCCGGCCAATGAACGGATGATCGGCAATTCGCCGGCGCCATGGATATCGTGATGGCTGGCGCATATCTGCTCGGTCAGCGTCGTTCCTGAACGTGGCATGCCGACGATGAAGACCGGCCGTTCGGACGGATTGCCGAATTTTGGCCGCGCTTCGAAAAAGGCGGCGTCGAAAGTCTCGATGAAACTGTCATAGAGCCGCGTGTGCAGGGCAATGTCGAAATCATTGCCCGAGATTGCCTTGGCCCTGGCGAAATGGTGGATGGCCAGGCGATACTCGTGCTGGTCGTTGAGGATTTTTCCGGCGGCGTGATGCAGGTAGACCCGCTCGCGATCGGTGGTCATCGGCAATTCAAGGCGGGCCTGCACCAAGGCCAGGGCTGGATCGCCCTTGACGGCCCGACGTGCGAGCGCCAGCCCGGACAGCGCCTCGACATTCGCCTTGTCGATGGCGATGGCGCGGCCAAAGCATTCTACCGCCTCGGCTTGCCGGCCCATGTCGGTGAGCAGGTCGCCCATACCGACAAGCGCCTTCAGCGATTGGCTGTCGACCGCCAGCGCGCGGCGATAGAAACCCTCGGCGACGTCCCCCTCGAGTTGGCTCCGGTAGGATTTGCCGAGATTGCACAAGGCCTCGACAAGCCGGCCGTCGAGCTCGATCGCTTTTTTCAGGTGCTTGCGCGCCAGCTCGATGTTGCCGACCAGGTTGTAGGCGTTGCCGAGATTGTTGCGGAAAATGGCGTTGCCCGGTTCAAGCTTGACCGCGCTCTTCATAAAGTCGATGGCCGTCTCAATTTGTTGGGCCTCGATCGCCAGCGTGCCCATAAGGTTGAGCGCCATGGCATTTTTTGGCTGCCGGCGAAGCACGGTCTGGTAGCAGAATTCGGCTTCGCGAAAACGCTTGCGGCGCTGCAGGTCGATACCGCGCTGTAACGTCTCCGGCGCCGACTCGCCAGCGGCCGGAAGAAAGTCCTGAACCATGGCCGGTAGGCCGGCAGGCCGCCGGCGTGGCAAGAGCGGCATCCTTCACCCCCAATCGCCGGACATCACGGCAATCAGCGTGAACCAATCAGAATTTGAATGTGACGCCAAGCTGCAGATTGTGGGAATTCAACTTGCCGTTCTGGAATACACCATCGCCTTCGCGGGAGGATTCGAAGTCGACGGCGGAGACGGCCTTGAACCTGTAGCCGAAATCGAGGTCGATATTCTGCGCCAGTGCGTAGGTGACGCCGGCTCCCGCCTGGCCGGCGAAACCCCATCCGCCAGACCCGTATCCATAGGTGTGACCATCCCAGGTTGTGTCTGCGGTCACATAGGCGGCGCCGATGCCGCCACCGACGTAAAGCTTGGCATCGCCAAAATGGGCAACGTCGGCCCAGACGTTGGCGAGCAGGTAGGTAGCGGACAAATCGCCGTCAGCCGGAAGCCAGGCGCTCACGGCCTCTTGATAAGTATCCGCCTTGTAGCGCGCATAGGACAGTTCGCCTTCGACGCGGAACACATCGTTAATCCGCCTGCCGACGACGCCGCCGATCACGAAGCCGGTGTCGAAGTCCATCGAAAAGTCGTTGTTGTAGTAGTCAGCGTGTGTGTCCACGCGATTCGGGAAGCTGGCGCCACCAAACAGTGTGACATACCAGAGATCCTGGGCCGCCGGAACTTCGACCGCCGCATCGGCGGCGTGGGCCGAATTCCAGCCAAGCGTCAAGGCCATTACCGAGACACCAGCAAGCAGACGCACTTTCATCGGCAAAATCCCCCACGGCAATTAACAGGCAAACATAATGCATCACTTCCGGTGCATGGCTTAACTGTCAACAGTGAAAACGAGTGCGGAGTCGAAGTTATGGAGATCGCTGTTGCAGCATTGCAACATGCCCGCTTCGGCTGGTCACGGATAATGTTAATGGCAGGATACGTGGCTGTCGCACGAACCAGAGTGAGATGACGGCCAAGTCAGGCGCCTCTAATAGCGATTATCCGCCTGCCTGGCCGCGACGCGGCGCATCGAAATAACGCGGCGGCGGCGGATTTCGGTACGCATCGCCGTCAGATGCAGCGCGAAGAACAGCACGGTGAAACCGAGCGCCATCACCAGCAGCGGCCTCAGCATGGACGGATCGATGGTCGAGCCGCCCATGCGGAACACCGAAGCCGGCTGGTGCAGCGTGTTCCACCAGTCGACCGAGAATTTGATGATCGGGATGTTGATGAAGCCGACCAGGGTGATGATAGCGGCGGCCCAGGCAGCTCGGCTTGCGTCGTCGAGCGCCCGGGTTAGCGCGATGATGCCGAGATACATCAGGAACAAAACGAAGACCGAGGTCAGTCGCGCGTCCCACACCCACCAGGTGCCCCACATCGGCTTGCCCCAGATCGAACCGGTGATCAGGGCAAGCGCCGTAAAGACGGCGCCGATCGGTGCGGCGGACTTCAGCGCGACATCGGCCAGCGGATGGCGCCACACCAGCGTGCCAAGCGCGGAGACCGCCATCAGCGTGTAGCACATCATGGCCAGCCAGGCGAAAGGCACGTGGATATACATGATGCGCACGGTGATGCCCTGCTGGAAATCCTCCGGCGCCGTGAAGCTCATGTAAAGCCCCAAAGCAAGGAGCAGTGCGGCAACAATCGCCAGCCACGGCACGAGCCTGTCGGCCAGCCCGACGAAGCGCGTCGGGTTGGCCAGATCCATCCAGCCTGCAAGGCGTGAAGTCGTGTCGCTCATGCGGCCTTACATAGACCGGCCGGGCGCCTGCGGCAATCGAATGGTGGTCGCAGCCAGTCTTTCCTTCTCCCCTTGCGGGAGAAGGGACAGCCGTGCACGCTCAGGCGGCCTCGCCCGTCACGGTGCGGCTGAGGCGGCGGACCTCCTCGTCGTTGAGCAGGCCGCCGGCGCGCAGCAGGCTGGCAAAGCGGCCGTTGCGCATCGACAATTCGGCGAAGCCGCCCATTTCGACCACCTTGCCCTTGTCCATGAACACAACCAGATCTGCGTCGCGAACGGTGGTCAGGCGGTGGGCGATAATGAAGGTGGTACGGTCGCGACGAAGGTCGTCGATGGCCTCCTTGACGCGGTCTTCCGTCTCGACATCGAGCGCGCTGGTCGCTTCGTCGAGCACCAGAATGGGCGCGTCCTTCAGCACGGCGCGGGCAATAGCGATACGCTGACGCTCGCCGCCCGAAAGCTGGCCGCCACGTTCGCCGACAAGCGTGTCGTAGCCCTGGCTCTTCGACAGGATGAAATCCTGCGCGGCGGCAGCGTAGGCGGCAGCGTGGACCTCGTCATAGGTCGCATCGGCCCGGCCGACGCGGATGTTGTCCTCGATCGAGCGGTTGAGCAGACCGGCATCCTGGAACACGGTGGCGATCGAGTGGCGCAGCGACTTGCGGGTCACCGAGCGGATGTCGATGCCGTCGATCAGGATGCGGCCGCTGGCCGGGGTGAAGACGCGCTGCAGAAGGTTGATGAGCGTGGTCTTGCCCGCGCCGGTCGGACCAACGATGGCGACGGTCTGGCCGGCCTGGACCTCGAATGACACGTCGTCGACGCCCTGTCCGGAATTCGCGAATTCGAAGCCGACATTCTCGAAGCGCACATGACCGGTGACGCTGCCCAGTTCGCGCAAGCCTTCCGGTTCCGCCGCATCGGCAGCCGAATCCTCGAGCCGGTAGAACTCTTCCAGCTTCGCCCTCGCCTCGGAAATCTGGTTGGCGAAAGCCGACATCTGGTCGAGACGGGCGATCAGCAGGGTGGCAAAGCCGGTAAAAGCGATGACGTCGCCAATGCGCAGCTGGCCATGCGTCACCAGATAAGCGCCGATCAGGAGCACGACCATCATCGAGATGGTCGACGACAGGCGGTGCAGCGCATTGGCCAGCGCCCACCAGTCGAGCACCGGGTTCTGGGCATCGAGCAGGTTCTTGACATAGCGCTTCAGCGCGTCGGTTTCGTGGCCAATGCGGTTATAGCTCTGCAGCACGGCGACATTGTTGACCGAGTCGGTCACATGCGCGAACACCTTGTGGTAGTGCCGCTCGACGGCTGCCTGGCCTGCCTTGGTGCGCCGCATCACCAGCCGACCGATACCGACGTAAAGCACACCGAGCGCAAGCAGGACCATCGACATGCGGATATCCATGCTCAGCGCCGTGGGCACGAGCAGGACCAGAGCGACCGCGGTGGACAGATGCTGCCGCATGAATTCGAGCCAGAGGCTGAACAGCGTTTCGACAGCGCGCAGCAAAGTGTGTAGCGAATTCGACGTGCCGCGCTGATGGTGCCAGGCAAGCGGCATGGTGATCACGCGTTCAAAAGACTCGCAAAGGACCTCGCTGCGCCGGGCATGGGCAAAGCGGTCGGCGCCGCGCGCCACCAGCACGAAAGCAATGATGTTGAAGGCGCCAAGGCCAGCCCACAGCCCGAGCGTCGAAAAGACCGAGCCGCGGTCCGAGATAGCGTCGATCACCCGTCCGAACATGATTGGCTCGAGGATCGCGATGATGGCGAGAGCAACGTTGGCGCCGCAGATCAACGACACGCGTTTCTTGTCGGCCGCGAGATAACCGAGGGCTCTCCAGTAGATTTGCAGAAGGGACACTTCAGCTACTCCGCCAAACTATTATTGTGCACTGCATCATTTCCAAAGTCGTACCGGTTGATGCGTCGCAAAACAATGCTCCTGTACCGTGTCAGTTCCCATTTCGCGAACAAAACATAGCGACGGTACGAAATCTGCCGTGATCACCTAACGGTTTGAGATAAAAGGTGAAATGTCAGCCTTGCGGCGAAATCATGGCAGCGGGCGGGCGCTGCCACAATTTTAATCACCGAGTGATTACGCGCGGCCCCAAAGGCCGCGGTCAGCTTTTTTTAAAGGACTATGCGCCAAGCAAAGGCGGTGGAGCCCTGCGCGTCGGCGGACACGCGCAGAGACATTCTAAAATCGTTGAAACTAGGCGGGTATCCGAACGACCACCTCGACTTTGTCGCCAGCCTTGGGTTCGAAAGACGAAGCTTTTGTCTTTGTGCCATTCACTTCAAGCAATATGGCCTTCACCTTCTTGTCGCGGATAACGCGAACCTTCAGTTCGGCCCCCAACATCTTGAGCGTTGCCGCATAGCCATCCCAATGGCTAGGGAGTTTCGGCTTGAACTGGATACGTTGTCCCCGGCGCTCTATGCCGAGGATGCCTTCGACCGCGGCTCGATAAAGCCAGCCGGCCGAGCCGGTATACCAGGTCCAGCCGCCGCGACCGCCCTTGCCCTCGCCGGCGTAAACGTCTGCAGCCACGACATAGGGCTCGACGCGATAATGCTCCGCAGAGGCCTCATCAAGCGCGTGGTTGACCGGATTGAGCATCGAAAAACAGCGGTAGGCATCATCGGTGCGCCCCATTTCAGCGAGCGCGATGACAAACCATGTGGCCGCATGAGTGTACTGGCCGCCGTTTTCACGGACACCCGGCGGATAGCTCTTGATGTAGCCCGGGTCCTTCTCCGTCCGGGAAAAGGGCGGGGTGAACAGCTTGACGATCTTGAGCTCGTCGTCGACGAGCATCTTCATCGCCTGCTGCATCGCCGTGGTCGAGCGCGCCGGATCACCCTCGCCCGACAGCACGCTCCATGACTGCGCGATCGAGTCGATCTTGCACTCCTCGGAATTGCGCGACCCGAGCGGCGTGCCGTCGTCGAAGCTGCCGCGACGATACCATTCCCCGTCCCAGGCTGTGCTTTCCAATGCCCGCTTCAGCGCATCCGCGTGCTTTGTCCAGGCCTGCGCGCGCTTGGTGTCGCCTTGCGCCTTGGCGACGGGGGCAAAGTCGCCCAGCGTCTTCAGCAGGAACCAGCCCAGCCAGACGCTCTCGCCCTTGCCGTGCTCGCCGACGCGGTTCATGCCGTCGTTCCAGTCGCCGCCGAGGATCAGCGGCAGCCCGGCCGGGCTGCTGCGCTTGACGGCAAGATCAAGCGCTCGCGCACAATGGTCATAGAGCGAAGCGGTCTTCTTCGAAATTTCCGGGGTAAAGAAGGCATCGTGCTCGCCTTCGCCCAACGCCTGTCCGTCAATGAAGGGCAGTTGCTCCCCAAGGATTGCGCTGTCACCGGTCACCAGCAGATAGCGCGCGGTGGCATGGGCGAGCCAGACGACGTCGTCGGAGATCATGGTGCGCACGCCTGCCTCGGTGCGCGGCAGCCACCAGTGCTGCACGTCGCCTTCGGGGAATTGCCGCCGCGCTGCATTGAGGATCTGGTCGCGCGCCAGTTTCGGGTCATGGGCCAGCAGCGCCAGCGTGTCCTGCAATTGGTCGCGGAAGCCGAAGGCGCCGCTCGCCTGGTAGAAGGCCGAGCGGGCGCGGATGCGACAGGCAAGGCTCTGGTAGGGCAGCCAGTGGTTGACCATGGCGTCGAGCGCCTTGTCCGGCGTCTCGACCTGTATGGTGTCGAGAAAGCCTCGCCAAACGCGCTCGTTGTCGGCCAGCCGCTGATCGAAATCCTGGCCGCGATGATGCTGGACCAAGCTGCTGGCCTCCTCGGCGGAGGCCGCATCGCCGAGCAGCCAGATGAGCGTCACGTCGCCGCCGGCAGCGATGTCGACGTCGCGCGCGATTGCAGCACATGGATCGTCGCCGGCCTCGACGCGGCCCGACAGAGCAGCGCCGGTCAGCACCGCATGCGGAAACTCGCTGCTGCCGTGCCTGCCCAGGAACTCCGTGCGGTCGGCCGTCACCGACTGTGCCGCGCCGTCGGCGGCCAGGAAGGCGACTCGCTCGCTGAAGTCGAGCCCGTAGGGGTTTTGCGCCAGCAATGCGCCGGTCGCGGAGTCTCTGGACGGAACAATGGTCGCCGCCGTGCGCGAGCGATGGCTGCCAAGAACCCATTCCGCATAGGCATAGACGCGCAGCCGCGCCGGCACCGAGCCCGAATTCTGGATGCGCAGCCTCGAGATCCTCACCGGATCGACCGGGTCCACCACATGGGTAAGGTCCATCGACAGCGGTCCACGCTTCGAACGGAAGGTCGAAAAACCCTGCCCGTGCCATGTTTCGTAGGTCATGGCCGGATCGCGCACCACAGCGGCGAGCGGCGAGAAAGCCTTGCCGCTGGCATGATCGTAGACATAGATGCCCTCGCCCGGCCGGTTGGAGACCGGGTCGTTCGACCATGGCGTCAGCTGATAATCGCGGCTGTTGCGGCTCCAACTAAAGGCGGCGCCCTCAGCGGAAACATGGAAGCCGAACGACGCGTTGGAGACGACGTTGATCCAGGGCTGCGGCGTCGTACGCCGTCCGGCAAGACGCGTAACGTAGTGGCGTCCGTCGCCGTCAAAGCCGCCAAAACCGTTCCAGAGACTCAGCCCGCTGCCGTCTGCCCTGCTTTCAATCAAAGACTGGGCCGCCAATGATTGGGCGCTGATCGGCGCTGGCAAGGACGGTTCGCGAGGCGCCATGGCGCCACCCGGCTGCAAGACATCGCGCGCCTGAAGTGCGGCAGACTCGGCACGCTCGATCTGGTCGAAGATGGTGCCGTTGCGCGTATGCAGCACGATGCGCGCTGCCGCGAGCAGCGTCTTGTAGGTCGCTTCGTCCATCAGGTCGCGACGCACCGCGAAGATATGCTGGCGCGGTCCCAGCTCCTTGCCGCGCAAGCGGCTGTTTTCGCACAATGTCTCGACAGCCCGCTGCAGGTCCTGCACGTAGGACGAGGCCTGTTCGTTGACGACGACGAAATCGATCATCATGCCGCGGGCGCGCATATATTCCTGGAAGCGGAGCGCCTGAGCGACGATCTCCAGATCGGCGACATCGCCGATCCTGACCAGGAAGATCGGAAAATCGCCGGATATGCTGGTCGGCCACAGGTTGGATTGCTTGCCGAGCCCGGAGGCGATGGATTCCGCGGGAAGGCGCAGGAACGGATCGGGATAGATCAGATAGCGCGCCAGCTTCTGCACATTGGCGGCGTCGGTCAGGCTGAGGCCGAGGTGGCGGGTCTGCACCTGGCTGCGGGTCCAGGCGAGCATCGCCTGGCGGGCGAAGCTTTCCGGATGGTCGAGGCGCGCAATGGCCTCGTCAAGTTCGGCCCGTTTGGCGCCGACGATAGTCCAGAAGGTCAGCGAGATCTTCTTGTTGGCGGGCACGCGCAACTGTCGGCGCAGCGATGCGACCGGGTCCAGCGTGAAGCCGGAATGGCCGCCGAGCTTGGCGCCTGGATCGAAGGCGGCGGCTTCGGTGATGGTGCGGCCGCGGCCGATGAAGGCGCGCCGGTCGGTCTCGGCCTCGGCGTCGCGCGCCGGTCCAGACGGATCGGTGACGAAATGCACCATGGTGACATCAGGCTCGTCGGTCTCGCGTTTGCGCCGTGTCGCGAAAACCGCACCCTTGTTGGCGGCGATTTCGGTCTCCACGAACATCTTCGAGAAGGCCGGATGTGCGTAGTCCGATGCCTCGGATCCCAGCACCAGTTCGGCAAACGAGGTCACCTCGATGTGCCGGTCGGTGGCGCCGTCGTTGTGGAGCGTCACCCGCCGGCCTTCGCCATTGCCCTCGGAAATGACGATGCATTCGACCTCCGAGCGCAGCGATCCGACAGATTTGACGAAGCTCGCCTTGTCGTCGGAGAACAGCGTCTGCACGCGTTCATCCGTCGCGCGCTTCGGCTCGGCGGTTGCCGACCACCAGTCGCCGGTGCCGGTGTCGCGCAGGAAGATATAGGAGCCAAGCCGGTCTTCGGTCGGATCCGGCTGCCAACGCGTGACGGCAAGCTCGCCCCAGCGGCTATAGCCCGAGCCGGTGGCGGTGACCATGACCGAATAACGGCCATTGGACATGACGCTGGTCGAACGCAACGCCTTGAGCGGATCGAGCACGATGCGCGTATCCGGGCTCTCGACCTCGGTTTCGTCCTTCGAGCGCTCGTCGGCCTCGGTCCTGACGGTCGCGGTCGGGATGTCGCGCGGCGCCCTCTCCTGCAGCAGCAACTCGGCCGATTCGATCACCGGATCCGAGTGGAAGCGGTCGCGCAGGCGCCCTTCGAAGATGGCGTCGGCAACGGCGGCGATCGACATGCCGGAGTGGTGGGCCATGTAGTTCAGAACGACGGCGTGGTCGGTGCCTTCAGGCACGCGCTGCGGCGTGAAATCCACCGCGTCGTAGTAGCCGTGCCGGCCAAGCGCGCCGATGGACTTCAGCCTGGCCAGGTTCTGCACGGATTCGCGTGGCGTGAACTGCGCCGCAAGGATCGTCGCGTAGGGCGCGATCACGGTGTTTTGGCCAAGGCCGCGCTTCAGGCCGAGCCCGGGCACGCCGAAATTGGTGTATTGATAGGTCAGCTCGCGGTCGCGGGCGTTGTAGGCCGCTTCCGAAATGCCCCAGGGCACGTTCTTCGAGCGGGCATACTGGATCTGCCGCTTGATGATCAGCTTGCTGGTCTGATTGAGGATCGAGCCTTGCGGCTCCTTCATCACCAGCGGCGGCATCAGATACTCGAACATCGAGCCCGACCAGGACATCAGCGCGCCCTGGAAACCGATTTCGACGATCGGTCGGCCGAGCCGGAACCAGTGTTCGGTCGGCAGGTCGCCCTTGGCGATGGCGAATAGGCTGGTCAGCCGCGCCTCGGAGGCGAGAAGGTCGTAGCAGCTTTCGTCGAGCTGATGCTCCTCGACCCGGTAGCCGATCGACAGGAGCTTGCGCTCCTGCCGCATCAGGAAGGAGAAATCCATCTCGAAGGCGAAGCGGCGCGTACGCTCGCGCAGCGCCAGGAGCTTGGCACGCAGGGCCTCGACGGCATTGTCGTCGCTGTGGGCGTCATGCACATGCGCTTCGCAGGTTGCCTCCAGCCTGGCCGCCCAGTCGGCGATGATGTCGCTGCGCGTCGACGCGGCCTCGGTGTGGATTGCCACGGCGAGCTTGCGGATCTCACCCGCCAAAACAGCCAGGTTGATGGTGCGGATCGACGCCATCTCGGGCTGCGCCTTGATCGAGAGGACCGCCCGCCGCATGCCATCGAGGCGATCGGCGAGGCGCTGGCGCAACGGCCGCAACTGACGGCGGTCGTCAGGCAATTCCTCGAGGCTCTCGTCGAGGATCGTCACCGTATCGAGGATGCCCTCGAAATCGCCCTGAAGGTGGACGGACGGCGCTTCCGCCCATTCGGCGCAGGCTGCGGCCACCGCCACCAGATGGCCGGCGAGATTGCCGCTGTCGACGGCCGAGATATAGAGCGGATAGAGCGGCTTCAACGTCGTCGTGTCATACCAGTTGAAGAGATGGCCACGGTCGCGCGGCATGCTCTCGATGGTGGTCATGGTGGCGTCGATGCGGGTGATGGCGTCGGACAGGCTGATCCAGCCGAAGTCGCGCGCCGAAACCACGGACAGAAGATAGACGCCGATATTGGTCGGCGAGGTGCGCGGCGCCACGACCGGCGCCGGGCTCTCCTGGAAATTGTCGGGTGGCAGATTGTGGTGCTCGGCCGTCACGAAGGTCTCGAAATAATGCCATGTGCGCCGCGCGACGGTACGCAGGGCATGGATGTCGTCCGCCGATATGCGCAGCCGGTCCTCGGTTTCGGCCGAGCGGCTGACCCAGCAGGCGACAGCCGGCGAGCCGATCCAGAACAGGGCGAAGAAGAAGGCGACGAAGGCGCCGGTGGAATCGGCCAGCACCGGTATGGCGAGGCCGACGACGCCGATGATCACGGCGCCATACATCATGCCATAGTAGGAGCTGAGATCATTGTCGCCATTCTTGTGCGCCTGCGAGGCGGTGCGCCATTCGAGCAGGTTCTGCCGGCTGACGAACAGGCGGTACAGCGTGCGGATGATGGCGTCGCCCATCATCCAGGCATTGTGCGCCATCAGCACGATCTTCAGCGCCACAAGGGCGGTGCCGAAGACCACGTCTCGCATCACTGCAGAGAAATGTCCGCGCGGTGTCTGGTCACCGCTTTTCGGCAGGATCGAATTGACGATGTCGAAGGTCGGCGCCATGAACAGCGTGAGGATCAGCAGCGCCTGCCACTGTGCGGCCTGCGTGAACGGCAGCAAGGTCCAGCCGGCGATCGCGGCCATCACCCATAAGATCGGTGTCAGCGAGCGGCGCAGATTGTCGACCATCTTCCAGCGCGACAGCGCCGGGACGCCGGAGCGCGGATCGAGGATGAAGCCCAGAAGCTGCCAGTCGCCTCGGGCCCAGCGATGGTGGCGCGAGGCGTCGACCGAATAGCGGGTGGGATAGTCCTCGACCAGTTCGACGTCGGTGACCAGCGCCGCACGTGCCAGCGCGCCCTCGAGCAGATCATGGCTGAGGATGGTGTTTTCCTCGATGCGGCCCTTCAGCGCCGCCTCGAAGGCGTCGACATGATAGAGGCCCTTGCCGGTGAAGGAGCCGTCGCCGAAAACGTCCTGATAGAGATCCGACACGGCAAAGACGTAAGGATCGAGGCCGCGATTGGCCGAAAACACCCGCTGGAAGAAGGAGGCGTCGTCGCCACTGGTCAGCGAAGCGGTGATGCGCGGCTGCAGGATGGTGTAACCAGCGGTAACGACGCGTTTTGTTGCATCGAAATGCGGACGGTTGAGCGGATGGCAAAGCTTGCCGGCCAAAGTGGCGACGGCATCGCGGGTGGTGCGCGTGTCGGCATCCAGCGTCATCACGTGGACGACGTGTTCCGGCAACGGCACATCCAGCGGCAGGAAGGTGGTGTCGCTGTCACCGCGCAGCAGAAGGTCCAGTTCGTGCAGCTTGCCGCGCTTGCGCTCCCAACCCATCCAGACACCCTGCGATTCATTGTAGAGCCGCCGGCGGTGCAGGACATAAAAGCGCGGCGCGCCTTCGCTGGGATAGCGGGCGTTCAGCCGCGCGATCTCATCCCGCGCATATTGCAGGATTTCGATATCCGCCGTGTCGATTTCGGTCTTGGAGTCCGGCCAGTCCGAAAGCAGCGCGAAATAGATCTCGTCCCCGGTGTTGGCGAGATGATGCACTTCGATGTTTCGGATATTCTCCTCGACATCGTCGCGCGAGCCGATCAGCGACGGCACCACCACAAGCGTGCGTGCCTCGACTGGCAGACCGTGCCTGTAATCGTAGCCGATGAGACGCGTCGGCTTCAGGAACAACGATACGACGGTGTTGAAGAAGGCGAGCGCGCCTTCGCTGGCCGGCACGGCAAACAGCGCCAGCATCAAGACGATTGAGGGCGCTGACAGTCCGAGATTGGCAAGCGCATTGCCTGAGAGGAGCAGAAGCAGGACCGTCAGCGCGAACACCGGCACGACGATGCCCAGCCATCCGGTCTTGCGGAACGCCCGCTTGACCGCGACGCTGACGGTCGGCCGATAGCCAATCGCCTGTTCCAGCTCCAGCCGGCGCGGGCCGACGAGAAAGAAGCCGACGTCGGTGTGAACGCCCGGATCGGCGACGTCGACGCCCGAGGCATCGACGACCGAGACATGGCCGGCGAGTTCGATGGCCTTTTCGGCGACGCGGAATTCCGAAAGATCGGAGCGGCGCGCCAGCTCCTCGATCGTGGTCCGGTACTGGTCGCGCGAGAAGAAGTCGAGCGCGGCGAAATCGGTGCGCTCGCGCAGAAGCGTGTCGATGCGGCTGACGCCTTCGAACCACACCGTCCAGTCGATATCGTTGATCAGCCTGAGACCGCGGATGATGTTGCCGGTGGTCACATTGCCGCCGGACAGCGTGCGATGCTCGCCGATGATGATTTCCTCGGCGTCGGAGCCGGTCTTTTCAAGCTCGCCTTCCAGCCATTCCAGCGCCCTGCCGGCGTTCTGCGATCCGTCGCGCAGACGGTAGAGCAACTGGGTGGCAAAGGTGGTGTCCTGCGCATGGGCGACGTAATTGGACAGGATGGCCTGGCGGTCGGCGCTACCGTCGGTCGCCAGCACGCGGTCAGCGACCTCGTTGGCGATCTGGCGCATCTGCCTTGTGCGATTGACCCTGACCGCGATCCGGCGAAGATTTTCGATCAGGACGAAGCGCAGCAGCGATGGCAGCGCCCAGAGTTCACCGATCTTCAGCGGTTCGACCGACTGGAAGCCTTCGACGATCGCCTTGAACATGCTCGCCGAGACGGAACTGTCGGAATGCGCGACATAGGTCCAGGCCAACGCCAGCGCACGAGGCACGCTGGCGCCATCGGCCAGCTTCAAGGTCGGCAACTGCCGGTAGAAACGGCGCGGCAGGTCGCGCTTGACCTGGAAGATGGTTTCCTCGACCAGATAGTTGTTGTCGAGCAGCCATTGCGCGGCCGGCGTGATGGTGTCGCCCCTCGCCTGCGCGGCGTTGGTCGAGCGGTAGACTTCGAGGATCTTCTTGGCGCTGTCGCGGATGCGCGCCTGAAAGTCGAACGGGGTCAGGCCGAACAAATCCTCGATGTCGCCCTTGGCGAGGCTCGCGCCCAGCGCGCGCAGGCGATCTTCCGGCAGGAAATTGGAGCGTATCGGCTCTTCCGTGATGGCCGGGAAGCTCGCGCTCGTCTTTTCCATCTGGGTGGGATTTGTCTGGATATTCATTGAAAATTCCGCATGGAGGGACGCAGTGCGGCGTCACCGCCACGGCAATGTCCCTAAAACCGGTTCAAATGCAATTGGTTGCATCACGACAATTGGCCGAAAGTTACGTCCGCACCACGACAGGGCGTCGTCGTCGACAACTTCCGGACGAGCGCTCCCCTCTCTTCCATCCGATTTGATCGAAGAAAGGATTCGGGCTTTTTCGTGATGCGGACGGCAGCTTACGCCAAATTCGGCCCGGGCCGCGATCATGTTTGGAGACACGCGTTAATCGTTCGCCGGGACGCGGTCGATGCGGATCACGAACAGTGTCGCAGTTCGGGCAGGCTCCAGGCGCATTTCCCGGGCATTCGATCCGACAATCAGCGTATCGCGGGGCTCCAGCTTCACGGTGCCCGCGAGGCCGAGCGTGACGGTGCCGTCGCCGCACAGAACGAGCGTCGCTGCCGCCTCCGCGCGGATGTCCAGAGGCGCTGAAATGACCAGGCGTTCGACCTTGTGCGTCATTCGTCCGCGGCGGCTCATGACGTTGAGGTCGGTGATGGGACCGGCGATCAGGGAAGCTTGCGTCGGCACGTCGGCCGGAAAGGAGAGCGGAGCGGACGTGCTGGTCAGTTCCTTCGGAGCCTGACCGGCGATATCGAGGACAATGCCCTCGCCCTCCAGCACCGCCAGCGTGCGGTCGACGCCGGCGAAACCCGAAAACGGACCACCGCTTTCGACGCGCGCCATGGAAACGCGCCAGTCGAAATCGTCGAGCCCGGCGCCATCAGGCGAGACGGCTATCTCCGTCGTCGTGCCGCCGCCGTTCTTCCACGGCATGACACGGTATTCGGCGGCCCTGAGGATGCGCACGGTCGGCTCAGCCCAAAATACCCGGCAGGTTGAGCTGGTGCTCCCTGGCGCAATCAATCGCGATGTCATAGCCGGCGTCGGCATGGCGCATGACGCCGGTCGCCGGGTCGTTCCACAGCACACGCTCCAGCCGTTTGGCCGCAGCCGGAGTGCCGTCGGCGACGATGACCATGCCCGCATGCTGCGAAAAGCCCATGCCGACACCGCCGCCATGGTGCAGCGACACCCAGGTGGCGCCAGACGCCGTGTTGAGCAGCGCGTTGAGCAGCGGCCAGTCGGAGACGGCATCAGAGCCGTCCTTCATCGATTCCGTCTCGCGGTTCGGCGACGCAACCGAGCCGGAATCGAGATGATCGCGACCGATGACCACCGGCGCCTTGAGCTCGCCCTTGGCCACCATCTCGTTGAAGGCAAGGCCGAGCCGGTGGCGGTCGCCAAGGCCGACCCAGCAGATGCGCGCCGGCAGACCCTGAAAGGCGATGCGCTCACGCGCCATGTCGAGCCAGTTGTGCAGATGGGTGTTGCCGGGCGTCAGTTCGCGCACCTTGGCGTCGGTCTTGTAGATATCTTCCGGATCGCCGGAGAGTGCCGCCCAGCGGAACGGGCCGATGCCTCGGCAAAACAGCGGGCGGATATAGGCTGGGACGAAGCCGGGGAAGGCAAAGGCGTTCTCGAAGCCCTCTTCCTTGGCAACCTGGCGGATGTTGTTGCCATAGTCGAGCGTCGGCACGCCAGCGTTCCAGAACGCGACCATCGCCTCGACATGTTCGCGCATCGAGGCGCGGGCGGCTTTCTCAACTGCCCTCGGATCGGACGTCCGCTTCTCGCGCCATTCGGCCAGCGACCAGCCCTTGGGCAGATAGCCGTTCAGCGGATCATGCGCCGACGTCTGGTCGGTGACCATGTCGGGGCGGACGCCCCGCCGCACCAGTTCCGGCACGATGTCGGCGGTGTTGCCGACCAGACCGACCGACTTCGCCTCGCCGGCCCTGGTCCAGCGCTCGATCTTCTCCAGCGCCTCGTCCAGCGTATCGGCGCGCTCGTCGACATAACGGGTGCGCAGCCGGAAATCGATGCGGTCGGGATCGCATTCGATGGCCAGGCAGCAGGCGCCGGCCATGACAGCGGCGAGTGGCTGTGCGCCGCCCATGCCGCCGAGGCCGCCGGTCAGTATCCATTTTCCCCTGAGATTGCCGCCATAATGCTGGCGGCCGGCCTCGACGAAGGTTTCGTAGGTGCCCTGCACGATGCCTTGCGTGCCGATATAGATCCACGAGCCGGCCGTCATCTGGCCGTACATCATCAGGCCCTTCTTATCGAGCTCGTTGAATTTCTCCCAGGTCGCCCAGTGCGGCACGAGGTTGGAATTGGCGATCAGCACGCGCGGCGCGTCGGCATGGGTGCGGAAGACGCCGACCGGCTTGCCAGACTGCACCAGCAGCGTCTCGTCGTCGCCAAGCGTCTTCAGCGATGCGACGATGCGGTCGAAGTCGTTCCAGGTGCGCGCCGCGCGGCCGATGCCGCCATAGACGACCAGCTCGTTGGGGTTTTCGGCGACATCGGGATCGAGATTGTTCATCAGCATGCGCAGCGGCGCTTCCGTCAGCCATGTCCGGGCGTTGAGCTCAGTGCCGCGCGGGCTGCGGACTTCGCGGATATTGTGGCGAGGATCGTTCATGGCGTTCCCTTTCGAATGAGGCAGGCGGCGCGCGCGTCAGCTTTGCGCCCAGACAATCGCGGTCTTGAGGATATTCTCCAGCGTGGCGCGGATGGGCGCCGCGAACGCGGCATCGTAGGGCACCGGCCAATTGTCCGGTGCGCCCTTGCCTTCGGGTTCGCGCATATAGCCGCGATTGGAGAGCTCCATCTGCAGCGCATGGACGCCGTCTTGCGGCTGGCCGAAATGGCGGGTGATCCAGCCGCCCTTGAAGCGACCGTTGACGACAAAACTCTCGCCGGTTTCGGCCAGGATCTGGCCGACCATGGCCTGCAGGGACGGATCGGCGCTCACGCCATCATTGGTGCCGAGATTGAAGACCGGCAGCGTGCCGTCGAACAGGCGCGGCAGCACCGAGCGGATCGAATGGCAGTCGTAGAGCACGATCTGTCCGTGCAAAGCGCGCAGCCTGGCGATCTCGGCCTGCAAGGCCGCATGATAAGGCATGAAGTATTTTTCGCGGCGTTCGTCGATTTCCGACGGTCCGGGCTCTTCGCCCTCGCGATAGAGCGGATCGCCGTCGAAGGTCTCGGTCGGGCACAGGCCAGTGGTCGTCTGGCCGGGATAGAGCGAGGCGCCGGACGGATCACGATTAACGTCGATGACGGTGCGCGAGATCGCGGTGTGGACGACAGTCGCGCCAAGACCTTGGGCAAAGTCATAGAGCTTGTCGATCCACCAGTCGCAGTCGCGACGGCCAAGCCAGGGCAAAACCAGACGGTTTTCGAGGCCGGCGAGATCGATGCCGGTGTGCGGGATCGAAACCAGCAGGGGTGCGGTGCCGGGGGTAACGGTGAGCCAACTGTCCATCATGCCGCTCCCGAGATGGAAGGCAGCGCAATCGAACCCGCCGCGTCTATCGCAGCGCCACTGCGCACCATGGCGATGGCCTTTTCCATATCAGGGTGGAAATGCCGGTCATTGTCGAGATGCGGCACTTCAGCCCTCACCAGCTTGCGCACCGCCTCTAATGCATCGCTGGAGGTCAGCGGCGCATGGAAATCGCAGCCTTGCGCCGCGGCCAGCAATTCGATGCCGATGACGGCCGTCGCATTCTCGACCATGCCGATCAACCGGCGCGCACCGTGGGCGGCCATCGAGACATGGTCTTCCTGGTTGGCCGAGGTCGGGATCGAATCGACGCTGGCCGGATAGGCCTTCTGCTTGTTTTCCGAAACAAGTGCCGCCGCCGTCACCTGCGGGATCATGAAACCGGAATTCAGGCCGGGCTTCGGCGTGAGAAACGCCGGCATGCCCGACAGGGCCGGGTCGACCAGCATGGCGATGCGCCGCTCCGACAGCGAGCCGATCTCGCAAACGGCAAGCGCGATCATGTCCGCGGCAAAGGCCACCGGCTCGGCGTGGAAATTACCACCGGAAAGCGCGGTATCGTCCTCGGCGAAGATCAGCGGATTGTCGGTAACGCCATTGGCTTCGGCGCCCAGCGTGTCGGCGGCCTGGCGCAGCACGCTAAGGGCCGCACCCATCACCTGCGGCTGGCAACGCAGGCAATAAGGGTCCTGCACGCGCTCGTCGCCGACCCGGTGCGATTCACGGATGGCGCTGCCAGACATCAAATTGCGCAGCGCGTCCGCCGTTTCGATCTGGCCGCGATGCTTTCTCAGGAGATGGATGCGCGGATCGAAAGGTGCGTCGGAGCCCTTGGCCGCATCGGTCGACAGCGCGCCGGCGACCAGCGCCGACTGATAGAGAACTTCGGCCTCGAACAGGGCGGCCAGCGCATAGGCGGTCGAAAACTGCGTACCGTTGAGCAGCGCCAGGCCTTCCTTGGCGCCCAATGTCACCGGCTCCAGCCCGTGCGAGACGAAGGCGACCTTGGCCGGAAAGCGGCCATGCGGGGTAAAGCACTCGCCGACCCCGATCATCACCGCCGTCATGTGCGATAGCGGCGCGAGGTCGCCCGAGGCGCCGACCGAGCCTTGTGCCGGCACCACCGGAATGACGTCATTGGCCAGCATCGCTTCCAGCAATTCGACGGTTTCTAGCCGCACGCCGGAGGCACCCTGAGCCAAACTTGCGAGCTTCAGCGCCATCATCAGCCGGGCTACCGCGACAGGCATCGGCTCGCCGACGCCGGCGGCGTGCGACAGCACGATGTTGCGCTGGAGCGTTTCGAGATCGGCGGCGGGGATGCGGACGCTGGCCAGCTTGCCGAAGCCGGTGTTGATGCCATAGACCGGCTCGCCCTTGGCGACGATACGCGCCACGGCCTCGGCGCTCGCCTTGATCTTCGGCCAGCATGAATTGTCGAGTTTCGGTACGGCGCCGCGATAGATGGCACGCCAGTCGGCCAAGGTCGCGTTGCCCGGCTTCAGTACCAGTTCGGTCATTGTCCCCTCCAGATGCGGGCGTGCAGCGGGTTGAAGCCCATGCGGTAGACGAGTTCGGCCGGGCACTCGATGTCCCAGATCGCGAGGTCGGCCGATTTTCCGACCTCGAGCGTCCCGGTCTGTCCTAGCAGGCCGAGCGCGCGGGCAGCCTCGCGGGTGACGCCGGCGAGACATTCGTCGACGGTGAGGCCGAACAAGGTCGCGGCCATGTTCATGGTCAGCAGCAGCGAGGTCAGCGGCGAGGTCCCGGGATTGTTGTCGGTGGCGACGGCCATCCTGACGCCGTGCTGACGAAACAGGGCAATCGGCGGCTTCTTAGTCTCGCGAATGAAGTAATAGGCGCCGGGCAGGATCGTCGCGACTGTTCCGGCCCTGGCCATCGCCGCAGCACCCGCCTCGTCGGTGTATTCGAGATGGTCGGCCGACAGCGCGCCGTAGCTTGCGGCGAGTTCGGCGCCATGCAGATTGGACAATTGATCGGCATGGAGCTTCACCGGAAGGCCGAGCGCCTTGGCCTTGTCGAAGACACGCGCAATCTGCTCCGGCGAAAAGGCGATGCCCTCGCAGAACCCATCGACGGCATCGGCCAAACCCGCCGCGGCGACCGCCGGAAGAATTTCGTCTGCGACCAGATCGACAAAGGCGTCCTTGTCGCCCTTGGCTTCGGGCGGCAGCGCATGGGCGCCAAGGAAACTCGTCCTGACCGTCACCGGGCGCTCAATGCCCAGCTGCCTGGCGGCGCGCAGCGATTTCTTCTCGTTTTCGAGGTCGAGGCCGTAGCCCGATTTGATCTCGACTGACGTGACGCCTTCGGCAATCAGCGCATCGAGGCGCGGCAATGACTGCGCGACCAGTTCGTCCTCACTGGCGGCGCGCAGCGCCTTGACCGAGGAGGCGATGCCGCCGCCAGCCCTGGCGACCTCTTCATAGGTGGCGCCGGCCAGCCGCATCTCGAATTCATTGGCGCGGTTGCCGGCATGGACAAGATGGGTGTGGCAGTCGATGAGGCCGGGCGTGATCCAGCGGCCTTCGCAGTCGATGGTCTCTGCGCCCTGACCGAGAGACGACGGCATCTCGGTTTCCGGGCCTGCATAGGCGATCAGGCCATCGCGCGCGACGACCGCGCCCTTCTCGACGATGCCCAGCCCGGCCGCGCGGTCAGTCATGGTCCCCAGGCGCGCATTGCGCCACAGGCGAAGGCCCCCTGCCCGGCTTTTGTTCTTTGCCGCCATCATCTTTTCCGTTTCAATTGATGGTGATTATGTATATACATATTGAGAGGCGACGCAAGTGCCATCGTCGCCTGCGCATTCGGATTCGGAGAAAAACGTGACGGCGATCTTTGCGGAACAGGCGTTGCTGCCAGACGGCTGGCAAAGCAATGTGCGGATCACGATGGGTGAAGGCCGTATCGCGACGGTTGAGCCCGGCGCATCGCTCCGGCCCGGCGACGAACGTCACGCCATCCTGTTGCCGGGAATGCCCAATCTGCACAGCCACGCCTTCCAGCGCGGCATGGCCGGCCTTGCCGAATTGCGCGGCCCATCGGCGGACAGTTTTTGGAGCTGGCGTGAGGTGATGTACCGGTTCGCGCTGTCGATGACGCCGGACCAGGTCGAGGCGGTCGCAGCCCAACTCTATGTCGAGATGCTGGAGGCCGGTTTTTCACGCGTCGGCGAATTCCACTACCTCCATCACGACCGCGATGGAAAACCCTACGCCAACATCGCCGAGATGGCCGAGCGCATCGCCGCGGCCGCGGCCAACACCGGCATCGGTCTGACGTTGCTGCCAGTGTTCTATGCGCATTCCTCCTTCGGCGGTGCGGCGCCGAATGAAGGCCAGCGTCGATTCATCAATGATGTAAATCAGTTCTCGCGATTGCTTGAGAAAAGCCGGGAATGTGTTCGCGCATTGAATCAGTCCGTCGTCGGCGTTGCGCCGCACAGCCTGCGCGCCGCAACGCCCGATGAACTTGCCACGATTGCCGCCATGGCACCTGACGGACCGATCCACATTCACATCGCCGAGCAAATGAAAGAGGTCGAGGACTGCCTTGCCTGGTCGGGCGCGCGGCCGGTGGAATGGCTTCTCGCCAATACCAGTGTCGACGGGCGCTGGTGCCTGATCCACGCCACCCATATGACCGATGCCGAGACGGTCGCGATGGCCAAGAGTGGCACCGTGGCGGGTCTCTGCCCGATCACCGAGGCCAATCTTGGCGACGGCACCTTCGCCGCGCCGCTGTTCAGGGAACATGGTGGCCGCTTCGGTGTCGGCTCCGATTCCAATGTGCTGATCGGCCTGCCCGACGAATTGCGGCAGCTCGAATACTCGCAGCGCCTCGCCCATCGTGCCCGCAACGTGCTGGCGGTGGCCGGCGGCTCGACCGGCCGCGCGCTGTTCGATGCGGCACTCCACGGCGGTAGCGTGGCTCTCGGCGCCGGTCTGTCGCGGATAGCCTCCGGTGCGCCTGCCGATTTCGTCTCGCTCGATGCCGACCACCCCTCGCTATCCGGCAAGACCGGGGACGCGATCCTGGACGGCTGGATCTTCGCCAACGGCAGCAAGGTCGATTGCGTCTGGGTGCATGGTCAGAAACTGGTCAGCGGCGGCAGGCATACGAAACGTGAAGCGATTGCTCAGCGCTTCCGCTCCGTGATGACGGCACTTTCGGCATGAGCATCATCGAGACCGTTGATGCGGAAGGCAGCGAGGCTGTCTCGCTGCACCAGCGCATCCTGTCCGATATCAGCGAGAAGATCCTGTCCGGCGCCTGGCCGCCCGGCCATCGCATTCCGTTCGAGCATGAACTGACGGCCGAATACAATTGTTCGCGGATGACGGTGAACAAGGCGCTGTCGCAGCTTGCCAAGGCCGGGCTGATCGAACGGCGCCGCCGTTCGGGCAGCTTCGTGCGCCGGCCGCAGTCGCAGGCCGCGGTGCTGGAGATCCATGACATCAGGATCGAGGTCGAGGCGCTTGGGCTTGCCTATCGCTATCAAAGGCTGGAGCGGTTGAAGCGGCGCAGCAACGCCGAAGACCGCACACTGCTGGAACTTGCCGCTTCGGGGCCGGTGCTGGCGCTGAAGGGCCTGCATTTCGCGGGACAGCGGCCATTCGCGCATGAGCAACGGCTGATCAACCTTGCCGCGGTGGCAGAAGCCGGCGAGGAAGAGTTTCTCGACATCGCGCCTGGGCCGTGGCTGATCGGGCGCGTGCCGTGGAGCCAAGCCGAGCACCGCATCCGCGCCATTGCCGCCAGCGATCATATCGCCGATGTCCTCGACATCGAGGCCGGCGCGCCGTGCCTGGTGGTCGAGCGGCGGACATGGAGCGCCGAGCACCCGGTCACCCATGTCCGCTTCATTTATCCGGCGGAGAGCCACACGCTGGTGGCGCGGTTTACGCCGTCGCAGGGGTAGCTCCGCGCTCCTTCTCCCCTTGTGGGAGAAGGTGGATCGGCGCGCAGCGCCGAGACGGATGAGGGGTGCTGGAGGAAATGAGGCGTTATAATATCGAATGATATTAGGTGTTTAATGCTTCGCCGTGGCGATCCTTCCAACACCCCTCATCCGACCGAGCTTCGCTCGGCCACCTTCTCCCACAAGGGGAGAAGGTAAAGCGCCATGCCTCAGATCGCCGCTGTAACGATGATCTCGACCAGATACTCCGGTCCGGCGAGCTTGGCCTCGCCTGTGGCGCGGGCCGGCGTATGGCCCTGCGGCACCCACTTGTCCCATTCCGCGTTCATCTCGGAAAAGGTGCTCATATCGGCCAGCCAGATGATCGCTTGCAGGATCTTGGTCTTGTCCGTGCCAGCCTTGGCCAGCAATTCGTCGATGGCGGCCAGGATGGTCCTGGTCTGGGATGCGACATTGCCGCCTGGTTCGCCGACCTGGCCCGCCAGGTAGACGGTGTTGCCGTGGATGACGATCTGGCTCATGCGCGGGCCAACATCGATGCGACGAATGCTCATTGGGCGTTTCCTTCCTTTTTGTCGGTTGCGCCTCTTTAGAGTCGCGGTTCGCTTCGAGCAAGGCCGCCCGGATGAAAGCTCTTGAGCCAACAGCCCTCTGTCCCGAACCAGGCGCGTACACAACGAGTTGACCGGGGCGTCGCAATTCCGCCGGATTGGCTTGTTGACTAATGTAATAACATCACATATCGACTCGACCTCACTAGTTTCGCGGATCGCCGCCCACGGATCGTCTGATGATCAATGCCTGCCTGACCTTCCGCGACCTGACGCTGGGCTATAACAGCCATCCGGCAATCCATCATCTCGACGGCACGATCCGCAAGGGTTCCCTGACCGCCGTGGTCGGCGCGAATGGCTCGGGCAAGTCAACGCTGATGAAGGGGATCGTCGGCGTTCTCAAGCCGATGGCCGGCGCCGTCATCCGGGCGCCGGGCGTGCGCGCCGCCTATCTGCCGCAGCAGTCGGAACTCGACCGCTCCTTTCCGGCCCGGGTTGTCGATCTGGTTTCGTTGGGGTTGTGGCCACGGCGGGGGTTGCTTGGCCGCTATACCAGAGAAGATCGCGATTCGGTTAGCCGGGCGCTGATGGCCGTCGGTCTCGGCGGTTTCGAGAAGCGGCCGATCGACACGCTGTCGGGCGGCCAGTTGCAGCGTACGCTGTTTGCCCGGGTGCTTTTGCAGGACGCCGACCTCATCCTGCTCGACGAGCCGTTCAACGCAGTCGATTCGAAGACGGTCGGTGACCTCATTGCCTTGATCAAGCGCTGGCATGGCGAGGAACGCACAATCATGGTCGTCGTCCACGATCTCGACCTGGTACGGCAGAATTTTCCCGAAACGCTGCTGCTTGCCCGGCAGCCGGTCGCCTGGGGCGAGACCAGGGAAACGCTGAAACCGGAAAACCTGCTGCGCGCGCGCCGCTTCCATGAGGCCTGGGAGGAGAACGCGCCGTGGTGCGAGCCCGGTGAACATGACCATGGGCATGACCACGACCATCATGATCCTGCTCACGCGCATGACCACGATCACCATCACGGTGCCGGACCGAGGGCTGCCTGATGGACGTGCTCTATGGCCTCTTCATCGCTCCCTTTGCCGATTTCGCCTTTATGCAGCGGGCGCTGATCGGCTCGCTGATGCTGTCGCTCGGCGCCTGCCCGGTCGGTGTCTTCCTGATGCTGAGGCGCATGAGCCTGTCCGGCGACGCCATGGCCCACGCCATCCTGCCGGGCGCCGCCGCCGGCTTCCTGCTCTATGGGCTGGAAATCCTGCCGATGACGATTGGCGGCCTGATCGCCGGCATCATCGTGGCGCTCGGCGCCGGTGCCGTTTCGCGCTTCACCATCCAGCGCGAGGACGCCTCGATGGCGGCCTTCTATCTGATCTCGCTGGCCATCGGCGTGCTGATGGTGTCGATCCGCGGCTCCAGCGTCGATCTCATGCATGTGCTCTTCGGCACGGTGCTGGCGCTCAACAACGAGGCGCTGGCGCTGATCGGCGGCATTGTCGCGGTGACGCTGATCAGCCTTACCATCTTCTGGCGGGCGCTGGTCGCCGAATGTCTCGATCCGCTGTTCCTGCGCTCGGTCAGCCGGCTGGGCAGCCCGGTGCATTTCATCTTTCTCGGCCTTGTCGTGCTCAACCTGGTCGGTGGCTTTCAGGCGCTTGGCACGCTGCTGTCGGTCGGGCTGATGATGCTGCCGGCAGCGGCGGCCCGCTTCTGGACCGCTCGCGTCGAACCGATGTGCGTGCTGGCGGTGGTGATCGGCTTTGCCTCCTGCATTGCCGGACTGCTGTTGTCCTATCATGCCTCGCTGCCGTCCGGCCCGGCCATCATCCTGTCGGCCGGCGTCGTCTATTTCGCCTCGATCCTGTTCGGCACGCGCGGCATCCTGCGCGCCCGCATCATCCATCACCGGCATAGAACCGCCTGATCCCCAACCCCTGAAGGAGACCTGCCCAATGCTCAAATCGATCCGTGCCGCCCTGGCGATGAGCGTTATAACATTAAGCGCCCTTGGCGCATCGTCGGCCTTGGCCGAGCCGCTGAAAGTGGTCGCCAGCTTCACCGTCATCGCCGATTTCGCCAAGAATGTCGGCGGCGACCGGGTCAACATCACCACCATCGTCGGACCGGATGGCGACGCACATGTCTACGAGCCGAGCCCGGCCGATGCCGTGGCGATGGCCGGGGCCGACGTGGTTCTGGTCAATGGCCTGCATTTCGAAGGCTTTCTGCAGCGCCTGGTCGACGCCAGCGCCACCAAGGCGACGATCGCTGTCCTGACCAAGGGGGTGACGCCGATCAACTTCAAGCCGGAATTCGCCGATGCCGACGCCGCCGAAGGCGCCGACACCGGCAGCGGCAAGACGGTCACCGATCCGCATGCCTTCCAGTCGATCGCCAACGCCAAGATCTATGTCAGGAACATCGCCGATGCATTTTGCGCCGCCGATGCTGAGGGCTGCGACAGCTACAAGGCCAATGCCGCCGCCTATACCGTCAAGCTCGACGCGGTCGAAGGCGAAGTGAAAGCGGCTATCCAGTCGATACCCGAGGAGAAGCGCGTGGTCATCACCTCGCATGACGCCTTTGGCTATTTCGAGCACGCATACGGCTTGACCTTCCTTGCCCCGCAAGGCGTGTCGACCGACTCCGAGCCTTCGGCCGCCGATGTCGCCAAGCTGGTCAAGCAGGTCCAGCAAGACAAGGCAGCCGCGATCTTCGTCGAGAACATCACCAATCCGCGCCTGATCGAGCAGATCGCCAGCGAGACCGGCATCAAGGTGGGCGGCACGCTCTATTCGGATGCTCTGTCGCAGCCCGATGGCCCGGCCTCGACCTATATCGACATGATGCACAACAACATCGCCCAGATCAAAGGCGCGATCCTCGGCAGCTGAGTCGAGCGTCTACCCAACCGGGGCATTATCGTCCCGGTTGGATTTTCCGGCTCGCAATATCTATTTGGCAGAGAATTCCCCCGATGCGGATTGCCGGCCTCGTCGGGGAATGGCAAGACTGCCGCCAAACCAGAATTGCGAGGACAAGACATGGAATATCGTGAGATCAGCGAGGACTATTCGGTCTCGGGCCAGATCCAACCCGACGACGTCGCCGCCATCAAGCAGGCCGGTTTCAAGAGCATCATCTGCAACCGGCCGGATGACGAGCAGCCCGGCCAGCCTTCGGCGGACAGCGTCAAGGCGGCGGTCGAAGCCGCCGGGCTCGCCTTCCGCTACATCCCCGTCATCAGCGGCCAGATCACGGCCGAGAATGTCGAGGACCAAGCCGAGGCGCTGGATGAACTCGAAGGGCCGGTCTTCGCCTATTGCCGTTCCGGCGCCCGCTGCACCAATCTCTATGGGCTGATCCAGCAATCCAGAGGCTGACCTGTCAAATCGGCAGCGCGCCGGTTTCCTTCAGCGTCTCCAGAACGATCGCCGTCTTAACGTGCTGCACGGATTCATGCGGCAGCAGCACGCCGTTGACGAATTCCGACAGCGACTTCAGGTCCGGCGTCACCACCTTCAATATATAGTCCATCTCGCCGGTCAGCGCGTGCGCCTCCTGCACCTCCGGCAGCCGCGCCACCAATTCGCCGAAGCGCCGCGCATTGTCGCGGTTGTGAGTAGCGAGCGTCACCGAGATGACGTTGACCAGCGAAAAGCCAAGCTTGTCGCGGTCGAGCACGGCGCGATAGCCCTTGATATAGCCGTCCTCCTCCAGCCGCTGACGGCGGCGCGAGCATTGTGAGGCCGACAGGTTCACCCGTTCGGAAAGATCGCCGTTGGTGAGTCCGGCATCATCCTGGAGCAGCGCCATTATCTTGCGGTCAAACTGATCAATGCGCGCATCATCCATGGATTTTCCTGCAATCTTGCATACTTCGCGCATGATTTGATCATTTCAAGCGCCTGAATGCAAGCACCGTGCGACCCTCCGGCGCTATCATGGGGAGAGATGGCCCAAGCGGCCGAACAGTTCTTGGAGGATTGCCATGGGTCCCTTCCCGCACGACGCGCCGCCCGCAAAGATCAGCAAGGCCAACCCAGCCGGCACCGACGGATTCGAGTTCGTCGAGTTCGCGCATCCCGAGCCGGAGAAACTCGCCGAGTTGTTCACCCGCATGGGCTATGTCGCGGTGGCGAAGCACCGCAGCAAGGACATCACCGTCTGGCGGCAAGGCGACATCAACTATGTCGTCAATGCCGAGCCTGGCTCGCATGCGATGAAATTCGTCGACAAGCATGGCCCCTGCGCAGCCTCGATGGCTTGGCGGGTGGTCGATGCCAAGCATGCTTTCGAGCATGCCGTCGCCAAGGGCGCTACCCCCTATGAAGGCACCGACAAGGCGCTCGACGTGCCGGCCATCGTCGGCATCGGCGGCTCGTTGCTCTATTTCATCGAGACCTATGGGGAAAAGGGCTCGGCCTATGATGCCGAGTTCGAGTGGCTGGGCGCACGCGACCCGAAGCCGGAAGGCGTCGGCTTCTATTATCTCGATCACCTCACCCACAATGTCTATCGCGGCCAGATGGACAAATGGTGGGATTTCTACCGCGACCTGTTCGGTTTCAAGCAGATCCATTTCTTCGACATCGACGGCAAGATCACCGGGCTGGTCAGCCGCGCCATCACCTCGCCCTGCGGCAAGATCCGCATCCCGCTCAACGAATCCAAGGACGAGACCAGCCAGATCGCCGAGTATTTGAAGAAGTACAATGGCGAAGGCATCCAGCACATCGCCGTTGGCACCGACGAGATCTACGCGGCCACCGACAGGCTGGCCGCCAATGGGCTAAAATTCATGCCAGGTCCGCCCGAGACCTATTACGACATGTCCCATGACAGAGTGAACGGCCATGACGAGCCGATCGAGCGGATGAAGAAGCACGGCATCCTGATCGATGGCGAAGGCGTCGTCGACGGCGGCACGACCAAGATCCTGCTGCAGATTTTTTCAAAGACGGTGATCGGGCCGATCTTCTTCGAGTTCATCCAGAGGAAGGGAGACGAAGGCTTTGGCGAAGGCAATTTCCGCGCGCTGTTCGAGTCGATCGAGCAGGACCAGATCAAGCGCGGAGTCCTGAAAGTGGACGGCAAGGCGGCGTAGGAACCGGATCCACTCACTTGCGGCTCAACCTCTTATGACCTAAATTCTGGTCATAAGAGGTTGACGATGAATATTCCGATGGCAAAAGCGAAGGCTCAGCTTTCCGAGTTGGTGAAACGTGCACAGGCTGGCGAAGAAATCCATCTGACACGGCACGGAGAGGTTGTCGCAACCTTGAGCGCTCCCGCACGGGTTGGCGGGAGCAAAGGACTGTTTGGGGCCATGAAAGGCCAAATTCAGATATCGGACGATTTTGATGAACTCGGTCCCGAATGGGACGAATACATTAAATGAGCCGCAAATATCTGGTCGATACCCATATTCTGCTTTGGGTACTCAACGCAGATCCACGTCTCTCTGATCACCATCGCGACATCTTTCTTGCGGGTGAGGATGTGATTGTCAGCGCCATCTCCGTAGCAGAGATCGCCATCAAGAAATCGCTCGGCAAAATCACGCTCACCGGCAACATCGTGGATATCTTGCGATCGAACGGGGTTCCAGTCCTAAGTCTGAATGAACTTCACGCAGCGAGGCTTGAGCATTTGCCACTCCATCATCGCGATCCCTTCGACCGTCTGCTGATTGCACAGGCACAAATTGAAGGCCTGACGCTGCTCACCGCGGATCGGCATTTTTCAGCCTATGACGTTGCGTTGGGCTGATCATTCCAGCCCCAACCGCTCGACTTCGGTTTTCCTCAGCTTCAAATCGTAGTCGAGCAGGAACTCGTCGAGTTGCGGCGGCGCGACCGAGGTGCCGGACAGAATTGCGTGCACCTGGCCGCGATGATGGATGTCGTGCAGCAAAACGTGAGCAAGAATGTCGCCGATTTTTTCGGGGATCATGCCATCCTCGCGCCGGTCGGTGATGACGCGCCGGTCGAGATCGTCGGCCGACAGGCGGTCGCAAAAGGCGATCAACCGGCGGTCCGATGCAGTCTGGGCTGCAAACAATGCCCGTGGTTCGTCGAAGGGCACATAATCGTCGTGGGCGGCAGCACCGACGCCACCCTCCTCCAGGAAATCGAGATAGAGATGATCGACCGCCAGTATGTGGTTGAGCGTTGCCTTGATCGAGGGAAAGAAGCTGGTGCGTTCGGCTTCGAATTCGCCGGGCTGGAGCTGCAACACGGCGCGGTAGAGCCGGTCGTTCGACCAGAGATTATTGCCGGCCATGCGGCGGAGATGGTCCAGCAGGTTCATCGTTTCAGATGTCTCCCAACCTTACCCCTCGTATTTCTCGACCTTCTGCTCGATCGCACCAAAGATCGAATGCCCCGCCTTGTCCTTCATCTCGATGCGTACCGTGTCGCCAAAGCGCAGGAATGGCGTTTTCGGTGCACCTGATACAATGGTCTCGATCATACGCAGTTCGGCAATGCAGGAATAGCCGGCGCCGCCGTCCGAGACAGGCTTGCCCGGCCCGCCGTCAAGCTTGTTGGAGACGGTGCCCGAGCCAACGATCGTGCCGGCAGCCAGCTTCCGTGTTTTGGCGGCATGAACGATCAGCGCCGGGAAATCGAAGGTCATGTCGATGCCGGCATCGGCGCGGCCGAATGGCTTGCCGTTGAGATCGGCGAGCAGCGGCAGGCTGACCTTGCCGCCATCCCAGGCGTCACCCAACTCGTCCGGCGTGACCGCGACGGGTGAAAAGGCCGAGGACGGTTTCGACTGGAAGAAACCGAACCCCTTGGCGAGTTCCGGCCCGGTGAGCGACCGTAGCGTGACGTCGTTGACCAGCATGACGAGGCGGATCGCATCCTTCGCCGCATCGAGGCTCGCGCCCATCGGCACGTCGTCGACGATGACGGCGACCTCCGCCTCCATGTCGATGCCGAATTCCTCGTCGGCCATGCGGATCGGATCGCGCGGCGGAACGAAGCTGTCCGAGCCACCCTGGTAGATCAGCGGATCGGTCCAGAAGCTTGCCGGCATCTCGGCGCCACGCGCTTTCCGCACCAGTTCGACATGGTTCACATAGGCCGAGCCGTCCGCCCATTGATAGGCGCGCGGCAGCGGCGAATGGGCGTCATGCTCGTGAAAGCGTGCGGACGGCACCGCATTGTTCTCCAGCGATTCGGATATTGTCGCGAGATGCGGCGAAATCCGGCCCCAATCGTCGAGCGCGGCCTGCAGCGTGCGCACCAGGAACGAGACATCGGTAAAGCGCGTCAGGTCGCGCGAGACGACGACAAGTTTTCCGTCGCGCGTCCCGTCCTTCAATGTGGCAAGCTTCATGCGGTTTCCTCTCCTCGAACAGCTTTCTCGCTGCTTAAACCCACAACAAGGCCGTCGCGGGCAATCGTCAAGTCGCCAGCCCAAGTTTTCCTGACAGCGGCGATCCAGTCGGCCTCGCCGATCTCGGGATCGTCGGCCGGAATGAGGTGATTGAGTACCAGTCTTTTCACCCCGGCATCGCTGGCAATACGGCCGGCCTCCTCGGCGAAACTGTGGCTGGCGAGCAGATGTTCCCTCAGCCGCGCGCCATTGCCGGTCCTGGCGACCAGCCGCTCGATGCCTTGCTCCAGCATGGCTTCATGGACGAGGATGTCGGCGCCTCTGGCAAAATCGGCCAATGGCGGAAAAAATGCCGTATCGGCCGAGAACACAACACTTTTCCCGGCATGCTCGAAGCGCAGCGCAAAGCAATCGGTCACCGGCGGATGGTCGACGCGCAGCGCCGTGACTTTCAGGCCACTCTCTTCAAGGACCGCGCCCTCACCGAATTCGGCCACCGACACCAGTTCACGAATATTCGGTCGGCCTTCATCGACGATGCGGATATCGATGTCGAACGCCATCGCCTGGCAGAAATGTCGCCAGTAGTCGACGGTGCCGGGCGGTCCGTACACGGTGACAGGTGTCGCCAAGCCCGCCGTCCAGGCAGTGTGGATCAGCGGGCCGAGTTCCAACAGATGGTCGGAATGGAGATGCGTGATGAAGATGAGGTCGAGCGCTTTCAGGCTGATCCCGGCATCGGCCATTACGCGCGTCACGCCGAGCCCGCAGTCGACGACAATGCTGCGGCCGCCGAACTCAAGCAGTGACGAACTCGGCCATGGCCCACCCTGCCGCAGCGCCGGGCCGCCCTTGGAGCCTAGAAGAACCAGCCGATTTCCCACCAGATGGGCGCTCAAGATCAGTCATCCTCTGGATCGTCGTCAGAGTCGAAAAACTCATCGAGATCCGGCTGCTTCTCATCATGCAGCCTCTGATGGCAATCCTCACACACAGCAACTAGCTCAAAGAGGAATTCCTTTCCAACGTGAGAATAACTCAGATGATGAACTTCAGATGCCTTCTTAATTCGGCACCCCTCACAAATACCGAGAGCGCGTTTGAGAACAAGCTCGCGCTTTGTCGCCCACTCCTCTGATTGAAGATAGGCGTTGTAGGTTTTCCACCACGAACTCTGTTTCTCGACCTGCAGCCGAGCGTGCTTCAGATAAATTTCACTTTGTTCTTGGCTTCGGCGATTTTCATATCGCTCTTCAACGCCTTTGTCGGCCAGTGGGAATTTGTCGTCATCAGACTGTTGTTTGCGAGGATTGCCAATTCGCTTACCACAACCCAAGCACTGAAATTTGACTTGGTATCCCCCGTTTGCGGTGCTCAGTCTTCTCAACTCCTGCCGCGTGTGGGAACACGCCTCGCCTCGATACGCTTGAAGATCGCGATCAAGCTCTTCGGTGGATAGGACGATAACTATCTGTCCCGTTTCCGGAATTATTACCTTCACGAATTCCAATCTCCCTCGGGCGTGCCGTTGAAGCGCTTCTTCAGATCGGCCCAGCAGTCGATGTAATTGTCTTGCCGGGTTTCCAACTCAGCGCCGTAGCGGGTCAGCATCTGCGGGAAACGGGTCTCGAACATGAAGGCCATTGTATTGTCGAGCTTGACCGGTTTCAGCTCCGCGCGCGAGGCCTTTTCGAAGCCAGGGGCGTCAGGCCCGTGGGCCAGCATCAGATTGTGCAGGCTGATGCCACCAGGGACAAAACCCTCTTCCTTGGCATCGTACTGGCCGTGGATCAGGCCCATGAACTCGCTCATGATGTTGCGGTGATACCAGGGCGGCCGGAACGTGTTTTCGGCCACAAGCCAGCGCGGCGGGAAGATGACGAAGTCGATATTGGCGGTGCCCTCCTCGCCGCTCGGCGCCGTCAGCACGGTGAAGATCGACGGATCTGGGTGGTCGAAAAGGAGCGCGCCGACAGGTGAAAACGTCGCCAGATCATATTTGTAGGGTGCGTAGTTGCCATGCCACGCCACCACGTCGAGCGGCGAATGGCCGATCTCGGTGACGTGGAAATTGCCGCACCATTTGACGATCATCCGGCACGGGGTTTCCTTGTCCTCGAACCAGGCGCAGGGCGTCTTGAAATCGCGCGGATTGGCCAGGCAATTGGCGCCGATCGGGCCGCGATCGGGCATCGTCAGCTTGGCGCCGTAATTCTCGCAGACATAGCCGCGCACCTCGTTGTCGACCAATTCGACCTTGAAGACGAGGCCGCGCGGCAGCACTGCGATCTCGCCCGGCCTGATCTCGATGAGGCCCATTTCGGTGACGAAGCGCAAGGCGCCCACCTGTGGCACGATCAGCAACTCCCCGTCGGCGTTGAAGAAATGGTCGTCGGTCATCGATGTATTGGCGACATAGACATGCGCCGCCATGCCGGTCTGTCCGAGCACGTCGCCCGCAGTGGTGATCGAGCGCATGCCGGCGATGAAATCGGTCGGCTCGCTCGGCATCGGCACCGGGTTCCAGCGATACTGGCCAAGCGCCAGTTCATGGTCTCCGACATTCGGGGCGGTCTTCCACGAGGGATAGCTCGCCGCCTTGAAGCGGCCGGTGTGCCTGACGCTCGGACGGATACGGTAAAGCCATGAGCGCTCATTGGTGCCGCGCGGCGCGGTGAAGGGCGAGCCGGACAATTGCTCGGCATAAAGGCCATAGGCCGGCCGCTGCGGCGAATTCCGTCCCTGCGGCAGCGAGCCGGGCAAGGTTTCGGTTTCGAAGTCGTTGCCGAAGCCCGGCATGTAGGAAAAGGTCATCCGATCCTCCCTGACCCGGTCTCTCAGCCCGCTGGAGCGCGGCCTACCGGCGTTGTTGACCAAACTGGTTTCATTTGTAACCATCGAAAATGTAACTATCAACGGCGAACCCTGTGTCCACGGTACGCATCATGGAAATCCTCGAACTCGAAAGCTTCCTGCCCTACCGGCTTTACCGGCTTGCCGATGCGGTCAGTCGCGAATTCTCCAAGGTCTACAGCGACCGCCTTGGGCTGAGCCGGCCGGAATGGCGCACGCTTTCGGGGCTCGGGCAGCACGGCACGATGACCGCGACGGAGCTTGGCAAACAGTCGGCGATGCACAAGACCAAGGTTTCGCGAGCGGTGGCGGAACTGGAGCGGCGACGCTGGCTGACGCGCACGCCGGACGAGAACGATCGCCGTGTTGAGCACTTGATGCTGACGAAGGCCGGGCTGGCCGCCTATCGCGAAATGGTGCCGTTGGCGAAGGCGTTCGAGCGTGAATTGATCAATCGCATGAAATTACACCAGCAAGCCGTTCTCTTTGATGTGATCTACAGTTTGGAGAGAAAAGGAACACCGTCACCAAGCTCAACCATTTAAAAGAAATCCGCACGAAACACGCCGAACCGCTAATCACACAATATGTCGATTACCCAAATTGCTTTCAGTAGCGAGAAACAAAAAAAAGAAACACCGTTGTGGTTCGGTTTTCTCCAACCCATTCTCAAATAATCGGGCTTGCAAATATATATTTCTTAATTTAATTTTATAACACTTACTCATTGGAGGGGGGACCAATGGCTTCGTATTCGAAATTATTCTGCCTGTTTTCGCCTGCATCGATGCTTCTGGCTGGGTGTGGGAATTTGGCTCCGTATGCACTCAATCAGCCAAGCATCAACGTCGAAAAATTGTTAGCGGAAATACAGTGTTCATTGGATTACTCGGTTTCAGAATATGAGAAAGCAAGCGTAGAAAACAGATGGATTCGCGAATGGAACATAGCGTTTGAATTAACCTCTGACTTGACCAATACCGGTGAAATTGGTCTTAGCACTCTGGACTGGACTATCCCATACTCTCCCTATCCGCTCTCACTCGGGGCAACAGGAAAATTTTCCCGCGCAAATCAGGATAAGATTGTATACAAATATAAAGTTAATTTCAAAAAGTTGAAATGTCCGACCTACTACTATCAATACAGTACCGATGAGGCTCTCAAGGAATCCGTTTCCGCACTCGGATTCGATCGGATTTTCGGTACGGCACAATGGGTAAAAGAAAATAGCGGAGAGCAAAGACTCCCGACTTTTTCTTACAGAAGGCAATTCACTCTTACCGCGGAGGGGGCAGCCAAGCCTGGATTCCGTATTACCAATCTCTCAGGCTCGGTGAACGGGCGTCTCGCTCGGAGCAATATCAACACACTGGACATGGCATTTGCAGGGCCGCCACCACCTGACGTTGCTGCTCATGTAATCGTTGATAATTTTCCGGGTGGAGGCGGCAAGAAGAAACCACCCGCGGTCGATTCGGATAGACTTGATCGCATTCTCGATAGCGGCCTCAACAGCCTAAAGAACGAACCCAAACAGGAGTAGACACTGCGTGTAGTGATGGTTCTTGACGCTCACCAGTCCATCACCACCTTGCCGGAATTGCCGCTCTTCATCGCTTCGAATCCCGAAATATAGTCGTCGATGCCGATGCGGTGGGTGATCAGGCCGGAAACGTCGAGCGGGCCTTGCACAAGGGCGATCATCTTGTACCAGGTCTCGAACATCTCGCGACCGTAGATGCCCTTGAGATGCAGCATCTTGAAGATCACCTTGTTCCAGTCGATCTCGAAGCCGGTCGGCGCGATGCCGAGAATGGCGATCTTGCCACCATTGTTCATGGTATCGATCATGTCGCGGAAGGCGGGTGCGGCGCCCGACATTTCGAGGCCGACGTCAAAACCTTCGGTCATGCCGAGCGCCGGCATGATTTCGCGCAGCTTTTCCTTCGATGCATCGACGACATGCTGGACGCCGAGCTTCTTCGCCAGCGCCAGCCGCACCGGGTTGATGTCGGTGATGACGACTTTTCGCGCGCCGACGCATTGCGCCACCAGCGCGCCCATGATGCCGATCGGCCCCGCGCCGGTGACCAGCACGTCCTCACCGACCAGATCGAAGGACAATGCGGTGTGGACGGCATTGCCCAAGGGATCGAAGATCGCGGCGATCTCGTCCGGCACGTCGTCGGGGATCGGCACGACATTGTGCTGCGGGATCGCCAGATATTCGCCGAAGGCGCCAGGACGGTTGACGCCGACGCCGAGCGTGTTGCGGCAAAGATGCCCCCTGCCCGCGCGGCAGTTGCGGCAATGGCCGCAGACAATGTGACCTTCGCCCGAAACACGCTGGCCGACCTTGTACTCAGTCACCGCCGCGCCGAAATCGGCGACCGTGCCTACGAATTCATGGCCGGTCACCATCGGCACAGGCACGGTCTTCTGCGCCCACTGGTCCCAATTGTAGATGTGGACGTCGGTGCCGCAGATCGCGGTCTTCCTGATCTTGATCAGAACGTCGTTGGGGCCGATCTCCGGCACCGGCACCTCTTCCATCCAGATGCCCGGCTCGGCCTTGGCCTTCACCAGCGCCTTCATCATGTTCGACATTCTTTTGTTCCTTGAATCTCTTGATCCGGAATCGCTTTTGGCGGCTCAGGAGATGACGCCCAGTTCCCTGCCAACGGCACCGAAAGCCTCCACCGCGCGGTCGATGTCGGCGCGGGAATGGGCGGCCGACATCTGGGTGCGTATCCGTGCCTGGCCCTTCGGCACCACCGGAAACGAGAAGCCGATGACATAGATGCCGCGCTTCAGCATGCGCGCCGCCATCTCCTGCGCCAAGCTCGCGTCGCCCAGCATCACCGGGATGATCGGGTGGTCGGCGCCGGCCAGCGTGAAGCCGAGCTTGCCCATCTGAGACCGGAACCGCGCCGCATTGTCGTAGAGCTGCTTGCGCAAACCGTCGCCATTCCTGATCAATTCGAACACCTTGATCGAGGCGCCTGCAATGGCCGGCATCAGCGTGTTGGAGAAGAGATAGGGGCGTGAGCGCTGGCGCAGCCAGTCGACCACCTGTTTCTTGCCCGATGTATAGCCGCCGGAGGCGCCGCCCAGCGCCTTGCCGAGCGTGCCGGTGATGATGTCCACTCTCCCCTCGACGCCGCAATGTTCGGCCGAGCCGCGGCCATTGGCGCCGACGAAGCCGACCGCATGACTGTCGTCGACCATAACCATCGCGTCATATTTCTCGGCGAGGTCGCAGACGCCCTTCAGATTGGCGATGATACCGTCCATGGAAAAGACCCCGTCGGTGGCGATCAGCCGGAAGCGGCAGTCTTTGGCCTCCTTCAGCCGCATCTCGAGGTCGGCCATGTCGTTGTTGGCGTAGCGGAAGCGTTTTGCTTTCGAAAGCCGCACGCCATCGATGATCGAGGCATGGTTCAGCGCATCGGAGATGACCGCGTCCTCCTCGCCGAGCAGCGTCTCGAACAGGCCGCCATTGGCGTCGAAGCAGGAGCCGTAGAGGATGGTGTCGTCCATGCCGAGGAAGGAAGAAATCGTCGCCTCGAGCTGCTTGTGTTCTTCCTGCGTGCCGCAGATGAAGCGCACCGATGCCATGCCGTAGCCATAGCGGTCGAGGGCCTGCTTGGCCGCCGCGCGCAATTCGGCGCTGTTGGCGAGGCCGAGATAGTTGTTGGCGCAGAAATTCAGCACCCTGTCGCCGCCAACCTCAATCTCGGCCGATTGCGTCGAGGTGATCACTCGCTCGGATTTATAGAGCCCCGCCGCTTTCAGCCCTTCAAGCTCGCTGTCGATATGGGAGAGGAATGCCGCGCTCATGATCAGGCCCTGTTGAGATTTGATAGGGACTGTCGCCCCGCACGGGCGAAAAATCCATCGCAAAAGCGACGCCTTGGCGGCGGAGAGGCGGGTAGCCGGAATGCAGTCTCGGAATGCCGCCAATGACGGATGTTCAAATGCAGATATGTCGAGAAAGAACGCGATAACCATTTCGCGAGCTTTCCAGCGCCGCCGCGGTCGCTAGGTCCTTGATTTCCAAACCTGTTAATACTTTCAAGCCAATGGTTATCGCAACCAGGAATCTGTCGGCGAGAAAGGCCGTCCCAAGAAAATGTCGCAGCAGCCGGTGCAAGCCATTTCGAGCAGGCTCATATTGCTGATCAAGGCCGGCTATTGGCTGGCGCTGTTGATCATCGCCACCATGGTGATGGCGTCCTTCATCCTTCTTCAGCAGATGATGGCTGCTCAGCGCCACAACGATTCGCTGCTCGACATCGTCGGCACGCAAAAGGCGCTCTCGCAACGCATCGTCTTCCTTGCCGGCGCAGCAGGTGCTGCTTCGCGCGACCAACAACCGGCTCTGATCACCGCATTCAAACAAGCGACGGCGGAGTTCGAGAAGAACTACGATCTTCTGCTCGATCGGGTCGCCGCCGATCCCACGTCGCCGGCACGGTTCGATCCAAAATCGGTCCAGAACGTGCTTTTCGCCAAGCCGTTCCACCTCGACTATTTCTCGGTCGGGCTTATCGCCAACGGCGAACGCCTGGTCTCGGGGTTTGAATCGCAGCTCGGCATGGCCATTGACGGCGGCTACAAGGGCGGCAGCGAGCGCATCAAGCTCGACGCTTCCGTCGCCAATGCGACCCTGTCGGGCTACGCCGCACTTGGCCAGCGCATCAGTGCCGACGCCGATGCGCGGTCGGACACGCTTCTCAATCTTCATCGCACGCTGTTCTACGCCACAATCGGCGTCATCGTTCTGGTGGCGCTTTTCATCTTCAGGCCGATGTCGAATGCCATTCTGCGCAAGACGCATGAACTCATGGACGCACGCAATTCCATGGCCTTCATCGCCGTGCATGACGGGCTTACCGGCCTCTACAACCGCACCTTCCTGACCGACCATTTCGACACGCTGATCAAGAGCGCGCAACGCCGGCGGGAACGGCTTGCGGTGGTCCAGCTCGACCTCGACCGGTTCAAGCAGATCAACGACACGCTTGGCCACGCCGCGGGCGACTACGTGCTCGTGGTGACGGCGCAGCGCATGCGCGATGCCTGCCGGGCGTCGGATCTCTGCGTGCGCCTGGGTGGCGATGAGTTCGTGATGATCCTCAATGGCGCCGGCGGCACCGAGGACATCAACATGACCGCCAAGCGCATCCTGGCGCAGATCAACGAGCCGATCATATTCCAGGGCGCGACCATCCTGCCGGGCGCCAGCGCCGGTATCGCGGTCTATCCTGTCGATGCCAACAATGCGCAGGATCTGCTCGTCCATTCCGATCTCGCGCTCTACTCCGCCAAAAAGCAGGGCGGCGGCAGTTTCTCGTTCTTCTCCGAGGAGTTGCGCCGCGAGCTCGACCACCGCAAGCAGCTCGAGCATGACATAAGGATCGCCATCTCGGAGAAGGAGTTCCAGGTCTATTTCCAGCCGCAGGTTTCGTTGTCGAACGGCTCGATCAGCGGCATCGAGGCGCTGGTGCGCTGGACACATGCCGAGCGCGGCGCGATCGCCCCAGGCGAGTTTATTCCCGTCGCCGAGAAATGCGGCCTCATGCCCGAGATCGGCCGCATCGTCATCGCCAAGGCGATCCACGAGGCGGCCGACTGGAACCGCGACGGCATTGCCTTCGGCCGGCTCGCCGTCAACGTGTCCGGCTCCGAGTTGCGCGAGCCCGATTTTGACGCCTTCCTCTTCGACACGCTGCAGAAGGCCGGCCTGCCGCCAGAAAAACTGTCGCTGGAAATCGTCGAATCCGTCATTCTCGACGACGAGAAGACCGGCATAGCAGCAAAGCTGCGGCATATTCGTGCAGCAGGTGTCCACCTCGAGCTCGACGATTTCGGCACCGGCTATGCCTCGCTCAGCCATGTCAACCCGAACGAGATCGACCGACTGAAGATCGATCGCCGGTTTGTCCAGAAAATCAACGAGAACGGCGACAATACCAAGATCGTACGCGCCATCACCGAACTTGCACGCGGCCTTGGCATCTCGATTGTCGCCGAGGGCGCCGAAACCGAGGCCGAGCTCAACTCGTTGATGGCGCTCGGCTGCGACCAGGTGCAGGGCTATTCCATCGCCTTCCCGATGCCGCAGGAAAAGGCGCGCGAATGGCTGGTCGCGCGGGCGCCCAGGAAGGCCAAGTTGACAGTGTTGCGGGGAAGCCTGGCGTAGGCGGCAAACTTGACAATCCTGCCCGGAAATGGCGGCCTGTCGCGATCGGACATGGATATTCCGGATGCTGACGCCGTTTCGCCTTGCCGTGCTGGTCGTATTGTTTCTTGCTTTTCCCGCGATTGCCGCGGATCGCACGGTCTATCTCACCTTCGACGACGGTCCGCTGACCGGCACCAGCAACATCCTCGACGTGCTTGAGGCCGAGCAGGTGCCGGCGACCATGTTCATGGTTGGCATGCATGCGCAGGCGAGCGCGGCCAACAAGGCGCTGGTGCAGCGCGCCAGAACCATGCCGCTGGTGACGATCGGCAACCACAGCTACAGCCACGCCTACAACCACTATCAGCATTTCTATTCGGACACCGAAGGCGTCGTCGCCGACATGCTGCGGGCAAACGCGGTGCTGGGGTTGAAACCGGCAGTGCATGCGCGGCTGCCGGGGCGCGACGTGTTCCGGCTGCCCTCGATGTCGAAGGATGACAACTCGCTCGGACTGGCCGAAGAGGGCCGCGAGGACCCCGATTACGAGTTCGTCGCCGCGTCCGGCTTCTATCTCTACGGCTGGGATCACGAATGGGTTCACGAAAACAGCGGCAAGCCGGTGCAGACCGTCGATCATCTGGTCAGCGAGATCGATCACCTGTTCGGCTACGGCCACTTCGTCAAGCCCGGCAAACTGATCCTGCTGATGCATGACGAGATGTTCCAGGACGTCTTCAACGGCAAGGCGAATTTGACGGCGCTGATCACCGCGCTGAAGCTGCGCGGCTACACTTTCGGCGCGATCACCGGCTATGACGGCTGAGCTTCCGTTGGGACAGGGCCCCGGAATGGGCAGAACTTCAGTAACATCACAATCTGTGATGTTTATATAGTTTCTTCGAATATCGATGACCGCTGCATTGATTGACTCCCAGAGTTGAGGGCGCGCTAACTATGGCGGCTAATCAAATGGTGGGGTCCAATGTCCAATTTCATCGCCGACAAATGTCGCATCATCTCCGTGTCATTGCTTTGTCTGGCGGTGGTGGCTCCTTTTCAGGCCGCTCAGGCCGAAACCGTCTTGCGGCTGGCGCATGCCTCCAGCTCCAGCAGTCTCATCAACGAGGCGGTGACCAAATTCGCAGACGAGGTGAAAGAGAAATCCAAGGGCGAGCTTACCGTACAGATTTTCCCGGACGGGCAATTGGGTGACGAAGGCCCGATCGCCGATGGCGTCGGCGCCGGCTCGATCGACATCGGGCTGGGCGGCGTGGTCGACCAGATCGACCCCAAACTCAACGTCGTCACGCTGCCTTTCCTGTTTGCCGATGCGAAGGCGGCGCATGCATTCCTCGACGGTCCCGTCGGCAAATCGGTGTTCGACACGGGCGGCGATCGCGGCTACCGGATGCTTGGCGCGCTGGATTCGGGCTTTCGCCAGTTCGCCAACAGCGCGCATCCGATCAAGGCGCCTGAGGACATTTCCGGGCTGAAGCTGCGCACACCGCCAAACCCGGTGATCCTGGCGACGATAAAACAGCTCGGCGCGCTGCCGCAATCGATCCCGTTCGGCGAGGTCTATACCTCGCTCCAGGCCAAGGTCGTCGATGGCGTCGAGCCGGAGATCCGCGATTTCTTCGACCAGAAATGGTACGAGAGCGCGAAATACCTTTCCGTTTCAAACTACATCTGGACGCCCAACTACTGGTACATGAACAAGGAGCGCTATGACGGGCTGACGGACGCTGAACGCACGGTCATCGATACCGCGGTGACCGACACAACGGTCTGGTATCGCGGCAAGCTCGACGAGGTCTATGCCGACGTGCGTGCCAAGCTGACGCAAGCCGGTGTCGAGATCAACGAAGTGGAGGGCGCGCCGTTCAGGGCGCTGGTCGATCCGGTCTACCAGCAGTTCGGCACCGAATGGGGCGCGGATTTCGTCGCCAATGTCCGCAAGGCGGCGGCTGGCCAGTAACATCTTCCAGGCGGGCATGGTTGCCAGGCGTTCCGCATTTGTCGCGAACTTGACCCGGCCAACGACGCAAGCCGGGTTGCGGACGACGAGACTAGCCATGCGTACAGGACGAACATGATGGAACGCACCGGGCGTTTTCTGACGCTGGCCTTGTCGGTGGCCGGCGTGGGCGTGATCGTCTTGCTGATCGCGGCAACCGGGCTTGGGGCGATCGGCCGCTACCTGCATGTCAACGGGGTAACCTGGTCGTTCGAACTCGTCGGCATGTTGTTCCTGTGGACGACGGCGATCGGCGCGGTGCTGGCCGAGATCGCCGGTGAAAACGTCTCGATCGACGGCAACAGCGTTACCAGCAGCCGGGGCACGGTCTTCCGCGTCTATCACAATCTGATACTGCTTCTCGTCGCGGCCGCCATGGTCTGGAGCGGGTTTGCCATGCTCGGGCGTACCGGTTTCGTGCCGTCACCGGTGATGCGCATACCATCCTGGACCGTCCATTCGACCATAATTTTCATGGGGCTCGGCCTCTGCGTCATCGCGATCGCCCGCATCGTGCGACTGTTCCGGTGATCCGCGCATGACCTTGCTTGTCCTCTTCGGCATCTTCGCGGTGACGCTCTACACCGGCGTTCCGGTTGCCTGGGCGATCGCGGTCTCGACGCTTGCCGTGATCTTCTTCGGTCTGGTTCCGTTACCGCCATCCTGGTTCGCGCAACAGGTCTATGGTGGCGCCGACTCGATCTCGCTGGCCGCCATCCCACTGTTCCTGGTCGCCGGCGGCATCATGAACGAGGGCGGACTGACGCGACGCATCATCGACCTCGCGGACGACCTGCTTGGCTGGGTCCGCGGCGGACTTGGTGTCGTCAATGTCGCCACATGCATGGTCTATGGCGGCATCACCGGCTCGGCCACCGCCGACACCGGCGCCGTGGGCTCGATCATGATCCCGGCCATGGTGGAGCGCGGCTACCCGCCGGCATTCGCCGCGGCGGTGACGGCCGCGGCCGGCACGCTTGGGATCATCATCCCGCCAAGCGTGGTGATGATCATGTATGGCGTCCTGACCAACACCTCGATCGGCGGCCTGTTTGCCGCCGGCATCATTCCCGGGCTGATGCTGGCCATCACCTTCATGCTGACCGCGTGGTGGGTGGGCGTCAGGGAAGGGTTTCCCAAGTCGGACACGCGGCCGACGGTAAAAAGCTTTTCGAAGCACCTGCTGCGAGCGCTGCCCGCGATGCTGATGCCGATCGTCGTGCTTGGCTCGATGCTGACCGGCTATGCAACGACAACGGAAGCGGCGTTCGTCGCCGTCGTCTGGGCATTGCTGGTCGGCGGGCTTCTCTATCGTGAACTCACCTGGGCGGCTGCCTGGAAAGTCGGCATCGAAGCCGTGCGCATGACAGGCGCGATCATGACCATCATGGCTGTGTCGACGCCGTTCTCATGGATCCTGACGGTCGAGCAGATCCCGCAATGGAGCGCTGACCTGCTCTCCGCGTCAGGCGCCGGCCCGACGGTGACTATACTGCTGATCCTGCTGCTGCTGACCTTCGTCGGGACCTGGGCCGATCTTGGCCCGTCATTGATCATCCTTGCGCCCATCGTACATCCAATCGGCATCGATGCGGGCCTTGCTCCCTACCAGCTTGGTTTGATCTTCACCGTCGCCCTGGGCATCGGCCTGTTCACGCCACCAGTGGGAACGAACATCTTCGTGGTCTGCAACATCGCCAAGATCGGCGTCAACGCGGTCACCTGGCGCCTGATCCCATTCTTCATCACCAGCAACATCTGCCTGCTGCTCATCGCATTCGTCCCGGGAACCACGGAATGGCTGCCGCGGCTTCTGGGTTTCTGAACTATCGAAGCGAGTACTGACATGAACCATCTCGTCGGGGGCATATCCAGTGCCGGTCGCGCCTTGCCCATCGTCGACGGGACAAGCTTGCTGGCTTCGCGCTCCCGTGGTCCTCATATCTGGGATCAGACAGGACGCCGATATATCGATACGGCCCTCGGTTTTGGCGCGACCGTCCTCGGCCATGCCCATCCGGTCGTCGTCAATGCCGTCACCAGGGCGCTTCTGGACGGTCCGATGCCGGCATTCGCCCATGCGGGCGAGGAAGAGGCAGCAGCAGCCCTGACGGCCGCCACTGGTTCGCTGTCACGCGCGATCTTCACCAACACTGGAAGCGAGGCGGTCCATCTTGCCTGCCGGCTCGCCCGGGCAGCGACGGGACGCAGCCGGATCGCCAAGATGGCGGCCGGGTTCGACGGCTGGTACGACGACGTTGCCTTCGGCAATGCCGGTTCGGCGGAAGCCGAAATGCGTGCAAACGAACGCCCCTGGCAAAGAGACACCACACTGCTGCGCTTCAACGATTTCGACGATGTCGAAAGCCTGTTCGCGGAATCCAGCGATATCGCCGCCGTCCTGATGGAACCGATGCTCGCCAATGCCGGCTGCATCCTGCCGGAGCCGGGATATCTCAAGCATGTTGAGACGATCGCCCGCCGCAACGGCGCGATGGTCATTCTCGACGAGGTGCTGATGGGCTTTCGGACCCATTTCGGCCTTGCCGGACAAGCCATGGCGATCGAAGCCGACCTCGCCACGGTGGGCAAGGCGATCGGCAGCGGCATCGCGGTGGCTGCCGTGGTCGGAACGCCTGAAATCATGGCGCTCAGCGAGAATGGACAGGTTGCGCGTGCCGGTACCTATAGCGGAAATCCGGTCGCAACCGCGGCCGTGACCGCGACGCTTGCCTTGCTCGCCAGGCAGGACTATCCCGCATTCGTCGCGCGGGGCGACAGTCTTCGGCTTGGTATTGAGCAGGCCTTCGCCAATGCCGGAACGGCAGTCACCACCAGCGGATATGGCAGCGTCTTCACGGTGTGGTTCAGCGACGCGGCACCGAAAAACTACCGGGATGCCGCGGCGAAAGCCGACGAGCGGCGCTCCTTCGATCTGCATGCGGCGCTGCGCCGTGCGGGATTGCTCGCAATGCCGTCACCCTTCGGGCGGATGTATCTGTCGACGGCGCATGACAAGGAAATCATCGAGGAGATGATCGGCATGTTCCGCGTTGCTGCCGCGTCGCTCTAAGGTGCCGGTATCGGCGCGTTCAGAGCGCCCGGAACTCCGTGCGGATGAAGGTTGCCATGCGCCGCACCGCGGCGCGGGCGCCATTTGGCAAGAGCAACGCCAGTTCCACGGGCTTCAATTCCGGTAGGCCGTCTTCTGACCCGAGCCGCCTGTGCATGGGCGAAATCACCGATGCGGGGAGCGCCGTCACCGCCTTGCCCAGGCTGATCGCCGTCTGGATGGACGGAAGATGAGACGAGGTCCAGGCGACGCGCCACGGACGCCCTGCCCGGTCAAGCGCGTCGACGATGTGCGGGCGGGCACGACAGAACTTTTCCGGGAAAAGCGCCAGAGGCAAGGGATCCAGCAGCTCCGGCGTCTCGTCCGGCGAGGCGCACCAGACCAGAGGTTCGTGCCGCAGGAATTCTCCGGCAAGACTGTGCACGTCGCGGGTGATGATCGCGATATCGATGTCGCCGCGATCCACCGAGCCTTCGAGCTCACTGGAAAAATTGCATTGGATCTCGACCTGGATGCGCGGATTCTGGGCGGCAAAGCGCTCGATCAGCGGCGTTCCAAACACACCGAGATAGTCGTCGGGCATTCCGACCAGAACCCGCCCAGCCAGTGCCTCCGGCTGCAGCGCGGCCAGCGCCTCGTCCTGGATCGCCACGATCCGGCGCGCGTAGCCGATCAGCAACTCGCCATGATCGGTGAGATGCGGTCCACGTCGCGACCGGTTGATGAGTTTCTTGCCGAGCTTGTTCTCAAGCCGCGCGATGGTGTTGCTGACGCCGGGCTGGGTTCGACCCAGCCTGTGCGCGGCAGCGCCGAAACCGCCGGCGTCGACGATCGCGATCAATGTGGCGAGTGCGTCGGTGTCGATATTGTTCACGGATGTGTCAAACGCGTATCGGCGACGCGGGAGAGTTGAGATTGCACGGGCGCGGCCTTTTTGACGAAACCTGATCTCATCTAGACTTCCACATTGGCGCGTAGAGCCGCAAGCACTTCCGCGAATTCGGCCAGCCGCTCGTCAGGCAATCCGGCCCGCAGCCGCTTGTCGAAGGCGAGTGCGGCGGTGCGCAATTTGAGGAACATCGCTTCGCCGGCCCCGGTGAGCGCGACCTGGTGAACCCGGCGGTTGTCCGGATCGCGGCGCCGCGCCAGCAGGCCTTGCGCCTCCATCGCGTTGAGATGATGGGTCAGCGTCGCGCCCTGGATGCCGATCATGCCGGCGAGCTCGCGCTGGTTGGCGAGTTCGCGTGACTTGATCGACAGCAGGGTAAGCCAGATCGGCAGCGTGCCGCCGGCCTCGACCAGCGCAGCGTCGAAAGCCTGCGCGACCAGCTTGGCGGTGCGCGCGAGATTCATGCCGACTGGCGGACGGTCAAAGGGTGTCATGATTCGACACTAGAGCAACAATCGGATCAGCGGAACTTGACTCGATACATTGACATCGAATCATTCGATATCTAACTTTAGAGGCGGCGGGCACAAGAGGAAAAGCGATCATGCAATATGTCTACATCGTCGTCCTCGGCCTTCACGTCTTGGCCGGCGTGTTCTGGGCCGGCACCACCATCGCGGTTGGCCGCGACCCAGATATACGGGCGGAACGGTTCTTCCGGCCGCAGATGGGGGCGGCCGGCCTGGTTTTCCTCACCGGCATTCTGCTGTGGTATTTTTTCCATGAAGGCGTTTTCGGGTCGATGGAGAAGGTGCTGGCGCTGGGCATCGTGGCGGCCTTGATCGCCGCCGGCGTCCAGGGGGCGTTGGTCGGCTCCGCCAGCAGACAACTGGCCGGCGCCGACCAGGCAACGGAAAGCCAGTTGCGCGCCAAAATGACGAAAGGCGAACGCATCGCCGGCGGGCTGCTGGTCATCACCGTGCTCTGCATGGCGACTGCCAGGATGTTTTGAGCGCCTCGCCCTCACAGGTCACAAGATCGTACGGTGTCCGGCAACAGGCCGGCGGCGTGCGCGGTGCGCGGAACGGACCGAAGTACCCTGGTGGCTCTCCGGACGGGGGTTCGGCTGCGCGCCACCAGTCGACAGTCCTCAGATCCGCAATCCAAATCTGATGCCATCGTAGATGGCGGCGTGGATGTTGCGCGAGGCGACCGCGTCGCCGATGCGCAACAGCACGAAACCGCCTTCCCGATTGCGCTCCGGGAAAATATCGCCGCCGCTGACCAGTCGCTCGTAGTCGACCGCGCCGCCATTCTTCGACAACGGCTTCAGCGCCAGGTACAGGTCATCAAGCGGTGCGGTGCCGTGCTCGACCACCACCTGATCGACCCGCCGCTCGCCGCGCCAGCCGTCGGCGAAATCGGAAGCCAGTTCGGCGATCAGTTGGTTGCCTTCGCGCCGTACCGAGCGCAGCCGCGTGTTGATGGTGACGGTGACGCCCTTTTCCTGGAAGGCGCGCATATAGGGGACATGGTTCATGCCGCCCATTTCAGGGGCGAAGAAGCGCTCGGGTGAAACCAGCTCCAGTCTCGAGCCGCTGTTGGCAATGATCTCGGCTGCGCCCATGCCTTGATGGCCGCCATTGTCATCATAGAGCAGCACGTTCTCGGCCGGCTTGGCGCTGCCGGCCATGATGTCCCAGCTTGAGGTGACGAGGTTGTCGCCGGCCGCCAGCGGTGGGTTCTGCGGCAGGCCGCCGGTGGCGACCACCACCACGTCCGGCGACAGCGCCAGCACGTCGTCCTTCTCGGCCCAGGTGTCGTAGCGGATCTCGACACCGAGCCGGTCGAGCTCGGCCAGCCGCCAGTCGATGATGCCAATCAATTCCTTGCGGCGCGGGTTCTGCGTTGCCAGCCGTACCTGCCCGCCGGCCTGGCTTGATGCTTCGAGCACCGTCACATCATGCCCACGCTCGGCCGCGACGCGCGCTGCCTCCAGCCCGCCGGCGCCGGCGCCGACGATCACCACCTTGCGCTTCGGGCCAGCGGTTTTAACGATGATGTGCGGGATCTCGGCCTCGCGGCCGGTCGCCGCATTATGGATGCACAGCGCCTCGCCTCCCTCATAGATGCGGTCGAGGCAATAGGTGGCGCCGACGCAAGGCCGAATCTCGTGCTCGCGGCCCTCCATCACCTTACGGATAATATGCGGGTCGGCGATATGAGCGCGGGTCATGCCGACCATGTCGAGCTTGCCGGTGGCGATGGCGTGACGCGCGGTGGCGACATCGGAGATCCGTGCCGCATGGAAGGTCGGGAATTTCGTCGCCGCCCTCACCTCGCCGGCGAAGTCGAGATGAGGCGAAGAGCGCATGCCGGTCACCGGGATAACCTTGGTCAGCGCCGCGTCGCTCTCGATCGAGCCACGAATGATGTTGAGGAAATCGACTTTGCCGGAGCCGGCGAGCCGCCTGGCTATCTCGACGCCCTCCTCCTTTGACAGGCCTTTTTCGAAATCCTCGTCTGCAACCATACGGATGCCGACGACGAACTTTTCGCCAACCGCGGCCCGCACCGCATCGAGCACCATGTTGGTGAAGCGCAGGCGGTTGTCGAGCGAGCCGCCGAACTCGTCGTCGCGATGGTTGGTGGCCGGCGACCAGAAGCCGTCCATTAGATGGCCGTAGGACTCGAATTCGATGCCGTCGAGGCCGGCTGCCTGGCAACGCTGCGCCGCCGCCGCGTAGTCGGCAACGATGCGCTCGATGTCCCAGTCCTCGATGGTCTTGGGAAAAGCGCGGTGCGCCGGCTCGCGCACCGGCGAAGCGGACAGCACTGGCAGCCAGTCGGCCTTGTTCCAACCGGTGCGGCGGCCGAGATGGGTGATCTGGATCATCACCTTGCAGTCATGCTCGTGACACGCGTCAGCCAGCTCGCCAAGCCATGGCACGATGCGGTCGTCATAGACATGCAGATTGCCGAAGGCGGCCGGGCTGTCGCGCGAGACGATCGCCGAACCGGCGGTCATGGTCAGCGCCATGCCGCCCTTGGCCTTCTCGGCATGGTAGAGCCGGTAGCGCTGCTTTGGCATGCCGTCCTCGGAATAGGCCGGCTCGTGACTGGTCGACATGACGCGGTTCTTCAGCGTCAGGTGCTTGAGCTGGTAGGGTTGAAGGAGCGGATCGTTGCTGGTCATCGTCTTCCTGCGGTTTCAAATTGTGTCGGAGCAGCGCGCGTTGCTCCAGCTTCCATTTTACGCATCGGATTCATCCGAAAACCGCTGCGCACTTTTCGGTCCGATGCTAATGAGCGCGACAAAATCCAAGGAACCCGCCCATGATCGACACCAAAACCCTCACCCAGCTCGGCGCGCATGTCGAGACGCCACAGAGCCCGGACGCGGCGATCCTGGAAACCGTGCCATTTGCGCGCGCCGACGGCCCGCCGGCCATCGTGCGCTTCACCTGCCCGGAATTCACCTCGCTTTGCCCGGTCACCGGACAGCCGGATTTCGCCCATATCGTCATCGACTACGCCCCTGATGCGCTTCTGGTGGAATCGAAGTCGCTCAAGCTGTTCATGACCTCGTTCCGCAATCATGGCGCCTTCCATGAGGAGTGCACCGTCATGATCGGCCGCCGCATTGTGGCGGCAACGAAACCATTGTGGTTGCGCATTGGCGGCTACTGGTATCCGCGCGGCGGCATTCCGATCGACGTGTTCTGGCAGACCGGGGCACCGCCGGAAGGCGTCTGGCTGCCCGACACCGGCGTGGCGCCCTATCGCGGGCGGGGTTGAGCCGGGTCTGTCGCGCAAGTCCATGGCGTCAGTTCAGCGGCAGCCGGCGGTAGCGGCCGGGATTGTTCGGATCGCTGAAATGATGCATCGGCCCGTGCTCGGCGAAATGCGCGGCCCAGCGCTTCATCGCCGCCGGGTCGAGCTCGACCCCTAGCCCGTCACCTTCCGGCACGCGTACCGTGTTGGCTTTCTGCCGGAACGGACCGTCCTTGACAACGTCGCCGATCTGCCAGGCAAACAGCGATTGTGACGCCTCGGTGATCCATGGCGTTGCCGCCACGACATGCAGATAGGCCGCCGTCATGATGCCGAGATCGTTCGAATAGCACCAGAAGCCCTTGCCCATCGCTTCGCAGGCGGCGATGAACTTCAGCGTCTTCGACAGGCCGCCAAGAGCGGCGAAATTGCAGACGAAATAGTCCGGTGCGCCAAGCGCGACCGCGCGCCGGAGATCCGGCACGTGGGTCGAGAATGGAATGCGCGAATGCTGGCGAAGTGCCGCCATCTCCTCGAAGGTGGCGACGGGATCCTCGTAGTTGCGGATGTTGAACGGCTCGATCTCGCGTAGCACCCAGCGCGCTGATGTCAGCGACCACTGCATGTTGGAATCAAGCTTGATTTGCGCCTTGTCGCCGAGAGCCTCGCGCAGCATGCGCACGGTCCTGATCTCGAGCTCGGGATCGCCCATGATCAGCTTGCCCTCGAAGATCGTCGAGCCATGCTCCTCGCGCATCTTGAGGCAGTAATCGACAATCGCTTCGGGCGTCATCTCGCCGCCTGCCCCGCCCTGCGCGGCGGCGCGAAAGGAAAAATATTCAGAAAAAGGAATGTCCTTGCGCACGGCGCCGCCAAGCACCTTGTAGAGCGGCATGCTGAAGACCTTGCCCCGGATGTCCCACAGCGCCAGTTCGACGGCGCCGAAGGCCACGGAGGCGGCATTCTCGCCGGTGTTGGCGGTGATCTGCCAGGGCGGCACGCAGCGCGCCTCGCAATCGGCAATATCGAGCGGATCGGCGCCGATCAACGCCGGCGCGATCTCGGCCTTGATCACCTCGCCGAAATGCCACCACGGCGCCTCACCCAGGCCGACCACGCCTTCGTCCGTCTCGACCTCGATGATCGATTTCGAGGCACCGCCATAAAGACCGGCCGTCCACCAGAACGGCGCGTCGAGCGGGACATTGACATGAGTGACGCGGATATTGGTGATCTTCATCGCTTCCCTATTCGCACTGGTATTGACTGAGCGCCCATTCCCCGGTCACCGACAAAAGGTCCGATATCTTCCAGTCGCCGCCGACCTTCCTGAGCTTCCATTCGAGACGGTGCGCATTGCCTTCGACGAAGAAGGCGACGACCACCTTGGCCTCGTCGCCATTGATCGCTTCGATGGTCTTGAGGCTCCTGTCGATCGCGAGCTTGTCGTAGTCGGCGTTGTCGAGCGCCATGTTGGGATCAAGGCACTCGCCCTGCCCGGATTTGCGCAGCGCATCGCTCTTGTCGAGGACGGTCCTGGCCGGGTCGATGAAATTCTTGCGCTCGGCCGGGTCGAGCTCCAGCCCGAGATGCTCGTAGAACGGTTTTACCACGGCGGTCGGCGAGCCGGGCAGCACGCGCGCTGCTGGTTCCGGTGTCGGCGCCGTTGTCGCCGGTGGGGGCGACGTGTCGGCCGGCGCATTGCCGGCGTCGCCGGACGGCGCGTTCGGTGGCGGCGCGCCGAACAGACCTTGCGCCAAGGCGCCGCCGTTCAGCCCGGCAGCCAGCATCGAGACCAACGAGAATGCCAGGACAAGGCGACCAAGCACTGCATCACTCCGCCGTCGGACCGGGCATGCATTCCAGCGCGCTGAGCGTCCAGCCGCTGGATTTGGAAGCGATGTCGGCGACCTTCCATTTGCCATCGACCTTCTTCAGCGACCAGACCATTTCACGTTTGGAATCATCGCCTTCCGGGAAGAGGTTGAAGGTCACCGTCACGTTGGCGCTGTCGCCATCCACCGCTTCCGACAGCTTGAGCGTCTTGGCGACCGTCTTCTCGTCATAGTCCTGCGCGTCGAGACCGGGATCGAAGTCGATGCAGGCGACCTCGTCCGGATTGTTCTTGATAGCCTGGTCGTTGAGATCGAAAAGCTTGGTCACCGGCTCGGTGAAGCGATCGCGGTATTGCTCGTCGGCCTCGAACTTGACCTCGGGCACGTAGAAGAACTTCACCGCATTGGATGCCGGCCCGGCCAGGGCGGCCGCGGGTGCTGCGATCGAGAGGGCGGCGGCAAGCACAGTCAGTCTCATCCGTTAATCTCCAGGCTTTCGTGGTGGGGACCGTTCCATACCACGAATCCTGTGTGCCGGCTTTTTTGCGGCCCATGAAATCCTCGTCCATTGTCAGAGGTTCTTGAGCCGGCAGTTCACTCAGGCGTCCAGCCAGACATTCTGGAGATCCATCTCGAAAGTCTGGTGGACGGCGTAGTTCTTCACCTTCTTGTTCATGTGGCTGTAGAGTTTCTGCCAGAACGGCTGAATGATGACGCCTGAATCCTGCAGGATCTGCTCGACGTCCTTCATGACCTCGCGCCGCTTCTCAACGTCGATGAGCGAGAGCGCCTGCTTGAGCTTGGCGTCGAAATCGGGATTCGAATACGCCGTTTCATTCCAGGCTTCGCCCGTGCGATAACCGAGCGCCAGCACCTGGACACCGAGCGGGCGCATGTACCAGATCGTCATGGAATAGGGATATTTCGTCCAGTCGTTCCAGAAGGTCGAACCCGGCAGCACGGTGCGCTTCACCTTGATGCCGGCGTCGCGCAACTGGCCGGCGATCGCGTCGCCGGTGTTCTTTTGCCAATCGTCCTCGACGGTGATCAGTTCATGCTCGAAGTCGGCCTGTCCGGCCTCGGCCATCAGCTTCTTGGCGCCAGCCGCATCGCGTGTCTTCTTGGGCAGCGCGTAGTATTCCGGATGGATCGGGCTGACATGGTGATTTTCACCGACAGTCCCTCGCCCGGCATAGCCAAGTTCGAGCACGGCATTGTTGTCGACGGCCATTTGCAAGGCATTGCGCACCCGCTGGTCGTCATAAGGCTTGTGCGTGATGTTGGTGCGGGCAACGAGCGTCGTCGCTGTCGCGACCTCGGATTTCTCCAGCCCCATCTTGTCCAAAATGTCGATGAAATCGGCGGGGCTCTCGAAGTTGAGATCGATCTCGCCGGAGTCGAAGGCGTTTACCGTGGCGTTGAAGTCGGTGCCGTAGTCGATGAATTCGACGCTGTCGAGCGGCGCTTCCCCGCCCCACCATTTGCCGTTCTCGCGACGCTTGACGACCGCTTTCTGGCCGACATCGTAAGAAACCAGTTCGAAGGGTCCAGTGCCAATCGGCTTTTTGATCGGATCCGCGCCGTCGGCATCGAAATTGCGGTGGACGACCAACGCCGGATAGTCGGTAAAGTTCGGGATCAGCGAGATGTCGGGTTCGTTCAGCTTCAGCTTGACCGTGTTGTCGTCGACCTTGGTGATCGCGCCGTCCCTGGCCTTGCCGGATTTTGCGTCGATCAGCGCACCGACGCGCGCGGCCATGGAATTGCCAGCGGCAGCTTTCTCGCACCAACGCGTCAGATTATGGACCACGTCATCGGCGTTGAACACATCGCCATTGTTCCAGGTGATGCCCTTGCGCACATGCAGCACATATTCGGTGGCGTCGTCGTTGACGTCCCAGCTTTCGAGCAGAACCGGCTCGAAGGTGAATTGGCGGGTGTAGCGGACAAGCGGCTCCAGCCAGCAGCGTGAAATGTTTGCCAGTTCCACCCAGTCGTAAGTGCGTGGGTCCTTCTGCGCCTTCACCGACATCGATATGTGCAGCGTTCCGCCTTTCTTCGCCTCCTCGGCCAAAGCCTGTTTCGGCACGGCAAGACCGATCATGCCATAGGCAAGGCCCGTCGATGCACCGAAGGTGCTTGCCAAGGCAAGAAACTCACGCCGGTCTATGCGACCCGCGCGCGTCTCTTTCGCCATTGCCTCGATGGCGCTCGGCACACGATCGCCATTGCTCCTGAAGAGTGTCATTTTTTCCTCCCTTACGGTTCCGTCAGATCTTCGCCTGTCCATCAACTAACGCTGTCCGGCAGCTTCTCCTCGCGCAGCGCGATCAAATCTTTGAGACCGTCGGCGATGCCCTCATCGAGCTTCGGCTCCTCGTAGTCGGCGAGCATGTTGCGCGCTTTTTCGCGGCCGCGCGTATCGTGGTCCTTTGCCCCTTCGGCCTTCCACTGTTCGAACGAATTGAAGTCCATGATGCTTGGTATGAAGAAGGCGGACTGGAAGTGGTCGAGCGTGTGCTGGGTGCCGAGGAAATGGCCCTGCGGCCCGACCTCACGGATCGCCGCCATGGCCTCCTTGAAATCGTCGAACGGGAGGCCGCCGGCATATTTGTACCAGCCGACAAGCTGTTCGCAGTCGGTGGCGAATTTCGAATAGCCGCAGGTCAGGCCGGCCTCGAGCCAACCGGCGGAGTGCCAGATGTAATTGGCGCCGGAAAGAATGGCCGCATGCATCAGCATGTTGGCCTCGTAGCCCGCCTGGGCGTCGTTCAGCTTCGAGCCGACATGGAAGCCGGACGTGCGCCAGGGCAGCCGGTATTTCCGCGCCAGTGCGCCCATCACATACATCATCTGGGCGGCTTCCGGCGTGCCGCCCATGGGAGCGCCGGTCTTCATGTCGACTGTCACCATGAACTGTCCGTAGATCTGCGGCGAACCCGGACGCAGCAACTGTGTGAAGGCGACGCCGGCCAGCGCTTCCGCATTGACCTGCGCGACCGCTCCCACGGCGGAGGCCGAAGTCGAGGCGCCGCACAGGGCGAAGGGCGCCAGAATCAGCGGCTGGTTGTGGCGCGCATAGACCTTCATCGCGTCCAGCATGGTGGCGTCCCACACCAGCGGCGAGTTGCAGTTGGTGATCGACACCAGCACCGGGTTGTCGCGGACAAAATCCTCGCCGAACACGATGCCTGCCATGGCCATCGTGTCTTCGGCTCGTTCCCTGGAGGTCACGATACCCATGAACGGCTTGTCGGAGTGCTTTAGCGCCGAATGGATGATGTGGAGGTGACGTTTCGGCACCGCAATTTCCATCGGCTCGCAGATGATCGAGCTCGACGAGTGCAGCGCCGGCGCCATATAGGCGAGCTTGTGGAAATTGTTGAGGTCGGCGAGCGTGCCGTAGCGCCTGTTGTTGTCGAGATCGCGCACGTAAGGCGCGCCGTACATCGGCACGAAGATGGAGTTGGTTCCACCGACGCGCACCGAACGCTGCGGATTCCTTGCATTGAGCGTGAATTCCGGCGGAACCTTCGAGACGAGTTCCATCAGAAGAGCGCGGTCGATGCGGACGCGTGTCTCGGAGACATCGGCCCCCGCCGCCTTCCACATCGCGATCGCCTCGTCGTCGCGGAACTCGCATCCCACCTCTTCGAGGATGGAGAGCGATTCCAGATGGATCAGCTCCACCGCCTCGTCCGGGACCATCTGATAGGTGGGAATCTGGCGGACCAGAGTCGGAAACGACGCTATCGGTGCGCCCCGCAGCGCCTTGCGCCCAAGGCGACCACCGCCGCGGCGGTTGGTGTGTTCGGTCACTTCAACGGCCGGTGCGCTCATGGCAACTCCATCCTCCCCAAGCAGCCAACTTAGCGAGACGAAATATGACTGTGATGCTGGAAAATCCTGATCTCTTGTATAAGCTCTGCTTATGCGAAGCCTGCGACATCTCTTGCCCTCGGCCGGCAGCCTGATCGTCTTCGAGGCGGCAGGCCGCCTGTCGAGCTTCACCGCCGCCGGGCGCGAGCTCGGCATGACGCAGGCCGCCGTCTCCTATGCGGTGCGCGGGCTGGAGGAAAAGCTCGGCGCCAAGCTGTTCCAGCGCCGCCACCGGCAGGTCAGCCTGACCGAGGCCGGCGAGCGCTTTCATGCCGACGTCTCGCTGGGGCTCTCACATATCCGTAAGTCGGCGGAGGATCTGCGCCTGCAGGCGAGCGGCGGCCATGTGACGCTTGCCGCGTCGACCGCCTTCGGCTCGTTCTGGATGATGCCGCGGCTGCAGCAGTTCCGCGACGAATTGCCGGGCGTCGACCTGCGCATCCAGACCGCCGACCGTGATCTCGACATTATCGCCGAGGGCATTCCGCTCGCTGTGCGCGGCGGCGAGCCCAGGGAATGGCCGGACTATCATTGCCTGCCGCTGGCCGACGAGGAGATATTTCCCGTTGCCGGCGCCAGCTATGTGGCGAAGTTCGGCCTGCCGCAGACCGTCGAGGAATTGGCATCACACCGCCTCATCCATCTCGAGGAGCCGTTTCGCGAGGCTGCGAGCTGGGAAGAATGGTTCCAATCCGCCGGGGCCAGCCTGAAGGAGGCCGAGGCCGGGCGCGGCTTGCGTATCAACGACTACGCGCTGGTGATCCAGGCGGTGATGGAGGGGCAAGGCATTGCACTCGGCTGGCGCCACCTTGCCGAGCGGCTGCTGGCATCGGGCCTGCTGGTGAGCGCCACCAGCCATGTGATGAGAACCGGCACGCGTTTCCACATCATCTGGCCGAAGAACCGCGAACTCAGCGACAATGCCCGCAAGGTAAGGGATTGGCTGGCCGCGCAGGCTTGAGGGCGGAACCGCCTTGACGCTGGCGGGACAGCACCCCCCTCTGGCCTGCCGGCCATCTCCCCCTCAAAAGGGGGGAGATTGGCAGCTTCGGCGCTCCGCCCAACCTGCAACATTGCAGATTGGCGAAAGCCGAAGTGACAGGCCAATCTCCCCCCTTGAGGGGGAGATGTCCGGCAGGACAGAGGGGGGCGCGAAGGATCGCTACCGTCTTCATTCTGCCGCCTGTTCGTCCTCCTCGATTTCCCCCTCCCCGACAGCCCACGAATCCGCCTATAGTGTTCCCATGCCCATCCGCCAGCTTTCCGAAACGATGATCAACCAGATCGCCGCCGGCGAAGTCATCGAGCGTCCGGCAAGTGTGGTCAAGGAACTGGTCGAGAATGCGCTCGATGCCGGTGCTTCCAGGGTCGAGATCGTCACCGCCGGCGGCGGGCTGAACCTGGTCCGCGTCACCGATGACGGCTCCGGCATTCCGGAAAAGGAGCTGGCGCTGGCGATCGCGCGCCACTGCACTTCGAAGCTCGCCGAGGACATTCACGACATCCGCTCGCTCGGCTTTCGCGGCGAGGCCTTGCCGTCGATCGGTTCGGTGGCGCGGCTGTCGATCCGCTCGCGCACGGCGTCGGGCGACAGCGCCGCCGAAATCGGCATCGAGGGCGGCCGCGTATCCGCCGTCAAGCCGGCGGCGGCCAATCGCGGCACCACGGTCGAGGTGCGCGACCTGTTCTTCGCCACGCCGGCGCGGCTGAAATTCATGAAGGGCGAGCGCGCCGAAAGCTCGGCGACCAGCGATGTGGTCAAACGCATCGCGATCGCCTTCCCTTCCGTGCGCTTCACACTGGCCGGCTCGGACCGCTCGACGCTCGAATTACCGGCGACCGATGACAGTGCGGAAGGCCACTTGCGCCGTGTCGCGCAAGTGATGGGCGCCGACTTTCCGGACAATGCCATTGCCATCGATGCGATGCGTGACGGCGTGCATCTTGCCGGCCATGTCTCGATCCCGTCCTTCAGCCGCGCCAACGCGCTGCAGCAATATGCCTATGTCAATGGCAGGCCGGTGCGCGACAAGCTGATCGCCGGCGCCATTCGCGGCGCCTTCGCCGACGTGCTGCCGCGCGATCGCCATGCGGTGACCGTGCTGTTCCTGACGCTCGACCCGGCCATCGTCGACGTCAATGTCCATCCGGCCAAGGCCGACGTGCGCTTCCGTGACCCCGGACTGGTGCGCGGGCTGATCGTCGGCGCCATCCGCGAGGCGCTGGCCAATGCCGGCATCCGCGCCGCGACCACGGGGGCTGCCGGGATGATGGCGGCGTTCCGACCGGGTGCCGCCTCCTACGCGCATCCTGGACCGGCCAACGGCCATCGCAGTTACGAGGCTGCTTCCCGCGCCTCCGGCTTCGCCGGTTTCGACCGCTCGCCGCAGCGGCCGCTCGATATGGGGTTTGACGGCGTTGGAAATGGCGGGTTTCGCGAGAACGACCAGGCGGCGTTCGATGCCGGGCCGCTGCACAGCGCCGACGCGCGGGCCGGGCACAATGAAGCATCTGAGACGCTGCTTGGCACGGCGCTCGGTGCTGCCCGCGCGCAGGTGCACGAGAACTACATCGTCGCCCAGACCAGGGATTCTCTGGTCATCGTCGACCAGCATGCCGCGCATGAGCGGCTGGTCTACGAGGCGCTGAAGAACGCACTCCATTCGCGCGCGGTGCCGTCCCAAATGCTGCTGTTGCCGGAGATCGTCGACCTGCCGGAAGAGGATGCCGAGCGGCTCGCCTTTCACTCCGAAACGCTTGCCCGCTTCGGCCTGGGCATTGAGCGCTTCGGCCCCGGTGCCGTCGCCGTGCGCGAGACGCCGTCAATGCTCGGTGAAACCAATGTTCAGCAGCTGGTGCGCGACCTTGCCGACGAGATCGCCGACAATGACACGGTGGAGACGCTGAAAGGCCGGCTGGACAGAATCGCGGCGACCATGGCCTGCCACGGCTCGGTGCGTTCCGGCCGACTGCTCAAGGCCGACGAGATGAATGCGCTGCTGCGTCAGATGGAGGCGACGCCGGGCTCCGGCACCTGCAACCATGGCCGCCCGACCTATATCGAGCTCAAGCTTGCCGATATCGAGCGGCTGTTTGGGCGGCGGTAAGGCTGCGGCTTACGAGGTTCGCTGGCGCAGACCCCCACCCGGACCTTCGGTCCTACCTCCCCACAAGGGGGAGGTAGGGAGCTTGGCGGCAGACGCCTCGCGATGAGCTTACCCCTCCCCCTTGTGGGTAGGGTCGCTGCGTAGCAGCGGGGTGGGGGTCCGAAAAGAGCCGCTGTACAGCGGCTCTTTTCGAGTCAAGGGACGCCCCCAATCCCCTGATTTACCTCTTCAAATTCACCACGATTACGCCGCCGAGCGCCAGCGCGCCGCCGATGATGCCGAGCAGGGTCGGCACTTCGCCGAGCCAGAAGAAGCCGATCAGCGTCGCCACCGGCGAGACCAGATAAAGGAAGTTCGAGGCGCGGGCGGCAGGCAGGCGTGACAGCGCAGTGGCCCAGGCGGCGTAGGCGATCAGGCTCGGCACGATGCCGAGAAAGACGACGGCGCCGAGGCCCGCGGTGTCGGCGACTGCTGCCTGTGAGAGTGCGTTCGGCAGGAAGGGCGACAGGCAGAGCGCGCCGAGCACCATGTTGGAGGCGGCGATGGTCAGCGGGTGGTGGCGGGCAAACAGCGGCTTCTGGACGATGGTGTTGACCGCCGAGCACAGCGCCGAACCCAGCACGAGCAGCGCGCCGGTGTTGAAGTGCAGGCCCTGCCCCTCGCCCATGGCGATGATGCCGATGCCGGCGAAGGAGATGGCTGTGCCTGCCCAGGCCATGCCCGAGAAGCGTTCGCCGAGCAGCGCCATCGCCATGATGGCGGTGAAGATCGGGCTGACATTGATGATGAAGCCGGCCGCACCCGCCGAGACGGTCAGTTCGCCGAAATTGAGCATGGCCGTGTAGAGCGCGACGAAGACGGTGCCGCCAAAGGCGAAGCGCCACCATTCGGCGACCCTGGGCAGCGCCGGACGCTTGACGGCAAGGAAGATCGCGGCCGGCACGGCGGCGATGGCAAAGCGCAGCGCGCCGAGTTCCAGCGGATCGAAGGCGGCGAGACCGGCGCGGATGGCCGGGAAAGCGGAGGCCCAGCCGACCACCGTGAGCGCCACCGCGATGGCCGCGGTGCTATCCATGCGCTGTGTCGAATTCAACGTGCCGGTGTAAGCGCTCATCTCGCTGTCCTCGCTCTTTGGTGTCATGAAAGGAGAAAACGCCATCCCCGGCCAATTGACAAACGACAAAATCGAGGGCCACCTGTGAGTATGGATCACAGCTCAGAACAGATGCTGCCGCTCGAGACCTTGCGCGCCTTCGACGCGGCGGCGCGCACGGGCAGCTTTTCTGCCGCCGCCGAAAAGCTCAATCTCACCCATGGCGCCGTCAGCCGACAGATCGCCAAGCTCGAGGACTGGCTCGGGCTGAAAGTGTTCGACCGTGGCGCGCGCGGGGTCTCACTCACCATCGAGGGAACGCGCCTGCATCTGCGCACCACCGAAGCCTTCGCGCTGATAGCCAGCAATTCGGACCGCTGGATCGAGCCGCGCGGCACCGCCGTGGTACGGTTGGCATCGATCCCTTCGGTCAGCGGCCTGTGGCTGATGCCGCGCATGGCCGCGCTTGAGAGCAACCCCAGCAAGCTGCGCATCGTGCTCGATGTCGACAACCGCCAGGCCGACCTTGCCGACGAGGGCATCGATCTTTCGGTCCGCTGCGGACGCGGCCGCATTCCGGGCCGCGTCTCGGTGCAGCTCTTCGAGGAATATGTTTTCCCCGTCGCCTCGCCTGAGCTCGCCAGGGAAATCGGCCGCGGCGACCCTGCCCGGCTGCTCAAATTTCCGCTAATCAACGATTCCGACGCTTCGGCCTGGCGCGCCTGGTTTGCCGCGCAGGACATGGACTACCGCCCGCGCCCGCAGGACCGCCGCTTCGAGGACTACAATCTGGTGCTCGATGCGGCAGCCCACGGGCTTGGCATCGCGCTGGCGCGGCCGCCAATGACGGTGGATCAGTTGAAGTCGGGCCGCATTGTCGCGGTCGACGAGCGCAGCGTGCTGAGCCCGATATCCTATTGGCTCGACCGGCCGCTGGGGCGGCCGCGCGCCGCGGCAGCAGACCTCGCTCGCCGCATTGCAAGCCAGGCCGGGCTTTCTGCCGAAAAGATCGAGGATTTTATCGTAGCCGAAGGATAAGACATCCATTTGCCGGCTTGACCGACCTGGCGCTCCCGGGAGACGTACGTGACCAAATCTGGTGTCACTTCGCTCCAAGCTTGACCTTGCCAGGATTTATGGCGATGACATCGTCATGAATTTCGGCGCCACCCCATGATGAACCGTTTCGAAGGCCCCGGCGGCAAGGAAGCCCGTATCCGTTATCTCGACGGCGACTTCCAGGTGACCAGTCCTGGCGCCTTCGTGCGTTGCGCCGTGACCGGCGAGAGCATTCCTCTGGACGAACTCAAATACTGGAGCGTCGCCAGGCAGGAACCCTATGTGAGCGCAATCGCTTCGCTGCGCCGCGAAATCGAGGCGCATCCGGAACTGCGCAGCCGGCGCTGATCAACCCTTCAGCTTGCGCTGCCGCCAGGCATCCAGCGTCTCGCCGATGATGCGCTCGGGCACGTGCTCGGGTTCGAACACGGTGTCGATCTCCAGCACGTCGAGCTGCCGAAGAAAATCGGCTGAGGCGGCGTCATGGCGCAGCCGGGCGGCATCCTTGGCGGTGGTGACGAGGCCGAGCCCCTCGCGGCGCGCCGTCGCCGCCAGTTCGGCAAGTTCGTCCGCGCCGTAGAAATGATGGTCTGGAAACGAACGGGTCAGCGCCACCTCGCCGCCGGCTTCACGGACCGTATCGAAGAACTTGTCGGGGTGACCGATGCCGGCAAAAGCCAGAAACCGCTTGCCGGCCAGCCCCGTCTTCCGGCTTGGCCTCGTATATGCCTCGAAGATCGGCCGGCCGGCGCGCGCCGCCTGGCGCACGACCGCATCGGCTCCGGTGCCCTCGCCCATCTTGAGGAGCCCGCTGGTGAAAACCAGCTGGTCGACGATGTTTGCCCGCAGCGGCCCGCCTGGGATGACACGGCCGTTGCCGACGCCGTAGCGCGCGTCGACGACGACCAGCGCATAGTCGATATGGATGCGCGCGCTCTGGAAGCCGTCATCCATGATCAGGAAGTCGCAGCCATGCTTCTCAAGCAAAAGCCTGGCGCCGGCTGCGCGGTTCGGCGTCACAGCCACCGGCGCGTGTTCGGCCAGCAGCAGCGGCTCGTCGCCGACATGCCTGGCGGCGTCGTGATGCGGATCGACGATATGCGGCTCTCCAAACGAGCCGCCATGGCCGCGCGACAGGAAACCGGGATTGAGCTGCATGCGCCTGGCCTGTCTTGCCAGCGCGATCGCCACCGGCGTCTTGCCGGTGCCGCCAACGGTGAAGTTGCCGACGCACAGCACCGGCGCCTCGACCTTCTCGCGCGCCGCCGAGCGCATGCGGCGGCCGGCAACGAGTGCATAGATCGCGGACAGCGGCGTCAGCGCCAGCGCCCGCCAATCGGGTTCTTCCCACCAGAAGGGTGGTGCTTCGCTGGCCACCTTAGCGGCCGTTGGCGCCCTGCAGGCGCGACTTGACGACCAGCGGCTGGATGTAGGGTTCGAGCGATCTCAGCGTGTGCGCCAGCGCGCCGCGCATCTCGTCGACGGTCGCCGCACCCGCCGCCATCATCTCGTGGCGCGCCGCCTCGTTGGTCAAAAGGAAGTTGACGGCGCCAGCAAGCATGTCGCGGTCGCGCACCAGCTTGGCGCCGCCGCTGTCGAGCAGGCGCTGATAGGCCTCGCGAAAATTCTGGACATTGCGGCCGGCCAGCACCGCCGTCTCGAGCATGGCCGGCTCCAACGGGTTCTGGCCGCCCTCCGAGGTCAGCGAACGGCCGACGAAGGCGATTTCGGTCAGCCTGAGATAGAGCCCCATCTCGCCAATCGTGTCTCCAAGCAGAATATCGGTGTCGGCGGTGATCTTGTCACCCTTGGAGCGGCGGACGAGCTTCAGGCCCATGCCGGAAATCTGCGCGGCAAGCGCTTCGGCGCGATCGGGATGGCGCGGAACGATGATCGTCAAAAGACCGCGGTGACGCCTGTGCAGCATCGCATGGACCTCGGCGGCCACCACCTCCTCGCCGTCATGGGTCGATATCGCCGCCCAGGTCGGGCGGGCGCCGATCTGGCGCCTCAATGCGTATAATACCTTTTCATCGGCCGGCGGCGGCGTGGTGTCGACCTTTAGATTGCCGGATACCGTGACCGGCCGGGCGCCCAACGAAAGAAAGCGCTCGCCGTCGACATCCGACTGGGCGACGACATGGGCGAGATTCTCAAACAGCGCCTCGGCGATGTTGGCGCGTTTCTTCCAGGATTTGAACGAGCGGTCCGACAGCCTGCCATTGACCAGCACCTGCGGCACACGACGCGCGCCAAGTTCTAGGATGGTCATCGGCCAGATCTCCGATTCGGCGATGATCGCCAGGTCCGGCCGCCAATGATCGAGGAAGCGGCTGACCGCCGGCTTGAGGTCGAGCGGCACATATTGATGGATGATACGGTCGCCGAGCCGCTCATCGGCTACCTGCGCCGAGGTAACCGTGCCCGTTGTCAGCACGATGTTGACGCCGTAGTCGAGAATGCTCTTGACCAGCGGTATGACGGCCAGCGTCTCGCCGACACTTGCCGCATGGATCCAGATCACCGGCCCGTCGGGGCGCTCGCGCCCGGCGATGCCGTAGCGCTCGCGCCGTCGGTTTCGGTCTTCCTTGCCCATGGAGGTGCGCCAGGCGACGTAAGGTCCGATCAGCGGATAGGCGGCGGCCCCTGCAAAACGATACGCCGTCAGGAAGGCGCGCGCCCAGCGCTCGCTCATTTCGGGCCATCCACGAGACGGTAGGCCTCGGCGGTCGCGGCATTGAGCGAGGCCGTGACCTCCTGGCGCTTGCGTTCCATTTCGGCCTCATCGGCATCGGCCGGAACGAACACAGGCGCGCCGACGATGATCGAGGAACGGCCGAAAGGCAGGTTGATGGTGGTCTTGTCCCAACTCTTCTCCAGCACCTTGCGGCGGCTGGTGGCGATGGCGGCGGGCAGGATCGGCCGGCCCGAAAGCCGCGCCAGGAGAACAATGCCGAGCCCAGCGTCGCGCGGCGTGCCGTGGGGGATGTCAGCAATCATGGCGACGTTCTTGCCGGCGGTGAGCGACTTTTTCAGGGCAATGAGCGCCTTGGCGCCGCCCTTGTCGAGATGCCTGGAGCTGTCGCGCCCGCCGGAACCGCGCACCGCCTCGATGCCGAATTTCTCGATCATCAGCGCGTTGAGCTCGGCATCGGCGCTGCGCGACACCATGGCGACCAGGGGCCGCCCTTTCGGATAGTAGGCCGGGGTCAGGAGGTGCTGACCGTGCCACAACGCAATGATGCCGGGTTCGAACTCGGCATAGGCGCCGCCCGATATCTTTGCCGACCCGTCGACCACACGGTTGGTCAGGCGGACCAGGCGGACGAACTGGGCAAGCAAGCCGACAATGATGTTCTTGACGAATCGCGACTGCGCCAAAGGCTCGCGAATCTTGCGCCAGAGTGTCTTGGGCGTGCCACCGGGATGCCTTCCGACCGCGGACCTGGTGGCGGACCCTTTCACTGCCTCATGCTCCATCGATTTCAACCGGCAGCCTTGCTGTCGGGATCGAGCAGCCGGTGCAGGTGAACGACGAAATAGCGCATATGGGCGTTGTCGACGCTGGCTTGCGCCTTGGCTTTCCACGCCGTCCGCGCGGATTGATAGTCCGGGTAGATGCCGACGATGTCGAGCGCGTCGAGATCGCGGAATTCAGTCCCGCCCAGCTGCTTCAGCTCGCCGCCGAACACCAGGTGCAAAAGCTGCTTCTTTCCGTCTTCCGCGGCCATGTCGGTCCTTCACATATCGTGAGTTTGTGACAGGTCTAGACCAAAGCCGCCGACTTTGGAACCATTGATGTCCGTTCAACCGTCAAGCCCGGCAATCACCCCGGCCAGCACGGCAAGGAGTTCGCCACTGCCGGCGACCAGGGCGCCGTGGCGGATCACCTCGCCGGCATAAAGCGGCGCACGGCCGTTCTGGTCGAGCAAAGCGCCACCCGCCTCGCGCAGGATGAGATCGGCCGCGGCGATATCCCAGTCATGCGCGTTGGGCTTGATGAAGGTCGCGTCGAGCGCGCCGTTGGCGACCATCGCCAGCCGGTAGGCGAGCGAGGGAATATGGGGCGCGCGCTGCAGCCGGCTCTGCCATTGCGCCGGCATGAGGTCGATCAGTTGCTTCAGCCCGCCGATCTCGACCGTCGCTGTGGGGCGGCGCACGGCAATGGGCTTGCCGTTGCGGAACGCTCCCTGGCCTGGCAGCGCCCAGTAAGTCTCATCCTTGGCCGGGCATTCGAGCACGCCGGCCAGCGTGCGGCCGTCCTCGACAACGGCGACGCTGACGCACCAGGAGCGAAGGCCTTCGAGGAAACCGCGCGTGCCGTCGATCGGATCGACGACGAAGGTGCGGCGCGCGGCAAGCCTTATCGGATCGTCGGCCGTTTCCTCCGACAGCCAGCCATAGTCCGGCCGCGCCGCCAAAAGCGTGTCGCGCAGAAAGGCGTCGGCGGCATGGTCGGCCTCGCTCACCGGCGAGGTGCCGCCCTTCATCCACACTTGCGGGTTGTTGCCGAAATAGCGCATGGCGATGGCGCCCGCCTCGCGGGCGGCGTCGCGCAGCAGCGGCAAATCCTCGCCGGCCCCGGCTGCCGTGATCGAATCAAGCTCCGGCAAGGGTCATTCCTTCGATCAGCAGCGTTGGCGCCGCGGTGCCGAAATTGCGGTCGAGATCGCTGGCGGGAACCATGTTCAGGAACATGGTCTTCAGGTTCGAGGCGATGGTCACTTCGGCGACGGGATAGGCGAGCTCGCCATTCTCGATCCAGAAGCCGGAGGCGCCGCGGCTGTATTCGCCGGTCACCATGTCGACGCCCTGGCCGAACACTTCGGTGACGTAGAAGCCGGTCTTCAGTGACTTGATCAGCTCTTCCGGCGTCCGTTCACCGGGCTCGATGGCGAGGTTGGTCGATGACGGCGAGACGGAGGAGCCGCTGCGCGAGCCGCGCCCGTTGGTGACAAGACCGAGTTCCCGCGCCGCCGAGGTCGAGAGGAACCAGTGGTTCAGAACGCCCTTCTCGACCATGAACAGCTTTTCGCCCTCGACGCCCTCGCCGTCGAAGGGACGCGACGCCTGGCCACGGCGGCGCAGCGGCTCGTCGGTGACGGTGATCGCGGCGGCGGCGACCTGCTTGCCCATCATGTCGCGCAGGAACGAGGTCTTGCGCGCCACGGACGCGCCGTTAATGGCGCCGGCGAGATGGCCGGCAATGCCGCGCGCGACGCGCGGGTCGAACACCACATCGACCGGCCCGGTCGCCGCTTTGCGCGCGCCGATGCGCCGCGCGGCACGCTCGCCGGCCTTGCGGCCGATATCCTCAGGCGCGTCGAGGTCGGAAAAATGCTGGCGCGAGGAGAATTCATAGTCGCGCTCCATGCCGGTGCCCTCGCCGGCAATGACGCTGGTGGAGCGCGAAAAGCGCGACGCGACATACTGGCCGACAAAGCCGTGCGAGGTGGCCAATACCAGACCGCCCAGCCCGGCGCTGGCGCCGCTGCCGGCCGAATTCGTGACCCCCTTGACGGCCAGGGCCGCGGCTTCCGCGGCGAGCGCTGCTTCCTTCAACTGGTCGGCGGAGACTTCTGTCGCGTCGAACAGATCGAGATCGCGCGGCTTGTGGACCAGCAAGGCCGGATCGGCGAGGCCCTGATAGGGATCTTCCGGCGATACTTTCGCCATCGCCACGGCGCGTTCGGCGAGCAGCTTCGGGTCCGATGCCGCCGTCGCCGAGACGCTCGCCACCCGCTTGCCGACGAAGACGCGCAGCGAGACATCCTCGCTCTCGGACGCCTCTGTGGCCTCGACCTTGCCCAGCCGCACCGACACGCCTGCCGAGCGGCCGCGTACGGCGACCGCGTCGGCGGCGTCGGCGCCGGCGCGCTTGGCGGCCTCGACCAGGGCGGCGACGCGATCGGTCAATTTCGCTGCGTCAAGCGTATTCGTCATACTGGTGATCCTGCTTTTTCAGCCGGCTATTGGGGCGGCCGTTGCAGCACCATCTATTGTCCCGATGCCGCTTCTGCAATGGGCGAAGCGGCATGTGCGCCACTACGACCATCGACAGGCGGCCGGCTCCGCCCTTCGACAGTGAGGCGCAGGGCACAGCCCGTCAACACCGGGAATAAGCAGATGCATTGCGTTCCGCGGCCGCGCGCTGGATAGTTCGGCAATGTTGCAGGCCCTAGCGACCCACTGGCCCCAGATCCTCGCGATCATTTCAGGGATGATGGCGACAGTCGGCATCGTCCATGCCGTCATGACGAAGGAAGACGTGCGCGCCGCCACCGGGTGGGTGGGCGTGATGCTGCTTTCGCCATTCCTTGGCGTAATCATCTATGCCATCGCCGGCATCAATCGAATCCGCCGCGCGACGATCAGCGCCATGCGGCCCTTGCCCGGCGAGGCCGCTTCGGCAAAGCAAGACCACGACACCGCCACGGAGGCATTGATCACGGCACAATACGGCCAGCGGTTTGCCGGACTGAAAACGTTGGGCGACAGGGTGGCGCGGCGCCCTTTGACTTATGGAAACACGATCTCGGTGCTGCGGACGGGCGATGAGGCCTATGGGGCGATGTGCCGGGCGATCGATGGCGCCACGCGAAGTGTCCTTCTCGAGACCTACATCTTCGACAATGATGCCGCCGGGCGGCTTTTCGTCGAATCGCTTGGCCGTGCCGTCCGCCGCGGCGTGACCGTACGCGTGCTGATCGACGCGGTCGGCGTGCGCTACTCGGTGCCCAGCATCCTCAAGCAGCTCAAGGAGGCTGATATCACCGTCGATCTTTTCAACGGCAATATCGTCATGGGCCTGAGACTTCCCTATGCTAATTTGAGAACCCACAGGAAAATCCTGGTCATCGACGGCATGGTCGCGTTCACGGGAGGCATGAACATCCGCAAGGGCTTTTCAGCCGAATTCGCCGGCCCCGACAGCTCCAGGGACACGCATTTCCAGGTCACCGGCCCGGTGGTATCAGACCTTTTCTCGGTTGCGGCCGAGGACTGGCGCTTCGCCGGCAACGAGGCATTGAAAGGCGACATCTGGCAAATAGAAGACCTCTCGCCGCCGCCCGGCCAGCCGATGCTGGTGCGCGCCGTGGCAACAGGGCCGGATGCCAGCATCGAAACGAACCACAAATTGCTGATCGGGGCATTTTCCGTCGCCCGCAAATCGATCCGCATCATGTCGCCCTATTTCCTGCCGGACCGGGAACTGATCAGCGCGCTGACGACAGCCGGCCGGCGCGGTGTCGAAATCGATATCGTCGTGCCGGCCGTGAACAACCTTTTCCTCGTCGACCGCGCGATGACGGCCCAGTTCGACCAGGTGCTGAAGCACTATTGCCGCGTTTGGCGCCACGAGGGCTCGTTCGACCATTCGAAATTGATGTCGATCGATGGCGTGTGGGCCTATGTCGGATCGTCCAATCTCGATGCCCGGTCGCTGAGGCTGAATTTCGAGATCGATATGGAGGTTCTCGACGCCGGCTTTGCCTCGGAGGTCGAGGAGAGGATCGCTTCGGCGATCGCCTGTGCCGTGCCCGTAACGCTCGAAGCCCTGCGAGCACGACCATTCATCGTTCGTCTGTTCGACCGTGTGCTGTGGTTGGGATCGCCCTATCTCTAGAAGCAAGGGAATAAGCAGCAGGCGCATGCATAAGAACGAACGCAGCCTTCCGGAGACCGTGCTGGTGTCGATCCGCGCCAGAAATGCGCGGAAGGCAAAATCCGAGCAGCGCAAGCGGACTGACGACACCGAAATGGTGGTTGCCTCCTATAACGTCCACAAATGCATCGGCGTCGACCGGAAATTCGATCCCGAACGCACCGCTCGCGTCATCCGGGAAATCAGCCCGGATGTCATCGCGCTGCAGGAGGCCGACAACCGCTTTGGCGATCGAGCCGGACTGCTCGATCTTGCCCGCCTGGAAATGGAAACGGGACTGGTGCCGGTGCCGATTGCCGGAAACGGCAAGGGACATGGCTGGCGCGGCAATGTGCTTCTGTTCAAGCGCGGCACCGTGCGCGACGTGCACCAGATCAAGCTGCCGGGGCTCGAGCCGCGGGGGGCGCTCGTTGCCGAGATCGATCTCGACGACAAACCGACGCTGCGCGTCATCGCGGCCCATCTCGGCCTGCTGCGCCGCTCGCGCTCCGAGCAGGCCCGTGTCGTGCTCGACATCATGAGCAGCGCCGACGAAAGGCCGACGCTGCTGCTCGGCGACCTGAACGAATGGCGGCTCGGAAACCGTTCCTCCCTGAACACGCTGCATACGACCTTTGGCCCGTTGCCGCCGGCGGTTCCCACCTTTCCATCGAGCCTTCCGCTCTTGGCGCTCGACCGGATCATGGCCAACCGGCACGGGATGATCTCGGCCGTCGAAGCGCATGACACCCCGCTTTCGCGGGTCGCCTCCGATCATCTGCCGCTCACGGCCTTCGTGCGCCTGTAGCGCAAGCTGCTGTTTGGCAAACGACGCAACGCATGAAGGCGCTGCGGCCCCTCACCCGTCCCGCAACCAGACCAGCATCTCGCCCGGTTCGCGGTTGTCCCAGGCAAAGTACGGCACGGCCTTGAGCTTAGCCTGTTCGGTGGCCGGCGGATCGGTGCGGTAGAGGCCGCTTTCCCAATTTTCCACCGCCTCCTTGCTGCCGATGGCCGAGAGCGTAACGACGCCGCCCAGAAGGTTTTGCTCCTTATGCGCCTCGACTTTGGCCGTGCGCGGCAGAGTGATGCGGTGGAGTTGGCCGGCATTATCGGTTTCCTCGACGCAATAGATCAGCGGACCGCGCGCGAGTGCCACGCGGCCGATATCCTGGCGCACCTGCGGGTTGGCGAAGAGACGGGCGATCGACATTTCGAGATCGAGATCGACGCGGTCGCCCTTGCGCCATTCGCGCCGGATCGCGGCATAGCCGTCGCCCATGACGGTATCGAGATCGACTGGTGCGCCATTCACCGTGAGCGCCGCCTTGCGGGACCAGGAAGGGATACGCAGATGCAGCGTGAATTCGACCGGCGCTTCCGGCTCAACCTCGATCGAAATCGCGCCGTCCCAGGGATAATTGCTGGTCTGGATGAGTTCGACCTGCCGGCCTGATATGTCGAAGCGGGCCGTGCTGTCCCCGTAGAGATGGACGGCGAGCGCGTCGTCCGACAGGCCGTAGAAATAACTGCCGATCGAAGCGACCATGCGGCCGATATTGGGCGGACAGCAGGGGCAGCGGTGCCATTTCCAGCGATTGTGCTTGCCCCGGCTTTCCAGCGGATTCTCGTAGAAGAACAGCGAGCCGTCGAGCGACAGGCCCGAGATCGAGCCATTGTAGAGCGCCCGCTCCATCATGTCGGCGTAACGCGCGTTCGGCCCCATGCCGAGCATGCGGCTGGCCCAGAACACCAGGCCGACCGAGGCACAGGTCTCGGCATAGGCGGTCTCATTGGGCAGATCGTAGTCAGCCGTAAAACCCTCATTGTGCGCGGACGGGCCTATGCCTCCGGTGATGTAGAGGTTCTTGGTCGTCAGATCGTCCCAGAGACGGTCGAGCGCCACCCTGAGTGTGTCGTCGCCATATTCGGTGGCGATATCGGCCATGCCGGAAAACAGATACATCGCCCGCACCGCATGGCCGACGACTTTGTCCTGCTCGCGCACAGGCCTATGCGACTGGCTGTATTCGTAGGTCTTGAAATGATAGGCTTTCGGGTCGGTGCCGCGTGCGCGCGCCTCCTCGTCGAAATAATGCGGCTGCTGGCCGCGCTGGTCGACGAAGTATTTTGCCAGGTCCATGTATTTCTGCTCGCCCGTTGCCCGCGCCAGCTTGACCAGCGCCAGCTCGATCTCCTCATGGCCACAATAGCCCTTCTTCTTGCCGGGCCCGGGACCGAAAGTGTCGGCGATATGGTCGACATAGCGGCACATTATGTCGAGCAGCTTGCGCTTTCCCGTGGCCTGGTAATAGGCGACCGCGCCTTCGATCAAATGGCCGGCGCAATAGAGCTCGTGGCAGTCGCGCAGGTTGGTCCAGCGCTTGCCGGGCTCAATGCGCTGATACCAGCTCGACAAATAGCCGTCGGGCTGCTGCAGCTTGCCGTACATGTCGATGACGGCGTCGATCTTCCTTTCCAGGCTGTCATTGCGGCGGCGGTAGAGCGAGTAGGCGGCGGTCTCGATCGTCTTGCCCCAATCGGAATCCCAGAACATCTGTGTGGTAACCGTCGAGCCGGTGAATTCGGCGCCCTGGCTTGCCGCCTCGTCGGGTGAGGGAGAATGGAACGGGATGACGACGCCGGGCGATGGCCGGTCGGGGTCGATCTGCTCCAGCATGCGCGCTTCGACACAGCGATCATAGAGGATGTCGGCGGTGCGCGATGCCACCGCATCGACACGGTCGCCCCAAAAACCTCTGATATCGACCTGCGGCACGGGCAGCGGCCGGAAGGCGAGCTTCGGCCCGCCCGATGCGGAGATCTTTTTGGCGGATTGCGATGCGGTCATCAACTTAACTCCGTTCGAATGCGGTTGGTCACTTCACGGCCCCTGCCATGAGGCCGCGGATGTAGAAGCGCTGCAGCAGCAGGAAGAGGATCAGGCACGGCACCATCATCACGGTGACACCGGCCTGCACCGCGCCCCAGTCGATGGCGCCGAAGCGGCCGGACTGCAGCGCGGTCATCATGATCGGCAGCGTGAATTTCGACTGGTCGGTCATCAGCACCAGGGCCGCCAGGAACTCATTCCAGGCGCCGAGGAAGGCGAACAGCGCGATGGTGACGATGCCCGGCCAGACCAGCGGCAGCATCACCCTCAGCAGCATGGTGACATTGTTGGCGCCGTCCATGCGGGCGGCCTCCTCGATCTCGCGCGGCACCGCGTCGAAGGCGTTGCGCATCATGAAGATCGAGAACGGCAATTGCAGCGTGACATAGACGCAGACCAGCCCGGTCAGTGTGTTGTGCAGGCCGATCTTGGTCAGCACCAGGAAGATCGGCGTCAGGATCGACTGGAACGGGATCATGATCGTCGACAGGATGACGATGAAGAGCGCGTCCTTGAACGGAAAGCGGAAGCGTGAAAAGCCGTAGCCGGCGAGCACGCCGACGATGACGGAAAACACCACCGTCATGACAGACACATAGAGGCTGTTTTGCGCCGGCAGCCACAGACCGTCGCCGAAGGTGTTGAGCGTGGCATAGTTCTCGACCGAAAATCCCGTCGTCGGCCAGGGCGGCAGTGGCGGCAGGCGCGCTTCGCCGGCCGGCTTGAAGGCCGACAACACGGTCCAGACGATCGGCGCCAGGAACAGCAGCGAGGCGACAATGCCGGTGGCATGCTCGGCAAAACCGAGCCAGAGGCGGCTGTTGCGGCTTCTTGCCTGCGCCATCAGTCGACCCCCTCGGGCTTGCGCAGCAGCCAGAGCTGGACGAGGCTGAGCGCGACCAGGATGACCAGCAGGATCATCGACAGGGCTGCGCCATAGCCTAGCTTGAACGAGACGAAGGACTGGTTGAAGATCCAGTAGACGGCGGTCAGCGTCTGGTTGCGCGGGCCGCCGCGCAGGATGATGTAGAACTGGTCGAAGGCGAGCACCGAGCCGGCGACCGACAGGATCAGGGCGAGCGCCAGCGTGCGGCGCATCAGGGGCAGCGTGATCGCCCGGAAGCGGGCGAACGGCCCTGCCCCGTCGATCATTGCCGCCTCCTGCAGGTCGGGCGGGATCGATTGCAGGCCCGTCATCAGGATGATCATGGTGAAGCCGGCCACCTTCCAGACCACCATGGCGATGATCGACCAGAAGGCCGGCTGGAAGGTGGCCAGCAGATTGACCTTCTTCTCGGTCAGACCGAGCTGGAAGGCGGCCGGGCTGAACAGGCCGGAATCGACATTCAAGAGCCAAGACCACAGCAGGCTGGCCGAGGCGAAGCCGACGACGGCCGGCATGAAGAAGGACGTGCGGTAGAAGCCGGTGAGCTGGCGCGGCCGCTCGATGAACAGCGCCAGCGGAAAGGCGACGGCGAAGATCGCGATGGTGACGATCACCGTGTAATAGCCGGTGAAGCGCAGTGCATTCCAGAACCTGTTGTCGCGCAGGATCGCCGCGTAATTGTCGAGGCCAATGAAGCTATGCGCGCCCATCAGCGGCCAGTTGTGCAGCGACATCCATGCCGTCATGCCGAGCGGTATGATGAAGAAGACGGTGACCAGCGCCACGGCCGGCGCGACATAGAGCAAGCCGATCCACTGCCGGCGGCCGGCGCCGACCAGTTTTCGCCGGCGCGCGGGGGCGGAGGTGGTTGCGATGGTGGTCATTTACCCTCCCCCTTGTGGCGAGGGTAGGAAGATTGCGGCACGACCCGACAAGGCTTGGGTTCCTCGCCCCCGCCAACGGCGGGGGAGAGGTGGCCGCGAAGCGGACGGAGAGGGGGACTGCGCCCTACGAAAGCCCCCTCTCCGTCTCGGCTTCGCCGAGCCACCTCTCCCCCACTCCGCGGGGGCGAGGAACCCAAGCTAGAATTGCTCTCCTCCTCGTGGAAAGGGATCAGAGGTGAGAGCAGACCGGACAGATGCTTCAAAGCTTCCATGCAAGACAGCCGTGATGTTGGACGAATGCAAATGTCCGGCCGCCGCACCAGGGAGACGGGCGGGCGGCCGGATCGGCGCCAGTCTACTTCTGCGGCGCCTGGTCGATGATCGACTGCATGGTCTCCTGCGCATTCGATATCGCGCCGTCGACATCGTCGCCGAAGAAGACCTCGTTGACCATCTGGTTCCACGGGCCGTTGGCGGAGTTGATCAGATCGTTGAACACCACCGAATAGGGCGTGCGGCCCTTGGCCATGGCTTCGGCGGCGATCTGGTAGCGCGGGTCGAGGTCTTTCAGCGCGTCCTTGGCGATGTCGCCGCGCACGGGCAGGCTGCCATATTTGGCCAAAATGGTCTGGCCTTCGAGCGAATAGGCGAAGTCGAGGAACTCCTTCACCACGGGAAGCTTCGTGGTGCCCTTGGTGACGACGAAATTGTCGCCGCCGGCGAAGGACGACCAGCCGCCATCCTTGCCCGGCAGGAAGGTGACGCCATAGTCGACATCGGGATATTGCGTGTTGAGCGCGCCGATGGCGAAGGCGCCCGACGGCGAAATACCGATATTGCCGGCGGCAAAGGCGGCAAAGAAGTTGGAGCCGGTGTCGGTCTGCGCGCCCGACGGCACCAGATCCTTCTTGACCATCGAGCGGTAGAGGTCGATGGCGCCGCGCAGTTGCGGGCTGTCCAGCGTCGCCTTGGAGCCGTCTTCTGAGAGGATATCGCCGCCCGAGGCCCAGATCAGCGGCGTGAAGGTGAAGATGTTGCAGCCGCCGCAATTGCCGGAGAAGTAGAAGCCCTTGATGTTGCCGCCGAGCGCGTTGACCTTTTCGGCGTCGGCTTCGATCTCGGCCCAGTTCGCCGGGCCCTTCTCGGGATCGAGCCCGGCCTGCTTGAACAGCTTCTTGTTCCAGATCAGCACCGAGCTATCGGCCGAGAACGGCAGGCCGTAGATGCGGCCCTTGTAGGTGCCGGTCTTGACATGCGCCGGCGACAGGCTGGCGAAATAGGGCAGCGATTTCGCCCAGTCGGTGATGTCTTCGAGCTGGCCGGCGGCGGAAAAGGCCGGCGTGTAGATCAGGTCGAGCGACAGCGCGTCCGGCGCCGTGCCGCCGGCGGCGGCGGCGCCATATTTCGGGATGATCTCGGCATTGGGGATGATGTCGAGCTTGATCTGGTTCTCATGCCCTTTGTTGAAGGCATCGACGATGCGCGGCATGAAATTCGAGCCGTCGGCGCGCACCCAGATGTTGGCGGTCTCGGCGGCTGCCGCCGGTAACGCAATGATGCTCGCGGCGAGCGCGAACCCGGCAATCATGGTCTTCATGGTTCTCCTCCTCATGGTTGTATTCTCCTCCTCATTTGGCCGTGCCTCCCGCGCAACGGCCATTCGCTTTGCATTGACTTTAACCGCCCGGCGGACGGCCGCATGACTGACGCACCACCAGCCGGCACGGCAGTTTCCTGATGCCCGGCTCGGCGGGTTTGCCGCCGACGAGCGAAAGCAGAGCGAGCCCGGCCTCGCGGCCGAGCGCTGCCAGGTTCATGTCGACCGAGCTCAGCGGCGGGCGCGTCGCCTCGGCCACGATCTGCCAATTGTCGAAGCCGATGACGCCGACATCGTCGGGCACGCCGATGCCGCGCTCGCGCAGCGCATCGATGACGCCGCGCGCAATCTGGTCGTTGCCGCAGAACACGGCGTCCGGCGCCCCTTCCCTGCCCGCCTTGTCGCCGAACAGTTTTGCAACGGCGTCATGCCCCCAGGCTTCCGACCACGCGCCAAGCAGCGGCTCGCTGACCGGCAGGCCGTGCTCGGTCAGTACGTCGCGATAGGCCTCGGCCCGGGCATGCACCACGGCGAAACTCGCGGGCCCGGTGACATGAGCGATGCGCTTCTTCCCCAGCCGGCAGAAATGCTCGACCGCCAGACGCGCGCCGCCGGCATCGTCGGACACAAAGGCGATGGCGCCGGGATCGGGCTGGGTGAAGGCATAGATCACGGGAATGCGAAGATTGGCGAGATCGACCGGCAGATGGCGGTCGATGCGCTTGCCGGTGGCGATGATGCCGTCGACGCGCTTGTCGAGCATGGCCTCGACATGCAGCTGGGCGAGCCGCGTGTCGTCCTCGACATTGCACAGGAACACCGAGACGCCGGCATCGACCAGCGCATCGGAAACGCCCGACATCAGCGGCAGCGAGAAGCGGCCATAGGTATCGTTGGTGAGCAACCCGACGGTGAAGGAGCGCCGCCTGAGCAGACTCTGCGCCAGGCTGTTCGGCCGAAAGCCCAGACGCTGCGCCGTCTCGCGAATACGCTCGCGCGTCTGCGCCTTCATCCGCCCCTGCCCGTTCAGCGCTTTTGAGGCCGTGGCAACGCTGACGCCGGCGGCCGCGGCCACCTCGCGGAGGGTGACGGGAGTTTGCGCTGGCGAGGCGTCGGAGGACATGGTGCGCGGCGAATTCCTTAGTTGGGAAAAGGTTTTCTCTTGTTGGCCTGCGAGGTGCTGGGTGGTGAGGTCAGCGGGTGTAATGCGATTTGGGAAAAGGTTTTCTCAGAGGGAGATTAGGGGAAGGTGTGGGGGATGGCAAGGGGGGTGGGAAATGCCGAGGCTAACCCTAGAACCACCGCAACAAAAGTCCGCTGAGCATAAATCTTTATGCCAAAAACTGAGGGCTAAACCTTGTTGATTTCGGCTTGTATATATCGGACGCACGATACCAACCAGCAGCGCAGGGCGTCTAGGTCTTTTGGACCTTTTGCGTGAACGTCATGTGGCCCCGCGGGGCCCGGCCAAGGCTGCTCCGACCATCTAGCGTCTGCAGCCAAGTGAACTCCAGTCCAACTCATTTCGCCGTTTGTAGGTAGCTGCAATTGCGGAGCCGAGAATAGACCCGCGACATCCCTCTCAGCTTCTCCGTCTCCGAAGTCGCGTACACGACCCAGAACCAACTCTCTGTTCAACTCGGCATCTTGGCGCAACTCTTCAAGCTGTTGCTTAATACCATCAACGTAGCCGCGTATTGCGTCTACATGCCAGTGGGGATGTGCCGCCCCATTACCTGGAAACATGTCGACCTGCTTTTCGACCCTTTGAACGCCAGCCCACTCAGCACGAAATAATTGCCGCTTTGGCTCACCCATTATTCCATAGTATATTGTGATCGCTGATGCTTGGAATTGAAGACGGCGAGAATTGACTTTGGGCTCTGCAACCCATTCTTCAAACCAAGACATCCAGTAGACAGGTGATTCATCTGGCGAAGCAGCAATCAAGGGCACAACCGGCACTCTTACACCGTTGTACCGAAGCGCTATCTCTTCCGGAAAATTTTGACACTTGAGAGTAGCGGTGGCTGCCGCAGGCTCTTCCCAGATCGCTCGATAAGTGTTGGGGGGACCAGGTAGTGTCCCTCCCATACCATACGCAACAGCGTGCCAATGCCCTTTAATTTCGTCGGCTCTCTTAGTCAGCAGAGGCATCGCCTCTACACTCCGTATAGAATTCGAACCAACTCCTCGATTTTCGCCCTCGGAACGGCTGACAATCCCGCTTGGCCAATAATGTTACCAAAGAAAGATAGCTCCTTAGTCACGGAATCTACCCCTGCAGCCATCTCAACCCTCTCGACCAAGTCTGGTAGTCGAACCTTCTCAGAATATCTCTTGCTCAGATTAAGCTGTCCACCGCCAACAGTTGGACATGTTTCTGCAAGAAGCGCAGAGAACAGTACAGAATTGAATATCGCGACATATGCGTCCAATAGAAAGTCAACTTGCAGAAAGCGAGATGGCCTCCATTTTGGAAGCCAGCCATAGCCTTGGACCACAATTCTATCGCCGTCCTTGTCATATGCGAACGAGCCTGCTTGGCCAAAGTAGGTTGAAACAATTTTTTTGCTCGGTACACGAAGCCATTTTCTATCTTCTCCGAGTTCCCACCAACGCTCCCCTTTGCCGCGGCGCCTTTCTAGCACGGGCTTGAATCTAAACAGGTGGGCAGAAAAGGCCGGCAGCTCCTTCAGAAGAACTTCCTCACTTGGAAGAAGCGGCAGTTCAGGTGATTTTGGATAGAAGATCTTATCTCCAATCAAAATTTGCCCACCGCGAATGTTCTGGTTCTCAGCGATGCTCCGAAACCATCGTTGTTCCCTCTCAGGCAGTTCCTTCCATTTTTGTTCGGCGAGAATGAATGCTTCGCGGGGTGCAGGCAGCGCGCCCTGCTTGACATCAAAAAGAGAACTCACGGTTGTGGGGACGTGAGCCTCAATTTTTTGGAGCTCTCGTCTCAAAGTTTGAGGCGAAGGGCGCCAATTTGCGCCGTCTTTCAACGTTTTTGCGGGAAGTTCTGCCAACGTCCATGCATCCCGCTCGATATCACTGGAAGGTTGGGCGGTAGCTCGCCTAAGAAACCGAAGTGCCTCTGGCGTTGCGTTTCGTTTCTCTCCAACCCACAGGGATCTATACAATTCATGCTCATCAGCCGGTGCTTTTCGAAGCACAATACAGCCTGTCTCTACCGTCGCGAGACGAAAAAGGCTTAGCTCGCCAAAAAGAGCCAAAAAGGACACTGATGCTTCATCAAGCAAATGTCGGCGCCAGTCTTGCGCAAAAGTCATGCTCAAGACACCGGCCGGCACCAACGTTCCTAGAACCCCATGGGGGGCTAGAGAATGTACGGCACGCTCCACAAACGCCATCGACAAATCCGGGCGCCCTTTGGCATATATCCCAAGGATAACCGTCAGAAGCTGCCTCTGTTCCGACGTAAGATCACGCAGGGAGACAAAGGGTGGATTCATCAGAATTATGTCTGACCGCGGCCACGGCCGCTCGTCCAAAGAATTTCGCTGCTCAACTACTATCGAAAATTCAAGTTCAGGCCAATCGTGTTTTGCTGCAGCAAGCAAAAACCTCGTCATCTGAACGGCATATTCCGACTCATCGAATCCAATAACTGTTATAATGCTTTTGCATTTTCGATCCTGAAGTATGCGGAGAGCCTCATGCAAAATCGACCCAGATCCACACGCTGCATCCAAGATTGTAAGTCTGGGAGGGAGGTCCCCGTAAGCATCGAGCGCTTGCTCGACAAGGGCACGCGCAAGACCCGGAGGGGTGAAATGAACACCATTGCCGGTGTTAAGTGCCACCGTGGCGGCAGTAGGCACACCGAACAAGTCCGATGATCCCCGTTGGATTAATTGGAAGTGAGCCTCTTGAAAAACCATCGCTCCTGCATGACGCACAACTAGTGAGGGTTTTGTCTCGATCTTCTGGGCCTGAGCAAAAAGGGGCCTACGGAAACCCGACGTGAAGTGCCTCAACAACTCCGGACTTAGGCGACGCAAAGCACTAGGTGCAACTCCGTCCAAACTGAATTCGTTCGTTATCTCATCCGCATGGTCATATACGGTAACATCCTCATGCGAGCGCAGCATAGAGCCCAGCAGTAGGAGAAAAACCGCTAACGCGTCCTGTTGCTCATCGACCGAGAAGCTTGAACGTAGTCGCCCAAAACACTCAACCGCGTGACTAGCAATCGTTCGATTTGTCGCCGACTGGCTATCAGCGAGTTGTGCGTAGAACCGATCAAGTCTATCGGAAACGCTTTGACGGGTGTAACGCAAAACCTCTGGACGATCCCAGCGCTTTACAATGACTTGATCAGGAGTTGTAGTAACGTGATGAAGGACGCCAGCCGACCAAGCCCAATTCTGAACGTCTACCTCCTCGTCTAAAATCGTTTGTTCGGAGAGAGCAAAGCTACCCCGAACGCCATCAAGCAGCATAAAATGCTGGCCGGGCGGCGACATTTCTTGAGCAAACATTGGCGTAACTGCCAATCCCAATGCGCTCGCCCATTCCATATTCATGATTATGCCGCTCAGCCTGATTCATTCACGTGATCGTAGCCCGCGCGTCGTGGCAAGTACAGCGATTTCTCGACATTCCGCTTCAACTCGTCCTTGCCTTTTGCCGCCAGTCATCAATTGGCTTCGGGCATAGCCGATGGAGGCTTGCCTTTGACATCGACTAACAACAAAGCGCCGCGTTAATTCACAAAGCCTGTCGCAAAAGCCCCGCGCCATCCGTCCTCTGACCAAAGGAGAGCGCCATGCGAAAACTTATCGTCACCGAATTCATCAGCGTCGATGGCATTGCCGAGGTCGAGAAGCTGCCGGGCGTGACCTGGAACGATGAGATGAACAGGTTCAAGGAGGATGAGCTTGCCGACAGCGGCGCCATGCTTTTGGGGCGCACGACCTATGAGATTTTTGCCGGCTCGTGGCCGAGCGAAACCGGGGACTTCGCCGAGCGGTTCAACGCGCTGCCGAAATATGTCGCGTCGTCCAGTTTGAAGACGCTCGACTGGAAACCGGCCGAGCTGCTGACGGGCGCCTTGCCGGATGCGGTCAGGACGCTGAAGCAAGGCAGCGGTGGCAACATCTATGTGCATGGCAGCCTCAGCGTCGCGCAGGAATTGCTGCGGCATGGGCTGGTCGACCGTGTTCGGCTGCTGACTTATCCCGCCGCTGTTGGGCTGGGGAAGAGGCTGTTCCCGGTAGGCGAGAAGGTGGCGCTGGGGTTGGTTTCGGCCGTGCCGTTCAGCAATGGCGTGGTGGCGCTGGAGTATGAGGCGGGGAAGGCGTGAGGCGGGGCGCCGATGACGGCCAATCTCCCCTCTCGTGGGGGAGATGCCCGGCAGGGCAGAGGGGGGGCGCGAAGGAACGCATGCATTTGAGGATCAGGCTGCGATCGGTCAGCAATTAGCGTAACGGTAGCAGTTGCGATTTCGTGGATAGGCTGGCGGGACAGCGCCCCCCTCTGGCCTGCCGGCCATCTCCCCCACGAGGGGGGAGATTGGCAGCTTCGGCGTCGGGCTCTACCCCAACCGCTTCCCCCGCCTGCCCTTCACCGTCGCACCTGCCCTCGCCTCCATCACCAGCGCAATCTCGCGCTTCAGCTCGTCCTTGATGGCGACCGTTTCGTTCATCAAAGCGTCGATCTTCATGAAGTCGAGCACGCGGTATTTCGAGACGGCCGGGCGCACCAGGATGTCGGGGCGGCACTGTTTCAGCTTGTTGGCGATGATCGACTGCATCATCAGCTGCGTGGCGCCGAACATCAGGTCGACGGACGTCGGGTGCTTGCGCTCGGCCTCGGTCGGCCCGCCGACGACGTCGACGGCGATGATGATGTCGGCGTCCTTTTCGATGAGATCGAACGGCACGGGGTTGTAGATGCCGCCGTCGATCAGCAGGCGGCCGTCGCGCGTGACCGGGCGGAACACGGCGGGAATGGCCGCCGAGGCGGCAAGGGCGGAATGCAGGTCGCCGTCGCTGATCACTTTCAGTCTGTGGCCGTAATAGTCGGTCGCCGTCACCTTCAGCGGGATCTTCAATTCGGCGAAGGTCTCGGGGATGGCTTCGGGCAGGAATGCTTTCAGGATGCGCTCGACATTGAACTGGCTGACGCGCAGGCCGCCCTGCAGCGCCTCGGCGAAGGTGCCGGGCCTGGCGCGCCACATGCGGGTCGCCACCTCGACCCGGCGCGAGAGGATCGAGCGCGTATAGTCCTGCATCTCCTTGCCGGTCATGCCCGCGGCCATGCCGGCGCCCATGATGGCGCCGATCGAGGAGCCCGATATCGCCACCGGCCTGATGCCGAGCTCGTCCAGCGCCTCGATGACATGGATATGCGCCAGCCCGCGCGCGCCGCCGCCGCCAAAGGCGATGCCGAAGGTGGGGCTAGCGGGCATTTTTGAGGCTCCCGCGCGCCTTCCCTTCTCCCCTTGTGGGAGAAGGTGGATCGGCGCGTAGCGCCGAGACGGATGGTTGGACGGAGTGCTGTAGGTGCCTAGCTGGAGCACCCCTCATCCGTCGCCTTCGGCGACACCGCCCGGGGGCGAGCCACGGGTCTCGCCCCGTCCTTCGGACCCCACAAGGGGAGAAGGGGGAGCGATGCGAGAAACGGCTCATCCCTTGCTCCCCAGCTTCGGCCCCACCACCATGATCGACGGCTCGGGCGACAGCAGTTTCTTCGCCACCGCCTTGACCTGATCCAGGCTCACGCCGTTGATGAGCGCGGCGCGGCGCTGGATGTAGTCGATGCCGAGCTTGTCGAGCTGCAGCTCGAGCAGCGTCGCGGCAATGGAGCCGGAGGAATCCAGATTGCTGATGGCATAGGCGCCGACCATGTATTTCTTGGTTGCCTCGAGTTCGGCTTCGGTCGGGCCCTCATCGGCCATCTGCTTGACCACCTTGCGCACCAGCGCCAGCGTCTCGGCCGCCCGGTCGGAGCGCGTCGCGGTGGTGACGACCAAAGCGTTGGCGTGCTGGTGGTCGACCAGGCCGGAGCTGGCGCCGTAGGCCAGGCCGCGCTTTTCGCGCACTTCCTGGTAGAGGCGCGAGGTGAAGGCGCTGCCTCCGAGGATCTCGTTCATCAGCGCGGCGGCGAAGAAATCCGGCGCCTGGCGGTCGACGCCGGGATAAGCGAGTTGCAGCGAGGTCTGCGGCAGGTCGTAGTCGACCTCGACATGCTCGCCCAGCTTGGGAGCGACATCGGCGACAGGGGCGAGCGTCTGCTTTTCCGGCAGGTCGCCAAACACGGAGTCGAGCTTCTGCTTCAGCGTCTCGGCGTCGATGGCGCCGACCACTGCGACATGCAGGCCGCCGCGGGCGAAATTCGCTTTGTGGAAGGCGGCGAGATCGGCCGGCGTGATGGTGGCGATGCTTTGCCGGGTGCCCTGGTCGGGCCTGGAATAGGGATGCGCGCCGTAGATGGCGCGCAGCCATTTGGTCTGGGCGATCGTGTTGGGGTCGCGCTCATTGGCGATGATGCCGGACAGGACCTGGGAGCGGATGCGGTCGATCGGCGCCTGGTCGAAGCGCGGATGGTTGATCGCCATGCCGAGCAGGTCGAACGCCCCATCGCGCTCTTCGGCCAGCATGCGCATCGAGCCATAGGTGCCGTCGCGCTGCGCATCGAAGCTCATCTCGGCGCCGACCTCGTCCAGCTTCGCCTGGAAGGCCTCGCTGTCGAGATCGCCGGCGCCCTCGTCGAACAGGCCGCTCATCAGATTGGCCAGCCCCTCCTTACCCGCGGGATCCTGCGTCGAGCCGCCATCGAAAGCGAAGCGGATGGCGATGATCGGCACGGAATAATCCTCGACCAGCCAGGCGGTGATGCCCTTGGGCGAGGTCACCTGCTGGATGTTCATCGCCGCGCGGGCGGTGAGCGGGGGCAGGATGAGGAAGAGGATGGCGAGGAGCAAGGTGGCGAGGGGAGCCTCTATGCGCGGCCTTCCCTTCTCCCCTTGTGGGGTCCGAAGGACGGGGCGAGACCCGTGGCTCGCCCCCGGGCGGTGGTCGAGCGCAGCTCGGTCGGATGAGGGGTGCTCCAGCTTGGCACCGATGGCGCTCCGGCCAACACCCCTCATCCGTCTTGGCGCTGCGCGCCAATCCACCTTCTCCCACAAGGGGAGAAGGGAAGGCGCGCGGCTATGCTGGTTCGTCATCATCAATTCCCCGCCTGTGTCTGCGGCAAGAGATAGCCTGTCGTCGAATGGTCGAGCTTGAGATAGCGCGCGGCGACCGCCTTGACCTCGTCGGCGGTGACCTTGCGGATCCTATCCGGCCATTCCTGGACATCCCTGACATTGCCGCCGGTCGCCAGCGTCGCGCCATACATGTTGGCCATGTCGTCCTGCTTGTCGCGGGCGAAGATCATCGCCCTGACATAGCGGTCCTTGGCCTTCTCCAACTCGCTGTCGGTAACGCCGCCGCTGGCGATGCGGGCGATCTCGGCGTCGACGGCGGCCTCGACATCGGCCAGCCTGGCGTCGCCGCGCGGCGCGCCGTAGACGGTGAAATTGGTGGCGTCGAGCATGGTGCCCTGGAAATAGGCCCCGGCAGTGGCGGCGATGCCTTGTTTGACGACAAGCTGCTGGTAGAGCCGGCTGCGATTGCCGCCGCCGAGGATCTCGGCCAGCAGATCCAGCGCTTCCGCCTCGCCGGGCTTTGCCGTGTGATAGGACGGCACCACCCATTGCGTGGTAAAGGCTGGCACGGAAACGCGCGCGTCGGTCAGCGTCACCGTGCGCTTCGTGTTCTGCTCGGGCTCGACCGGGCGGATGCGCGGCGGCAGGTCCGGCCCGCGCGCAACCTTGCCATAGGTCTTCTCGGCCAGCGCCTTGACCATCTCGGGCGTCACGTCGCCGGCAACGATCAGCACGGCGTTGTTGGGCGTGTAATATTTGTCGTAGAAGGCCTTGGCGTCGGCGCGGTTCAACTGCTCCATCTCCTGCATCCAGCCGATCACCGGAATGCGGTAGGGCTGGTTCTGCCAGAGCGTGGCGTCGACCTCCTCCTCCAGCACCGCTTGCGGGTTGCTGTCGATGCGCGAGCGGCGCTCTTCCAGGATGACGTCGCGCTCGGTCTTGATGACATCGTCGGTGAGGATGAGGTTGCGCATCCGGTCGGCCTCGAAGCTCATCATCTCACCGAGCGCCGACGGCGCCACCGTCTCGTGGAAGGCGGTGTAGTCATAGGAAGTGAAGGCGTTGTTGGAGCCGCCGATGGCCGAGACGGCGCGGTCGAACTCGCCAGCGGCATGGTTGGTCGTCGCCTTGAACATCAGATGCTCGAAGAAATGCGCGATGCCGGATTTGCCCGGCGGCTCATCGGCGCTGCCGATCTTGTACCACACCATATGGGTGACGATCGGGGCGCGGTGATCGGGGATGACCACCACCTCCATGCCATTGTCGAGCAGGAAATTCGTCACCGTGCCATCGTCGGCGGCGAGCGCTGGCGTCGTCGCCAGAGCCAGCGTCAGCAGCGTTGCGCGCAGCCATTCAGAAGGTTTCATCGATGGCTCCGGTTGTCGTGGCGAGACGATAGGCAGGGTTCAAGGCCGAGGCAAAGTGAATTGTTCGTCATTTTGAAGGCGCTGCGCTCCTCGCCCCCGCTCCATGGCCATGTCCGGCAA
>NZ_PZJX01000001.1 GCF_003034915.1 Mesorhizobium helmanticense | reverse complement strand
GGACAGAGGGGGGCGCGAAGGAACTCGACCTAGCGGATTCGACACCGCCGCCTCACCCAACCTCGATAAACCGGATCACCGTCTCGCTATAGTTTCGTTCATCGACCACCGAGAATCCCGGTCCAACCTCAAACGGCGCCGATGCCGCCTCCTCGACCACGCAGAGCGCGCCCGGGAGCAGCCAGCCGCCGGCCTTGGCCGAGCGCAGGGCGCGCTCGCCGAGGCCTTTGCCATAGGGCGGATCGACGAAGACCAGGCCAAAAGCCGAAAGCGTGCCGGCCTCGCCCAGCGCCGTGGCGTCACGGCGGAATATTTTCGTACGTCCCGTCAGCCCAAAAGCCTCGACATTGGTGCGGATCAGGCCGCGTCCTTCGGCCGATTCCTCGATGAAGACGCCGTAGGCGGCGCCGCGCGAGAGCGCTTCGAGGCCGAGAGCGCCGGTGCCGGCGAACAGGTCGAGCACCCGCGCGCCCGCAAGGCTTTGCGGAAAACGATGCGCCAGCACGTTGAACACCGCCTCGCGGGTGCGGTCGGTGGTCGGGCGGATGGCATGATCGCGCGGCGTCGCCAGCGGACGCCCGCGAAACTCACCGCCGACGATTCTCATCTGGTTTTGGGACCCTTGGGGCCACCGCCGCGTCGCTCACCGCCCCTGCCGCCGCCATCGGGACGCTCGCCACGCGGCTTGCCGAACGGCTTTGCGCCAGCTGGCTTGCCATAGGCCGGCTTGAACGAAGCCTTGCGCGCCTTGGCCTCTGCCGCCTTGGCGGCATCGGCTTCCGCCCTGCCCTTGCCTATGGGACGCGCGCCCGGCGCCATCCAGACATTGGTCTTGCGCTGGCCCGGCGGCTCGATCGGCCGCTGCTCGCGCTCGGATTTCTTGCCGCCGCCCGGCTTGCCGCCACGCGGTTTGTCGCCAAAGCCGCCGCGTGGTCTGTCGCCAAAATCGCTACGCTCAGGCCTTGGGCCGCGCTCGCCAAAACTCTTTTCCGGCCGCGCGCCTCTTTCGGGACTTGTCGAGAGCTTGCCCAGCGCCTCGTCGCGGCTGCCTTCCCGGCGCTTGCGGTTCTTGATCAGCCCGCCCTCGCCGATCGGGCGGCGATCGACCCCGTCGCGGGTGAATTTCGGCCGCTCGACTTCTTCCGGGCGCGGTTCGGTGCGCCGCACCGGCTTGTTGGAGAACGGCTTGGTGATCTCGGCGTCGAAATTGGCGCCGGACTCCTCAACCAGGCGCTCGCCGAGCTGATCGCGCAGCACGCGGCCCTTGATCTCCAGCACATGGCCCTCCGGCAGTTCGTCGAGCTGGAACGGCCCGTAGGAAATGCGGATCAGCCGCGTCACATCGAGGCCGAGGGAACCCAGGATGTTTTTTACTTCCCGGTTCTTGCCCTCGCGCAAGCCAATCGTTAGCCAGGCATTCGAGCCCTGCTCGCGGTCGAGCGAGGCCTCGATCGCGCCGTAGAAGACGCCGTCGACGGCAATGCCTTCACGCAAGCCGGCGAGCGCGCTTTCCTCGACCTTGCCGTGGACGCGCACGCGGTAGCGCCTGAGCCAGCCGGTGGCCGGCAGTTCGAGCACGCGCGACAGGCCGCCATCATTGGTGAGCAGCAGCAGGCCTTCGGTGTTGATGTCGAGCCGGCCGATGGTCATCAGCCGCGGCAAGTCGGCCGGCAGCACGTCGAAGACGGTCTTGCGCCCCTCGGGGTCGCGGTTGGTGGTCACCACGCCGGCGGGCTTGTGGAACAGGAACAGTCGGGTGCGCTCGATCGGCGGGATCTCCATGCCGTCGAGATGGATGATGTCGCCCGGCATGACGTTGAAGGCCGGCGAAGTGAGAGCCCGGCCGTTGACCTTGACTCGGCCGGCCGCGATCAGTTCCTCGGCATCGCGGCGCGAAGCGAGGCCAGCACGGGCCAGCCGCTTGGCGATGCGCTCGCCGGCCTCTTCCGTTGCATCGGCGGGACGCGGGCGCGGCTTGAAGCCTTGTGGGCGATCGCCACCGAAGTCGCGCTTGGGGCGATCGCTGAAATCGCGTTTGGGTCGGTCGGCGAAGTCGCGTTTGGGACGATCGCCGGCGTCGCGCTGCGCGCGATCGCCGAAATCACGCTTGGGACGCTCGAAGCGCTTTTCGCCATCCGCCGCTGCGGCAGCCGGCCGTTCGCCGCGTGGCTTGAAGTCGCGCTTCGGCCGTTCGCCCTCGGCTGCCATCGGACGATCGCCACGCGGCGCGTAAGGCTTGCGCGCGCCCTCGCGCTTCTCATAGGGCCTGCCTTCCGGGGGCTTGCCTTCCGGGCGCGGACCTTTGTGGAACGGTCTTTCAGCGCGCGCTTCGCCCGGCTCGCGCGGCTTGTACGCGCGCTTGAAATCGCGCTGCGGCCGCTCGCCTTCGGCGGCCACCGGACGATCGCCGCGCGGCGCGTATGGCTTGCGTGGGCCTTCCCGCTTCTCGAAGGGCTTGCCTTCCGGACGCGGGCCTTTGCGAAATGGCTTGTCGCCGCTCTTGAAGTCTCGCTTCGGCCGCTCGCCTTCGGCCGCAATCGGCCGGGCGCCGCGCGGCGCATAAGGTTTCTTGGCGCCGAAAGACGGCTTGCCGCCCTTGCCGGCGGCGCCATCGCGGCGCGGCCCCGTCGCTCTCGGACCGCTTTTGCCCGGACCTTTTTGGCGCGGGGATTTCTTGTCGTTGTCGTCCATGTGGCCTTCTCGTTTGCGCCGCTACAGCGCCGTGGGTCCTCACGGACGCGCAAATGACGCTGCGGTACTTTGATTTTGCGCACGATCCCCAGCGAAAACCGATTCCGGTTTTGAGGGATCATGCGCTAGATAACAGGATCGCGCAGGAGTAGCGAGGGGATAATCGGAATGGAAACCGCGTGAAGCGGCCGGATTTCATGGCGCTGGCGCTGCGCGAGGCCGAAGCCGCCGCCTCACGCGGCGAAGTGCCGGTTGGCGCGGTCGTCGCCAATGGCGATACGGTCGTGGCAAAGGCCGGCAACCGCACCCGCGAGCTTGCCGATCCCACGGCGCACGCCGAAATGCTGGCGATCCGCGAAGCCTGCCGCAGGCTTTCCAGCGAGCGGCTCACCGGCCACGACCTCTATGTCACGCTGGAGCCTTGCGCCATGTGCGCCGGCGCCATCTCCTTCGCCAGGCTGCGCCGGCTCTATTTCGGCGCCGCGGACGAAAAAGGCGGCGCGGTGGTCAATGGCGTGCGCTTCTTTGCTTCGCCCACCTGCCACCATGTGCCCGACATCTATCCGGGTCTGGCGGAAAGCGAGGCAGCCTTGCTGTTAAAGGATTTTTTCCGGGAGCGGCGGGAACCCTGAACGGGTCGCCGCCGTCAAAGCGACGAAATGTCTGCCGTACTTACCAGGATGGCATCCAGTCGAACCAGCCGCTGCCGCTCTTGCTCTTGGCGGCCGCTTCCTTCTTGAGGCGGCGTTCCTTCTTGTACTCGTCCTCGCCAAGGTCATTTTGCGGCGCGGTGCCGGCGGCAACGCGGTATTGCACCGGCGGTTCGCTGAGATATTTGCGGGTATTGGGATCACCCTGGTTGGCTTCGGCCTGGCGGCGCTTGATCTCGTTGGCGCGACTCTTGCTCGCGTCCGAATCCGCCGGAGTCCAGCGTGGCGGGTGGCTGGAACCCGAGTCCGCCATCGCCTTCTTCACCGAGGCAGGATCGGTCTGCACGTCATCGACGATCTGCGACTGGTAGGACGGATCGTCCTGATGGGTGGTGGCATCGGCGCGCAGGCGGGCGCGGCGCTGCTCGGGCGATTCGGGCCAGTCGGCGCTCGCCGTCTCGATGCTTTCCTGCGGCGGCGGCAGGTTTTCCTTCTGCCCCGGCGCCGGCTTCACCAGTTCGGGACGCGGCTTGTAGTCGATCCGTTCCTTGCGCTGAGGCGAGATGGTAAAGGCGCTGGTCAGATCGCCGGCAAGCTGTTCGCCCGCGGTCTTGTCGGTGCCGTAGGTTGGAGAACCCATGCAGCCGGACAAGGCGAAGCCCGATACGACAAGCGGCGCCAGCAGCGCAACGCGCACGCAAGTTCTCTCGGTCATGCCAAAAAGTCCCACTCTAGACAGCCTCTCGATCGCCACCGGCCAAGGTCCGGTCCCCATCGTCCAACCACTTGCGACGGAAATCCGGCGACAATTTGTCGGCCGGAGTTTCGCGTGTTTACCTCAACCACCCGTTAAGGGCAACGCGCGCGGGCCGATCAGCCGCCCGCCGTGGCACTTTTGCACCGGCTTATATATGCCGATGCATGTCGTTGTCCCAAAACCGCTACACACTTTTGGGCGACATGCATCTTTGCCCTATGCATGTCGTTATCCCAAAACCGCTTCGCACTTTTGGGCGACATGCATCAGATACGCCCAAGCGCCTTCAACTCGTGCAGAACCGCGGCGTCTCGTGCCGAAACATCGGGAAATTCCGCGTCGCTGCCGACATCGGCGGTATAGCGCCAGGAACGCGCGCATTTGACCAGCCCCCTCGCTTCGGCCTTCTCGACCACAACGGCAACGCCCCTGACATCGTCCAGCGTAAAGGCCTCTGCCGGCGCCTGGCCATGGACAATGACCAAGTCGCTGGTGATCGCCATCTCGGCCATATCGACATCTGAAATGGCTGCTTCGAGTGCCGCATCGTCGAGGGTGACGACCGGCACCGCTTCCAGCGACGAACCGATGACCTTCTGGGCGCGCGCGATCTCGAGTGCGCCGGTGACGACGCGGCGGACTTGCCGCACCTTGCGCCATTTTTCCGCCAGCGCCTCGTTCTTCCAGTCAGCCGGGATTTGCGGAAACTGGTCGAGATGCAGCGAGACGGCATCGGGATGACGGTCGAGCCAGGCCTCTTCCATGGTGAAGGGCAGCATCGGCGCCAGCCATTTCACCAGGCAGTCGAAGAGATGGCGCACCACCTGCACGGAAGCCTTGCGCTTCACGCTGGACGGCGCGTCGCAGTAAAGCGCGTCCTTGCGGATGTCGAAATAGAAGGCTGACAACTCGACCACCATGAAATCGAGCAGCGCGCGGGTGATGCGCTTGAACTCGAAGGCGTCGTAGCCCTGGCGCACGAGTTCATCCAACTCGGCGAGCCGGTGCAGCATCAGCCGCTCCAGCTCCGGCATCTTGTCCAGCGGCACCTCCTCGCCATCGTCATGGGCGAGCGTGCCGAGCATCCAGCGGATGGTATTCCTGAGCTTGCGGTAGGCGTCGATGTTGGTCTGCAGCACGTTCTTGCCGAGCCGCTGGTCTTCCCAGTAATCGGTCGTCACCACCCAGAGCCGCAGGATGTCGGCGCCCGACTGCTTGATGACGTCCTGCGGCACGACGGTGTTGCCGAGCGACTTCGACATTTTGCGCCCTTCCTCGTCCATGGTGAAGCCATGGGTGACGACGGTATCGTAAGGCGCCCTGCCCCTGGTGCCGCAGCTTTCGAGCAGCGAGGAGTGGAACCAGCCACGATGCTGGTCGGAGCCTTCGAGATAGAGGTCGGCAGGCCATTTCAGGTCCGGACGATCCTCGAGCGTGAAGACATGGCTCGAGCCCGAATCGAACCAGACGTCGAGGATGTCCATCACCTGATGCCATTTCGCGGCATCGTGGTTGCCGAGGAAACGCTCCTTGGCGTTCGCCGCGAACCAGGCGTCGGCGCCTTCCGTCTCGAAGGCGTCCATGATGCGCTGGTTGACCGCTTCGTCCTTCAGCACATTGCCGTCCTCGTCGGCGAAGACGGCGATCGGCACGCCCCAGGCGCGCTGGCGCGACAGCACCCAGTCCGGGCGCTCCTCGATCATGGCGCGGATGCGGTTCTGGCCCGCGGCCGGCACGAAACGGGTGTCGTCGATGGCTTTCAGCGCACGGCTGCGCAGCGTAGTGCCGTCGCCGAGATCCTTGTCCATGTAGACGAACCATTGCGGCGTGTTGCGGAAGATGATCGGCTTCTTCGAGCGCCAGGAATGCGGATAGCTGTGCTTCAGCCGGCCGCGCGCGAACAGCGCGTTGCGCTTGATCAATTCGTCGATGACCGCCTGGTTGGCGTTGCCCTTCTTGCCGTTGTCGTCGATGACGCGCGCCGGCCCGCCCTCGCGGTCCGGACCGAAACCCGGCGCGTCCCTGGTGAAGAAGCCTGCATCGTCGACGGTGAAGGGAATTGTCGTGTCGATGCCGCGTGGGCGCAGCTCCGACGCAGCGTCCATCCAGGCGTCAAAGTCTTCGCGACCATGGCCAGGCGCGGTGTGGACGAAGCCGGTGCCGGCGTCGTCGGTGACGTGGTCGCCGGCGAGCATCGGCACGGGGAATTCGTAGCCACCGTTCAGACCCTTGAAGGGATGCGAAAGCGTAAGACTTCCAAGCTGTTCGGCCGAAACGCTGTGAAGACGATTCAAGGTGACTTTTGCCTTGGCGGCGGCATCCTCGGCCAGCGCGTCGGCGAAGATCAGCTTTTCACCGGGCTGCGGACCGAACGCATTCTCCGCTGCCGTCACCTCGTAGAGGCCGTAGGCAACGCGCGGCGAATAGTTGACGGCGCGATTGCCGGGGATGGTCCAGGGTGTCGTCGTCCAGATGACGACATGAGCCTCGAGCAAGTCGAGCGCGGTCTCGCTCAGCGTTGCGGGCTGCCCGTCTTCAGGGGCGGTGATGACGGGCCGCGCGAGGCTTACGACGGGAAACTTCGCCCAGATCGTGTCGCTCTCATAATCCTGGTATTCGACCTCGGCCTCGGCCAGCGCGGTGCGCTCGACCACGCTCCACATGACAGGCTTGGAGCCACGGTAGAGCTGGCCCGACAGGGCGAATTTCAACAGCTCGCCGGCGATGCGCGCCTCGGCGTGGAAGGCCATGGTCGTATAGGGATTGTCGAAGTCGCCGACGACGCCCAGCCGCTGGAACTCGCCGCCCTGCACCTTGATCCAGTGCGCGGCGAACTCGCGGCATTCCTTGCGGAACTCGTTGACCGGCACCTCGTCCTTGTTCTTGCCCTTGGCGCGGTACTGCTCCTCGATCTTCCATTCGATCGGCAGGCCGTGGCAGTCCCAGCCGGGCACGTAATTCGAATCGTAGCCGCGCATCTGGAACGAGCGGGTGATGACGTCCTTGAGGATCTTGTTCAGCGCATGGCCGATATGGATGTTGCCGTTGGCGTAGGGCGGGCCGTCATGCAGCACGTATTTGGTGCGGCCGGCGGCGTTTTCACGCAGCTTGCGATAAAGATCCATATCCTGCCAGCGCTTGACCAGCAGCGGTTCCTTCTCGGGCAAGCCGGCGCGCATCGGGAAATCCGTTTGCGGAAGGTAAAGCGTCTTGGAATAGTCGATCGTTTCAGCAGTGTCGGTCATTGTGGTGTCGGTCATTGGTCTGCCATGTGCGTTGCCCGGCGGCAAAGGAGCTCGGGCGTTGAAGTCTTCGCTTTGACACATATCGTTTTCCCAAAACCGGACCCACTTTTGGGCGATATGCGTTGATGATCTGGAAAAAGCGCGAGAGGGCACGCGCAAGACTCCCGGCGGTTCCGGCGGCGCTCAGGCCGCAGGGAACACCGGGCTGGTAATTCGTATCGCAATCGCCAATGCGCGAGCAAAATGCATCATAATCGGGCTTTTAGACGAGGCCGGCCCTGTTGGAAAGCCCGAACTCGTGGCCGCTTCGCTTGTAGTATGTGCCAATTGCGCATACATTCGCGGGCAAATGGCATTGGAGAAACTCGATGGCCAAGGCAAATCAGTTGAAGTCGCTCAGTGAGACGACGACAGGTACCTGGAAGAGCATTACAGCGGACCATGGTGCATTTCGCGAAACCGGGGTTGCAACGGGCCGCTTTCACCTCGCTCCGAACAGCATCGACAAGCTCAAGGCACGTGGCTTCACCAACGAAGAACTCTACAAGATCGTCGCGCCTCGGCGAACCTTGGCGCGGCGGAGAGATCTGAAGCAGGAGCTGACCGCGAGCGAATCGGACCGCGTGCTTCGGCTGGAGCGCATCTCGGAAATGGCCGACCGTGTTTTCGCCAATCCTGAGAAGGCGAGGCGCTGGCTGCGTAAGGAAAGCCGCGCCCTTGAAGGCGCGCGTCCCATCGATCTCTTGCAAACAGAGACCGGCGCCTTCCTTGTCGAGCAGGAACTTCATCGTATCGACTACGGCATGTTCGCTTGAACATGCGAATTTGGCGTATTTCCAGCTACGCCGACCTGTCGGGCATCGGCGGCACCGTCACCGCCGGCCGCTGGAACGTGCTGGGCACCCCTATGGTATATTGCTCCGACCATCCCGCCACGGCGCTGCTTGAAATTCTGGCACATATAGATGCGGAAGATTTGCCCGCCACCTATCAGTTGCTGGAGATCGAGGTGCCCGGCACCCTGGCGATCAGTTCTCCGGAATTACCCGCCGACTGGAAGGACGAGCCGGCCATGACGCGGCAGCTCGGGACGGATTTTGTCGCCGCTGCTGTTCATACTGCAATGGAGGTACCTTGCGTGATCGTGCCGTTCGCCAAGAACTACCTGCTCAATCCAGCGCTGCTGGAGCGCGACGGAATCACCATAATCAGCGCCACAATCCACCCGATCGATACGCGGCTATTGCAGTAGGGTCCCGCGCTCACATCGAGAAATCGAAGCGATAGGTCGTCGACACGCCGACGGTGAACTGGTTGCGGTCGCCGCGCTCCTTGACCAGGCTGGAATCGGCCGCCGGACCCATCAGGCGCGAATATTCGCCGAACAGGCTGGCTGTCATCGGCTCGGTCACCTTCCAGGTCACCGCGCCGCCGAGACCCGCCGATTTCACGCCGCCGCCCGGATGGTATTCGCTGAGGCCGGAAGCCACGGCCTCCTCGGCATTGACCCCGTAATAGGTGTCGAAATAGTCCGATGAGGCGAACGAAACACGCGGCCCGCCCGAAATCCTGACCTCCGGCGTTACATCGTAGAAGGCGTCGGCGGCAATGTCGGCGACAAAGCCGTTATGGGCGCGAATGCCGTGGCGCAACTCGGCGCGGGCGCGTAGCCAGTCCAGCGGATAGAATTCGAAGAAGCCACCGGCCTCGCCACCCCAGCGCACCGGGTCGAGGCCTTTCAGCTCGTCGGCGTCGCCGCCATCGCGCGAAAACAGGATCTTGCCGGTCAAGCCTGCGCGGACGCCGCCATCGTCGACCAGCGCCAATGAGATATTGTCGTTACGCGAGGTGAAGCGGGCCTGCGGGCCGGCCTTGCCGAGCGAGATGATCGGCAGGGCGCCGAGCATATAGCTCTTGGCGCCTTCGAAATCCGGGGCGACCAGGCCGGTGGCGCCGACCGTCAGATACCAGTCGCCGGAGAGCCAGCCGAAAGCGCCCTCGCCCGCTTTGGCGATGCCTGGTGCGGCGAGCATGGAGGTAGCCAAAACCAGCTGAAACGCTTTGACGGAACGCATTGTCACTCCATACGCGAAACATGCCGGCGAAGACACCCGGCATCACTCAAGCCATGGCGTCAGTTCGGTAAAATTTGACTTAATACCCGTAACATCAGGACGGGACTCTTCGGCATTGTCGCCAACCATATGGCGCGCCAATATCCCAGACCGAAACCTCAGGCGCCAGAAACCGCTCCAGAGATTACAAATAGCCGCGGACGAACGTGCCCGCGCTGTGGAGCGCGCGGCGACCGGCGCTCAATCCTGCATTCCAGACCGGCCAGGCGTGGATCATATGCGGCCAGATTTCGAGGCGCACCTTGACGTCAGCCGCGCCGGCGGCTTCCGCGAGCCGCGTTGCATCCGACAACAGCGTCTCGACGGAACCGACCTGTATCAGCATCGGGGGAAATCCGCCCAGATCGGCAAACAGCGGCGAAATCAGGGGATCGCGCCGGCCAACACCAGGGGGGACATAGGCGACCGCCAGTTCCTCCAGATATGCCCGGTGAATAATGGGGTCGATCGCATCCTTGGTCGACAGTGTCGCGCCCGACATCGAAAGGTCAGTCCAGGGCGAAACCAGCCAAAGACCGCGCGGCAACGGCTCGCCTGCGGCGCGCAATCTGCTTGCCAGGCACAGAGTGAGGTTGCCGCCCGCACTGTCTCCGCCAACCACGATACGATCCGGTGCGATTCCCTCCCGGCTCAGAAAGCGCCACGCCGTGAGGGCGTCTTCATGCTGCGCGGGGAAAGGATGTTCGGGTGCGCGTCGATAGTCGATCGCGAGGGTACGCATCCCCATTGCGCGACCCGCCTCGGTCACCATTCGACGATGGCTTTTGAGCGAGCCCGAGCAGTAGCCGCCGCCGTGGAAAAAGAGCAGAACCTTATCCCTGTCGCTCCCGGGCGCCAGGGACCATTCTCCCGAGAGGCCATCGAAAACCACATCCTCGCATCGGATGTCATCGGCGATCGGCCAGACCGAACCGACCTCGTCGAGCCGCGCCCGGCGTTCGTCCCAGCCCACCGGGCGCGGCTTTGACCCCAGCAATTCGCGGACGGCGTTGATCTCGCTGAGATCGAGTTGTTCGTCCACATCGCTCATTTTGCTTCCCTAATCTCACCAAGCGTGGATAGAGCGACGAACCCGATGCCACGATGGAGGCACCAACCAACCTTTCACAAATGAACTTGCAACGGCTGCTCTGGTCAAGAGCGGGCGTCTCGCAGGCGGATCGCTCGCGCCTAATTTAGGTGCAGCGCTTCCAACCTGCTCGCTTTACCGGCAAGCCTATCGGCGTTACCCTCCAAGCCGGCAAAAGGCCAGATAAGCTTGAGGGAGAAGGGCGATGACATTGCAAGGCGACGCCTTGAAGGACGCGATCAGTCAGACGAAAGCGAAATGGGGATGGTTCGTCGCACTCGGCGTGCTGCTTTTGATCTTCGGCGGTATCGCCTTCGGCAATCTGTTCATCGCCACGGTCGCCTCGGTCTATGTCGTCGGCTGGCTGATGCTTATGGCGGGCGTCATCGAAATCATCCATGCCTTCGGCGTCAAGACATGGGGCCGGTTCTTCTACTGGTTGCTTAGCGGCCTGCTCTACGCCGTCGCCGGGTTCTTCGCCTTCTATAATCCGCTGCTGGCCTCGGCAGTTCTGACTTTCCTGCTGGCGGTCGCCCTCCTCGCTTCAGGGGTACTCAGGGCCTGGGTCGGCTACAAGCACAAGCCGGAAAAAGGCTGGGGCTGGCTGGTCGCGGCAGGCGTCATCAGCGCGCTGGCCGGCCTGGTCATCGCCATGGGCTGGCCGGTCAACAGCCTGTGGGTGCTGGGGCTTTTCCTGGCCATCGACCTGATCTTCCAGGGTTGGACTTTCATCGCCGTCGGCCTTGCGCTGAAGAAGTAATGGCGCTGAAGAAGTAATGGCGCTGAAGAAATAGGCGGCCTCGCTTACGACAGATTGAGCAGCGTCACCGCGATCAGCGCCAGCGCGATCCCGACATATTGCAGCGAGGACACCTCTTCCTTGAAAACGATCACGCCGACCAGCACGGCGCCGGCCACGACGATGGTATTGACCAGCGCTCCTGTCACGGCGAGGTTCAGCCGCGTGTTGATAAAGGCAAAGGCCCCGTAGGAGAGCGGCGACAGCAGCATGACGTATGCCATGCTGCGGCCGCTGCCGGTCTTGCCCCAATGCGCGCTCAGCCCATCGCACAGGATGAACATCCCGGAGCAAAGGAGCACCACGCTCCACACAAATGCGTCGATTCTCATCGAGCAGCATTGGGCGCGTTGGCGGCGGCCTTCAATGAACCGCTTCACGGTCCGTCGTATTTTTCGATTTTCGGCCGTGCGTTGTGAAAAGCGTCAAAAAGCGATCGCGCTATCCAGGTCCGAAAGCGGCCTGACGCCGGCAAGCAGCGCCCTCGCCTCGGCCTCGTCGCGCTTCATCTGCGCGACCAGCGCGTCGAGCCCGTCGAACTTCACCTCCGAGCGCAGGTAGCCGAAGAAGGACACCGCGCAGATCTCGCCGTAGAGATCGCCGGAAAAATCGAAGACGAAGGTTTCCAGAAGCGGTGCGCCATTGTCGTCGACGGTCGGACGGCGGCCGAAGCTGGCGACGCCGTCATGCAGCGTGCCGTCGGCGCGGCGGAAGCGGACGGCATAAATCCCTTCCTTCAGGGTCGCTTCCGGCCAGAGCCTCATATTGGCGGTCGGAAAGCCCAGTGTGCGGCCAAGCCGCTTGCCGCCGATCACCTCGCTTTCAACCGTGAAGCGGTAGCCGAGCAGGCCGGCGGCCTCGGCCACCTCGCCCTCGCAGAGCAATGTGCGGATGCGGCTCGACGAGACCACCTCGGCGCCCTCGTCGCGGAAGGCGTCGACCAGGGTGACACCGAAGCCGTGGCGTTCGCCGGCCGCCATCAAATAGGCCGGGCCACCTTGCCTGTCCTTGCCGAAATGGAAATCGAAGCCGGTCACGGCATGACTGATGCCGAGATTCCGGTCCAGCACGTCGGTCACGAAGGCTTCGGCCGACAAGGAAGCGAAGTCGCGCGTGAACGGCTGTTCGACAAGCGCGGCAAAGCCCAGAAGCGACAAAAGCCGCGCCTTCATCGGCGGCGGCGTCAGCACGAACAGCGGAATGTCGGGCCGGAACACCTTTCGCGGATGCGGCTCGAAGCTCAGCACCAGGGCCGGCACGCCGCGTCGCCGCGCTTCGGTGAGCGCGCGCTCGAGCACGGCCTGATGACCTCGGTGAACGCCATCGAAATTGCCGATCGCCACCACGCCGCCGCGCAGACCGGGCGGCAGCGGCGAGGTTGCGGAAATGCGTTCGAAGGCTTCGGTCATTTCGAGGCTTCCATGGCAACGACCCTACTGTAGTCTCGGCGCTACTGCAGTCTCGGAATGACCGCGACCGGCTGGTAGCCATGCTTTCCCAGAAAGGCGGCGAGCCTGGCCGGATCCGGCTGCAGCGGATCGCCATAGTCGCGGGCGTGGATGCCACCCGATACGTAGAGCACATCGAAGCCATTATCGGCAGCGCCCTTGATATCGGTCATCATGCCATCGCCTATGGCCAGCACTTCCGAGCGTTCTACCGGGCGGCCGAGCAATTCGGCGACCTCCCTCAGCGCGACATCATAGACCGGTGCAAAAGGCTTTCCGGCGATCAGCGTGCGACCGCCAAGCTGGGCATAGTCGCGGGCGAGTGCCCCCGCGCACCAGATCATCCGCTGGCCACGCTCGACCATGATGTCGGGATTGGCACAGATGAAGGGCAGGTTCCTGGCGCGCAGCCGCCGCAGGAGATCGGCATAGTCTTCCGGCTTTTCCACCTCGTCGTCGAACAGGCCGGTGCAGACCACGCCGGAGGCCTCGAACTCCTCGACCAGATCGACGTCGAGACCGTCATAGAGCGTGAAATCGCGGTCGGCGCCGATATGAAAGATCTTTCGCGGGCCCTCCATGATCAGGTCACGGGTCACGTCGCCGGAGGTGACGACGCGGTCGTAGGCGGTGGCCGGAACGCCGATCGCGTTCATCTGCGTCACCACGTCGGCGCTTCGGCGCGGCGAGTTGGTGATGAGAACCACGGGCATTTTCATCGCACGCGCCGTGGCCAGCGCCTCGGCCGCGGCGGGGAAATGCCATTCGCCATTGTGGACCACGCCCCAGACATCGCAAAGAATAGCCGCGTAGGCTCCCGACAAATCCGCGAGCGAGCCGATGATGTCGGGCGAATGCGCCATATCACTTTCCCAGGTCATGATGTTTGCAGGAGCCGCAACCGACGGTCCGTCGCAGCCGGGTCTGGATTAGCTGAAGCTCTCAGCCCTGTCACCAGCTTTCGCCAATGGCGGCTGGCATCGACATGAACGCTCCCGTCCATTCAAAAGCAACCGTCCCGCCCGCGCCGGACCAGGAACGGCCAAGCGCCGGGTCGGGAAAATAGTTAACCGACTTTGAAAAGATGAGCTCGTCTTGGATATATTTTAGCAATCTGAAATTTAATGATCGATGGCAATGTTCCGCAATAACTGGGGCTTGCTGGGGCAATAAAGGACATGTTGGGCAAATTCTGGCGGGATCGGCGTGGCAATTACGCGCTGATGACGGTCATCACCATGGTGCCGCTGATGGGCGGGCTGGCACTCAGCATCGACTATTCGCAACTGCTTCGCCAGAAGCAGGACGCGCTCAACGCCCTGGACGCCGCTGGCATCGCCACCGCTCAGCAAATCGTCTCCGGCGCCAGCGACAGCGATGCCAAGGCCTATGCCAAGAATTTCTTCGAAGCCAATCTCGCCTACGTCGATCCGGCGGATACGGTGCTTACGGTCACGTTGCCCAACAACAATGCCGGCGGCGGCACGCTGAAGCTCTGCAGCGTCATGACATACCATCCCTATTTCCTGCCGGCCGCCGGAATGCTGATCGGCGGGACCACCAAGGATGCAACCTACACGGCGTGCTCGGACGTCCGCCTCAAGAACACGCTCGAAGTTGCCCTCGTGCTCGACAATTCCGGCTCGATGGACTACCTCGGCTCCGGCACCGGCCAGAAGCGGATAGACCTGCTGAAGGCGGCCGCCAAGCAGCTTGTCGGAACGCTGGCGCTGCAGGCGCAGCAGATGAAGCAGATCACCAAACCGGTGCAGTTCTCTCTCGTGCCATTCGCCGCCTCGGTCAATGTCGGCCCCACGCATGACCAAGACGGCTGGATGGATCAGGACGGCATCTCGCCGATCCAGCACGAGGATTTCAACTGGACGACGATGAGTGCGGCCAACGATCCAGCCAAATACGCGGAGAAGATCAGCGGCGTCTGGTACAAGCGCGGCACCGGCTGGGGCGACACCGAAAACCAGCCGCTGACCCGCTTCAGCCTGTACGCCGACATGACGGTCGAATCCGGCCGCGAAGAGGTGCCCAACACCAAGCAATATATCTGCGACGATTACAAGAGAAACGGCACTTGCAGGAGCGGCCATTGGACCACCCCGGAGTACATCTACACCACCAGCCGCTATGCGAGCTGGCAGGGCTGCGTGGAGGCGAGGCCGTATCCGTACAATGACGACGACACGACGCCGGATACCGCAACTCCGGCCACGCTGTTCGTGCCGATGTTCGCGCCCGACGAAGCCGGCACGCTGTGGCGCGATTTCAACCGTGATGGTGTCGATGATGTCACCGCCCTTTCCTATAATTACGGCAACAACTGGTGGGCCGACTGGCCCTACGGCGCCGATCCGACCGCCACGCAACGGCAGTCGGATATGCGCAAGTATTTCCTGGTCAAGCCTTACGGCTCGAAATCGGCAGCCGCAGGCGATGGTCCGAATTCTTCCTGCACGACCAACCCGATCACACAGTTGAAGGACGTCAGCCAGGACGCCCAGAAACTGGAGATCGAGGACGCCATCGACGCCATGGCGCCGAACGGCAACACCAATGTGCCTGAGGGCCTGGCCTGGGGCTGGCGGACGGTGTCGAGCAACGAACCGTTCACGCAAGGGCGGCCCAACAACGAAAGAGGCAACGACAAGGTGGTCATCGTCTTGACCGACGGCGCCAACACCTACAGCGCCGTCAGCGACAGCAACTATGCCAACAACAGGTCGACCTACGCTGCTTACGGCTATACCGGCGTGACATATCCGGGGTCGGGAAGCGTGACCCGGCTGTTCATGAACACAAGCGACAATGTCGGCAAGACCACCTATACCAGCGGCAATTACACCGCCGCGCTGGACGAGCAGATGCAGACCCTTTGCACCAATGCGAAGAATTCGAACATTCTCGTCATGACCGTGGCGCTCGACCTGTCGGCAACCGACGACAAGAATGCGCTCGACGCGCTGAAGAAATGTTCCTCGGACTCGCGCTTCCGCAAGGATGCGACCGACTCGACCAAGCCAGCCAAGCTGTTCTGGAACGCGACCGGGGCAACGCTGTCGGACAATTTCAAGGAAATCGCCAATGAATTGTCCAACCTGCGCATCGTCGGCTGAGCGGCGGGCTGTCGCCCGGAAATGACAGTCTGGCGGGACAACGCCCCGGCGTGATCCAGCGCTGGATGATGGGCACGGTGCTGACCGCGCTGGCGCTCAAGATGGCGACCGACGCGCAGCGGTGACGTTGCGCATGACCCCGAAAACCGGAATCGATTTTCGGAAAGGATCATGAGCCAAATCAAAGTGCTACAGCGTCCTTTGCGCGTTCCAAGGACGCGCGGCGCTGTGGTCTACATGGGCCGCCTTATCTGCTGCGCCCGCTCCGGTTCGACCACCCTGCGATAAAGATGCCAGGTCGCGTGGCCGAGTACCGGCATGACCACGGCGAGCCCGGCAAACAGCGGGATCGAGCCGATGACCAGCAGCACCGCGACGGTCAAGCCCCACAGCGCCATCTGCAGCGGATTTGCGATCACCGCGCGCGCCGAAGTCTCGATGGCCGAGACGGCGCCGACATCGCGGTCGAGTAGCAGCGGAAAGGCAATGACAGTCGTTGCCAGCACAACCACCGCAAAGACGAAGCCGGCCGCATTGCCGGCAAGGATCAGCGTCCAGCCCTTGCTGGTCGTCAGAACCTCGCGGATGAAGGCGCCGATCGAGGCCGGCGGCTGGTCGCCGAACAGGCCGGTATAGATGGCCTGGGCCGTGTACAGCCACAGCAGGAACAAAGCGAGCAGCATGATGCCGATCGCCGCGATCGCCGGCAGCGCCGGCGAGCGGCGCACATCCAGCGCATGCCGCCAGTCGGTGTTCATGCCGAGCTCGCGCCGACGGCTGATCTCGTAGAGGCCGATAGCGGCAAACGGACCGACCAGGGCAAAGCCCGACATCAAGGGATAGATGAGTTGGATGGCGTTGGCACCGGAAGTCCACCGCGTCAGGATCAGGCCGACGATCGGGTAGATCAGGCACAGGAACACGTAGTGCGAGGGCTTGGCCCAGAAATCGTCGGCGCCGAGCCGCAGCGCATCCCAGAGGTCCGCGCTGGTGATGCGGCGCACCGAGGGCTGCACGTGCATTCCACGCGCGTCCGCCATGACATGAAAGCCGGCCATAACCTTCCTCCCGTGTGTCGGGGCGGTCACCGCCTGGATGGCCGCCCGTAGCTGCCACTTCTCATACAAGCACCATGATAGTCGATTTAGGCGTGGTTGTCGCCAAGTCGATGGTCGCGATGGTAAATCCGGTTATAGATTTCCTGCGCCGCCATCGAGCAGTTCCGCGCGGCGCGCCACACCTTGGCGCCGCGCGGCTGAGATGCATGACAAAAGCTAGGCAGCGAAGCGATCGATCACCTCGGCCAGCGGGACGTGGCCGAGGCAGGCACCTGAACCAGCGGGGTTTTCACCGTCCTCGATAGCTTGTGCGTAAAGTACGGCCGGATCAGCTTCGATGTGGCGGCGCAGTCCAGCCAGCTTTGGATAGGCGGCTGCGTCGACCGCCTGATGGAATTCCGCCCAACGTGCCACGCCAATCAACGTAGTATCTGCCAGTGTCAGCCGGTCGCCGACCAGAAAGCCGGTCTCGGCGATCATGGCCTCGAGCTTGTCGTGGCGTTCGGTAACGGCCTTGCGACCGAAGTCGCGCAACGTCGCCTTCAGCGCTGGTTCGTCCGCCGCCATTTCAAATGCCACCCAGAGCGGACTGAAGGCAGCAGTGAAGCCGGTGTTCACGAAGGCCATCAACTGGTGCATCCGATCAGCTTCCGGCGAGCTAGGGTCGAAGCTGACGCGGCGCTCACCGTCGCGGGCTTCGAGCCATGCGGCAATCGCCATGGTCTCGGTGAGCACCCTGCCCCTGTCAGTGATCAAAACCGGCGTTTCCTGACGGCCGTTGATGCTGGCATAGGCATCGTTCTTCATCTCGGTGAGCATGTCGACGCGACACAGGCGGTAAGGTTGTCCGACGCGTTCGAAGGCAGCGACGAGCCCCATCGAACTTCCCGCCGGGAAGCCATAAAGGAGGATAGGTTCCATTTTTCTCTTCCATGATTTAGGGATCACGCCGCGCAGCGAAACTTGACCCTAAACGCTGGTCGCCCCATGTAAATTACGCACTATTCTGTAACCAAGCCCGCTACAGGTCCCCATGAAAGATGTCGTCTCGCGCTGCCCGATCGAAGAGACCATGCGTGTGCTCAGCGGGCGCTGGCCGACCCTGCTGCTCTACTATCTGCAGGACGGGACCAAGCGGTTCAGCGAACTCAGACGCGACAACCCTACCGTGTCGCACCGCATTCTGGCGCTGGAGCTGCGCAAACTTGAGGAAGCTGGGATTGTGCGGCGGACGGCGCATCCGGGCTATCCGCTGCGCGTCGACTACGACCTCACGGGCCCCGGCCGCAAGCTTGTGCCGCTGATCGATGCCTTGGGCGCCTGGTGGGAACATACAGAAGACGATCGGATCAACCGTCCTCCGACCTCGGAAGCAAATCTCGATACAGCCGCCTAGAACCATCGGTTCGACTGACATTTTCGCCGCTCTGCCCGGCAAAAGCCATCATCGCGACTAAGTCAGGCAGGCATGACCCTTGCGAAAATCGAGAATCAACAGGCAAACTTGAACCGGCGCACGCTGCTCACGGCCGCCGGCCTTGCCGCGCTGGCCGGCATCGCCGCCTGCAGTACCGTCTCGGTGCCGGTCGGCGAAGGCGCAGGCGTGTCGTCCTCGGCCACGGCGACATTGGCCGGTATCCGTACGTCTGCCGGGCTGCCGGCGCTGGTTGCAGACGCGCAACTCGAACAGGCGGCTCTCCAGCAGGCCGGCTACATGGCGTCACGGGCGCGCATGAGCCACACCACGGGCTGGGGCAAGGATTTCGCCTCACGCATGAAAGGCAACGGGGTGCGGGGCGCCGCTGCCGAGAACATCGCCGAGGGCCGCTTCGACCAGCAGAAAGTGTTCGACATCTGGATGCATTCGGCCGGCCACCGACGCAACATGCTCGATCCGGATTTCAGCCGCTTCGGCCTCGCCTATGTACGCGACGGGCGCGACGGCGCGGTCCGCTATTGGTGCCTGGTACTGGGGGCATAGTACGTTCCGCCGCCACCTGCCGCTAGTCTTTGGGACCGCCGAGCAATTTCTCGATGTCCTGCGCCGAGATCGGCTTGCTGAAATGATAGCCCTGCATTTCATCGCAGTTGTTCTCGCGCAGGAAGGCCACCTGATCGTCTGTTTCAACGCCCTCGGCAATGACCCTCAGATTGAGCTTCTGACCCAACGAAATCACGGCGCTGGCGACAGCCTGGTCATTCTCGTCGGTGGCGAGATCGTTGATAAAGGACTTGTCGATCTTCAGCCGCGCAACGGGAAAGGTCTTGAGCGCACTCAGGCTTGAATAACCCGTTCCGAAATCGTCGATGGATATTTGAACGCCCAGGTTTTGCAGTGCGTTCATCGTGGCAACCGCCACGTCGATGTCCTGCATGATAAGGCTCTCGGTCACTTCCACTTCGAGATACCTGGCCTCCAGACCGCTGGCGCTCAGCGCATCGACGACACGGCCGATCAGGTTCTTTTCCCTGAATTGCCGTGCCGACACATTCACGCAGACGGTCATGGGCGGCAGGCCCGCGTCCTGCCACTCCTTGTTCTGCCGACAGGCCTCGTGCAGGACCCAGTCGCCGATCGGCACGATCAACCCTGTCTCCTCGGCCGTCGGAATGAAGGCGTCAGGCGCCACCATGCCCCGCATCGGGTGTTTCCAGCGTATCAACGCTTCGACCGCGAATATCCGCCCCGATCGAAGATCGACCTGCGGTTGATAGAGCAGCGTGAACTCGGAATGGGCCAGCCCGTTTCGCAATTCCTCCTGGAGCACGAATTTCTCTTGCGTCCTGATGTTGAATTCGGGAGCGTAGAACTGGAAATTGTCTCGGCCGAATTCCTTCGCGCGATACATGGCTGCGTCGGCATTGGCCAGCAGCATATCAGGATCTGTTCCATCCTTGGGATAGTTTGCAATGCCGATGCTGGCTGTCGCCCTCAGCCGATGCTCGCCGAGGTGGACCGGCTCCGCGATCGCCGCCCGGATCTTTTGCAGGGTCTCGGAGATGAGATCGGCGTTCGCTGGCTGGTCGAACAGAACGATGACGAATTCGTCCCCGCCAAGCCGCACGACGGTATCGGTGGCCCTGACGCATTCGACCATGCGGCCGGCAACAATCTTCAGGAGCTCGTCTCCGGCATTGTGGCCGAGCGTGTCGTTGACGAGCTTGAAATTGTCCAGATCGATGAACAGCACCGTCACCCAGCGATCGTATCGCTGCGCATAGAGGACCGCTTGCGAAAGCCGGTCCTCCAGCAAGGCGCGATTGGGAAGCCCGGTCAGCACATCGTGGTTGGCCATGAAGTGTATCTGGTCTTCGGCCAGCTTGCGCTCAATGGCGATCCCGGCAATACGCGTCGTGAAATCGATGAGCCGGGTCTCGGCCTCGACCGGTCCGCGCACCGTCATCGAATACATGGCAAAGACGCCCAGCACTGCGCCCTGGTGTGACAGGATCGGGGTCGACCAGCACGAACGATAGCCGTAGGGGCTTGCCAGTTCACGATAGTCTTCCCAAAGCGGATCCTGCATGATGTCAGTGACAATGACCGGCGCGCGCCGGTAGACGGCGGTTCCGCACGATCCGGTCTTGGGGCCGATGGCGACCCCGTCGATGGCGCTCGTGTAGTCTTTCGCCAAATTCGGCGCAGCGCCGTGCCGCAAGTGGACGCCGTCCTTGTCGAGCAGCAAGACCGACCCGAATATTCCCGTCAACTGCGATTCGACGAGGCGCATGAGGCGCGTGAGCACCTCTTCGAGAGGAGCGCTCATGGCGATCATTTCCAGGATCTGCGCCTGCCCGTCTCGAAGTACGTCGGCTTGCTTGCGGGCGGTGATGTCATGGGCGATGCCAACAAGACCGAAGATCTCATTTTGGGCATTGCGCAACGGCACCTTCGTCGACGAAAGCCATTTGCCGGAGCCCGACGCGTCGACGACGAACTCTTCCTCATCGACCATCGGCCGTCCGCTGCGCAGGACGTTCTGCTCGACGGCATGAAACGTCCGCGCAAGTTCCGGGGCATGGAGATCGAAATCGGTCAAGCCGATCATGTCGCTGGTCTTTTCGCGGCCGCTATCGGCTGCAAGAGCCCTGTTGACCACGACGAAGCGGCTTTGCGTGTCCTTGACCCAGAGATAATCCGGCACCCAGTCGATCAGCGTTTGCAGCGAGATGCGCTCGTCGACGATCTGGCGGTTGGCAATAAGTTCCGTGATATCCTCATGCGTGGCTACCCAGCTGCCGTCGGCCATGGGCTGATGACAGATCTGAATTGTCCGACCGTCGGTGAGCTCGTTGCTCCAGACCCTTGAATGGTTGGCCGAATTGACCGATCGGGCCAAAGCAAGATAGCCGTCCGCGGCCATCGCGGATGTCCCGGCGGCGACGCGGAGCTCGACTATGTCGGCCAACATCAGACCCGGCCGCAGTTGCTCGGGCGCTATACGGTAGATTTCCGCATAGCGGCGGTTGCACAGGATCAGCCGTTCATCGGCGTCGAAAAAGCAGATTCCTTGCGAGATGTTGTCGACCGCCGTCTCAAATCGCAGCGCCTGTCCTTCCAGCGTCGCGATCGTGGCCCTGAGATCGCGCTCGAGGGTTTCGTACGAAGCGGTCGCCAGCTTTGCCAGCGCGGCAAGATTGGCTGACTCCGGCGCCTCGGAAACTTGCCTAGATGATTTCGTGGCCAAACAGCGCTCCTCCGGTTTGGCGACGGTTCGCTCGCCACGAAAAGCAACTGCATATTGGTCAGGATGTACTAATGGCAGGTGAACCAACTTACTCGAAGTCATGACACCTGACGCCGGCTTGCCATGGAAGATCGTCAATCCTGCCGGCGTCGAAGGCGCGACCGGTATGTCCAGCCGGCGCCAGACATCAATCCATATGCGCGGCGGGTGCGCCACCGGCGGCCGGACCAGCCTTTGGCTTGCGCAGCAGGAAAACAAACGGAACGGCAAACAGCGTCATCATCATCAGCAGCTTGAAGTCGTTGACGTAAGAGATCATCATCGCTTGGATATTGACCATTCTGTCCACTTGGGAAAGCGCCGTCGGATCGCCCCCTGCCGCCGCTGGCGAGACTGCCCATAGGTTCGGGTTGAACGGGTTGATGAAGGTCGAAAGCTCACTGTGATTGACCTGCGTGTTGCGCACCAGGAGAACCGTCACCACCGACACGCCGATCGACGAGCCAAGATTGCGCACCAGGCTGAATAGCGCCGTGGCATCGGTGCGGAAGCGCGCGTCGAGCGTGGCGAAAGCCACGGTCGACAGCGGCACGAACACCATGCCCATTCCCAGGCCCTGGATGACGCCGGAGGAGAGGATCAGCCAGTTGTCCATCTGCGGCGTGAAGCTGGCCATGGTGTAGAGCGACTGCGCGGTGAGCAGGAAGCCGATGACGACGAGGATCCTGGCATCGACCTTGCTCATGAGCCGCCCGACGACAAGCATCGCAACCATCGTGCCGATGCCGCGAGGACCTATGACGACACCGATGGTCATGGTCGGGTAGCCGAAGATGGTCGCCAGCATTGGTGGCAGCAGCGACATGCTCGCCAGGATGAGCACGCCCATGACGAAGATGAACGCCAGCCCGGTCACGAAATTGCGGTCGAGGAATATCTTGGGATCGATGAAGGGATGTTCAGCCGTCATCGTGTGAATGATGAACACCCAGAAGCCGGTTAGCGAAAGACCGAGCTCGATCCAGATCTCGACCGAGGAAAACCAGTCGACCTCGCCGCCGCGATCCAGCATCAGCTGCAGCGCGCCGACGCCGAGCGATATCATGGCGAAGCCGAAGAAATCGAAGCTGCGTATCCGCCTTGCAACGGCCGGCAAGTAGGCGGCCATGCCAAGGAAGGCGAGGATGCCGACCGGCAAGTTGATGAAGAACACCCAGCGCCAGTTGAAATTCTCGGTCAGCCAGCCACCGAGCGTCGGGCCCAGGATCGGCCCCAGCATGATGCCGGCGCCCCAGATGGCCATGGCCTGGCCATGACGCTCCTTCGGGTTGATGTCGAGCAGGAAGGTCTGCGACAGCGGCACGATGGCCGCGCCGAAGACGCCTTGCATGAGCCGGAAGAAGACCATGGTCTCCAGGCTCCAGGCGATGCCGCACAGCATCGAGAAGATGGTGAAGCCGACCACCGACGTGAGGAACAGTTCCTTGCGGCCGAAGCGGTCCGCCAGCCAGCCGGTCACCGGCGTCATGATGGCGGCGGCAACGATGTAGGAGGTCAGCACCCAGTTGATGTTGTCGGGAGAGGCGCCAAGATCGCCGGTCATGGTCGGCAGCGCGACGTTGGCGATCGTGGTGTCGAGCGCCTGCATGATCGTCGCCAGCATGAGCGCAACGGTGATCAGGCCGCGATGTGGTACTTCGCGAAAGGATTCTGGCGTGCTCATGATGCGGAACTTCCGACAGGTGACAAAAACGTGTACACAAGAGCGACGTGCGTCCATTTGGACGCACAAAGTACGCTCTCGTACTTTGAGTTCGCGCATCGTGCTTTCCGAAGATCGATTCCGATTTTCGGGCCGATGCGCTAGGTTTCCGGACGGCGAGGCCTTCCGTGTGGAGAGACCCTCATCGCGGTGGGACGCGACGTATCGATGTGGGGGTTACATCGACCGAGCGTCTCGATTGAGCGGATGCCCGCCGCCCGGAAACCTGAGGACCGAAAAGGCCAGCGTCGGGTTGTCCGGGGTTTGGCCAAGCCGCAACGCGGCCCGGTTACCCTCAACCCTTCGCCAACCTCCCATCGGACCAATCCTGTCATTCAGTTCGCCAAAATGGCGAGTAATTCTGTTTAGCGCTCGCCCGCCGTGGCGTGGCCGAAGATCTTGGGAAAGCCGCGCGCAACGCCGGTATCCACGGTTACGGCCGCGCTCATGCCGGTGCGCAGCGCCATCTTGGCATCGGCATCCGTCAGTTCCAGGCGCACCGGGATGCGCTGGGTGACCTTGACCCAGTTGCCGGTGGCGTTCTGGGCGGGCAGCAGCGAGAACTCGGCGCCCGTGCCGGCGCCGATCGCCTTGACCGTGGCTTCGAAAGTCCGGCCCGGATAGGTGTCAACCACGATCTCGGCCTTCTGGCCGGGCTTCATGTGGGTGAGCTGGGTTTCCTTGAAATTGGCGTCGATCCAGGTGTCGCCGGTTTCGACCAGCGAAAACAGCGGCGTGCCCGAGCCGACATACTGGCCGACCTTGAACGACGAGGCCTGGCTGATGACGCCGTCGGCAGGCGCCTTGACCGTGGTCTGCGCCAGATCGTAGGCAGCCTTGTCGCGCGCGGCGAGTGCCGCCATCACGGTCGGATGCTTGTCGGTCTCGATATCGGGATTGCCGCCAAGTGCAGCCTTGGCGCTGACGATGCCCTGCTGGGCGACAGCCAGTTGCTGCTTGGCCTTGTCGAGATCGTTCCTGGCCTCATCCAGCGAAGACTTGGCGTTGATGCCCTTGCGGGAGAGGTCAGCGGCGCGGTCGTACTGCGACTGCGCATAGCCGACTTCGCTGGCGTCGGATTTCTCCTGCGACGTCGCCTGGCTATAGGCCGCGCGCAGTTGCTCGACATTGAGGCGCGCACCGGCCACCGCCGCGTCGGCCTGGGCGAGCGCAATCCGATAGGGCTCGGGATCGATGGCGAACAGCACATCGCCCCGATTGACAGACTGGTTGTCGGCGATATCGACCTGGACGATGCGGCCCGCCGTATCCGACGCGATCGACACCTTGGCCTGCTGGAGATTGGCGTTCTCAGTCTCCTGGTAGCGGCCGCCGGTCACCCAGACGTAAGCACCACCGATGACAAGCGCTGCAGGCAGCGCGACCATCAGCAGGAAACGGCCAAGGCGGCGCTTCTTCTTCGGCGCCACCGGTGCCGGTGCTACCGGTGAAGAGACCGCCACGGGGGTTGCCTCCGGCTGTGCGGGAGCTTCCATCTCCAACTCGGCCACATTCTCGTCTATCTTGGCTACCGCGTTCATGCTGCCGCGCCTTCCGCACTCTTGACTTTTACGCAAGACGCCTCGGCGTCCGTCAGGTTCTCGACCATCACCTCCAACGCCTTGACCAGGACGCGGCGATCTTCCGGCGAAACGCCGGTCAGCGATACCTCATAGACCTCGCCAGCGAGGCTCTTGACCTCGGCATAGGCTTCGCTCGCCTTGGCGGTTGGGAAGATCATGCGGACGCGGCGGTCGGAGGCGTCGGAACGGCGCTCGATCCAGCCGCCCTCTTCCATGCGGTCGACAAGACGCGACACGCTGATCGGCTCGATTTCGAGAAGCTCGGCAAGCCGCGCCTGGGTGATGCCCTCTTCCTTGGCAACGCGCACCATCAGCCGCCATTGCGCCGAGGAAAGGCCAAGCCCGCTGGCGCGCGCCTCGAAGCGCTTGCGCATCAAGCGCTGCACGTCGTGGATCAAAAAGCCCAATCTGTCGATGCCGTCGGAAACCATGAGCGGTATATATAATAAGCGTGCTCATCATTCAAGACGCCGTATTGCGCCAGAAGCCGACAAACCTGCATGACAGCCGTGCGAACCTCTCATGACGGCATACGGCCGCCGCTTGGCGCACATTGCGGGACAAGGGTTTCCGATCGTCCTTTGCAGGGATCCGCATCCCTGGTTTCGCAATGTATGGCCGTCGCGACTGCGCGATGTGCGGCTTCGATCAACCGACTGGCAAAGAGGCGTGCGGGCGCTACAGCTCCAGGTTCCAGTTCTGGCCGACCAGATCCTTGCCGAAGGAATGGTGGCGTTCCTCCTCGGCAAGCTTGAAGCCCGCCGCCTCATAGATGCGGCGCGCCGAGACGAGAATGTCGTTGGTCCACAAAGTCAGCGTTCTGTAGCCTTTCGCGCGGGCAAAGCCGATGCATTCCTCGACCAGCCGCTTGCCGATGCCGAGGCCGCGCGCCGAAGGTTCGACATAGAGCAGGCGCAGCTTCGCCACCTCATCCGACTTGCGCACGAGAAAGACCGAGCCGACCACCTCGCCTTCCCGTTCGGCGATCCAGCTGCGCTCCCATTTCGGATCGAAGGATTTCACGAAAGCGCCGAGGATTTCGGCGACCAGCGCCTCATAGGTTTCGTCCCAGCCATAATCCTGTGCGTAAATGAGACCCTGGCGACGAACGATCCAGCCGACATCACCGACCTGCAGGGGCCGCAGCAGATAGGGCACCTTCGGCTCGGCACCGTCGCCGCCCAGCAGGCGCTGCACCGTCTGCATTGCCTTGACCAGCCTGTCCTGGTCCGATGCCGCCAACCGGTCGAGCAAGGCCGCGACCTGATCGTGCGAATCCCGGTTCAGCGGCGCGAAGGCCCGCCGCCCGGCCGGCGTCAACGCGATCGACGAACGCCGCGCATCGGCTTCTATCGCGGCGCGCTCGACCAGGCCGCGTTCCTCGAACTTCTTCAGCAGCCGGCTGAGATAGCCGGGATCGAGGCCGAGATCGCGCGCAAGATCGGTGGCGGTCAGGCCATCGCGATGCGCCAGCTCATAAAGCACCCGTGCCTCGGTCAGCGAGAAAGCGCTTTTCAGCCACCCTTCGTCGAGCAGCCCGATCTGGCGGGTGTAGAAACGGTTGAAGGCCCGCACCGCGTCGATCCGTTCGTTGCCGGAGTGATGATGAATCGTCATGGGATTCTCCTGTCCGTACAGGATCAATCAATTATTTGACTTAGTCAAGTATCTGGAGGCGAGGCCAGAGCATCGCGATGTGGACGATTATCTTAATTGCCGGATCAGCCCCTCGAAACCATCGGCCAGATGAGCGGCGCCGGCCGCGAACATCTTCACGAGGTTTTTGGGACGGCCAGGGGTCGTGTTGGCGTCCAGCAGCACGGCCCTGCCCTCATGCATGACGAAATCGAACTTGCCGTAGTCGAAGCCAAGCTCATGTCGCAGCGCACGCATTTCCTCGGGAATAGGCACCGGCTCGCGGCGGATCGTTTCGGACGCCTTGACCAGGGCGTTCGGCGAGACGTAGCGGGTGCAGCGTTCGCTCGCTCCGCAAAACACCCAGAACCGCGCCGCAAAACCATCAGGCTCCTTTTCCGGAATGAACCTGTCCACGACCAGATCGTCGCGCTCGAAGACACCATCGGGAACATCGCCTAGGGAATCATAGACCTCATAAGGCTGCAGTGTCGGCACCTCCGGAAAAGGTAGCGGCTTGCTTGCGCGCTGCGCTCGCCGATTGAGAAGCCTCTCGGGAATGCCCTGATTGTTGAGATTGCTTTTGACGATGACCGGGCCTTGCCAGGCGTCTCCCTCGTTCACCAGCGCTCCGCTGACCCGTCGCTTGGATATGTCGGCTGTCGCGACATTGAGGCAGAATGGAAAACTCCGGGCATAGTCGAGATAGTCCGCGGGCGTTATCGTCGCATCGACATGCAGAACGGCAATGTCGGCGCTGGATGTCTTCGACAGACCTTGCTCGATCCGCACCGTGTGGCCGCGTCTTTTCAGTTCCGCAAGAACATCGAAAAGCAAGTACGGACTGTCCCTGCGCAGCAGGATGTCACGACTGCTCTGGAACCTGTCATGTTCATGAGTTATCACGACGATACGCGCCACAGCCGCCCTTTTCGCTTGCCTACCGATTTCCATTAAGCGATGGCTAATACCAAAGCCAGAATTCTCGGTTTGCAATCGATTTGAATGACAAATCATTGGGACAATTATCATCGTCATTGGATGCTTCTGGACGCGCCGCTTCGGCCGACCCCGGAAACGGTTGCAATATTCGAGCGCGAGCTTGATCTGGCCGACGCCGACGTTCTCCTCCTGGGAGTGACGCCCGAACTGGCCGTGCTGGGCAGATCGATGCTGGCGGTCGATCAGTCGGCGGCCATGATTTCCGGCGTATGGGCCGGCGACGATGCCTCGCGCAGGGCGGTGGCCGGCAATTGGCTGGACCTGCCCGTTGGCGGTGCAAGTGCCGATGCGGTCATCGGCGACGGCTGCCTGTCGGCCGTCGATTCGAAGATGGCCCGCGATACGCTGCTTGGCGAAATCGCAAGGGTGCTGAAGCCCGGCAGGCGCGCAGCGATCCGCGTTTTCGCCAGCCCGGAAACGACCGAGGACTTGCCGGGCATCGAAGCCCAGGTCCTGGCTGGCGACATCGAGAATTTCCACGCGCTCAAATGGCGGATCGCGATGGCGTGCACGACCGGCGGCTGCGACTGCGCAATCGAGGTACGGACGATCCGTGACACGTTCGACCGCCTGTTCCCCGATCGCGAGGCACTTGCCGCACGGACGGGATGGAGCATCGCGTCGATCAACACAATCGACGTCTACGCTGGCTCCGACACGAGCTACAGTTTCGCAAAGCTGGCCATGCTGGTCGATGAGGCAAATGTCTGGTTCGACGACGTGCGCATCGTGCCGAGCGGTTCCTATCCGCTGGCGGAACGGTGCCCGCTTCTGGTGCTTGGCTGAAGCGCTGGAGAGAAGAGCATAGGCACGTTCGCATGACCCGGACATCTTGAAGTCAGCTTCATCGGGTGAGCCGATCCAATTGCCAAGATCATGGTGACCGCGTATTTCCGGCTTGTTGGAACTGCGTTGGCCAGTAACACGGGCGGGGAAATGAAGAGTTTTGGGGCGACATTGCTGCGAGTTTTTGCAGTCCAGTGGTGCTTTTTACCTGCCTCAGTCGGCGCCGAGGAGCTTCCGACTAAGGTGCCCTTGATAAAACTGGAGTACCCGGGAAAGCCCAAGAATATTCGCATGCTCTATGTGAAAATTCTTTCTTTGGGCAATCGGACAGTCAACCAACCGCTGCTGCTCGATACCGGATCAAGCGGAATGACGATCGATTGCAAATCGGTGTTGCCCGCCGAGACCTGTTCAGACACGGGAATAAAGATTACGCAGGATCAGCAGATAGACGGGATAATGGTGACCACAGAAGAAGCGGTCATGAATTATGGAACGTACGATGAGTACGGCAACGTCGCCTATGCTCGCGTGACTTTTGGCTCGCCGGACTCCGCAGTCTCCACCATCACCTCAATCCCATTCCTCATCCGCTACAAAAAAGTCAGGCGGAGTACAGGAGAAATCGTTGGTGGCCCGCTTTGGCCCAAGGGCATCTTCGGTATCTCTCCTGTTGGTGGAGGCGGACCAGACCGGATGATCAAGTCCCCGATGGCGTACGTAAGCGTTGGACCTGGCCTGCACAGGGGCTATTATCTCTCTCCGATTGGCACCAAGTGGAAGGTCTGTACGAACGAGGGCGGCAATTGTCCGCAAGTTGAGGCGCTCCACATCGGCGTGCCGAAAGACGTGAAAAATGACTTCCGGGTTCAAAGATGGAAACATGCCAGTTCGCGATACAATTTTCCCACTATCGACTCCTGTATCTCATGGGGATTTGAGCCCACGTGTCGGCCAACGCTTTACGACACTGGAAATTCAACGATCATGCTCCCTACCGGTGCCTCCAAGCCGCGCACGTCATTGAACACCGGCACGAAGGTATTGGTAAGAACTGACGGCCAGGAGGATTGGAATTTCACGACTATGTACAATCCTGAGGTAGAGATCGTTCCCGGGCTTGAGCATAACATTGTCGGTATCCGATATTTCGAGAAGAACAGCCTGCTGCTTGATTTCGAAACTCGGGAGATCGGCTTGCGCCTCGGACACTAACTTCCGATTGACAGGACGGCATTCGAACAGGGGCCCGAGCGGTAACCCGGGTTTTCCAAATCGCCCGGAAGCTAGAGAAAAATTTCGCGCGATTGCCGCCTTCCGCGCGCCTTGACTCTCGAAAGCCAAACGCCTATTTCAGCGCCACGTTAGCACTCGCCTTTGGTGAGTGCTAACTCATATCCGGCATCGCCGGATGGAGGAACTGTTCTCACCAGTCTCATTCGAGGAAGAAAAAATGGCAAAGTCGAAGTTCCGCCCGCTTCATGACCGCGTGGTCGTACGCCGGGTCGAATCCGAATCCAAGACCGCCGGCGGGATCATCATCCCCGATACGGCGAAGGAGAAGCCGCAGGAAGGCGAGATCATCGCCGTCGGCTCCGGCGCCCGCGACGAAGCCGGCAAGCTCGTCCCCCTGGACGTCAAGGCCGGCGACCGCATCCTGTTCGGCAAGTGGTCGGGCACCGAAGTCAAGCTCAATGGCGAAGACCTTCTGATCATGAAGGAATCCGACATCATGGGCATCATCGGCTGAATATCGGCCTCACGTTCAACTTGAATCTTCGGGCTTAATCCAAGCCCCTGCCAGGAGCTAAACATGGCTGCCAAAGACGTAAAATTCTCCCGCGATGCCCGTGAGCGCATGCTGCGCGGCGTCAACATCCTCGCCGACGCGGTGAAGGTC